>NZ_JBDSZG010000036.1:0-60515 GCF_039925265.1 Mucilaginibacter sp.
ACTGGTTAAAGAGGGTTCACTTTACCCCGCACTTCATAAACTGGAAGCAGATAAATTATTAGTTGCAGAAGAAGTATTTATCGGTAAAAGGGTCCGTAAATATTATAGCCTCACCCCGTCCGGAAAAATATCTGCCAAAGCATCTGTAGACGAATTACTGGCATTTTTACAAACCATTCATCAATTAATTACCCCACAGCCGTCAAAATCCTATGCAACAGCTTAACGATGGGCAAGTAATGATAATACTTAACCGCGTCATAGCTGATGGGGTTACCGATAATAACCTTCAAAACGAGCTGCTCGACCATTATTGCTGTTTTATTGAAGAAATATTAGTAACCGGGGCTGATTTTGAATCGGCCTATAACATTGCATTTCGAGCCATTACGCCCAATGGGATGCGCGAAATACAGGAAGAACTTTATTTAATTTTAAACTATAATCAACAGACAAACATGAAACGTATCATTTATTTATCCAGCTTTTTAACTGTATTTTGTATTTCTACTGTTATTATGTTCAAAACCATGCACTGGTCGGGCGCTTCCATCTTATTCCAAATCGCTTTATTTTTGATAATCACCACTGCCGTTATCTTGTTTTCAAATTCAATAAAACATTGGAAATCTCATACCCTGGGGTATAATATAAGAGTAGTCGCAGGATTCATTGCTGCATTGCTGATCTCCGTTGGCGCAATTTTTAAATCGCTCCATTACCCCACAGCCGGCTTCCAAATAGTGACAGGAGTCTTACTGCTTAATCTTGTATTTCTACCCATGTTCTTTTATCGTTTGTACCGGGGAGTGATACTAAATACATCAAAAATCAACAGTTAATGCGCCTGTTGTAGCCATTTTACATCGGTTGAGCATACAAGGCTGTAACAAATTTGTAATATTCATGAGTGTAACTAAACAAAAAATCGTGTAAATCCTGAGAATGGACGACTGCCAAGTCAGTGCCGCAAGTAACGAAAAACCTGCTCTTAGAAGTCAAAAAAGCCATTTCTTAACAAGAAAATGGCTTTTTTTATAGTTGGTGCGCCCACCTGGGCTCGAACCAGGGACCAAAAGATTATGAGTCTTCTACTCTAACCAACTGAGCTATAGGCGCTGAAAATAGTGGTTATTTTCGAGGCTGCAAATATGTGAAAATGCAGCCGGAATTACAAAAATCATTTCATTTTTTCCGCCGGGGTTATAATTGCCTGTTTTATAGGTGATTTGTTTTAAGGGTTACAGCCACTACTTTGCGAAGTAACACCCTGCTTACTTGTTTTCTGTTGGCTTTGCTCCCAAAAATGTTTGGGTGGTCACATCTTTATTCAACATCCTCCTGAAAAATTATTTACAAAAAGTTTACAAGTACTAATATTTTTAGCATTATTATTGTAGAATATTTGATATGCAAGAGTTTTACATCGACGTGGGATTGAGCCAGGGGGTTACCCGGATACAGGTGGACGAGGTGCCGCCCGAACAATGGGATATGCCGTACACGCCGCAGTTTATTGTTGAATTTCATAACGGGAAAAACTTTACAACCCTAACGCTGCAGTTGGAAGACGGGCAATGGTACGACCGTAACGCCAGGGTCTCAGAAGGTGATCTTTACCCGCGCTACGCCGAACCCGATGCTGAAACCAGGGATCCGTATTATAAAAGTCCTTTAACCGGGCAGGCGCTACAGTTTATCGGCGAAGCAATTGGGCGGCACATGATCGTCTATTTAACAGCTTATATGGGTTTGTTTGTGCCGGTTTTTCGTGCACCTACTTTAAACTGAAACGCCATGCCCGAAACCAGGAGAGACATCATCAACAGGCTGCAAAAAGATATTTTGGTGCTGCAGGGCTTTAAAACCCCAACAGGTAGTGCCGGTGGTATGGGGTTTGGTCCGGTGGAGGCTGCTTTTCCGAATGGTATTTTTCCGGTAGGGGCGGTGCACGAGTTTTTGAGCGAGGGCCCCAGTCACGCGGCGGCAAGCAGTGGTTTTGTTGGAGGTATTCTCAGTTCGCTGATGCACCAGGGTGGTGCTTGTGTATGGATAAGCAGATGCCGGAATCTTTTCCCGCCTGCGTTAAAGCTTTTTGGGATAGAGCCCGACCGGGTCATTTTTATCGACCTGAAGCACGAACGCGACGTGCTTTGGGCAACAGAAGAAGCCCTGAAATGCGAAGGACTTTCGGCGGTGATCGCCGAGGTGCAACATATCAGCTTTACACAATCGCGCCGCTTGCAACTGGCGGTGGAGCAAAGCAGGGTTACGGGCTTTATCCTTCGTAATGATGTTCGTAAGCTTAGCCCTACCGCCTGCGTGGCCCGCTGGCGGGTAACCCCGGTGCCAAGCCGCTTAGAGGGCAGTATGCCGGGAGTGGGGTTCCCGCGCTGGAATGTGGAACTGTTAAAAGTACGTAACGGCAGCCCTGGTACCTGGGTGATGGAGTGGGTCGCCAATAAATTTGTTACTCTTCCTGCTTACGTTCCGGAAGTACGGGTACAAAAAGTAAGTAACGGCAGTCCTGGCACTTGGGTAATGGACCGGGTTTCGGGCAAGTTTTTAAAGCAGCGCAAGCAGTCAGATGAAATGGAATTACAAGAGCACTTACTAAATGTGGGTTAGCCATGCAAAAGCGTTTTGTTACCATATGGTTCCGTTATTTACTGGCGGACTGGCTCACCATCCGCCGGCCTGAACTGAAAATGCTGCCCTTTGTTTTCTCCGCGCCCAATCACGGGCGGATGCTGGTGACAGCCGCAAACTTACCGGCATTGGCAGAGGGTATAAACATGGGTATGCCCGTGGCGGATGCCCGGGCAATAGTGCCCAATTTGGAGGTGTTTGACGATAAACCCGGCCGTGCCGCCAAATTATTAAGGGGCATGGGCGAATGGTGCATCCGCTATACTCCCATCATCGCCATAGATATGCCCGATGGGCTGATATTGGATGTAAGCGGCTGTACGCACCTTTGGGGAGGCGAAAATGCTTATCTTAAAGAGGTCGTCACCCGTTTTAGAAGCAAAGGGTATGAGGTGCGCGCTGCCATGGCCGATACGGTTGGCGCTGCGTGGGCTATATCGCGGTTTGGGCAGGTAAGGCCTATTATCGAACCGGGCGGGCACACCTTGGCCCTGTTACCGTTGCCACCTGCCGCTTTACGGTTAGAGCCGCTTATTTTGCAGCGGCTGCAAAAGCTTGGGCTAACTCAAATAAAAAGCTTCATTGGTATGCCACGCTCGGTGTTACGCAGGCGTTTTGGCGAGGAGTTGCTTTTAAAATTGGCGCAGGCGCTGGGGCAGGCGGATGAAGTGCTTACGCCTATCCACATTATAGCACCATACCAGGAGCGGCTGCCCTGCCTGGAGCCTATCCGCACCGCTGTTGGGATAGAGATTGCCATAAAATACCTTTTAGAAGGGCTTTGTAAACGCTTGCAAAGCGAGGGTAAAGGCTTGCGGACCGCTGTTTTAAAATGCTACCGTATAGATGGTAAACTGGTGCAGGCAAATATTGGTACCAACCGGGCCACTTACAACACAAGCCACCTTTTTAAGTTGTTCGAATTAAAGATAGCTATGATAGAGCCGGCTTTGGGGATAGAACTTTTTGTAATGGAAGCGCCGAAGGTAGAGGACGTAGACCCGGTGCAGGAAGCTCTTTGGGCCGGCAAACCGGGGTTGGGCGCCCTGGCGGTTACAGAACTGTTGGATAAGCTGGCTGGCAAGGTGGGCGTGGGGGCCATACACCGTTACCTGCCCGATGAGCATTACTGGCCCGAGCGGTCTATTAAAGCGGCTACTTTACAAGATAAGCCCACTATTGCCTGGCGCAGCGATAAGCCCCGCCCAACGCAGTTATTGCCCCGGCCCGAGCCTATTATAGTGGCTTACCCTTCGCCCGATTATCCGCCTATATTGTTTGTATATAAAGGCAAGCGCTACAATATCAAAAAAGCCGATGGCCCCGAACGCATTGAATGCGAATGGTGGCTGGAAGGCGGACAACACCGCGATTATTATAATGTGGAGGATGAGCATGGCCAGCGCTACTGGCTGTTCCGTTTAGGGCATTACGCCAGCGAAACCTCCGATCAGTGGTTTATACACGGTTTTTTCGCATGAGCTATACAGAATTACAGGTAACCAGCAATTTTACGTTTTTGCGTGGCGCTTCGCATCCCGAGGAACTGGTAGAACATGCCGCAAAACTTGGTTATGATGCTATCGCGATAACAGACCGAAATAGCTTCGCAGGCATTGTGCGTGCCCATGTAGCAGCAAAAAAGTGGAACGCTAAAGTAAAAGAAGAGGCAGAGAAGCAAGCGGGAGCAGCAGAGGGGAGGACTGAAAGCGTAGCTGTTGATGGAGAGCAGGGAGAAGCCAAAAAAAAATTAAAACCCATCCGCTTTATTCCCGCCTGCCGGCTCGATTTGCTGGATGGCCCGAGTCTGCTGGCTTACCCTACCGATATAAAAGCTTATAGCCGGCTATCGGGTTTGCTTACGGTAGGCAATCTGCGCGCCGAAAAGGGCGACTGCCACCTTTATCAAAAAGATGTATTTGAACATGCCGAAGGGATAGAATTCATCGTTATCCCACCTGCAGAATTGGATGCCGTTTTTAACTTCGAGCCATCTTTTAGGCAGCATTTAAAAGAGTACCGCAGTGCATTGGGCGATCATTTATATCTGGCGGCGAGTTGGTCATACAGTGGCGATGATAATAAAAAACTCTACCGGCTTTCGCAGCTATCAGATGAGTTGAACATCCCGATGGCGGCTACCAATGATGTGCATTACCACGAACCCGCCCGGCGCGAATTGCAGGACGTTTTAACCTGCGTGCGCGAAAAGTGCACTATCCAAACCGCAGGCTTTCGCCTCAACCAAAATGCCGAAAGGCACCTGAAGCGTATTGAAGAGATGGAACGCCTGTTTCGGCAGTATCCCGAGGCTATCTGGAACGCGCAGCGAATATCAGAAGTCTGTCAATTCTCGCTCGATAGCCTTAAATATATTTATCCCGAAGAAATTACCAGCGAAGGCCGTAGCCCGCAGGAAGAATTGGTGCACCTCACCTGGCAGGGCGCCAACGAACAATTCAAAGATGGCATCCCCGAAAAGGTGCGTGATAGCATTAACATGGAGCTGGCCTTTATGGAGAAGAAGAACTATGCTTCGTACTTTTTAACCGTGTATGATTATGTGCGTTTTGCCCGCAGTAAGAATATCCTTTGCCAGGGGCGTGGTTCGGCGGCAAATTCGGTGGTGTGTTATTGTTTAGGTATCACCTCGGTAGACCCTTCTAAGTTTAATTTGCTTTTCGCGAGATTTATGTCTGATGCGCGCGACGAACCACCTGATATTGATGTGGATTTTGAACACGAACGCCGTGAAGAAGTGATCCAATACATCTATGAAAAGTACGGGCGGGACAGATCGGCCATAGTGGCTACCGTTACACAGGAGCGGCACAAGGGTGCTATCCGCGATGTAGGTAAGGCGATGGGCCTTTCGGTAGATACGATTAACCGGGTATCAAGCTCGGTATGGAATTTTAGCGAGGAATGGCTGCTGAATGGCGGGCTTGAAGAGCAGGGGCTAAACCAGAACGACCCGCACCTGCGCAAGGTGCTGCAGTTAACCGGGCAGTTGATAGGTTTCCCGCGGCAGTTGGGGCAGCATACGGGAGGCTTTGTTATCACACAAGGAAAACTATCTGAACTGTGCCCCATCATGAACGCGCGGATGGAGAACCGTACGTGTGTGGAGTGGAATAAAGATGATATTGATGCGCTGGGGTTTTTAAAGGTGGATGTACTAGGCTTGGGGATGCTCACCTGTATCCGCAAGGCTTTCGACCTCGCTAAAGACCATTACGGACTTAACCTTACGCTGGCAGAAATTAATAAAGTGGAGGACCCAAAAGTTTACGACATGATATGCCATGCCGATACGCTTGGGGTTTTCCAAATAGAGAGCCGTGCGCAAATGTCCATGCTGCCACGTTTGAAACCAAGGTGTTTTTATGATCTGGTGATAGAAGTGGCCATCGTTCGCCCGGGACCTATACAAGGCGATATGGTGCACCCATATTTGCGGCGCCGTGAGGGTAAGGAGCCGGAAGTATACCCCAAAGACGAATTAAAAGAAATTTTAGGCCGTACTAAAGGCGTGCCTTTATTCCAGGAGCAGGCGATGGAGATTGCCATGGTTGCAGCAGGTTTTACAGCTACCGAGGCGGATGAGCTTCGCCGCAGTATGGCAACTTTTAAGGCAAAAGGCATGGTGAGCGATTTTAAAGTAAAGTTAATTAAAGGGATGGTAGATAGAGACTATAAGCCGGAATTTGCCGAACGAGTGTTCCGTCAACTGGAAGGTTTTGGTAGCTATGGTTTTCCGGAGAGCCATGCGGTAAGCTTTGCGCTGCTGGTTTATGTATCCAGCTGGCTTAAATGTTATTACCCGGATGTATTTGCATGCGCTTTGCTCAACAGCCTGCCTATGGGCTTTTACCAGCCCGCGCAAATTGTGATAGACGCCCGCAAGCATGGCGTTATAGTGCGCCCGGCAGATGTAAATTACTCCACCTGGGATAACCTGCTGGAAGAAAAAGACGGGCAATACTGTGCGCTTCGGATCGGTTTCAGGCAGGTAAAAGGCCTCCGAGAGGAAGATGTGCAGCCGATGGTTGATGTAAGAAAGGAAAAATATACAAGTATTACTGCCCTGAGGGATGCAGGGTTACCTCAGTCGGCGCTGGAAAAACTTGCCGATGCGGATGCCTTCCGCTCCATGGGGCTCGACAGGCGGCAGGCTTTATGGGAAGTGGCAGCATTGGCAGATATGCCCGTTGCCCTTTTTGCCGGCCAGCCATCAGAAAGCCTTACCGAAACACAGGTAGAGCTGCCGCTGATGGCACCAAGCGAGCATGTGGTGCAGGATTATGCATCTACCTCTTTATCGCTAAAGGCACACCCCGTAAGTTTTGTGCGCGAAAAGTTAAATTTACTACGCATCCTGCCCACCGGGCAACTGGATGCCATCAGCGATGGCGCACCGGTGCGGGTGGCGGGGCTGGTGTTGGTGCGCCAGCGTCCGGGTACCGCGAAAGGCGTATGTTTTATAACGATAGAAGACGAAACGGGTTTCTCTAACCTGGTGGTGTTCGAAAATATGTTTGATAAATATCGTAAGGAGATATTGCAGGCGCGGCTGCTGATGGTAGAGGGGAAATTACAACGCGAGGGAGAAGTGGTGCACGTAATTGTAAGCCGTTGCCATAACCTTACCCCGCTTTTACGCGGACTAACCGTTAATCAAAAGGAGGAACTACCCGTGCTAACGCTTTCCCGTGCTGATGAAACCACCAATCCGTTCCCCTCAACCAAAAAAATACCCAATAAGGATAGTTCTTCCAGGGAGGTTTTTTATAAGGGGCGTAATTTTAAATAAGTACTTTGCTGAGCATCCTAACCCTTCCATTTTGAAAAAAAGCATGTTATAATGATAAGGGATGTATGTTGTGTTCCCCATAATTTAGGCTAATTTTATGCAACAGGCCGATAAATAAAAAACTTGGCATAAGTTTGGGGCATACGCTGTTTTACATCTTTTACCATGCAACAAAATATACTTATTATTGATGATGAAAAAAAGCTGAACGGCCTTTTAACCCGCATCATCGAATTGGAGGGCTATAAGGTTTTCCAGGCGTATACCGGTAAGGAGGGGCTGAAAATTTTAGCCCAGGAAGAGATCCAGGTAGTGATAAGCGATGTGAAACTACCCGACGTAAACGGCGTTGAGCTGGTAAAACAGATAAAAGAAAAACAGCCATACGTGGAGGTGATCAACCTTACCGCATTCGGTACCATTGCCGATGGCGTGCTCTCCATCAAAAATGGCGCTTTCGATTATATCACCAAAGGCGATGATAACGATAAGATCTTACCCATGCTTGTCCGCGCCATGGATAAAGCGCAGTTGCAACTGCAGGTATTTAAGCTGCAAAACAAAATTGTAAAGCAGTTTACCTTCGAAGGTATTGTAGGGCGCTCAAAGGCCATTAATGCCGCTATCGATCTCGCTAAAAAAGTTTCAGTTACCGATACCACCGTGTTACTGCTTGGTGAAACCGGCACGGGTAAAGAGGTTTTCGCCCATGCCATTCACTACAACAGTAAGCGTAAAACCGAGAACTTTGTGGCGGTAAACTGTAGTTCGTTTAGTAAGGAACTGCTGGAGAGCGAGCTGTTCGGGCACAAGGCGGGTGCATTTACCGGCGCTTTAAAAGATAAAAAGGGCCTTTTTGAAGAAGCCGACGGCGGCACCCTGTTTTTGGATGAGATAGGCGAAATGGATATCAACCTGCAAGCCAAAATTCTCCGCGTGATAGAACAGGGCGAATTTATTAAAGTAGGTGATACCAAAACCTCTAAAGTAAACGTGCGAATCATCGCTGCCACTAACCGCAAACTGGAAGGCGAAATAGCCAAAGGTAATTTTAGGGAGGACCTGTTCTATCGCTTATCCGTGTTCCAGATCACGCTGCCATCCTTAAACGAGCGCCGCGATGATATCGCTTTATTAGCAAAGCATTACCTGAAAGAATACACCCGCAAGGTGGGACAGAAGATAGGGGAGATGAGCCCGGAATTTCTCGCCGGTTTGGAGAAACACAACTGGAAGGGGAACATCCGCGAGCTGAAAAACATCATCGAACGTGCGGTAATTATCTGCGATGGCAACACACTGACAGCCGACCTGCTTCCGCTGGATTTTTATGATCATTTAGATAGTTCGCCACCCTCCTTTGCGCTTTCGGCCATCGAGAAAAATCACATCAATAAAATACTCCACTATACCAAAGGTAACAAAACCGAAACAGCCCGCTTGTTAGGCATCGGCTTGACCACTCTCTACCGTAAAATTGACGAGTATGAATTGGAAAAATAGCCAGCCACCCCAAAATGGAAATAGCAATACCGAAATAGAAAAATTACCCTGCCAAAATGAAAAACACACCCTTCCATTTTGGTAGGGTTGTGCTTGCCTGTGATTTTTAAAGTGCCTTTACAGCGCGTATAAGCGTTTTTTTATTTTTGGTATAGGCGTTGCAGGCGGCTGGGCATGAATAATTACACTTTGCCCCCAAACTATTGCACTTATGGGTTACCGGTTAAAATTAATCCAATATTAACCCTTAATCATTATAGCTTATGAGCCACTTACGCAAACTTTCTGCGGGTGGTGTTTTAGTTACCCTCGGTATTATTTTTGGTGATATAGGTACCTCGCCCTTATACACACTGCAAACTATTTTAAAAGAAGGTGGCCGCGCTGACGAGTTTATGGTGCTTGGCGCTATCTCCTGCGTTTTTTGGACACTCACCCTGCAAACCACCTTCAAATACATTTTTATTACCCTACAAGCCGATAACCGTGGCGAAGGCGGAATCTTTTCCCTCTTTGCCCTGGTAAAACGCTACGGCAAATGGCTGGCTATCCCGGCTATCATTGGCGCGGGTACTTTGCTGGCAGATGGTATAATTACACCACCTATATCAGTAACCTCTGCTATAGAAGGGCTTGGGCTGGTGCCTGCTTTATCGCATGTGATCATCCCGGGGAGTACTATTATCCTCGTTATTGTGATCATCATTATCATACTGCTGTTCTTTTTTCAGCAGTTTGGTACCAATGTGGTGGGCGCTGCTTTCGGGCCTATTATGTTGGTTTGGTTCCTGATGCTGGGCGGATTAGGTGCTGCGCAAATAGTGCAATACCCCACCATATTTAAGGCTTTTAATCCCGTTTACGCCTACCATCTGCTGGTAGAACACCCAAAGGGTTTTTGGCTGCTGGGCGCGGTGTTCCTGTGTACTACAGGTGCCGAGGCTTTATACTCGGATTTGGGGCACTGCGGGCGTAAGAACATCCAGGTAAGCTGGATCTTTGTAAAAACCACCTTACTGCTCAACTATCTTGGCCAGGGTGCCTGGGTGTTAAGGCAAGCCAACCCGGATATTGTGAATGGCGTAAATCCTTTTTTCGCTATTGTGCCGCATGGCTTTATCATCCCGGCGGTTATTGTGGCTACCATGGCTACCATTATTGCCAGCCAGGCGCTTATCAGCGGTTCATTCACCCTTATCAGCGAAGCCATTAGCATGAATTTTTGGCCACGTATCACTGTAAAATATCCTTCCAATATTCGGGGACAAATTTATATCCCAAGCATCAACTGGCTGCTTTGTATAGGTTGTATATTGGTGAGCCTTTACTTTAAAACATCCGAAGCCATGACAGCGGCCTACGGTTTCTCCATTACTATTGCCATGCTGATGACCACCATACTGATGTATTATTTTATGCGCTACAAAATGCACTGGCCGGTATGGCTCGTTACCATTATTCTGTGCATGTTTCTTTCGGTAGAGTTATCCTTCTTTGTGGCCAACGCCATCAAAATTATGAAGCGGTTATTCTTTGTGGGCTTCGAGGTAGGGCTGATATTTACCATGTACATCTGGTTTAGGGCGCGGAAGATCAACAACCGGTTCCTGAGTTTTGTAGATCTGGCCGACCAGCTCCCGGTACTCACCGCTTTAAGCGGGGATACCACCATATCCAAATTCTCCACCCATCTTATCTACCTTACTAAAGCCAACAACAGTAAACAGATAGAGCAGAAGATCATCTACTCCATCCTCAGCCGCAAGCCCAAAAGAGCCGATGTTTACTGGTTCTTACACATAGAACGTACCGACGAACCTTTTACGATGGAATACAGCGTGGAGGAACTAAAGGAGGATAAAGTGATACGGGTGGAGTTCCGTCTCGGCTTCAGGATTCAACCACGGATTAATGTGTTGTTCCGCAAGGTGGTGCAGGAGATGGTGGCCAATAAACAGCTGGATATCACGAGCCGTTACCCATCATTAAAGCAATACCACATGGCGGCTGATTTCCAGTTTGTGCTGATGGAGAAATTCCTCTCCTACGAAAATGAGTTCAGCGCCAAAGAAGGGTTTATATTGAACAGCTATTTTGCCATTAAGCGGTTGGCCCAATCGGATGCCAAAGCGTTCGGGCTTGATACGAGCGAAACCCGGGTAGAAAAAATACCGTTGGTGGTAAGCCCCGTATCTTATTTCAACTTAAAAAAGATAGCGCCCTCAGGCCACGCCTGATCTTTTCACTTATGATAAGCAACCCTTCCAAAACGGATGGGTTTTTTGATTTATAGCTTTTTTGGCACGGTGTGTTTTGTATTTAAATATCTGATTATTAATATTTTATAAATAAATCCGCGAAAGTGGTATCCCTATTGGCATAGGTGATGAAAATAATAAGACAATGATCACCATAATTCTCTTCCTCGCCATGCTTTTGATAAGCTGGGTAATTTTTAAATCAATCGACTGGTTCGAAAAAATCTAACACATCATGATCGCATTATTCATTATCTCCATCGCAGTTTTTTTATACATGGTATACGTGCTGCTTAAACCCGAAAAATTTTAACCTATAACACAATGAACACAGAATTATTAGGAATAGCGGTCTCCTTTGTGCTGATGCTGGTTATCGGCATCCCACTGGGCAAATACCTGTCAAAAATGTTCGCCGGCGAAAAGGTATGGACCGATTTTATGAAACCCCTCGAAAACGGCATCTACAAATTTTCCGGCATTAACCCCAATGAGGCTATGGACTGGAAACAGTTTTTAAAGGCCATGATGTGCATCAACATGCTTTGGCTGGTTTACGGCTTTTTTGTTTTAATGCATCAGGATAAACTACCCCTAAACCCCGATGGCAACCCCGGCATGACCGCCGACCTCGCCTTTAACACCATCATCAGCTTTGTAGTAAACTGTAACTTACAGCACTACAGTGGCGAAAGCGGAGCCAGTTATTTAATACAGCACTTTATATTTATGTTTCTGCACTTTACCAGTGCGGCTACGGGTATTGCCTGCGCGGTTGCTTTCTTTAAAGCCTTTCGCGATAAAACCACTACCAACCTGGGCAACTTTTGGAATTACTTTGTAAAAGCCATCACCCGCTTGTTGTTGCCATTATCAATTGTGGTAGCGTTAATACTAACCTTTAACGGTACGCCAAGCAGCTATGCCGGTAAAGATCAGTTTATTTCTCTACAGGGCGATACCGTACACGTATCGCGCGGACCTGCCGCACAAATGATTGCTATTAAGCACCTTGGTACTAATGGTGGCGGCTGGTTTGGTGCAAACTCTGCCCATCCGCTGGAAAACCCCAACTACTTAACCAATATCACCGAGATCGTATCACAGATGATCATCCCGATAGCGATGGTACTGTGCTTCGGTTATTTTATCGGCCGAAAAAAAATAGGCTGGGTAATATTTGGTGTAATGATGATAGGCGCCCTAATGCTCCTCATCCCAAGTATAAGCAGCGAAACAGGGGGCAACCCTGCCATTGCCAAAATGGGTATCTCGCAGCCAACCGGCGCTATGGAAGGCAAAGAGGTAAGGTTCGGGCCAACAGCCACTGCTTACTGGAGTACTTTCACCACCATCGTATCTACAGGTTCTGTTAACGGTATGCACGATAGCACAATGGCCCTTACCGGGTTATGGCAGTTGTTGGGCATGATGATCAACGGTTTCTTTGGTGGTTGCGGTGTAGGGATTCTCAACTACTTCATCTACCTCATCATCGCGGTGTTTATCTCCGGGCTGATGGTGGGCCGTACGCCCGAGTTTTTAGGCCATAAGGTGGAAGCGCGCGAAGTAAAGATCGCCGCTTTAATTACACTGCTTAGTCCGTTTTTAATTATGGCTGGTACCGCAATAGCGGCTTTTGTTTTCACCAGCCACGGCAATGCCGAATGGGCCGTGAAGCCATCGGCCTGGTTAAATAACCCCGGCTACCACGGTTTTAGCGAAATGCTGTACGAGATGACCTCGGCCAACGCCAACAATGGCTCCGGCTTTGAAGGATTGGGCGATAACAACATCTTTTGGAACGTAAGCACCGGCATCCTGATGATACTGGGCAGGTTCCTGCCAATTATTGGCCCGGTAGCTATTGCGGGCTTGCTGGCTAAAAAGAAATTCATCCCCGAATCGGCAGGTACGCTGAAGACGGATACCGTAACCTTCGGCCTGATGACCTTCGCTGTAATATTGGTACTTAACGCATTATCATATTTCCCTGCACTGGCTTTAGGGCCTATAGCAGAGTTCTTTTCAATGCCTAAATAATATTAAATCATGACAACCAGATCAAATAAATTGTTCGAACCGGCCCTGGTGCAAACTGCACTGAAAGAGTCGTTCATTAAACTGAACCCAAAGGTAATGCTGCGCAACCCGGTGATGTTTACCGTAGAAGTGGGCACCGTAATTATGGCTTACATGTGTGTGTACAGTTTTTTGCACACCGGCCAGGGTTCGTTTACCTATAACCTTATCATCTTCATTGTGCTGTTGCTCACCCTGTTGTTTGCCAACTTTGCCGAGGCCATAGCCGAAGCACGTGGTAAGGCACAAGCCGACAGCCTCCGCAAAACCCGCGAGGAAACACCAGCCAAAGTTTTGCTGAAAGACGGCAGCATTGTAAGCAAATCATCCAACGAGTTGCGCAAGGGGGATGTGTTTGTTTGCGAAACAGGAGATACCATCCCAACCGATGGTGAAATTATTGAAGGTTTGGCTACGATAGATGAATCGGCCATTACAGGCGAATCTGCCCCGGTTATCCGCGAGGCTGGGGGTGATAAATCATCGGTAACCGGTGGTACCAAGGTGCTATCAGATAATATTAAAGTAATAGTAACCACCGAGCCGGGCGAAAGCTTTCTGGATAAAATGATTGCCCTGGTAGAGGGTGCATCGCGCCAGAAAACACCGAACGAGATAGCTTTAACTATTCTGCTGGCCAGCTTTACGCTGATATTCGTTATCGTATGCGTTACGCTGAAACCCTTTGCCGATTATGCAAATACCCCTATCACTATAGCAGCGTTAATTTCGCTCTTCGTTTGTTTAATTCCCACAACTATCGGTGGCCTGTTATCGGCCATCGGTATTGCGGGGATGGATAGGGCACTGCGGGCCAATGTGATCACCAAATCGGGCAAGGCGGTAGAAACTGCCGGCGATATTGATGTGCTGCTGCTTGATAAAACAGGTACCATCACCATAGGTAACCGTAAAGCCACCCAGTTTTGGCCGGCCCCCGGCGTATTGCCCGAAACTTTGGTAAAGGCTGCTGTACTTTCTTCCCTTGCCGATGAAACCCCAGAAGGAAAATCTATTATAGAGCTGGCGCAACATAGCGATATGAAAATTTCGCTTACCGCACCAGCCGGTGCAGAATTTATCAAATTCACCGCCGAAACGCGCTCCAGCGGTATAGATACAAAAGAAGGCCTGCGCATCCGCAAAGGCGCTTTCGATTCTATCAGGAATATGTCGGTAGCCGCAGGCAACAAATTCTCTCCCGATGTAGAAGAACGGGTAAAGGCCATAGCCTCTAACGGTGGTACGCCGCTGGTGGTAGCGCAAAACGAAGTGGTTTTAGGTACCATAGAATTGCAGGATATTATTAAACCCGGCATTGCCGAACGTTTTGAACGCCTGCGCAAAATGGGGATCAAAACCGTAATGGTTACGGGCGATAACCCGCTTACCGCCAAATTTATAGCAGAAAAAGCCGGCGTGGACGATTTTATAGCCGAGGCTAAGCCCGAGGATAAAATGAACTACATTAAACAGGAGCAGGCCAGCGGCCGCCTGGTAGCCATGATGGGCGACGGTACAAACGATGCCCCGGCATTAGCACAGGCAGATGTAGGCGTAGCCATGAACAGCGGTACCCAGGCCGCCAAAGAAGCCGGTAACATGGTGGATCTGGATAATGACCCAACCAAGCTCATTGAGATAGTGGAGATAGGCAAGCAGTTGCTCATCACCCGTGGTACGCTTACTACCTTTTCCATCGCTAACGACGTAGCCAAGTACTTTGCCATTGTGCCGGCTTTGTTTATCGCGTCTATCCCCGCTTTGCAGGCTATCAATATCATGCACCTGCACAGTCCGGAAAGCGCTATACTGTCGGCGGTGATATTTAACGCCATCATTATCCCAATGCTGATACCATTGGCTTTAAAAGGTGTGGAATACAAACCTATCGGTGCCAGCGCATTGCTTCGCCGTAACCTGCTTATCTACGGTTTAGGCGGTGTTATCGCGCCGTTCATCGGTATCAAACTGATCGACTTACTTATCTCATTAGCTTTTTAATAATTAGTAATCATGAAAAACAATCTTGTAAAATCCATACGCCTTACATTAGTACTCATTGTGCTGCTGTGCGTAGTATATCCCGTGTTTATTTCTTTTGCCGGTAAACTTTCTAAAGGCCGGGGCGATGGCGAAACCATATCTGTAAATGGCAAAGTAGTTGGCTATGCCAACGAAGGCCAAAGTTTTACCCAGCAAAAATACTTTTGGGGCAGGCCATCGGCTGTTGGTTATAATGCAGCAGGTTCAGCAGGCAGCAATAAAGGCCCAGGCAACCCCGATTACCTGAAAGATGTTGCCAGCCGTATAGATACCCTGCTTAAATACCACCAGTATTTAAAACGCAGCGAAATTCCCGCCGATATGGTGACCGCATCGGGCAGTGGTTTAGATCCGGATATATCACCGGATGCTGCCAAAATACAGATCAAACGCATCGCTGATAACCGTAAACTAACCGCACAACAAGTTACTGATTTGGTTGCCGCCCATACCGAACCACCACTGTTAGGCCTGTTTGGACCAGCCAAAGTGAACGTGCTGAAATTGAACGTAGCGCTTGATGAATTTAAAAAGTAAATAACCACCACGCCATGCTGAACTTGTTTCAGCACCCCACATGCAAAGTAACCGGATTTGGATGGCCGGAAACGCAGGTGGGTTCCCGAAATAAATTCGGGATGACGATAGTTGAAAGAATGGTAATGAAAGAGCAGGAACATAAAGACGACTCCGTAAAAAACTTCATCGAACTGGTGAAGACAAGCAGGCGCGGTAAGCTGAAGATCTACATTGGCATGAGTGCCGGTGTAGGCAAAACCTATCGGATGCTACAGGAGGCGCATGCCCTGCTCAAAAATGGTATTGATATCCAAATAGGCTACATAGAAACCCATAACCGGGCCGAAACACATGCCCTGCTGGCGGGCGTTCCGTTCATTAGCCGCCGTAAAATATTTTACAAAGGCAAAGAGCTGGAAGAAATGGACCTGCAGGGCATCCTTAACCGGCACCCCGAAGTGGTAATTGTGGATGAACTTGCCCACAGTAATATGGAGGGCAGCAAAAACAGCAAGCGCTGGCAGGATGTACGGGATATTTTAGAGGCGAGTATCAGCGTTATAACTGCTGTAAATATTCAGCACTTGGAAAGCCTGAACGAAGAGATTGAATCCATCACCGGCATCGCCATCACTGAGCGCGTGCCTGATAAGGTTTTAGAACTGGCTGACGAAATTGTAAACATCGACCTGACCGCAGATGAGCTGATCAGCCGTTTAAAAGAGGGCAAGGTCTACGATAAGGCTAAGGTAGCTACCGCCTTGCAAAACTTTTTCCGTAACGAAAAGATCCTGCAGCTGCGCGAGATCGCCTTAAAGGAGGTAGCCCATCACTTGGAGCGGAAGATAAACGTTGAGGTACCCAAACAGATCAAGCTGCGGCCCGAAAAGTTTTTGGCCTGCATTTCCTCCAATGCCGAAACCGCTAAAATTGTGATCCGCAAAACGGCGCGACTGGCCTCGTACTACCGTTCGCCCTGGATAGTGCTTTACGTGCAAAGCAGCAGCGAAAGCCTGGATAGGATAAAACTGGATAAACAGCGCCACCTCATCAATAATTTTAAACTGGCAACCGAACTTGGTGCCGAACTCATCAAAATAAAAAGCGACGCCATCACTAAAACCATTATGCAGGTAGCCGAAGAGAAGGAAGTCACCACCATCTGCATAGGCAAGCCCCATTTAAATTTGTGGCAGGTGATATTAAGAACGGCTATATTTAACGAATTACTCAACAAAATTGCAGCGACGGAAACGGACCTGGTTATATTATCATGAAAGTAAAAACTAAACTCCGGTTAGGCTTCGGCTTTTTATTTGTAGTGGTGCTGGCATTTGGCGCTACCGCCTTATTTTACCTGCGCGATATTTCGGAAAGCTCGAAAGGGATCCTGAAGGACAATTATAAATCGCTTGGCTTTGTACGCCAAATGCGGAACACGCTCGACGAAAACAGCCTGCCACTTGGTGTAGTTGCAGCAAAAAAATTCAATACCTACCTGCAAAGTCAGGAGCATAATTTAACCGAGCCCGGCGAAAAAAAACCAACGCAGCAACTGCGCGCCACTTTCTTAGCTTTACAAACCGGCAGTGAGAATATTGCCGGGCAACAGGCGGTAGAAAAGGAAGCAAGGCATCTCCTTAGCGAGATTGAGCGCATTAATATGCAGGCTATCGTACGCAAGGACGATAGCGCCCGCAGCAAAGTGGATAACGCCACCTTTATTTTGGGCCTGGTAGGCAGCTTTTCTTTTATGGTGCTGTTTAGTTTCAGTGTGAATTTCCCCGGGTTTATTGCCAACCCATTAAAGGCACTGGTGGAGGGTATCCGTGAGATAGGGCAGAAGAATTATGATAAGCGCCTGTATTTTGAGGAGAACGATGAGTTTGCCGATGTCGCCAATGCCTTCAACTCCATGGCGGCAAAACTGAACGATTGGGAGAACAGTAACCTCGCAACGGTGATATCAGAGAAGCGGCGCATCGAAACCATTATTGAGCAGATGCAGGATGCCATCATCGGTGTGAACGAAAAACGGGAGGTGCTTTTTATGAACGATGCTGCCCGTAAAACGCTTAATATCAGCGATGATAAAGTGGTAGGTAAAAACACCGATGCGCTCATCAAAGGCAACGACCTGTTCCGCTCCATCATTGGGGATGAGGCCACTGTTAAACAGTTAAAGGTTGTTTTGGATGGGCGGGAGGCATATTTTCAATTGCAGAGTAGCAGTATTGTGGTGCCCAATGTAAACGAACCTGCTGATGTTTTGCAGCTTGCCAGCAGGTCGGCAGGGAAAGTGTACATTCTCAAAAATATCACCGAATTTAAGGAGCGCGACGAAGCGAAGACAAACTTCATCGCCACCATTTCGCACGAGTTGAAAACCCCCATCGCCTCCATAAAAATGAGCCTTAAGTTGTTGAATGATGACCGGGTAGGGGCGATGAACACCGAGCAGCACCAACTGATAGCGCACATAAAAGACGATAGCGACCGCCTGCTGAAGATCACGAGCGAATTGCTTGAATTGTCACAGGTGGAAACAGGCAATATTCAACTGAATTTTGTGCGTGTAAACCCTATGAAGATAGTTGATTATGCCATCACCTCCATTAAATTCCAGGCGGAGCAAAAAAAGGTGACTTTAGAAATAGTGCAAGATAATACCCTGCCCGAGGTACACGTAGATATTGAAAAAACGGCATGGGTGCTGGTGAACTTCCTCTCCAATGCCCTACGTTACAGCGCCGAAAAATCTAAGATAGTGATACAGGTGGCGGCTAAAAACAACAAGGTGGAGGTCTCCGTAAGGGATTTCGGCAAAGGCATAGATGAAGCCTATCAAAAGCGCCTGTTCGACCGCTACTTCCAGGTACCAACCGATGGCCAGAATAAGTCAGGTTCGGGTTTGGGCCTGGCTATCTCCAAAGATTTCATCAACGCGCAAGGCGGCACCATTGGCGTAGAAAGCGAAATAGGCGAGGGGAGCAGGTTTTATTTTAGCTTGCCGGGCAGTTAGTCCATAGCAGATGGTCCATAGACGAAGCTGGATTTGATTCCAATCTCGTTTTGCTATGAACTATCAGCTATGGTCCATGGACTATTTTACATAAAACTATCCGCCTCGCGGTAAGCTCTTATCAGCTTCAGTTCGCCTTCTTTACCTTTACCAGCATTGCCGTGTTCCATGCCCATTACGCCGCGGTAGCCTTTATCGTAAATGTGTTTGAAAATGTTTTTATAGTTCATTTCACCTGTGCCGGGTTCGTTACGGCCCGGGTTATCGCCAATTTGGTAATAGCCAATTTCGTCGATACAAAGATCAAGGGTAGGGATGATGTTGCCCTGGTTACGCTGTACGTGATACATATCGTACAGTATTTTACAGTTTGGGCTGCCAACGGCTTTGCAAATTTCGTAAGCCTGATCGGGCGTGCGGAGGAACAGGTTGGGGTTGTCGCTCAGGGGTTCCAATACCATAATAAGACCATGCTGTTCAAATATGGCGGTTCCTTTTTTAATAGCTTCTATCACATGCCCGGTTTGTACGCCAATAGGCAGCTTGCGCTCAAAATCGCCGGGCACAACCGTTACCAGTTTGCTGTTGATGCGCTTGGCTACTTCCACCGCCTGCTGGCACGATTTAATGAAGTTTTCGGTATGCTCTGCCTTGCCCGATGCCAGCATATTGCCGTCGTTGCTTAGTCCAGGCTGCACAAATACGCCCATAGCCATGCCCAGTTTAGCCAGAGTGTCGCCTATCTTTTTCTGCTGCTCCACAGGTCGGCCGCTCATGCCATTATCCTCAATAGCGCGGAATCCCTGCTCGTAAGCAAACTTTATCTGCTCCACAAAATCATCGCCAGCGTGGTTTTTAAACATACCATCGTGGATGCCATAGTTTAAATTGAAAGTTTTGCCTGCGGCGGATGAAGTGTTTTTATCGGATGTAGCGGCTTTTAAAACACCACTGGCTAATAAGGCACCACCCGCCAGTACCGAGCTTTGCACAAAGTTTCTGCGTTTCATATATAGGTTTATTTGGAGGTAGCAAGATAGCGTAAACGGGCGGAATGGCAAAGAGGGATTATTGCCCGCTCTCTTCAAAAACCCTAACCGTTTTTACATACCTGCCCACATAATAACTATTCATGGGGGTTTCGGTAACGCCAAGGTTATCGTGGCCGGAGGTGGAGTGGATAAACCGCAGTTCCTGCCCGGGCGTTGCTAAAATAATACCCATATGGCCAACCACGCGCACAGTGCTGTCTGTGCCGGTGAAGAGTACCAGATCGCCGGTTTTGGCATCTTTCAGGTTCACCTCGCGGTGCAAATAGGTAAAACCCTCCGATGTACGGGGTACCGCGATACCAAAATGGTTAAAAACATAGGTGATAAATCCCGAGCAATCAAAACCTTCGGCAGGGTCTATCGAGCCATATTTGTAGGGCACGCCGATAAGCGTTTTTGCAAAGGTAACCAGTTCTAAAGGCGTGGTTTGCCCGGTTACAATACGGGTTGTTTGCCCGGCGCTATCCGGCGCGGGCGGTTGTATAATACCTTCCGGCGTTTTTTTAACGGTATCGCCTGCGCTGGTTATTACATAAGTTGGCTCGTCGGGGCCGCCGCAACCCATGGCAGCAATGAGTAATATGGCGTATAGCAGGATCCGTTTCATGCCTATACTACACCAGTTCAGCAGTTTAGTTTTGGATATCGCGCTAAAGACTGTTTTGCCTGGTACTTCCCTCCGTGTAAAACAAAGCAGGGGGAATGAACCATGCTTACATTTTGACGATTGTGCCGTTTTAAACTGCAATATTTTTCTTTATTTGCGTATCAATTATCAACCGCTTATGAAACGCTACTGCCTTACCCTCGATTTGCAGGACGACCCAGCCCTGATAGCAGAATATGAAGCATATCACCAACAGGTGTGGCCCGAAATCTTGCAAAGCATCAGCGGCAGCGGGATAGAAAATATGGAGATCTACCGCCATGCTGATCGCCTGTTTATGATTATGGAGGTAAATGATAGCTTTAGTTTTGAGGCCAAGGGTGCAGCAGATGCCGGCAACCCTAAAGTGCAGGAGTGGGAGGAGTTGATGTGGAAATATCAAAAGCCCCTGCCAACCGCAAAGCCCGGCGAAAAGTGGTTATTGATGGATAAAATATTTCAGTTATAATATATGCAAAAGATAGATGCGCACCAGCATTTCTGGAAATTCGACCCGGTGAGGGATTCCTGGATCACCGATGATATGGCCGTTATTCAGCGCGATTTTTATCCGGAGCACCTTGCTCCTGTACTATCGGAAAATGGTATGGACGCCTGCATTGCTGTACAGGCCGATCAAAGCGAGGCGCAAACCAATTTTTTAATAGACTTTGCCAAAAGTAACCCGTTTATAATAGGTGTAGTAGGCTGGGTAGACCTTCGGGCAGATGACCTTGACGGGCGCCTGCAACACTACAGTAAGCACAGCGTTGTGAAAGGCTTTCGCCATGTTTTACAGGCCGAGGCGGGAGAATTTATGCTGGGCGAGAAGTTTATGCGGGGGATCTCCATGCTTAATAAATATGGCTTTACTTATGATGTTTTGATCAAACACGATCAACTCAGCTATGCCGAACAATTAGTGGCCGCGTTTCCGCAGCAAAAATTTGTGATAGACCACCTGGCCAAACCTGCTATTAAGGCCCAGGAAATAAAACCATGGGCACAGCAGATAGCCGCCATCGCGCAGCATAAAAATGTATATTGCAAGGTGAGCGGTTTTTGTACCGAGGCAGACTGGCGCAACTGGCAACCCTCAGACGTAAAACCTTATTTGGATGTGGTATTCCAGGCGTTCGGTACCGATAGATTGATGTTTGGCTCCGATTGGCCTGTGAACCTGGTAGCGGGCGGTTACAATAAAACAGTTGATTGCCTCAATGCATACTTAGCCCCATTTTCGCAGGCCGATCAGGCAAAATTCTGGGGCGGCAACGCGGCATCATTTTATAATTTATAAAAAATGGACTTACAGCTTAAATATAAAGTAGTAATAGTAACCGGTGGCGCGCGCGGCATAGGTAAAGGCATAGCGGTAGCCCTGGCCCGGGAAGGCGCCATACCCTTTATCGTCAGCCGCACCGAAGCCGAGAACCTGATCACCGTAAAGGAGATAGAGCAGGGCGGAGGCAAAGCCCACCATACCGTGGCCGAACTAACCGACCCCAAAGCCTGCGAACGCGCCGTAGCTGCAGTGATAGCGCAATGCGGCCGTATAGACGGACTGGTGAACAATGCCGGTGAGAATGATGGCGTAGGATTGCAAAACGGCAGCTACGAACGCTTTATACAATCGCTGCACAAAAATTTGATCCACTATTACCTAATTGCCCATTTTGCCCTGCCCGAGCTGATCAAGTCGCAGGGGAGTATTGTTAATATCACCTCAAAAGTGGCCGATACGGGGCAGGGGGGTACATCGGCCTATGCGGCAGCAAACGGCGGCCGCAACGCCATGACGCGGGAGTGGGCCGTAGAATTGTTACCGCATAACATCCGCGTAAACGCTGTTGCTGTAGCAGAATGTTACACCCCTTTGTACGACCGATGGATAAAAAGCCTCGATAACCCCGAAGAAAAGCTCGCATCCATTACTGCCAATATCCCGTTAGGAAAACGGATGACCACTATTGATGAGATAGCAAATACAACAGTGTTCCTGCTGTCGCCTTTATCAAGCCATACTACCGGCCAAATTATCTATGTAGATGGCGGGTATACGCATTTAGACAGGTCGCTTTAAGCGGTGCCGGTGCATTGGTACGGAGCTTGTTAAGCGGCCTTCTGCCTGTTCTCGTACCAGTATCTCGCCAGCACAATGGGCAGGGCAACGCAAGTGATGAGGATGGCGCAGTTTTTTACGGCGTTGAGCCAATTAAAGGGATTAACATGGATAAGCGTAAGCGGTACCACTATCCGGTTCATCAATACGAAAATAAATATCCCGTACAGGAATGCAATAAGCCCTGCATTGTTGCGCAAAAACGCAATACGGGGATACATTAAAAAGAAAACAAGCGTAAAACTTGCCGCAATAATATAATGGAAGAAAAGGCCCAGCAAAATGGTTGGTGTCCCGCCACTGTACGCGCTTTCTTTGCCCATAACCGCACCGGATATATACTGAAACACAACAAGCTTACCGCCAGCAAGGATAAAAACGGCGGCGAGCGCGTCAAGGGTACCGGCTATCAGTGCGGCTATAATACCGGTTAGCAGCAATCCGGGCGTATTTGTATTGGGCATATATAAGTTGGTTATAATAACGGGCTAAGCGGCTTTCTGCTTGTTTTCGTACCAGTATCTCGCCAGCACAATAGGTAGGGCAACGCAAACAATGAGGATGGCAATGCCCGTAACGGTGCCCTTAAACGTGAATTTGTTGATGTCTATCTTTAGTTTGCTAACAGGTAATACCAGTAAATTCATGATCACCCACATCAGTATCCCGTAGATAAAGGCCACTCCCCCGGCGTTCCCGCGCAAAAGTGCTTCGCGCTGGTAAAGAATGAAGAAGAACAGCGTAAAAATGGCGGCGATGAGGTAATGAAAACCCACACCTATTAATATCGAACGATTCCCGCCCAAAAAAGCGGCTTCGCGGCCAATGGCGCCTGCTGCAATGTATTGAAACACCATTTTGGCCTGCCCGCCGGCAAGTATATAAACAGCGGCAAGCGCATCAAGGGTACCGGCGATGAGCGCGGCAATAATACCGGTTAGCAGCAGCCCGGACGAATTTTTGTTTGGCATGTATTAAGATGTTATAATGGTTAGGTAAATATGCATATTTATTACCGCATAATATCAGCCATAAACAACAAAAGCCCCCTCACACTCGCTGCTTGGGGGCTTTAACCTAAACCTTATCACAATAGTGGCAGACGCCACCAGTAATAGATACCACGAATTTATTAAATAGTATTTGATATCACCAAGTGTTTTGCAGAAGTATCATAAAAATTAACACATTGAGCAACAGTTTTTCTTATTAGTTGTATTGGGTTTCTTAATAATGTGTTTTTATGACACATAGTTATTCATTATTTCTTACATATGTCATGTTTTTATGTGTTTAAACAGTGAATTTGATTTGTTTTTTATCAAAAGTGCAATGGATTAAGAAATTTAAAAAAATCAGCATCTGCCACTTTCTTCACCTGTCGGGGCGGGAGGGTAGATATATTTATCGTGTAAATAATATATTATTAGTAGGGTATTATAAATTATATGCTAATAATATTATGGACTGTAGCCCGGTAGTGTAAAGTGTTGCGGTTATCCGCTACATTTACATTATGAAAAACCTTAGCGCCTTGCTGCTCATCCTGTTCACCTGCCTTAACGGTGCTTTGGCGCAGATAAATTACCCGGATAAAAACCTACCCACTGATACCCCAAAACTTTTTGCGCAGGGCCTGCTTACCGATGGGCTAAGCAACCGCGATCTTACTATTTCGCCCACAGGCGATGAACTGTTTTTTACCATACAGCACCCCAAATTTATTGCCAGCGTTATTATCAGTGTGGCTAAGGTGAATGGCGTATGGGGTAAGCCGGAGGTGGCACCCTTCTCGGGCATCAACCGCGATCTGGAAGCCGCTTTCTCTCCCGATGGGAAAATCCTCTACTTCAGCAGCGACCGGCCGCTTGCCGACAAAAAGCCAAAACGCGATTTTGACATCTGGAAGGTAAGTAAAACCACTAACGGACAATGGGGCACGCCCGAAAACCTTGGTACGGTGGTAAACGGCGCTAAAAGCGAATTTTACCCCAGCGTAGCAAAAAATGGCAATCTCTATTTTACGGTTGAAGCCGCTTACGGTAAAGGCAGCGAAGATATTGTACTATGTAAATACACCTCAAAAGGCTACGAAGCCCCCATCAGTTTGCCCGAAGATATCAACACCAAATTTGATGAGTTTAACGCCTTTGTAGACCCCGATGAGCAGTTTATCCTCTTTACCTGCCAGGGCCGTGCCGATGATATGGGCAAAGGCGACCTATACCTTGCCCGTAAAAACGCCGCAGGCAACTGGCAATCCGCCCAACACCTGCCCGCAGGCATCAACAGCACCTCGCTGGATTATTGCCCTTACGTAACGCCCGATAAACAGTACCTTGTGTTCACCAGCAACCGTCTCAGCAAAGGCTGGTACGGTGAAAAAGCAGTAGATTATAAAACCCTGAAAGCTCTGCTAAGCGAGGCTGGGAATGGGTTGGATGATGAATATTGGGTGAAGTGGGGGTGGTAGGGGCTCTATTTAAATTATCTAATTAATAAATATCGTCTTGCGAGGCACGAAGCAATCTCAGAACTATGCATGAACGCTTAGCAATTGGTGACCTGTCCTATCGTGAGATTGCTTCGTGCCTCGCAAGGACGCGCGGGATTTTAGTGTTCGAAACAAAGCGTCGTTCCTTCAGGCCCAACATTTGCAGCTTCTCTCTAATCTCTAATTATCCAGCATCTAACCTCTCAAAAAAACCATTCGTCAACACCCCCATACCGTTCGTCAAACTAATTTCCCTGCCCCACCTCCATGCCATTTCTTTGAATAAAAATCAAAGAAAATGGAAACCACGCAACGACAAACCTACCTGGACTGGCTCAGAATAATCTCCATTGCAGGTGTACTTATTTTTCACTCCGGAATGCCCTTTGCCGACGATGAGTCATGGCATATCCGCAACCACGATACCAGCCAGCTGATGGCCATGAGCAATTATTTTATGCACCTTGTACGCATGCCTTTGCTGTTCTTTATCAGCGGTACGGTGAGTTATTATATGATGCAGCGCCGCTCGGCGTGGAGTTTTATCGGGCTGCGCTTTACCCGGCTGTTCATCCCGCTGCTGGTGGGTATGCTCATCATCGTGCCGCCGCAGATCTATATGGAGCGCCTAACCCAGGGCTTTACAGGGAACTATTGGGACTTTTATAAAACCGTGTTCAAAACCGGTGCCTACCCTAAGGGCAACCTCAGCTGGCACCATCTGTGGTTCATTTGCTACCTTTTTGTGTACGACCTGGTTTTCGCGCCGGTGTTTATGTGGCTCATTTCGCCAAAAAGCGCCCGGTTTAAACAAGCGTTGAATGTGCTGGGTAAAGGCAAATGGGTGTACCTGCTGGCTATTCCGTCTATAATATGGTATACCCTGTTTGCCCGCAAATTCCCCGAAACCAACAACCTGGTGCACGATGCCTGCTTTATTGTTTACTGGCTATTGTTTTTACTGGCAGGGTTTATCTGCATACTACAGCCCAGCCTCATGGAGAGCCTGCAGCGCAACCGCCGCTTCGCCATTGCCATTGGCTTTATCAGCCTTGTGCCAATCTATTACTTTTGGCTCAATCCGCCGACTAACGGTGCCGAATGGAGCGCTTTGCGCGGCTACAGCTTCCGCGCGTTCTCGGTAATTGTGGCCTGGAGCTGGGTTTTAGGGCTGATGGGTTATGGCAAGCAGTATTTGAACAGGCCACACCGTTCGCTGGCTTATTTAAACCAAGCGGTGTACCCGTTTTATATCCTGCATCAAACCATAATTGTTATTTTAGCCTACTACATTGTAAAAACCAACGATACGGTGATCATGAAGTACATTTACACGGTAGGGGTAACACTGTTCTTCACCATGGGTATTTATCATTTGTTTATAAGGCCCTATGCGGTAACGCGGTTTTTATTCGGGATGAAGCCCTTGGAGAAGAAGAGAACGGAGATTAGTGGATTAGAGATTAGGAAGATGGACGTTTTAGTGGAAGAAAAAGAGGCGGCGCTGGCATAGTCCGCTATTCAACTCATCCCGACTACGCTGTGCTGGTCGACCCTCTCTGCTTCGCAAAGAGGGTTAAAAGAAAATTGAGCTCACCCTCTTTACCGCAGGTAGAGAGGGTCGGGCAGCGAAGCGAACCCGGGGTGAGTCAACAACCGCCAGGCAATAACAGATAAATATGAAGCAATTCCTTAAAAATATATTCCCCGCCTTTTACGGGCTGCTCAACTACTTTACCATCAGGCTGCTGCAGGATACCGACTCGCACTCGCACTTTTGGAGGCGCCCATGGCAAACCACCGCTATTGAAATGGTCATGAGTATGGCCGTAGGTTATGTGGTGCTGTTTGGCGTAACAAAAATATGCCGTTACAGCGATAGCAAGCAGCCCAATGTATCTCTCAGTACTGAGCTGGTTTACGTGATCATTCTGTCCTTGTTGGTGAATAACCTGCTGCTGGTGCCGATAGCTGCCTTTACCGACGATGGGCTGTCGCTGAGCGATTTTGCCGAAATAAACATCATCCCACTATTATACACCACTTTATATTACGGTATGGTACGCAGTCGCACATACCTCAAAGCGTATGTAGCGCACCAGCTATTGGTAGAAAAATTGACCAACGACCAGCTCGAAACCGAGCTGAAATTTCTGCGGGCGCAGTATCACCCGCACTTTTTGTTCAACGCGCTCAATACCATCTATTTCCAGGTGGATGATGATGTGCCGGGAGCGAAACAAAGTATCGAACTGCTCTCAGAATTGCTGCGCTACCAACTGTACGACCGCCAGCACCAGGTGAGTATTAAGCAGGAACTGGACTACCTGCAAAACTACATCCTGCTGCAAAAGGTACGTGCCAGCAAAAAGATGGTGTTGCATGTCGATTTTGATGCTGCCCTTATCGAACAGCAAATTTACCCGCTGCTGTTTTTGCCGCTGGTAGAGAACGCCTTTAAGTACGTGGGGGGGAAGTACAGCATTAACATCGTTGCCGGAAGCGATGCAGATGGTATTTTATTTAAGGTGGAGAATGATCTCCCCGGGCAATACCAGCCGGATAAGGAAAACAGCGGCATTGGGATAGAAAACCTTAAACGCAGGCTGGAGCTTTTGTATCCCGGCAGGCATAGCTTAACTTTAGATAAACAGGCCGATAAGTTTACCGCCACACTGCACCTTAATAACTAACATGAAACCTATCACCTGCATTATAACCGACGATGAACCCTACGCCCGCAAAGGCTTGCAGGCCTACGTGGAAAAAACCGCGTTCCTGCAATTAAAGGGGCAATGCGAGGATGCCATGGAGCTTGGCGAAATGCTGAAACAGCAGCCGGTAGATCTATTGTTCCTTGATATCCAGATGCCGCATATTACAGGTGTTGAGTTTTTGCGATCCCTAAGAAACCCGCCTAAAGTAATATTTACCACTGCTTTTAAAGAATACGCCATAGAAGGTTTTGAATTGGATGTACTTGATTATATGCTAAAACCCATCAGCGAAGAAAGGTTTAAGAAGGCTGCCTACAAAGCAAAGGATTATTTCGACCTGAGGGGCACTACCGAAACACCCACCTATCTTTTTGTAAAAGCCGAAGGCAAACTGGAGAAGATCATTTTTGAGGAAGTGCTGTACCTGGAGAGTATGGAAAATTACGTTGTTATTCACACCGTGGCTAAAAAAGTGATCACCCATAGCACCTTAAAAGCGTTGGTGGATAAATTACCCAGGCAGCAATTTATGCAAACCCACAAGTCATTTATCGTGGCGCTGGATAAGGTAAATACCATCGAGGGCAATATGCTACACATTGGCACCCACCGCGTACCCGTTGGCCGGCAACTGCGCGAGCCGGTGATGGAGCGGTTGATAAACCGGCGGTGATAAACGAACTTATTTGAGCTGACTATTTCCTTCCTCCGTCCGCACTTTCTTTATCGCCCTTGCCAGTATATCTACCGCTTCTTCAAGTTCCTTCACGTTCATGGATGCGAAACCCAGGCGCACAAAATTGTGCTGTAAAAGTGAGTCGTTATAGTGTTCGCAGCCGCTGCCTATGGTAAGGCCCATTTCAGCCGCTTTTTGGGTCACCTTAAGCCGGTCGATGCCGTTCTTATACTCCATCCACACTGCGAAACCACCATTGGGGATATTAAATGATACATCATCGCCCAGTTTCTCCTGCAACAGGCGGCAGAGTACATCGCGCCGTTCCTGGTAAAGTTTGTTTGCTTTTTTAAGATGGCGGCCTATATCGCCGTTTTTTAGCAGGTTGGCCATTGCTTCCTCTAAAAGCTGTTCGCCCTGCCGGTCAATCAGCCGCCGCAGGCGGGTGGCTTGCACAATAAGATTTTGAGGAGCTATCATAAATCCAATACGCAGGCCCGATGCAATGGTTTTACAAAACGACCCTACATATATTACACTGCCATAATCATCTGCGCTGGCTAATGGTAAAATTGGGCTGCTGGAGTAATGGAAATCATAATCGTAATCATCTTCCACGATGGCAAACTTGTAAATGCGGGCGAGTTCCAGTAGACGCATCCGCCTATCAGAACATAAAGTGACCGTGGTGGGCTGGTGGTGATGCGGTATCACAAACAGCATCCGTATTGGCTGCTTTTTGCAGATCTCCTCCACGGCATCCAGGTTAATACCAAAACCATCAACGGGTACCGTAGCAATTTGTGCCCCTGCCTGTATAAAAACCTCGTTGGCCATGCTGTACCCGGGGTCGCCTACAATAACGGTATCGCCTTTGTTCAGCAAAACCTGGCTTATAATATACAACGCCATTTGCACGCCTTTGGTAATAATAATATTATCGGCGGTTACATGCATCCCCCTGGTTTCCGAAAAGAATTTAGCCAGTTCTATCCGCAGGTTTTCAGAGCCCTGCTCGGGGCCATACATCAGGTACTTAGTATTGAATTTTTGCGATGCAAGGCGGCGGTATTCGCGGATCATTAGTTCCAGTGGCGCTATGCGCGTATCCGGCGACCCGTTATTGAACACCAGGTTACCATCGGGAGGGGCCACAAACATATCCTGGCAAATGACGCGGGCATCATCCACGTCGTAAAGGGTTTTACTGGCAAAGCCAACAGGGTGGGGCGCATCGGTTAAAGCCCTCGGCGCTATGTTGGGCAGGTTTTTGGCCACGAAGATGCCTTTGCGCGGCAAAACATCCACCCAGCTTTGTGCGTACAGCTCATCATAAGCAGCAACCACGGTTTTACGGTGGACATTGAGCGACTGCGCCAGCACGCGGCTGCCTGGCAAGGCGACACCCGGTTTTAAAATGCCTTTGCGGATAGAGCAAATCACTTCATTAGCTACCTGGAGGTACACCGGTACCTGCAGGTTCTTATCAATGCAAACAAGGCTTTCTAATAATTCCATCTGGACTATCTTGATTGTTATTTCTGGACTATATGTATAGTCCACCAAGTACGTAATTTTATATCAATAAAACAAATCACATTATGCAACTCGCCGGAAACTTCAAAGCCCCATCCGTTTTTCTCAGAATAGCCATCGCCGCAAGCTACCTATGGGCATCAGCCGATAGGTTAGGTATTATAGGCGCCCATGGCCAGCCACACGTAGGCTGGGGCGACTGGCAGTATTTTTTAGTCTATTCCAAACAAGTAATGAGCTTTTTACCCGATGCATTGGTAGCGCCCCTGGCTGTTATAGCAACAGCGAGCGAAGTGATCATTGGTCTGCTGCTCATTATGGGGCTGTTTACGCGCGTGGCGGCTGTTGCCAGCGGCCTGTTAAGCCTCAGTTTTGCTTTATCGATGGCTATTTCCTTCGGTATTGATGCACCGCTTAACTATTCGGTATTTACACTGAGCGCGGCGAGTCTTTTACTGGCAACTGCGCCCTATTATGCTTATAGCTTGGATGCAATGAAACGATTACCCCTTTGCCGGCGACTGGACTACTATGCAGGCGATCACCTGATAGATATCATCAGGTAATACTTATTTTTTCTACAATACATATAAATCACACACAATGGAAACCAGATCTATCAACAAACCCTCTACCTTATTAGTTGTAGTAGCATTTGCTACGGTATACGTGGTATGGGGTTCTACTTACTTTTTTATACAGATGGCTCTTAACGGTATCCCGCCGATGATAATGGGTGCCATGCGTTTTGTAGCAGCCGGTATTTTATTACTGGGCTGGTGTTACTTAAAAGGCGATAAAATATTCGATAAACAAACCATCAAGGCTTCCGGCATCAGCGGGCTGTTCACCCTGTTTATTGCAAACGGGATAGTAATATGGGTGGAGAAATTCATCCCCAGCGCCATGGTGGCCATTATGGTATCGGCAAACCCAATTTGGTTTGTGATACTGGATAAGGAGAATTGGAAGGTAAACCTAAAAAGCCGAAGTACTATTTGGGGGCTCGTTATTGGCTTTAGCGGCGTGATCTTGTTATTCGGTGAGGCTTTCTCCAAGTCGGTTGCCGGTGGTGTAGATACCCAGCACCTTGTTGGTTTGCTGCTGCTTATTGTTGGCCCCATTGCCTGGGCGGGCGGCTCGTTATACTCCAAAAAAACAGCTACAAACGCGCCGGTACGTGTAAACACCGGCTGGCAAATGATGGCTGCCGGCATCGCGTTTATCCCGGCAGGGTTTATTGATAATGAGTACGCCACATTTGATATCAGCGCGGTACCTGCACAGGCATGGATGGCGGTGGTATACTTAATATTCTTTGGGTCGATAGCTGCATTCAGCGCTTATGTTTGGCTGTTGCAGGTAAGGCCGGCCACCCAGGTGAGTACACACTCGTATGTAAACCCGGTTATAGCGGTGTTGCTGGGCGTGTTTTTTGCAGGGGAAGTGATCAGCTGGATGCAGGTTTTAGGGCTTGTGATCATCCTGTTGAGCGTATTGCTGGTGAACCTGAGCAAATACTCGTTTAGTAAACCCGTGGCCATAAAAGCGGTTAACCCCGCGCCTTTAAAAAAGACTGATGCCGTATTAGTTGAAAAACTTTGCGGCGTAAATTCTTGATCAGTATAGTTAATAGTGTGAAAGGCTGGTGGCTGTTATGGCTACCGGCCTTTTTTATTTTGCCGCATGCCCAATCAGTATCAAACCAACAATGTCCCATAAAAAATGGCAAACCATCAGTACTTTAATATTTCGGTATTTTTGGTAGTGACAAGCAAATATAAACCCGATGAACATCGGCCCCAAAACGTTTACAATGGTCCCCCAGCGCATGTGGGCCAACCCGAATAATACCGAAGTGAAGATCACCGGCCAGTGTACACCTTTAAAAAACAACTGTACTCTCGGCATTAAGTAACCCCTGAATATAAATTCCTCTACCACAGCGGCGGTGAGCGAAATAAACACTTTTAACAATAGACTAAACTGGGCGATACCAACCATAGCGTCGCTGCGCTTAAATAAGCCAAAAAGCATTAAAAGTCTGGCGATAATATTGGTGCCGATGACAAGCGTAAGCATGATACCGAATATCGAGGCGAAATAAAAGCCGGCCCCGTATGTCTTTTCGGGCCAACGCAGTAAGGGCTGATGTTCAAGCCGCCATACGTACACAAAAATGAGTGCCAGCCATAGCCAGTAAAAAAACCTTGATATAGTGAACGATAGCGGCGACCACTCGGAAATACCGATGGCGGTATTAATGCCACGGTTAACAAAGGATACGATGAAGAAGAATAGCACGGTTAAAACCATCCCCCGGGTAACGATGCTGCTTTGAGGTGTAGGTTGTTCGGCAGTGAATGGCATGTGTTAAGGTTTGTGTTAAGGTTTGTGTTAGGGTTTGTGGGGAATTTGAGTAACCAATATAGCTAATTATCGTTACAATCAGGCATGTCGCCCGGCTTCCTTCGCCAATAAAATATCTTTTCCTTCCACCACTTTTTTGCTGTACGGATAATTTACCACATGCATCATCGCGGTAGCCAGTTCGGGCAGGCGACAAAAGCCAGCCGGGTAAATAGCACGGCCAATGGGGAACAGCCAGTTGACGTATTTGTAATAACTATGCGTTTTGCTGAGCACCTTTATAGGTTTGATAAAGCCGCGGCGGAACGCGTACACCTGTTTAAAAGGCCGCTTCATCAGGTCATTCTCGGTTTTACCCTTAACCCGCGATATGGGTATAATGCTAAACGAGTTAATTAGTTTGGGAGCTTGGCAATTCCCTTCCCTTGGTGAGATATAGCGCATTAAAAGACAGCTTAATCAATTTGTAAGCCCTGCTATGAACCGCTTCAATTTAGCCCTCTTTTACTAACCATCAAACATTCTTGCGTGGGAATTAGGGTTAACATACCTTAACACAATTTCAATAAATATTTTTCAATTATTTGATAATCAATAAATTAAAAAACTGGAGGGTTAACATATTTTTTGAATAATAGTGTCACCATAAATCCTAAAATCTTTTACTATAGAACTGTGAAGAAATTTAATAAACACAGTCTTCCGACGGGCTATTTCTCTTTGGAGAGTGCGGCTGCCCGGGCGTAAAAGGCGGGGCGGGGTTTAGCCGCTATGTAGTAATGCACAGTTCAATAAACCCCTGCCTCCTCTTCCCTTGGGAAGGGGTCGCAATTTGGCCGCGCTTTTTTTGGAATCTACCGTTTCCCCATCAACCCGTCATTAAACTTCAGCAGCAAATTAAACATATCTTCGTACTCGTTCAGCGGCAGGGTAGCGCTGATATCATAAATATCGTGATAAGCCTTGATGCCGCCGAGCGTATACATAAAAAACGCCGGTACGCCTTTCTCGCTGAAAAAGTAATGGTCGCTGTTGGCGGCTTTGCCTCGGGAGTCCACTTTCACCAGGTAATTGCCTTTTTCGTTCACTTGTTTCAGCAGCGCAAATTCCTTTGGGAATACCGATGCGTTTACCACCGTAATGCCCTCTATGCCGGTACCTTCCAAATCGAGATTGATCAAAAAGCGGATGTTTTTCAGGTCGATTAAAGGATGCTCGGTAAAGTGTTTGGAACCTAATAACCCAGCCTCTTCCCCAGCGAAAAATATAAAAGCCACGGTGTAGGGCTGCGGGTGTTCACCGTAATATTTAGCCAGGCTGAGCACTTGCGTTACACCGCTGGCATTATCATTGGCCCCCGGGAAATAGGTTTTACTGCCCATGCCGCCGAGATGATCGTAATGAGCGGTGAAAACAATGATGGAATCGGGCTTCACTGTGCCTTTCACCACACCGCAGATATTGCCGGTTTTAAAACTGGGGTTGAATTTGTTTTCGATATCAGCCTTAATAGTTTGTGGCAGCGTGGTCTGCAGTTTTTTATCCAATTGAATGACTGTATAATCCAACATGGTTTGCTCTGACGACCAGGTGAGCTTATTCTCCAGCGTAACGATAATTCGGTTGGCTTGGTCTATAAAATGGGTGCTGTCCTGCTGCGTTAATTTGCCTTCGCCTTTTACGCCTTTGCTATCCGGTGTAACCAAAAAATCCTTGCCGGGTACAAGCGCCACGCCGTTTATCGCTACATCTACTTTGCCGGGGAAGGTGTTTACCGGGTAGCTAAAGTCCTGCAGGTAGGTTTTGCCGCTCATGGGTTTTACGCCATAACTTTTGAGCTGGGCGCTGATGAAATCCGCTGCTTTGCCCATGCCATCGTTGGTATACCCGCGGCCCCAAAAGTATTTGGACGTAAGCGTATCCACCATTTTGCGGGCGAATTTGATGTCCTGGGCGTGGGTAAATTGAGTTGCGAATAAGAATAAGGTTAGGAGTTTAAGTTTCATAAGTGCTTAGGTTTACAATCGATTATGCTTTGCTGCCTTTAACCGTTCAGTAATTATCTACGCCGGCATCGTCGGGTCAACCTTCTCCGTAACCTTTTTGTAGATAGAAAATCCGCCATAAGCATATACCACGGCAATAAACACATACACCCAAACGGATATATTCCGTCCGGCAAATATCAAATAGGAGTAGGGGATACTGAAGCACACGCAGGCGATGAGCAACTGCGTCATAAATGGTTTTTTGTTGCGCATGTTTTTGATCACCCAACCCAGGAAAAAGAAAAACAACGGCTTGCTTACCAAATAAAGAATGGCGAGCAGCAGTGGGTTAACATCGTGCTTTTCGCCGAGGCTGAACAGCCAATCCTTAAAGTCGTAGATATATTCCATCATCGGATGCAAGGTAGGATATTTTGGAGAAAACATTCACAACAAAAAAACGCCGAGCCTTGTAAAGATTCGGCGTTTTTTTGTTAAAACTTTACTTAATGCTGTTTTAATGCCTTGGATATGCTTTCAAGCTCTTTTGTTAATTTCACAAGCCTCTTGCTGATGTTTTCGTCGAATTTGTTATTGATAGAGCGGTCACCCAACATCATAGTTACTACATCAAAATAGTTACCGATGCTTTCAGATGCCCCAGAGAAACTAAGAAATATATGTGAGTTAGAATTCTTTGCAACATAGGATTCATACTCTTTTTTGTCCACTCCATATGCTTCAAGTGCTTCGTCAAAGGAGAAGTCACCGTCGGCAATTGTTTGTTGTACTACAGCACATTTACGCAGACGGTCATTTTCATAATCGCCAAGCAATTCTTCAGCTATATAAGCAGACTCCGTATATTTTTTTCTGTCAAGCAACATAATGTTTAAATTTAGCTAAAAGCTCTTTATTATTCAAATCTATTTCCCCTTGCCATTTACTTCCGTTTAAAATTTCTTCCATTTCTGGCAATTCACTCCATTTAATCATTGGAAAATTTCTCCCATTTGGATTTTTGTCATAATAATTATCATATACTCTTTTAACAAACTTAAATTGCTGTGAGGATATAGTTTTCTCTGCGTTGTCCAAAATGGTTTTTACTTCCGTTTGGTCGGTAGCCGTGAATTCGGTTTTCGCCCAAACATATCCGCCATTTTCCAATTCGGCCCTTAGTTTTATTTTATCAACACCCGATGAAAGGTATTGTTGTAAACTAAAGCCAAGTAACTGTTTAGCAATACCTTGTCGCCTTTTGGCGGATGGAAGCCGAAAAAAATCGTGTTCAACTATAAATTCATTTTTAGATTTGATAAATGTTCTTGACAGGCCTAACCCAGTTTCATCATCGGAATCTTCCGAAAAATACTGGACTATTAGCATCGGTGGGGCGTTTTCAAAAAAAGCTAATTCCTTGATAATAGTGGATTGGGTTAATGGTTGAAGAAGATCATTAATGTCTTTAACGTATTGCAAAACATTTAACCCAGGAAAAGTTGAATTCAAAAAATCTTCTAAAGGCAAACTCCCGGCTGTAATATTGAAACCCAAAGCTTGTATTTGCGCTGTATCTTCTGCTGTCACGCTATGATTTGTTAAAACTTGTTGAATCTAAGTTATGATTTTCGAGATAAAAACCCATTGGCGTTGGGCTATTAAGTAGTTTAAATTTGCAATAGTACTTCGCCCCCAACAAAAAACGCCGGACTTAAAAACCCGGCGTTCCATCACAATTATAGCACAGATATTTAATCCGCCTTCAATCCGTATTTCTCGCTGAACTTCCTATACAATTGCTTATGCAGGTTATCCAGGTTGATGCTACGGCCTTGTATAAAGGCGGTTTCTACCTTCAGGCTGATCATATCCAGCGCGTCGCCGGCGGAGATGAACAGGGTGGCGTCTTTACCCACTTCTAATGAGCCGGTGGTTTTATCGATGCCAAGAATTTTGGCGTTGTTAAGCGTGATCATGGATACGGCTTGTTCTTTGCTTAAACCGTAACCTACTGCTTCACCCGCCTCAAAGGGCAGGTTGCGCTGACGCCAGAAACCGGTACCGGTGAGGCCGTATAACACACCTGCATCCTGCAATATTTTTGGCATTTTGTAGGGCAGGTATACATCGTCCTCATCCTTATCGGGCAAAGTTTGGGTTTCGCGGAGGATAACGGGTACGTTGTTTTCTTTTAAAGTTTCGGTAACCAAATAGGCTTCCTTGCCGCCAACAATTACCGCCTGTACCCCAAACTGTTTGGCAAAGGCAACCGCCTGCATAATTTGCTTGGCAGCATCGGCATTAATGAAAAGCTTTTTGCTGCCGTTAAACAAACCCTTCATCGCCTCCAAGCGAAGGTTGCTTGTTGCGGGTTTGGCGCCCTCGCCATAAGCTTTAGCTTCGGTGAAAAGGCGGGTAAGGGCATCTATCGCTTTTTGCGCGCGTTCGGCAGGGGTTTCTGCCTGTACACCCGGGGCAGCAGGGCCTCTGCGGCGGGCGGGTACTGCCGATGGCCAGTTAAGGTGAATGGCTATATCGGTTTTATAGGCCGCATCTTCCCAGTTCCAGGCATCCAGTTGCACTACAGATGATTCGCCGGGGATGAGGCCGCCGCTTGGTACCGGCTGAGCCAGTAAAATACCGTTGCTGCGTACCGTTGGGATCACCTTACTATCGGTATTGTAAGCGATAATAGAGCGTACATGCGGGTTTAATTCGCCGGTTTCTTCATCATCTACTGTGCCGCGCGCGCCCGATTCTACTTCTATTAAACCCAGCGTGGTAATGGGTGCTATAAAGCCGGGGTATATTTGTTTGCCGGTAGCGTTAATTGTTTCGTAACCGGTTGCCGGGCCAGCCCCTTCGCCAATCGCGGTGATTTTTCCTTTATCGAATGCTATATAACCGTTGCTGATCACCTGGCCGTTGCCCACGTGAATGGTGGCGCCGGTGATGATAATGGCTTTACTTTGTGCTTTTGCAGGCAATATGTTGGCCTGCGCAAAGGCGAGGGTAGTGCCAAGCAATAATCCCCCTATGCTTAAAATTGTTCTTTTCATGGTTGTTATCATTTGGGGTTATCGTATTTTGCTTGCTGCCTGTTTCGCGGCGCGTTCTTTTTCCATTTCGGTGTACTCGTCTGCCACCGCAAAGTTTTCTTCCTCTAACGTTTCGCATTGGTAGGAGCGTGGCCTGCGTGGGCCGCCCGGCTTTTGGGTGTTTTGCCCGGCGTTTTTCAGCTCCAGCATTTTTTGGATAATGCGCGCAGCATCAGTTTTAACCGCCTTTTGTTTTTCGGCATCCTGCGAATAATCCCAGTACAAGATCCCGTCAACATAAGTTTTCTCCGCAACCGCGTAAATACTCAGCGGGTTGGCCGACCATATCACAATATCCGCGTCTTTACCGGCTTTTATACTGCCGATGCGGTTATCCACATGCATCATTTTTGCAGGGTTAAGGGTAACCAGTTTCAATGCTTCTTCCTGGCTCATGTTGCCATAGGTTACCGCTTTGCCGGCTTCCTGGTTTAGGCGGCGGGCCATTTCTTCATCATCCGAGTTAAAGCCGGTTACCAAACCAACTTCGTGCATCAGCTTGCCATTGTAGGGGATAGCTTCGGCAACCTCGTTTTTGTAGGCCCACCAATCGCTAAAGGTAGAGCCGGCGATGTTGTGCGCCTTCATCTTGTCGGCCACTTTATAACCTTCCAAAATATGGGTAAAAGTGTTGATCTTAAAGCCAATAGAATCGGCCACGTGCATCAGCATATTAATTTCTGATTGTACGTAGGAGTGGCAGGTGATAAAGCGTTTGCTATCCAGTATTTCGGCCAGGGCATCCAGCTCCAGGTCGCGGCGCACGGTGTTACCTTTTACAGCACGTGCGGCTTTGTATTCCTTAGCGCGGGTAAAGGCATCAATATAAACCTCCTCCACGCCCATACGCGTTTGCGGGAAACGCAGCACAGAACCCGGGGTGATGTTGTTGTTACTACCCTTTACGTTCTCGCCCAGCGCGAACTTGATAAAGCCATCAGCGCCTTCAAACTTAATTTCCTCGGGCAATAAACCCCAGCGGTGTTTAATTAACTGGGTTTGGCCGCCAATAGCATTTGCCGAGCCATGCAGAATGTGCGAGGTAGTAACCCCACCTGCCAGCTGGCGATAAATGTTAATGTCTTCGGCATCTATTACGTCGGCAATGCGCACTTCGGAGGTTACAGATTGGGTGCCCTCGTTAATGCCGCCGGTTGCCGCAATGTGCGAGTGTTCATCCACAATGCCCGCGGTGATGTTTTTGCCTGTTGCATCTATCACCTTAGCGTTACCTGCTGCCAGGTTTTTACCAACGGCTTTTATTTTGCCATTCTCTAACAATACATCAGTGTTTTGCAGGATGCCATCTTTCTCGTTGGTCCAAACGGTGCCATTCTTCAGCAATACGCTTTCGGCTTTAGGCAATACGGTATAACCAAACGGCGCGAAAGGATAAATAACCGGGCCAACCGCTAAATTGGGTTTAGGCGTTGGCTTTGCTGTTTGCCCTACAGGGGCGGCACCGGTGTAGGTGGCGCTAAAGCCTGTAGAACTTCCATCAGGCAATATGGCGTTACCGCGAATGGTAATGGGCGATACCGATGATATATGCCCCGCCAAACGGATCACACCCGCAGGCTTGGCTTTATAGTTAAAATAGATATTTACATCATCGCCGGTGCGGGTGATGGTGCCGCTTACTTTTACGCTATCGATGCCGGTGCGCTCAATATTTACATTGTAGCTGGCCGGTGTGCCGCTGATTTTTAAAACGGTGTTGGCGAAGCCATCGCCGGTAAGGACGTAGGTGCCGCGCAGATCAGATACGTCCATTTTTGATATTACGTACTGACGGCCTTCTACCCAGTTCTCGTAGATCACGTTCTCGGCCTTGAACAAGCTGTCGGACGTGATGATAAAGCTGGCCATTTTGCCTTTTGCAAGGGTGCCTACTTTATCGCTCACACCCAGTATTTCGGCGGGAACGGTGGTTAAGGCGTTCAACGCTTGTTTCTCGGTCAACCCGTAGCTGATTGCGCTGCGCAGGTTGGTCCAGAAATCTTTGGCGCTGGCTATACCGTAAGAGGTCAGCGCGAATTTTACGCCTGCTTTTTCCAGCACGCCGGGGTTGGTAGGGGCAAGTTCCCAGGCTTTCAACTGCCCGTAGCTTACGGTACGTGCATCCAGCGGGTCCTCAATATCATAAGGGGCAGGGAAGTTAAGCGGAACTATCAGTGTGCTGCCGGTAGCTTTTACAGCGGCGATGCGCTGGTACTCCAAGCCGTCGGTTTTCAGGATATATTGCTTGCCAAATTCTTTGGCAATTTTTACCGCGCGGAGGATAGATTGCGGATCGCTCACCTCAAAGATCTGTGGGAGCGCCTGGGTGCGGTTAAATTCATCCAGCGAAATATTGTACTCGGTTTTTTGGGTTTTGTACCATGCAGCGTCCAGGTAGATTTGGCGCAGTAAGGCTATGCTTCCCATTAGCGAGGATGGATAATTGGTAGCTGCGGTGCCTTTGCTGAAGGAGTAATGCGCGGCGGCCTGGTCGTTTAGCATCACAAAATTATCGCGTTCATCGGCAAGGCTCACTACTACGGATGTTCCGCGGGCAATACCATCATGGATCAATGACTGAACGGTACCAAATCCGTTTTTCTTTAAAGTTTCGGCTGCATCAGCGTTTACATGAAAAAGCGTCTTGGCGTTTATCTCCGGGCGAATAGCCTCATTCCAGCCATAAGCGCCCGGTTTGGTGGAAGTGTAAACACGCGGGCCGCCAAAACCGCCGCCAGTAGTACGTGGCGCATCGGGGATACCGTAAGTAGTGTAGGCATCAACTAAGCCGGGGTAAATAAATTTGCCCTTCAGATCGATGGTGACGTAACCTTTTGGTACGGTAACCTGCGCGCCAACGGCCTCTATAACGCGGTCGTTAATTAAGAGGGTAGCCTTGTTGATGGTCTGGTCGGCATTGACTACGATGGTAGCGTTGGTAAAGGCATATTTCCCGGGGCGGATATCCCAACTGCCGTTTACAGGGAATGTTTCCTGGGCGCGGCTTAATTGAAATATTAGCAGGAGAAAACAAAAAAGTAAAGGTTTTTTCATTTGAAGTGATTGTTTACTGCTAAATTATTAATTTTTCGTTTCGGAATTATCGGTTAAGACAAAATCATACAATTGTTACATCTTTGTTAAGAGGGGCGTTGTCTGAACCCGAGTTTAATAAATTCGGGTTCAGACAAAATGAAGCGTAGCAGGTGGATTGGCAAAGAAACCCGATAATCATTACTCATTATGCGGATATTAATTTTAGGTGCCACTGGCCGTACCGGTAAATTGATTTTACAGGAAGCCTTGCAGCAAGGGTATGAGGTGAATGTTTTGGTTCGCGATAGATCCCTCATGAGCGTGCATCCGGTATTAACGGTTTTTGAAGGTTCGCCTGCGGATAGCAAAATGCTGAACAACGCCATGAAGGGCTGCGACGCCATTTTAAGCGCCCTCAATATCTCCCGAAACTCCGATTTCCCATGGGCCAGACTTCGGACCCCACAAGATTTTCTTTCCAAAGTAGCCGAGCTTATTATTGACCTGGCACCGCAAAATAATATCGACAGGATAATAATTACCTCCGCATGGGGAACAAGCGATACCCGCGGGGAGATCCCCTGGTGGTTTAAATGGGTGATAGATAACAGCAACGTGGGCGTAGCGTACAGCGATCATGAACGGCAGGAAGGTTTGTTCGCTGCGTCGGTATTAAATTATACTATAGTGCGGCCCTCGGGGTTGGTCAATTCAGCAAAAAGAAAACCGGTTATTGTTAGCCTTAATAACCAACCTAAGCCCCGTTTTACCATCAGTCGGGGAGATGTTGCCGGGTTTATATTACAGGTATTGCAGGATAATCTTTTCGTGCGGCAGATGCCTGTGATATCGGCTTAAAATTTTAACTGAAACCTGTTAGTAAAGAATCAGCGAGCAAAACGACGTGCTTTTTTGTTTGAGCAAGATGGGGTCAGATACTGAGAATTACCTTTCGCGATATTATTCTCAAAAATTATTCTCAAAAGAAATATTTTATCACTTTTTTTGTGAAGTGATTAATAAGGTATATCATTTATAATCGGTGTAAGATATTGTATTTTAACTATATACGCGTGTTGTTTTCGCTTCTTGATATCAATGTGTATCATATTTATTACAAAGCAATTTTGTTATTATTTATTTAAACTATAATAGTTTAAACATATATATTTGGAGCATACAAAGCCGTAACCTGCTGCTGTTTAAGTCTTTTAAATAGCGGTATTATCACAGTCCCTATATTATGCCTGTAGTTTTTATAAAAACCGCTGCGGCCGTCATAAGCCAACTATTAGTACGAACACAATTTTACCATAAGATGAAAAAGCCTGCCTTATCTGCAATTTTATTGCCCAAACTCTCTTATCGAAGGGCTAAAGCAATTACATTGGCGCTTGCTATTACCTGCGCTGCTGTTTCTGCGTTTGCCGCTAAACCGATCCCTGCTGCCAATGGCCGACATGCTACGGCATTCGCTTCAACCATTAGCTCATTTGCGCCTGCATCGGGCGCTCCCGGTACGCTGGTAACCGTAACGGGTACCGGTTTTACCGCGGCATCTACGCTTACCATTGGCGGTAAGCTTGCTATAGTAACATCCTATACCGCCACACAAATTGTAGGTATGGTTATGCCCGGCGCAATTACAGGTAAAGTAACCGTAAATACTGGTGCCGATGTAAATTCTGCTACTAATTTTACCGTAACGGCTACGCAATTCCCAACACAACAGTTGGGCGCTAAACTGGCGGATACTACAACTTACCCTAATGCTTATCAGCTACAATACGCTGAATCTCACGGAGGGCTACCACTGCCTGCCACAAGCTATAGGTACAAAAATGTAAAACAAGGCAATAACGTAGTGATAAGCGCCGACGGCAATACAGCCGTTGCAGCATCATTGGTGGGGTTAAATTACGAAACACAACAAGCCTACGCTATACCGGGAGGGTTAACATTTTATGAAAAGCATAACGGTGCCTGGGTGAAAACCGGCTATTATTTTTTAAATTTCAGTATTGGCCCTGCTCCATTTGGAAAAGCACTTGCGTTAAATGCCAATGGAACAGTGCTTTTTGTGACCCATTCCGCAGATTTCGACCCCTACAACGCGCCGATAAGCATATTTGAAAAGCAAAATGGGGTATGGAAACCTACTACCTTCCAGGGGTATGGTCAGTCGGTTGCGGTAAGCGCCGATGGCAACACCGCGGTAACTGGATATGGAGCTCTCAGATACGTTAGGGGCGGTGCTATCGCAACGGAGTATACAACTGTATACCATCGTATAAACGGCAACTTGGCCAAAGACCCAACGTTGCCGGGCGACGGCTCTTTTAACCTGACCGGGATACCCGATAGTGTAAAAACGATAGATTTTGGAGAAAACCAACAGGCAGGTGGCAACGTGGCGCTAAGTGCTGATGGAAAAACGCTGGCCGCTACATCATACTTAAGTGGTACTTTTATTATGAAGCTGAATGGTACACAATGGGTTAAAGAAGAATTGCTGACAGGAGCGGCTGGCCTTATTTCATTGAGCGCCGATGGTAACGTTTTGTTAAGCACAAACGCAGGTTATCCCGGTTCTGCCGCACCGGGGTACTCAAAACTATTTACCCGCACCGGTTCTACCTGGAGCAGTGCGCAAATCATACCAGAGGCGGGCACCGCATCCATTACAGCCGATGGCAACATCATATTGTTTAGCGGTAATTCCGGCCCCGTAATATATACACGTAACAACACGGGTGTGTGGGTAAAGCAAAACACAGCACTATCCGCAGACCCGGCTACCTCGGTAGCCATTAGTGCCGACGGTACAACAGCCTTCTCGGGTAACGTAGATGATAACAGCGTAGGACAGGTGCAAACAAAAATTTATACCAGTAATACAGTTTATGAGAACGGCCAATATATTACCACAACTGATACGAGTTACCGAACCGACCCTTACGGTTCACTTACGGCGTACAGTGTAGCGCCACCAATGTCCATCGCCTCAGTAAGCCCAACAACCGGGCCGGTGGGTACGTTGGTAAAAGTAACAGGTGTTAGCCTGGATGGGGCTACCTTAAATATAGGTGGTAAAGATGCCATCGTGGTATCAAACACAGGTACGATTATTACCGGTATGGTAATGCCGGGCGCGGTTACCGGTATAGTGAGCGTTACTAAAGGCAGCGCGGTTACAAGCGGCAACTTTACGGTAACGGCTACACCATATCCAAAACAGCAGCAGGGGCCGATAATGGCCGATTTAAATACCTATAACGGAAGTCGGCCTGTTGGCCAGGGCAGTTCGTTTGCCTTGAGTGCAGACGGCAATACCGCTATTGCCGGATCGCTTAACGGCTTAAACGGCGTAGGCAGGGGTGGCCTAACGTTTTATGCAAGAACTAATGGCACCTGGGCGCAATCCGGCCAGTACTATGCAAGCAGTTCTGAAGATGTACGGCTCGGAGGAAGCATATCTATAAATGCCGAAGGTACGGTGGCTATTTCCGGTTCTAATTACCTCGGAGAGGCTTCTAATGGCTTAGTATACGCTTTCGAAAAACAAAATGGCTTGTGGAAAAAAACGGCCGAACTTGGACATGGCAGAACATCGTCATTAAGTGCAGACGGCAATACCACTGTAGTAGGGTATGCAACGTATGACGGTGTACGCGTTAGTGAGGGTATTACGGTTTATCATCGTGTTAACGGTGCTTGGGTAAAAGACCCTGAAGTAGCTGGTTCACCTATGCCGGCAACCATTGATCTTGGCCCAGGGGTAACGGCAGGCAGCTTAGTAAGGATAAGTGCTGATGGGAAAACCATTGCCGCTGTATCGGGGAATGACCGTGGTACGCATGTTTTGATATATAATGGTACAAATTGGGTGGTGCAAACCCATTTACCTTTGGGTGATAATGCAACCAGCTTAAGCGCCGATGGAAATATATTATTGATAGCCCGAAATGTATACATGCGCACCGGCACCGCCTGGAGCCTTGCGCAAACCATAGCAGAACCCGGTGACGGCGCTATGAGTGCAGATGGTAATAGTATCATATTTACGCGTAATACCGGCCCCGTGGTTTATACACGTAATGGTGCCGGCACTTGGGTAAAACGAAATGTTACCTTATCTGAAAAGTTTGCCCCGGCGGTAGCCATAAGCGCCGATGGTACGACCGCATTCTCCGGCGACCAGACTGATTTTACCTTTGGGCTTCCAAATGGCCCTGGTGTAGGGTCGGTTACGGCTTATATAACCGGTGATCCAATTACCGTTGCATCGATTAGCCCAACCGCCGGGCCTGTAGGCACTATCATAAAAGTTACAGGCACGGGTTTCCTGGGCACTACCGTTAAAATTGGTGGTGTAAACGCTGTAAACGTAAGCAATACTGGTACAACATTAACGGCGTTGGTTATGCCCGGTACTAATACGGGCGCAGTAACCATTACCGATGGCGATATTTCAGCAGGTAACTTTACTGTAACACCCACACTTTACCCCAACATACAGCAAGGCCCAGCATTGGCCGATACATCAAAATATATATCACACAACTCTGCAAGGGCACCACTATCATTATATCGCGCACAACAGGGCTATTCGGTAGCCATCAGCGCCGATGGTAATTCGGCTGTAGCAGGCATGGGCGTTGGCGAAATACAAAATTTTGTAAATGGGGGTGTGATTTTTTATGAACGCCAAAACGGTTCCTGGAAACAATCCGGAGGAGTGTTTAGCACAGGCTCCCAAAACGGAAACTACGGCCCCAGGGGTTACGAGAGTACCATGAATGCAAATGGCACAATAGCAATTGTAACCGGGCAAGGAGCCAGAGGCATTAATGCCGGGAGTTTTGCAGCGTTTTATTACAAAGTAAACGGCGTATGGACCGAGGGCGCCGGCATTGGCGGAGGCCAGACAGCGGCACTTAGTGCAGATGGTAACACTGCTGTGATAGGCGACTACCATACAGGGAAAGGCACTAAAGGAGGAACACCCCAAATTAGAACATTAAAAGTATATCACCGCATTGGCAGCAACTGGGTGGAGGGGTCAGATATTCCTTTGTCAGCAAATACAACGATCACCGCGGCGGTTACAACGTCCACCGCAGCTATAAGTGCCGATGCGAAGGTAATTGCCGCAAGTTCGCCTGTCGGGAGCAACCAGTATACTTCCGTATTCGTGAAAACTGATGCTGACTGGGTGCTTGCCACCGATCTTCCAAATATAGCTGGTGATAAACTGGCACTGAGTGGCGATGGTGCTTTGTTGCTTATCTCGAATAGTAATACAGGTGCATCAGTGTATAGCCGTAATGGTGATACCTGGGCGCTTAAACAGCAATTGCCTCAAAATGGCAGAGGCAGCCTCAATATAGATGGCAGCGTAATCATGTTTGCCGAGGGAAGCGGTACAGTAGTTTATACCCGCAGCGGTAATGCCAATTGGGTAAAACAAACTACAAGTTTTGGGCCATCGGCTGGTTTTGCTGTAGCGGTAAGCGCGGATGGCGCAACCGCTTTTATAGGCAACCCGCGCGATAGCAGCAAGGTGCCAAACCAAAATGTAATGATAGCTGACGCCAATTACCCTAATGTGGGCGATCTAACCAAACCGCAGCCTTTGGGTGCAGCCTATGCATTTGTAGCCGGCACGCCTGTAAACGCGCCAAGCGGTTATGCCAATACGCTGGTATTTACCAATACAACAACAACAGGCACCACCCTTAGCTGGACAAAAGGCAACGGCGGCTTACGTGCGGTATTCATCGGTGTAAAAGGCACCGCAGCACCATTGCCGGCAGACTATACCACCTACAATGCAAACGCAGCGTATGGCTCGGGTAAGCCATTGGGTACAGCGGGCTGGTACTGCGTTTACAACGGCGACGGATCATCGGTAAACATATCTAACCTGCTGGCCGGTACCACTTACCGCGCCGAGGTAATAGAATATAATGGTAGCAACGGTAACGAAAGATACCTGACCGCAAGGTTCGCGCCTGCTGATGTTACCACTTTAAATGCGGTAGGCACGGTGCAGGCAAAGGGAGTAACCTTTGCAGGTACAACGGGCACCACTACCACCGTAAACTGGGTAAACGGTAACGGCACTGGCCGTGTAGTATTCATTAATAAAACTAACAGTGGCGCACCACTGCCTGCCGATGTTTATTACTCAGCAAACACCAGGTATACATCCGGCAACCAAATTGGTACAACAGGCTGGTATTGTATTTATAACGGTACAGGCTCCACAGTAAATGTTGTAGGGCTGGCCAGTGCGCAAACCTACCGCGTGGCAGTTGTGGAATACAGCGGCACTATTGCAGCGCCCAAGTACCTTACTACGGGCATAGTACCTTCAAATTTGGCAACGCCAATTGAAGCGCCATCCGGCTATTCAACAGCATTAACATTCAGCAATACTACGGCAACAACAAGCACTTTAAGCTGGACGAATGGTAACGGCGCAGCCCGTATAGTATTTATTAAACTGGGCACAAGCGGCGCGCTTACCCCGGTAGATGGTGTAGGCTATGCGCCAAACAATCCGTATACATCTGGCTTTCCTTTAGATAACGGCTGGTATTGCGTTTACAGGGGTACGGGCAGTTCTGTAAACCTATTAGGTTTATCGCCTGTCTCTACATACCGGGTTGCCGTAGTTGATTATAATGGCTCGGGTAATAACGGTAGTGTGGCATATGGCAAACGTTTTAATTCAGAAAACGTTACTACATTGGCCCAGCCAATCATCCCGGCAACCCCGCCAACCGGCTACGCGGTTTCTTTAGCATTTAGCAATACCACAGCAACATCAACCACCTTAAGCTGGGTAAACAGCAACGGCGCGGCACGTGCGGTGTTTGTAAGAATAGGCACCAGCGGTGCGCTGGGCGTTACGCAACAAACCACTTACAGCGCTAATAATACATTTGCATTGGGTACACAGGCAGGTACCAGCGGTTGGTACTGTGTTTACAATGGCACAGGCAATAGCGTAAACATCGTTGGCTTAAGCCCGTCAACAACTTACCGCGCAACAGTTATTGAATATAACGGTGCAGCCGGGTTAGAAGGGTACAACCTGAGCAGGTATAATGGCGCTAACACAACTACCGGTGCAGCTCCTGTTTTGTTATTAACTACCAACCAAAAACGGATGTTGGTAGAACAGGACGTTTTATCAGAGGATGTAAACCCCGAGCTGAATGTACACCAGGGGATGTCGCCAAATGCGGATGGAGTGAATGATGTGTTTACTATTGATGGCATTGGCGCTTACCCGGATAACACCGTGCAAGTAATGAATAGTAATGGTGATTTGATCTACAGCGTTAGCGGCTACAATAATTACAGCAAAGCTTTTGACGGGCGCGCCGCCAACGGAACGCTGCAAAAATCGGGCACGTATTTTTATTCACTGGAATATAAAAAGGGTGTCGAAGTGATCCGTAAAACAGGCTATTTGGTTATTAAGTACTGATACTAAGGCAGGAGGGCACCACTAAATTATAAAGAAGGCCACAGGGGATTTTCTTGTGGCCTTTTATGTGATCAATAATGCCGCATTGAGGCGCTATCTATGTCGATCCTGGCCTAAGGCTTAATTTGCTGAATAAGGGTTAAGCGTTCTCTTCGCCTTCTTTCTTTAGTAATTCCAGCTTGCCATCCTCATTGATGCCATAGATAGAATGGATCTGCGTTTGCTGTTTAAAATCGGGTTCGCGCCGCCTGATTTTAGGGCCAAACAACGGCATCAATACCAAAAAGGCGGTAACAATAACTTGTATAATAACATCTTCCATAAATTCCCCTTAAAGCAGTCGCTTCCCTAAAAATATAAGCTTAATATAGCTTTATATTTTGATAAAAAAGCCAATACGAGTTATAACGTTCTAACGGCCTGTTTGTTGGCGCAATTAAATGTTAGTCGGCATTGGTGGTATAAATGTTACGCTTAGGGTGGTGAATTTTAATGTGTAGGATATTTAGGCTTAACCGGGATCCATATCTCCTCTTCCGAATCCTCCGAATCGCTTTTGTATTTTTCGCCCATAATGGCAAAATGCGGGCGTTCGTCAACATCATAAGCCATGGATGGCAGCCAATTGGTAAAAATATTGCGGTACGTTACGGGGCCGGTACTTGCCGGCCCGTAATGTATAAATACCGCGTATAAACCTCCCGGCGATAAGAGGGTTTCCATCCCCTCAGGGATATTTTCAAAAGATGACACCTCCACCGCCGCCCATTTTTCAAACTCCGTGGCCGGGTTAAAATTGGTGAAAAACTGCTCCGGGTAAACCTCTGCCGAATACAGCTCCGTGCCGATAGTATCCGCTATCTCCTTTCGCCGCGGCATAAACCCTTGCCACAGCTCGCCCGTTTTATTATCGTCGTACGTCATACTCAGGCGCTTGCCGATAAACTTTTTTTCGGGCAGCATTTCAAACCGGATCACCATATCTATTTCCCTTCGAGTTTTTTAAGTGCCGCCTGCTGCTCAGCCGATGGATTGGCCATTGGCGCCAGGTAGTTCTTTGTTTTAAAATGGCCGTCAAAGATGGGGCCCTTCATGGTTTTTTCTTTGCCATCCCGCAGTACGGTTATCTCAATTTCGGGGTGTTTGGTGTTCTCGTTAAAATACTCCTCCCAAACATCATCGAGGTTCGCCTGTGTTATTTCTTTGCCATCCATCTTTTTAAAAATATCGCCTTCCTTTATTTTTAGCGGGTTATCGCCAACGTTGGTAAAAACAAACACGTCGTTCTCAAACTTAAGTCCCATTTTACCCGGATAAAAGGCTTGTATATCCTTCTGTGCGGCGTACTCATAGCCCACTTTGGCAAGGTAATCTCCATACGGCACTGTTTCGGTACCAACGATATATTTATCTATAAACTGCCTTACATCGGGGTGCGATGCGGCAACGAAATCGTTTAAAAAGTCATCGTCGTTAAAGGGTTTGCTTGCGCCGTATTTTTGGGTGAGGGATATGATAACCCCTTTCAAATCCTTAGCGCCCCCGGTTTTCTCGCGGATGAACATATCCAGCGCGAAACCGATCAGCGCCCCTTTGTTGTATACGCTGCTGTACTTTTTCTGAAAGCTGTCTTCCATTACGCGCTTGCTCATTTCGGTCATCGAAAAATTGCCGAACTCTTCCGCCGCGTTCATTTTGCTGCGCATTTCCTTAAAGTAACCTTTCTCGTCTACCAGTCCGTTCTGCAATTGTATCAGGTGTGCAAAATATTCGGTAACGCCTTCGTACATCCACAGGTGTGCCGACATTTTTGGATCCGTAAAATCAAAGTTCTCAATCTCGAAACTGTGCAGGTTGAGCGGTGTAAGGATATGCAAAAACTCGTGCGACGATACATCGTTCACCATCGATACCAGGTCTCTTTCGTACTGTACCTCGGGTAAATAATATAACGAAGAGTAGTTGTGTTCCAGCGCGCCGTAGCCGCCTTCGCCGTTCTTGCGGTCGGCAAGGGCTTTTTTAGGATCCTCAAAATAATAAAGGAACTGGTACGATTTTACCGGCAAGCCATTGAAAAACGCGCTGAGCGACGCCGCGATAGGTTTTAGGTAGCCTGCCACCTGCGCGCTTTTTACCTTGCCCGTTGCCGAAAACACAAACACGTTTATTTTGCTTTGGCCCACGTAAAAGGAAGTGGTATCCGGGCGGGAGTAGATCACCGGGTTATCGGCCAGGTAAACAAAATCTTTAGCCTTTATTACATCCAGATTGGCCGCCGGGTGTTCCACATCCAAATGCGTAGCACCGAAGAAATCCTGGGGCTTGCTGATGCTTGCTTCTATCGGCAGTTTTTTATAATCTTCAAAATAACCGTAAAACGCGTGGTTGTTCATCACCACGTTTACGCCCGCCTCTATATTGCTGCCACCGGGTTGAAAAATAAAGTCGTCGTGTTTTTGGTCCCAGGTATCGTTCACCTTGTATTTAATGGTAGCGAGGGTATTGGCATTGCTGATGCGGTACTGATCTTTATTTAGCTTTTCGGCCTTCAACTTTTTGCCGTATTTATCGAAGGCTTCAAAGTTGACGATGAAGCGGCCAAAATCCTTGCGGGCATAAGAACCGGGAATGGCCTTGGCGAAGGAGAATACGGTGCTTTCCTGCGAAATAGCGGGTGTGGTAAGCGTTACAGCCACTTGGTCGTTAGTAATGTTTACCAGGTCTACCGCGTAGGCGTATTTCTGTTGCGCGTAGCTGCAGATAGAAATGGCAGAGAATAATAAACTAAAGGGGACGAATTTCTTCATGGAAATTGAATAAGGTTTATGGGTATGAAAATAGGGGTTTGGTTACATTTTACAAATTATTTAATAAAATATACCGCGCATAAAAAAGCCGCCCCAGTGCAATGAGGCGGCTAAATTACACAAAGAAAATTATATGGTTTTTGGAGTATAGACTTTAATAACGCCGTCGTTCTCGCTGCTTACCAGCAACAGGCTCTTTTTAGTAGGGCTGTTTTTGGCTGGGATAATAAGCACTCCTTCTGGCGCATCGCCGCATTTTAACAGCTGCAGAAACGAGGGTTTGGTGGCATCAGTAACATCGTAAACGGCAACGGCATCCGCTCTTTCCATACCTACAAACGCCACTTGTCTGTTGCCGATTTTGCCTATGGTGATGCCTTCGGGCTCAACAGATTTATCGTCGCTGCGTGTATCGTCATAAGAATTCGCTGCGTTAACTTTTACATCAAGCTCATTTTTGCTATCGAATACCTGGTTGCCGTTGCTGCCGTTCCAAACGCTAAAGGAGCGTGCCCCAAGCGAATAAAGCGCTTCGAAAATGCCGTCGCCATTCGCGTCGCCCAGGGTGGTGGTAATGTTAAGCCTGCCCAGTTGCGTGTCGGTTCTTAAGATTGCGCCGGTAGGGAACGCCGTTGCATCAAGCTTAATATCTTTTACGCGTTTAACTTCGGTTAAAGCGGTGTACTCGCGGGCATCGCCTTCATTGGCCGTAAACAGGTAGGGGATACCGTTCTGTTCCAGCACAGCAATAGCATCGGGCATGTAAATGCCTTTTACCGGCCATTTTGCAAGAGCGAATTTGTCATCTTTATCGCTCGGGTCAATTTCGTTGCCGTCGGTGTTGTAATCTTTAAAACCAAGCGGAAAAATATTGGTGATGCTTTTGGCGGCAATATCAATTTTAGCGATGCCGTTGTTCTCCTGCAGGGTTACCCACGCGGTTTTGGAATCTGCCGAAATAGTGATGTACTCCGGCTCGATATCTTTTACGAAATCTTTATCCACACCAAATATACGGAAGCCCTTTGCCAACAGGTCGGCTTTTTGACCCGCGAAAGCGGCGAAATCGATGGTATTTACACTGTAATTATCTGCTACCGAAATTATGGACACCGTTCCAGCAGGATCGTTGGTGTAAGTGGTATTAGGTTCGCCTTCGTTTGCGGTTAAAATGTATTTACCATCCGGCGAGTAGGTGATCATATCGGGCAGGGAGCCAACATTTATCACTTTCACTTCGCTCAGGTCGTCGGTTTTAAAAACGGCCACCTTACCCGGCACCTGCTTATCAACCGATTCGATGGCCGCGGCCACTTTGCCGCCATAAACGGCCAGGCTATTCACCGCGCCGCCGTAAGGTGCCACGCTGATAGAGTTAATGACCACCATGTGCGCCGGGTCTTTAAAATCTATCACATCTATTTTGTTCACCGCGCCGTTGTTCACCACAAATAAGCGGTTGGTTGCCGGGTCGAAAGCAGTGATCTCCGCTGCGCCAACGTCTCCAATATCAATACTGCCTATCTCCTCAAAGGTGGCAGGGTCTTCGTTTACAAAAAAATCAGTCTCGGGCTTCGGATCCTTTTTACAGCTGAACAGACAAATACAAAATAAGAAAGGTAGTAAATAATGCTTCATACGATAGGGTGTTTATGTAAACGGTAAAAGTATCACCCGGGCGTTAAATGATTTTTACCAATAGGTTAAGCCTGTGTTACTATTTAGCATGTCGTTAACAACCCCTTAAATGGCCGTATTTACACCCGCTGGCTTTTTGGAATTGGGCGTATCTTTATCATAGCAAACCAACTGATAAATATTTGTAATCAACACTATGATACAGCAAGCCATTAACGAGTACAAAACCGCCACCGATAACTTTTTAAAGGTATTGGGTATGTTTAACCAACAGCAATTTAACACGGTGCCATTTGAGGGCAGTTGGACGCCCGCCCAGGTTGCCGACCATATGCTGAAATCGCAGTGGGGGCTGCCCGAAGTGCTCACCGGTAACACCAAACCCGCTGATAGAAAGCCCGATGCCGGTAATGCGTTTATAGAGAATATATTTTTGGACTTCAGCACCAAATTAAAATCTCCCGAATTTATATTACCTACCGAAGAACCTCAGAATAAAGCAGAAGTGCTGAGTAAATACAATGATAAAAGCGAAGAGATCCAGCAAACCTTTAAACCGCTCAACCCAACCGACATCTGCCTCGATTTTGAGATCCCAGGCTCGGGGCCGTTCACCAGGTTAGAGTGGCTGCATTTTGTGGCTTGCCATACCATCAGGCATACCCGGCAGCTGGAGAATATCCACCAGGTGCTGGTGAATTAGTAAGCCTCATCATACCTTACTCTGAAATAGAGTTTTTGTTGAAATATCGAACATCGAATGTTGAGTAACGAATAATGAAGAAGACCTTCGGCCTTGGATATTCGAAATTCATTATTCGACATTACTTACGGGATAGGACACCTGAGCAAGGATGCATAACTTACACCACCAGTTTCCCCTTCATTACCATACTCTTCCAAAAATAGGGCAACCTGCCGCAACCAACAAAATTGGTAACCTCAAAGCCGGTTTGGGTAAGTAGTTGGCCCAGCGATGCCCTCGACCAGAATTTAATATGCCCGCCAACGGCAACCGCGTTGGTGTGCTTGTCCCACTTATCAAAAACGCTCAGCATCAGGTTTTTAAAATAACCGTGATAAGGGGTGGTTAATATCAGCTCGCCGCCGCCATTTTTAGTGAGCACATCTTTACAAAGCGCCATAAAAATAAAGGGGTTATAAATATGCTCTATCACCTCGGTAGATACGATGGTATCAAACGGCATGTCGCGTATTTCGGCGGGGAGTTGGTTGTCGTCAAGGTCCTGGATAAAAAAGCGGCCCGGGTTAACTTTATTGGCAATGGCAATGCCGGTTTGCGAGGCATCAATTCCGTAGGCATTGTACCCCTGTGAAATAAGAAAGTTAACCAGGTAGCCGTTGCCGCACCCCAGATCGAGGATGCAACGGTTCTTGTCTTTATTTAAAAGCGAGATCATAGTGGATTGAACGTATTGCCAAAATGGACGGGCATCTTCGCTGAAGAAACTATGTTCCTGATATTCTGCCATAAATATTATATATTTTGCTGCAATATAATACATTTTTCATAACGAATATGGCGTTTATTAACAAAATTGAATACCTGAAACACACGCAAAGATTTTGTGTTATAATACAGATCTTTTGTAATTTAGCCTTTTATTTACCGTTCCGTACCTATACTTGCCGCCGTCTTTTAAGAAAATATATTTTACGGTATGTCTACATCTACACCCGATATCGGTTATCAGGATATTTTTAAAAGCAGCCCGGCTGCCATACTTATTGTTGATATAGACGCGCCGTATTATACCATACTGGATGCTAACGATGCCTATTGCCGGGCCACCAATACGCAACGCTGCGATATGGTGGGCACCTCCGTTTTCGGCACCTTCCCGGGCAACCCAACGGATGAGGTATCGCGCAATATCGAAATGACCCACTTCTCGTTTCAGCAGGCCATTCAAACCAAGCAATCGCATACCATGCATAACTACCGCTATGATATTCCCATACGCGGTACCGATGAGTTTGAAGAGCGTTACTGGACGACTACCAACACCCCCATATTGGATGCCAATGGCGAGGTAAGGTATTTTATCCATTCGCCCGCCAACGTTACCGAACTGTATAAGTTGAACCAGAAAGAACAAGCCGGGATAGATGCGCTAAAAAATCAGCGACAGCAGTTGTACTCCTCCTTTATGCAGGCACCGTTGGGCATTTGCATTATTAGCGGGGGCGACCTGGTGGTGCAAATGGCTAACGACAGCTACCTCGAACTGGTAGGTAAAAGTCGCAGCGAGTTAGAGCATCGGGGTATTTGGGATGCGGTGCCGGAAGCGGCCGAAGCTTACGCGCCGGTATTAAATAAAGTGATTGAAACAGGCGTGGCCTTTTTTGCCAAGGAACACGAGGTTACGATGATCCGCAAGGGAAAACCGGAAAGAGTGTTTCTTGATTTTGTTTACGAGCCGATAAGCGACGTAGCAGGCGTAAATAACGCCGTTATGGTAATTGCCATAGATGTTACCGATAAGGTTGTTGCCCGCCGCCGTATTGAAGAAGCTGAAGAACGCGCCCGGTTGGCCATTGATGCCGCCGAGATAGGGACCTTTGATTTCGACCCCGTTAATGATAGCGTGGTTACTTCCGACAGGTTTAACGCCATTTTTGGATTCGACGGCGCGCGCCCCCGTGACGAGTATAGGCAGCGGATACACAAAGACGACCTTGCATTGCGCCAGGCCGCACACGAGCGCGCCATGGAAACGGGCAAATTGTTTTATGAGGTGCGCCTCGTTTGGCCAGACGATAGCCTGCACTGGATCCGCGTACAGGCCGATGTGTATTACAATGGTGCCGATAAACCCTACCGTATGTTGGGTACCGTTTTAGATATCACCGAATTTAAACGCCTGCAACAACAGAAGGACGATTTTATAAGCGTTGCCAGCCACGAACTTAAAACTCCCATGACCTCGGTAAAAGCGTCGATGCAGTTGCTGGAGCGCCTCGTAAAAACGCAGCCATCGTCAGATAGGATCCCTGTGTTTTTAGAGAAGGCCAACACCAACCTTACCAAAATGCAGCACCTGGTCGACGCGCTTTTAAACGTATCTAAAATTGCGGAAGGGCAACTGGCGCTGCATAAAACAGATTTTATAGCAGCCGAAATGGTAAACGAGTGCTGCGACCATGTGCGCCTGATTGGTACGCATGAACTTATCCTGACGGGCGACACCCAATTGCAGGTACATGCCGATAAAGAACGAATAGACCAGGTAGTGGTGAACCTGGTAAACAATGCCATAAAATACGCGCCCGACTCCAATAAGATACTCCTCCATATCGCTCAAACGGCCAACATGGCCAAAATATCCATACAGGATTTTGGGCGGGGCATCCCGCCAGAAAAGCTGCCGCATCTGTTTGAGCGCTATTACCGTGTTGATGCCAGCGGTGTGCAATTCAGCGGCCTCGGCCTTGGCCTTTATATCAGTGCCGAGATCATCGAACGCCACGGCGGGCAAATAGGCGTTGATAGCGTAGTAGGCGAGGGGAGTACATTTTGGTTCACCCTGCCGCTGAAATCGAACTAAACTCGCATCTTCATTTAAATATTATTAGTGCTTTTTAACGCCCAGAAAACCAGCACCGGCTGAAAGAACAGCCTTACCAGTCTTTTCCTGTCGGTATCCAGTCCGAAGGCACTGCGCTTATTTTGGTACTGCGAAATGTTGCCCGGGAAAACACCCACAAAAAATGCCGCCGCTGCTTTACCAACCGCCTCCTGGTATTTATCCGGCGTAAGCCCCAGCGCACTACCCAGGGCAATTTCCGCTATGCCGGAGTACACAACGGTATCATCTTTATCCAGCGGCACCCAATCGGGCACCTGCGCCCTGAAATCCTTACGGGCAAAAGTAAGGTGGCTTACCCCCGCGAATATCAAATTAGCTCCCAGCAGTATCCGCGCCGCTTTTCTTATATGTTTTGCTTTTGCCATGTTGCTTTTAATTGATGGTATGCAAATACTGTTCCAAGGGTGATTGCAGCAATTTGAAAAGGTAAATCAGTATTGCTTAGGTTAGGTTCTGCCCCGCTTTCCCTGCAATCCGCCGGTAGAAGCGGGCTTTTCGTGCAATCGGGTTTAGTTGGGTTGGGGTTGCGCACTAATAGCGACACCCAAATTCTCAATCGGTCGCCCCCCCTTGACACAAACGCCAGGGAATTTGTGCAGTGGGTGTGAAAGGGTTAAGAATCTGTTTTATAGGGGTTGTCGGTCTTTTTCCTCCATTCAATTCCGTCTTCACTCACACTATACTCAGAATATGCTTCCGAATCGTTCTTTTTTTTATAAGATGCCTTTCGTTGTCTGCCCGATACAAATAACGGCAGCGAAATTATGCAGAAAAAGACAAAAAGTTTTGCAAGTGTTAACATTCGGGATTTTTTTTTGGTGTTTTTTTAAAATATAAGTTGCAATTTTATAGTATCTATTTATTTTCTGATATAAACTGTTTTTAATTTATGAAAAAAAATCAATTTTCCGTGTGTATTTCAACCAAAAACCATATTATGTTATTATTTTAAATAAAAAGTATAAGATATTGCAATATTTTATACTTTTTTATTTTTTTTCTATTAGATTAGCATTTAAAGAACGGCTATTTAGTTTTTATACCGTTTTTTTGTAAAATTTATCTTTTATTCCCCCTTAAGGCAAACTATTAATAACAACAAATACTTAACCCTCACAACTATGAATTTTAAATTTTTACAAAAAAAAATCCCTTCGTACCTTTTAATAGGTGCGGTAGTAGTTTTATTGCTGATGCTTTTTGAGCCAACGCGCTCTTTCGCGCAGGATGCTACAGGCGCTAAAACCGGTACTATTAATGATGTACCTGCAGCTACCGCCGGTAAACCAACTGTTAGTGAAGTTGGCGAAGTGGCCGGCCACAATAAAATTGCTATCAACATTATGTGGACTTTGCTTGCAGGTTTCCTGGTAATGTTTATGCAGGCAGGTTTCGCCCTTGTTGAAACCGGCTTTACACAAAAGAAAAACGTAGCACATACAATGGGTATGAACTTTATGGTTTATGCGGTAGGTATGTTTGGTTTCTGGATATGCGGTTTCGCCTTTATGTTTGGCGGCGCGCTTAATGCGGCCACCCTTGGCGGTGCCCCCGGCGTAATAAGCCACGAATATGTGGTACATATGTTTGGCCACGATTTTGGGCTGGCTGGCTCGGTAGGCTTCTTTTTAAACAGCGATGTTTATGATGTAGGCGTATTTACCCTGTTCCTGTTCCAAATGGTGTTTATGGATACCACAGCAACCATCCCTACAGGGTCCATGGCAGAACGTTGGTCTTTCAAATCCTTCCTCATATTCGGTTTCTTTATTTCCATGTTCGTATACCCTATATATGGTAACTGGGTTTGGGGCGGCGGCTGGTTGTCGCAGTTAGGTGCCAATTTTGGTTTGGGCCATGGCATGGTTGATTTTGCAGGCTCATCCGTTGTGCATATGGTGGGTGGCGTTGCTGCACTTGCAGGTGCTATCATCATTGGCCCACGTATTGGCAAATTCAATGCCGATGGTACTACCAATACCATACCGGGGCACAATATACCAATGGCTTTATTAGGTACGTTCATCCTTGCTTTAGGCTGGTTCGGTTTCAACCCGGGCTCAACTTTGGCCGGTGGCGATTTCCGTATCAGTATAGTAGCTGTGAACACCATGATGGCCGGTACAGCAGGTACACTTGCGGTATTGGTTTTGTTATACATCCAAAAAAAGAAACCAGATCCGGGTATGCTGGCTAACGGTATGCTTGCCGGTTTGGTGGCTATTACTGCGCCCTGCGCGTTTGTAAATTCTCTGTCATCAGTAATTATTGGTGCCATAGCAGGTTGCCTGGTAGTGCTTACCATTTACATAATGGATTATAAAGTAAAAATTGATGATCCGGTTGGTGCATTTGCGGTACATGGTGTTAACGGAGCCTGGGGCGTATTAGCAGTAGGGTTATTTGCCGATGGTAGCTATGGTGATGGTTGGAACGGTGTTGCCGGCCCTGTAAAAGGGCTGTTCTACGGCGATGCGAGCCAGCTTGGAGCGCAAAGCCTGGGTACTTTAACCTGCCTTGTGTTTGTGTTTGTAGTAATGTACGCATTCTTTAAAATATCAAATAAAATTACACCTATCAGGGTAAAAGCTGAAGACGAAATTGCAGGCTTGGACATCCCGGAAATGGGTGTACAGGGTTATATAGATTAATTGCAAAGGCCGCGACACTTATATAGTAAATTGCCCGGCGGTTATTAATCCCGCCGGGTATTGTTGATTTTAAAAAGCAGAATTATATCGCCATGAAAAAGATAATAAACAAAGCCATCAATCCATTGCGGATGCTGATAAATGATAGCCGCTTTACAGGCATTATGCTCATTGTTTGTACACTTACATCTATGTTTTTGGCAAACTCGCTGGGTTTTGCAGGTGCCTATAAAAATTTATGGAACGGCGAATGGGTTACGGCAGATTTGCCTGTTCATTTACCCGATAACTTTTTGAGCCTTATCAATAATTTCCTGATGGCCTTCTTCTTTTTAATGGCCGGTATGGAAATTAAGCGCGAGCTGATAAGCGGCGAATTGTCTTCTTTCAAAAAAGCGGTATTGCCTTTTGGCGCGGCACTTGGGGGGATGCTGGTGCCTGCTCTTATATTTGTAGCTTTTAATTTGCATACCAGCTATATGCACGGCTGGGGCATCCCAACCGCTACCGATATAGCGTTTTCGGTTGGCATAGCTTCGTTGTTGGGCAAACGAATACCGGTGGGCCTTAAAATATTATTAATGGCGTTGGCCATTATAGATGATCTGGGCGCCATTGTGGTTATCGCATTGTTTTACGGTGGTCATATCAATTGGTTGTTCCTCGGTATAGGAGCGGCAATCTACGGTTCGTTGTTTGTGCTTAATTATTACAAGGTTAAGTTTGGCGCATTACACATTGTACTTTCCCTGGCTATGTGGTATGCCATTTTTAATTCAGGTGTTGAAGCCAGTATAACAGGTGTGCTAATAGCGTTTGCTACCCCGGTGGCTACCCTGCCAAAGATAGAGAAAGCCATACACCGCTGGGTGAATTTTATGATACTGCCGCTTTTTGCGTTAGCAAATACAGCCATTTTACTCCCTCAGCACATATTGAGCTCTTTAACCACTACCGTTGGTTTAGGTGTAATATTTGGCTTGGTTATCGGTAAACCGTTAGGCATATTTTTATTCAGTAGGGTGCTGGTAGCCTTAAAAATGGCCAGCTTACCCAGCAATGTAAAATGGAAACAGGTATTTGGCATGGGCATGTTAGCCGGTATTGGCTTCACCATGTCTATATTCACCACTATGCTTGCCTTTAAGCAGGAGGCTTTTCAGGATGTAGCAAAAGTGGCGGTATTAGTAAGTGTACTGCTATCGCTGGTGTTGAGTATGGCATACTTCCTTATGATAAGTGTAAATATGACCTTTGAACTTGCTACCGACGAAAGGGAAGAAAGACCCGATGTTGCCGGTGCATTGGAATTGAACCTAAATTAAGTTCTGGATTGATAAAATGGTGGCTCAAGGTAGGTTGAATTAGCAGCCCTGACGTGATAAGCGGGGTTGCTTTTTTATTGGCTAATGGGGGGGGTAATGTCTGGCCACGATTCTTTTCGAAAAGATAAACCGCGAAATACGCACAACTGGCAGCAGTACAGATGTTCTTCGCCAGATTTTTAAACATTGGTAGGCATTTGAACTTTTAAATATCATCTAATTAGCGGGTCTGTAAAATAAACTGTGTCATGCCCAGTCAGGCTTCGGCCCCATGGGGCCGGAGCCTGACTGGGCATGATTGCTACATCAAATCTAATATCATTCTCCCAGGAAACCAAATGGCCAGTTTCTG
>NZ_JBDSZG010000037.1:0-100637 GCF_039925265.1 Mucilaginibacter sp.
AGGCACACCGAGGTCTGTGAATGCTTGCTGGGCCTTTTTGAAATCTATTTCAAAGATGACATTTCCATAATCTAAAATAAGATTTTTTATATTTTCCATTAAAACTACTTTTAAAATTCGCTGCAAATATGTAACATTGCACTCGCAAAACCTAATAGGTTTTTCGGGGCCTATAGCTCAGCTGGTTAGAGTAGAAGACTCATAATCTTTTGGTCCCTGGTTCGAGCCCAGGTGGGCGCACAAAATGTGATTTTTGAAGAATCACAAACCCTCTAAATCGCTGATTTAGAGGGTTTTTTGTTTTATTCCAATCCTTTTCAGTCCTTACGAATACACACTTTGGAACACCAATCCGGACCCCCGGAATTAGTTTTTACATTTGGGGGCCAAGAAAGAGTTAAGTGATTGTATCATAAATAGTTATGTCCTTTAAATAAGGATCGTAATGTACTTGAAAAGACTGGAAATACAAACGCTCTGCCCCCTTTCCTGGCCCCCGAAAATGACTATTTCGGGATGTAATTAATCATTTATTCATTTAAAAACTGTTAAAAAGATGAAAACATCGCAGTCATTTGGTGTGCATTTCACCATCAAAAAAGAAAAGGCAAAGGATGGCGTAACTAATGTTTACGCAGCAATTACCATCAACAAAGAGCGGATTCGATTCGCCCTAAAGCATTACGTAAAAGTCGAAAACTGGGACGCCGGGCACAGCGGCCTCAAAGCCAGGGTGCCTGAGGCCAGAGACACCAATGCTTACCTGGAGCAGGTAAAATTCACCATTACCACGTATTACCAGCAGTTGCAGATCGCGGGCAAAGAGGTCACTCCCGCGCTGCTTAAAGCTATGTTTCTCGGCGAACAAACAGATGAAACTTACCCCCTCAGCAAACTGATGGACTACCATTATGAAACCGCATCAGCAGCATTAACCTGGAGTACGATCAAACACTACGCCGTAACCCGCCGCTACCTGGAAAAATTCCTTAAAGAAAAACGGAACACGACTGACGTTCGAATCAATGATATCGACTACAGGTTCATTATTGATTTCGAGACTTTTTTGCGCAATCATCAGCCCAAGGATCATCAGCGGCCAATGAATAATAACGGCGTTATGAAACACTTGATCCGTTTGCGCAAGATGACAACACTGGCGCTTAAGCTGACCTGGATCTCAAAAGACCCGTTCAAGAACTATAAATTCCGCTATAAGAAAGTGGAAACGGCATTCCTGACCAACGCTGAACTGACAGCTATTCAGCAGCATGTATTCGAGGCCGAAAGCATCAACATGATCAAGGACTTTTTCTTCTTTGCCTGCTATACCGGACTTTCGTTTGTCGACTTGATGAATCTTAAAGACAATAACGTGGTAACCGGAGAAGACGGCGGCAAATGGCTGAAGCTTTTCCGGCAAAAAAGCAACGAACCCACTAATATTCCTTTATTGGAGCCTGCCCGTATCATCATGGCTAAATACCGGGATAATCCCCGCTCGCTTGCTTGCGGGACGGTGTTCCCCACGATCTCCAATCAAAAGGTGAACAGTTATCTGAAAGAGATCGCCAAAATGGTGGGTGTAAAAAAGAAGCTGACCTTCGGAGTCGCCAGGCACACGTTCGCCACCACAATCACCCTGTCCAATAACGTTCCGATTGAAACCGTCAGCAAAATGATGGGGCATACCAAGATCGCCACAACGCAGATCTATGCCCGCGTATTGCTCAAAAAGATCAGCGATGATATGAGTGTGCTGAAGGAAAAGCTGGAACCTCATCCGAAAAGGGCGGCGGCCCGTAAGGGAGTGCCAAAGGTTGCTCCTAAAAGAAAAAGGCAAGCTAATTAATTCATTCACCAAAACTTTTTTGATCATGGCTACACCATTGAAATTGATAGAATTATTGACTGGCAAGGTATTTAAAGTTCGTGGCAAAACTGTCGTGTTCGACTTTGACGCGGCTGCACTATATGAAGTAAATATTGCCGTTTTACACCGGGCCGTAACTACGCATTCCAAGCGTTTTCCGCCGGACTTTATGTTTTGGCTGACACAAGACGAGTGGAAGGAAATTGCCGAACAAATATCACCCGGACTTTATGCTCAGAAACAGCTACCGCCATTAGCTTTTACTAACAGCGGTCTGTTTATGCTTTCTGGGGTATTGAAAGGGCCTCGCGCTGCCCAAGTTAGTGTAGTGATTATTGAATCAATATTTTCTTATAAAAAAATCATTTAACAAGTTGCCCAATTGGGCAACTTTAATTAAATTTGTATGGAACGGATTAGAAAAGCAATTTTTTATAAACGGTATTTTTTTGATTTTGCCAAAGTTCAATCGCCGAAGGTAAAAGCTAAAATATCTTGGGTGATCGATTTGATCGAAACAGTCGAACGCGTACCCGGAAAACATCTGAAGCATCTGGAAGGAACGGATGGGTTGTATGAGATCAGAGTAGCATCAGGAACAAATATTTTCAGGATATTTTGTTTTTTTGATAAAGGCAACCTGGTTATATTAATGAATGGTTTTCAGAAAAAAACGATGAAAACACCTGCTAACGAAATAGAACGAGCCTTAAAAATTAAAAAGGAATATGAAAACATTAAATAAAGACATAATGACTTTCGACGAATTTAAGGATAATGAATTCGGTCTGCCCGGCACACCTGTTCGGGAGTCTTACGAAAGAGAATCAGAAGATTTTATCCTTGGCGTTATCTTAAAAGAAGCTCGTCTTTCTAAGGGAATGACACAAGAGCAGTTAGCTAAAAAATGTGGTACAACAAAAGGGTATATCTCGAAGGTTGAAAATAACTTAAAAGATGTGCGACTTTCTACGCTTCAAAACATTGTTGAAAATGGTCTGAACGGACATTTACAATTGTCTGTGCAGCTATAATTAAGGTTGTTTGAAAAAACAGGAATACAATACATTATTAAAGGCCGGAGCAATCCGGCTTTTTGCCTTATAGTTCTTTACGTTATTATTGTTAACCCAAACCGGATATTGTGTTATAAACGCTACTGATAAAGTAGTAGGTAATCAATTGAAGGACGACCTGAACTGTGCAGGCGATGTTTTGGTTTTCATTTTGAACAGCCGGCTGAAAGACTGCGGATGTTCGAAACCTAACTGATAGGCCACTTCGCTAATGGTAAGGTGTGTAGTGGAAAGCAATTCTTTCGATCTTTCGATCAGCTTTTGATGGATGTGCTGTTGAGCATTCAGCCCGGTGAGCGACCGCAGCATATCACTTAAATAATTAGGGGTATAATTCAATTTATCTGCCAGGTATTGAACGGTTGGTACACCATCACCCACTTGCTTATCTTTATTAAAATAAGCATTTAATAACTCTTCCAGTTGCTGAACCAGATCACTGTTAACTACCTTTCGGGTCAAGAATTGCCGATTGTAAAAACGTTTGGCATAATTCAGCAACAACTCGGTCTGCGCAATAATCATCTCGTGCGTAAAATCATCTATCCGGCTATTCAGTTCTTCACGAATGATGCTATAAATGGCCAGCATGGTCGTACGTTCCTGTTCAGAAATGTGCAATGCCTCGTTGCTGGCGTAGGAGAAAAAACCAAATTGTTTGATCTTGGCAGCTAATGGGTAGCCTTGGAGGAAATCGGGATGGATGAACAGCGACAGGCCTTCATTATCCGTATAAGAATCAATATGGCCCACCACCTGGTTAGGTGCTGTAAACATCAGGCTGCCCTCATCAAAATCATAATAACCCTGACCATACCTGAATTTTCCTGCAAGTTTGGTAACAAAGGTGATCTTATAGAAGCCAATAACGTAGCTCGCCGGGAATTGACACAAATTCATCAACTGAGATGATTCCAGCAAACTTATCAATGGGTGAACAGGCCCTGGAATACCGAGCATGCGGTGTATTTTTGTTATTGATTCTACCTTTTCGACCTTTGGCGATTCGCTTTTCATACTTTAAAGATAACATTTATAACCGGTGACCGCTCTGCCACCGGCCATAAATTACACTGCAATTATTTCAATGGTGGTATAAATTACCAGGGCATCGGGCCATCAGGACCGGTAAAGCCGCCTGTTGAGCCATCGGTTTCTAAAGCCACACGTACAGGTTCGCGCGAGCCAACTTCAAGGCTATCCGTACCCTGGAAATTGTTCAGCGCTGTGGCGGTGTAGCCAGGGCTTGTAGCATTTACCTTAATGTTTTCTTTTTCCAGTTCCAAGGCGAAAGCCAGTGTAACGGCATTAAGGGCTGTTTTCGAAGCTGCGTAGACAATGCCAAAGTGCTGCCTTGCCCAGCATTCCGGATCAGATATCCAGGTAAGCGAACCCAGGCCACTGGATACATTGACAACGCGTGCGGCCGATGATTTGCGGAGTAAAGGTAGCACTGCCTGAGTAACGGCAATAACCCCGAATACGTTTGTTTCCCAAACGGTCCGAACCTCATCTAAGGATACATTTACGGCCCTGCCGGATTCCATTACCTCCTCAACCGTGCGCCCGGGTTTACCGGCATGTGCTATCCCTGCATTATTCACCAGCAGGTCCAGTCGCCCGGTTTCTTTTTCGATGCGTTCTACCGCGGCGCTGATGGATGATTGCTGCGTAACATCCAGTTGGATGGCATGAGTATCTGCACCTATTTCGGCAACTGCTTTTTTACCGTTATTTAAATTACGTGACCCGACATATACTTTGTAACCCTTGGCTGCAAGTTCTTTAGCGATCTGAAAGCCTACGCCCTGATTAGCGCCGGTAACCAGTGCAACTGGCTGATAGTTGTTTGATGAATCGATCTGATTTTCCATAAGTATGATTAATGAATGATCAAAGGTCAGTATTCGTGATCTGGTCCTTATAACCAAATCAAGGACATTTGTAACCGAAACGGCGAAATGATGATCGATATCCCGCTGGTGTTTTCAAAATCCGTCAGTTGATTACAAATAGGATATCTTTTTTTAGTTCATATCGATCCATCCGGGCCATTTTAGATTTAAAAACGCCACCACCTCTACCAAAGTTGTCATTTTTAGATGGAAAGGTTTTCCAACTTTGAAGCCCGATAAATCAGAAATGTTATGGATAAAGCAACACAAGAACGGGCCAAGATGTCCGGCATTGTTCCTAACCGGAACCAAATTCTCACCCTCGGTGATCTCGTAGAGTTCAAGGAGGATATGCTTCAGGAATTAAAGCGGATCATGAAAGAATGCGCCAGCGGTACACCAGGCAAGAAATGGCTCAAGTCCGCTGAAGTCAAGAAACTGCTGGGCATTTCACATGGTTTCCTGCAATCCCTGCGGGACGGCGGCATCCTGCCATATACCAAAATTGGTGGCTCTATTTATTACGATTATGAGGACATCACGTTTATGATGTCAGCCAACAAGAGTGCCTGAAAACCTTGCCCACCTGCCGGCCCTGTTGCAAACAGGCCGGCCTTTTAATCCAACACTATGGTTAAACGTAAAGCCAAGCGGGTACCTGTGAATCCTACGCCCGTTATCAAACCAGAACAGATTTATCAAAAAGGTTTTGGCACTGAAATGCCACCGCAAAAACGACTGGTCGAAATTTATTTTGATCAGAAAAGTATCATCAGCCAGGCCGAACCATTTTTCAATTTCTACGAAAAAACGAATTGGTGCAGCCCTAAAGGAACCCCCTACCGCAATTGGAAGTTGCTGGCAGGCGAATGGATATACAACTTCGAGCAGGAGAAAAAGCTGCGTAAACGCCTGTGGGAAAATGCGCTGCTAACATCATAGCAAACTATCAAAATATAAACTTAGCAAAAATCATCATGGCAAAGATCATCACCATAGCCCACCAGAAGGGTGGCGTAGGCAAAAGTACCTTAGCGATTAACCTGGCGCTTTGTTTCCAGGATCAATTATCAGTAGCCTTAGTAGATACCGACCTCCAGGGTAGTTTATACCATATCAGGGAAGATTTTCCAGAACTGGCCATCATCGGTGCAGATCAACTAAAAGACATTCAAAAACTGGCTTATGATCTGATCATTATAGACACCCCGCCTTACTTATCAATCCGCTTACCTGAGTTATTCCAATATTCAGACTTTATTTTGGTACCGACAAAAGCCGGCTTTTTTGACGTCATGGCTATCCGCTCCACGTTGGCGCTCATCAAGGAAGCACAAAGTAAAGCGCCGCACCTTAAAGCAGGTATCGTACTGAACATGGTTAAGCCGAGATCTGGTATTACCCGGGATGTTGCAGTGCTACTGCAAAACATGGGTACGCCCTTACTGAAAACAAGGGTGCATGACCGGGTGAGTATCGCGCGATCATCCTTGACCGCAGGTATTTTAAACGGCACCGATAACAAAGCAAAAGAAGAGATCATGGCGTTGACAGAAGAAGTCGTTGAACACATCAGTGCCGTATAGTATGATAGCTTTCTATTTCTATAGTAAGCTAGCATTATCGCAAAATATAGTGATAGAAGTTTAGCAATATAGCATCATAGCAAGCCTTTATAGCAATGTAGCATGATAGCAACATAGCATCAATTTATAGCAAATTATTTTGATAGCAAATGGAAGATTATAAAAACAAACTCGGCAGTCTTGCCGATAAACTCAAAAGGGAGCAGCCGAATACACCCATTCAGGAAGTCCTGCCGGTTAAAGCAGCACCTATAAAAACTGAGCCTGAAGTACAGTTCAATAACCGGATACCCAAAGGCCTTTTAAAGCGGCTCAAAACTTTTGGAGTGGAATATGATGAATCCCTAAAAGATATCAATATACAGGCACTTGAACTTTATCTAAGCCACAAGGCGAAGCCGGATCAAACAACAGAAAATGCCTGATAAAACACTGAAAGGAGGATAAGACCGCCCGCTTCGCAGCAGTCAGCAAGATGTACAATTGTGTCACAATTGAATCTTGCCCCGGCTCTCCTAAGTCGGCCGCGGTCCAGGTAAAATCCTCCGAAGTCGGATTTTAAAGACCCATAACATGAGTGAACAGGATGATAACAGATCAAGGTGGTATAACATCCGGCTAAAACCTGAGGAATACCAACTGCTGAACGGAAAGTTTAAAAAGACACAGTTCAGAAAGCTGAGCGAATATATGCGGAGCCTGCTTTTAGATAAGCCCATAACCGTTACTTACCGCGACAAGGCTATGGATGATGTGCTGGAAGAAATGATCCTGCTCAGGCAGGAGTTGAATGCGATAGGTAACAATTTAAACCAGGCCATGCGCAGTATTAACAGTGCACACGGGCACGCGGACACCAGGCTTTGGCTGAGTTTACTCAGTGTGATCAACACTAAGCTGGAGCCTTCTATCCGGCAAATTAAAGACAGGATGAACCAATACGCGGATATATGGTCGCAAAAATTAAGAGCGGCAAAAGCCTGATCGGCGCGCTGAACTACAATGAGAATAAAGTGAAACAGCAAAAAGCTAGTTTGATAGCAGCGGTGAAATACCCAAAGGATAAAGATGAGTTGTCTTTTAATGATAAACTTATCAGGCTGACCGATCTGGCCGGAATGAATCAGCGATCAAAAACCAACACGGTCCATATCTCCCTGAATTTTCCCAGTGGTGAAAATTTGCCTGATGAAACACTCTGTCAGCTATCCAAAGATTATTTGCAGGGCGTCGGTTTCGCGACGCAGCCTTATTTAGTTTACCGGCATGAAGATGCTGGTCACCCGCATATTCACATTTTAACCACCAATATAAAACGGGATGGTGAGCGGATCAGCCTGCATTACCTGGGACAAAATGAATCAGAGAAGATCCGCAAGGCCATTGAGATCAAATACGGCCTGACAAAAGCTGAAGACCGACTTCAACAAAAGCCTGATCTGAAAGCGGACCTGTCAGCGGCAGAATATGGCAAAGCGGAAACCAAGCGCGTGCTTACTAACCTTGTTAATTATGTGGTCCGCAGTTATAAGTTCACCAGTGTTCCGGAACTCAACGCGATATTACAGCAATACAATATCCAGGCTGACCGTGGTTCCAAAGATTCGCAGATGTATGCGCGTGAAGGCCTGGTCTATTGGATTCTCGATAAGCAGGGAAACAAAATTGGTGTACCGATCAAGGCAAGCTCGATCTATGGAAAGCCCACGCTAAAAGTCCTGAACGAAAAATTCAAACTTAATACACAATTGCGCAAGCCGTTCAAAGAAGGCCTGATCAAGATACTGGATGAAATACTCGAAAAGCCGCAAACGAAAAGAACATTGCAAAACGCTTTAAGAGAACAAGGGATCAAATGTATCCTGCGGCAAAACGATGAAGGCCGTATCTATGGCGTGACGTTTATTGATCAAAAGAATAAAGCCGTATTTAACGGCAGCGATCTGGGCAAAGCTTACAGCGCCAATTTACTCAGTGACCGATTCCTGCCTGAGCCAGTATCTGTCAAAAAAGAAGCACTGGATCATCCCGGTGATTCTTTAAGCCAACCCGAAACGGGTGCCAATGAACTGTTGAATATACTGTTCGCCCCCGAACATGAGGACCAGGCTGCACTCAACAAATTCAAAAAGAAAAAACGTAAAGGACTTAATCTATAAAATGATATGCAAACCGGAGAAAACGAACAAGCCCTGCGCAAGATCATAGATTTTACCAGGCTATTGAGTATCGCTATATTGGTCATACATTTTTACCTGTGCTGTTATAAAGCATTTTATGATGTGAAGTTAACGCACAGGATCGTCGACCATATTTTGTTGCCCCTGGCCAAAATGGGCGTTTTCAAAACGACGCTGATCGCTAAATTGAGCGCGCTATTATTGCTTATCGTATCACTTATTGGCAGTAAAGGCAAACGGGACGAGAAGATCAGACCCAAAACTATTGTTACTTACTGCGTGACCGGCTTACTTATTTACTTTGTCAGTATCTATTTACTGTGGTTGCCCTGGCTATATATCGGTGCTACTACCTTCGGTTATCTTTTGTTTATGACCGGCGGAGGACTGTTGTTCCGGATGCTGAAACTGAAATTAGGCAACGATATTTTTAATAAAGAAAATGAGACCTTTCCCCAGGAAGAACGGTTGCTGGAAAATGAGTACTCCATTAACTTGCCAGCCAAATATCAACTTAAGGGCAAAGAAAGGGCCAGTTGGATAAACGTGATCAACCCGTTCAGGGGAACGCTGGTCGGCGGCAGCCCAGGTGCCGGCAAATCCTATTTTGTGATCCGGCATATCATTACCCAGCACATCGCCAAAGGCTTCAGCATGCTGATCTATGATTTTAAATACGATGATTTGAGCAAGATCGCTTACAACGCGCTGCGGCAACACGGTGGGCGTTCCTTTTACGTCATCAACTTTGAAAAAATCATGCACCGCAGCAATCCGCTGGAGCCCGATACAATGCTAGATATCACGGACGCAATAGAGTCGGCGCGGACGATCATGCTGGGCCTGAACCGAGAATGGATTAAAAAGCAAGGCGACTTTTTTGTCGAATCGCCCATTAATTTTGTCACCGCGTTAATTTGGTTCCTGAAGAAATACGACGGCGGTAAATATTGCACGTTGCCGCATGTGATAGAATTATCGCTGGTGGATTATAAAGATCTGTTTGCGGTATTGACAAGTGAACCGGAAATCGAAGTATTGATCAATCCTTTTATTTCCGCCTGGAAAAATGAAGCCTATGAGCAATTGGAAGGACAAATAGCCAGTGCGAAAATATCATTGGCAAGATTATCATCACCGCAATTGTATTATGTATTGAGTGGTAATGATTTTTCGCTGGACATTAATAATCCTAACGATCCGAAAGTGGTATGCCTGGCTAATAATCCGCAGAAATCGCAGGTGTATGGAGCGGTGCTATCGTTGTATGTCAACCGTATCAATAAACTGGTCAACCGTAAGCACCAACAAAAATGCAGCCTCATATTCGATGAGTTTCCGACCATTTATTTTAACGGCATTGATAATCTGATCGCTACGGCTCGTTCTAACAAAGTTGCCGTTACATTAGGTGTTCAGGATTATTCGCAATTAAAGAAAGACTACGGCCGTGAGCAAGCGGAGGTGATCATGAACATTGTCGGAAACATCATATGCGGACAGGTGACCGGCGATACCGCTAAACAGTTGTCTGAGCGCTTTGGTAAGATCAACCAGCAAAAAGAAAGTGTTTCCATCAACAGCAGCGATACTTCCATCAGCCGCTCTACGCAACTGGATTACGCGATACCCGCTTCGAAAATCGCCGCCTTGTCTTCTGGTGAATTTGTAGGTATGGTTTCCGATGACCCAACCAATAAGATCGAATTAAAAAGCTTTCATTGCGAAATCCAAAATGACCACGACCGTATCAGGGAGGAAGAAATTGACTATGAGGATATACCGTCCATTCGTGGGTTAAAGCCTAAAGAAGTGCTATTGAATTACCAGCGCATCAAACAAGAAGTTAAAGATCTTACGCAAAATATAGTTTCTTCTAATACTGGAAGTTATGAAGATTAACATAAAATAGTTTAGGTATTCTGGGCAAATACTACAGCCTCCATATTTAGAGTAATTGCTTCGCCTGTTCGGTTATTACTTTACCGAACCGGTCCAGCAATAGCCTAAGTTTTGGTTTGACCACATTCTGACAGAAAAGCTTTTCAGGATCGCTGTAGTAATAATTAAGGTATTGTTCCTGGTTCACCTTAAAGGCTTTGAACGGAATAATTTGGGTAATGATCGGTAAGTCAAAATCCACCTGTAATTTACCAATGGCCTCTTTGACCAGGGGTACCTGATTATCATCCAAAGTATAGACCGCTGAGCGGTATTTAGACCGCATACTGTGTTCAGAAGTGCAGCTATGCGTGTGGAGATGAACAGCTATCAGAGTTTCCAATGTAATGGTCGCAGGATCGTAAGTGACAATGACTGCCTCAGAAAATCCCGATTCTTCACCCTCTGAAGCGATCCAGCCTTGCTCGACATCATAAACACCCTTCAGTGACTGAAAAATCGCTTCCGTACACCAATGGCAACTACCACCAAAACCGATTCTTTCCATATCCGATTAACAAGTATTTATTTTAACTGTTTATATGCCCATTCATTATGTAGGAATGGCTAATTAAGTGACGTTCTCTACGCTTTGCTTAGACTAACTAATTTTTGAGAAATAACTTCCAATAAAGTTAGATCAGGTAAAACGATCTGGTTTGTCTCGTTTATCATTGCGCGGTAACCACCTTCTTCGTCGGGTTCAAATTATAGGTCGTGTCGCCAATCAGTACAGCGATACGGTGTGTATATCCCCACCGTTCGAACCGGGCTTTGAATTCATGTTCGGTCCCCTGATAGTTTACAGTGATAATAAACGGTTCATTCATCAGTTAAAATTTAATCTTAGCGGGGTCTGTCACAATGATCTCTGGTTTGCCTTTGTAATCGATCACTTCGCCTTCTACTGTAATGGTTTTGTTTTCCAACTGACTCCCAATTTCTTTTGCTTTCCCCTTAAGTGCTATTGTCAGCAGTTGGTTAGGATATGCTGCACCTAAGTTGACCAGGATCATGCTACCTATATCCCTGCTGCTGAATACCTTGCCTTGTATTATTACCGTTTTTCCAATAGTGTTTTTGGCATCTTCTAATTTTACTGTTGTTATTGTAGTAACTGTAGTTTGAACTGGCACAACGGTGACAACCGGTGGCATCGCTAAATTGAATAATTTATTCAGTTCACCCGCAAGACGAATACCCGCCTGATCTACCCGTTTACGGATGACAGGTATGTATTTCTGATAATACGCTTCATCGATCTGCTGACCTGATTTTGTGTTCGCATATAACTCGCTGCTGATCTGATAACTTTCCCAAAGCCACTCCATCGGACTGTCTCCCTGCCATTGTTTGATCTGCGGGCCAGTTGCTGTATCATAATTTTTGGCAATATCGGATTCGCTCAAACCCTCATGATCGATCAGTCTGCTGTCCCATAGGGTGTGCAAATTAGTTCCCTTGTTATCAAAACGTACCTGCACTGCGTTCCCGCCTTTATCTTCCCTGCGTGCAACGTGCATGGGCTGATGCGCATCGCCTATCAAGTGGATCAGGTATTTTAACGCTTCATACTTTTGTTCTGAAGAAAGGCTTTTGTCTTTTAACTGAGCCTCTGTTTTCAGGATAGCGGTGTAAACGTTGTTGTCGCTTTCACTTACTGCTTTCACAAAAGCATCGTGCGTTAATCCTAAAGGCAGATTCGTATAATGCCATGGTGCGGTTTTGGGGTTCTTGTTCTCATCTGCCCAGGTAGCTACGTCTGCCATGCTTTCTCCTTTCAGGTACGCAGAAACCACATATGCAGTATTACTGGTCAAATGTTTCTGGGCTATGGTAGCGATGGCGTGATGGCCTTTAAATCCCCAGGAGATCAGTGTTATGGAAAGGCCTAAAAGGCAAATAACGGACAGTTTCTTCATGCTGCTAAGATAATTGAGGGTTGCTTTAATAATAAGTAGTGTTGGTAAAATATCAGATCACCAAACGAAAGGTCAGGTTTATCCTGGCTTTCATCGGCTTATTGGATTTTGCGATACGGTGTTCCCAGTGCTCCTGTAAGCCACTTTTCATCAATAGAACAGAACCGTGCTCTAAGCGAACAGAATATTTTTCGGTATGGTCAGCTTTATTCCGGATATCAAAACTGCGTACCTCACCAAAACTTACCGAGGCAATGACTGGCTGACTCCCCATAATGCTTTCCTTATCGCTGTGCCAGGCGACAGAATCGTTTCCATCACGATAGTAATTCAACAGTACGGTATTGAAACGAATCCCCGCCAACTGCTCGACCTGTTCCCGGATCACCTGTAATTCCGATGTCCAGGGTAATGCGCTGGCAATACGATCCGCATCCCCATACCAGCAGATCAGTCGCGTCGTCAGATATTCCTTGTCCCATAGTTTTTGCGTAGTTTGCTTCCATGGCGTATCCGCAATAAAATGTTTTAGTAAGCGGTCGCTCTCCGCTAATGAGATCAAGCCCGGCTGATATTCCAATAAATGCTTCGGCAGGTCTTTACTCTGCCCCGTTTCCGCAAAAAACGCTAACTGTTCCATATAATCTTACTGCTTCCTGTTCAAACAAAGCTGAATCCTTCGGCACCTCTTTCACATATAATTCTGTTTCCAATAAGGTCGTAAAATAGAAATCTACCACATCTTTCAAAATGGACAGTTCAATTTTGCGGGCCTGGAACACATAAACTTTTTCAGGTATAAAACCACCTTTGATCTGATAAAGGGTCGCCAGGCAATACGCTGTATTTCGCGCAATGACGACCTCTTTCAGTTCATTTACCTGCACCCATAGATCGGAACTGGTGTCCGCTATTACTGTTCCGCTATCTGCTGTTAAAACCTGATAAGCCATCGATTCTCCTTTTATGTTTACAAATTTATGCTAAAAATATTAGTATTTTAAAATCTGTTTGATAATTTTGTTCGATGCTGAAATTGAGGAAACAGGCAACTAAAAGGGATGTGCTGGGCTTTCGCCTGCCGATGCTGACGCATGAAGAGCCGGCGCTGGATATCACGGATATTACCGTGGTTGATCCGGACAATACTTATTATATGCGGATGGGCAGCAGTGCGATGACGGGTTATCATATCCTCGAAGATCACATTCTCGTGATCGACCGCTCGCTGGCACCGGTGCCTGGCTGTATCGTTGTTTTCTTTCATGAGGGAGATTTTTATGTTCGAGCGTATTGCCCGGAGCAAGGTCAGCTTTTGCTGAAGGCGAATACCAAAGCCGAAACGATCGTTATCGCAGAAGACAAATGGGAATGCTGGGGTGTGGTTATGCTGACATTGAACCCTTTGTTGCAGCCGTCGCAAAAGAAAGGGAGGTATGGCCGTGTTTGCGCATGTTGATATCAATAATTGTTATGTCAGCTGCGAAACGCTGTTCAACCCAACACTGAAAGGCCGGGTAGTTGTGGTGCTGTCTAATAACGACGGCTGTGTTATTGCGCGGAGCAATGAAGCCAAGGCTGCTGGGATCAAAATGGCGGACGCGGAATTTATCGTACGCCAGCGGCTCAAAGAATTGGATGCGGCGATATTCAGCAGTAACTATGCACTGTATGCGGATATGAGCGCGCGGATGATGAATAATCTGGCGCGATATACCTATATGCTGATGGTTTACAGCATCGATGAGGCGTTTTTGGCTTTAGGCAATATTTCAGGCATTGATCTCGAGCAACATGTGGCCACTATTAGCAGTAACGTCATGCGCGATACGGGATTGTCGATCACCGTGGGTGTCGGTCCGACAATGGCACTGGCGAAGCTGGCCAATAAAGCATCAAAAAAAATGAAGACTAATTTTCTGGTGCTGGATACCGAAGCAAAAATTAATGCGGTCGTTAAAAATTTTCCGATCGAGGATGTCTGGGGTGTGGGCAGGCAGTATTATGAAAAGTTAAAAGAATTGGGCGTGGTTACCGCAGAAGATTTCCGGCAGCTGAAAGCCGACCTGGTACGACAGCAAATGACTGTTCAGGGCTGGCGGTTGCACCAAGAATTATGGGGCGTTCCCTGCAACATGATCAAAGATGTTGCCGACCGTTCGAAAGGCATCGAATCCAGTCAGAGTTTTAATACCTATCAAACTGAACTGGCGCAGATCGAGGAAGCGGCGGCTATGCACGCTGCAACCGTTGCAGTGAAACTGCGGCAGCAAAATAGCATGGCAATGATGCTGACGATATACCTGCGCACCAATAAGCACAACGAGAAACATGACCAGCATTACCCGAGTATCACGGTCAAAGTGCCGTTCGCTACGAACAGCACCCAGCAACTGACAAAAATTTGCGTGCAGGCTTTGCGTGCGATCTACCAACCGGGTTATAATTACCTGAAAACAGGCGTGCGCGCTACCGGGATCATTCCTGCGGGCGAGGTGCAATTCAATCTCTTCAGTAACTATGATCACAGCAAACAGGACGCACTGAGTAATTTGATGGATGACATCAACACCCGCTACGGTCGTGGCGCATTGAGAGTCGCCGCTGAGGGTTACGAGAAAACCTGGAAAATGAAGCAGGAGTTCTTAAGCAAGCAGTACACGACCAATTGGAATGATATTATTAGGGTTAAATGAGTTACGGACAGGAGAAATTTTACGCAGGGCTGAAGCAAATCCTGATGCAATGGGTCCGGAACAATCCCAAATTACTCCATAAGATCAATAAGCGGGACGTGGAACATCTATTTGAGTTTGATCCGCAGCGCGCGGTTTGTCTATAGACCTGCGCCGTTTTGAATTGGATTTTTACCGGGCTACGTTCTATCCGCCCCAAGGGAAAAAACAACATATCGATGAATTCGTACGCAAGGTCTGCGGCATCATCCATCAGGCCATGAAAGGTTCCGGTCGGTCTGAACTGAACATCACCATCACTGTCCGGCATATGATCTCGGAAGTGAGCCACTGGAAGACCTTTTATATAAGCGAAAATTATACAAATGAGTTAAAGCCTTTAGCCGAAAAAGAGACCGACTGGCACTACCGTTTCGAGGGATAACTAGTTTAATGACAAAAGAACAGGCGGATAAATTACCCGCCTGTATTATATCGATGGCATTGCACTGTACATTGCCTTTATTGTTGGAGGAGAGGCAGGGAATCGAACCCCGCCAAGGCCCGCATTTGGGAAGTAGGTGTCGCTTGGTCTGCACTTCACAAGGCTATCATGGGGTGGTGTTTCATACCAATATCTCCGCTAAGGCCCCACACCAGATTTTTTTGCCAATAGTTTTGTAGTCTACTTTCATAATTCTTTGCTTTAAATGTTTAAATATTAATTCCAATGTTTCATGGAGAATAACACCAAACACCACCCCAAAGACCTCATGAAATAACAGAGCTAATCCAACTTTTGCTCCCAATGTCTTTAACATTACAAAGGTAATAAAAAGCCCACCTCAATAGCAAACGGCAATTGTATCTATTATCGTTGCATTTTCATATTTCTATAATAGTCATCTTAATTACTAAAATATTTAGTAATTTTGTTAATTATTTTTTGATTATGTGCGGAAGAGTTTTAGTAGGTGAACAAAAAGATGTGGTAATCACGGGCCGGGACGGCCGTCAGTTTAAACCCAAACCGAATGCGACCGGGAATCCAGGGAGTATGTTGACGGTGGTGACGGATGCCTTGCCGGATAAGGTGCAGCAATATCGCTGGGGTTTATTGACCGCGGATGATGAGAAGATTCACGCGAAACACAAGCATGCGCGTATCGAGAACTTGCATACGACCTGGCGCAATCAATTGGGCCGTAAACATTGTGTAATCCGCATCCAGGCTTTTTTTGAGTATAACAAGGATCAAAAGAAATCGTACCGCATCGAGCGCGTGGATGGCAAGCCTTTTTATATCGCGGGTCTGTGGGATATTTGGATGGATGTAGATACGAATGTGTTGCTGCCTACTTGTTTGATGATCACTATGCCGCCGAACCGAGCGATGGCGGAGATACATGACCGGATGCCTGCGATCTTAGAGCGCGGGGATGTGAAAACCTGGCTGAACCAACACCTTACCGGCACGCAGCGCCTTGCATTCCTGCAAAGCCGTCCTTGCCTGCCGGAAACGCTTAAAATTACGGTGGAATCGGCAAATTCATAACTTTCAGTTCTTATCTTAGCCGCATGACCTTAGCCGATTTCAACGCACTCAAGGCAGATGAAAAAGCAGCTTTAGCGATGCAGGGCAACTTCGTTGATGTGAGGACAGAAGGCGATATTAAAGTGGCTCTTTACAGCCACCCTGATTTTTACGCTGAAGTATTCTACAATGACCGGATTAACGAGATCATAAAATGCAGGGCATTCAATTCTATAACGCCCCTTGCAGCTTATATTAAATTGAGTTAAAAAACGGTCTTGATCACTTTATCGGTTCCATTGATCAAATCAGCGATTTCCGCAGGCTCAGGATCCCGTTTTTTGTTTTGAATGGAAAGCTGATGTAGTTCAGCTAGTAAGCCGATGTGCCGGTAATCCGGAAAGTCGATGATCTCATTCTTTTTAAGCAGTTCATTCAGGTCAGCGATGCTTTTTCGGCTTATCTTCAATTGTCTGCGTTCACAAACCTGTTCCAGGTGCTTTTCCAGGACAAGTCCGGCGATCACACCTGCTGCGCGATAGAGTTTATTTTTAGCCAATTGCGCAGCTTTGTCAAGTTCAGCGTCCAGTAAGCCTATCTGAATTTCGCGACGGATGTCAAGCAGCGTACTTTCTACAGTGTTCAGGATTGCGCCAACAATATGGAACTGCTGTTCGAAAGCCGGAATGGCCGCATCAGGACCCGCCACCACTTTTTTATCGAATCCAGCCGTCACAACCGTATCGCTCAGATAGTCTTCGATGACGTAATTTTCTCTGGTGATCTCTTTACGCACTTTGGGCCGTTCATATAATCGGACAAAGTCATTGTGACGCAACGGCAGCAGGATCCTGACCACAGCAACCGCTTCGCTATACCAGGGTTGATAAGCGGACTTAAATACCGGCAGACCCTTCTTAAATTCCTGATAGTTCTTTTTAAGTGTGTTGGTAAAATGCTGTTCCATCTGTTCCGGGAACTGTTCATCCCTGATAGCATTGAGTAAATTTACGCCCTGGGTATGCAGGCGCTTAACGTCTGCTTTGATCTGCTCAAAATTGTTTCTCATGTCAGCTGCAAAAGTAAGCGTTACCCGGAATTAAGGAAAAATAAAAGTCCCCAAACACTCGCTGCCGGGGACTTTCAACCTAAACCTTATCACAATTAACCGGCAGATCGCCGGTCATTATGAAGGCAATATAGAAATTACATTTTCATTTTAGCGCTCTTTCTTGGCTTTTTTGCAGGCGCATCCTCCGTGGTCTGCGCTTGCTTCTGATCTTTTTTAACTTCATTTTTTAGCTCAGGCTTTTTATAATGTTCTAATTGCTGGGCCTCGCCTTTGTAATTGGTCAGGTTGACCCGGTGTTCAGCAGGGTTAGCTTCCAGGTAAAGTTTAACTTCCTTGCCGTCTTTCATCGCGGTAACCTGGTGCCGGTTACCTTTTTCCAATGACTTCATCAATTTATCCCGGGCACCTTCCTCGTTGATACCTACGATATCCAGTTTGTCAATGGCACGCTCCGGCTTGTAATTCCAGCCATCTGTGAATGGCCTCAACTTGAAGTTGCCGTTCTCCGTTTTGTTCTCTTTATCTATAACGATCCAGGCATTGTATTTTTCTCCCTCCAGGTTTTCCAGTTGTTTATGCACCGCCCGGCCGTCCATCAGATTATAGGCCTCCTTAGCAGTGATACCGCTACCTTTATTGATATAAAACGTTTGCTGCATGTCTTTGTCCCGCAAAGAGGCATCATATTTATTGAAGAAATACATGTCGTTTTGATCACCGGCTTTATAGTGCAGCGAGTAGTCGACATTTTGCTTGTTGTACTCCTGATCAGTTGAAAGTACAAACTCTTTCTTTCCGGCCCTAATATTCTTTTCCAGTTCATCATTTAATTTCTCACCAAACCCCAGGTTTAGTAATTGCTTTTGCAGGTAGCCTAAATTTTCTGTGTTCATAATACTTATTTTTAATTAACGATTGATTTTTAACAGGACAGGTAACTCATCCTTTAATTTGACTCTGATTTTCTTGATCTTTTTGCTGAACAAGCCTTTGGCCGCATTGACACCACCGGCTGCCGCCTGTGCTCCGAGGCTTTGATCCATGCTCAGGAACTGCATGCTTTGAATAGCATCATCGGCACCACCACCTGCCGCACCGGATAATTCAGCTTCCGGTGCGGGTATCCCTGGCATACCGTCCAAACTGAAGACGGTGAGGTTGACCGGAATGATCTGTTTCTCCAGGCGGATATTTTGGATGGTCAGTAGCAGCCGCTGGTTGGTGACCTGGCATAAGCCATAAATTTCCTGGCCTTTCGGCAGCAGTTGGTTCTTAATGGTTGCAGTATCGGTCAGCCGGAGTTTGACAGATGCCCCGTCGGCAACCTTTTGCTTGCCATCGATCACAGCGGAAATAGCCCGAAAGGGCTTGGCTGGCTCTGATGCCATTGTTTTTTGCTGTACAGACGAAGGATTTTGAATGGCCTGTATCTTATCCAGCATTCTGTTCAATTGCTGCATTTCAGGGTCTGGTGCATTTCCGCCGCCATTCATATTGCGCATTATTTTTTTAAGCTGCTTTACCTGTTGCGGCTCAGGTTCTTCATAGCTGACAGACGGTTGTGGAGCTTCCTGCGGACGGCTTAATTGACTGTTTAATTGCGCCAGTTTCGCCTGAATCTTTTGAGCCTGATCGTCTGGCGTGGAGACGGAGTCTGCCTTCTGTGCCGGCGACTTTCCAAGTCCCATGGATTGTAAAAAAGCCGGACTTACGCCGTCCTGTGCAGGGTCGCGCTGCGCCGCCTGGTAAACAGCCATCTTGTCTGTTTTTTCTTTATCCTTAAACTGTGCTTCGGGCAGATCCGTGTCCAGGCCTCTACTATTGGCCATCAGCACATTTCCGGATTTGCCGCCACCTAATGCCCAAAAGGCCATCGTGAGAAATGGTATGACCAACAGCGGTAATACCAGTAAGAATTTTCGTTGCTTTTCCATATCAGTGTTTTTTAGAGGTTAATGAATCAGTGAATTGCGGGCCCGATGGCTGGCCGATATGCGTGGGTACTGTAATCGGGTTGACCTGCTCATCGAAACGACTGAAGTATATGCTAACAGCGAGCAGGCCGAGGAAGACAATACAGAATCCGAGATACAGGCAGATCTGCATCCATTCCCCCCGGCTGTTGAACCAGTCGTTGAACCGGTAGATATATCCGCGGATCATGGGTTATTGATTGAGGTGTCACGGTTCGCCAGGGTTTCCCAATGTTCGATCAGAAAGCCGTGCGGGTTATTATCGGACCGGCTTACATTACGCAGGCTGCCCTGTGTAACCAGTAATTTATGGATGGTCGACGTGGAACGGATGAGCTTTTCGGTTGCAAAGCACTTGAAAGCATATGGATAGCTGTTCATATTCAGCTGAATGCTGTCGACCGTGATCGTCTGACTGATATTCCCGGAAATCAGGTTATTGTAATAACTTTTTTCCTTGAGATCGTCATACTGGTTGCGTGCTGTTTCGTCAGCCAGATACAACGCCTTGCTGATGTTACCTTGAATTACCTTCTCGTCGGGATCAAGCGTGAAAAAATAATGATGGAACATCTTGATATGGTCACGCGCTTCTACCGGGATATTATCCTTTCTGTCGGCGGCAAAAGCTTCCAGTGCCTTACCATTAGCCAGCACGTAGATATGGGCGGATGCTTTCTGGTATGCTGCGAACGAAAAATAAATGGCAGCAATGGAAATAATAGCACTGGTTAGAATGACCAGTGCGACAATGCGCTTGTTCTGCTGAAAAGCAGTTTCGATATTTCTGAGGTGTGTAAACATGAGCTTTATTTTTTAGGGTCTCCATTTAATTTTTCGGATTGGACATTGTTAGAGCCTGCTGAATGGTAACCTTCGGCGATATGGCCCGGGGCATTAAAGAAATTTTTAGCGCCTTCTGCCATACGGTTCACTGCTGCCGAACCGGCGGCATAAGAAGAAGATTGGACAGAACTAACGGTTACGGATGTCAGGTTAGTGACTTTATTCAGCAGGCCATTCCCGCCGCCCGGATTGATAATATAACCGGCTACAGCAGGCACCGTGAAGTACCCGACGATGCCGATCAACAGGAAGATCAGGTAAGCAGTATCGGTAGAACTGAAGAAAGTGTCCCCGGCCTGGTTGACCTGTGAAATATCCAGCTTCAGCATGTTTTCCTGAACCTTACCAATGATGCTTCCAAAAATATTGGCGACCGGCAGCCATAAAAACACATTCAGGTATTTAGCCAGCCAGGTGCTTAGCGTATGCTGGAACCCGTCAAACACAGACAGGCCAAATACCAGAGGGCCGAGAATGGCCAGGACGATCATATAAAAGGTCCGGATCGTGTTGATACAAAGCGCTGCGGCTTCATAAACGACCTGTAAAACTTCGGACATCCATTGTTTGACACTGTTGCGGAACTTGTAGCTGGCTTTATCCATGGCGAATTTGACATCGTTACCAAGACTTGAAATTATGTTGTCATCTTTTCCGTCTTCATCTTTGGGATGTGTGTATTTGTACCATTTACTACGATCCCCTTCGCCGTCATCTCCTGCGTACATTTGCCAGGTATCTGTTTTCTCAATTGCCGCCTGTTTTTGCGCCAACAGTTTAGCTATCGCGGCATCCGAGCTTTGGACCATATTGCCGGTAGCTCTTACAACCGGATTCATCACACCGTTGATCACGGCGATCACAGTTGGGAATAACAGAATAGCAAGTCCAATCGTAAACGGCCGCAACAAGGGGTAAAAGTCGACAGGCTCAGCGCTGGCTAAATGCCGCCACACCCGGGCAGCAATGTACCAGAGCGCACCGAATCCGGCGATTCCTCTGGCAACGCCGATAAGCTGGCTGCACATCGGCAGCATATCCGAATAGACATGATCCAGCACGCCCTGTAGGCCGTGAATATCATTAGCCAACCCGTCAGCCCTGGAAAATAAGGGAATGAAGATCCCCGTGAGCGTCGTTAAGACGCTTAGCAATAGCTTCCTTTTCATAAGATTAATTTTTAGTTTAAGCCGTAAAGACCTTTGAGTACCCGCGCATCTTTCAGGTCTTTAGCCCGCTGCAAACTGAGCATTACCGCCTGCCGGTTGAAAAAGCGCAGGAACTGCAGCTGATCGGAACTGCTGATATAAATGCGATCAATACCGCGCAGACGATCATCATCCGACATTCTTAATTGACCCACGGTGGTGACGCTGGCCAGGTCATCAATATTGGTATCGCTTTGTTTCACCAGTTGGTTGTAGACGTTAGCCATATAATCCAGCTCTTTTGAGCTGAAGGTTCCGCTTTGACGGAACAGGCCGGCATAGCGCTTATACTCACGGATGATATCCTGTTGCTGGCTGATGATCTGGTTAACCCTGGGATTATTCCGAACTGCCGGATTAACTGCCATTAGGCCTGTCAGATAAATGTTGTGCAGGTTGAAATTGCCTTTAGATAAGTTAGAGATACTACTGTACCCTTGCTGATATATTTGGTAACCCTTTTTCATATCCGAGAGGATCGCCTTGAACTGGGTTAACTTTTCAATATTGAGTAACAACTGCTGCAGCTCGTCGCTTTGTGCTTGCGCTTTTATGGCGAAGCAGAGTATCAGGAACAAGATGGTTCCATAGCGCCGGAGTAATCTAACGGTTTCCATATAATTTTCTTAAAGTGTTCACTTCGTCTTTTGCCTGCTGCTTTTGCAGCACATAAACCTTAACCTGGTTATAAAATTCAGCGGCGAAGCGGTTATTGTCCTGCATGGCCTCATGCACCCTGGCGATCTGCCGCATGCGTTCCTCATCGCTCATTTCCGTTTTACGATCCGCCAGAACAGTTTGCAGATCGGTCAGCCGGGCATCGCAATCACTTAGCAATGCTTTACAAACGCGGCCGATATACACGCTTTCGCTTGGGGTTATCCCATTCTGTTTTTTTAGCTGACTGATTTGCTTTAAGATGTCTTGTTGCCAGCGGAAAATTTGAACAACCTGCGGATTGTTTCTGACAGGAGCACTAACGCCTTGCAGATGTGTATAGTAACTGCTATGCAGAGCATACTCGCTCCCGATAGCACCGCCAATAGAGCCCAGTCCGCCTTTGGCAATACCGTAGCCTTTTTGGATATATCCGTTGTAAACCTGTAGCGCGGCGATCTGCTGGAGCAGGTATTTCTTCTGCGTGCTTTTTTGTTTGAACCACTCCGCAAAGGTTTGCGCCTCAACTGTCATACTGAACAGCAGAAAAGCGCAGGTTAGCTTAATGCAGGCCATAATAGTTCCTGATGGTTCGTATTTCGTTCAGATCCTTACTCCGGTGCAGGCTCAGGATCATGTTCTGATTATTGTATTGCCTAAGGTCTCCGAAGCTTTCATCAAAACGGTCACCCGCCCGGTTGATCGCTTCCAGTCTTTGCTGGTCCGTCATCTGCGTTTTTCCGGGATTGATGACCAGCATGATCTGGTCGAGGTTTTTCGCACTCGCATCCAGAATGCCCAGGTAAACCCTTTGCATTTCGATGATCTCTTTCGATTGGAAGTGCTTATCTGACTGAAACAGTTTCCATGCACGCTTATATTCGCCCACCATAGCGATCTGTTTCAGGCCTAGTTCTTTGATCCGCTGGTAATAGGCAATGCTTGATTTAACCTTCCATAATTCTTGGTAGTATTCATCATAAAGTGAACGCTGCTTTTCAGACCAGGAAGAGATCTCATTCAGCCTGAATTTAGAGAGTTCATTCTCTATTGTTTTTTGGGCATTCTGCAGCCAGATAGTTTGGTTTTGCATGCGTTGGACTTTCAGATCGATCGCTTTTATCACTTTTTTAATGACCAGTTTAACCGCCTCAGCTATTGCGATCTGTGCGTGTAACCTGCTACTATAACAGGTCAGTGTCACTATGATTATAATTATGAACTTCTTCATGTTAATTGATTCTTTTATATCTTGAATTACCCATTAATAATTCATCTCCTTGAATGATAATCACCGCTGATCCCAATTCATTCAACCGCCATCGTTCCACATCATATTGTCGGGGTCTTAGCTGGCCATTGCGGATTTTGTTGTATCCCGTTTTTCTGGTAACAATTCCTTTTTTTACAGAAATTGTATCGTCGGCTCTAGTGTATTCATTTTTAAAATGTCTAAAATATACCCCTTCATTTTCATGATGTCCACAAGCCGCTAGCATTACAATGCATCCGATCAATATCTTTCTCATGCTGCGTTATTTTTAGTTTGTTGTTCTTCCTGGACGATGACCGCAATCGCTTTGCGGATATCGCCGTATTTCTTTTTGTAAGCTTTCACCTTAGCTTTTTCGGCTGACTCGGTCGTATAGGTCCAGTATTCTTCCCGGCTGACCTCCGTGCGGTAAACCCTTGACAACTGTCCATTCAGGCTGATAAATACTTCCTTGTATTTGTACCGTTCGTCATTCGCACGGTTCATACTCATGATCAATGCCGTCTCTTTATCGGTGATACCTAAGAGCTGCTGGATCTTTGGGAAGTCATTCTGGTATTTGCGCTGATCCAGCAAAATCTTGCAATCACTGTTGTTGATGATCGCCTGTTTGACTACAGGCGAACTGATGATGTCTTCAATATCCTGAGTGACGACCAGCGCCTCACCAAAATATTTCCGCACCGTTTTAAATAGGTATTTGATATACTCTGCCATGCCTTCTCGCGCGATGGCTTTCCATGCCTCCTCGATCAGGATCATTTTTCGGGTTTCTTTCGGCAGTTTCCGCATTTTGGACACAAAAGTTTCCATAATGATCAGCGTGACGACCGGGAACAGAATAGGATGATCTTTGATATTATCCAGCTCAAAAACAATAAAGCGACGTTGTAATAAATCAAGATTCTCGGTCGCGTTCAGCAGGTAATCATACTCACCGCCCTTGTAATAGGGTTTCAGGACGAACAGCAGGTTATCAATATCGAAATGCTGGTCCTTCACCTTGCTTTGTTTCATGGTTTCGTGGAAAGGACCTTTCAGAAATTCATAGAAGGAATTGAAGCAGGCAAAGTCCGGCTCACTTTCATAATAGTGATACAAGGCATCTGAAATGGCAATGTATTCCGAGCGTAATACACCTTCATCTTCTTTTTTCCAAAGAGCCAGGATCATGGCCTTGATGCTTTCGCGTTTCTCTGTGTCCAAAGTATCGCCTTCGCCAACGTAAAATGGGTTAAAGCTGATCGGGCTGTCTTCGCTGTAGGTGAAGTAATAACCACCAACAAATTCGCAAAGCCCTTCATAGCTATGACCGACATCGACCAATACGATATGGGCATCCTGTTCATAATAACTGCGCAGCAGGTGATTGGTAAAAAAAGATTTACCGCTTCCCGATGGGCCGAGGATAAATTTATTGCGATTAGTGGTGATCCCGTTCTTCATCGGCTCATCACTCAGGTCCACATGTAATGGTTTGCCGGACAACCTGTCTCCCAGTCGGATGCCGTATGGTGATAGTGATGAACGGTAATTCGTTTCCAGGTTAAAGAAGCATGCAGCCTGTTCAGCGAACGTATCGAAAGTGTCATTCATCGGGAAGTTTCCGCTATTGCCAGGAAGGCCGGCCCACCAGATCTGCGGTGCACCATCCGTTTCCTGCTTAGGCTGCGCGTCCAGTTGGGCCAGCGCCGAGCTAACTTTGTTTTTGACATCTTTCAGTTGTGCCTTATCATCCGTCCAAGCCAGGATATTGAAATGTGCCTTAACCGGAAGCCGTTGCTGGCTGATCGCTTCGTGCAGGAACTCCTGGGTGGCATCACGGCCTATTGCGTTTTCGCGAGAGTATGCCGACAGTGATTGCAGGCGCAGCTTTTTGGCTTCCAGTTTTTTAAGGGTCTTGGCACTATCTTCAATAAATAAATACTGGTTATAGATATGATTGCAGTTCAATAACGCGCCGATCGGGCTGGCAAAACCGGTACTGAATTTGGTCTTATCGGTACTGTACTGATCATACGTAATACGTGGCCCGCACAATGCGGGTAGGTTTTCAGGATCAGCGAGCGTATACAACTGGCAGCGGTTATCACCGATCCTGATCTCGTCTTTAAGATGAATGTCCTTTAATTCCGGCTCCGCCTGCTCATTTAACAGGAAACAATATTGCTCCAGAATGCCGGGCTTTATCAGCGTTCCGGCGAGTTCGTTATCACTTAACCTGCGCAAAGTAACCAGGCCGCTGTCTTCCATCACGCGTTTAAATTGTCCTGCGCTATCGTTGAAATCCCGGAATAGTTCCCCATCCGTGCTTTGCGGCGGTGTCAGGTGTTTGCGCATCAAACTGCTTGCGGCGCTGCTGACCGGCCTATAGTTCTCGGGCTTTTTGGTCAGGATCAGATAGCAATGATGCGCCAGGAACGGGCGTTCATTAAAAAATCGCTCGCTGGCATGACTCAAAAAAGTCTGATCGCCGAAATTCGCTTCGTAGTTACTTTCCACGAACCAATCCTGTTTATGCAGGATGCTGTTTTTAGGGAGCAATTTTATCGCTTTGACCCAGGTCTGATGAAACGCCAGGTACTCATCGTTGGAAAGCGTAAAGAGTTCCGGTAAGCGGACTTCATAAGCGATGCTTAACTCACCCTGCATGGATACTAGCGCATCATGCTCCACTTTATAGATCGGAAATATTTGCTCAGCGTTTTTCATAAAAAAGCCTCCTTGATTTGAATTTGATATAGGTGGGCAGATAACTGCGGGCATTTCTTTTCATCAGGCCATGCTCACCGTATTTGTGGCTCAGGCCAAATACCTGGTAGAATAGTGCGCTCCCCAGACCGAGGATGATCAGGATGCACAGGTAAATGGCCAGGCCGATGAGGTACATCACGGCGAACAGCACCAGCAAGCCGACCAGACCGCCGCCTAAATAGCCAATGTATTGGGCCTTCAGTCCCTTGAACTCAATGGGACGGTTAATGCCTTTGTTGATCTGGTAGCTCATACGCCGAAAAATGATTTAAGTACGGTGGCCACGACCACTAAAAAGATGCAGGATCCGAACCAGCTGGATGCGACCTTACCGGTATCGTGTTCGCCATCGTTCCATTTCTTGTAAACTTTGATCGCACCGACCAGGCCGATGATCGCGCCAATTGCATACATCAGGTTGGTACCGGTCGCAAAGTAACTTTTCACCTGGTTGGTCGCTTCATTGATGCCGGCGTTTCCGTCCTGGCTGTAACCGGTCATGGCGATGGCCATAACGGTGAGGAATAATAAAATGTGCTTTTTCATATCTATGGGATTAAAAGGTTAATGGCCATTCACTTTCCTTTACCTCGAAAGGCAGTTTGACGGCCGAAAATTCGCTGAGTGAACGGATCACGGCCGGGAGGCTGATTTCATCACTGAAGATCTCGTACTTGTCGATCAATAATTTAAACAGGGAAAGGAACTCGCTTTTATCATCGTTGTCCGCGTAAGCGTTAATTAAAGCTTTGGCCTCGTCCAGCAAGTCATCCGATGGGCCTTTCGGTAGTGTCTGTTCACTGATATCATCAGAAGCTACAGCGGAGAAAAGAAGTTCTTCCGCGGGGTAAAGCCCGGTGCCTTCATCAGGCTTCGCAGCACCCATTACGACAGCTATTTTACCGGCCACAGGCGGCGTTATGCTACGAACGGGAAGTGTTACCTTGAATTTAGTGGCAAGTTCGGCTCCGTAGTAGCGCAGGCCTATATAAATGTACCAGGCGGCGCTTAGCGTTATGACGGCAGTCAGGTATTGCTGCCAGGAGATGGCGTTTAACATATACATTTGTTTTAACCGCCGGCAACATACCGTCGGGTAGAACAAATGTCCTTAGCATTTAAAACGTTATTAGACAACGGTCACACAGGTTGTGTCGTTTATCCTGAATCAGAGACTAATAAGGGCTAATTTATACTGTTATCTTTTTGTTGGTTTGAAGTACCCGGGATAAGTCCTTTATTTTAGGATATCAAGCTGGCGTGCGATATCCTGCATGAATTTGGCCATCGGCCTTTTATGGATGTCGTCCTTATCCGTGTAATTACCAACTAGTATCCTGTTGGAGAGGTCTTCATCAGACAACAGCCTTCCGAAAGAATTCTTCAGGGCGTCACGGTAAGATTCGGTATAGACCTGGGATTTAATGATCAGTTCCTCTGCAACATCTTTTTGCGTTTCATAGATGCCTTGAATATTAAAAGCTTCCTGAAAAGTTTTGGTCTTGGTGCCTTTAAATTTATCCTTATCAGGATCTATAAAAATGATCCTGATCCTGCCCGGGTCGCCATGGAGTAAATAACCGGCCAGAGAACCCGCCGACAGTTCGAACCGGTAAGGTTTCCCGGGCTGATCGCCATAAAGGTCAAAGTCAATTGGAGATTCTTTTTTAGCGTTATTACAAATACCGCATACGGGGTAAAGGTTATAAAAACAAATGCTCAAAAAAGGAAAATCATCCTTGGGTATATAGTGGTCAAGCTGATATTTAGCTTTGACCGTTTTAGTTCGTCCTCCGGGACTTGTTTTGTAAACCGACAGGGCTGATTGGGAATTACAATAAACGCATGCACTGATCCCGAGTGACTTAAAGAATTTTGGATAAAACCTTTTTCGTATCGCTTCATAGTTCAAAGCTTCCAGAATGTGGGCGGTCAGGCTTTGGGTTGGCTGATCGTTGCCGTCTTTCAAGATCGTCCTTACCGGAATTTGTGGTAAAAGGGTAGCTTTCTGGCGGATTTTTTCTTGGTTTAAGCTAATGTAGCCATCCTCATTAAAAAATAATATAACCTTATCTAGGTAGGCTAATTCATCCGTGTTAAAGGTGCCTGCGAAGTCCTGACGGACTAGTGCGAGTGCGTCCTGGGCGGTTTTAAGCATTTTCTCTATTTCTACACGATAACTGCCGATCGTGCTTTCCAATAATTTCGAACCGATAGGGATCATGCTATTGCTGGGTGTTTTTAAGCTGCATTAAACGGGCGATCTCTTCGTCCAGTTTAGTGGTAAATGTTTTGTAGTAAAGATTTTCGACTGCTTTTTTTAACACGGGTTCACCGATAAGCTTGATCAGTTCCGGGATCGTATTTTCATTCCAGCGGTGTGGAGATATTTTATTATTCTTTACCTGTAACCCGGTATCAGGGACATAATTCTCCATATAGGAAATAGCTTCCTGGATCTGCTGCTGCGCATAAATGCCCATAAAACCCCCTTTCAAAAAAAAGCTGTCTGCTAGTAGGTCATGGATATTAGCGCCGAACGTTTCCGACCGGACAGGTGCTGGATTTCCCTCGTCTATCTTCAACACATGATTTTTGGGGATATCAGACAGTATGAAAGGGGAATGTGTCGAAAAAAGGATGTTAATACTTTTGATGTTGGGGATTTTCAACCGGCCGATACCTGATAAGATTTCGGATACAATTTGCTTTTGAAAGTCCGGATGGAAATATAATTCTACTTCATCCAGCATCAGATTAATATGCTTGTACTTTAACAACCCATCGCGGTTAAACACAGTATTCAGATTAATTAAATGATAGAGGATGGCTTGCGTGGTGTGCACTAGGTGCTGCTCTCCGGAACTAAGGGAATGAAAATCTGTGCCGCCTTTAAGTATGAACGAAGGGCGGTAAAAAGAGGCCGGCATGATTTCCAATATGTCAAAACGTTTTTTGCCCTTTACGGCAGCTTTTAACCTCTTTTCTAGTACCTGAACCGGCACGCGCAGCCAAATACCGTTCCATTCAACTTTTTCGTTCTTTTCTTCCCGAAGAAATCCGTACCGGGCGCAGTTCAGTATTTGTTTAAGCTTCAATGTAACGTGGGAATTTTTATCGGCCAAAAAGTGTAAATATCCGCCTAACTGCGGTATTTCAAGCTCCCGATTGCCCTCAGAATACAAATGGTATTTGTCATCCGGGTAGTATTTGACAGCTATTTTAAGCAGCTTTTTATAAACGTATTTACAAACGCTCGTAAAGTGTTTCACGTTCCTTTTACACTCCTTAAGGTCGCAGGTTTCCCCGAGAAGGGCCTCATATGTGGCAACAAACACCTCTTCAAGGTTCTCTCCGTGTTTTATTTCCTGGTTCTCGATACTCAAACTCAGATCAGCGCCTTCTACTTCGGTAAAATGGCTTTCGTCACGCATAAACATGATATATTCAATGGGCTTACCCACCAGGATATTTTTTGTGACCATCGTCTCATCCATTAGGTTGGCCATTAATCTAGACTGCGCCAGATGAAGCTCGGAGTTAACATTGATATTGCCTTCCTTAGTCCGGTAAGGATTGATTACCACTGGGGCCTGGTAACCGTCATTTTTATGAAACAAAGATCGCAGCCATTGGCCGCTTTTGGATGGGTTAAGACCGTATAGAGAATAATTGATCACCACACTATAAAAATAACGCCCGAATTCCTCATTGCTGATCGAGAACGGAAAATTGATATCTGCTGGCAAAAAGGCATTCTCATTGGCTGTATCGTGGTAATTGATCGCAGTGCGTTCGCCCTCAATCACCCGGATGGATTTGATGTTCTGGCCGTCACGATAATATATCTCTGCTGCGAGATCCTTGAAAAGCCGCTGGTGCTCCTCCAATTCCTTCGTTAGATTATAGACCTGGTAATCATTCATTTGGCCTTTTAATTTCTCTCGTTCCAGGTCTTCTGTAGCTTTTACCCAGTTATCCTTCAGAATGAGTTCTTTGTTAGCAATCACGTAGGCGATCAGGAATACAAGTTCGAAGATGGTGCTTTTGCCCGAGCCGTTTTTACCGACGACTGCTGACATACTGATTTGCAGTTCATCTTTTTGTGATCTTCTGATAGTATAAAGGTCATTATCAAGTAAGGGGTGGTAAACGATCTTTTTAATTTCAGTGCCCTCGGTCTCAAATGTGTAGGCCTGGTGAAAAATGTATGGTTCGTCGGAGATCAGATTTTTACGGAAGCGCTCAGCACATTGCCCCAAGGGACGTACGGCGATCAATGAAAAATTATTCATTTGGTATATAAGGTTTGTATGCGCTCTGCTAAAGTAAGAATGACAAATGATTTAACAAGTATAAGGATCGAAATAGCAGCCGGTGAACTTCATCCATTAAGTTTGTCGTTAATCATTCTCATCAGGCCATCCGTCAGCTTATTCAGGAATATCGGTATGACCTTTTTCCGGCGCCCAATATCAATGATCTTGTGATAGGATTCTTTAATTTCCATCTGGAAAACAAATTCGAAGATGCCTACCAGTTCGCTTACATCGATATTACCGTTATTAACAGATCCTGAAGTCTTAAGGGAATAGATTAGTTCGACAGCATCGGTCGGGCTAGCTGTCCAGTTCGGATGTTGGAAGGGAAAATGCTTTTGACCATTCGCAGGCAAGAATTCGCTGCTTCCGATCCTGGCCAGTTCAAGGTTCAGGTAGTCCTGGAATTTTTCATTGGCCATGATCTTGGATAGTTTATAATCGTGGCTGGTAGAGTATTGTTCATCTTCCTCAAAATCCTCCAATTCCATCTGTACATCAAAGCCGCCGCGGGTGAAATAGACCACATCCATTTGCGTGCCACCAGAACGGTAATACTGGTAAAAAGCTTTGTTATTATCAAAGAAGCGCTGCAGGTCCGTCAGGTGGAAGTTGATATAGCTTTTGACGGCTTCTTCACCACCCGCCGGGTACTGGATGAGGTAATTGTAAACATTGATGAAGTAGATATACTTACTGTAAAATAAGGGCTTGACTTCTTTGAAAAAATGGATTTCGTCGGCCGTGTCTTCAAATGAATAGCTGGAAATATAGCGTTTGAGTTTGGTCATCGCCTTTTTACAGATGATGATCGAACTGCGGTACTGTTCAGTAGCGGTATCCGCATTTAGTACTACTTCCGCTAACTGACTTTCCATCGCGGAGTGAAAACGTTCTGCAATACTTTTCATTCGGATTTAGCAATTTGAAGCTGACTGTTGATCATATCAAAAGCGTTGAGCACCTGATCCAAATGCGCCCTGGTATGGGTAGCCATGACATTCATACGAATACGCGCGTTCTTTTTGGAAACTGCCGGATACATGATCGGGTTGGTGTAGATACCTGCGGCCAGGAGCAGCCTGCCGGCTTCCAGCGTTTTCGGAATATCACCGATCTTGACAGGGATCACCGCAGAGGCCGTGGTGCCGATATCCAGCCCAAGGCCGGTCAGACCATTCTTCAGGTAATTAATATTATCCCAGAGTTGGGTCCGCCATTGCGGTTCTTCATCCACCAATTCGATTGCCCTGGTTATACCCAATATTGCCGGCGTTGCCGTAGTGGAGAACAGGTGCTGTTTGGACTGGTATTTCAGATAATTGATGATCTCCGGCTTAGCGACGACATATCCACCGATGTTACCTAATGCCTTGCTGAATGTTCCCGTGATAATATCCACCTGGTCGAATGCATTAAATAATTCGATCACGCCACGTCCATGTTCGCCGACCACGCCGATACCATGAGCATCATCTACAACGAGATAAGCGCCGTAACGGTGTGTCAGTTCCGCAATCCGGTCAATCGGTGCAAGGTCACCATCCTGGCTATACACGCCATCGATAATGACCATTTTAGTTCGGTATTGCGCCTGCGCATTGCGCAGTACTTGTTCCAGCATTTCCAGGTTGTTATGCAGAAAAGTTTTGACTGTGGTGGTCAATACGCCTTCATATACGCTGGCATGGACCGCCATATCCAGGATGGCCAGGTCTTCTTTATGCAACAGGCACTGTAAGGTGGCGCTGTTGGCGGTATACCCGGTCGTGTACAGGATCGCTTCTTCTTTTTGATAAAACCCGGCGATCATCTTTTCCAGTTCCGCATGATAAGAGAAATGTCCGCCAATTGCGGGGGATGCACCTGAACCGGTGCCGAACTGCGCCGTGGCATTGATGACCGCTTCTTTGATCTTCGAGTGCTGGCTGAAGCCCAGGTAGTCATTGGAAACCAGGCAGACCGACCGGGTGGGTTTGGAATGGCCGGGCAGCATAAGATCCATCTCCGGCCCGACAGGGCTTAACGACTCAATGCGGTAATTGAGATGGCCGTTGGCCTTTAGATAGTTCAGGTATTCCTGAAATTCCGCAGCGGTAGTGAATACATCCTGTCCGCCAATGTTCTCAAAGTCTTTAAAGCTGGTATTCGTATAATCTTTTGGCATAGGTAAAAAGTTTTTATGCCTGAAAATAGGAAGCGAAATTCGGCCAAGTGGTGACATGCAAACAAATATGAATTAATTGTTAAAATAACTGCATGTCACCACCTGGATGCTTTTTTCACCGTTGCTTTGTGGTTTTTTCTTAGTTAGATCTAACGAAAAGGCAGAACGAAACAGATGAGCGTAGAGGATATCATTGCAGAACTGGATAAAATAGTGGCGCTCTCAGCGCCATTCAAGGCGAAACTACGGGATCTGCTGTTCAGTGAGGTCTATCAGTCACACCAGATCATTGACGCGCCGGGGAATCACCATCACCGGCTGTGGCTGGTGGGATCAGGTATCGTCCGAAGCTATTACTTTGACAGCCAGGGCAAAGAAATCACACAGGCATTTTACCTGGGTACGGATCTGATCTTCTTTTGGGAAGCCTACTTGGCGCAACGCACAGACTATTACCTGGAAGCGCTCCGGACAGTGAAACTGCATTCCCTACGTTACACCGATCTGGACGGTTTGCGGAGCTTTCCCGAAATGGATATTTTGCTGCGCTATTTTATTCTCCAGCAGCGGCGTAGCGAACTTTTCAGGAACCGCTTGCTCTTGCAGACCGCCGAACAGCGATACCGGCAGTTCCGCTTAGCCCACCCGGTTGTTTTCCGCGAGTTATCCCTGCGGCTGATCGCATCCTACCTGAACATGACCAGGGAAAACCTGAGCAGGCTGATCGGTAAGGACCTGTAGGGCTTAGGTTAACTGGTAATCCTTTTCTATGGAACTGGTGATCGTGATCACAGTTAGGGTTCAGGCCGACGGCTACCTTTATCCATGTCAACGATATGAAAAAAAAAACTTTACTATCCATCATTTCCGCCTTGCTTATCCTGCTGTACGTGTACACGGCTGCAAGTAAAATAATATCCTTCGGGGATTTTCAGATGCAGATGCGTCTGCAGGTGTTGCCGGGGTGGCTAAAAGAGCTGCTGATCTGGACCTTACCGCCGGTAGAATTGATCGTAGCAATACTGCTCTTTGTACCGAACGCAAGGCTGACGGGCCTTTGGCTGTCAGCGGTCATGCTGCTGGCATTTACACTATACATCGGACTTGCTTTATTCCGTGTCTTTGATCGAATACCCTGTTCTTGCGGGGGCGTGCTTCGCTCCATGGGCTGGAGCTTTCATTTTTGGTTCGATCTTTTCTTTTTGCTGTCAAATATCTGCGCTATAGTATTAACCGTCAGGGAAAGGAGGACCGCCAATTCATAAGCCTTGCAACTACCGGTAAGCGCAAAGTGCGATACCGCCGCGGCATCCGGGCCGCTTAATACCCGGTAAGAATTCAATTTTTTACTTAAAGTTTTTCCTGAGCTTTTTGATCTAATAAAGCTTTGATCATTATGCGTAAAAATTTCTTAGGCATCGCTGCCATTGTTATTGCCTTAGGGGCAAGTGCATTTACCGCGCCAAACAGATCTCATGGAAAATTGGTGACCTACAAATGGTTCCAGATCACCGCGAACAGAACGACTGATCAATCAGTGCCGTCCTCAGGCGCCACTTATCTTGGGGAAAGCGAAATGCCCCCAACCGGTGACGGATGTAACAACCTTTCCAACAAACAATGTGTTTCCGGTTTTAGTGCCGGTCAGGTGACCAGTACCAACCATCTGGATGGCCCGCAGATACCGGAAGCGATCGCCGCAACCCGTAACTGATCAGCACCAGAACAGTAGAAAAGAGAGCTCAAAAGGCTCTCTTTTTTGTTGTTATTATTTTGTTTGTAAGCGATGTCCTGCTTATCTTTATGAAAATCAACGTGATGAAGACGATACTCCGCTTTGAATTCGATCAGCAATTATTTCCAACAGAATATACCGGCAACAGAAATGTTGTGCTGGAAGACGCTTCGCATGTGCCGCAGACCGGCGACGCAGTGGATTTTCAGATCGAACAATTCTTCAGTGATCCCAAAGTGATCGAAGCTTACCAGGACATGACGGAAGGACAGTTGTTGATAGCTGAACGATTAAATACCCGTTATGCCAAAGATCAGGTAGAAATACTGGTGATCCTCTACCGCGAGGATATTTTTAAAGAACAATTTCCGCACCTGTTCGCACAGGCTGCGCTATAAAATAAAGCTGCGTACGCCTGGAATAAAAAAGGGAGCTTCCTGCTCCCTTTTTTGTTTTATAGCTTTTTAATAACCCGGATTTTGGGTCAATGCGGAATTGGCATCCACCTCCGGCTGAGGGACGGGAAAAAGCGTAGCGGTCGGCTTCCAGCCTGGCTTTGCGTTGCCCAGCACAGCATTGGCTTCCCCCGTTCTTTTAAGATCAAACCAGCGGTGGCCAAACTCACAAAAAAGTTCCCTTCTTCGCTCCAGAGCGATCGCAGCGGGCAGGCCAGCCGCCGGGCCAGTATACAACTGCGCGTTTGCCCGCTGCTGAATGACCCGGAGATCTTCGGCCGCACCGCGGGCATCTCCGCTGTTTGCCCGGGCCTCCGAGCGGATCAGGTATTGTTCCGCTAACCGTAACATGGTATAGTTCTCCGTTACAGCGCCGCCACTGAGTACTCTCTTGTATTTGAAAGGGTATGCGTACGGTCGTCCGCTGACCGTATTGGCAGCGATCCACTGAGAGCTGCGCTTATCGTTTGCGGTAAATCCAGCCAGTAATCCTTCGCTCAGCACAAACGGCGGGACGGCGCCGGACGAGGATGGTACAAACAGTGAAGCTTCCCACGTTTCACGTCCGCCTACGACCGGCACCAGGCGCCAGATCGACTCTTTGCTGCCGGCAAGGAACACATCCTTGGGCTCGTTCATCAAAGTAAACCGACCGGAACCAATAACTTTGCCGGCCTCGCTGGCGGCTTCCTCATAACGCTTATTGTAGAGATAGACCCTGGCCAGCAGTGCCGTTGCCGCATAATAGTTGAACCGGCGCAGATCGGGCGCATCTTTGTTCAGCTTTGACTGCGCGAAGCGCAGGTCGTCCAGGATCTGGCGGTACACGTCATCGGCTGAAGCTCGGGGCAAGGACCTGCTGATCTGGTAATCGGTCATGGTGACCAGCGGAACCGGTCCATAGAGGTTGACCAGGTTAAACAAGAGAAAGGCGCGTATGCCACGGGCTTCGGCTGATAAACGCTCTTTTTGCAGCGTACCCAGCCCGCCCGAACCATTGATGCCCTCAATACATGCGTTGGCCTGGTATAGCTGCTGATAAACGACCGTCCATAAAGAGGCGTTCAGGGCATTGGCGGGTTTAATATTATTGGCAAAAAATTCAGTTTCCGCTCCTTGTTTGGAGGAGGAAAGCTCGTCTGAAGCCAGGCCGGCGGGCAGGGTGATCCCGGTGCTGTTGGCATTTAGCGTGATATAGACACCGGTCACCGCTGCGGCAGCACCTGTGCTGTCAGCGAATACTTTATCCGTGGTCAGTTCACTCTTGGGCGACCCGGCATCCACGAATTTATTACAGGAGGTCAATACACTGCCGCACATGATCAGCAGGAAAATGGTTGGCAAGAAAATAGGTTGTTTCATATCGGACGGATAATTAGAGTGTCAATTGCAGGCCGAGTACCACCGTTTTAAGCGGCGGCACCCCGTAAAAATTCTGGGTTTCCGGATCATTGCCGGCATAACGGGTGATGGTCAGCAGGTTCTGCGCATTGGCATAGATGCGGGCATTTTGCAGATGAAGGCGGTTCAGGAATTTCGCCGGCAATTGCCAGGATAAGGCGACGTTCTTCAGACGCGCATACGAGGCATCGCCGTAAACCCCGCTGGACTCGAAGAACGCGGAACCGGCATCATAAGCTTCGCCGTACTGCACCGACAGGCGCTGGAACTGCGCCTGGTCGCCCGGCTTCTGCCACCTTTGGTTGATGGTGACCGGCAGGTTCTGCTCAAAACCGGGCAGGTTGGTATAGATCTGTTTCAGGTAGGTCGTTCCCCATTGTTTCCGGAATTCGACAAAGACGTCCAGTTGCAAACTGCGGTAGCGAAAGCTGTTCTGCAGGCCGCCGTACCATTTCGGATCGGCATTTCCGATCACCGCCTGATCGTTCAGGCTGCCGCCTGAGGGCGAAACCGGTGTGCTGGTACGCGCGCCGTCAGCACCAAAAAATTCGAACAGCCCGGTCTCTCCGTTCACCCCGGCATACCGGTAGCCTCTGACCACGTTCAGCGACTGACCGATGAAATATTGATTGCTGTAGCTGGAGGTAGCCAGTCCCGGAAAGGATACCAGTTTATTCTGTGGTATGGTCAGGTTCATGGACGCCGTCCAGCTGAAGGCCTCTTGTTTGACCGGGGAAACCTGCAGGGTGAATTCCCAGCCGGAATTCTGCACCAGCGCGTCGAGGTTCTCGGTCACCGTCGTGAACCCGGTTTGTGAAGGAAGCCGGTAACTGACCAGTTGATTGCCGGTACGGTTGCGGTACCAGGTCACGTTCGTGAGGATACGGTCTTTGAAAAAGCCCAGTTCCAGGCCGGCTTCCAGCTTCTTGGTCGTCGCCCAGCCGAATTTATTATTGAACAGGTTTCTCGGTAAGTAGCCCAGTGCGCCGTCATAGAAATAACTGCCGGTCGCCCAGCGCGACAGGTAGCCGTAGTCGCCGATCTGGTCGCTGCCTGTAATGCCATAACTGCTGCGGAGTTTGCCATAGCTCAGCCAGGGCAAATGGTCTTTCAGCAGGTTTTCTTCCCCAAATAACCAGCCTGCGCCGATAGCGCCGAAATTCCCGTACCGGCGGTCAGGGCCGAAACGGCTGGAACCGTCCCTGCGGACACTGGCGTTCAGCAGGTATTTTTCATCGTAGCGGTAGGTCAGCCGTCCGAAAACAGCCTGGTATTTATAGAGACTGTAGGCGTCGGTAATGGTCCGGTTGGGCGCGCCGGCAATGGAACCGATCAGCTCATCGCTCAGGTAGCCGGTGCCCGTGGCATCGGTCCGCGCATTGTTGTTCTGCTGGAATGTGCCGCCGGCCAGGGCGGTGTATTCATGCCTACCAGCATGACCGCGGTATTCTAATTGGGGTTCGATGATCCAGGTCCGGTAATTGTTCGTGCCGAAACTGGCAGATGCCTGGGCATTATTGTAGGGGCTAAGGGTGCTTTTGGGCGTTCCCTTGTATTCGCTCCCCTCAAAGGTCGTGTAACCGAAGCTTGACCGGAACGTGAGCCCGCCGGCGATCTTATACCCGGCCAGCAGGTTGCTCGTCAGCAGGTTATTCGATACCCGGTAGGGCTGCCGGAGGTAAGCCAGCACATTGTTGCCCGACGGAAAATTGGCCAGTTGCTGGCCTTTATAATTCCACATGAGGTTGCCGTTACTGTCCAGCAGGTCAGGATAGTTGGGGTCAAGGCCGAAGGTACCCAGCAATTCACGTGCACCGCTGCTGTTATTTTGGTAAGCCGAATATCCGGCGGAAAAGTCGAGGCTCAGCCGGCCATCGGGACTGCCATGATGCAGGTTCAGGGCCATGTTCCCCCGTTTGCCCGCAAAGTCACCCGGTAAAATATAGATCTCCCGGTTATAGCCCCCGCTCAGATGGAATGTGGTCTGGGCATTGCCACCGGAAATGGACAGGTTGGCGTTGGTCGTGTTCGCCTGGTCACCCGTAAAGAATTTCCGCCAGTCGGTATACTTTTGCTGATCGAACAAAAGCAGGTCCGGGGCATAAGCCTCGTCATTACGGATCAGGTTAGGCTGAACGCCGTCATTGACCATCGCTTCCCGGCGCATGGCCAGGTAGTCGGTGGTGTTCATCATCTGCATCGTCCGGCCGGTAAAACTCAGGCCGCTGTTCAGGTTCAGGCCGATCTTCGTTTTTCCTGCCTTCCCTTTTTTGGTCGTGATCAAGATCACACCGTTGCCGCCGCGCGAGCCGTAAATGGCCGTTGCGTCCGCATCGCGCAGCACTTCGATACTTTCGATATCCTGCGGATCGATACTGCTGAAAGGGCTGATGCCACCATAGCTGTTATTATACATGCCGGACTGGCCCGGTGCCTGTGCGGATGCATATTGGTTGATGTTGCCGTTGCCCGTGGCGAACGGAACACCATCGACCAGGAATAAAGGGTTATCGCGGGGGGCTTGAATATTCGCGGTCGTAGGACGCAAAGTGTTCTGGCCTCTGATCTGCAGATTAACCGAAGCGCCCGGAAGCCCGCTGCTGGAGGTCACCACCAGTCCGGGGACCCTGCCCTGCAGCGCGCTAAGCGGATTGCTGACGGGTTGCCGCGCAAGGTCTGCTGCGGTCACTTTGGTCACGGAGCCCGTATTATAGCGCTGCGTATTGGTTCCGTAAGCGATCACCTGCACCTCATCCAGGGAGCTGCGGCTTGGCCGGAGGCTGACATTGATCTGTTTATCGCCTGTCCATGGGAGTTCTAAAAACTTAAACCCAACGCCTGTAAAGCGCAGCGTCGCAGGTCCGGATGGCGCAGGGATATCAAAATGTCCTTTCTCATCGGTGAAGCGGACGAGGCTGGTGCCTTTGATGCTGATCGTGACCGCCGGCAGCGGTTGCCGCTGTTCGTCCAGGACGGTTCCGCTGATCTGCTGACCCATAGCGAGGGCAGGCAACAGGAATGAAAAGAGACAGTAGTAGAATATTTTCATAATTGGTTAGGGCTTTGGGGTGATGGGTTCGTTGACAGCATGGATGGCATACATCCGGATTTTTCTTTTTTCGCGCTTGAGCGTTACGCCATATTTCTTCAGGACTGCACGCAGTTCGGGTTCGTCGACCGCTGCTTTTTTTAAGCGCAGGTCGATCAACGGATCGCTGCCCGTTTCATTCAGCACGGGCAGTTCCGACACCTCGTCAAAAAGTTGCAGGGCCTCACGGAGCGGGTAATTGGACAGGGTGACCGGGATGTTGCTTTCCGGCGTGTACCAGTTCGATTCGGGTTTGGCTTCTTTCAGTACGGCGTTGCTGGCGATGCTTTTCGCTGCGGAGAATACCAGGCATTCGCGTTCGACCAGAACACTGTCTACCGTCAGGCCGAAATAGCGGCGCATATCATCCTGCATCAGGAAAAGGGCTGCTGCGCGTGAACGTGGCGGAAAGATCGCCTCGTATGTGAAGCGGTGTTTGCTGTTCCATTCAAACGAAATGCTGTCCTGCCGGAAGCCGGGATCAACCTCTTTGGTGGTCATGATCCGGTTCTCATTCACGCGTCCTAATTCCGGGAAGGCCGACCGGATCAGGTAATAGGTGGTGTGATTCACGAATAGTAAACGGTTCGTCTGTCCCTTACCGTCGGTACTGCGCATGACCGGGTTCCGGTACCCGGGCGAGTAAGGTGTCAGCAGGGAACGGTAGATATACTGCGACGGCTCACCACCGTTACCCTCTACATAGATGGGACGGTTTAAATTCAATGCAAGGTTTTGCTGGTCGGTTGGGCGCGATGTGCCTTTCAGAACAGCAGCGATGGTATCTGCATGGATAGCCTCGATACCGGTCGTCGCCATCACCTTATTGTCTTTGATCCAGGCGTAGAACGGTACGGTTTGGTGTGGCAGCAACTGACCGAGCACGGTGTCGCCCCAGACACTCGGAAAATGAAACTCCGGGTGACGTTTGAAGAAAGCAGTAAGCTTTTCTTTGCTGTCCCCGTGCCAGCCGTCCACCGCCAGGAATTTGACCTTTCCTTTAAACTTTTCTTGTAGTTCTTCCACGGCCGGAAACATTTTGATGCAGGAACTGCACCAGGTGGCCCAGAAATCGATGATCAGCAGTTGATCTTTATAGTCGCCAGTCCTGATCGTTTTGGCTTTGCTGTTGATCAGTTGGATAAAGGTCAGTGAGGGTAGCGTGTCGCCCTTTTTTAGCGGAGGGCCCGTTGGTTTGTCCTGTGCGCCCGCGCTGGAAAAAAGGCAAAGCGCGGCCAGGACACTTAGGAGTATCATTTTTTTCATGATTGTTTTGTTAGAATGAAATAGAAGAAGTAATCAGAAGATGTGATAACGGCAGCCTGCAAAGCTTAACTATTAACTGACCGCAGGCCGCCGTTACCGGCCGCTCATTCGGGCGGGCAGATGACAAGGAACCAAATTTTAAGCTTAATCGTTACGCGGCTCATCGGAATTGGATTGATCGTTCAACAATTGCTTTAATTCAGCCTCGTGATAAATGAAACTTACCAGATCGGGTAAGCGGGCAAGCCCTTTATCCTGTAATTGTTGAAGATCGATCCCTTTTTCCGAAAGCGAGTTATAAAACCAGTCATGAAGCTCCTGTTGGAACTGCTCATAAGGAATTTGAGCAAAACGTTCCATTATCCCGGTAAGGCTACCGAAATCAGGAGTACTGTTATTTGGTTTTAAATCATCCATTACAATGAGGTTATATCATCAGTATGGAGTCCGCTGAAGGGGATGAACTGTTAAAAATACTACAGGCATGGGTCCCAACTTATCGCATCGGAAGGGTTGACACACCCGTGAACACAAATAAGAAGGGATACCCATACCTGTAGCATGGGCATTCCGGCTTCTCACCTTGCGTTCATTTGAAAGTGTCAATTTTCCGATGCAAGACTCAAAGCGAATGCTTCAATATTTTTAATGAAGATTCGCAAAAATAATACTCGCGTTTAAAAACGCCTATTTATTTCACATAAATCGTATATGTCTAATTATCAAATATAAACACTTATTTCAATTTTAGGTAAAATTTTACCTAATTTTTAAAAATAAATCGGTCTCAATTTGATACATGGCAAGTCAGTACCGAGATCAGGAATTTATTAAGAAAGTCTGCGAAAAAATAATAGAAATAAGGAAGCGAAAAGGTATCGTTCAAGAAGACTTAGTTGATAGAACTGGATTTGGAATAAAACAAATAGGAAATATTGAGCGTGGAGTAAGCAATACGTCAATAAGTAATATTGCGGCAATTGCCAAAGCTTTAGAAGTTCATCCGAAGGAACTTTTGGATTTTGATTTTGAAATTCCCAAATATTCCCCTTTAAGAAAAGACAGGAAAGGAAAATGAGCAATCGCTTACGATAAGCCGTTATGTTCTTAAATCAATAATAATAAAATTCAAGAACCACGGTAGTGCATAAAAGAAACATTCTGTAATATAATCAGGATAGATCGATTTCGTTTTTCCTCTTTTTAGACGAGTTTTTGGGAGAAGCACCCCATTCTTCATACCAGGACGGAAGCTTGAGATAAATTTGCTGAGTAAAATTACACAGTGCCAGCAAGTTATCATGATTGTAAGATTTTACATCTATGCCGAGCTTTTCCCAATTGTCTTTCAGGCTCCAAATGTCGAAAAGCTCATTCCCGGTGAGTATAAGCATCGCGTTAACTGGTGTTTCGTTTTTCCAGTATTTCCGACCTTTTTTTGCTAACGCTTTCAAATACCCTATTTCTTTGTTGTTGAGTTTTTTACGTAAAGTGGAAAATACAATTATAGCACCTGGAAATTGGCGGGCTAAGGTTGACATGCGGTCGACATCAATTTTTTTAAATTCACCGTAAGTTTTACACTCGCCAAATAAAATCCCTGCCTTTGTTTCACCAAATCTGGACTCTTGCCAGAACATGGCGAAATCTGCCTCAAGTTGCCCGCCCGAAGGCGTTTTCGCATTGAAACTAAGCGCTGGGGTTGTTTTAATCATACCATGGTTAATTTCTTTGATGAATCGAAGAGTCAGCAAAGTTGCATAAGCTCCGGAAGCGTATTGCGGTATACTAAACGGGCCGGTAGTTTTGTAACACCACTTTCCTTTTTCTAAACTACCGGTAGCCGGAAATTCATTTAGACACAGTGGGCAATTCAAAGTGTTTAAGATCTTTTCAGTGGGATACCATGAATCGCGAAAGCAGTGAGGACATTTTACTCGGAGCCCAACCTGAAAAATCTTTTTAGATACAAGATATTCCAGGAGGTGATCTTGTTTAGCAGGCGATTGCAGTCTGGTTTTAATTTGTCCATACTCAAGCTCTCGTTCTCGATTTACGATAAGTTCCTTTCCAATGACAGGTTTCTTATTCATAGTCACCGCACCACCGTTCATGTGTTCGAGCAAACTAAGTAAATTCTCATCCTCGAATATATCTATATTGCCTTCCAGAATCTCAAATAACCTCTTGGCGACTAGGCCCGGGACCGAGGCCACCGCTTCATATCCCTTGTCTTTCAACCAAGCGAAAAAAACACTTTGTGGGTTAGGAATTTCCCATTTCTCATTATTTACATAACTTACAAGCTTAATTAATCCCTGACTTCCGACACGCCATTGTTTACGCAGCGCAGCAAAGCTGCCGAGTGTTTTTAAATAATTGCGGCCTGAAGATTTGGGGTAGGTTTCTGCAAGAAAATCATTTGAGCCATACAATCTGAATTTAATTTCATTACTGCATATGGCATGACTGTAGAAATTATTGTCCACAATTTTAGGCAGCATCGAGTCGAAGGAAACAACGGAATGTTCTATTTTATCCAGATTTACAGTCTTTTCTTCACTATAGAAATTATCGCAAACAACCCCGTCCTTGTCCCTGGCCCATTCATCCCATATCCGGGGTGACCAGGATTGAAAAGCAACGACATGATTCAATCCGCTTACTGTAACATGTTTTTGATAATCAAGTGAGTTTACAAACTCCTGTGCCTGTTCCATCGTTACATACGAAGAAGGAATAACGGTTGTACTCGTATACACCTGTTCGTTAAACCTGATTGGCTGGAAATTCTGAATCAGGTAACTAAGTGCAACCTCTTTTATTGCTGGCTCCGCAAATAACTGAACAGGTATCGCTATCACATTCCGGCCTAATGCCCGTAAATTCCAGTATTCCAAAATGTCATCGGGTTTGGTGGCATCAATAAGAAGCATATAATTGCGTTCGCGAAATCCTGCTTGATTGATTATTTTTAGAAATTGTTGGGTTATCCTTCTGGGAAAAAAAGCATAAGGATTCAGAAGCAGTTTGAAATCGGCAGGAGTTATCGTCCGTTCGGTAATTTCGAGTTCCTTCAGATAATGTTCTTCAATGCCCTTCATCAGCATTTCAGGCATTTCACCAAATACACTGCTCCAATAAAGGGCCAGGGAACCGCTATGTCGTGTCAGAATTACTTCGACAGGATATTTTGCCTTGTATTTGAAATGTTCATTAAACAAATGTTTAAATAAACTAAAAATGCCAACGCCATAATTTGGCAATAAATCATGGTTTTTATGCCTCCATAAATCATTTGGCATAATGACCTCAAGGCCTAATGGTATGATATAGGACGGAAGATTATTCAGGGTCATTTTAACTAAAATATCAGGATCGTAAGCTTCAATCAATCCTCTCGATATTTCTTCCGCGCTTGCACGTCCAGTTTTTTCTCGCCAACTTTTTGGTTTTCGTTTAAAAAAAGGAATTATAGGACAATAAGCCCCTCCCCATAACGATGTGCTGAGCTGGATAGCTTCTCTGATTTGCTGAACATTATTGTAATCTACTAAAAATGCAAATTTCAATGGTTTGACATTTATAGTAATTGACCCTGATTTCGCCATTAATATTAATTAGTTTCCAAATGGAATTCGCTTAAAGCGCAGCGTATTCCACTATCTGGTGAATAAATTCAAATGCACTATTTCCTCCTTTATAGCTGTCAGCAATCGTTACTAAAGCACTCGTTGTTCCGGCTGTGGTATTGAGGTAACCGGCCAGCTTATTTAGTAATTGCTGAGAAGACGTGGTATCATTCTTTTTGAGTGCTGCCAAAAGAGCGTTCATATCTTCTTTAATCTGATCAATATCAGAATGTTCAATTGTATTATTGATGATTTTCAGATCTTCGTTTTTTATCACATCCACATTCAGGAAGGCTCTGCTGATGCTAACATCGAAAAGATGATCGGCATGAACACTTTCGTTATGCGGAAAATGATCGTCTGAAACCCTCCTTGCAATACACTTAAAACCAAAAAAAATATTCTCGTATAAATTGAATACAATGGCTGATCGTTTTTCCTGAAAATTATATAAGACCTCAAAATTGCCCGGTGGCCTCGTGGACACAAATCCTCCGGAATTTGCTGGAATGTAAGGCTTGTCTTTAAATTTGATAACATCCGGAATATAACTCTTCGGAAACAATATCCCTATGACTGTACCGCCCGGCACTCCGTAGTCATCACAAAAAATGATCTCGTCGTCTTTGGCCACCATGATGGTTTCATCCCCTGCTTCGCGCTTCCATATTTTATGTTTCCCATTAACACGAAATGGAAAATACGCAGCATCATCTGGCATTTTGTTACGACGGGTATGAAAAGTCCACTGAAAATTATCGCCGCTGATCTGAGCCACGTCGACTCTTTCCTCACCGATTTGTTGGAGTACTAAAAGTTTGGTTATCATATAGAAAGCATTATTGTGGTGGAAACTTAGGTAAAGGAACACAATATCGGATTTTTATCACGTGATATTAGAGTTTTATTACACCTCGCCATTGATATAAAAATTCGATGTTTTAAGATTTCTTTTCAGCATATCTCATTCAGGTGTTGTTTGGCCATCTTTTAAAGGCGAGTAATCTATTTCAAGGTAAATTCTGTGTGCGTTGCCTCCGGCCAGGGCCATTCGCTGTATCTGCCATGCAGGATGCCGCTGCTGTCCCTAACGGGGCGCTTGATTCTCACAGCCGTTCAAAACAAACGCTGTTTCAGCGCAAAAGCATCACCATTCGGGCTATGGCCCCGAATGCCTCCGCACTTGCGAAACACCATCAACAGATTTTTTATGCCATAGCTATTCCCAAAAGAAGGAGAAAAAGGAAAACAAGTTGGGCACTGTTAAATGATGACTGCCGGTAGTATCAAAAAGACTACGGCATAAACGGCTGCCTCCCCAAAGGGTCCCCTCCAATTATTCCGTTTCCTTTTTGTGTCGTTACGTGCCCGCGGATTTGCTTTCTTTTTCTCCTTTTTCTTTTGGAAAAAGCTTTTACGGGAAAGGGTCGAAAGAGAGAAATAAACAACAAAATTTTTAACTCTTAATGCTTAAAAAATGAAAACAGCAGAAAAAAATGCAAAGGAAGTACAAGGTACAAACGCAAAAAACACTAACGCACCAAGGACAGAGAACCGCCCGAATTTAACAGGAAAGGAAGCCAAAAAAGATGAACCCGCAAATGATGAAAAACCCGCCGAGGCTGAGAAAGTTGAGGCAGCGCAAACCGCCGAAGCAAAGACAGGTGTTGCCCCTGCAGTGGGTAACCAACCCGCTGACCTTGCGCCATTCACCACGGGACAGGGATTAGAAGAAGCGCAACAAAAAGAACAACAGGAACAAGCGGCGGCAACCGAAGCGCCAAAGGGCGAGATAAAATATATCAAACCCGCCCTGAATTTGGAACAAACCTTAAAATCGGTGGGTAACCTGCACCGCCTGACCATCCAGCGGTTAGCTCTGATTGGCCGCATCAAAACTTTGGAAGATTTTGAAGTGAAACTTTTGGAAGAAAACGACGAGTTGGAAAACAACCCTTATCAGGGCTGCAAATTGATTATCAAGGACGATAAAGGCCGTGAGTTTACCACGAACACGCCGAACTTAATCCGCATGGTTACGCAATTCATTTTTGATGCCTGCCATGAGAAATTAGGTGAGATAGAAGCCAATATCGTATTTCCGCAACAGGGTTAATTAACCATGCTCCCGTCCCGGTACATATCGGGATGGGGTATTTTTTTTAAAAAGTTCACTAATCAGAAATTAAGATGTACGAGCAATTTATAGAGCTGACCGACCAAATATTTTGGGATGGTTACGCAGAGCAGCTGGCTAAAGAAAATCCCGAAGCCTTTCGGTTTGAGTTCAACGATTTTTTAAACGCTTACCAATTATAGCCATGCAGGACACCCTTTTTTTATTGATCAAGGTAACGGTTAAAACAACTTATAAACACATTCACAATGCAATAAGTGAGTTACAACGGGAAACGGATTACCATATCGGCAGCACAAAAAATGTCGAGGTCATCAAAACGGAAATAATGGAATTGAAAACCAAATAACACATCAAAAATTAAAATTATGGCACATCAGATAAATTTCAACGAAAAGACATGCAAAGACAGCTTTATGAGCGTAAAGGAAAAAGCCTGGCATAATTTAGGGCAGGTTATAGAAAGTTACCCGAAAAGCAGCGAAGCGATGCAGTTTGCAGGACTGGACTATATTGTAGAAAAACGCCCCTTATTTACCTATGATACTGACAACCACACAGGCGACCCCGATAGTGATATTATCATACCTGAAATAGAAGTACCCAACTATTACGCAACCGTGCGGGCAGACACCGAGCAGGTTTTAGGCGTTGTGGGTAATGATTACGAAGTGATACAAAACCGGGATGCATTCAGCTTTTTTGATGCCATTGTTGGCGGTGGTGACGGTATTCTATATGAAACCTGCGGTGCATTGGGCAATGGCGAAAGGATTTTTATTACGGCTAAACTACCGGGTTACATCCGGGTAGGTAGTGACGACCTGATAGAAAAATACCTTTTTTTGACCACATCCCATGACGGTTACGGTAGTATTACCGCAGCATTTACGCCCACCCGTATTGTGTGTAACAATACGTTGCACGCAGCTTTAGGCAACATGACGAACAGCGTAAAGATACGCCACACACAAAGCGCACAGGAACGTTTAAAACAGGCCCATGAAGTGATGGGGATATCCAATACCATGAGTGACCAATTGAACGGGATTTTTAATCGCTGGGCAGGTATTCGCATTACCGATAAAGAAGTATTAAAACTGGTACAGCGGGCTATGGCGCCAAGTAAGGAGGTTTTGCAGAATGTACTGGACGAAAACATAGACGAGTATAGCAGCCATTTCTTAAACACCGTGGAAAAAGTTTGTGAATTTGCCTTTAGCCACCCTACGCAGCAAATGGACACGACACGGGGTACTTTGTTTGGTGCTTATAATGCGGTCAGCGGATATATGCAGAACGTAAAGCAGTACAAGACCGAAGAAGTTAAACTCAAATCCATCTTATTCGGTAACGGCTTCAACAAAACGCAAACTGCCTTTCAGCTTTGTAAAGAGTTTGAAAAAACAGGAGAAACCATATTGGCACTAAACTAACATAAGGGGCGAAAGCCCCTTTGTATAAAACCCATGTCACCGATATTAGATATCAGTAACAATATTTTTGAATCAAAAACCTAAGTTATGAAACACGCAAGTCACGATAATTACACGGTACTCTTACTTGCCATAATTTTGTTTGTCGCCGGTTTATTAATCCGTTATATCATAGGACGGCGCAGGTTCAACCGCCGTGGTGTCGGCGGTTTGCAGCATTTCAAATCCTATAACACCAGCTTAATTATACCTGTCATGGAGCGGGTTTTGAATATTATAGGTGCGCTTATGATTTTAGCAGGAATTGCACTATATTTTATAAGGTAACTGCTTTAAACTAATTTTAATAAATTTGAAAATGGATAATCTATTGATGCCGGAAAGGCCGGGGCAGATTTGCAAGATAATATCGGACGTTCCTGATAAGGAATCCGAAGATGTTTATATAGTAACAGAAGACCCTGCCCAATTTGACGGTGATGATAATATTTTGGTGGTAAATCTTAAAGAACTGCAACGAAATGTTGCGCACCCTGGAAATGCGGAAAGAATAGCAATTCCCAAAAATGAGCTGATTGTTGTAGGTGAAGACCTGACCTCTTACGTGCATTCCTGGAATGCTGATAAATAATTTAATAAATGGAAATTGTTCACACGCAGCCGAGTTTCTAGAAGGATAATAATAACCCTTATCTCAAAGCTGTTGAAATAACAAAACCCGAGTTAATGTCGATAACCGCTACACTGAGCCGTTATGATATTATTGAATGGCTGATGTGGAACGACTGGAACGGTGTTTACGGCGATGGCGATTCAATCCGAGAGTTTGGCGTAAAAATGACCCGCGAGGAAGGTTTGGAGATCATGCCTAGGCAGATCAAGGAAAACCGGGTAATCGAACCCTAAAACTCAAGCGGCGCAGATCAATATGGAAAACCGGCAAATCCCGTAACCGGAATTTGCCGCATCTTTTTGCAGATTTAATCAGCAGTTTACTATGATATTTCCTCTGTTTTGAGTATATTTATTATATAGATTTTAAGTTATGATCGCTGTAATTAACACAATAAATGACGTAAATATTTTCGCAAAAGACCTTATTGCGGAGGGATTAAACTTTCATCCTGATGAAAATTTCCGGAATTACGTAAATCTTGAAACGGGTGAAGATACCTATACTGTTGAAGAAGCTGATATCAGAAATAAACTGATGACCCGATGCTTTGAAGTTTGTGACCGTGAACATATCGATATTTACAATCTGACAATGGAGGTTTTTCTGAAGGAAACCGGACTGGATAAATATATTCCGCTGCCATCATCATTACTGATGGAATAACAGTTATTGTATGACAGACGTACATTCCCCAAAGATAAGAAGTTATAATATGTCCCGTATCCGCAGTAAGGATACGAAACCTGAAATGCTGGTTCGTAAATTTTTATTTTCTAAAGGTTTCCGCTACCGTCTCCACGACAAAAATTTACCAGGCAAACCCGATATTGTCCTTCCGAAATTCCGAACAGTCATTTTTATACATGGCTGTTTTTGGCATGGCCATCAGGGATGTAGCTATTTTGTTGTACCTAAAACCCGTACTGAATGGTGGTTAAACAAAATCGGCAACAACGCTGCCAACGATAAAAAATCTGTGGGTTTACTTACCTCAGCCGGCTGGCGGGTAATTGAAATCTGGGAATGCGGATTGAAGAAAAATACTATAGAAAGTACCCTGTCCGGACTGCCCGGTGAAATCAGGTCTGTTATTTAAGTAAAAAATTCGTTAGTTTGCTCTTGCAAACTGTGTATTAGAAATGAACGAAAAAGCGGAACTGAAAGCACCAAAACTCAAAGGAAATAAAATAAAAAAACTACCATCTATACCTGACGAATTTGATCTGGCATTGCTCAGTCACTATCATTCGACCAAAGATATTGTTTATAGAGATGCAATAGAACTGCTTGAAAAATATGCTCACCTGACAGATAAAGTTACTGTCGACGATCTTTATAAAAAAATTCAATTAACGATCACCCACAGTAATTCTGTTCCATTTCCGAACCCTGTAAAAGGAGACCCTAAATTCACTTTTATTGATCTGTTCGCAGGAATCGGCGGTTTCAGAATGGCATTGCAAAATCTGGGCGGCAAATGTTTGTTTACATCGGAATGGGACAAATACAGCAAACAAACCTATTTTGCGAATTATGGTGATTATCCTTTTGGAGATATTACCAGTCCGGAAGTAAAGGCACATATACCTGAAAAATTCGATATCCTGTGCGGAGGTTTTCCTTGTCAGCCATTCTCTCTTGCCGGCGTTTCCAAGAAAAACAGTTTAGGCAGACTGCATGGTTTCCAGGATGAGAAACAGGGAAATCTATTCTTCCATATTGAAGATATCCTGCGAACACACCGGCCCAAAGCATTTTTCCTCGAAAATGTTAAAAACCTCGTCAGCCATGACAAGGGAAATACTTTCAAAATTATAAAACAAACACTTCTCGACCTGGATTATTCCTTTGATCCGAAAGTGATTGATGGCGCAGCCTTTGTTCCGCAACACAGAGAACGCACGTTCATGGTTGGCTTCGACAAAAAGGTTTTCGGTAAAGATGTGAAGTTCGATTTCGGCACAATAAAATACCCGGAGAAAAAACAAACTGCGCGGAATATCCTTCAGGCTGAAGTTTCGACGAAATATACCTTGACCGATCATCTCTGGAAATACTTGAACGAATACGCAAAAAAACACCGTGAAAAAGGCAATGGTTTTGGTTTCGGACTTGTTAACCTCGATGGCGTAACGAGAACGATAAGCGCACGCTACCATAAAGACGGCGCGGAAATACTTATTCCGCAGGAAGAGGGTAAAAATCCAAGAAGGCTAACACCGCAGGAAGCTGCCGCGCTTCAGGGTTATCCTATCTGGCCGATAAATACAAAAAGCAAAACCAAATCATTAAAAATACCTGTTTCTGATACCCAGGCTTATCGTCAGTTCGGGAACTCGGTCGTTATGCCTCTGATACAGGCGGTTGGCGAACAGGTAGTTAACTTACTGCAATTAAAAAAATAGATGGCAAGTCCGTTATCCCGTTTTTTTTCAGGCGTTGGTGTCAAAAGGCTCAGTCAGGTGGAGGTCGCGCCTGATGCTTCGAATCAGCATGAGTTCAACGGGATAAATGAATTCCGGTCAATCTTCGGATCAGAAAAACGAAAATTTGAAACCAAATTTATATTTCTCTCGGACGACGAAGATAAGTTGCTTGAAGCAAACGGCTTCATGACCTGGTACGATGCCAGGGAAAATCATCCGACCCGTACCGAATTCCGGCTTTACTATTCATCCAATGAAGTGCTGGCTTCGGCAAATTCAAATGATCTTGTTGTTGTTGGAAAAACCGGCGCAGATCAGCTGGCGGTAATTGTCGCCCCTCAGAATTCTACTTCTGAAAAACAGTTGCTGTGGTTGTTTGGCATGGAAGAAGCCGCCAATAAATTCATGGTACGTGATCTTACAGGCGACAAAAGGGATATGGGTTTTGCCGGACGGTATATCCTTTCCTCACTCGGTATGGAGCAGGATGAAACTGCGCCTGATTTCTTGGACGAACTGCTATACAAATTTGGCAAAGTATTTCCGACTACAAAGGAGTTTTCAGCATATGCCCGTTCGACCGTAAAATATGTTTCTCCCGTGGAGGAACCCGATGAAACTCTGATGGCATGGCTGGAACGCGAAGAATTACTTTTCAAAACACTTGAAAAAGTTATTGTCAAGGATCAGTTAGTAAAGGGATTTGGCCCTGACGGTACAGACGTGGAAGAATTCATTAAGCTTTCACTGAGCATCCAGAACCGGAGAAAAGCAAGAGCCGGTTTCTCGTTTGAAAATAATATTGCAATTTTGTTCAGCCTGAACAGGGTGCATTATTCCCATGGTGCCGTAACTGAACGCAATAACAAGCCAGATTTTGTATTTCCCGGGATACGGTATTATCATGAAGCTGGCTTTAATCCTGAGTTACTGACGATGCTTGGCCTGAAAACAACGGCTAAAGACCGTTGGCGCCAGGTACTGTCTGAGGCAGCGAAAATCCCGAACAAGCATCTTATCACACTTGAGCCATCAATTAGCCGTAATCAGACAGAGGAAATGAAAGCAAATAATTTACAGCTTGTGATTCCGGCACCACTGTTCGGCACCTACAGTGCTGAACAACAAAAAGGCCTGATGTCTTTAAGAGGGTTTATCGACCTTGTGAATGGCAGGCAGAATCATTATAGTGCAACTCCGCTTTTGTTTTAATATATTTAACTTTCAATTGCTTTATCATAAAATATGACTGATGAATTATCAGCTGCTGTCGCGACCGTAAAAAATGGTGAAGTCAGCTTTTGCAAGTTTATAAGCCCCAATGACGCCGGAACTACCGGAGCGCATCAGGCCGGGTTGTACGTTCCGAAAAACGCCTACCGGCTTATATTTGATACGCCGGGTGTAAAAGGCCAGAACAGGGAACAGTTTGTGGAACTTACATGGTTCGACGGGCAGACCACCACTTGCTGTTTCAAATATTACGGTACAGGCACCAGAAACGAGTACCGCATTACCCGTCTCGGCAAATCTTTCAATGAAGACGATCTGGTAGTCATTGTAAAGCAAAATGAGATTGACTATAAAGGATTTATCCTGAGAAGCGAAGTAGAAAAGGACTTATTTTTACGTGAACTTGATCTTACACGTGATGATACAAATGCGTTGATTAAATATGTTCCGGCTGCGGACGAATTTCCGGAACAGCCTTTTGATGACTCGGAATCGGTAACATCCGATGAAGATTTGCCGGTTTCAAATAATTCAGAGGCCAGAAATGTAAGCTTTAAACCTAAAGCACATATATTGACTTTACTCGGTGAGGAACTGATCAAGGATCCCGTAATGGCAATTTATGAACTCGTAAAAAATAGCTATGATGCCGATTCCAAAAGTGTCAATGTGTATTTTAACAATATTACTGATCTGGCCAACGCGACCATTATCGTCAAAGATTCAGGTATCGGAATGACAGATCAAATCTTGGAGAACGTTTGGCTTGAACCAGGTACGGCTTTCCGGAAATCAGTTGACCAACAGGGTAAACGCACAATTATCCGGACCCCGATTTATAACAGGGTGCCTATGGGTGAAAAGGGCGTGGGGCGATTTGCCGTACATAAACTTGGAAATGTCATAAAATTAATAAGCCGCCCGGGCAAAATTATCCTGGATGAGAACGGTAAATTTCTGCGGAAGGAATTACTTGATTATGAGATTAATCTTGAAATTAACTGGCGGATTTTTACGCAGTCGAAATATTTGTCCGATGTAAAAATCGATTATTATAAAAATACCGACCCCGAAAGTTTTTACTTTAAAAATGATACCGGAACCTACATAAAAGTGTCCGGTCTTAAAGAAGTCTGGAACAGAGGTATGGCAAGGCAATTAAAGCGGCACACGGTATCGATGGTCTCGCCTAAAAACGACCCCGATGAGTTTAAGATTGACCTTAATTTTAACAACAACTGGCTTGACCGCTTCCCGGATATCAATGAACTTTTAAAACAAGCTCCCTATAAACTTGTCGCTATCCTGGATAAAGATTATAATTTCACTTTTGATTACGAATTCAGTCTTGCCAACAATAAGACGGCCGGCGGACGAAAAATCAAGGATGACAAATCCTATGACAAAAACATTCTCGGTATGATCCGCCCTATGTTCCGGAAATATTACGAAGATAAAGGCCTGGACGATAGTGTTATTGAAGAAATCCTTGAAGCGAAGGCAAAGGAAGCACTCTCATTTGGTTCAGTCATGATTGAGCTCTACTCATATGATATGGATTCCGCTTCATTAAAAGATGTTACATATACTCCGGATATCCTGAAGAAAACCCTTAAAGAACAATTCGGGATTAAAGTGTTTAAGAATGATTTACGGGTTTATGACTACGGCGAACCCGGAAATGATTGGCTCGGACTCGACATAAAGCGCGTGAATAATAAAACCTGGTTTTCCAATAACCAGAATATCGGATTTATCTACCTTGATGCTGCCGGCTCGGGCTCGCTGATCGAGAAAACAAATCGTGAAGGTTTTATTAAAAATGAAAGTTTTGATCTGTTTAAAATAGTCGTAGAGTTTATACTAACCCAGTTTAAAACCGAAAGGCTGAAAGACCGGGAACAATGGATAAGGCTCAATAAAAAAGATAACGGACAGTCGTTTACGGATAGAATAGCAAACTTTGTTGCGCTCATCAATGATGCAGAGATCGACGACGAAAGCAAAAAGCAAAAACTACTTGAACAGGCATCACAGATTGAAAACGACTACGAAAAAGCGCAGGAAACACTATTAATTCCCGCAGGTGTCGGCATGACGGCCTCGGTCGCTTTACATGAAATTGAGAAGCTGGTTCCCAGAATGGAGGAAACAGTTAACGGCGACCCCATAGATACCGAGCGCATTAGAAATCAGGTAGAGGAATTGGATGACTATGTTTCAGGTATTCTCTCGGTGCTAAAACAATCCGGGACAAAGCCGGTCGAAATAAAAGATGCGGTAAATCAGGCGCTCAGCAATTATCAGCTTAAACTGAAGATCAGAAAAATAAATATTGAGCAAATTTATGAAGACGAACTGCAAACGGTTAATTGTGACAAACGCTATCTGGTTACAATGCTGATGAATCTGATAGACAACAGCATTTACTGGCTTGATAACGTTTACAAAGAAGATAAATCCATTTTAATTAAAGTAGCGAAAGAAGGTGACTTTGCTAAGATTATTGTTGCAGATAACGGTCCGGGCTTTAAAGACACTATATCTGAGATAGTGACACCGTTCTTTTCAAGAAAAGAGGGCGGTATTGGCATTGGCATGTATCTGATCGACACGATTATGATGAAATATGGTAAGCTGAAGATATTTACAGATAATGCTGAAGCTGATCTCGATGAAAAATATACGGGTGCAATAGTTGAATTAGTTTTTAATAAAAATCAGGAGGTATAGATGTTACTCGGACCGCAGGTTGCCTTTGTCGACGATATAAAACGTGAAATTACGCCTTTGGAAAATGTCCTGAAAGACAGGCACACGGGCACGGTGTTTTTTGATGCATCCACAGATAAAAACAGGTTCCCGGAAAAACCATTGGAAACAGTCAAGCTATTATTCCTTGACCTGTATTATAAACCAACGTTTGATGCCGAATTGTCTGCACAATGGGTTCAGAGTATTATTCCGCCACATTCGGATTATACCCTGGTGATCTGGTCAAAAGACACCCATCAACAGGAAGAATTACTTACCATACTCGACTATATCGAGTTAACGCCAACCCGTGTTGAAGCTTGGCAAAAAACAGATTTTGATCTGGAAAATCATAATTTCTCAAAAAACATCGACGACCTGATAACCACAATTTCAGGTGAACCGTATTATGTTGAGGACATACTCTTTGGTGAGATTATTAACGTCACAGATGAAGGTGTCTTTATAAACTGCCGCTTGAATGATGAAAAGCCAACTTTTCAGCTAAGGAAATTTGATAAAAAACTGCTTGGAAATATTGAAAAGGTGGAAGCCGGCATTTTTGTCAGAATTCACATAAATTCAAAACCCGGTGCACGCAGAATGGATGTTTTTGAGGAAAAGAAAGACCGGTCGGATCTTTTCGAGCAGCCGGATTTTTTCAAAGGCCTTGATGGTAATGCATTTTTTATAGAGAGCAAATAGAAATATGAAGCTTACATTTAAAGATGTCGGTCAGGGCGATTCTATCTTACTTGAATGGGAAGACGGAGACCAAAGAAAAATCGGAATTATAGATTGCAATCGTAAATACGGGAAAAATCCTGTACTGGAACACATTGAAGCTGAAAAGTACAAAGAGATAGAATTTATAATTTTGTCGCACCCCCATACAGATCATTATTCAGGTATGACGGAACTATTGACCTGGATTGCCAAGGAGGGAATTATAGTTAAAAGCTTCGGACATACGGTTCATTTACTGGCTTCCGATTATTATAAATATCTGAACGGACTAGAAGCAGGAACCAAAGCCAAGGGTGAGTTGCAAAAGATGTTTGATAAAGTTGATGAACTTGTAAAATCTGAAATAATTAAAAAGATTGACTTTATCATTGAGGGCACTGTCAGAGACCTTACAGACGAAGTCAGGATGAAATGTCTCTCCCCAAGTAAAACGGAGGCCGAGATTTACATGAAGGACGTTGACCTGCAGCCTGTTAAAAATCCTACCAAAGCCAGCGCAAGTGCAAATCACCTTTCAACGATGTTTAAAATCACCATTGGCGATAATTATTACCTTTTGACGTCGGATAGTGAGTGTGTGACGTTCGCTAGGCTAATGAAAGAAAATATCCATGTTAACCTTCAAAAGAAGCATTTAAAAATTGCTCAGGTTCCGCATCATGGCGCATTTGTTAATTACCATGCGCCCTTCTGGGATTTTGTGACACGTTCGGATAAGCCACAGGCTGCAATCTCGGCCGGATTGCATGAAACTTATAAACATCCCCACCTTCCTGTATTAAAAGCTTTTAATAACCAAGGTTATGATATTCATTGCACGAACATTGTGTACGGTATGATTGAATTTGCAGACTACCTGAATGAGCTGGCAGAATTGACAAACAAACTGGATACCTTCACGGAAGTCGTAGCAAGTAACACCGGCGGTGATAAATTTTTCGACCTTATTTGATACAATTAATTGATAGTATGAATTGTTATTCAATTGATATTGAAAAACATGCTATCAACAAGTTAATCGATTATATCAGTAGGATTTATGATTTAGAAGTTATTTGCTGGACAGTAAAGCCGGAAACTGCTGTGACAGAATTTGTACTTCTGAAAAATGTCGATATCGTTTTTACAGGTATTAATTTACCCGAAATCTCCGAATTAAATCTTATTAAACAATTGCCGAAACCAGGATAAGGTCATAGTAAGCAATAAAAATTGTTGCCGCGTGTATTACACGTTTTTGCGAATGCTGCGCGTGATTTCGCTGGTAGTGGATAATTCCCAAAATGCTTCTTGTTTTCCTAATATTAGCTGACAGGTGAAAATACGGGGCGTTATTTGGTAGAACCTGAAACTTGAAAAGACTATCGATCCTCCGCTAAAAATGCCATATGGACAACCTGATCGATCGCATTTAAAATATCCTGCCGACCGCGATCACTAGCCAGGTTAACGTCTGAAAACATACCGCCATTATACCGCATATGTAGCGTCATATAATAGATCCCGCCGACCAGTAACGCTGCGATAGCCCTGAAATTTACCCCTTTCTTTTCCAGATAGGGGTCACTCATTTCCAGGAATTGCTTACCCATGGTTTCCCGTGTGTTATGAATACTTTTCATAAGATCACTTTTGGCGGACAGCTCCCAAAGAATAAGCTGCTGCATTTCCTTGTCTTCCTGAAAATATAAAAATTGATTTTGCAGGACCTGGCTCAGCAATCGCTGCATGTCCGGTGCATTTTCCGGTATCTTCAGCTCCCGCATATGATCGGCAAACCGCATCCAATAATCCGTTTCCACGACATAAGCTTCGATCAACCGTTCGAAACTGCCGAAATAACGGTAGATCAGTTTTTTGTTGACCTCAGCCTGCCGCGCCACTTTGTTCACCCCAAGCCCGGCATAACCTTCATTTTTAAAAATAAAGGCGACCGCGTTGATCAGTTTACGCATCGTTTCCTCTTTATTTTTCATGTTTGTAATTCAGTTTCCCGGGGAATAGTCATACCATAAGTGTTATTCATATTATTTCCGCTATTTGCAGATTTTACTCAATTTTCCCCAAGACGCTGTAAGGAACCGGCAGCCATTTATAATGATTACCCTCAGCAATTATTCTCCCTATTCCCGGAAAAGATACATGAGCCGCGGCAATGATATATCCTTTCCTCGCAAATTCCGCATAGGTAGCGTTTCGCTGTGTAGCACCCTTTTGCTTATCAAAATCATATTCATCAGGGATTGATGAATCGTAAAACTGTACCTGCTCTATGTGAACTAAATCTCCAAAGAAGATCATTTTTTGTTTGCCGGATCCGATAGCATATACAGTATGACCTGGGGTATGTCCGGGTTTCTCAATTGCGGCTATTCCGGGAATGATTTCTGATGCGCTGCTGAACGCCTTTATCCTATTAGCCGTCAGATAAGGTTTAAGATTTAAGTAGGCTGGTCTGTTGAGCGTGATGCCTTTCGCTTCACCGGTTTGCAAAGTTTCGTGGACTTTCCAGAAATCGAGTTCTTTCTGACTTAAATGGATGGTGGCATTTGGAAAAACTAATTTTCCATCCTGACTTAAGCCACCACTATGATCAACATGGACATGAGTAATAAGTATATCGCTGATATCCTCCGGTCGGTATCCTGCTGTCATTATACTTGTTACGAGTCGCCCTCCAAAGGGTTTGAAAAGATCTCCCGAGCCTGCATCTACAAGTATAAGTCTGGACCCGCTTTTAATAAGATAGGCATTTATTGATATCTCAACAGTACTTGCCAAACCAGCTTTTTTTAGTTGTTGCGCTAAGACACCGGGGTCTTTAGGAAGTAAAATGGTCTTTGCTTCAACAGGAACTGTTCCGTCAGACAGTGCCACAATTTGGAAACTGCCGAAATTAGCACGATAATATCCCGCCTGTGATAACTGTTCCTGTGCACTTGCATGTTGCCATGTTAGAAAGGTCAGAATGGCTAGCACCCATGTTTTGATTGGTTTCATGGTTTTATAATTAATTAAGTTTCCGTATGGTTTCCTCTTTATTTTTTATGTTTAAGTTGGCATTGATTTAATGATTGACCTTTTCCTTCAGCATTCGGGATGCTTGTGTATATCCGCCGCCGGAGCCATCCACAAAATGGATATGACCATCCTTTTGATCCGGCACATAACAGGACATGACCGAAGCCTGGCTCACGTGGATACCGTAAAGGATCTCGCCACTGTTCTCCATATCCGCTAAAGCGGCGAGCAAGCGTTCCCGTTGTTTCCCGTTACCGGTTATGACCGTGTTTATTCTTCCGTCCAGTACGAGTGTATCCGACATTTCAACCAGCGTAGTCAGATAGGTTTTCCCACTGCGCGTCCGGAAATAGACATAACCGTAAACGACCGAAAGCCATTCCTTGAGCACTGTATACCATTTTTGCGTGCCGACCCTGACCAGCATAGCCTGACCTACGTCGCTAATGGTGGAATTAATCCGCAACTTCGTCTCAGAGATCGGCTGCCGTTTCTGAGGAATTCCATATATATTATCCAGTTCGGTCAATACCTTACTGAAGGCGCTTCCCTGGTCGTTCATTTGAACAGCGGAAACAAGCAGCGTGACGACCTCATTATCATCGCAGGGTGGGGAGATCTGATCCCAACGGCACTGCAAGCCGCTTAAATTCACCTCAAACCGGCCAGAGTTCTTTATAAACGGTAATGTATCTGTACCCTTTATCTGTTGTTCTGCGTAAGTCAGCCCGTTTCCAATAATCACAGGTATCGTAAATTTTGGTGAATTACTATACTTAGCGATCTTAAGTTTTTGGCCGGCGGCATAAACTTCTGCTACGGATGTGTGGCCTACTCTTAATGTCAATCCAAAATTATTCTCGATCTGTTCACGGTAAATCAGCAAAGTTTCCACAACTTCTTCGACCAGCACTCCTGGGATGAGGAAAGTCGCGCCATCACCACCAAAAAAGAATGGGATCATTATATGATGTTCATGCGCGATATTCAAAACACATACAATGCTTCCCGTGGCGATCAGGTTAACGGTCCTGTGCATTCCGTAGGCGACAGCAGCTGATGAGCTGCGTATATCCGTAAGGACGATCTCCCAGTTTTCCGGAACCGTACTAAAGAGATCGTCCTGGTTAATGATCGTACCAATAGCTCCCTGACGAACTGTTAAAGATTCGTAAAATTTAGGTTCCATGGTTTGAAGCAGCGTTTGTGAACCGATTACTTCTGCTTTTTGACGAAGTCAATAACGTCGGCCTTATATTTATAATCCGCTACCAGTCCCAGGCGGGTATTCTCATTTTCCGGGTTTCCATCTCCATAACCTTTCGCTGCCTGTATAACCGGATAGAATTGATAAAACACATCGCCGTCTACAGCGGTAGTATTATGACAGCTGGAACACTTAACCCCCAATGGCATGGAGGTCTCATTAAGCTTGTTCTTTTTAAAATCTGCATAGCCAAAATAGTTCCAGCCGTTATGCATTTTAGGGAAACGCTTGCTGTCCTTTACCTGCGCAGCTACCTCGAAATGTGCACCCTGGAAATGACCACGACCAACAGATGAATTAGTATCACCTGCACGAAGCAATTCCTTTACGATAATGGTTCCTTCTCGCCACTCACCGTGTTTTTTCCAATAAGCAAAACTTACGGGGTCTATGTATACATTTTGAAAGTCAGGAAAAATGACGTTAGGATCTTCTGACTTCGGTGTACTGGAGGTGCCCATAAAGATCCACGATCTATAGTCTTTGGGACGAATGAGGTTGTCGTTAGCGTCAAATACGGCATACTGCTTTTCCTGCGGAGTGTTTGCAGCAGCAGATTCACTTTTCTTGTTTTCTTCCGAGCAGGATACTATGCCTGCTGTAACCAGTGTGATCGCTAACAAAGTTTTAATTGCTTTCATCTTACTTTTTTTAATGTTTAAGGATTGATTTTTATGTTATGAGTTCTATCGTTGATAATAGGCGATGATTAGCGCCCCGACGACAATAAGGGATGCGCTCACTTTCTGGCGGTTCGTAAGCCGTTCCGACAGCACTAATGCTGCGAGGACTGTTGTTACCACCGGTGCCAGGGAACCAAGGACGCTGACGATCCCGAGTACACCGTCACGAAACGCATAAGCGACCAGGATGTCTCCGGCCATATTTAGTAACATGATCACCAACAATGCCTTAATAATAGATACATTCCGCAATGACTTCTTCCAGGGCACTTCGGCAGAAAGCATGGAAAGTATCGTAACAGGCAGTGTGCCGAGTTGAAATCCCCAGATCATCCAGTTTATACTTTTACCTGCAACATTAACACCGTGGTCGGCAATGGTAAATGCGGCACCAAAGCAGATCGCAGCACCTATCGCCAACAGCAGGCAGGTAGCAGGTCGGAAAACCATTCGCGGATGGTTCCAAAGTACCAGCATGACCACGCCACGGCACATCGGTATTGTTTCATCACTTTCGGCTCGTGGTGCGTAGGTCGTACCAATGATTCCCAATAATATAATGATCAGACCCGCTAATACAAATACATTCGGGATAGTTCCGCTCGCGATCGAGATTATTACAGGTATTGCTGAGGCCGATGCAACCAAAGGTGCAACTACGCCCGCCTTGCCCATTGTTAATGCCCGGTAATACAACATATAGGCAGTTCCGTTAGCAACACCTCCAACGATTCCCCAAACCAACGCGGCCAGCATGAACGGTTGTGCGCTTACCAGTGCTAGTGTTAAAATAAGGACCGCCTGTGTTCCCTGCGTAAGTAATACGATCAGCGCAGAGGGCAATGTGCGGGCGGTGCGGCCGGCGATAAAGTCTCCCGTTCCATAACTTAAACTGGCAGTAAATGAAAAAATAAATGATAACATAAACTATGATCAGGTTAGTTAAAAGGACGCAGTTAGTTTATTCGGCAGGTTTAATTGATATTAACAGCAGTAGGTTATTTTGCGGGCTGTGCCAGCGGTTGCCCCTTGACAACGATGTAGGTTACGACCACCTTGAACGGTACGCTCCCGCTCGGTTTGGCACGGTGGATCTTGCCGGCCGGGATCGCGAAACTGTCTCCAGCTTTGATCGTACGCGATGGCTCTCCCTCAACTTCGAGAAGTGACTCACCCGCGAGAACGTAACCAATCTCGTTTTCCGCGTGACTATGCCGCTCTGCCGGTGCGCTCGGCTGGATCACCGCGACGCCAATGCTTTCTTCCTTCGAGGGATCAGCTGCAAGGGGCAACTTCTGGAGCTCTTTCCAAACGATGCCTTTAATGTCCGTACTGCTGGTCTGTGCAGACGCGCCTTTGTTTTCAGCAGTAGTATCACCAGAAGTCGCTTCTGCTGAAGAGGGGGCGGATGTAGCCGCCGAATCGGCCATAGTCGCCGTAGTGTCTGAAGTGCCTGTTGAACTTCCTGAATTGTTTCCGCATGACTGCACGGCTATTGATGCAGAGATGGCTAATAGATAGATTAACTTTTTCATAATTGTTTGTTTAAGTAGTTTGTAATTCGATTTTTTTTCGCCCGATCCGGAAATACCCGTTTCTGACAGTTTACTTTTTTTCCAGCTTTTCATTAATTCGTTTTTGAAGCCCTTCTTTAAAACCCTCTTCTAATTTGACTTCATGTCGCTCTGGCAGGATCAGATTTTTGACAAATCTGTTGATCAGCGCACTTTGTTTCTGGAAGATGTTGCATACCTCGCAACCTTTCAGATGCAATTCCAGTTGGAATTTTTCCTTAAGTGTAATCGTTCCTGATTGCTATTTTTCAATTAGAAAAGTAGCTTTTTTACAGTTGTACGCTATCTTCTTTATCTCTTGCTCGTTTAGCTTTTTCATAATCTTTCATCACATCCAATTCTTTTGTAGACAAGACCTCAGGTGCACCTTTGACCGGTGAATAATGACCCAATAATTAGATGATGTCAAACAGAGTCCTGTACAGATCGTCTCGCTTGATTCATCATCCATGTGCTTCATCGTAAAAACCGATGCCCATAACGGCGGAAGCTTTTTCATACATGATTGCAACACGCCCTGGAACTCTTTATTTTGAAGCGCATCCGGCTGCTCTATCGCAAACGAGGCAGGACAATGCTCTTCTTTCCAATGCCCGTCCTCCTGGTCAAAGAACTCGTCGCTATCCGGCGCAGTTGCGGTTAAAAGGGGTTGCCTTTTCAGCCCTGATGCCTTTTTCCGGTAAACGTCGAAGATCTTGTTCTTCAGTATGGCAGTGAGCCAGGTTTTTTCAAGGCATTGCCTGTCAAATTTCTCCAAGCGTTCCAGCGCCCCTAAAAACGTATCCTGTACCAGGTCTCTTGCCAGCTCACTATCGTCTATTCTTAGGCAGGCATAAGCAAACAGGTAATCTGCATACTGATCGACCCAAAGGTGCGGTGCCACATCGTTAGGTGCCGATGTTTGAACTTTATCTTTTGTCCTCATAGTTCTTTTATTTATGGTAAGTGTTGATGTTTCGTATTCAGCATTTAATCATGTTGCCAAACAAGCCTTTATGTTTGCAGATCATCATTGCTTTTTAGTTTAACCCTCTCTTACCAGTCCATAAAACCTCCAAGTTCCTCAGTATAAAGCACCTCACCGATTTAGTTAGCTCCGCTGCAGGGTGATCAGTAATAATTTAAATACCTGATCCGTTTTATTACTTAATCGGCGACAATTGTTAAACCTTACAACTTTTTAATTTTTTATCTGGTAGCAATAGAATTTAGATTTTTGCAAGCACTGACAGCCCAAATGTCTTTATAATGGTAATTTGAAATGTGATCGAAACTGGTTTATTTGTAGCCAAATCAGGTTTGCTATCTTTTTTATAACCGGTTCAATTTTTCAGATGTTATTTCATTTTTTTACTTTCCCTGATGACCGCTTGATTTACCTCTTTGATCCTTTCGACTTCCATTTTCTCATAGGCACGGTCATAAGTCAATAAGCCGTTAACTTCATGTTCAACATCAGTGGTTTGCGTATAAACGGCTACGCTCAACCCCTTGTATTTCATGAGTTGCTCTACCTGATCCATTAAAAGTATATAACGATCAGTCAGCGCTGACTTCGTTGGCTCGTATCCATAAGCATTATTCTCTACAGGCCACATATGTCCCCTGACGAACAGGCCGATCCCACCATATTCTCCTAATGAAGCAGCCCGCTTTGCATCCGGCCGTGAAGCATTTTCAGGTCCAATGTAAATGTGCGTATCCAAGAAGTCCCCATTGCCGGGGTCTCCGGCTGCCTTTTGATACTCCGGATTATTATTAAAGCCTGAATTGCCATTGACCAAACGTGACGGGTCATATTTTTTAACCCAATCCGTAATTTGCTTGACGTCAAATGCACCCCAGTTTTCGTTAAAAGGTACCCAGGTGATGATAGAAGGGGAATTATAGTTGTCGTCGATAATTGCCTTAAGCTCTTTACGAAAGGCGGTTCTGGTTGCAACCGTATCTTCGTGCTGATACCAGATCGCAGGCATATCCTGCCAAACCAGTAAACCTAATTTGTCTGCCCAGTAGTAAAACCGCTTGGGTTCGGTTTTCATGTGTTTTCGGATGAGATTAAATCCGGCTCTTTTGGTGAATTCCAGATCGTATTTTAGCGCTTCATCGGTGGGTGCGGTTAATATTCCGTCCGGCCAGTAACCCTGATCCAGCAAACCGACCTGCATCACAAATTGATTGTTTATTAAAGGCCTGACAACACCGCCCACTTTCCCAAGTTTAACGTCGCGCATGCCAAAATAACTGATTACCTGATCGGTGACAATACCGTTTTTGTCCTGTAACGTAAGTTTCAGATCGTATAAAAATGGTGTGTCAGGCGACCATGTCTTAACATTTGGAATCGGAATATAAAATGAAGTGCCGGCCACTCCCTGAATTTCTGAAACAACCCTTTTACCATCGAGGGCAATAGCTGAAACCTGTCCGGATTCGGCTTTAATCAATACCTTTAATCGACTGTTGGCCAAGTCAGGCAACAACTTAACATCTTTAATGTAGTTTTTACTTACCGGTTCAAGCCATACCGTCTGCCATATGCCTGATGTAAATGTATAATCTCCGCGCGGTCCGTTCTTACCGGAAGGTGTACGCCCGTCATTCGGGTCGTGAGCGGCTACAATCAGACTGTTCGTTCCTTTCTTAAGGAAGGAAGTAATGTCTAAGCTGAATGCGTCATAACCACCTGCATGTGTCCCGGCTTTTTTTCCATTAATAAAAATGCTGGCATCGTGATCAACAGCATCAAAATGAATAATGACCTGCTTGTTTTTCCAGCCGGAAGGGATCTCAAAACTCCTTCGATACCACATGTTGATTTCTTGCTTTCGCTCAATTCCGGAAAGGACAGACTCGGGACAGTAGGGAACCAGTATATGATCAATTTTACCGTCAAAGTTTATGGGTTTAGGTGGATTAAGTGCGTTGGCGGCGGATGCCCCACCCACATAATCCCATTTTCCGTTCAGACACAGCCAGTCACTACGTTGCAATTGAGGCCTTGGATACTCTGGTAATGGCAGACTGGACGCCATCGAAGCCTTCGTCCATTTGGTGGGTAACTTGGCCACCTGTGCATAAGATCTTTCACGAGGGTTGACTGTCAGTAAGGTGACCAACAAAAACAGCGGACATAGTGTTCGTAGATTTGTTTTCATTAATAGGTTGATATTAATTGCGTTTACAACAGTGTACAACAGATCACTATGCTGTCATAACTGTCATCATTTACGAATTAAGGAAAATCTATTAATGAGAAATTAACAGGCCATTAATATTTGGGCGCTAAACACTTGCTTTGAAGTGGATGGAAGTAAAACACACTGTTAATCAGTGCTTTGACTTTAAATTATTTGATTAAAATTTTTATTAAAATCTTCATTGTAAATCGATCGATAATCTTTAATAAAGACGTCAAACGCTTTTTTAGCTAATGAATGTTTACCCAGACTTGATAAGGCTTTACATTTGATGATCATTGCTTCTTCACTGACCGGGTCAAAATAGAAAATATAGCTGGCTATCTGGATTAAAAACTCCGGATTGTATGGTTTGGCCGAATTGGCATAACTCAATAAAACATCAATTACTTCATTTGAAATTTCAGATTTGAATTTATCAAGCCATTCGTAATTGTGATTGGATAGAAAGTTACCGCGCCGGGTGAGTTCAAAAAGCAATTTAATCTTTTCCTCATCAAGTTTCTTTTTATCTTCGATTAGGTTTAAATAATTGTGATAATCAATATACCAAAAGTCATAATCCAACTCGATTTTCCAGTAATCAGCATCTTTTAAAAGCTGACAATGCTCAATCCTTTCAAGAATTGATTTTAATTTAACAATATTTACGGATCGGTTATTCCTGACACTTTTCTCAGTTCTTCCAAACCAAAGAATCTCATCAAGTTTTTCGGCGTGTAGACCTCTTCCGTTTTTAACTGAATTTACGAGCAATAGCAGAAACAATTCTTTCAGAAGTGGCGTGAAAAGCTTAGTTATATCTGTTCCATTTCGATCAAAAACTTGAAGGTCCCCAAAGAGAAAAATTGCATTTTTGGCAGAAACGTTCGGTTTTGCACTTGGTTCTAGGGGCTTGATCTGATCACCTGTGGAAGTGTGACGTTTCTTGTTGCGTAAATAAAGTATTAAACCACCGCCTAGTAACGCGAAAAATAATGTTAAGCCAATGAATAATCGGGAAGGATGATATTTTGGGGTTAAATTGCTTTTCACAAAATCCAAAGGCGGTCCCTGCAATGTATAAATACTCACCTTTGTCTGGTCATTTTTAGACCTTAATAAGGTAACAGCTATAAATTTCTTGCTTTCCGGACAATAAAAAAGATCAGCGAAGGAACGGATATCATGGAAGCTATAAGGAATAGCGCTTCCAACATGTTTATAACTACTGTTGTTTAACGACCCGACAATAAGACGCAGACTCGAATTGTATTTACGTTGAGGAAACGCAAGTCCGTAGTAGGTTTTTGAGCTATTATCTATAACCAGCGAACTCGCAAATGCAAAATCTTCAGAGTGATTTTTCAGGTCGTACAGCTTTTTAAACGTCTGGTCTTTCGTTGTAAAACGCATCATATTGTAAATATTGCTGGAATTGACCATTTGTGAACCGCTTGAACTGCCGTAACCTCCCAGCACATAAACTGTATCACCTTGCGGATTGGATCCCAAACCTGCTAAATACCTTGGCGTGAAAAAATCCCCCTTAGGTTTTATTTGTTCCCACTGCTCGGTTTTCAACGAAAAGCGCTGAACAGTATTTTTATATCTGAAGTGACCGTACCCGGCAAAGACATACATGGAACTATCTCTCGGGGATATTAATTTGTTCGCTTGCCAATAATCAGGTTCTTGCCAATACGGAAGTTTTTTATTCCATTTTTGATTGATCACACTATACCTTGCAACCATTTTTTGACCAGGAAGAAAGTTGTAAATATTGTTGTTAATGGGGCTGAAAACGGATTGACTCCCATGGCTCATTTTAAATTTGTCCAGATTAGACTTGGAACTAAGACTCGAATTAGGCAAAGAAAAAGTAAATAACGAATCTTCCCCAATAACAAATAAGGATTCTTCTTTACGGTCAAAAGCCGTGCTGGCGGCCCCGTTTACAACGAAATCACCGACTTTTTCCCATTTCTGGTGCATTGAGGCCATCCAAAATGGATATTTAATGCTACCGTTATTGCCATTTATCAATTCGTGCGCAACTTCTCCCTCATGTTCATCCAAAGGCCAGTAATATTTTGTTATGCCATTTTTTAGAATCCGGATGTTACGCAATTTCACCGAGAGCGCTTCAGTTGTTTTGAACTTCTTATCACCGTTTGCACCGAAAAATAGCTTGTAGCACCCCTTTTTCTTCAGATGCAAGTTTCCTTCGACGTATGTTTTGTGTCCATCAGAAACAATAAGCCTATCCTTATCTGCATCAAACTTGATACTTATTTTATTCCAATTTTTTAGAAAGTTCTCAGGTGCGATATTTAATCTGATTTTGGTGCGGTAGTCGCCCACTACTATACCAAAAAGATTTTCAGGATTCTCAGAATTGTATATTAAGTCAAAATTACGTTCATTATTCTCAATTATCCTGACAATATATCCATATAAAAGTCCTGAATACAGTGATGATGCCTCAAAAGAAATCTCAAAGTTTCCGTCTAAACATAAAGGGCTGCCGGGCGACAAATCGAGCGCTGTATTGTTTTCTTTGGATTCATCAGTTGTTGCAATTGCTAAGCCATAATTTTGGCCGAACGAATTGTGGGTTAGGACAAATAAAAATAGGATGATAAGAAGAATTTTGAAGCTGGCAGGAAGATTCATTCTATTAATTATATACTAAATAACACAAATTTATATGATTCGTAAGGTTGCGATTTTTTATGCCTTATCGCCTTGATTTTAGACATGCTGTACTGCATTTACAAAAATAACAGGATAGGTACAATCATCTTTTCTTATAGCCACTTTTTTCTCTTAAACCATATAAATATTAACCCATTAATTATGGCAATCAATAGCAATACCCCGGGATAACCCAGTTTCCATTTTAACTCGGGCATAAATTGAAAATTCATCCCATATAGGCCTACTATGAAGGTCATAGGCATAAAGAACACGGAAAATATGGTCAATACTCTTATAGTATCATTAGTTCTTTGGGAAGATACGGAAAAGTAAATGTCCAATAATTGATGAAGATTTTCAGACTGGGAAATTAGCATGCTTTGAAGTTTGATAAACTGATCTCTCGTATCTCGTGTCTCCACATTCCCTTCGTCTTTTGAATCTAATTTGTCGATAATATCGTAGGAAAGAAGAAGCATTTGTTTAAGGAGGTCGATCTTCCTTTTCAGGTAATATATCCCTTTCAATATTGGTTCATCTTTTGGTCTAAGAAAGACCATTTTCTCATAATAATCTACAGACTTCGAAAGCTCTTTTAATGGTTCTTCATAAGTATTGAGACAATATACGATCAAGATATTAAACAATTCCCTACTGCTTGAAGACATCTTCTCCTCCATAGATTCAATTACTTGTTTAAATAGCGACTGCTTTTTCAGATGAATGGTCAAAATAAATTCCTCGCAAAAAAATATGGCAATTGTACTGGTAAGGTCCTGTATGTTGTCAGCCTCAAGCAGGTCACTTTCTGTGTATATTCTGAATATTATAAAAGAATAGTGCTGCATTCTCTCAAACTTTGGCAAGTGGTCCGGCTGCAAGCAATCGTTGACTAATGCGGGGTGAAGATTATATTTATTCGCTACTTTTGCGAAATCCTCTTCGGTAGGCTCAGTCATGTCAAGCCACTCAAATCCATTTTCTTTACTGTCTGCAATTTTGTTGATCATGAGATTTTACTTGATTACTGAGATATGACCTGTTAAAAAAACGGATGCCTTATTGCAGAGCACCCGTTACCGATGATGTATTTCTTATTTAAATTCAATAATGAATTCTGATTTTGGCTGACGTATTTTTTTTAAGTTTACTAACCAGTCGCCTTTTTCATCACGATAGCCTAATGGCATAATTGCAACGCTTTTTAAACCTTTTCCATTCAATCCTAAAATTTTATCGTATTCGACATTGTCAAATCCTTCCATAGGTGTTGCGTCTACTTTTTGGATTGCTGCTTCCGCTAATGCCATTCCAAAACCAATGTAAGCCTGACGAGCAGCGTGATTAAAATTAACTTCTTCAGTTCTTGGTACATAACTACCAATTAACATTTTTTGATAATCTGTTGTACTTTCTGGTGGAGTTCCACGCTCTTTATGTATATGTGTAAAAACACCATTTATTCTATCTTCAGTGTAAGTATCCCAAGCGGCAAAAACCAAAAGATGAGAAGAATCTATAATCTGAGATTGGTTAAATGAATGTGCTAAAAGTGTTTGTTTTAAATCTTGATTCGTAATTACAATCACCCTATACGGCTGTAGACCTGAAGAAGTTGGCGCTAAGCGAGCGGCTTCTAAAATTAAATCAACCTTTTCTTGCGGAACAGCTTTGCCGTTCATTTTCTTAGTGGCATAGCGCCAGTTTAGGGCTTCAATTAAACTCATTATTTTTTATTAGTATTAAAATTTAGTTCTTTTGTTTATAGATCGAAATCGGACCTAACATAAAGCATTAGTTGATTTCAACAGCTGTCAACTGCAATATTTTATTTAACAACCGTAGCTTCTAACTCTACTTTTAAAGTTTCGAACAGGCTTTTCACTTCTAAAAGAGTTAATGCCTGTTTGACGTTGTTTTTGGCAGCCCAGTCCTGAAAAATCTTAAAGTTTGGCCAAAGTTCGGCTGTTGATGTCGTATAAATATTCAATCGTACAATTCCTTCAGGCTTGTATCCTGCTTTGCTAATTACAGTTTCTAAATTCTGCAGGGCCTTTACCAGTTGGGTTTTCATATCCTCGTTGCTTGATGTTCCATCATCGCTTATGGCAGTTTGTCCGGAAATATATAGTGTGCTCTCCACATGTTTTACCTCTACCGCCTGCACATAACTGCGCTTATCCTGCCACTGCCACGGATTAATAATTCTTTTTTCCATTTTTTGTTCTTTTTGAGTTTGGGCCCATAAGGGCATCGTAATTAATATTGATAGAGCTGTTAATTTTGCTGTCTTGTTCATAATTGTATTAAAAATTAATAATACAAAAGTGAGCATAGCAATTAAGAGAAGGCCGTGATATACCTCACGTTTATAAAGTGAGGTATATCACTTAAGAATTTAATCTGCTCAAAGTTTCCCGGGATACGCCCAGATATGCAGCAAGTTGGCTTTTAGGCACACGCTGAATCAGCGACGGATATTGTTTAAGAAGCTGTTCATACCGTTCTTTTGCACTAGAGGTTAACCAGGAAATGATACGCCGCTGCGCCCCAAGAAATCCGAAATTTGCCTTTTCAAGAAAGAACTTTTCCATCTTTTGTAATCCGTCACAAAGATTCCTGTAATTTTCAAGTGTCAGGCAGAGTACTTCAGTATCTTCCAGACATATCAAAGACATGGTAGCTTCCGTTTGGGTATAATACGCATGAAAGTCACTTTCCCACCAGTCTTCCATAGCAAATGATACAATGTGCTGTTTTGTGGTATCATCGGTATAAACCAGCTTTAAAAGTCCGGATAATATAAAGAAATGATGTTTTACGGCGTCTCCGTCCTGAATTAGAAACTGATGTTTTTTGAAGTTTTTTGTGGTAAAATGGCTTAACACAAATGCATACTCAGTATCACTAAGCGGTACAATCTTCTCTATATGTTTTCTAAGTTTATCCAGCATATACGTTTTTATTGACAATAGTAAGGGCTATTTATTTGAAATAGTTTCCTGTAAATCTAAGAACTGTTAGAACCTCGTTCCCAATGTGATATGACAACATCCTACAGGTAAACGGTATCGGGAGCGAATTTTAGCATTCTTTTCTTTTCCAATTCGACGGCTTTATGAGCATTGGTTAAACTTGATACACGCGGATCGCTTTTTTTCTAAAACAGGAGTTGCTTTTAACTTTTCTCCTGTTAATGCCTGGCATATAATGTTCTGATTTTCATTTTTCTCTTTTATATTTTGCTTCATGTTCAGAAGCGTTTTAATTTAATTATTACAGATAAGTATGGGTTGATCAAGGCTATCAGTATAAGCACAATCATAAACCAGTACGATCTATATAGTTCGGTTAGTGCCAATAGCTGCCTGACTAACTGGTAAAGATTTGTAAAATTGGTTTTCCATAGTTTGAAAGCAGCGTTTTTGACGGATTCGTTTACTTTGTTTTACCTTTTCATTCAACTTGCGATCGTGGTGCCGTTTTTTTAAAATGGTACGGAGGTCGGTTTAACGCGTTGTTAGCAGGATCGTTTTAAGTCTTAATCGGATCCGGGTCGGAAACCTTACAAGTTTTTTAACAATTTACAATATGTGCAGATGGTGGCAGAAGGTCCCATCCCAAAGACTAAATGATATCGAAAAAAAAGGCCTTGATATCCTTTGCCAGCAGCACGGGCTGTTCGGCAGCTGCAAAATGCCCTCCTTTGGGCATCTCTGTCCATCGCTGGACATTGAAACCCTTTTCTATGTAGGACCTTGGGGGCGTAGGCAATTCATGTGGGAACCTGGCAAAAGCGACGGGCACCTTTATAGACTCGCCCTTTGCAAAGACGATTGGCTTTTTGCTGTTCTCTTTGTACATGCCCATCGAAGAAGAAATGGTCTGGGTGATCCAGTAAAGTGTTACGTTGGCCAGCAGTTCGTCTTTTGTGAACACATTTTCAACATTTCCACCATTATCACTCCAGCCGTTGAATTTCTCGATGATCCAGGCGCACAGCCCCACCGGGGAATCATTAAGTCCGTAGGCTGCCGTCAGGGGCTTTGTAGCATGGATGTAGGCATATGCACCTTCTTTTGCAGACCATTCGGCCCCCGCTTTTTGAAATACCAGGACCTCATCGGAGAGTTTTTCTCCTTCGGGCAGATAGGGCTTATAGGAACCGGAAATATAGTTGAGATGCAGTCCTATAATATTTTCCGGGTAACGCAGAGCGAGCCATGTACTTATCCCCGAACCAATGTCCCCGCCCTGAGCACCATAGCGCTTATAGCCAAGTTCGCCCATGAGTTGGTGCCACAACTCAGCAACGAATGCGCTGTTGCAGCCCGCTGCCAGTGGCTTTGCCGAAAATCCGAAACCCGGTATAGAGGGGATTACGAGGTCGAAGGAATCTTCGGGATCCTCTGTAAGAAGTGGGACCAATTTCATCATTTCAAGAAATGATCCCGGCCAGCCATGGGTAATCAGCAGAGGTACTGACCGTTTGCCCTTCCCTTTGATATGAAGAAAGTGGATTTCATGCCCATTGATATTGGCTAAGAAATTGGGAAGGGCGTTGATCTCGCGCTCCACCTTGCGCCAATCGAACTGGTGCTGCCAGTAATCGGCCAGTTCTTTCATGTAGCCAAGGTCGGCGCCGTAGTTCCAGTCCCCGCCGGCAAAGGTGTCGGGCCATCGGGTGAGCATCAACCTGTTTTTTAGATCATCTAGGACCTGTTGGGGAACGTCTACGATAAATGGCTTGATCATATTTTTGGTTGTGGGGCTATTTAAGATGAATGCCTCAGATGCTGCCTCCAATGGGACAGCAAAGGCGGCAACGGCAATGCCTGCTTTTTTGATTAGATTTCTCCTGGTTATTGTGTCCATAGGCAGTCCCGGAGATTTAAAAACTGGCAAACTGCATAGTCATTGGCCCCTACATGTAAAAATATTCAATCAAGCGATGTTTAAAAATGCTAATTTGGTATAGACTAATGAATTTAACGCATCAATGGACATACAACAGATCAGGAATTTTATAGCACTTTCAAAGGAACTCCACTTCTGGCGCACCGCGTCAATGATGAACATTACCCAGTCCGCTCTGAGCAGACAAATCCAGGCGATGGAAGAGGAACTGGGCGTTTCTCTTTTTGAAAGGAATAAAAGGAACGTCAGTCTGACCCCCTCGGGAATATTCCTCAAAGAAAAGTGGAGTGTTATCCTCGAAGACCTTGACCATGTCCACACTTGCGCCAGCAAGATCAGCAAAGGGGAAACGGGCCATATCAGGATTGCCCATCCGGATTCCATATCATCTTCGATCATACCACACTTCATGGGCACACTTGGGGAAAGGCATCCCGAAATCACCGTCGAACTGGTACAGCTGCTCTATAAGAATATTGAAGAATCCCTACAGGACCACAAATTGGACATGGCTTTTACCCGGCAGCTGAGCAAGTTGCCCGGTATTTGTTCGCACATGATCAGCCGCCAGCCCGTTGCTCTTTTTGTTCCTGAAAGTTCCGACCTTTCCCGTCCCGAAGATATCACTGGCGCGGCCCTTAAAGAACAGACGTTCATACTTCCCGTGGCCGAACGCCAGAGCCGCTTTTACTTCTTTGTTCAGGAAATCATGGAATCCTATGGGGTGGTCCCCAGGGCCTGTTATTTTTCGGATTTCGGATCGAGCCTGCTCGGACTGGTTTCAAGGGGCCTTGGCATGGCCATACTGCCAGGGGGATTTGTGCACCATGGGTTTCCGGGCGTGCGGGCAATAGAAATGCCTTTCCATAGCGAACTTTACATTTGTTGGCGAGCTGATGAAAAGAGCCCGTCGATAATGAACGCAACCAAGGTCCTCTCAGAATTATTTCCGGTAACGGACGCACATTAGGTTATCATAGCAAAGCGCCTTACAAATGAACTGCCATACCAGGGCAGGAAGTACCAATGGTCTGCGGTAAGCTAATATCTCCAGGCCGAGCGGAATATTTTTGATAGCCCAAGGGGAAACATGATCCCCTATTGGATGCCATAGAAAACCGGGGCAGCCAGTTTATCGTTACCGCAGGTGAACCTCCGGCATGTCCGTAATAAAGGCGTCACCTGTTGCAGGCAGACCCAAATAACTCCAGCTGTTCAACCTATCACAAGCCGAACGGACTATAATTCTTGCTGTGCACCTTTTAGAGCTTCCCCTGCCGTCCATATCGAAACCCCAAGAAAGATCAGGTCTTTCATAATGAAGCCACCGTCAGTAGGGACAGGTAAGCCTTCCATTATTGTCCACATACCTGGTGTAGTTATCAAAAAGCTAAGGCTGGTTAAAAACATAAAAACACTTCCGATACTCCCTAATGCAGATACCTTTGGGAACCATGCCCGTAAGGAAATCATAACAGCCAAACCTATTTCGACGGTACCAATGATCCCCGATGTGCTTCTGAGATCAGTCACCTGGTAAAGCCACGACATTAACGGGCTATTCTGTACCAGCGGTTGTATACCCTTGGCTTCAAAATCGGTAAATTTATAGATACCAAAGATCAGCAGAAGCACTGCCAGGCCGTAACGGGATAAACCCATTCCAAATGCATTCAGTTTTTGGATCTTTGCAACATCCAGGCCTAATACTGTGTTTTGTTGGTGAGCATGATTTACTGGCAACTGGCTGCTGTCAGTTAGTGTAGTTGATTGATTTTTCATGATTTCTGTTTTTTAATTTAATAAATAAAACTTTATTTGTTACAATTGAACGCAATAAAAAATCCTGCTGTTTTATTACACGAGTCATTAACAAAACTTTGGTGACGTTTTCAACAGATCTTCTAGCTGCCCGTAAAGGTCTGAAACAGTAATTTTTTCGAGGCCGGGCTGCATTGCATTTTCGGCGGCCTGAAAAGGTAATTTAACCAATTGTCCCAAATTGCTGCTTACCGGGCATTCCTCATTCACTTTCGGCCTCTGGAACAATTCCCTGTCATTTACGGCCTGGTAAATGTCCCACAAATTGATCTTGCCCACCGGTCTCGTCAGGTAAAAGCCACCCTGATTACCGGCCACACTTCCTACAATGTTCTTTTTTCGGAGTTCAGCAAGTACCCGCCTGATCACAACCGGGTTAGTGCCCACGCTTGCTGCCATCTCCTGTGATGAGAGAAGCTTTTCCCCCCGGTATTGAAGGTAAAGGCAAATGTGGATCGCAGTTGAAAATTTGGCGTCAGCTTTCATAAAATCAAATAACGATGCAAACGTAACTAATAAAGTTACGTTTGACAAGCTTTTTCATTTAATTTTGTCGTTTTATTTCATAATTTATTGATTTTAAGTTAATTAATTAATCGCTGAATCTTGAATGGATGGGTTCGGAAGCGATTTTAATTTTCAGTTACGCAAAGTTCAAAATAATTGTAAGGAGTTAAGTAATGTTTCGATTAAGAGGTAAACAATACAATCAAATTAACAATCATAAAAAAAGAAGGATGAAAAATTACAGGAAAAACTTAAAATGGAATACGTACAGAAATATAGCCTTTGCAGCTATTTTCGCGACTTTAACGATTAATGCCTCGGCTCAGACGGTTTCTTTGCCACTTGCACAGCCGGGGTATTATCACATGGCTTTAGGTGACATTGACTTAATTGCCCTTTCCGATGGCAGTGTTTCTCAGGACATGGGTAAGCTTTTAACCAATGTTAAGCCGGGAGAAGTGAAATCCCTATTCAACCTTAGCTTTCAAGAGCCAGTTGTTGAGCTTTCTGTCAACGCATATTTATTCAAGCTGGACGGAAAACTTATACTCATAGATGCGGGTACATCTGAATTATTCGGCCCAACCCTAGGAAAACTACCGGAAAGTTTTGCTAAAGCGGGGTTTAAACCGGAAGATGTGGATGCCGTGCTAATCACCCACATTCATTCAGACCATACAGGCGGATTGATGTTGGGCGAAAAAATGGTTTTTCCAAATGCGACCATTTATGTAAGCCAGCAGGAATATGATTTTTGGCTAACTCCAAAAAATTATAAGGCGGCATCAGCTGAACTAAAACCATATTTTGACCAGGCGCTATTAAAAATGAGTCCATACGTTAAGGCAGGAAAAGTTAAAACATTTAACTATGGTAAGGAGTTGTTTCCTGGCGTCCTCCCTATAGCAAGCCCAGGTCATACACCAGGACATAGCTTCTATAAATTATCGAGCAAAAATGAAAGCATCGTATTCTGGGGAGATATTATGCACGCAGCACCTGTGCAATTTAGCCGACCCAATGTGACTATTGTGTATGATATAAATCCAAATCAGGCTGCCGCAGCCAGGAAAAAAGCTTTTGCGGATGCAGCAAAAAATAAGTATTGGATAGCCTCTGACCATCTTTCCTTTCCCGGTATAGGTCACATTCGTGCAGAGGGTACAGGATACAAATGGTATCCCGTAAATTATTCGACCACAGGCCATGGACAATAAACTGCCTTCCCATTTCAGTTGCAGGACATTCTTATGGTGTATTTACTGCATTTTTTTTACCGCCGATCTTTTTGCCCAGCAAGTACCCGCGAAAAGTGATTCGACATTGATCAAATCCTTTTTTGATCTGGCGCTAACCGGGAATAAGTTGAATGAGGATCTTTTATTTCTAACAAAAAAAATTGGTCCGCGTATATCAGGCTCCGCTAATGCCCAAAAATCTGTTGATTGGGCCAGAAAGATCATGATGGAAATTAACCCTGACTCGGTTTATCTTCAGCGAGTAATGGTACCTCATTGGGAAAGGGGAGCAAAAGAAATATCATTCTTCAAAACGGGCAATAAAAAAACAGAAATGACAGTCTGCGCTTTTGGTGGATCTGTTGCAACAGATGGTTTATTACATGCGAAAGTAATAGAGGTAAATAGTTGGACGGAATTAGCTGCCTTAAAGGAAAGTGAGGTTAAGGGTAGGTTTATTTTTTTTAACCGGGCTATGGATCTCAGGGAAGTAGAAACTTACAAGGCATACTTAGGTGCCGTTGACCAGCGTTCGAAAGGCGCTATCGAAGCAGCAAAAAAAGGCGCAATTGGCGTGCTGGTACGTTCTTTAACTTTAAAGACAGATGATATCCCACATACCGGCGCGGTAGGATATGATATCACTATCAAGAAGATACCAGCCGCTGCCATTGGCATCCAAAGTGCGGAAATACTGAGCGTTGCGTTAAGGAAGAACGCTAACTTAACTTTCTCCCTACACATGCAATGCAAGCAACTTCCTGAAGAGGTAAGCTACAATTTAATAGGTGAATTAAGGGGAACAACATTTCCAAAGGATTTTATAACTGTCGGCGCACATCTTGATTCATGGGATTTGGGGGAGGGAGCTGCTGATGATGGAACAGGGGTTGTACAAACGCTCGAGGTATTACGGATACTTAAGAATATGGATAAAAGACCAGAGCGATCATTCAGGGCTATTTTGTACATGAATGAAGAATCCGGAGCACATGGTGCAATACAATATGCAAAAGAAGCTAGAGAAAAGAATGAAAATCATATTGCTGTACTGGAGTCAGATGTTGGCGGATTTACCCCTCGCGGGTTTAGGGTTGATGGAAGCCGGACAGCGGTTAAACAAATTAAGACCTGGATGGAACTTTTTGTACCGTACGGAGTTGGCGAAATCTATCCCAACCAGAGGGGCATCGATTTGGTGCCAATGAAGGGACTATCAAAAGTATTGATCAGTCTGGAATGTGATGACCAGCGGTTCTTTGATATCCACCATAGCACTTCTGATACCTACGATAAATTAAACATCAGGGAAGTGAAGCTGGGAGCGGCATCAATGACCTCTCTAGCTTATTTAATATTGAAATATGGACTTTAAAAAAACAATCATGAAATTTATATTGCTAACACTACTTGCATTCTGCGGCGTGGCAGCAAATTGTCAAACAGCGCTACCCATCCAACCTGCCTATAGGGCTTTCGTTAAATCAAACGGATTGTTATTTGTTTCCGGACAAATAGCGCCGTCTGAAAACGATGTAAACGCTATACCGTTCTCAACTGAAGCGGAATCAGCCTTAAAAAAAATTGTAGAGATCTTAAAAGTTAACAATCTTTCTGCTTCGGAGGTTGTCTCCTGCACTGTTTACCTGACAGATATTAAATATTTTGGTGAATTCAATACTATTTACAGGAAGTATTTTAAATCCCCATATCCGTCGCGTACGTTGGTAGCTGTTCAGCAACTGGTTCGGCAAGCCAGAATCGAAATTAGTGTGATAGCCAGTTTGAAAAAAAATGAAAATTAAGCATGCTTTTCACTTTAGGATATCGGCAAATTATTAGCGGGAATCGACCTTAAAGTTCTTATTCCGTCATAATAAGGAACACCGTTAAGCATCCACCCTGGGACTCGGACCCATATCTTTATTCGCTGTTCTATTGCGATATAAATGGAAAATAATTCCATTGGCTTACTTCTGAGTAAAGTTAGGTCTGGTGCTTGTTCGTATGATTTTTCGCCAAATAATAATTAACAAATTGATTGACAGATATTAAAATTTCATGTGCATTCTATCTGATGAAAGTAGAATAGTTGTAAGGGTCAAATCATATTTGCGATTAAGTTATAAAGTGTCAGAAATTTTAAATATTCATCTAAAATAAAGGTCATGAAGGAGAATAGTAAAATCGAAAAATTGGGTTACAACTTGAGCGTGATCGGAGCTGCCTCCTTGCTCATACTTTTTGGGATCCAAAAATTTACGTTTTCAGGAACTGCTGGAATAAAGTCTATGACAGAAGGCCATTTTGTCTTTTCAACATTGTACACATTTCTTACAGCAAGAACCGTATCAATACTTCTTGGTATTCCTCAAATAGCTCTTGGCCTGTTAATGATTGCTTCGCTCAGAATGGCTGGCCTGGGGAAAGCCGCGGGCATAGGAGGAATTGTAATTTTTGCGAGTTCGCTCTTATTTTTGATCAGCTACCCGGATGCGTGGATGCTTGGTGCAGGTTTTTCACAAACCGTTCTGTTTATCGTAAGGGACCTTCCAAACCTGGCGTTGTCGCTGCGCATTTGGGGAGATAGCCGACATCGTTATGTTTCCCCTCAGCCACAAATTACAAGGAAAAAGATTAACAGTCCCAGACGGATCAGCCCGGTGTCATGCCTTCCAATCAAGGATGCATCAAAGAAGGTTATCTGTATCCCCATTAACATTTACAGTAATTAACTACAAGAATTGAAACCATGAGAAAGATTAATAATAACACGGAATTTGAACAGATCATCGCCGGCAACAAGCCCGTCCTTTTAAAGTTTTATGCCGACTGGTGCAGCGATTGCAAAGCAGTTCAGCCCGTCCTTCAAGCGCTGTCTAATGACTATGAAGGACGAATTGATTTTGTTGAGATCGACGTCGAAATGCATCAGGATATCGCAAAGGACTACAACGTCAGGGGCATCCCTGCTATCTTCTTTTTGAAAAACGGCAAGATCATCGATCAGGCAAGGGGCATTCAACTTAAAGCTGCGATCGAGATAAAGTTAAACCAATTACTTGCTTAACAAATCATGGAGAAAGTTACCGCAGAAATGTACCAGCAAAATCCCCAGCGGTATACACTGGTGGATGGAAGTACCGAAGGTGCACCCACATGTGCCTATGGAAATGTAAAGGAATGGGTGGGTTATGATAAAGTTGAAAGGACTTTTGTGCGCTTTACGAAGTCCGTTTACAAAAAGCTGGTCAGCCAAATTGATCCGGCTGATAGTGTAGACAGCGTTACAAGTAACTCCGGCAGTCACGGAAATATTGAATTAAAACCAAATAACATGAAAATAGAAAATGAATTTGAGGAAAGCGGAGGAGAAGTGATTTATTTTGCAGGCGGATGCTTTTGGGGCACTGAGCATTTTTTTAAATTGATCAAGGGCGTAATCATCACAGAGGTGGGCTTTGCCAACGGAAAAACTAAAGATCCGAATTACAAAGAAGTTGTAAATGGTGGTACCGGTTTTGCAGAGACTGTTAAAGTAACTTATGACCCGGAAAAGGTACGGCTCAGCCAATTACTTGATCTATTTTTCAAAACCATCGATCCTACCAGCGTTAACAGGCAGGGAAATGATATCGGAACCCAGTATCGTTCGGGAATTTATTATACGGCTGAGCATCAGGTTCCGGTTATAACCGAAGTGTTGAGCGAAATTGCCAGCCAGTATAATAAGCCGTTAGCAGTTGAAGTTAAACCACTGCTGAACTTTTATACGGCAGAAGCCTATCACCAGAACTATCTTGAAGAAAATCCCGGCGGGTATTGCCACATCGGCCCCGAATTATTTGATTTGGCCAGAGAGACGAATAGATAATCAGAAAAAGTACGCTATTGAAAAAAGGTCAACATTCATCGAAAAGAAATTATTGACGAACGGCGGTTGATTTTAAACCGTCAGTGACATTCATATACAAATCAAATTGTATCTTGGCATTAGTTGCAAAACAAGTATTTTAACTATTATGCCGGCAAAAATCTTCCTATGTCACAGTTGCTCCGAACACATATAGAAGCGGTTTGCCCGCTATCCGATGAAGAGTTTGCGCATATCTTATCACATTTCAAGTTAAGGAAGCTGAAAAAACATGCTTTTTTGATACAGGAAGGCGAATATGTAAGGCAGGAGTACTTTGTTTTAAAAGGCTGTTTAAAAGCCTATATAGCCGATCCTGAAACAGGTAACGAATTTATTTATCAGTTCGGCGCAGAAGACTGGTGGATGACCGATCGGGAAGCTTTCTTTAAGGAAACCAAGGCAAGTATAAATATTGATTGCCTTGAAGATTGTGAAGTGCTTGGTATAACACTGGAGGACCGCAACAAATTAGGTGCAGCTATTTGGAAATATGAGCATTTTCTGCAGGTCAAGGCGAACCTGGGTTATATTTCACTTCAGAAACGGCTGCAGTTGATGATCATGGGCAGTGCAAAGGACCGCTACGAACATTTTATTCGTCAATATCCTCAGCTATTTAGCCGGATTCCTAAGACCCACATTGCTTCATATCTTGGGGTAACGCGTGAAACCTTAAGTCGCCTATACCGCCGTTAACGTGATATTTGTCACAAAATCAAAGTGACGTTTATCCTGTGTGCTGCGTTGAAAATCCTGGAATTTTGTTTCATTAAATAATTAAATATGAAACATACATTTTTTGCTGCTAAAGCACTATTAAAACTTACCGCTGCCGGGATCTTTTCGATCGGCGTCCTGATGAATACTTCCGCCACATTTGCCCAAACAGCAAATCAGGTACAATCTCCTCAACCAGGTTATTATCGTTTGCCAGTGGGAGATTTCGAGGTGATTGCCCTTTCTGATGGTACCGTACCCCAAAACTTTCATCAACTGCTCACCAATGTAAAACCTGGTGAGATTGATCGTTTGCTGAAGCTGAATTACCAGTCAGATCCTGTAGAACTTTCTGTTAACGGTTACCTCATCAAAAAAGGCAACGACCTGATACTCGTCGATGCGGGAACAGCTGAGGCTTACGGACCTACACTTGGACATTTAACAGAAAGCCTAAGACGCGCAGGCTATCAGCCCGAGCAAATCAGCGCCGTTCTGATCACCCATATTCACATCGATCATACCGGTGGATTAATCGATAAGGGAAAATTGGCGTTTCCTAATGCTACCATTTACATCAGTAAGCCTGAAGTGGATTTCTGGCTGACAGCGGAGAGTAAGCGCAAAGCGCCCGAGAGTTTAAAGAACTATTTTGCACAAGCCGAAGCTACCGTGGGACCTTACCTGAAAGCCGGTAAGGTAAAAACATTTGAATATGGTAAAGAGGTACTGCCCGGTATATTGCCACTGGCCAGCCCTGGTCATACTCCCGGACACACCTTTTTCTCCCTGGAAAGCAAAGGCGAAAAGCTATTATTCTGGGGCGATATCATGCATGCGGCAGCAGTACAGTTTGTAGACCCGGCTGTTACTATTGTTTATGATGTAGATCCGTCCGCTGCAGCAGCACAACGAAAAAAAGCTTTTCGTGAAGCAGCGCAAAAAGGTTATTTAGTTGCCGGCGACCATCTTTCCTATCCAGGAATTGGCCGGATCCGTGCGGAAGGTAACAGCTACGTTTGGGTACCCGCTAATTACAGTACCTACACAGCAATACATTAACTAAAGACATCAAAAACTACGGCATTCAATGACGATGCCGTAGTTTTAATTTTATACAGCGGAAATCTACCATCAAGCGATCTTAGCACCATTGTCTAAGTAAGTGCACCATTTGAAATGGCAAAGATCTTCATGGTCTTAATGCGGCCCTTCAACAGGTTTTCTCCGACAGATCTCATTTCGTATTTGTCCGGAAGCTGAAGTATTTTTGCCAGATCTTCTGATACCAGCAAATCAGCATGGTAATGATTGCAAAGTCCCTGAATCCTTGCGGAGGTATTAAGGACATCCCCGGTGAAAATAATTTCCTTTTTCAGTGACCCGATCTCCCCGGCAGTGACCATACCATAATGCAAACCCGCTTTAAACCCCGGTAATAACCCAAACTGGCCGTTATATTTCTCAGCCTGGAGGTCCAGCGCGCGTTTCATAGCAAAAAAACACTCGATACTATTGCTGTTCTTTAGTCCGTCTTTTAATTTCCAACTGATGATCATCTCATCACCCGCGTATTGATAGATGCTACCTGCATAGTCAATGACAGCGACCGAAAGATCGAAGAAATACGCTCTTAACATCTGAAAATACCTGACATGGCCCAAATTTTCAGCGATCGTCGTAGAAGACTTCATATCCAGAAACATAAATATCCTTTCTTCTTCTACCGGATGATGATACGTCCCCAGGAAAAAATCACTCAATGTACCGACACCAATGCTTTGGCTAAATTCAGCGTATAATTGTGTAATCACAATTATGGAGGCAATATATACCATAATACCGATCACGGCGTAGTCGGTAAAAAACGCCCAGGCCGGCAATGCCAAACTCTTAATAGAATATACGTTATCGGTATATAGGGTATTGATAAAGGTTATAATGACCAGGAACACGATAACGATGACCAAATAAATAAGGGATTTGAAGATGATCTTTTTAGTGAAACTGTTTTTAATAAACCATTTGCTGAAATAACCGATTTCCAGAATCCTTGTCAATAGTCCCATCATCAGGCCTGATAATGGGACTAAAAAAATATTTCTTGCAAAATTGTAATCAACGCCCGTAGAGGGATAATGATCCAGGTTTCCGATAATTCCTTTCTCCAGCATCACATAGATGAGGCTGAAAATAAACCATAATACTCCGAAAGGAATAACACGGTTAATATTTCTACTGGTTTTTGGTAGCAGCATAATTTGTAAATTACGAAATGGCCATCTGATTTTAGAAGTTCGATGTATAATCTTATTCCTGGAAAATCAGCGCATCTGAACCAACTTGTTAGTTTTGGTACAGTACAAATCTGCCGAATTATTTATGGTGCTATTAAAAAACTAAGTTTACCAGCAAATCTATTCAAGATCTTCTAATAGGTTGACAGGTTGAATATCAACAGCTACGTGCATATCATTCTTGTCCGTACTCCCGTTGTAGGCCAACCCTTTCGGTGGCAAGGTCAAAGATTCTGCCTTTGTAGCGTTGCGTATAACGCCTTCCTCAAACCCTCCGGGACTATACATATTCAAAGCTTTGCAAGGCTCTTTGCTGGTGATCTTGAAATAATGAGTCATTCCTTTCGGAACTCTTGCATAAGAGCCTTTTCCCATTTTAAGGATTTGTCCATCGAGCCATAGGGTCAGCTCGCCTTCCAGTATATAGAACATTTCATCCATGTCTTTATGATAGTGGGGAGGTGGGCCTGATGCGTAGGGCATCGTTTGCTCTATCATGCTAAAAGCATTATCTGTATCTGCAGCATAAGCTTTTATTACCCATAGGATGTCTAACATCCAGTATGCGGAGGAAAGATCTTGATCAATTGACTGATTCATAGCTATATAATTTGTTTTACTTTAATTAATTGATTGGTCTAAGATTACAGCCTTAGAGATTTCAATTATAGATTAAAGCTACACCAGCAGGTCCGCATAATTTTTAACCTATGGTAAAAAGCAACTTAATTATTTTTGAGTCCTTATTCTGCTCAGTGATTGTTGGGTAATGCCCAGGAATTTCGCTACATCGCCAAGGGAGATCCGATGGACAATGTGTTTGTTTTCTTCTATAAAATTCTGGTAGCGCCAGGCTGAATCTTCTCCGAGCATTTCCTGAATTCTTTTTGTCTTACGGACAGAGGTGTCCGAGATGATTTTTCTGAAAATTTTTTCTATAGTGTGGTGTTTGCTGCTGAGCGTTTCCATTTCAGTATGACTGATCATGGTCACTAACGAATCTTCCAGGGCTATGATGGTAAAGTTGGAGGGTGTTTTCGTTAAGAAGCTATCGAACACCGCGAAGATCTGCGATTCGGAAAAGAACCGCATGATAAACTCTTTATCGTTTTTGAAGGAAAATATTTTAACCAGGCCTTTATTTACAAAATAAAGATGACGGCAGATAGTACCCTCCGGGAGAATAATTTCACCTTTTTTAAAATGCCGTGACCTTGCCACGGTACCCAGATCAAGCTTCGCTGCATCGTCAAGCTGCGAAAACTCCTGAAATTCATTTATAAAATCGTTCATAAGTAGCTATGGTTCTTCGTTTTGTATAGAACAACAGAATACTAATTTATGTAAATATTTATCGGCAATCCTAAAAAAGGCCTGCAAAAACGTGATTGTTTGAGTATTTCTTGATTCTGTCAAGCGGAGTATTGGATTATATGGATTACTGTGTTTCTAACAACCTCAACATGCAGATTTCGGCTACAACTTAACCTGTTTTAGTCACATGCTGCACCGGTTTTGTGAAGACCTTTACACCATAAAATAAATTAATTATGAAAAGAATCTTAGTCATTGGTGCATCAGGATTTATTGGCGGTTATTTAACCAACCAGTTATTATCCGAGGGTTATACAGTACGCTGTCTCGCACGTAGACCACATAAATTAGAAGAATTAGCTAAACGCGGCTGCGAGATTGTTAAAGGTGATTTCACAGATCCTACATCTGTACAGCATGCGATTGAATCAATGGATGCGGTTTACATTTCCATTCATACCCTTGCGCCTCAGCACAAAGACACATCGAAACTCGGGTTTATGGATATTGAAATGAATGCCCTCCAAAATATTGTCGCAGGTTGCAACCTGCATAATGTTCGCCGCCTTGTCTACGTTACCTCCCTCGGTATTTCAGCTGATGCTAAAAATACCTGGACCGGTGGCCGATGGAATACACAACAATATCTTTTAAACAGCGGTTTGGATGTGACCGTGATCCAGCCGGGCATGATCGTCGGTATTGGCGGGCAGGGTTTCAATATGGTGCTGGCAAACGCAAAGAAAAATACGGCTTTTGTAATAGGCAACGGCCTTAACAAATTTCGCAGTATTGCCATTGACGACCTGGTTTATAACCTGATAGGTGTATTGAATGAACCCGAAGCTTATGGAAAGTGCTATGAAGTGGGCAGTGATGACATACTAACGGGCGATCAGCTGATTGATGAAGCGGCAGACGTAGTTGGTCATGCTCATCCTAAAAAGATCCATGTTCCGTTAAGCATTTTACGATTTGCTGCGCCACTAATTGAACGCATAGCCAGATCACCGCAAGGAGCTATTAAAGGAGCGCTGGGTGGTTTAGGATCAGATCTTATTGGCGACCCTTCTGCTATCAGAAAACTATTGACGCGCAAACCGCTATCTTACAAACAAGCCGTAGCACAGGCCTTAAAAGTTCATCAAAAAAAATAATCAATTTGCATTATGAAAAAAAACCAGCCGTACCAGATTAAAACGATCAGTGATTTTCATAAATTAATAGGCGCTCCTGCGCCCGGGCATCCGCTGATCAGCGTGATAGACATAAAACCCTTTGAGCATATACCTGACGGCATACCGGGGAATGTGATGAATGGATTCTATAATATTTCTCTCAAAAGGGGATTTAAGTCGCCTGTAAAATTTAAATACGGACAGCAAACGTATGATTTTGACGAAGGCGTACTTAGCTTTATGTCGCCTGGTCAGATCAGCAGCTTCGATCCGCAGAAATACGCCAGCTCTGAACAATCGGGCTGGTTACTGCTTTTTCACCCGGATTTTTTATGGAATACTCCACTAGCCAAAAAGATCAGCCAATACGGGTTCTTCGGTTACGCTGTTAATGAAGCTTTGTTCCTTTCGGATAAGGAAGAAGCTACCCTTATGCAGATCCTGGATAACATCAGGCAAGAGTATCATAATAATATCGATAAGTTTAGTCATGATATTATTATAACACAGCTCGAATCCCTGCTTAACTATTCGGATCGTTTTTACCAGCGTCAGTTCCTGACGAGGAGAAAAACCAGTCATGAAATTTTAGATCGCCTTAACGAAAAGCTGGTAGACTATTTTAATGATGCAAATGCCTTGCGCAACGGATTGCCGACCGTTAGTTATCTTGCGGAACAACTGCGTGTATCGCCAGATTATTTAAGTGGCCTGCTGAAATCACTTACCGGGATGACGACGCAGCAACATATACATGAAAAACTAATTGAAAAAGCTAAACAGCAGCTGTCTGCGACAAATTTATCGGTAAGCGAGATTGCTTACCAACTTGGCTTTGAGCATTCACAATCTTTCAGCAAGTTGTTTAAAGCTAAAACCAACCTTTCGCCTTTAGTGTTCAGAGGGTCATTTAATTGAGGAGCAGAGAGATTAAGGATTTTTGTCCTGTTAATGCTCGTTCGATTTTTTTTTGATCCCTGGTGAACCCCTTTCTCTTGGTATTTGTTGCCAAGAGAGCTTAGGGGCAGCAAATCTGCAAACCAAGGTCCGTTTTCAACTTCGCGACTGGGAACCCTCATCGTGAGAAGATCACAGAAAGTATACGCAAGTCATGGCAGCGTTGCAACTCATGTATGGTTCACTATAAACAGCCTGGAACATTTTGTTTTGCTTTTGGTTGTTAGCTTCAGATGCGAACAGATAAGTTTCCTTTAGCTGTGGAAGGATGCAGAATGTAATGCCTGGTTAGGTTTAACACCCGGTTTAGAGATGTGCCTTAATTACCCTGGTTCATCATGGCAGGGCTAAATCAATCCGGAGAAAAAGTCAAGGATATCTTTTGCCAGGAGTTCAGGCTGTTCTGCGGCGGCAAAGTGGCCACCTGCGGGCATCTCCGTCCAGCGCTGGATATTAAAGGCCTTCTCGATGTAGGACCGGGGCGGTGTAGGTAGCTCTTTAGGAAAGCTGGCGAAGGCCACAGGTACCTTTACAGATTCATCCTGGGCAAACACACTGGGATTTCTGCTGTTCTCCTTGTACATTCTCATGGAAGAGAAGATGGTCTGTGTAATCCAGTAGAGCGTAACATTGGCGAGCAGTTCGTCTTTGGTAAAAATGTTCCCGATGTTTCCTTTTTTATCGCTCCAGCCATTGAACTTTTCGATGATCCATGCACACAACCCTGCCGGCGAGTCGTTCAGGCCATAAGCCGCGGTCAATGGTTTGGTGGCATGCATACTGGCATAGGCGCCTTCGGCGGCTGACCACAGGGCTGCAGTTTTTTGAAATTCGAGGACCTCCTGCGAGAGTTTCTCTCCATCAGGCAGATAGGGTTTGTAGGAGCCTGAGATATAGTTCAGGTGCAGCCCGATCATATTTTCCGGGTAACGGCGGCAGAGCCATATGCTGATGGAGGCGCCAATGTCTCCTCCCTGGGTGCCGTAACGTTCATAGCCGAGTTCTAACATGAGCTGGTGCCATAAATCTGCAACAACTGCACTGTTCAGTCCCTGCCGGGTAGGCTTTGTGGAAAACCCAAACCCTGGTATTGAGGGGATGACAAGGTCAAATGAATGCTGCGGATCTTCTGTGAGCAAAGGGATCAGTTTCATCATTTCCAGGAACGAGCCAGGCCATCCATGGGTAATCAGCAATGGAACAGACCTTTCTCCCTTTCCCCTGATGTGGAGAAAATGAATTTCGTACCCATTGACCTCAGCGATGAAATTTGGGTAGGAGTTGATCTCCCGTTCAACATTGCGCCAATCGAACTGATGTTGCCAGTAATCGACCAGTTTTTTCATAAAGGATAGATCTGCGCCATCCTCCCAGCCGGAGCCCTCCAGCGCATCGGGCCACCGGGTTAGTGCTAACCTTAGTTTGAGGTCATCTAAAACTTTTTGGGAAACGGTTACTGAAAATTCCTTTATCATTTTATGGGTCTGTTTTATGAAATCGATACCTTGGCAGCAGTCCGGGAGATGGGATTCTTTTGCCTCCGGGATATACGAGTAAAAGTTTTCAAGAAGCAAAAGACATTCAAAGCCGGCATTTGTTTTGGCTTGAGATACTAAGGTAAGTTGCTCGATGCAGGTTTTGTTGTTGAATTATCAACATTTCTTTGTCGCCACTTCTGTTGCCTTTCATAGAACCAGCAAGTTGCTGGTTCTATGGCTAGAGCCTATTTTCGGAAAAAAGTGATCACTGTTTACCAAAAGAATTAGGTCTCAATGAATATCAAACGAGGAGTGAACAAAGCTGGAACAAGCATATGGCCATGATCGTGCTCGCCCGTTATTCTTAAATGAAGAAAAAAGTTAGGATGAGCAGGATAAATTATGCATGATTACACAGGATGTTATTCAATCGCTTAAATCGACGCTCGGTTTTGTAAAAATGTGCCTGAACCAATTATTGAATTACATACTTACGAAAGACAACTACCAGACAAGCGTTTGGTAAAGAAATCAATGTATTTACGAATTTGACAAAATAGAATTGAAGTAATTAATTATTGATTTTTGCTTTCAGCATACGGGATGCTTGCGTATATCCACCGCCAGAGCCGTCGACAAAGTGTATGTGACCATCCATATGATCTGGTACATAACAGGACATGACCGACGCATTGCTAACATGAATGCCATACAATATTTCCCCGTTTTTTTCAAGATATGTTAAAGCTGAAAGCAGTTGTTTTCGTTTCTCCCGGTTCCCAGAAATGACAGTATTTATCCTGCCGTCGAGTACGAGTGTATCAGACATTTCGACAAGCGTCGTCAGATATGTTTTTCCGCTTCCCGTCTTGAAATAGAGATACTCATAAGCAACCGAAAACCACTCTTTGAGCACTGCATACCATTTTTTCGTGCCTACCCGTACAAGCATTGTCATGCCGACATCCCGAAGGGTTGAATTGATCCGCAGTTTCGATTCAGAGATAGGCTGACGTTTTTTGGGAACGCCATATATATTATCTAATTCGGCCAGTACCTTACTAAATGCTGGCCCCTGATCGTTCAATTTCACAGCAGATACCAGGAGGGTGATCACCTCATCGGTATCAACTGGCGGAGGAATCTGGTCCCACCTGCATTGTAGCCCACTCAGGTCAACTTCAAATTTCCCGGAATCTTCTACCAATCTTATGCTATTGGCTCCTTTGATCAATTGCTCAGCAAAATTAAGCCCGTTCCCAAGGATCATTGGTATAGTGAAGCTTGCTGAACTACTAAATTTGGCAATCTTAAGTGTTTGTCCTGACGCATAAACTTCTGCCACCGACACATTGCCAACTCTCAATGCCAACCCGAAATTACTGGCAGTCTGATTACGGTATATCCATACGGTCTCTAAAACTTCAGCCAGAAGTGACTTTGGTACAAGAAAAGTTGCCCCATCCCCGCCGAAAAAAAAGGGGATTGCTATTTTATGTTTGTGGGCGATATTCAGTACACAAACAATGCTGCCCGTTGCGATGAGGTTAACCGCTTTATGCATACCTTCCGCAACCGCAGCAGTGGATCCGCTTATATCCGTGAGAACAATTTCCCACCCTGGTGGAACTGCAGCGAATAGATGGTCCTTGTTGAAGATAGCGCCCACTGTTCCTTGATGAACTGGCAAAGATTCGTAAAAGTGTTCTTCCATAACAATCAAAAGCTGACTATTTTTGCGTTTTCATGTTTTTTATATATTCTTTTATCGCTTTGTAGTGTTGGTAGTCTTCCACTAAGCCCGGACGGGTGTTCTCATTTTCCGGGTTTCCATCTCCATAACCTTTAGCTGCCAGCATAACCGGGTAGTATTGATAAAATACATCGCCGTCTATGGCGTTATTATTATGACAGCCGGCACACTGAGCCCCCAGAGGTATGGAAGTTTCATTGAGCTTGAGCTTTTTAAAGTCTGCAAATCCAAAATAGTTCCACCCGTTATGCATTGTAGGAAAGCGCTTGCTATCCTTTACTGAGGCAGCTACCTCAAAATGTGCACCCTGGAAAAAACCATGACCAACAGATGAAACGGTATCACCTTGACGCAGCAGTTCTTTTACGATTATAGTTCCTTCTCTCCACTCTCCGTGTATTTTCCAATAGGTAAAGCTAACCGGGTCAACGTATACATTCTGAAAATCCGGGAAAATTACATTTGGATCCTGTGACTTCGGTGTACTGGCAGTGCCCATAAAGACCCATGATCTATAATCCTTGGGACGAACGAGATTATTGCTGTCGTCAAATACAGCATACAGTTTTTCCTGAGGCGAATTTGCAAGCGCAGATTCATTTTTTTTCTTTTCTCCCAGGCAAGACACGATAATGATGGTAACAAACGTAATCGCTAATAATACTTTAATGACTTTCATGTTGCTTTTTTTGAATGATTAATTGATAGATTGCTTTTGTTTTATTTTTGCCAATAGGCTATAATGAGAGCCCCGACGACAATGAGTGAGGCACTTATCTTCTGCCGATTATTCAGCTTTTCCGATAACACTAATGCAGCGAGAACTGTTGTTACCACCGGTGCCAGGGAACCGAGCACACTGACGATCCCTAGTATCCCGCCACGAAATGCATATGCCAGCATAATATCTCCTGCCATGTTAAGCAACATAATCACTAATAAAGCCTTCAGGATATATGCTTTTCGCAGTGACTTCTTCCATGGCACTTTACCAGTAAGGGTGGAAACTAATGTTATAGGGAGTGTGCCGAGTTGAAATCCCCAGATCATCCAGTTTATACTTTTTCCGGCAACAATAACACCGTGGTCGGCAATAGTAAAAGCTGCACCAAAGCAGATCGCAGCAGCAATTGCCAGCAGCAGGCAGGTAGCCGGCCTGAAAACCATACGCGGATGATTCCAGATTACCAACATTACCATACCACGGCACATGGGAATTGTTTCGTCTCCTTCCGACTTTGATGCATAGGTGGTACCTATTATTCCAAGTAATATAACTGTTAATCCTGCTAAGACAAATATATTCGGGATGGTTCCCGTAGCAAGCGAAACTATCACCGGTATCGCAGAGCTTGACGCTACAATGGGGGAGACTACGCCCGCAGGGCCCATGGTTAATGCCCGATAATATAACATATAGGCAGTTCCGTTCGCAATGCCCCCAATGATCCCCCATACCAATGCCGCCATCATGAATGGTTGTTTGCTAACCAGCGCGAGCGTTAATACAAAGATCGCCTGGGTTCCCTGAGTTAACAATACGATGAGTGCTGAGGGCAGTTTGCGGGCCGTGCGGCCTGCAACAAAGTCACCCGTTCCATAACTCAAACTAGCAACAAATGATAAAATCAATGATAGCATATAATGTAGGTTCGGGTTGATTAAAAAGACACTGCCATATTACTAACGCACCTTAATGTATGTCGTCAGCATTTACCTACTTAGCCGTTAGCTGCATAATAAGCCCTAACGAATTATAGAGAGTATGGACATGCAGTAATTTGCCGTTGTCGTCAAAAGTTGCAAATTCAGTAACCTCCAGGCGAATCTTTTTACCTGTAGGCTCTAGTATGCCGTTAGGTGTTGGAATTGGGCCGGTATGAGTGCCTTCCATATAAAAACGAACAGCAGCCTCGTTACCGGATTGTATCAGTTGTAAGTGAGTGATCTTGCCATCCGAAAACATTTTTTTGTCCCTCTTGAGGAAGGTAACAAATGCTTCCCGGCCTTTGAAAGTTTCACCGTTGGGCTGGTTGGCCGATCCTCCATTAATGTCAATAATTACGTTATCATCAACAAGCGCTCCGTTCTTTTCCACCTCACCATTAGAATAGTTAGTGTGGAATTGACGAATGATGGCGCCAGCGTCTATCTTTTTCGCATTTTGGGCATAGGTCATTTGTACGAACACCAGCATTAAAATAGCCAGAAGTGTGAGTTTTGCTTTCATCTCGTTTTTTAGTTTAAAAGTGTTTAAAATTGGTTTTGAAAGTCATTTAGGAAAGTCGGGCCTGATCACATTTATATTATTTGGCAGGCTGTGCCAGTGGCTGTCCTTTTGCAACGATATAGGTTACCACCACTTTGAACGGTACACTTCCGCTTGGCTTGGCGCGGTGCACTCTGCCCGCAGGTATTACGAAACTGTCACCAGCTTTTATAGTGCGTGATGGCTGTCCATCAATTTCGAGGATGGATTCGCCCTCGAGAACGTAGCCGATCTCATTTTCCGCATGACTATGCCGTTCTGCCGGTGCGCTGGGTTGAATCACCGCAACTCCGATGCTTTCTTCTTTAGAGGGATCGGACGCAAGCGGCAACTTTTCAAGTTCTGTCCAGACTATGCCCTTAATGTCTGTGCCGCCGTGCATACCGGATCCAGTGTCACTTACTGCTGTGGTGGCCGCTGAAAGCGCCACAGACGTTCCGGAATCGACAACTTTTGCTTTGCTGTCTGGATTGCCGGTCGAACTTTCAGAATTGCTATTGCATGATTGCACAGCCATAAATGCAGAGATTGCTAATAGATAAATTAACTTTTTCATACTTGGTTTATATAAGTGATTAATAATTCGATGTTCGCTTTGCCCGAATCCGGATATTTTGTTGCGGACAGTTTACTTTTTACACAGTTCTTCGGCAAGTTTTTAAAGCGTTTTTTTTAAATCATCTTTCAGGTTGAGTTCCCATTGCTCAGCCAGAATCAGGTTGTTGACAAACTGATTTATCAGCCCACTTTGTTTCAGGAAGAGGGTGCATATTACGCAGCCATTCACATATGACTTCAGCTGAAACTTGTGGCGATTGAACCCCAATCGATCATGCAAATAATTCAATAGATTTATGGTTTAGTCGGATACATTTGGATAACCTTACAACTTTTATTATTTTTTTTTCTGTAGATATAATAGTTTGGATATTATCCAGCGCTACCAAACTCCTCATGAATTTGCAATGTGGCCATAGCCGCTTAACTGTAGCCGAATCTGGTTCTCTACCTCTTTTGCAACCGGCTAAATGTATCAGCTGCTATTTCCAAAACGTAAGCAATTACATTATATAGGGCAGCCAATTAAATAGTTTTTGATTCTGATCATAAAAGTTGCCTGCTGATTTGTCAAGTGCTGCCGCAAACCTGGCTGAATATTATCATTTATTTATCTGCCATTGAGGAGGTGTCCTCAGACATTCGATTCCTGCTTACACGAAACTCAAAACAATTGTAAGGATTTAAGGAAAGTAACGACTAACCGATTAACAATGTAACGGGATTAAACAATCATCTAAAACAATCAATATGGAAAAACGCGTTATCAATCCTTGGGATTATCAGGACAATTTCGGCTACGTTCAGGCGGTTGAAGTTAAAAATGAACAAGGAACACTTTATTGTTCAGGGCAGGCAGCATTAAGTGCAGAAGGTCAACCCGGCTCCGGGGACATGCCAAGCCAATTAACACAGGCACTCGAAAACTTGGAAACGGTCATTACTGAATCGGGATATCGGTGTCAGGATATTGTCCGGTTGAATATTTTCACTACATCAGTCCAAGAAATACTTGCTTGCTTTGAGGTCTTCACCGGGTGGGCGGCTAAGCACCAGGTGCGGCAGGCAAGCACGCTGCTCGAAGTAAAAGGGCTATTCATTGAATCACTGAAAGTAGAAGTGGAAGCTACTGTTGTTAAGTGACCTTATAAACAGACCAAACCTTGCTAATTACTTGATTTATGGTATAGCCTCGCAGATGCCAGTCACAGTGTTGGTGTCTTGGAATCTACGTACCACGTATTCTTTTAGTTCCGTTTTCTTAAAATGTAACCACAAAATTTAAATAAAAACGCTTCTGAACTTGAAGCAAAATATAAAAAGAACAATGAAAAATTATAGCAAAATCTCAAAATGGCACACATTCAGAAATGTAGCTATTGCGGCAATATTTACGACCTTGACGATTAACGCCTCTGCTCAGAAGGATTCTATGCCACTCGCTCAACCAGGATATTATCATATGGCTTTAGGTGACATTGATCTGATTGCCCTTTCCGATGGCAGCATCGTTCAGGATATGGATAAATTATTGATCAATGTTAAGCCGGGAGAAGTAAAAACCTTATCTAACCTTAACTTTCAAGAGCCTATTGTTGAACTTTCCGTCAATGCATATTTATTCAGATTAGATGGAAAATTAATACTGATAGATGCAGGTACTTCTGAGTTATTTGGTCCTACCCTGGGTTACTTGCCGGAAAGTTTCGCCAGAGCCGGGTTTAAACCTGAAGATGTGGATGCGGTATTAATTACGCATATTCATTCAGACCATACCGGTGGATTGATGCTGGGCGAAAAAATGGTATTTCCAAATGCAACTATTTATGTAAGCCAGCAGGAATACGATTTTTGGCTGACTCCAAAAAATTCTAAAGAAGCCTCAGCTGCCATGAAACCATTTTTTGACCAGGCTTTATTAAAGATGGGGCCGTACGTAAAGGCAGGAAAAGTCAAAACATTCAATTATGACAAGGAACTGTTTCCTGGAGTTCTCCCGATAGCGAGCCACGGTCATACTCCCGGGCATAGTTTCTATAAGGTAACAAGCAAAAATGAAAGCATCGTATTTTGGGGAGATATTATGCACTCTTCCATTGTGCAATTTCCCCGTCCTGAAGTTACGATTGTCTATGACATAGATCCGGTAAAAGCGGCCGAAGCCAGGAAAAAAGCGTTTGCAGACGCGGCGAAGAACAAATATTGGATCGCCGTTGACCATATCTCCTTTCCAGGTATAGGCCGCATTCGTGCCGATGGTACCGGATACAAATGGATCCCCATAAATTATTCAACTACTGGTAATGGACAATAAGCGGCAAATCTGTTTGGGCTTCAAGGCATTTCTGATCTGGGTCTATTGCAGCTTTTCTATCCCTGAGCTCTTTGGGCAGCAAATACCCGCGGCAATGGATTCAATCGAGATCAGGAAAATCTTTGAGCAGGCCTTAACAGGAGAAGGCTTGGATAACGATCTCCTGTATCTTACAAAAAAGATTGGGGCCCGTATATCCGGGTCTGTCAACGCACAGAGAGCTGTTAACTGGGCCAGGAAAAGAATGCTGGAAATAGCCCCTGATACCGTCTACCTCCAGGAAGTTGCCGTACCACATTGGGAAAGGGGTGCAAAAGAAAAATCTTTTATAAGAACTTCTGGTCAACAAATAGCAATGAACGTATGCGCCCTGGGCGGATCTATTGCAACGCATGGACTACTGCACGCAAAAGTAATAGAGGTAAAAAACTGGGCACAGCTGGCATCTTTAAGTGACCGTGAACTAAAAGGTAAGATTGTCTTTTTCAACAGGGCTATGGACCCCAGAGAAATAGAAACTTACCAGGCCTACCTGGGCGCAGTTGATCAGCGTTCAAAAGGTGCTATTGAGGCTGGCAAAAGGGGCGCTATCGGTGTGTTGGTCCGGTCTTTAACATTAAAGGAGGACGATGTTCCACACACCGGGGCTGTGACTTATGACATCAATACCAAAAAGATACCGGCGGCTGCGATCGGCATTAAAAGTGCCAACTTGCTCAGTGCCGCACTGGCAAAGGATCCTAACCTGATCTACTCGCTGAAGATGGAATGTAAGCAGCTTCCGGATGAAAAAAGTTACAACGTGATTGGTGAATTAAGGGGCACAACGTTTCCAAACGAATATGTAACGGTCGGTGCTCACCTGGATTCATGGGATCTGGGAGAAGGGGCGGCTGATGATGGAACTGGTGTGGTGCAGGTATTGGAGGTATTGCAAACCCTTACAAATATGGAGAAAAGACCCGAGCGATCATTTCGGGCAATTTTATATATGAATGAAGAATCCGGTGCTCATGGTGCCGTCCAATATGCGAAAGAAGCAAGAGAAAAAAATGAAATGCATTTGGCAGTATTAGAATCTGATGCCGGAGGATTTACGCCCCGCGGATTCAGGGTAGACGGAAGTTTGGCAGTAGTCAGACAAATCAAGAAATGGATGGAATTTCTCGTCCCATACAAGACCGGCGAGATCTTTCCAAATCAAAGGGGTATCGATTTGCTGCCAATGAAAGAACTATCTAAAGCGCTCATTAGCCTGGAATGTGATGACCAGCGTTTCTTTGATATCCACCATAGCCTTGCGGATACTTACGATAAATTAAACATCAGAGAAGTAAAGTTGGGAGCGGCATCGATGACTTCCCTGTCTTATTTAATACTAAAATATGGACTTTAAAAAAATATAGATATCATGAGCAAACTGGTTAAAATAATACCGATTTTATTCTTCACACTCTCGTGTTTTTGCGGATTTGGACAAGCCGTCAAGCCTGGTCAACCTACTTTTAGTAATTCTGTCAAATCTAATGGATTCTTATTTGTTTCCGGACAGATAGGGGCAGACTTGAGTCTTGTGCCCCCTGTATCATTTTCTGATGAAACGGAATCAGCGATAAAAAAAATTGTAGAAATCCTCCGGATGAATAAGCTTTCGACTTTGAATGTGGTCAGCTGCACCGTGTACCTGACAGATATTAATAACTTTGAGGAATTCAATAATGTCTACAGGAAATCTTTTAGTCCTCCTTTTCCATCTCGCACCTGTGTAGTTGTGCTTCAGCTGGTGCAGAAAGCGCGGATAGAAATTTCTGTAATAGCCAGTTTGAAATAGGCTAGGAGGACATAAAGACTGCTGAGTAAATCTTTCGTTCATTTTTCAACGCTGATTTACTACCACTCAACCCAAAAGTGAACTTCAATAAATGAAAAACTTCGGTATTTGATTTTGAGAATATAGGACTACATATGTTATTGTTATAATTTTTCATGTGGTAGATAATCGTTTTGATCGTGAGTGAAAGCGCAGCATGATTACAAAATCCGGAGCCGGATATATAGAAATTCTACAAGCTGTCCGCTTCTAACTATCCATGACGCTAACTACTACTACTACTGATCTCCGCCCCTCGCGTATTAATTGCGTACCTACTATGGGCCTTTCGGTATTCACGGGGTGAATGCCCGACATTCTTCTTGAAAAAACTTGTAAAATGGGCAGCCTCGCGGAACAAGAGTAAATTCGATATTTCTTTGATTGAAAGCTCCGACGTCAGAAGTGTCTTTGCGACGCCTAGTATGTAGAGTCGGATTTCCTGCTGAACGGTGTGTCCTGTAACCTTCTTGACGATTTGGTTAAGGTAGTTAGGATGGAGATGGAGTTGTTGAGCGATGGATTTGACCGAACGGTCTAACACATTTCGATCGTTCACATTTAGGACCTGCTGTTCTAATAACGCACGAAACCGTGCAAAAGAAAACTTGTTTGTCAGCGAGGCCTGAGATTCCCTTAGCTTATCGCCGAAGTGGTTCTCGTATCTTCTGATGAATAACAGGAGGAGATGGAGATAGCAATTAAGAAAATGGCTATCAGGACATTCACTCTTGGATTCACATAGCAACATCTTAACAACAATACTTATTTCCTCGCTTTGAGTATTGGAGAGTTGAACACCGCTTCCATCACGCTCAAATTGCAAAGATTTCCTGGCGACCAACTCAGAAAGGCCCGCCGACAGTAACAAATAGCTTTCTGAAAAAGTAATGATATAGTTAATTGCCCCGTCCATTACTTTAAATGTTTCGGGAAGAAATTCGAACGGCGGGTAAACAAAAAATCCACAAATACAAAGATTGCCTGCCAACGGGGAACCAGTTGAAGAACATTCCAGCCGGATAACATAGCAGGACAGTGCCCGTGGCCACAAAAAATCGCCGGAAGTTTCCACATCAATCGTATAAATATTAAGAGCTTCGGTAGCCGCTTTTATATGTTGCACATCTTTATATTTTACAGTGATCTTTTGAGCCAGACAAAAACAGCCATCTAAAAAACTCAAATCTCAAACGGTGTTCGTCTGCAATACTATTGGAGGTTCACCATGTGACCTGTTGAAGAGTTCACAGAATGAGGTCATCCCTTCAAGATGTTTGTATAGGCTGTTAGCTATGCTCAGGGATTAACCATCGCTTACAACCACGGGATGATTCGTTTCTGCATTGGTTTCCCGGTAGTTCGACCTGAGATTGTCGTCTATTGTATGTTTGAGTGAATTAAAATTGATAACAGTTCTGCTGGAGAAATATGTACAAAATCATATTTGCTCTTTACTTTGTTAGTCGCCAGTTTTCAGAAAACCTTACAAACAAAAACATGCGTAATCCGAGAATCTTTACGTTGTTGGAGGAAATCGAAAGCTACAATAAGCAAATTGAAGAATGACTTGCTGAAAAAGACTGCAGTCGGTAGTTTGGCCAAACTGACCCACTTTGTGAAACGAAGGAAGTAGGATAAACTATATGATTACTTCTCGAACAGCAGGTATTCAAGCGCATCTTTGTCCTGACTGTTCATTAAGTAGAAGGCATGACCGGAGATTAGCTTTTGCGATGCGGGATGACCCTGATGTAAGTCGGGGTTATTCGGAGGCTGTAGCTTATTGTCTTGGTTGAGTCTTCATCAACTTTTTTTCGATGTAAATACATATAGCCATCGTGATGGAAATTTATGTAGGTATTTCTTTAAAGAATCTCGGAACTCCTTGTTGATAGTTGATTGCAAAAGGGTTTTAACCGGATTCAAGATATGTTTGTACATGAGTTCAGCCGACCCCGGGTCTTTAGAGAGTTGAGGGTTTATGAGCCCTCAGCTCGATTTCTATAAGGAGTCCTGGTAGTGCCAAACCCTTCACTTCTAACCATGAGCCTGAAGGGTATTTAGTTCCATAAATATTTTTCCTGTATGCAGCGTGCTTCACGAACCCGGGCATGTCTGTAGTAAAAATATTCTCAACCACTACATTCTCAAATGTGCATCCATAATGCTTCAATATTTTATCAAGATCTGCATATACATTTTTCATCTGTTGCAAAAGATCTCCCTTTGCAACAAGCACACCCTTATCGTCAATACTTACGGCCCCTGAGATCATGATATCGTTTCCCGTCCTCACAGCATGTGAATACATGAAATTGCTTTCAACTTCAGGTCGAAGATGAAAATATTCAGTTTGTTCAGTTGTCAGAGACTTACCTGCAGAAGGGTTGGGTATATCTGATGGTTTCTCCCGTTTCTCAGTAGGCTGGCAACCAAGCAGCGAAGCCACCGCTAAAGCTACGCAACTAATAAATTTAAGACGGGTAATTATTTGCATTGACGGCATGTTAATTGATTTTGAAGGCAACATAATAAAAATATTTTATGCACGCCGGCAAGCCTTACGGTTAACGGTCCAAATCTTTGAAATGTGTAAGTAATTCTTTGATTCAGCGATATTAAACTCCAAAGACCATGTTAATAAGCGATATCTTATCAATCTTGAATTTTATGACCCATAAAATTGTGGACATTAAAGAAAATGCATCTTCATGCTTATTAACCATTCCCTAAAGTAGGTTCAACACAGGAGAGGGATGCGATTTTTTAGCGATAATAAAAGAGGCCAAATCAGTAAGAAAATGATTTGGCCCCAGTCGATATCCTTCAGATCATTCTTTATAATTGCCTTTCAATTAGTCGCAATAAAAGTTCATGGTCTTTTCAAAAAAGCCATTATTAGGAGTAACAAGAAGTTCTGGAACTCCAAATGGACTTGGCACATACCGCCTGGTAACGTTATCAAACGTGCCTTTCTGTACAGTCGGGAATCCATCAGTGTCATATTCGTAAGAATAATCAATGTTGGTGGTGTCGCTGGTATTATAACGATGGGCTACAATTGAAATGTTTTTGAGCATATTTTTTTCAGCCGAAGTTTCCCGGGCATAAAACAATTGGTGATTGGCTTCATCAGGAAGATATTGTAAGGATGTTTTATTTGCCAGGC
>NZ_JBDSZG010000038.1:0-149431 GCF_039925265.1 Mucilaginibacter sp.
CAGAAACTGGCCATTTGGTTTCCTGGGAGAATGATATTAGATTTGATGTAGCAATCATGCCCAGTCAGGCTCCGGCCCCATGGGGCCGAAGCCTGACTGGGCATGACACAGTTTATTTTACAGACCCAGAGACTTTGTAAAACAGGTTATCTTATCTTGATAATTCCCAGTCTTCCAGTCTGTGGTCAGCTTACCACCGTAACACCTCCGCGACGTGCTTTTTAAACCATACTCTGCCCAACCGTCAACAAATTATTATCCGGATCGTGAATGGAAAACTCCCTTTGCATCCAGGGTTTGTACTCCAGGGTAGTAACATCTGCGCCCTGCTTTTTGGCAAACTGGTAGAACGCCTCAATATCATCTGTGCGCACATACACCTGCCCGTAGTTTTCCTTCGGATCAACTTCAGCAAATTCAAAAAAGTGGATCTGGATATTGTCTTTCTCCACCATCAGGTAACCATCATAATCGCCGCCGAATTGCGTAAAGCCCAATTTGTTGATATAAAAATCGCGCGTAATGGCTTTATTGCGCATAGGGAGTTTGGGATTGATGGCGGTAAGCATAATTGATTGTGTTTTATTGGTAATGAATAAGAACAAACCTAAAATATTGACTTGTTATTTGCAAGTTGTTTTTGCAGTTTTGTGTTGTGAAAGAAATTAAACAACGGCCCGGTGATCCTGTGAGTTCTGCTTTGGATATTGTTGGCGATAAGTGGTCGCCGATGATCATCTGGAATATGATCATGCACGGAAAGAATACCTACAACGAATTGTTAAGATCAAACGAGGGGATAGCAACCAATATTTTGGCCAGCCGCTTAGCCAAACTGGAAGCCGCCGGGCTGCTGACCAAAGAAACTCACCCCGATAGCAAGGCCAAAATACTTTACCGCTTAACCCATAAGGGTATCGACCTGTTACCCGCGCTGGTAGAACTGATGCTATGGGCCCACGCGTATTTACCGGTTCATTCGGCAGGGGATGCGTATACCAAGCTATTGAAGCAGAATAAAGAAGCCTTTGTGAAACGGGTGGTGGAGGATTTGAAAAAGAAGTAATGCAATTTTTGCCTGGTGGAGATGTTAAACCTAAAACAGGATTACCATTAACAAGGGTAAATCTATTTCAGGACGAAACAGGCTCTTAGTGTCCCACTTTAGGTGTTTTACCGAATGTTATATGATATGCAGGTATTTTTTAACTGGTTAATTTGCAATCATTTGTGGTGGTCATTTAAAGAGCAGGGATGTCCCAAAGGGTTTCACCAAAACACTGTAATTATTTATTATACAGTTAGTTAACAATAATTGGATGTCCCACTTTCAAAGTGGGACACCCTAACCGCTTTTTTCGTGCTTCCCCATCATTACCCCCGCGCAATTAAAAAACCTATTGTAACAAGCTGGATATATATGGTGCAACATATAATTAACTGTAACTATTTGCCGTAATTAGCAGTATAACTATTGCACGCGATAAAAACTTGCGCCGCCAATTTAATAAATGCATTGACGGCTGATGATTTGGAATTTTTATTAAATCTTTTTTAATAAATTAGCTTTCAAGTTAATACGCACCTAATTGCCTTCATTGACGCCCATGGATACTCACATATCTTTTTTTAACTTCTCTCTAAAAAAGGTATTGGCACAGCAACCCGATAATCTAAAAAAAGCGCGTATAAAAATCGTATACACCATCCTGCTGCTATCCATGCTGAAGATAGTGGTGATACTGCCCATGGTGATCCACAGCATACAGGATAGTCAACTTTACAGGATAATCTTTGTTTTTATACTGTATATCGGGCTCACCAAATATTTATTATACAAGCCGCTTAATATCAACATTATCTCGCAAGGGATGGTCATAACCGGTATATTGGCGATCTGGGGTAATATTTTTATTTTTCAGCAAAACATCAATCTCGTTACCATACAGTTTGTGTTTATGGTAACTTTTGTGAGTTACTACCTTATTGATAGTCGCTACGCTGTCATTTACAGCATATTGGCTATGTCGCCGGTGATGTATTTCCTCGCAGTTACCAGCCGCCAAAGCTGGCACCTGTCCGTAGTGCCCGAAGAACTGCCTTCCCCCGGTTTCGAAGCGGTTGTTTTTATGAATTTTATAACCATGCTGCTGGTACATTACCTGTTTTATTGTGCGTTTCGCGCTAATGTTATAGAGAAGGAAGCCTTAAATAAAAAGCTGGAGGCAACAGTTGCAGAAACCAGGGCCCTTGCAGATTCGCGTTCGGTGTTCTTGTCTACCATGTCGCACGAGTTACGCACGCCCTTAAACGCCGTGATAGGGATGACCAACCTGGTAAAGGATACCGCAACAGAAGAACAAACGGAAAACCTGGATATCCTCGAATTTTCGGCGATGAGTTTGCTGACGCTGGTAAACGACATATTGGATTACAACAAAACGGAGAACGACAAGATAGAACTGGAAGCCATCCCGGTGAATTTGCCCGACCTGCTGCATAAGGTATGTACCGGTCTGCAGCAAAAAGCAGTCGAAAAAGGCCTTGATGTGCTGCTGGATGTAGACGAAAAGCTGAAGGATAAATGGGTAACTACCGATCCTACCCGCATTACGCAAATTATATATAATCTGGTAGGCAACGCCATCAAATTTACCGAAGAGGGTAGCGTTAGCGTGCGTGCAGTAGCAACCGGCGATACCGAAGAAAGTATGCAGGTGCATTTTTCGGTGTCTGATACCGGGATAGGCATCGCCCCAAACAGGCAGGACGCCATATTCGACCCATTCACCCAGGCATCTATAGATACTACCCGCCATTATGGTGGCACGGGGCTTGGGCTTGCTATTGTAAAACGGTTATTAAAACTTTTCAACAGCGAAATTCAGCTGCAAAGTAAGCAGGGCGAGGGATCAACCTTTTCATTTGATATGGACTTTGGTTTGTACAAAGGCGCTATTACCCCCATTACCATACTGCCGGCAATGGCCAGCAGTTTAGATGGCCTGAGCATCCTGATAGCCGAAGACAACCCCATAAATTCATTGTTGCTGGTAAAGCTGCTAACCAAATGGAACGCCACATCTGTTGTAGCCAACAACGGCCGCGATGCGGTAGATAAGTTATTGGCCGGCAGTTTCGATGTGGTGCTGATGGACCTGCACATGCCTATAATGGATGGTTACCAGGCAACTACCATTATCCGCGAGTTGGCCGACCCTGTTAAAGCGCGCGTGCCTATCATAGCGCTAACGGCATCGGTATCGCACAATATCAACGGTAAAATTAACCTTGCCGGGATGAACGATTACCTTTCCAAACCATTCCAACCCGCTTTATTATTCCAAAAACTTGCGCCTTTAAATGCCGATAAGTCAAGCAAAGTCATGGTGGGGTAGCATTTAATATGCGCTGCAAATGGTATATTGCCCACAAATATTGTTAAGCTAAAATATCATGGCAAATTCATCCAAACAACCCATTACCATAGAAGCAACTATTAAGGCACCGATAGAAATAGTTTGGGACCTGTGGGTACAACCCGAGCATATTGTAAAGTGGAACAATGCAAGCGACGATTGGCACACCCCAAAAGCAACAAACAACCTTAAAGTTGGCGGTAAATTTTCTGCAACCATGGCCGCTAAAGATGGCAGTATGAGTTTTGATTTTGAGGGTACCTACAGCAAGGTGGTTGAATATCAACAAATAGCCTATACCATTGCCGACGGGCGCGAAGTGAGCGTTATTTTTAGCGCTGATGCTGAGGATGATGAGATCACCAAAGTTGTAGAAACCTTTGAACCGGAAGGTACGAACCCCATTGAGATGCAGCGGCAGGGCTGGCAGGCCATATTAAACAATTTTAAAAAGTACGTAGAAGAGAATTGATTTAAACTTCTGCACCTTTTGTTTGTAATTGCATTATAGCTTAGCCTTATGAAAAAACTATTAGTACTCCTTATAATTTCCGCCGCGTTTAGTATTAGGGCATCGGCGCAAAGTTTTAATGCGGAAGATTTTAAAAACAACCTCGGTAAATCAAAAACCCTGTGCGATAGCGTTTATTCTATCAAGATCTTCAGCGATACGCTTACGCTCATCAATATGGGCGGCAATTATCCCAATCAGAAATACACCATAGCGGTAAAAGGCAATAAAATTGTTTTAGACTGGGCGAACCTGAAAGGCAAATATCTTTGTGTTACCGGTATATTCGAGATGCACAAAAACCGCCCCGAAGTAGTTGTGGGCCAGCCTAATCAAATTACATTTCCATAAATTCCTGTTTTGCGTAATTCCAGCAGTTTGGCATTTAACTAATGGTTATATAGCTGTTGGTTGTGCCGGGGTAATTGCTGCTAACTTAAATGCATTAAAGTATAGTGTAATTGATACTCAACGGCGTATTTTTATGAAAATTAAATGAAAAAATCAGGTCGCGGGTTTTAAGCGTACGATAAAATTTTTTAACTTAAACCCGATTTAATGACCGATTACGACCAAAACCTTAGGTTATTTAAAAATTGACCTGCTCATTAACCTGAATGGATATACTTACCGATAATATTTATACCGGGGAACCTGCCGGGGATGTATTTCTGCACCTTTTGTTTGAAAAGCAAGTGCTGCAAACTCCTGATGTTACGGCTGTTCAGTTTGGCGGAGAAGAGATCAGCTATTCCGAGTTAAACAAAAGGGCCGAACTGTTGGCCAGCGCCATCATCAGCCAGGCACCCGATTCATTGGTTATTGGTGTTAGTGCGCTTCGCTCGATACATACGGTTATCAGCCTGATAGCCGTTTTAAAAGCGGGCAAGGCCTATCTGCCTATCGACCCTACTTATCCTGCGGACAGGCTGGAGCAGATCATCGAAGATTCGGGCGTAAACACTGTTTTGGCCGTTGGGTCGCAGAAAGCGCTGTTTAAGAACCTGCCTGTTACGGTTATCGAATCGGACGGGGAGCACAATTCGTCGCCCGCTGCAAAAGAGAATATTCGTACCAAAATCGCGTACATTATTTATACCTCCGGTTCTACAGGCAAGCCTAAAGGGGTTTGTGTAGGGCATGTAGGAGTAGTTAACCTCATATATTACCACAAGCGTATTTCGCCGTACCTCGGTGTCGGCGCTAAAACCCTGCAATTTGCCCCGCTGGTGTTTGATGCATCGGTAGTGGAGGTCTTTTGTACGCTCTGCATCGGTGGTACGCTGGTATTGGTTGCCGATGAAGTGCGTATCGACCCCGTTAAGCTTATCCATTACGTGGACGAGATGAAGGTGAACCGTATCAATGTGCCTTTTGTGGCCCTGCAATACTTTACCGAAATTGCCGATGCCGAACAGTTTTACCCTGAGTCGTTACTGGAGGTAATAACCGCGGGCGAGCAGTTGAAAGTTACGCCGCAGATCATTCGCTTTTTCCAGGCGCTGCCAAACTGCGTATTTTATAACATGTACGGCCCAACCGAAACCAGCGTGGCCAGTACCGCTTTAAAACTGGAAGGCGCGCCCGAAACCTGGCCATTATTGCCAACCATTGGCAAGGCAATAGATAATACCCAAAATTTTGTACTTGATGAGCAGTTAAACCCGTTGTCCCATGGCGAGGTGGGAGAGTTGTGCATCAGCGGAATAAATGTAACCTATGGTTACTTAAACCGCCCCGAACTGACCGCCGAGAAGTTTGTAGACTGGCAGCATAATGGCGAAACTACCCGCATATACCGTAGCGGCGACCTTTGCCGTTTCCTGCCCGATGGAAATACAGAATACCTTGGCCGCAAGGATACACAGGTAAAGATCCGCGGCAACCGGGTAGAAATTGGTGAGATTGAGGTGCTGCTAAACCAGCTGGATGGCGTGCAGCAATCTGTAGTAATAGCACGCGAAGACAACCCCGGCGATAAGCGTTTGGTGGCCTACCTCGTAGCATCGCACGGTAAGGTGAGCACAGCGCAGGTAAGGGATAGCATAGAAGAAAAGTTGCCCGAATTTATGATGCCATCCGCATTTGTGTGGATGACGGAATTGCCCAAAACCACCAGCGGCAAGGTAGACAGAAACAACCTGCCAAAGCCCGATCTGAAACGCCCCGAGCTGGCGACGCTGTACAGACCGGCATCAACCATCACCCAAAAACACTTAACAGGTATTTGGATGGACCTGCTCCAGTTGGAGAAGATCGGTATCGATGATAACTTCTTCGAATTGGGCGGCAATTCGCTGCTGGGCTTAAAAACCGTAGCGGCATTAAAAAAACAATTTAACCTCGTACTCCCTATAACCAAGCTGTACCGGTTCCCAACCATAGCCGGTGTTTCGGCGCACCTGGATGGTTCCGGCAGTAAAGCCGCCGAAACCATATTGCCCAAATTGCGCGTAAAAAGCGGCAACGGCGATGTAGCCGTTATTGGCATGGCGGGCCGTTTCCCGGGCGCCAATAATGTTGATGAGTTGTGGAAGCTCCTCATAGAGGGCCGCGAAAGCACGAGGTTCTTTACAGATGAGGAACTCGACCGCTCCATCCCCCAGGACATACGCTCCGCGCCAAACTATGTGAAGGCACGTGGTGTGGTGGATGATTCCGATGAGTTCGACCCTGCGTTTTTTGGGCTGAGCCCCCGCGTTGCCGAACTGATGGACCCGCAACAACGTATTTTTTTAGAGCTGACATGGGAAGCGCTGGAAAGCACCGGGCACCTGCCATCGCAATACCATGGCATGGTGGGCGTTTTCGCGGGCTGCGGTAACAATACTTATTATATCAACAACGTAATTCCAAACCGCCACCTTATTGATAAGGTTGGCAGCTTTTTGGTAACCACCCTAAACGAGAAGGATTACATAGCCACCCGCATAGCATACGAACTGGATTTGAAGGGCCCTGCCGTGAGCGTGCATTCGGCCTGTTCTACCTCCTTACTGGCTATCGCGCAGGCGGTGGATAGCATTCGTAACGGGCAATGCAATGTGGCATTAGCGGGTGGGGTATCCATCAGTTCACCAATAAACAGCGGGCATTTATACCAGGAAGGCACCATGCTAAGTGCCGATGGGCATTGCCGCTCGTTTGACGCGGGTGCCGATGGCACCGTGTTCAGCGATGGGGCAGGGGTAGTGCTTTTAAAGAGTTTAGAAGAAGCCGAATCCGATGGCGATACTATTTATGGGGTGATAAAAGGCGTTGGCTTAAATAATGATGGTGCGGGCAAAGGCAGCTTTACCGCGCCAAATGCCACCGGGCAGGCGGGCGCAATTGCCATGGCCATTCAAAACGCCGGCGTTTCCCCGGCAGATATCAGCTACGTAGAAGCACATGGTACAGCTACCGTATTGGGCGACCCGATAGAGATTGAGGGCTTGCGTATGGCCTTTGGTCCGCAGGAAAAAAACCAGTACTGCGCCATAGGATCGTTAAAGAGCAATATGGGTCACCTGGTGGCTGCTGCAGGGGTGGCTGGTTTTATTAAGGCTACGCTGGCGCTTTACCATAAGCAGATCCCAGCATCATTATACCACACCCGCGCCAACCCGAACATCGATTTTGAGAACAGCCCGTTCTACGTAAACACCAAACTAACCGATTGGGATACCGATAAAAAACGCATAGCGGGCGTAAGCTCCTTCGGTGTAGGCGGTACCAACGTGCATGTGATCGTAGAGGAGTACCCGCAGGAGGTTAAAACTACCGATGCAGGTAAAGAATTGCATTTGATCCAATGGTCTGCAAAAACCGAAGCCAGTGCCGATAAATACCGCGAAAAATTATCCGCATGGATAAAAAATAATGAAGCCGCTTCCTTAGCCGATATTGCGTACGCGCTGCAAACCAGGCGTACCGATTTCGCTAATCGCTACATCGCGGTAGCGGCAACAAAAGAAGAATTGCTGGAGAAACTGGCTACTGCCATCCCAAAGCCCGACTCTAAAAAGATCAGCGCAAAAGCTACCGAAGTCGCCTTTATGTTCCCCGGCCAGGGTGCCCAGTTTGTAAACATGGGGCGTAATATTTACGACGGGGAACCGGTATTTAAGTCGGGGGTTGACGAGTGCGTAGCCCTGTTAAAAGGCACCGCGCAGGAAGATATCCTCTCGGTAATATTTAGCGATGCCGATGATGAAGCTGCTACCGAAACACTAAAAAACACCTTATATACGCAGCCCGCTTTGTTCATTATCAGCTACGCTATGGCAAAGCTTTGGATGAGCTGGGGCATTACGCCGACCGTACTAACCGGGCACAGTATCGGCGAATTTGTAGCCGCGCATTTAGCCGGGATCTTCTCCCTGCCCGATGCTGTTAAACTGATTGCCACCCGCGCAAAAATGGTGAGCGAGGCGGAAGGCGGCGATATGCTTTCGGTACGGATGCCGGAGGCAGATGTAAAAGCCATCCTGCCCGATACTTTGTCGATAGCCGTTATCAACACAAAAACAGCTACTGTTGTTGCGGGGCCTGCCGCTGAAATAGCCAAATTTGCCGAAACACTCGCGGAGCAAAACATCGCTACAAGGGTGTTGCAAACCAGCCATGCCTTCCACTCTGCCATGATGGATAGCGTGGTAGAGCCGTTTAAGGCCGTGGTAAAAACCGTAAAGCTTAAGGTGCCAGCCAAGCCCATCATCTCTACCATTACCGGTAAATGGCTGAGCGAGGCCGAAGCACTTGACCCGGCTTATTGGGCCATGCACGTACGCCGTACCGTTCGGTTTGCCGATGCAGCTAACCTGCTTGCCGAAGACGAAAGCCGCGTAATGCTTGAGGTTGGTCCCGGTAACGTATTGTCTACATTGGTTCGCCAGCAGGCATCGCCAAAACAAATAACCACCATAGCGGGGATAGATAGTGCTGAAGGCAATCTGCCGGTACGCTCGGCACTACAAGCCCTGGGCCAGTTGTGGATGAACGGTATCGACCCTGATTGGAAGCTCTTTTACCAGGGACAAAGCAGGCAACCGTTAAATTTGCCTACCTATGCCTTCGATAGGAAACGTTTTTGGATAGAACCTGTGATACCCCTAAGCCATTTAACACCACCTTTTGAAGCCCCAACAGAACAACTCATAGAAAACAGCACCGAAATACAACAAGATATGCCATTAAGAAAGGGCCTTTTGGTTGATAAACTGAGGGATATATTTGAAGACACATCCGGAATTGATGTGGATAGCAGCGATGCCAGCTTTATCGAGATCGGGTTCGATTCACTTTTGCTTACGCAGATCGCTACCAATTTAAAGAAGGAATTTAATGTTCCTATCACCTTCCGCAAATTGTTTGAAGATTACAACTCGCTCGAACTATTGGCCGCGCATTTAGATGGCATCTTGCCCGCAGATAAATTCCAGCCTGCGGCATCGGCACCAAAGGCCGCTCCACAGCCGGTTTACCAGCAACCCACCTACCAGCAACCGGTATTTCAGGCCACGCAGTCGGCCGAAGGTAGCAGCCATGCGCTTACCATGATAGCACAGCAATTGCAATTGCTGGCAAACCAGGTGGCCATTATGCAAGGTGGCAACACCGGTTATGTGCCAATACAGGCACAGCCTGTTTATACAGGTAATGGTTCGCCCGTACAATCTGCCAAGCCTGTTATATCACTTGCACCGGCATCAGATATCAGTGCCGAGGAAATGGCAGAACTTAAAAAACCATTCGGCGCAACCGCCCGCATCGAGCGGCAGGTACAAGGCATCAGTAGCAAACAGCAGGCCTTTATAGATAAGCTTACTAAAGATTATAACACCAAAACCAAAAAGAGTAAGGAGCAAACGCAGGAGCACCGTCCTTACATGGCCGACCCAAGGGTAGTAAGCGGGTTCCGCCCACTCACCAAAGAAATGGTTTACCCTATCATCATCAACCACTCCAAAGGCAGCCGTCTGTGGGATGTGGATGGCAACGAATATATAGACGCGCTGAATGGTTTTGGCTCTAACATGCTGGGCTATCAACCCGAAGTTTTAACCAAAGCCATCCATGAGCAGGTTGACAAAGGTTACGAAATTGGCCCGCAGCATGAGCTTGCGGGTGATGTTTGTAAGTTGCTCTGCGAATTTACCCAGTTCGATCGCGCGGGCTTATGTAATACCGGTTCCGAAGCGGTGCTGGGTGCCATGCGTATAGCCCGTACAGTTAGCGGGCGTTCGCTTATCGTCGCTTTTGCAGGCTCCTATCATGGTATTATGGATGAGGTGATCGTACGTGCCACCAAAAAACATAAAACGGTACCGGCTGCACCGGGGATCTTATCAGAGAACGTACAATCGATGCTGATACTGGATTACGGCACCGATGAAACTTTAGCCATCATCAAAGAACGCGCTGACGAAATAGCCGCGGTATTGGTAGAGCCTGTACAAAGCCGTCGACCAGAATTTAAGCCGGTAGCGTTTCTTAAAGAACTAAGAAAAATTACCGCCGAAACAAAAATAGCGCTCGTATTCGACGAAGTGATCAGTGGTTTTAGGATGCATCCGGGTGGTGCCCAGGCCATATTTGGCGTAAAGGCCGATATTGGTACTTACGGCAAAGTAATAGGCGGTGGGATGCCTGTTGGCGCTATCTGCGGTACAAAAGAATATATGGACGCGCTCGACGGCGGCCAATGGCAATTTGGCGACGGCTCTGTTCCAGAAGTTGGGGTAACCTATTTTGCCGGTACGTTTGTACGCCACCCGCTTGCATTAGCTGCTGCAAAGGCATCGCTGCGTTACATGAAAGAGCGTGGCCCGGCCTTGCAGGAAAAACTAACTAATCTGACTACCATGTTTGCCGAAGGCATGGAAGCTAAATGTAAAAAAGAGGGGGTACCTATCACCATTGTTGGCTTTGGCTCCCTGTGGCGGATGAAATTTTTAGAAGACATCCCTTACAGCGAACTTTTGTTTACTTTGATGCGATTAAAAGGAATCCACATATTAGACGGTTTTCCGTGCTTTATAACTGATGCGCATACAGAGGATGATATTAAAACCATGCTCGCTGCCTTTAACGAGAGTATTGATGAGATGATAGAAGCCGGCTTCTTTTCGCCTCAGCAACAACAACCCGGGCCCGTTTCTACAGCCGTGGCCCCCCTTGCAGAACCCATGCCCGTAAATGCAAATACACCACCCGTGCCCGGCGCAAAACTTGGCCGTGATAAGGATGGCAATGTCGGCTGGTTTATCAGCGATGATCGTAATGCGGGCAAGTATTTGCAGGTAAAATAAATTTTAAAATTGGACGGCGTATAATGAATTACGAGTTAATTCCTGTTGAATTTGACCCATTTGCAGGCCCCGGGATCTTATTGACGGCACCGGCTACCGAGCCACAGATAGAGATATGGACATCGTGCTTAATAGGCGGTGCTGACGCCAGTTGTGCCTATAACGATTCGGCTTCTCTACTTCTGACGGGCAATTTTGATAACGATGCTATGTACCGGGCCTTACAGGCTTTAAGTGATCGCCACGAGGCTTTGCGAACCGTATTTACTGCGGATGGCAGCCATTTTGTGGTTTATGATAACCCGCCGGTTAATATTGATTATCACGACCTTTCTTTACAAAGCGATGCTCAGAACAGGCTGTTCATACAAAACTATGCGCGCCAGAATGCTATCACCCCTTTAGATCTGGTGAACGGCCCCTTGTTTAAACCTTCTATTTTTAAGCTGAATAATAACGAGCATTATCTCACCTTCATTGCCCACCACATTATTTGTGACGGCTGGTCGATAGGTATCATTATGCAGGATCTGAGTAAGCTGTATACCGCTTATGCAACAGGTGAAAGGTCCAACCTGGCGCCTGCACCGCGTTACAGCGATTACGCGATGGAGCAAACCGAAGCTGTTGATACCGAGGAAAGCCACCAAAGAGAGCAGTACTGGATAAACCAATTCAGCGGCAGCGCGCATTTACTGAATGTGCCCACAGATAACCCTCGCCCGGCCATGCGCACCTATAAAAGCAAGCGTGCCGATTTTACCCTGGATGCTGCTTTGGTTTCCGATGTAAAACAAATGGCACGCAAGGCCGGTACCAGTTTTGTTACCACGCTGATGGCTGCCTTTGAGGTGTTCCTACAGCAAATAACCGGACACGAAGAAATTATACTGGGCCTGCCTGCGGCAGGGCAGTCGGCAACGGGTAATTACGGATTGGTAGGGCATTGCGTAAACCTGCTGGCGCTGCGCAGCTACCCCAAGGGCGAATTAACCTTTGTGGAATACCTGAAGCAACGCAAAACCGAGGTGCTGGACGCTTACGATCACCAGAATTACACTTTCGGCAGTTTGTTAAAAAAACTGAACATTCCCCGGGATGCTTCGAGGTTGCCACTGGTACCCGTTGTATTCAATATTGATATTGGTATGGATGAGGGTGTGCATTTCAATGGCCTTAAACACAGCTACATCACCACCGGGCGCGAATACGAGAATTTTGAGATCTTCCTGAACATTACCGACCATAAGAACGCCCTGGTGCTGGAGTGGTCGTACAATACCCAGATCTTTGAGGCGGCCACCATCAGCCGCATGATGGACGAATATAGCCACCTGCTAAAACAGGTGGTTAAATCGCCGGATATGCTCATCGGCAAACTCCCTTTAATGCGGAAGGATGAGTTGATGGCGCAGTTGAATAAGTGGAATGATACCAGGGTGGCGTATCCGAAAGAAAAATCGCTTCACCAGATCATCAGCGAAGTGGCTACGAATAACCCCGGTAGCGTCGCCCTGAAATTTAATAACGAAACGTATACCTACCGGCAGCTGAACGAGCGTGCCAATCAACTGGCATCGGTACTGATAGCTGAAGGGGTACAAGCAGGTGATAAAATAGCCGTATCGTTGGATAGGGCGGCCGAGCTGGTGGTAACATTGCTTGCCGTAATGAAAGCCGGCGGCGTTTATGTCCCGCTCGATCCGATATTCCCTATCAACCGCATCAATTACATGCTCGCAGATTCGCAGGCGGTAAAATTGATTACTACGGTAAAATATAGTGGTCAGTACGAATCTAAGGCGCAGGAACTGCTGCTGCATGATATTTGGCCCACGCTTGATAGTAAACCAACTACTGATCCTGAGGTTGCGGTTACCGGGCAGCATCTGTTATACATTCTGTATACTTCTGGCTCTACCGGGCAGCCCAAGGGCGTGCAGATAGCGCATCACAACGCGGTTAACTTTTTGTATAGTATGCAAAAAGAGCCCGGGATGACAGCAGCCGATAAGTTGCTTGCCGTAACCACCATTAGCTTTGATATTGCCGGGCTGGAGCTGTTTTTACCGCTGATAACCGGCGCCCAAATTGTATTGGCAGATGCCGCTACCGCCAAAGATGGTATGGCGCTGCTGGATGTTATCCGCAAGGAAAAGATCAGCGTAATGCAGGCTACGCCTTACACCTGGCGCATTTTATTGGAGGCCGGCTGGGAGAACGAAAAAATAAAGGTGATATGCGGTGGCGAAGCCTTGCCTATGGATCTGGCTACCCGAATTTTGGGTAGGGCATCATCGCTATGGAACGTTTACGGTCCTACCGAAACCACCATCTGGTCAACCGTTAAACAAATTACTGCCGAAGATAAAATCATCAGTATAGGCAGGCCTATTGATAATACGTCTATATACATCCTCGATAAATTCCAGAACCCGCTTGCCCCCGGTGCTGCGGGCGAGATTTACATAGGCGGCGAGGGCGTGGCAAAGGGTTACCACGATCAGCCCGTATTAAACTATGAAAAGTTTGTAGACGATCCGTTTGCCGATGAGCCCGGTGCCATGATGTACCGCACAGGCGACCTGGGTACTTATTTGAATGATGGCAACCTGATGTACATCTCGCGTATTGACGCGCAGGTGAAGATCCGCGGCTACCGGATTGAGACCGGGGAAATTGAATTCCACATGGCTAAGGACCCGGATCTAAAACAGGCCGTGGTTATTGCCAGGCCGGATAGCAATGGGGTGGACAGGTTGGTGGCTTACATCGTTTTCAACGATGATTTTGTGTGTAAGGATTTTAACGAGTGCGTAAGTTACTGGCGCAACGATTTGAGAGGATCGGTGCCCGATTACATGATCCCTGACAATTTTATACAGGTTGATGCCATGCCGCTTACCCCAAATGGTAAGGTTGATAAAAAGGCGTTGGCGGCAATTGGCGCAATCCCTGCAGAAAGCCACGAAGTGTATATAGCGCCACGTACCGATGTAGAGAAAATGGTTGCCGATATTTGGAAAGAGCACCTCAATATCGAAAAAGTTGGCGTTTATGATAACTTTTTTGAGCTGGGCGGGCATTCGCTGATAGCCGTAAAGGTAATGGCGCAGATAGAAAAGGAAACGGGCAACCGCTTGCCGCTGGCCATCCTGTTCGAAAACTCTACGGTAGAAAAACTGTCGTTGATATTGGGTATGGATGGCCGGTCCATCACCTGGGATTCGCTGGTGCCTATTAAGCCAAAAGGTAGTAAAATGCCTATTTACATTGTGCATGGGGCAGGCTTAAACGTGTTGCTTTTTAATACACTTGCCAACAATATGGATGCCGACCAGCCTGTTTATGGTATGCAGGCCAAAGGCTTAAATGGTGTAGACGAGCCTTTGAACCGTATGGAAGATATCGCGGCGCACTATATATCCGCCATAAGGGCGCAGAACCCCGATGGCCCGTATGCACTCGCAGGGTTCTCATTTGGCGGCATCATTGCCTGGGAAATGGCGCGGCAGCTGGAGGCCCTAAACCTGGAGGTACGTATGCTGGCCATGTTTGATACTTATGCTTATCGCACCCCTTATTACGACACATGGCTGGTTAACAAGGTTAAACGGGGTATGTATTTTGGAAGACGGCTTTGGTATTCTTTAACTTTCCAGGAAGGTTTAGCAAAAACTGTGCAGCATCGTACCAAAGCAGTAAGCCGTGTAGCCACCCGCCTGTTGTGGAAACTGAAATACGGCGAGACACAGGAACAGCCGATAGGTTTTTTTGGTTACAGCAACAAAATTGATGAGATGAACGATATTGCCCAACAGCACTACAAGATAGAACCGTACCCTATTTCCGTTGAACTTTTCCGGGCAGAGGTAAAATCCTTTTACCTGGATGATTATGAATTTATGGGCTGGAAACCGTATGCATTAAAAGGGGTGAACATCCATAAGATCCCTGGTGAGCATAACACTATATTTAAAGCGCCAAACGATAAGGAATTTGCACGAATATTGCAGGAATGCCTTAACGCCGCCAATAACAAGTAATTTAGCGGTACTGAGTATCACATTACAATAACATTGTGTTTTGAGTAAAATACATATTCAATTTTTAGACAGCGTAAACTGGAGATCGGCCTTGCCTGCCGATTTTGTTTTGAATGATAATGAAGTACACGTTTACCGCATCAATATCAGCGCTAACCATCATTTGCTGGAAGTTTTTTTAACCACGCTAATGCCGGCAGAGAAAGAACGCGGCGGCAAGTATTTTCAATTGAAAGACAAGCAGCGCTTTATTTTAAGCCGGGGCGCGCAGCGCGATATTTTGGGACGGTATTTAAACCAACCGGCGGCACAGGTGGCATTTGAACTGGGCGCCAATAAAAAGCCGTTCCTGGTTACCGATAGCACGCCCGCCATTCAATATAATATTACCCATGCCGGCGATTGGATCTTACTGGCTGTATCCAACAACCCTGTTGGGGCCGACGTGGAATTTGTGGATCGCGAATTTCAATTCAATGATATTTTAGAAGAAAACTTTAGTCAAGAGGAGATCGCTTTTATAAATAAAAACACCCCGGCAGAGAATTTCTACTTGTTGTGGACCCGTAAGGAGGCGCTGCTGAAAGCAACCGGCCAGGGGCTTGGCGAGCATCTGAAAGTAACGCCCTCGCTAAACGGAACCCATCCCTTATCGCCCGAACTTTTATGTTCGGATAAAACCTGGGAGGTAAGCAGCTTTAATTTGCCAGGTGGCTACACTGGCAGTATTGCAAATCTTCACGGCGCTTCGCGCTTAATGTTTTTTGATATTAATTTCTAAATAATACCTCGTATTTATTCTTATAGGTAATTTATTGTTGTGCTCGATAATTATTAAGTTGCTGATAGTTAATTAGTTTGCATTTGCCTTGAATCATAAATATGCTTATATATTAGTACGCCGCTAATATATTTTAATGGTAACCAATTTACCTGCGTTTGTTTCTTTGCAATATTACCGTGCCAGCAAGCTTTTTTTGAGACTGTTGGCTGGTTTTGTATTGATCTTTTTTTCTCAAAGCTCGTTTTCGCAGAACATCATTCCCCGGTTTGAAACAATTGGCGTAAACGACGGGCTTTCGCAAAGTTCGGCCTATACTGTTTACCAGGATAAAAAAGGTTTTATGTGGATTGGTACCGCCGATGGGCTGAACCGCTTCGATGGACATTCTATTAAAGTATTTAAGGTAAAGGATAATGCAGTTGCCAACTCCAATTACGTGCGTGGCACACTTTGCGAAGATAAGGCCGGTAATATTTGGTACACCAACGAAACCGGCGTTTTTTGCCTCGATGTTGCCAAAGAAACGCTCACCCGCCGCCATGTATTAACCCAGGATTACCAGGCATGCGGTGTTTTTATAGACGGGCAGGATAACTTTTGGATGTTATGCCTTAACGGTGTAGCATGCTTCGATATTAAAACCGGAAAATGGCGGCGCTATGATTACCAATTTATCCTCAACGATAAAAACGCTACCGGCTTTAGGTACGCCACCGACCAGGGCAATAATATTTGGTTTAAGGTAAACGGCTTTGGCATTTATCATTTCAACACAAAAACGCAGCAGTTTAAGCATACAATGGTTAATATGCCCATAGCCTGCCTTAATTATAACAGGGGGAATATTTACTACTGGTGCAATAATACCCTTTATACGGCAGATGCATCGCTAAAAACCATCAGCAAAAAGCATTTTGCTATTGCAGATAAAGTGGATGTAGTGGTGGATATTTTACCCGACAAATACGGGCGCATCTGGTTCACCACCTCAAACTCGGGCTTGCTTTGCTATAACAAGGCCACGGGCAAAATGGATATGTTCCGGCGCGATAATGCCCGGCAAAAATCATTGGCTTTTGATATTACGCGTTGCCTTTATATAGACAGGTTTGACAACCTGTGGATAGGCACCGATGGCGGCGGGGTAAGCCGGCTGGATTTGAAACCCGCCAAGTTTAACATCTTCCCCCTGAATGAGGGCGATTATGCTTTTTTGAATAATTATTTCATCAAATGCTTTTATGAAGATGAGCGTGGCCGGATCTGGTTTGGCACACAGGATAACGGGTTGAATATATTTAACCCGCAGGATCGTAGCGTTAAAAACTACCCGGCTAATAACGATCCCCGCAAGGGTATTTCGGGCTCGGTTTCGGCAATTTTTAGGGATGCTGATAACGATTTTTGGATCGGCGGCAGCATGGGCATTTATAAATTTAACGAGCGCCTTGGAACCTTCAACGCCGCGGATATCTCGGCTATGCCAACCCAATACCTGCGCCCCAATAATAATTTCGTTATTAAATTTAAGCAGCTAAAAAATGGTGATGTATTGGTTGCTACCTGTCTGGGTCTTTATCGCATGAAAAAAGGTGCTGCCGGAAATTATAAGGTTGCCAATATTATAGATGAAAAACTGCAGGGCCTAACCCTCGATTTTGTAGAAATGGCCGATAGCAGCCTGTATGTAGCCGTACCCGGGCTGGCACTCTATCATTATAAACAGAAAGGCGACGATTACATTTACCAGGGGGCCTATTGTAAGGGGCTGGATTTGAGAAGCCTGCACGAAGATGAGCGTGACGTTAATAAAATATGGGTATCATCGGGCGTTGGGCTGATAGCATTTAACATCCGGTTGAAAACATCAGTTACCTATAAAACCACAAACGGGTTGGCCAACGATTATGTTTACGGTGTGCTGGAAGATAAAAAGCATAATTTGTGGCTAAGTACCAATGGGGGTCTAAGCTATTTCGACCGTGAAAAAAATACCTTTCAAAACTACACCGTAAGTGATGGGCTGCAAAGCAACGAGTTTAATACCGCGGCATTTTATAAAAGCCAAAAAGGCACCATGTATTTTGGCGGGATAAAAGGTTTCAACTGGTTTAACCCCGAAACGCTATACAGCGGCAAGCACAAACCGGGCGTGGCTATCACCAGTGTTTTGGTTGATGATATGCCTTTTATGAACCAAACGGGGTTGGTTAATCCGAAGGACATTAGCCTCGCTTACGATAAAAACAGCCTTTCTTTTTCGTTCGCAGCGCTGGATTATACCATGCCATCGGCCAACAAAATTGCCTACATGCTTACCGGCTTGGAGAATAAATGGGTTGTCACCACCAATAAAAATGTACGCTACGCCAAACTGCTGCCCGGGCATTACCAATTTTTGGTAAAGGCCAGTAATGGCGATGGTATGTGGAGCAATGTGCAATCTGTCCAGATCGATATTATGGCACCGTTTTGGCAACGACCCTGGTTTTACGTGGCGGTGTCGCTATGCGTTGCCGGTTTGCTCATCTATATCACCTTTGCATTATCGCAGGTGAAGATAAAACGCAGGCTTCGCATATTAGAGAGGCGACACGCAATTGATGCCGAGCGTAACCGCATAAGCCGTGATATGCACGATGAAATAGGCAGCGGGCTCACCCATATAGCCCTGTTGAGCGAACTGATACAAACCCAACATAAAACGGATGCAGCGGTAAAGAATGATGTGGGTAATATCTCAGCATCGGCGCGTAAGCTGATCACCAATATGAGCGAGATTATTTGGGCGCTAAACCCGCAGAACGATTCGCTGGAGAACCTGCTGGCTTACACCCGCGAACAAATGCAGCAGCATTTTGAACCTTTTGATATGATGCTGCAAATTGATTTTGCCGATACCGTACCCGATATCCCGCTCACCAACGAGCAGCGCCGTAATTTATACCTCGTAACCAAAGAGGCACTGAACAACGCGATGAAACACGCCCGGGCAACACAGGTGAAACTATCGGTAGAAATTGTAGCCAACAAAATTGTTTTTACCGTGGCCGATAATGGTTGCGGGCTGCCCGATGGTGCAAATAAACCCAATTGCAATGGCCTTAAAAATATGCGAAAAAGGATGGAAGATATAGGCGGAAACATGGCCATTGAGAATAACCAACACGGGCTTACGGTGCGCTATACGCTAAACGCCTGAACGCAAAATACTACTTTTTTACAACGCCAATGCCCGTTTTTAATATTTAGCTTTATAAGGCCATGACCCCGATCATCATTATAGAAGACGACGAAAAAATACGCAACTACCTGGGCGCGCTGCTTGCGGGCTCGGGCGAGTTTAATTTAAACGCGTCGTTTGTGAGCGCGGAGGAAGCTATGGAGTTTTTCCAGTGTGGCTTAGGCGATCCGGTGGAGATAGTGCTGACAGATCTGCAACTGCCCGGGATGGCTGGCAGCGAATTTATAAGCTGGCTTAAGCCCCTGCGGCCCGATATACAGATAATGGTTTTGAGCGCCTATGATGATGCCGACCATGTATTTAAAGCCTTGCAGGCCGGCGCAACGGGCTATGTGCTTAAAAATACGCCGTCTACAAAACTGGTAGAATCTATCATCGACCTGCGCAAAGGCGGCAGCCCCATGAGTAGCCAGATAGCCCGTAAAGTGGTGATGGCCTTTCAGCAACAGGTGCCTTATGTAGACGCGAAAGAAAGCCTGAGCGACCGTGAAAACGAAGTGCTGCTTTGGCTGAGCAAGGGCTTTAGCTACCAGGAAATTGCCGACAAGCTGTTTATATCTATTGATACCGTACGCACCCACATCCGCAATACTTACGAGAAACTGCACGTGCGCAATAAGAAAGAAGCCCTGCGCAAAACGGGTTACCGCTAATAGTCTGATTACTACTTATATCACATTTTTTATGCTTTAGTCCGGAGGTATTTTTACATACCTAATTTATGGACAGCATGAAAAGAATTTTACTAATAACCTTTACGCTTGTACTTTCAACCCTTATCATCAGCGCGCAGGAAACCGTGCAGGATCTTTCTAAGAAAGCCGGCAAGGGTTTCCTGCTTAGCGCGGCAAATACCGATGGTACCTATACCATCACCTACAAAATCCCCGGCGATAAAAAGAAGAACGAGATTTTTTACGAAACCTATCAGTTTGACAGCAACCTCAAGTTTGTTAAGAATGAGGAAATTTCCGAACCGAAGGTCTCCGCAGAGGATATGCCCGATAAAACCGTAAGTGGCTTTTACGCCTCGGTAGGCGGGTGCAGCTCTTTCGATATCCTCAGTATGAAGCTGAAGTTCACCAAATACAGCGATCTTAAAACCTGGGATTACGGTAAACAGCGGTATGTATTTAAAAAAGGTATCACATCAGAAGTTATCAAGCCAAAAAATGGTAACGACAAATATTATGGTTTTGCCGCCTTTAACAGTACGGTAGACGAAAGCCTGTTTGTACTGGCCGGGCTGGATAGTAAGGCACATAAGGATGGGACCGATTTTTTTGTACTTGGTGTAAACGCCGATCTGGAGATCACTACTAAACCCGTTGATGTAAGCGGCTCACAATCGTTAGTGTATTCGCACCAGTTAGATAACGGCGACATCGTGCTGGTATTTGCCCCTCAGAAAGGGGAGCCGGATATCACGGCTTACACTTACCTTAAATATTCTGATAAAGGCGAAGTAAAAAACAAGGTGATATTTAAAAGCCCCTCACCAAACCTGCTGATACAGGATGTGAGTGAGGATAACGGCTCGGTGTTTTTCTGCGCTACTTCAACAAAATCAAAAGAAGCTTATGGCGAGGTGTTTGAAAACTATGCGGCATCTATTGTAAACCCCTGCTTTACAGAGGGCAAGAATAAGCTTGATTTTAAATGGCAAAAAAAATCGGGCGAGAAGATGGAAAGCTTCCACCTGCTGAAGTTTACCGATAGCAGGCTTGATTTTGCCTCCACCGCCGCCATCAGCGATTTTAAAGCAAAGTTTAAAACAGCCCCCGGTGATAAAGGTGCCGAGCCATACAAAGGCGGCAAGTTTACGGTCCAGCAGTTTAAAGTAACCCCGCAGGGCGAATACCTCATAGCCGGGCAACTGAACGACCACACCAACCTTGGCCTGGGCAACCCGGTTAATACCTATGAGGATGTAGTTTGCCTGCATTTTGACCAGGCAGGGCAACTGAAAGCCCAATACGGTGTTGGCAAACTAAACAACGACAAAAAGAGCGAGATCTTCCCGATGGTACAAAAGTTTGTGCTCTCTAAAGACGGGCAATCCCTGTACTGGATAATTATGGAGGTAAAGGGCTTTAAAGGGTACGAGGATTTCTTTGCAGCCTATGCTGGTAACGCTACCTATTTTCCACGGTATTATCCACGCATAGCCAAATTCAATCTTGCAAGTTCAAGCATAGGTGCCTTCAGCGTGCTTGGCAACGAGAAATTCTATGTTACCAAAAACTTTACCCCGATAGCCAATAAAGGCGAAAATAGCTATGTGTTTATAGGCAGCGATGAGGATTATAAAAAGCTGTGGGTAACTAAATACATGTTTCAGTAAAATATCGCAAATAATATCCATTAACCAAATCCCAAACCATTATGAAAAAATTACTACTCTTCTCCGCGTTCCTTGCCTTTGCATTAACAGCCAAAAGCCAGTCGGAAGCTTACAAATCATTTAAGGTTGATATCAGCCTGGGCTACGCTATACCGGCGGAAAGCAACGGTACTAAAGGCGGCGTTTCCTTCACTATTCATCCGCACTACCGCGTTAGCGACGACCTCGCGCTCGGCTTGCGTTTAGAGGGTGCCGCCCTAAGCTACAATACCAGCGGTAGCGATACCAAGATCTCTGTGCTGGCCTCATACGCTGCCACCGGCGAGTTTTATTTAGCCGATGGAGGTATCAGGCCGTTTATTGGCGCAGGCGCAGGGCTTTTCACCCGGGCATCAATCGATGTAGGCTCGGGCAGCAGCACCGTAACGGTACCAAGCGCTACAAAATTTGGCTTTTTCCCTACCGTGGGTATCGAGGCCGGGCACTTGCGCCTGAATGCCGACTACAATATCCTGCCGGATAAAGGCGGATACTTTGCCTTTAAAATTGGCTTCTTCTTAGGGGGCGGTAAAAAATAAATATCATACAAAAAGCAACTACCATGAAAAAACTATCCATACTGTTTTTTGCCGCGGCCACCCTGTTCATTTACACAGGTTGTGGAAAATCCGGCTCGAACAAAGATCCCGACTACACCTGTGCTACCTGTACCACCACGCCCGAAGCCAAAGTGGCAAACGATGCCAGCTTTAAAGGCGTGTACAAGGGGGTGCTTATCGGTTCTACCGGTACCATTAAGTTTGATGTAAATAACTCGGGTACAACCATCACAGCCACCATGACGATTGATGGCATAACCACCACCTTAACGGCAACCGTAATTGCGCAAAGCGGCCAAAACCCCGCTTACGTATCTGATTTTACCGGCACCTTAAACGGGCAGCCTGTAACCATCAAATTTTCGGTGGGAGCGGGCGGGCAAAACCCGGTAGTTGTATCGGCAACTGTGCCGGGTCACACGGGCATTACTTTTGTACTGGCAAAAGAAACGTCAACTGCGCTGATTGAAGCGTTTGAAGGAACTTACGAAACCACCAAACCAGAAAGCGGTACATTCAACATTATCTTATCCCGTAAACTGGCTTTGTGGGGCGCCTTAGCGCGTAAAAATGGTAGCACCGAAGTTGATAATGATGCCAATGGTACCATATCCGGTGATAACCTGGTACGCGAAGGTATAACTATCGCCACCATAGCAGGCGACGCGCTTGCCGGAGAATTTACCGATGGTAATAATAAAAAGGTGACGTTAAAAGGTAAACGCACTTTATAAAGATCGTTAATTCACCCCGGGGGCGTGAATTAACATGCGAAACTCTTGTGCTTAGGCGCAAGAGTTTTTTTATTGGGTAGACCCCAGGGGATCGTCTAATGGCTTAAGGGTGTCTTGTCCCGTTGGCTTCAGTACTTTGATTTGTTTTAGCGAAATGATCGCCTTTTTCCATTCCTTGCGCTGCTTCATAGCGGTTTGCGATGTATCGGCGTTTTTGTAGTAGTTAACAATGCTGCGCTGCAGCTGCGGGGTTATGTTCTTATAGTTTTGTTCCTGTAGCTTTATCAGCAGTTTATCGTAAGTGTTATCCGCCAGCGGGTATTCGCCAAGGGCAGAGGGCTTACCTGTGTCAAAATCCATATCGGCAAGGTCAAGCTTTTTTTCATCAACCTGTTTTAAGGCAATAGCATACTTGGTTGTAATGGTATCAAAACTATTGGCAAACAACTTTTCTCCGGCCTTGCCCGGCGACACATATTTCAGCGTTTTTAAGGGGCCAATTTTAGGCAGTATCCTGATAAGAAAAACGATCACCCGTGAAAAGAATTTAGATTCCTGGTGCTCTTTGCCATACTCCAGCCTAAACGATTTTTTACTCATTTTATACTGGAATTTTTTGGCTGTCATCCCCGGCGTCATTTTCAGGATAGTATCCTTATTAGCATTAAAGGCCGATTTGGTAAGCACCGGGAATAAATTGCGGATACCCCAGCGAAGGGTGTTTATGCTGCCATTGATGTTGGAGAATATGCTGCCAAGCTCTTGTCCGTAGGTTTCATAGAAGGCCTTTTCCAATACCGGTACAGAAATGTTAAACCCAATAAAATCGTGGTAGCCTTCTGATGTATAGGTGCCACGGCCGGTTTGCAGTACATCGTAGGAGAACTCCATGCGGCTGTGCGATTTATGGTCGTCGTTATAAGTAACCACATCACCAAACTTTTTTTGCAACTTGGGATAAATAAGGGGGATATTACGGTTAGTTGCCAGCGAATGCCCATACCGATCGGCCATGTAATGCGATAACGCGCCCAGCGCGAAGGAGTATTCATTGGCATTTTGAGCATCTTTTATCAGTGCTTCCACAAAATCGCCACTGCGTACGTAGTGCAGCAGATCGGTAAAAAAGCCGTTGCCGAATGGCATGTAACCCATATCTGCCACCATGGCACCGCCATAAGCGTAGGAGTGGGCCATTTTTATTTGGGCGCCGGTTAGGTTGGGGTATTTTTTTTGGATAAGGGGGAGTATGGACGATTTCCACGAAGCATCAATGATGGCCTCATGCGCCAGTATGGAATACGCTTTGGACGATAGCGTACCTAAAAGCAGCGTGAAAGCTACCAGTAAGGTCTTAAGGACGGGGGGACGGCTTATAAGGTTCAATTTACTCAGATTTGAAATAATGATAGGTAATAAACAAGGTGCCCGTAAAAAAGTTTTAAATCTGGTATGAGCAGGTATAATGTTAAAATAAATAAAACAACCCTGCCTTTTTAAAAGCAGGGTTGGCAGGGAAATCGCTTTTAAAACAGGAGGCGCCTACGGAGCCAAAAAAACATTTTGAATGATGCTATAAACACGAAGTTCCTACGGAACTGAGACCCATTGGCTATAACTCCGGAGGAGTAACCTGTTTATAGAGATAATTAGGCAAAGAAATTGGCTCCGGAGGTGCCCCCTGTTAACCATCAGATTTTAAAAGCAATTTCCTTGGCAGAGTTGGCAAATCGTGTCAATCTTGAAATCGTTAAATCGTGTTTATCTCTAAATCGTGTTTATCGGCGCTCGTTGTAAACCCCAAATTCGGCTATAGATATCTGGTGGTCTGCTTTATCTATCCAAACCCTAACCTTGTTGCCATAAACTTTGGCAAAGCGGTTCACTTTTACGCGGTTGGTGTTTTGGGTGGTTAAAATAGGTTTCCAAACACCGTTTTGCATATATTCTAAATGGTAATTGCTGATGTTGGGTTTTTGCTCGGTAATGGTAATGGTGTTAAAATCGGTATTGTGGCCAAAGTCTATCTCGTACCAGGGTTTCTCCACTTTGGCGTTGGATGTCCAGTTGGTGGTAAAATCATCATCATTGGCAAAATCCATAATATTCATATCATCACTCCAGCTCGAATTGGAAACTTTGTGTTTGGCAAGGTTAGAGGAGATAATGGGCTCGCCGGTTGGTGCCAGTTTTGGCGCGGGGCCGTCGTTTTTCCAAAGGTCGCCTATTTGTTTAAGGGCAGCCAGGGCGTTATCATCTATCAACCCATCGCGGTTTGGCGCAACGTTCAATATGAAATTACAATCCACTTTGTTTAGCGGGATGATATCATCATTCACCAGCTTGGCCGGTTTTTTTACAGGCGTTGCAGGAAAATCCGTTTTCCAGAACCAGGCACTGTTGATGGGCAGGCAAGCCAGGGCAGGCATACGGTTGGTTTCTTTTGATATGCGCTGCCCGGCACCCATTTCGTAGGTTTTAATATCGGTATAGTACAAACCTTCGGCAGGGTATTTAGCGCCGTTAAGGTCCATAATAACGCAATTGGGCTGTAGCGATTTTACCAGGTGATAGATATCCTCAAAGTTGATATCATCGTAAGTGATCCTGCTCCATGGCGCGTCCCAGCCATCGATGATCAGCGCTTCCACCTTGCCGTAATTGGTAAGGAGTTCGGTTATCTGCGCCTTCACCATCTCAAAATGTTTTGGGGTGATGCTATTTGGACGCAGGCGGTGATGGGTATCAAGGATGGAGTAGTAAAGCATCACCTTTAGGCCGTTGGCGCGGAAGGCATCCACAAATTCGCGAACCACGTCGCGTTTTAGCGGGCTGTTCATTACGTTATAGTCGGTGGTTTTGGTATCCCAGATGCAGAAACCGCTATGGTGCTTGGTGGTTAGGCAGCCATAAGTCATATTGGCCGATTTTGCTGCTTTGGCCCATTGCGCCGGATTTAGTTTTTTTGGGTTGAACAGGGCAGGTGATGCATCCGGGTCTGGCCAGTCGGCATCGTTATAGGTAGGCATGTTATAGTGGATAAACATCCCAAATTTCAGGTCTACAAAGTTTTGCTGCAACTCGCTTAGCGGTTTTGTTTGTGCTGATGCGGCGGCTATAAAAATTACGAAGCTAAAAAGTACGAAGGAAATTCTTTTCATATCAGTAAAAGCAGAATTAATAAAGCCTAAACATACGGCTTTGCGTTTTTATTTGCGAGGCGTGTAGAAATTATTTGGAGAGTAGCAGCTCCAAAAATATCAAGTCGAGCCATTTATCAAACTTAAAGCCCACCTCTTTAAAATGTGCTACCTGCTCAAATCCGTGGGAACGGTGCAGGTGCAAACTGGCAAGGTTATCGCTATCCACACCGGCTATCAGCGCGTGCATGCCTGCTTCACGGGCATGGCTGATCAAGCATTCCAGCAATATTTTGCTGATTCCTTTGCCGCGGTGGTTTTTTTCTACATATAAAGAATGTTCCACTGTAAACCTGTAGCAGGGCCATGCCCTGAAGTGCCCGTAGGTGCCAAAGCCGGTGATAATACCATCTTCTTCTGTAACAATTATAGGGAAATCAGCGGCTTTGCGTTCGTTAAACCAGGCTTGGCGCATAGCGAGGGTATGCGGTTGTTCGCTGTAAACGGCGGTGGTGGTAAGGATAACGTCGTTGTAAATTTCCAATATGGCGGGAAGGTCGGCGGGTGTCATGTCCCGGATGATGTTGGCAGATGCGCTCATGGCGCAAAGATACCCAATAGCCGAAAAAACCAAAGGGCTGAGTAAATTTTACAATTCGTAAATGCAATCATGTTGCATTAGTATTATCTTTGCAGCATGAGATCATTAAAAATGGCCGCTAAACTTGATAATATAGGCATGACAGCTTCTACACTTTGCGCTATCCATTGCGCGGCCGTGCCTGTATTTTTCACCAGCCTGCCATTGGTGGGCCTGGGCTTTTTGGCCAACCCATGGGTAGAGTGGAGCATGATCATCGTTGCATTAATTGTTGGGGTAGTGTCTATAGCAGGTTCGTTTTTAAATTCGCATCATAGGGGATTGCCGCTCGTTTTATTGATAATAGGGTTTGTAACTATTATACTGGGCCATATCTTTACCAAAGGCTGGCTGGAAGCTATTATTGTGCCTGCCGGTGGTATCACTATCGCGATAGCGCATTTTGTAAATTACAAATACGCGGGTACCTGCAGTGCAGGGGATAGCTTTTTGCATGTTAAACATACCCACGAATAAGCATGGCACAGGGAAAAAATACTTATCAGTTTGAAGACCTGCTGGAGAAACACCAGCTGAAAAAGACGGGTGCGCGCCTGCGTGTGTTATCTATGATGTACGCTAAAAACACCGCCACCTCGCAACCCGACCTGGAGAGCGTAATGCACGATATCGACAGGGTTACGCTGTACCGCATCCTGAATGTGTTTGAAGAAAAAGGCATCATCCATAAAGTTTTCGATCTTAACGGTACCGCCAACTATGCGGTTTGTTCTTCTGGTTGCCATGAGCACCATCATCACGACGAGCACCTCCATTTTAATTGCACCGCCTGTAAAGGTGTGTTTTGTTTAAATGAACTGAGTTTGCCGGCCATTAACCTGCCCACTGGTTTTCAACCTACCGGCTTTACGCTTTATGCCTCGGGATTGTGCCCTAAGTGTAGTGGGGCCTCACCTAAATCCTCTCCAAAGGAGAGGACTTAAAGAAAAGTTGAGAACCCTCTCCAGAGGGAGAGGGCAGGGTGAGGCTATCTGTCTTGTGCCCAAAGTTCAGTAAAGAGCAGTAAGGTTGCAAATAGTGCGGCGGCGATTTTAATTCCTCCCCTGGGAGAGCAAAACACCTCAGAACACGGTGCTTATTAAATTTATGTATGGTGTTTCATAATAAAATTTTAGGATTTATGGTGACACCGTTACAGAAAAATATGTTAACCCGGCGCATTTTTAAATAATTGATTATCAAATTTTTATAAAATGTTTATTGGAATTGTGTTAACTTTTGTAAACCCTGATTCCAATGCAAGGATGTTTTATGTTTAGTAAAAGACGGCAAAAATGTTCAATGAACTGTATCCTTTGGGAGCGGTGCAGCGCTGAGCGCAAAGGCAGGGACGGGTTAGCCACTAAACTACCCCGTTTTGTAAAGCGGTGAAACCCTCCCGGCGCTCACACAAACCTATCACACCCTTTACAAACTCTTAACATATAATTAAACCTCAAAGGCGTAGGTTTTTTGGTTTTTGTTCGTATTTTACAACCTTATCATTACCTGCAGAAACCTCCTTTCTATGCCTTATTACCAGCACTATTCGTTCGACCTGTGGCTCACGCTCCTTAAATCTAACCCGGATTTTAAGGCGGAACGGGCAAAATATTTCCATAAAAACCACAACGCGCTGCATAAATCCGAAGAGGAGGTAGCCAAGATATTCCGCCAGGTAGACTTGATGGTAAACGCCGTAAACGAAAAAAGCGGCAAAAATATTGACGCAGACGAAATGTACCTGATGGTACTTAACTTTATACATGACAGTAACCTGGATTTGGATGAAGTAGATACGGACCATCTGCACCTAAAAATGGAGGAACTATTGTTTCAGTATCCGCCCGCGTTGTACAGCGGTGTAACATTTTCGTCTCTTCAGCATCTAAAACAAAACAGCGGGGGTACTTTTAGCTTGCTGAGTAATACAGGTTACATCACCGGGAAAACATTGAGAAAAGTATTGGCGTTGCATAAGCTGGATGATTTTTTTGATTTTCAGCTGTATTCAGATGAAGTGGGTATGTCGAAACCAAACAGGGAGTTCTTTAAACTGATGTTGAATAATATCGATATTTGCAGGCCCGGCAGGAGCGTGCCCTTAACTGATATTATCCACATTGGCGATAATCCCAAAAATGATATTGTACCCGCAACTGCCATCGGGATAGATAGCCTGCTGATCAATTCGAACAAAAAGACCATACTAAGCCTTATTAACTAATGAACACTACCTATTCATTACATCATATAAACGATGCCGAAAATTTTGGCTTTAACGCTGATGACTATAGCCGCTTTAAGTTTGGCGATGGCAGGGTGTCGAAATTATTTGGTACCGCATTGGCCGATGGATTTATAGGTCAACGATTGGCCGTAAACCCTATCCGCCAGCAAATTGTGGTGATATCAAGTCCGTATTCTTTTATTCCAACGGCCACCTTCGCCATGAAAAATTGGTTTGTTTACCGCTTGAATCACTGGTTGGCGGAGCACCATTTCCCGGTAGCGCAGGAGGCCAAGGTTCATCGTACCATTACTTATAAGGAGGATTACGGAGAGTTGGACGCCGAACAAAGGATGAAACTGATAGGTAACGACCAGTTTCATATCGATAAAGTTTTTTTAGAGGGTAAAACGCTGATATTCCTGGATGATATCCGCATTACCGGTAGTCACGAACGGATGATAATGAAAATGGTAGGCGAGTATGGCTTAACCAATGATATTTATATGCTTTATTTTGCCGAACTGGTAAATAAAAACATCCACCCTAACGTGGAGAATCATTTAAATTATCACCATGTAAAATCGGTATTTCATTTAAAGGATATAATAAAAGCCCCGGATTTCTGTATAAATACACGGATAGTAAAATACATCCTGAATTACGATTTTGATAGTTTTTGCGTTTTTATACAGGAGCAAAACAATACATTTACCGAGCAATTATATAACATGGCCTTAGGCAATGGTTACCATACCATCGAAGCTTACAGCCAAAACCTGAATCACATAAAAAAACGGTTACTTTTAGATAATTATAAATTAATAGAATATGGCAATTAGTCTTCAAAAGGGGCAGCGCGAAGCTATCGACGCTCCCAAATTTACTATAGGTTTAGGCTGGGATACCAACAGTTCATCAACAGGCGCAGCGTTCGATCTGGATGCTTCTATCTTCATCATGGGCGACAACAAAAAATTGGTATCCGATGAGTTCTTTGTATTTTATAACAACCTTAAATCTCCGGACGGTGCCGTAGAGCATACCGGCGATAACCTTACCGGCGCAGGCGATGGCGACGATGAGCAGATCAAAATTGACCTATCTAACATTGACCCCCGCGTAACCGAGATCTGCGTAGTGGTAACTATCCACGAAGCAGAAGCACGCCACCAGAATTTTGGCCAGGTGCGTAATTCGTTTATCCGTATTGCGGATGCTGGTACCGGTGCCGATATTTTGAAATACGAGCTGGAAGAAGACTTCTCTATAGAAACTGCTGTAGAATTTGGCCGTATTTACAAACGCGATAACAAATGGAAATTTGAAGCCGTAGGCGCCGGCATGAAAGGCGGCCTGCAGGATTATCTTAATAAATATAATTAAGTTTTTGAGTAGTGAGTGATGAGTTTTGAGTTGAAAATATAGCTAACACAAAACTTGTTATTTAAATCTTACAACTCAAAACATATAACCCAAAACTCATAACTAAAATGGCAATTAATCTTCAAAAAGGACAGCGAATCAGCCTCGAAAAAGCGGATGGTAACAAGCTGCAAAATATATGTGTAGGTATTAACTGGGGCGCTATTGAAAAGAAAGGCCTGTTTGGTTTCGGCAGTACTAAAGAAGCGGTTGACCTGGATGCCAGCTGCGCTTTGTACGATGATCAAAAAAGGCTTTTAGAGGTAGTTTACTTCGGTAACTTAAAATCTAAAGACCAATCGGTACGCCACAGCGGCGATGATTTAACCGGCGATATGGGCGGCGATGACGGCATAGACAACGAGGTGATCACGGTAGACTTTTCGCGCTTGAGCACAGCAGTAACCTACGTGGCATTTGTGCTGAACAGTTTCCGCGGGCAGGATTTTGGGGCGATACCTTTCGCATCTATCCGTATTTATGAGGGTACGCCAAAAAGGGTGACCGAGATTTTTGCCAAGTATGATATTGCCAACGGTGAGGGCTTTAAAGGGCACGTAAGTATGGTAATGGGCGTATTTTACAAAAAGAACGGCGAATGGAAATTCAACGCCATTGGCGAACCAACAAAAGATCGCAAACTGGAAGAAACCGTAAAAACGGTTACACAAAATTATTTATAAGCTGTAATCAGCATCAACAATAAGCAAAATGGAAACCAACCCAAGCAATAACGATTTGAATTTGAACATGCCGGATCTGAACCTGCCGCCACAAGCGCAGCCAGGTACTACGGTGCCCGTAAAACTGGCTAAAGATGGTACGGTAGACCTGAGTACCATTACCCCGGCCGAGGAAACAAAGTTTAAAGAAATTGCGAAGACTATCGACCCGAAGGACGTAAACTCGATACTAAACTACGGTACCGATGTGCAAAACTCGATGGAGCGTTACAGTAATACGTTCCTTACATCGGTACGTACGTACAACTCGGGCGAGGTGGGTACGTTGATAACCGATCTGCTTACCGAACTGAATTACATCGATGTAGATGAATTGAACCAAAACGCGTTAACCAGGTTTATCAGCAGTATCCCTTTCCTGAAAAAGATGGTGATGGATACCAAAAAACTGTTTGCCAAGTACGATACGGTGGTGAACAATATTGATAAGATAGTTAACAAAGTGAAAGCCGGGCGTGTAAACTCGCTTAAAGATAATGCCGCGCTGCAAACCATGTTTGATAGCAATGTTACCTACATCCACCAGATGGAAGAACTCATTATCTCGGGCCAACTGAAGTATAACGAATTGAATGTGGAACTTGCCGTAATGGATGGCAATCCATCTGCCTACGAAGATTACCAAATTGCCGACCTGCGCGATTTTGTGAACCGCCTGGATAAACGCCTCGCCGACCTGAAGGTGGTGCGCTTTATTATGATGCAATCGCTGGCGCAGATCCGCGTAGTGCAAAATAACAATACCACCATTGCCGAGAAGGCACAGTCGATAGTATCTACCACCATCCCGGTTTGGAAAAACCAGTTGACCATTGCTGTTGCGTTGAACAGGCAAAAAGAGAATGTGGAGATGCAGAAGAAAATATCAGACACAACGAACACCATTTTGCAAAAAAATGCCGATTTGCTAAAGCAAAACAGCATAGAAGTTGCACGGGAAAACGAAAAAACCGTAGTTTCGTTAGATACTTTAAAACGCACCACGGCTTCGCTGATAGAAACGCTTACCGAAGTGAAGCGCATACATGATGAAGGCACGCAAAACCGCAGGGTATTGAACACCGAATTGCAGAATTTGGAATCGGAACTGAAGAAGAACGTGGCCAATGTGAGTTAAATTAAGGAATCGATTTAATTGTACTCGCGGTTGCTCATAGCAAGGGGTTTCGGAATTTATACTTCCGAAATGTTGAAAAGAAGCCGTCATGCCGAATTTATTTCGGCACCCCATCCGCAAGTTGCCGACATGCTTATCGGTTAAACATATTGGCAACCTTTCCTTTGGATCCTGAAACAAGGATGACGGTCTTTTATGTTATTTTCGCAATGCAAACTAACTACGATATACTCGATTGGGCTGAAGCCAACGAACTGAAAACCCGTACGAACGGCGAGGTAGTAGAGAGCATTTATTTCAACCTAAGCACAGTTTACAAATTGAGCGATGGAACATATTTAGTAATGCCAATCAATCCGTTCGCAAAATGCCTGGCAACTAAGAACATGGTTTTGTTGGAAAAATGGCGAACAGATTGCTACTACCCTACAAACGAGAAAATCAACGCTTTTTACTTTGCAAACAAAGATAAATTTGAAAATCTGCCGCAGTTTCGAGAAGTGCTGATTAACGATTTGTTAAAGTATTTGGCTAAATATGAAAACGAATTAACGCAACCGCCAGAACTTGATGAGATATGCAAATTATTAAAAAAGAAAAAGGCATTTAATAAGTATAAGTTAAATTTCATTGTGCTGGTAGGTAATTATATTATCAATAAACATTCGGATGATAGACTTATGTGGGCAAAGCTTATAAACAAGCAATTGCTGAATCCGCTGATAACACTTGTGTTATTAGGAGTCGTAAATAACGAAGAGAGGTATTTCGATCTTCAAGAATTGGTTGATGGTAAATGGGGATATCGTGGGCTCCAGGGTATTGAGCACCGTTATTTATATCCACTGCGGAGGCCGGATGAAATTGTTTCCCTGCAAAAATTTACTGACTATGGTTGACATTTTTCCCTCCACCCCAACCTGGCAAAACATTGAGTTTTTTGATTTAGTGGACCACCTTTTTTCTATTTAAAATCTGATAAGTGCCTACGGTAGTATTTTTGTATTTTTACATTTTAAATGGAATTACTATTGATGGATGAAAACAGGATAAATATTTTAAATGAATCTACCCGTACCATCAGCAAATTGCAGTTGCTTACGGTTTTCTTTAATAACGATATCATTTATAAAATTTACCTGCGCACCCAAGTAATCCACCAGCTGTTTGCGACAAATCCCGATCTGGATATTAACAAACTGGAGATGTTTCATCTCCAGTTTACTGTTACGCTGATAGATCTGCTTAAAAAGATAAAGAAAAACAACGAGAGCCGTGCCGACCTGCTGCTGGATGAAGTTCAGCTAAATAGCGAACTGATAAACCGGATGGACGATACCGTTTTCAGTGAGAACGATTTTAATAATGATAAGCAGCGTCAGGCACTCAAAATGAGCCAATCGCTCAAAAAACTTTTCGAAGTGCTGTCGCAGGATCTGGAAGATTATCCCTTCGCCAAAAACATCAATCTTTTTAGCTCGCGCTATGCGCCCGACTACTTTGCGGAGATACCCGTAGAACTGCTTGATGAATTGCTGCGCTATAACCCGGCAGAGCTTTATACCGATAAATACGCCACCATACAGCGTAAGCTGATGGGTAAAATAAACAAGCACGGCTTTAAGATAGAATTTTATACAGGCTTAAAAACCGGCGACATTACCATAGAGGTTTATAAAATTACCGAAATAGAGCAGTATTTTTTATATTCACCATCTAACAACATCTTTTTGTTTTGCGACATCGCTAAAATTGGCAGCACCGCTACCGGCAGCAAGCTATCGAAAAAGGAACGCGTGATGCAGGAACTATTGGATAAGAACGTACGGCTGCAGAGCAGTGCAGGCGTAATGAAAACACACCTGCCTGCAGACGTGATAAGCCTGCTGGATGAAGATTATAAAAAAATTGCCGATGTTGATTTTATGCAACATATGAATAGCTTTGATGTGCAGGCCAACACCCTGAAAGCAATGCTGAATACCGACTTAATTTAATAAGAATATGGATATTTTACACACCCTGCTTGGGGAAGATATAAAAGCAGGTTTACTTATTGTACTGAACCTGATCGTTATCGAGAGCTTACTTTCGGTAGATAATGCCGCAGTGCTTGCCACTATGGTTATCGATCTGCCAAAGCATCAGCGCGCAAGGGCGCTGCGTTACGGTATCATCGGCGCTTATGTATTGCGCGGGGTATGCTTGTTTTTAGCAGCGTGGCTTGTAAAGATCTGGTGGTTAAAACCCCTGGGAGGGCTGTACCTGATGTATTTGGCGTTCGATTATTTTAAAGGTAAACTACAAGCCAAAGAAGCAGGTGAAGCCGAAAATGTAGATAAAGAACAAAACTGGTTATATAAATCAACCGTTGGGCTTATAGGTACTTTTTGGGCAACGGTTGCTTTGGTAGAACTGATGGACCTTGCCTTCTCAATAGACAACGTATTTGCCGCCGTTGCCTTTACCGATCACGTGTTTTTGATTTACACGGGTGTATTCATCGGGATACTGGCCATGCGTTTTGTAGCGCAGGCATTTGTAAAGCTGATGGAGAAATTTACCTTTTTGGAGACCGTTGCTTTTATAGTGATAGGGGTGTTGGGTATTAAACTTACATCGTCTTTATACATCCATTTCTATCCCGAAACAGGGTTCTCTAAATTTATGGAGGGCGAAACCGCAGATATAGCCGTATCGATATTCACGGTGGCTATCTTCCTTATACCTGTGATAACCTCTTTGCTGTTCAACTTTCCTAAAAAACATACGATAGAACCCGAAGTTGCCGAGGCTGCCGAAGACGTTTTAGATAAAAGCTAAATACCGGGTATGAATAAACTGATCGCGTCTATCTTCGGTATAGGGTATGCAAAGGGTGGGGGCACGCTTGCTGCTATTGTAACTTGTCCGCTTATATGGCTGATATGGAAGTGGGATATGCCGGGGGCATTGCTCGTTGTAACCATATTGATCACACTTTTAGGCATTTATGTAGGCAATAAGGTTGAACCTGAGTGGGGGAAAGACAGCTATCGCGTGGTGATAGACGAGGTGTCGGGCATGCTGGTGACCATGTTATTCATCCCCGCCAACCTTTATCTGCTTTTGGGTGGTCTGGTACTGTTCCGTTTTTTTGATATCTTAAAACCCCTTGGTATCCGTAAAATGGAAGCACTACCCGGCGGTACCGGTGTAATGATGGACGATGTACTGGCCGGCGTATACGGCAACATAGTGCTGCAGCTGGTGGTTTTTTTCTTTAAGTTTTAACTGACTGTCGGGTTACGCTACGAGGTTGTGGCTGGTACTCCCGGTATGAGGCAAACTGAACTCAGACCCGTATTATACACCGGTAATAACCATTATTATTTTATAAGAAATTACTTTGTAATTGCCAGGGGCAATGCTTTTAAAGCCCAAACTTGAAAGTATGGCAGATTTAATACTTCGAGAGAATGATTACAAGTGTGGTCATGAACAGAGGGTATCAGTTTAGGCAGTATAAGATGTCACTTATACAATAACTAACTCGATGCACTGTCTAACGGTAAAATTTTTAGATATAACTCCATAAGAGATGCTTCTGCCGGTTTTGTATTCTTCGGCAACCATTTGTAATTTGTTTTCAAGTTTTCTGCACAGTTCACCATCATCATCATAACCCATTGAATGTAGGAGAGTATCAGTTAATAAATTATAAGGCTTTGTGGCGGGTTTGCCACAAATAGTGAGTATATCGTGCTTAACTTGATTACTAATGTATACAATATCCATCTTGCCACTTTAACTAATGCTTTTATACGTAAAGATAAAAATTAAGTTAGCAAAAAATTACACGGTTTCTCCCTGGTTTGCGCTTTTTTTATTTATGGTTAATCAATCGATGATTGATTGCATAAAAGAACAGTAAATTTAGTTATTTAACTGTTTTGTTAATTAATAATTACGAAATGGTGCGAATGCTGTTTCCACCCGATTTTAAAAACACGTATAAGTACGCGGTTTTAAAAATGGATCTCAAAAAGGCCGAATTTGATGGCAAAAAGCACTAACCCAGCTGTATTCCTGCAGTTGGTTTTGATGATGAGGTTATTGCGGTGCCCCTCTACCGTGCGTACACTTAAATAAAGTTGATCCGCTATTTCGGCGTTATTAAACTCTTTACAGATGAGTTCCAGCACTTGTTTTTCGCGCTTGGTAAGCGCTATTTGTAAACCGCTTAATATGGTTTGCGAGTTGTTTCTGTGGTTCGCACTGTTGCGGATGGCATTCAATGCATCGTTATTAAAATAAAACCCCGTTTTATGCACCGTGTTAATGGCCAATATTAGTTCATCCTTATCGCAGTTTTTAGCCAGGTATGATGCAGCGCCGGCGTTTATCATTTTGGTGATAAGCGCCTCGTTTACATGTACCGATAGGATGATAACTTTTATGCTGGGGTATTGCTCATGCAGCGCTTTGTTTAGTTCAATGCCATTCATGCCCGGCATATCCATGTCTATTACGGCAACATTAACCTGGGGTATGGTGGTTTTAAGGGTATTCAGAAATTCCTGCCCGCCGGCGCTATCGGTAACAAGCGTAAATTCTTCTACCGAGTTGATAAGCAAAGCTAAACTCTGGCGGAATAGATTCTGATCGTCTACAATTGCAACACTTATCTTCTCCATGGTTGTGGTATAGGTTTTAAATTACAGGGTAATTTATATGAATATGAAAGCCCTCTCCCGGTTTGGTTGTAACATCGTAAGTGGCATTTATATTAAGCAGGCGGCTCTCAATATTTTGCATACCCATGCCTTTTTTTAATTGACTGGTGGAACCCGAAAGCCCCTTACCGTTGTCTTTGTAAGCAATTAACAATTTGCCCGGCGTACTGTTAAATTGTATATCGGCTTTACTTGCGCCCGAGTGTTTTATAGTGTTATTCATCAATTCTTCCAGTACGCGATACAGGGCGGTGGCGTTGGCCAGCGGAAGGTTCTCCAATATAGCATCAGCATCATTTACCACATTCACTGTCAGCTTACCCGATTGGTTAATGATATCGCTATGCTCATTGATAGCTGCAGCCAGGCCATAATAGCCCAATGTAGCCGGGGATAAATTATGCGATATGTGGCGCACATCTTTCACAATTTTATCGATCGTTAGCTTACCGGACTTTACGAAATTAAGGTACTGCTGGTCCTTATCATCAACGGGTTTAAACATTTCTATCAGTAGCCTTAAGCCAGATAGCGTAGTGCCTACATCGTCATGCAGGTCCTGCCCTATGCGTTTACGCTCTGTCTCCTGCGATTGGATAACCGCCCCCAATAGTTCTTTCTGGTGCGCAATTTCTGCCGCCTGAAATTGCTGGCGCTGCCTGAGCAGCCGGTTTTGGTTACGGATAGAAAAAAGGATGAACGATACCACCAAAATGAAGGCACCGCACATGCCTAATATCATCTGGATGTAGATATTGTCTGTTGTGCCCTGCATTTGTGAAATCCTATTGCAAATAAAATGTATTCTATAACTAAAATGGTAGCGTTTAAAGTCCAGATAACGTACGTCATGATATCGTCTCTTGTTAAGTTATCAAAAAAGATGAACATGAATAACGAACTGCCATAATACAATAAAAGTCCGGCTACTACCCAGTTGCTGGCGTGGTCGGCCCAGCGGCTGTCCAGGTCGCTATTATTTTTAGCGAAGAACAACATGCATAAAATAATAAGGATAATGGCATCTACGGACCGTGCATTGCTATCCATTTTCATCATGCTTTCTATAAAAACCGTATTAAGCACGCAAAAAACGGCGAACACAACAATAAGCGCATACAGGATATTTCGGATACGCTTGTTATAAAACTCCGAAAAAAAGGCCGCAATGAAGCCGAATTCAAATGGGGTATAAATATGGTATATACCGGTTGTACGCATATGGTAACCACGTGCCATTACACTGGCTATGGTATTCATCACAGCCGAAAAAATGATAAAAGCTAAAATTATTTTAAAAGCCCGGGTTAAACTCCGATAGTTGATAAAGGCGTAGGCGATGGGGATAAGTACTGTGGCCGGGACGATGAATGTTGTATATATATAAAACAGCATTTGCTAAAAAGTTTATAAGCCTTAAAGGTATTAAAGCTTATAAACTTCTGAAGAGTAAATTGCAATTAACTATCTAACGTAGGGCCGCCACCCGTTGGGCAAACCGGCGGGCACGCGGTTACCAGGTCAACAGTGCCGGGGCGATCCTCGCCGCCGTTTTCGCCAGGAAGGGTAAGTACTTCTTCGCCATTAACTACCGACACGATAACCAGTTTAGCAGTCAACGGGTCTGTTTCGTCTTCCATCCCTATATATGCTCTTACACCCTCGGCATTAGGGCTGTTTGCAAGCAAGGTGTTTATGGAAACGATAGGAATAAAAAAAGACCTGCCTTGAAATACGTCTTCGGAGTTTGAAAGATGCGTGCGCCAGTTTGCCGCCCAGGCTTTGGCGGTTTCTAAAGGGATGGTGCCGTCCGCGCTTTCGTTTGAATTGGTTGAGTTGCTCATGATAATTAGTTTAAAGTTAATATTAAGGGATAGGTTAATTTTCACGCAGCTATCAGTTACATAATTATACCCGATAGCAATACGCTTTTTATTGGCCGTTGTAGTTTGTAAATATATACTTCCTGTGGATATTGCTCATGAAATTTATCTGAATAGTGAGCGGGTTTGCACCTTAAATGTACAATGAACAAAATGAATAAAAGCGGAAGATATTAGTTGATAAGCACCAAAAAGCGTTGGTAGCCATGGCTATATCACCGGAGTTTTTATGAGTAAGCCGGTTAGCGCTCGTATGTAGTTTAGCTGGACTATGACATTTATATTTCTTGGCCTATTTAATTAACGGCTAAAGTGTTAAAATTTGAAACGTTAATTTTAACCATTAAAACGATAGAAATGCCAAGCCCTGAGATCACTTACCAACGCGAAGCCGCATTGGACCCCGAAGAATTTGTTGATGTACTAAAACGCAGCACGCTTGCCGAGCGCCGCCCTGTAGATGATATGGAAAGGATTAAGCTGATGTGCCAAAATGCCAATCTGTTTGTTACCGCCCGTATAGATGGCAAACTGATAGGTATAGCCCGTTCTTTAAGTGATTTTGCTTTTTGCACCTATATGTCAGATCTGGCCGTTGACCAGGCATACCAGCGCATGGGGATTGGTATTCGCCTGATAAAAGAAACCAAACGGCACACGCCAATTGCCAAACTCATACTGCTTGCTGCCCCTGCCGCGGTAGATTATTACCCAAAAACCGGAATGACCCGTTTTACCCACAGTTTTTTGCTGGATAATATTGATGATTTGAAAGTTTAAAGCACAAAACCATTAAAATGCCTGTACCTGAAGTTACCTACCAGCGCGAAGAAGCGCTGGATCCCGCAGAATATATTGATGTAATGGAACGCAGCACCCTAAGCGAACGCCGCCCCATTAACGATAGGCCCCGCATTGAGGCAATGTGCCGGCATGCGAACCTATTTGTAACAGCCCGACTTGATGGCAAACTGGTGGGCATAGCGCGCAGCTTTACCGATTTTGTTTTTTGCACCTACCTGTCCTGTCTTGCGGTAGACCAGGCATACCAGCGTCAGGGTATCGGTATCCGCCTGATAAAAGAAACAAAAAGGCATACACCAGCCGCCGAACTGATACTTCTGGCTGCTCCCGCCGCCGAAGGTTATTATCCAAAAACAGGAATGACCCGCTTTACCCATACCTTTTTACTGGACAATATTGATGATTTGAAAGTTTAGAGTTCCATCGGCTGCGTTCGGCAGGTAATTATTTTCAATCGGCGAAAAAATTAGATAAATTCAAACGCCAATTGTAAATAACGCCCTGATGAGAAAATGCCTGTTGCTCATATTCTTTTTAGCCTTCGCAAAAGTTGCTTCGGCCCAATTTTCCGTTAGTGCGGATAAGCATTATATCCTGAAAGCAGGCAAGCCCTTTTTTTGGCTGGGTGATACCGCCTGGGAACTTTTCCATCGGCTGGATAGGGCAGAAGCCGGCCGCTATCTAAAACACCGCAGCCAGCAGGGTTTTACTGTAATACAGGCCGTTGCCCTGGCAGAACTGGACGGCCTGCATACGCCAAATGCCTACGGTGAAAAACCATTGATAGATGATGACCCCGAAAAGCCAAACGAGAAGTACTTTGAGCATGTAGATTACATCATTGATAAGGCAAACGAATACGGCATGAATATAGCCTTATTGCCAACCTGGGGCGATAAGGTTTTTAAAGATAAATGGGGCAAAGGCCCCGAAGTATTCACAGAGAAGAACGCCGCAGTTTACGCCACCTGGCTGGCTAACCGTTATAAAAGTAAAACCAATATTATTTGGGTATTGGGCGGCGACCGCCAGCCGCGCGGGGAGGCGGATATTGCCATTTGGCGCGCCATGGGCCGGGCCATTATGAAAGTAACCGGCGGTAAAGCGCTAATTACCTACCATTGCCAGCCAAACCAGTTAGGTTCGGCGCAGTGGTTTGGGAGCGAGGATTGGTTCTCGTTCAATATGTTCCAGAACGGGCATTGCAGGGATACCCCGGTCTACGACAAAATATTTGCAGGTTATAACGCCTCGCCAATAAAACCGGTGATCGATGGCGAACCTATTTATGAAGACCACCCGGTTTGTTTTAATGTTACTGACCTGGGCACATCAAGCGCCTATGATGTGCGCAAGTATGCTTATCTGGACCTGTTCTCGGGCGCATTTGGTCATACCTATGGATGTCATGATATATGGCAGATGTATTCACCAAAATATGAACCGCTTAACGGGCCGCGCCTATTTTGGTACGAAGCGCTCGATCTGCCGGGAGCCAAACAAATGGGCATTGTAAGAAAACTGATGGAATCGCACCCGATGTTAGATAGGGTGCCCGATCAATCTATCATCCTTCAAAATAGCAATGGACCTGCCGATAGGATACAGGCTACCCGTGGTGCCGATTACCTGTTTGTTTACACAGCCGCGGGCAAGCCGTTCACCGTCGTTGCCGGCAAAATAAAGGGTGATAAATTAAACGCCTGCTGGCTGGATCCCCGTAATGGAAAAATTAAGGAATTACCGCAGGTATCTAACCTCCAAAATAATACTTTTACGCCACCATCCGCCGGTTACGGACAGGATTGGGTGTTGGTGTTGGATAACGCAGCCGGGCAATACAAAAAACTATAATCACCATGAAATACCTTTCTTTCACTATCCTTTGCTTGTGCTTGTCACTTTCCTCCTTTGCTCAAAAACAAACGGAACTTGATTACACCATCGCGCCCTGGTTCAATAATAAAAAGGCGGCGGTTAGCTTAACCTTTGATGATGGTATCCCCGGGCAATACGCCGTTGCTGTGCCTTTGCTGGATAAATACGGCTTTAAGGGAACCTTTTTTATGTCGGTATCTATTGTAAATAATCAGCATATCAGTTGGGCAACCATTAACAAAGCCGCTTTGGAAGGGCACGAGATAGCCAACCACGCCTTAACCCATCCGCATTTTCCTAAAATGCCCCTCGATAGTATTGCCTGGGAATGTGCCGAGTCTAACAAACAGATGGATGTGCTGGTGCCGGCTCAGAAAATGATCACTCACGCCTACCCCTTTGGCGAGGGCGGCGGCAATACCCCAAAGGACAAGGCTATCCGCAAAACGGTTGCCCCATTTTTTATTGGCGCACGAGCCACACAAAACAAGCCCTATCCTTACAACGCCTATGATTTTGCCAAAACCAATGATGATTACTATAACATAAACAGCCAGATGATATCCGATTCGGCATCGATGGCGAATTTTGGTAAGTACATGGATGAAACTATCGCCGTTGGCGGCTGGTTTTGTCCCACCTATCATGGCATAGAGGATGGCTGGATCATCACACCCGGGAAAGTTTTCGCTCAGCATTTAATTGAATTAGATAAGCGTAAAGACTCTGTATGGATAGCACCCTTTAAAAATGTAATTCAATACCATAAGGAGCGTAACTCGGCAAAGCTTAAATTGCTTAGTAAATCTTCAAGGCGTTGGACGCTGAGCCTAAGGGATACGCTATCTAATCAACAAAATTGGGATCAGCCACTTACCATCAACCTCAATACAAATGGCGCTGTAATTAAAGGCATGAGCCAAAAACGTAAAAAACTGCCCTTTAAGCAAAATGGGCAGGTATATGTGTTTAATGCCCTGCCGGGGAAAGACAATATCGAAGTGCAATTTGCCACTAATGCAATTCGGTAATCCCTTAAGTACCTTTCCCGCAGATGGAATATCGCAATTACCCTTGCGCTTTTTATCCCATCGTAACCATGACAGTGCATGACGGTTGTTGCAAACATCTTCTTTACATTGGCAACACCATATATAAACTTTTATTTCATGTAAAAATCAAATAAACATGCTCAATGCGTTTGTAACGCACACGGATAAATGCTACCTTTTGTCGCCCATTCATAAACCTCCGGCGGGTGTTTGCACCTCGCTTTTTATCGTATAAAAATGAGAAGAATTTTTACCCTCGTTACCGTCTTTACGTTGGTTGCCACCTTTGCGCAGGCCCAAATTTCTGTAAACAAAATACTTTGCGAAAACCGAACTAACCCCATCGGGCTCGATAACACGCAGCCACGTTTTACCTGGGAACTGGCATCTGCCGCCTTTAACGTTAGCCAAACGGCCTATCAAATAAGGGTAAGCACTCATTCCGATTTCCGTAAGATCATATGGGACTCTAAAAAGGTTGCTTCCGATTCTTCGGTACACGTAGGTTATAAGGGTAAGGCGCTTTCATCGCATACCAAATACTACTGGCAGGTTAAGGTGTGGGATAACACCAAAAAAGCCTCGGCATGGAGCGAAACCGGCTACTGGATCACCTCTCTTTTCAATACAACCGAATGGCGGGCAAAATGGATCGGTCCGGGTTTTACCGAAGATAGTTTGCGGGCTTCGCCAATGTTCAGGAAGGCCTTTAGCTCAACAAAAAAGGTAAGTTCGGCTATCGCTTACATCACTGCGCACGGCCTGTATGAGGCCCAGATAAACGGGCACCGTGTTGGCGATGCCTACCTTACCCCGGGGTGGACAAGCTACGGCAAACGCCTGCAATACCAGGCTTATGACGTTACCGATTTGCTGGCCATAGGCAATAACGTTGTAGGGGTTACCCTCGGCAGTGGATGGTACCGTGGATTAATTGGCTTCAGCAATAATCAAAATTTTTATGGAAAAGACGTTGCATTGCTGTTTCAGCTGCATGTAACCTATGCAGATGGCACATCAGAAGTAGTACTATCCGATGGCAGTTGGAAATCATCAACAGGGGAGATAACGTATGCCGAGATCTATAACGGAGAAACCATTGATGCCCGTAAAATAAAAAAAGGCTGGGCGCTTAACGGTTATAACGATGCCGGTTGGAGCGGCGTACAGGTAATGGACTATGGCTTTAAAACCCTGCTGGCTACCTATAACGAACCTATCCGCAAGCACGAAACCTTTAAAGCCCTGCGTGTGCTGAAAACAAAAAAGAACGAGCATATTGTAGATTTTGGGCAGAACCTGGTGGGTTGGGTAAAAATAAGGCTGAAAGGCAAAAAGGGGCAGAAGATAACCATTTCCCATGCCGAGGTATTAGATAAGGACGGTAATTTTTATACCGATAACCTGCGGGCTGCCAAAGCGCAGGATATTTATATTTTAAGCGGCGACGGGGTGGAATTATTTGAACCGCATTTTACTTTCCATGGTTTTCAGTTTATTAAAGTGGAGGGCTACAATGCTGACCTTAACCCCGACGATTTTACCGCGGTTGCATTGTATTCGGATATGAACCCAACAGGCTCGTTCAGTTCATCAAACGCGCTGGTGAACCAGTTACAGCATAATATTCAATGGGGGCAAAAAGGTAACTTTTTGGATGTGCCTACCGATTGCCCGCAACGCGATGAGCGACTTGGCTGGACTGGTGACGCACAGGTGTTTTCGCGTACCGCGTCATTTAATATGAATGTAGATAATTTCTTCTCTAAATGGCTGAAGGACATAACTGCCGACCAAACCGAAAAAGGCGCGGTGCCATTTGTAGTTCCGAATGTTTTGGGCAAAGGCGCAGTGGGCAGCGCCGGTTGGGGCGAGGCCGCTACCGTAATACCCTGGAACATGTACGTAGCCTATGGGGATAAACAGGTGTTGAAAGACCAGTACGGCAGTATGAAAGCCTGGGTTGATTACATGAAGAACCAGGCTAAAGACGACCTTTGGAACACCGGTTTCCACTTTGGCGACTGGCTGTTTTACAGCGTGAACGACGATACCGACGGTACATCTGCCGTAACCGATAAATACCTCATAGCACAGTGCTTTTACGCGTACTCTACCCAGTTGCTTATAAACGCGGCACAGGTTTTAGGCAAAACCGACGATTACGAAGCTTACGGGAAAAACTTAAAACGCATAAAGGATGCATTTGTGCGGGAATATGTGACCAGCAATGGCCGTATGGTATCTGGTACGCAAACCGCATACGTGCTCGCCCTTAATTTTGATATGCTGCCGGAGGACCTGCGTCCACAGGCCGCAGCAAGGCTGGTAGATAATATTAAAAAGTATAACGACCACCTTACCACCGGCTTTTTAGGTACGCCCTACCTTTGCCATGTACTCAGCCGGTTTGGCTATACAGACGAGGCTTATAAACTACTACTGCAGGATACCTATCCAAGCTGGCTATACCCGGTAAAAATGGGCGCTACCACCATTTGGGAGCGCTGGGATGGCATAAAACCCGATAAGACCTTCGAAACACCGACCATGAACTCCTTTAACCACTACTCCTACGGTGCCATCGGCGATTGGATGTACCGCGTTATGGTTGGGTTGGATACCTATAACGATGGCCCGGGCTATAAGCATATTAAAATAATGCCTCACCCCGGTGGCGGCTTTACCAACGCATCGGCAAGTTTGCAAACGTACTACGGCACGGTAAGTTCGGCATGGGCAATTGGGGGCGATAGGCTTAATTTTGATGTGGAGATACCGGTTAACACCACTGCATCGGTATACATACCAGCAAAAGATGCCGCGAATGTGACGGATGGCGGCAAACCGCTAAAAAACGGCAAGCCTTATCAGCCGGCCAACAGCAAAGAAAATTACATTATGGTGGAGCTTGGCTCGGGCACGTACCATTTTACAGCGCCAATAGAGGTGCAAAAGGCGACCGTGAAGTAAAAATCACCATCATTTGCGAGGTACGAAGCAATCTCCCGATAAGCAGGTTGGCTATGCAAGGCGGCTTGTATTACTTAGAGATTGCTTCGTTCCTCGCAATGACGTAAAAAGGATTACAACTGCTTGGTAAACACAAACCCAACAACGCCTTCGCTATAAGTAGGCATGATCACCGTTTGCTTGTTGGATTTATCATCGTGAAATAATTTGTTCCGGAATAAGGGGTAGATAGCATAAGCGGCTTTGGTAGAAAGTATCCCAAAACCGGCACCGGCTACGATATCGCTGAACCAGTGCTTGTGATTATAAACCCTCAGCACCGCAGTTGCCGATGCGCAGGTATAACCCAATACGCCGTACCAGGGCGATTTTTCGCCGTACTCTTGCGCTATAAACTCTGCGGCCACAAATGCGCTACCCGAATGCCCGGAGGGGAAAGAGTTCCTGTCGGCACCGTTTGGGCGAAGCCTATCCGACGAACGCTTTAAACCATAAGTTACCAGTCCGAAAATACCTTCAGACATCCCCAGTAGTATCGACCTATCAATAAAAGTATTTTTGCCATGCACGCCGGCAAAATTTAAACCATATACCAGGGCAATTGGTGCGTACTGCAGGTAATTTTCTACCGGGAAAAGATTTCCGGGATGGTCTTTTTGGGCTTCCTTATCAATACTGAAATCCAAATTACGGATGGCTTTTACATTAAATGATAAGGCACCGTAGGTGATAAACGCAGCCGGCGGGATAAATGATTGCCAGGCGGTTTTTAAATGCTTCACAGTATCTGGGAGGGCCAGCAGGTTAGCCGAATCTGTTTTCAACGAGTCTTTTGTACTTACCTTGATCTGTGCGTTAACACTTAGTGATGCAATGCTCAGGAGTATGATGATGATCTTTTTCAAAGAGGATATATACTGAAAATTATTAAATGTTGCTAATTAGAAAAACAATCTGTAGAAACGTTGTATGGCGCTACATATTACGTAAAATGACGTAGATATTAACAATTTGTTTTAGTTGGGTTAATATTGAGTATGGATTTAAATAAAAATAACCTCGTTTTTGGGTTAGGAAGCAGTAAGGTTTTGATGTTGATAGTTAGCGGTTTGGCGTAGGCCTGTAGGTGTTCCTTTGCATTTAGAAAGGTATAAATAACCGGATATCGGGACCCAAAATGAATTTTTATTAAACAATCTTCCGCTCCTGTAGTTATCTATAAGTTAATAAACTTAAAAAACTGTTGCTATACGATAAACAATTACGCATTAATCAATCAAGTAAAAAACAGAAAATCTAAAACAGGAACAACATGAAAAGATCCATTTTTTTAGCGACAGGCTTATTAGTATTGAATTTGACCGCCACCCGCGTATTTGCACAAACCACACAGGACACCACCAAGAAAACCACACAGGATACCGCTAAAGCAGCAGCCCCTGCGGTAGAAGCCGCGAGCGATGTAGTAGGTGCCCTGGCCAGCAACGCTGATTATAGTAACGCGTTAACAGCTGTAAAATCTGCAAAGCTCGATTCGGTTTTAAAAACAGGTGGGCCGTATACCATATTTGCTCCACACAATAACTCGTTGACCACAGCAAAACTTGATAGTTTGCAAAAAGATCCGGCGAAATTGGCTTCGATACTGAAAGGCCATGTGGTTACCGGTAAATATGGTAAAAAAGAGATCATTGCCGCTCTAAAGGCTGGCAAAGGTAAAGCAACGGTTACTACCTTAGACGGACAGACGCTTACGCTTTCCTTAGCAGGAAGTAAATTGCAGATAACCAACGCCGCCGGCAGTTCTGCCCAGGTAACGTTATTCGATCTGATTGGGGCTAATGGCATTGTTGACGGTATAAACGGCGTACTGTTGCCCAAATAATCGTATGATACCACTATTCAACAAAACCCGGCCAAAAGCCGGGTTTTGTGTTTTAAAAACCTTGGTAATGCTTTACATTTGGCCCTAATAAATTCATACCATGCAAGAACCCAACGCCGCTTACTGGATAGAACAATTATCGCTTTCGCCGCATCCCGAGGGCGGCTTTTATAAAGAAGTGTTCCGTTCAAGGCAACAGGTGAACAGGGTAGGTGCCGATACGGTTTTGCAAGCCTGTACTTCCATTTATTACTTATTAGAGGGGGAAGATTATTCGGGCTTTCATAAGATCTCTTCCGATGAGATCTGGTATTTTCATAAAGGCGCGCCGCTTACCGTGCATGTAATAACTACCGAAGGAGAGCATAAACCGCTGCAACTTTCAGATCAGCCGGGCGGAAACTTATCTTTAGTTGTACCCGCCGGTTTGTGGTTCGCGGCAGAGGTAACTGCTAAAACCGGCTATACGCTGGTTAGCTGCGCCGTGGCGCCCGGCTTTGAGTTCGGCGAATTTGAAATGGCGAAGAAGGAAGAATTGCTAACAAACTACCCTGGCAACGAGGGACTATTTGAACGCTTATGCAGGCCTTAAACCTGTACGTTTTTTCGCATCTGCACATCATCTATCAGCTTATCCTGCCATCTGCTAAAAAATATCACCATACAAATAGCGCCTATGGTAGCAAAAAGCATATCGCTTTGGGTATCCCATATATCGCCTTGGGTTCCTAAAAAAGAATCGCCACTGGAGCCGGATGTTACCGATACAAACCACTCGATAAATTCATAGGTTACGCTGATGCTCATACAAACGCATACGGTTAAGAATGCCACCCAACTTTTTTTGAGGATAACTCCGCAGCGGATAAATAACTCGCGGGCTATGATAGCCGGTACAAAGCCCTGGGTAAAATGCCCTATTTTATCATAATTGTTGCGTGCCTGGTGGAAGGTATCGCGAATCCAGTTGAAGGCCGGCACTTCAGCGTAAGTGTAATGCCCGCCAATAAACAGGATATAGCAATGCAGCAATATCATCACATAAGTTAAATAAGTGAATTGAAAGCGCTTATAGGTTAGCACCAGCACTATAAAACCAATTATTGCCGGGAAAACCTCCAGTATCCAGGTGAAATAATCGTGCGGGTTAATAGCCGAAAGGACGAGTCCCGCAAAGAAGAGTATAATTAAAACTACATGCTTATTCATGCGGTAAGGTATAAAGAAAAAGCAAACAGTTCGCCGCGGGACGGTAAACTGCGGCTATTATTCTTTATCCTCTACAAAATTCACGGGCAGGCTTTCGTCAAAGGCTACGTAAACGCGTCTCCATGGGTCTTCACCTTTCATTTTCCACCGGTGGGCAGTGCCGGTGGTATCCATGGCAACCAGTATTTCCCCGGGGTTTAATGTGAATGTTTCGCCTGGGAATGTTTCAAATTCCAGCGTACCCAGCAGGTTTATTACGTACTGGCAGGCAGGGGCGTTATGCCAATCGTAAAATGAATGCGGCGGCGATTCCTGGAAACGGATAGTAGAGGCCTGGTTAAGTATGCCCTCGTTTACTGTTCCTGTTATAATATGTGAGTGTCCGTCTTCGCCGGTGTATAATTTGTAAGCTTTTAGCATGGGTTAATATAAACTGAGGCCAAGCTAAAAATAAATGCCGGCATCGTAAAAAAGATCCGCACAAAGCCCCGATCATAATGATGGCGGTTATCCTCTGTTTCGCAGGTGAATTATATAGCCGTGTTTTTTCAAAAAGATAATAAACGGTTATAAGAGATAATTTTCGGGTATAAAGTTATAGTTAACAATGAGTAGTTTTGTTTGCTATGGAAAACCAATTATAGCCAGTTTGATGAAGAGAGTTTTATTGCTCAAGTGCGTTTGCTTACTTATGACCGGTATTTTATTATCGGGCGTTTGCGCTTTTGGGCAACAGTCTGTACAGTACCTAGGTATCGAACAGGGACTCTCTAACAACGCTGTTACCAGTGTTTATAAAGACCATCATGGTTTTGTTTGGATAGGCACCTATGACGGGCTCAATAAATATGACGGTAGTACCGTAAAAATCTTCAGGAATGTTTGGGAGGACGCGGGTTCATTAAATGATAACCACGTTAACCGCGTGGCCGGCTCGGGAAACTACATCTTCGCGGGGACATTAAAGGGCCTGGTGTACTTTGATTATACCGATTCGCGCTTTCACCCGGTTTATTTTAAAGGTGCCGGAAGTACTGCCGTACAGAAAATAGCTAATAACATTACTTCCCTGCAAACTGATAATAAGGGGAATGTTTATGCCGGTACCGATTACGCCGGGCTTTTTATTTGCCGTGCCGGCGATTCTGTTAGCAAACAGATCGCTCTGCCAAATGGCGATAAAACCTATAGTGTGCAAGCATTTTCTATTGATGGTGCAAACAACATTTGGGTATTTATACGCAACGTTGGGCTGTGCAAGCTTAATAGGCAAAACAGTAAAATTGAAGTAGTAAGCCAGGCCATACAGTATGCCAACTGCATTTTAACAGACGCCAGGCACCAGGTTTGGATAGGTACCGACAATGGCCTTTTTACCTATAATTTAACAAGTAAATCACTATCGAAAGTCACCGCCGCAGTTAAGCTAAATAACGAGAATATTGTTGATATCAAATTTTCAAGATCGGGGGAGTTGTGGTTGGGGACAAACGGCGGTGGCGTAAATGTTTTAGATACGGCCAGCCATGCGGTTAGGTATATTGTTAGTGGCGCAGGCGATAATAATAACCTGCATAGCGATGCTATCAGTATGGTTTACCAGGATAACGAACAGCGCATGTGGATTGCTACGCTTAGGGGAGGCGTAAGTTTTTTAGATAGCAGGCGCAACCAGTTTAAACTGATCACCCATAGCCCCTTTAATAAAAACAGTGTAGTTAATAATTTTATCATATCGTTTTGCGAGGACTATCTTCATAACCTTTGGATAGGTACCGATGGTGGCGGATTAAGTTACTGGAACCGCAAAACGAACCAATTCACTAATTATGTACATAATTCAGATGCCTCGTCCCTACGTAGTAATTTTGTGGTGAGCCTGGTACATGATAAGAAAAAACAACTTTGGGCCGCGATGTTTAGCGGAGGTATTGATAGGTTCGACGCGCAAGCACAAAGATTTATTCATTACGATTGCTATAACAGCACCACCAAAGCCATCGATAAAAACTTATGGAAGCTTTACCTGGATAGCCACAACAACCTCTGGGCGGGCACCACGCGTGGCGGTACGCTGTATAAATATGACCGAAAGGCCGATAGGTTTGAAGTGTTTGACAACCAGCTAACCAACATCCACGCCATTTTTGAAGATAAGGCCGGTACGCTTTGGGCCGGCGATTATTCGCGGCTTATAAAAATAGACACCTTAGATAAGCGACACCAATTTATTACGGTGAAGAACGCGGTAAGGTCTATCACAGAGGACAACGCACGTAACTTGTGGATAGGTACCGAGGGCGGCGGGCTGTTGCGATATAACATCGCGGCTAAAACATTAAAACGCTTTACACGCTCGGATGGCTTGCCCAGCAATTCGCTGCTGAATGTTGTTGTTGACGGCAGCGGGAAGTTATGGGCGAGCACTTACAATGGCCTAACAGAGTATAATTCGAAGAACAACACCTTTAAAAATTTTTATGCTTCAGACGGGTTGCAAAGCAACCAGTTTAATTTTAATGCAGCGGTAAGGTTAAGTTCCGGCGAATTGGCTTTTGGAGGCATCAATGGCTTTAATATATTTTATCCGGATAGCATAAGCGTAGCGCTGCACCATCCCGAATTAAAGTTTACAGGGCTTCAGATCAATAATAAACCGATAGATGGGAATGTTAGTTACACCAACAGTAACGCCGTGGTTGATCTTAAACAAATCACGGTGTCTTATAATGAAGCTACGCTGGCCATTGACTATACAGCGCCCGAATATTCTTTTCCTGATAAACTGAATTATGCCTATTACCTGGAGAACTGGGATCATGGCTGGAACTACGTTGGCAAAATTAAAACAGCTTACTACAGCCACTTAAACGAGGGCAAATATATATTGAGGGTAAAGACCACTAACAGCGCCGGCGAATGGAATGGCAGGCAACTAACCCTGCAGATTACCGTTTTGCCGCCCTGGTATCGTACCTGGTGGGCGTACCTGCTCTACATCTCGGCGTTATCTGCCGTTATTTATTGGTTTTGGCTGTATCGGATAAGGCAAACAAAGCTGAAATACGAGGTAGAGATAGCCAACCTGAAAGTTGAGCGCGAAAAAGAACTGAATGAAAAGAAACTCTCTTTCTTTACTAATATTTCGCACGAGTTCCGTACGCCGCTTACGCTTATTATCAACCCGATAAAGGACCTCCTGCAAAGTGATGGCAATAAACACAGCGATGAGTTAAACACCATTTACCGCAATGCCCGCCGCCTTTTGGGCCTGGTAGATCATTTGCTGCTTTTCAGAAAAACAGAAAGCGAAAACGATAGCCTTAATGTGGTTAACCTCAACTTTGCCAAACTATCTAAAGATGTATACGCCTGTTTTTTACACCAGGCAAAAATTAAAAGCATTAAATACAGTTATCATTCTGATGTTCAGGAGCTTATTATAGCGGCAGATCGCGAGAAGATAGAGATAGCGATATTTAACCTCATCTCCAACGCCATAAAATTCACATCGATAGGTGGCGAGATAGATATCACCTTGGAAGAAACAGATAAAAGCGTTATTTTAAAGGTGGAGGATAATGGCTGCGGCATAGCCCCGGGTATCGGCGAAAAGCTGTTTGATAAATTTTACCAGATAAAAGATAATACTTCGCTTAAAACCGGCTTTGGCATCGGGCTTTATTTATCTAAAAGTTTTATCAACAGTCACGACGGAACCATCTCCTACACAGGTAGCAACCTTAAAGGTACCATATTTACGGTTAGCCTGCCCAAAAAGCGATTGCAAGAATCAAACACCCAGCCGGAAAGCATTGAGCCAAGCCAGCACCTGATAGACGAATTGATAACCGGCGAGGCGATAAATGAAAAGCCGGCCGAAGAAGAAGTTGCCAATTTTGAACTACTGATATCAGACAGGCAATCCATCCTTATTATTGACGATAATGAGCAACTGCGCGATTATATCCGAAAGATATTTAAGGAGCGTTATAAAACGTTTGAGGCAAAAAGCGCCGAAGAAGGCCTGGAGCTGATCAAAAAACACCTGCCCGACCTTGTTATCAGTGATATTTCCATGGGTGCCCTTTCGGGTATCGACCTTTGCCGCATTATAAAACAAGATTCATCGCTGAGTCATATCCCCGTTATATTGCTTACCGGAGACGGCAACCCTGAGGTTAAACTAAAGGGGATAGAGGTAGGAGCGGTTGATTTTGTAACCAAGCCGTTTGAGAAAGACCTGCTTGTGGCACGTGTGCAGGGTATTTTGAAGGACAGGCGCGAGCTGCAGAACTATTTTTACAACGAAGTAACCCTTAAATCTACCACGCGCAACATCTCCGAAGATCATAAAGAATTTTTGTACAAGTGTATAGCCATCATCGAAAATTACCTGATGGAACCGGATTTCGACGTAAAAACCATCGCCGATGAAATGGGGATGAGCTACTCGAGTCTGTTTAAAAAGATAAAATCCATCAGTGGGCAGTCGGTAAATAATTTTGTGCGGTTTGTGCGCCTGCGCAAAGCAGCCGAGATGATGATCAATACCAATTGTAACGTTAACGAGGCCGCGTTTAATACCGGTTTTAACGATATTAAGTATTTCAGAGAACAGTTTATCAAGCTGTTCGGCATTAAGCCATCGGAGTTTATTAAACAACACCGCCAGGCTTTCAATAAAAACTATTCGGTAGAGCAAACATTTCGGTAAAGAAAATTGCCAATTTGGGATTAATTATATAGAAAATACTTAATTATCAATTTTACCCCCCTTAATTTTACAGTTTTACCCCTCTCTTCTTAAAAAAAAATACCCTTATTTCGTCTTAACCAATAACTGTAAGTTCTACATTTAATACTTACGGTGCAATTATTAACCAACAAACTAAATGAACTTTAACGGGTCTTAAAGCGCACGGGAATTGCACCGACCTTATCTGGCTGAATTTAATCAACACCGATAAAGACCAATAAACTCTTGCAAACCAACTAACAAACAATATGAGAAAAACAATTACAAATTTAATTCGCTTAACCTTACTGATGAGTGCGCTCATTATGGGTTTAGGCGGCGCATCTTATGCGCAAACCGGGCCCTTTACCGTAAAAGGTACCGTGGTTGATGATAAAGGCGTCCCGGTACCCGGAGCCAGCATAGGCGTGGTGGGTACGTCGCAGGGCGTTGTTGCCGATGTTAACGGTAAGTTTACTTTAAACTTAGTGGCCCCGTCAACACTTAATGTGTCTTTTGTGGGTATGGCCAGTAAAACAGTTAATGTAAGCCAGGCAAGCAATGCACTTACAATTACGCTAATGAACAGCGGTAAAGATCTTGCCGAAGTAATAGTGGTAGGTTACGGTACACAAAAACGATCGGACGTTACAGGTTCGGTAACATCGGTGCCAAAACAGCGCCTGTCGCAATTGCCGGTTACCAACGTATTGCAGGCTATTGAAGGCGCAGTTGCAGGTGTAACAGTTACTACCACCTCATCTGTACCGGGCAGCCAGCCGGCAGCACTCATCAGGGGGCAAAACTCCATCAACGCCAACTCCGGCCCTTATGTGGTAGTAGACGGGATCCCGCTGAGCAAAACAGGCGGTTCGTTAAATGATATCAACTCTAATGATATCGCCTCGGTAGAGATCCTGAAAGATGCATCGGCCACCGCTATTTACGGCACCAATGGTTCTAATGGTGTAATATTAATTACTACCAAGCGTGGTAACACCGGCACACCTGTAATACGCTATAACGGTTACGCAGGTGTTGAAGAACTGGCCCGTATCCTCACGCCGCGTAACGGTGCCGAGTATATACAAAAATATGCCGACTTTCTGAAACAAACAAACACGCCGCAAAACAGCCCGGTGCCAAACTTTGGCGAATTGGCCAATTATAACGCAGGCAAAACTACCGATTGGGTAAAAGAAGCTACGCAGCAGGGCGTGATACAAGATCATAACCTGAGCGTTTCGGGCGGATCAAACGATGTGAAGTACTTTATCTCGGGCGACTATCTCGATCAAAAGGGCGTAATTAAAGGCTACCAATTTAAGCGTGTCGCCCTTCGTTCAAATTTGGATGTTAACGTAACCAGTTTTTTAACCATCGGTACATCGCTGTTTTTATCCAGCAATAATTACGATGGCGGCCGTGCCAATCTGTTGTTTGCAACTGCCATGAGCCCTTATGGCCAGGAGTACAATGCCAACGGTACCTATGCCATTTATCCGATGAACCCAGAGCAGCTATACACCAACCCTATGTTGGGTTTAACTACCAAGCAGCTAAGCCGCACAACCAATATCAATGGTAATGGCTATGCCGAAATTAAATTCCCTGGTGTGCTTACTGGTTTGAAATACCGTTTAAACGCGGGCTATACCTTTTTCCCCGAGCGCAGATCCAGCTACACAGGCAGGTCGGCAAATGATATGATAGGCACCGCCAGTAATTTTAACGCATCTACCAATAGCTACACACTGGAGAATATCCTGAGCTACGCTAAAGACTGGGGTAAACATCACCTTGATTTTACCGGGTTATACAGTTCGCAGCAACGCAAATACAGCTCAACCAACGCAGGAGCAAGCGGCTTTATAAATGATGAATTGGGTGCCGATAACCTGGGTGCCGGCGCTACACAAACGAGCGGATCGTACCGCGACAGGTATGCCTTAAACTCGCAAATGGGCAGGGTAAACTATTCTTACGACAGCCGTTACCTGTTAACTATTACCGCCCGTCGCGATGGTTCATCAGTATTTGGTGCTAACACAACCAAAAATGGCGTATTCCCTTCGGCAGCTCTGGGCTGGAATGTGAGTAATGAATCGTTCATGAAAAACTCGAAGGTGGTAGATAACCTTAAGCTAAGGTTATCTTACGGCCAAACGGGTAACGAAGCCATCCCGGTGTATCGTACTATTACAACAGATGGTACCGCGCGTTCTCCGTTCAATGGTATCAGCACCATTGGTGTGCTTGCGGGCAACCTGGGTAACGCCGCCCTGCAATGGGAAAATACAAAAACGGCTAACATCGGGGTCGATTTCTCTTTATTTAATAACCGTGTAAGCGGTACCGTTGATGCCTATCAAAATAAAACAAACGGCTTGCTGCTATTAAGAAGCCTGCCAATCGTGACCGGTTATTCTTCGGTATTTGATAATATTGGCAGAACCCAAAACAGGGGTATAGAAGTAACGCTGAACACGCACAATATCGAATCGAAGGATTTCCGCTGGGAAACTACCATCGTATTCGCTACCAATAAAAATCAGATCACTTATCTGTACGGCGATGGTAAAGACGATTTGGGTAACCGCTGGTTCCTTGGCAAACCCATCAGCGTAGTGTATGATTATAAAATGACCGGCATTTGGCAAACAGGAGAGGATGCCTCTAAACAAGACCCAGGTGCAAAACCAGGCGATCTTAAATTTGCCGACCTGAATGGTGACGGTAAAATAACACCAGATGGCGACAGGACAATATTAGGCCAAACTACCCCGAAATGGACAGGCGGTTTAACCAATACTTTCCACTATAAAAACATCAACCTGAGCGTATTTATACAAACCGCGCAGGGTATGACGAAAAACAACCCCGACCTTACCTATGGCGATGAAACCGGCCGCCGTAACACGCCTGCCGAAATTGGTTACTGGACAGCTGATAACAAAAGCAACACCCGCCCGGCTTTATCATACAATAATACAAGAGGCTACGGCTACGCTTCTGATGCGAGCTACACCCGTATAAAGGACATAACGCTGAGCTATGTGTTTGGGCAATCGGTTTTGCAGAAACTCCATGTAGGTGGATTGACAGTTTACGCCAGCGGGCGCAACCTGCACACTTTTACCAACTGGATAGGCTGGGATCCTGAGAATAACTACTCCACAAGGGGCTCTGGCGACTGGACAAACAATTACCCGCTTACACGCACATTTATATTGGGCCTCAACGTGTCATTACGTTAACATTTAAAGAACATTGATATGAAAAAATATATAACCATACTGGCAGGGTTGTCAGCTTTGTTTTTTGCATCGTCATCATGTAAAAAAAACTTCCTCGACGAAAAACCATATTCGTCATACACGCCACTAACACTTACCGACTCTTTAGGTTTCGAAGCATCGTTAGTAGGCCTGTATAATCATGTGAGCACCATATTCTCCTGGGCCGATCAGCAGGGCTGGCCAAGTGTTTGGGCCGTTGGCACCGATATTGCAAACTCTACCACAAATCAGCAGGGTGTAGAAGTGCCTTACTACAATTATGCATCATTAACACCCACAGATGGGGCCGCCGGCCGCACCTGGAACCGCAACTTTATACTGGTGAATCTTACCAATATTATTATTGATGGGGTGGAAAACCCAAGCGTAACCAGCCTGAGTGCAAACGGCAAAAAATCTGTAAATGCCGAAGCGAGGTTCTTTAGGGCTTATGCTTACAACAACCTGGCAACATGCTTTGGCGCTGTGCCATTGGTAGTGCACGCGCTTACCGGCCCCAAAACAGATTTTGTGCGGGCACCGCTAACCCAGGTGAATGATTTCATTGTTGCCGACCTGGTATTCGCGGCGGCCAACCTGCCCGATATTGAAAACGTTAAAACTAACACAAAAGGTAAATTGTACGGCCGTGCCAATAAGTTTATGGCCATGCAGTTACTTGCCGAGGTTTACCTGCGGATGAATAAAAACGACCTGGCCGAGCAAACCGCGCAAGCCATCATCAGCAGTGGTAAATTTAGTTTGATCAAAGCCCGTTACGGTGCAAAGTCGAGTTTGCCGGGCGATTACTTCTCCGATATGTTTAAATACGGTAACGAGAGGAGATCGCAGGGGAACACCGAGGCCATATGGGTATTGGAACAGGAAAACCCAACAGTAGTTGTAGGTGGTATTACTGATAACCCGCAACAAAGGCGTGTTTGGGGCGCGGCTTACTACAGCGTTGCAGGTATGCAAATTGCCGATAGCCTTGGTGGGCGTGGGATTGCCAGGTTGCGTTTAAGCAATTGGGTGCTGTACGGCCTCTATAAAGGCAACGATATCCGCAATTCGGAATATAACATTAAAAGGCACTATTATTACAATGACCCGGCACCCGCCTATGCATCCAAATATGGTAAGCAGATACCATTTACCGGGCCGGATACGCTTTTCAGAATTTGCCCGAGCACTACCAAATGGGGAGCTTTCGACCCGAATGATACCTTTGGTTATGCCATGATTAAAGATTTTATGCTGATGCGCTTAGGCGAAACCTATCTTTTATTAGCCGAAGCGCAGGTGAAGCAAGGCAAAACCGCCGAAGCTGCTACAACTATAAACGTTTTACGCACAAGGGCGCAGGCCGACCAGGTGAACGCATCACAAATGAATATGGATTTCATTTTGGATGAGCGCGCCCGCGAACTGTTAGGCGAGGAAAACCGCCGCATGACGCTGATGCGTACAGGTACACTGGTTGAGCGCGCAACCCGCCTTAACTCAAATGACCCGGCTAAACCTATTACGGGCATTGCTGCTAAAAACCTTTTACTGCCCATCCCATTGAGTGAAATTCAATTGAATAAAGATGCGGTATTAGATCAAAACCCCGGCTATTAGAGAGATAGTACATATATTGGTTGTAATGCGGCAGCGCGATGCTGCCGCTTACATTTTAGATGGATCCTATGTTGTTAAACCCAAAGATTAAAAGAAAGATATACTTACTTTATGCGCTGTTTTTAACGGCCCCATTTACCGTGTTTGCACAGGTAAATACCATAGCCCAAAATGGTTGGGCAAATAACTCGGTTAATACGGTTGTTTTTCGCAAAAACTCATTGGTTACTTTTAAAGGCACGCAATACGCGGCCTTTTACAATGCCGATCAGTTTGTGGTGCTGGCTAAACGGGCGCAAACTTCGCAGCAATGGCAAATTCAACAAACCACCTATAAAGGCGATGCTGCAGACGCGCACAGATCCATCAGTATAATGGTTGATGGGGCAGGGTATCTGCATATGGCCTGGGGACATCATAACCAACAGCTTAACTATGCCCGTGGTGTATTGCCGGGCAGCTTAGTTCTGGGTGCAAAACTACCGATGACGGGCCAAAACGAGGATAAAGTAACCTACCCTGAGTTTTACAAACTACCGGGCGGTGACCTGTTGTTTTTCTACCGCGATGGGCAATCGGGTAATGGTAACCTTATTTTGAACAGGTATAGTATTAAAACAAAGAAATGGCTCCGCGTACAGGATAACCTGATAGATGGAGAAAGGGCCCGAAATGCCTACTGGCAAATTGCTACAGATAATAAGGGAGCCATCCACCTTTCGTGGGTGTGGCGCGAATCGCCTGATGTAGCCAGTAACCATGATATGTGCTACGCGCGATCTACCGATGGCGGTAAAACCTGGGAACGTACCAGCGGCGAAAAATACAGTCTGCCAATTACAGCAGCAACTGCAGAGTACGCGGCCCGTATCCCGCAAAAAAGCGAACTGATCAACCAAACATCGATGTTTGCCGATGAAGAGGGCAATCCTTACATAGCTACTTACTGGCGCGAGACAGGCCAAACGGTGCCGCAGTACCACCTGGTTTATTATAGTAAGGGCGATTGGCGTACTGCTAATTTAGGTTTCAGAAAAACGGCTTTTAGCCTGAACGGCATAGGGACTAAAGCTATCCCGGTTTCGCGCCCGCAGATGGTGGCCTGGAAACAAAAAGGAAGCATGGCTGCAGCGGTTATCTTTAGGGATGAGGAAAGAGGCAGCAAGGTTTCTATGGCGATCAATAATAATTTGAGTAAAGGGGATTGGACATTGTCTGATATATCCACCGGATCTGTTGGTTCCTGGGAGCCAAGCTACGACACCGAATTGTGGATGAATAAAAAAATATTAAACCTGTTTGTGCAGAATACCACGCAAATAGATGGAGAAGGAACCGCAGCGGTAAAGCCCCAGCCTGTGCAGGTGATTGAGTGGAAACCGAAACTAATAAAATAATAATGGTTAAAGATTTAATGATGATCAAAAAGTTATTACCTGCTTTGCTGATAGCCATGCTTACCGTTGTTGGCTCGTATGGGCAAACAAGGTTTAAGCCCGATGCTAAACTGCTAAAAACGATAGCTGCTGACTACAAAAACGCGGCTGCGCAATACAAGCTGATGGCTATAAAGCTACAGGGCGATCAATTCCCCAAAACATACTTTGCGGCTACAGATAAATTCGAAACCAGTGGTTCGGGCTGGTGGTGCAGTGGTTTTTACCCGGGTACGCTGCTTTACCTGTATCAGCAATCAAAAGATCCCGCGCTTTTAAACGAGGCCAACCGAACGATGCAGGTGCTGGCCAAAGAGCAATACAACACCACCACACACGATCTTGGTTTTATGATGTATTGCAGTTTCGGGACTGCTTTAACGGTAGAGCCTAAACCCGAATACAAACAGATCCTGATCAATAGCGCAAAGTCGCTGGCCACCCGTTTCGACCCAAAGGTAGGGTGCATCAAATCATGGGATTCAAAAAAAACTGATTACCTGGTCATCATCGATAATATGATGAACCTGGAGTTGCTGTTTTGGGCCACAAAAGTTACCGGCGATTCCAGCTATTATAAGATAGCGGTTACCCATGCTAACACAACCATGAGAAACCACTTTAGGTCAAACTATAGTTCTTACCATGTTGTAAACTACAACCCTGAAACCGGCGAAGTGCAGCAGCGCAAAACCGCGCAAGGCTTTGCAGACAGCTCAGCATGGGCTCGTGGGCAGGCATGGGGCTTATATGGTTACACGGTAATGTACCGCGCTACAAAAGATAAAAAATATTTGGCGCAGGCCAATCATATCGCACAGTTTATTCTCAATAATCCTGATTTGCCTGCCGATAAGATCCCCTACTGGGATTACGATGCACCCGGTAAGCCAACTGCCTTGCGCGATGCTTCCGCGGCAGCGGTAATGGCTTCGGCATTTTTAGAATTGTGCAAGTATACGGGCGGTAAATCGGGCGCGTTATACTTCCACACGGCAGAAACTATCATCAGAAACCTATCTGGGCCTAAATACTTTGCAACTGCGGGAACCAACGGTGGCTTCATTTTGGAGCATAGCGTAGGCAGCTTGCCCGCAAAATCTGAAGTGGATGTACCACTTACCTACGCGGATTATTACTTTATAGAGGCTTTAAACAGGTATAAAAACTTTAAACGCAAATAATGAATAGAAACGGAATGATACTAAAATGCATAGCAGCAATACTGCTTGTTACAGGCATAAATACAGTTGTTAAGGCGCAATCGGTAGATACATTGAACGCTCCTGCTCCGACTTTACCCGGCGTATACGCGGACCCCAACATTGCTATTTTTAACAATAAATTCTACATCTATCCAACTACCGATGGTACGGTTGGCTGGCAGTCAACGGCTTTTAGTTGCTGGTCCTCAGATAACCTCACCACCTGGAAGAACGAAGGTGTTATCCTGAACCTGCCAACCGATCTTAGTTGGGCAAAGGTGCGGGCCTGGGCACCTACCATCGCCACCAAAAACGGTAAATATTACTATTACTATTCTGCCGATGTAAACATAGGCGTAGCGGTTGCCGATAAACCAACCGGGCCGTTTAAAGATCCCCTGGGCAAGCCACTCATCAGGAAGGGATTATTGCCCGGTCAAATGATAGATCCCATGGCTTTTGTGGACGACGATGGCAGCGCGTACCTGTACTTTGGGCAGGGGCAATGCAACGTGGTGAAGCTTAACGACGATATGATAAGCTACGACACTACCAAAATAATTTCCTTTAAGCCCGAAGGTTACAACGAAGGGCCTTTTATGATCAAACGTAAAGGCATCTATTACCTCATGTGGTCGGAGTACGATACCCGCGACCCCCGTTATTCTATCGCTTATGCTACCTCTAAATCGCCGCTTGGCCCATTTGTAAAGGCAGCAGGGCATCCGGTATTAAAAGGCAGGGGCGTGGTAAAAGGGGCGGGACACCATTCAGTGGTACAGGTGCCCGGTACCGATAAATGGTACATTGCCTATCATCGTTTTAAAATACCTGATGGTAATGGCTATAACCGCGAAACCTGTATCGAACCCATGTATTTTGACGCGGATGGAAACATAAAACCCGTGAATGTTTTTGGAAAACTAAAGCCGGTTAAAATTAAGGCTGCTAAAACACTGAACTGATGATGAAAAAAACCTTAACCTGTTTGTTGCTTATATCCGTATCGCTATTGTCTTTCGCGCAAAAAAAGCCTGCGAAGGCTGTGTCCGTGCGCAAGATATGGTTAGGCTATATGGATAAGGTAGCTCGCCCGGTACTATCCAATCTTGCCGAAGACCAGCTGAAGGTGAAAATGCAGATGGAACTTTCTGACAGGATAGACAATAAGGAAAGCAGAACCAAAGCCGGCTACCTTGAGGCGTTTGGGCGTACGCTAAGCGGTATAGCCCCCTGGCTGCAATCTGAGGGAGGCGACGCTGAAGAGATAAAGCTGCGTAACCAATACCGCGAATGGGCCTTAAAAGCCATAGCCAACGCTGTGAATCCGCAGGCAAAAGATTATATGCAATGGAGCGGCGGTCAGCCACTGGTTGATGCATCCTTTGTAGCGCTGGGCCTTATCCGCTCGCCATGGCTGTGGGAACATTTGGATGAGAAGGTGAAACTGCAGGTGGTTGATGCCATGAAAACAACCCGCAATACCGTTCCCGTTTACAGTAACTGGATCTTGTTTTCGGGGATGATAGAAGCTTTCTTTTGCAAATACGACCTGGGATACGACCCGGTACGCGTAGAGTACGCCGTACGCGAATTTACCCAGCACTGGTACGTAGGCGACGGTATGTATTCTGACGGAATGGAGTTCCATTTAGATTATTATAACAGCATTGTTATCCACCCCAACCTTAGCACCATATTGGATGTGCTGAACCAGAAAAGTAAAAAATACGGCGCGGAGCTGGCACGCGAAATAACCGTCGGCCAACGTTATTCCGAAATTTTGGAACGGCTCATCAATACTGATGGCAGCTTCCCGGCAACGGGGCGTTCTATCGTATACCGTGGCGGGCTGTTTACGCACCTGGCCGATGTGGCTTATAAAAAACAACTGCCAGCCAAACTTTTGCCTGCGCAGGTAAGGGGAGCATTAACCGCCCTCATTCAAAAAACATTGGGCGCGCCGCAAACTTTTAATGACGCGGGTTGGCTCAATATAGGGCTTTACGGAAAGCAGCCGGGTCTGGCCGATTTTTATATCACAACGGGCAGCCTTTATATCTGTGCCGATATTTTCCTGCCGCTCGGCTTGCCCGATACCGATGACTTTTGGAGCAGTCCCGATGCCCCATGGACCTCGGTTAAAATTTGGAGCGGGCAGGACGTACCTGCCGACCACGCTTTAGACATCAAAAAATAACACCTATAGCTTACATGAATATCAAAAGAATAACATTTACCATATGCCTGCTTGCCGGCGCATTTCTTTCGGCACAAGCCCAGGCGGTTAAAGCAACGCAATTTACACCCGGCACCATCTGGGCCGATAACAATGGCGTCCACATTAATGCCCATGGCGGCGGGTTGCTTTTTGATAAGGGCAAATACTATTGGTTTGGCGAGCATAAAATAGCCGGTGGTGCGGGCAACCGCGCTATGGTTGGTGTGCATTGCTATTCCTCAAAAGATATGTATAACTGGAAGGATGAAGGCATCGCGCTGCCTGTATCGCCCGATTCTACAAACGATATTGCCAAAGGTTGCATACTGGAGCGCCCAAAAGTGGTGTATAATAAAAAGACTAAAAAGTATGTGATGTGGTTCCACCTGGAATTGCGCGGACAGAGTTATAAAGCCGCCCGCACGGGTTTGGCTACCAGTGATAAGGTTGCTGGTCCGTACACTTTTATTAAAAGTTATAGGCCAAATGCAGGCTTTATGCCTTTTTATCCGGAAGGTACGCCCGATGCCGACAAAGTAGACTGTGCTAATCCAAAAAACAAAAGCGAGGGGTTCTTTTGCCGTGACCTGCCGGGTGGGCAAATGGCGCGCGATATGAACGTTTTTGTAGATGACGACGGCAAAGCCTATCACATATTTTCGGCCGAAGAGAACTTTACACTGGACATTGCCGAACTGAACGACGACTATACCGCTCATACCGGCAAGTTTTCACGGGTATACGCCGGTCATCAAACCGAAGCTCCTGCCATATTTAAGCGCAACGGCATTTATTATTTAATTGGCTCGGGCACTACGGGTTGGGATCCAAACCCCGCGCGTTGGTTCACTGCTAAATCAATTTATGGCCCATGGACCTACCGGGGCAACCCCTGCAAAGGTGCAGGTGCCGAAATTACTTTTGGCGGCCAAAGCACCTATGTGCTGCCCATAGCCGGTAAAAAGGATGCCTTCATTTTTATGGCCGATAAATGGACACCCAAAGATGCTATCGATGGCAGATACCTGTGGTTGCCTGTCACTTTTAAAGGAGATGAAATCGAAATAAACTGGGCCGAAAAATGGGACCTGAATGTGTTCGAAAAGTGAAGGGAATAGGCTGTGTTATGACGCAAATAAAACTATCTGCAATTAATTTCCCCATTTTAAACGAGGTATATAACTAACTATGGCTAATATAGCAACCGCCGGCGTAGAATTTAACAGGTTGTTTAACAAGCAACCTGTTAAGGATTATTTCTGCCCGGGCTGGGTGAATTTACTGGGCGAACACGCCGTACAAAATGGCGGTTTTAGTATATCATGCGCCATCAGCATGGGTACTTACCTCTTGTTGGCGCCGAATGACGACGGCGTGCTACGTTTTCGCAGCGCGAATTTTGAAGAAACGCTGGATATACCTATTGATGCGCCTCACCAGGAAATAAATGGCCTGTGGTATAACAGGCCATTGGCGGTGCTCAGTAGTTTTTCGGCAAAGGGGCATCAGCTTACCGGCGGGCTTGATATGCTCTACGTTTCCGATCTGCCGTTTTTTATCGGAGAGGTTTCGGCATCGTCAATGGAAATAGTAACCGCTTTTGGGCTAAATGAATTGTTTAGTACCAATTACAGCAAAATGGAGTTGATGAATTTGGTTTGCCCCTCGAAACAGGATTTAGTGGGTTTCAATGCCGGCACTATCGCCTGGTTTACGGCATCTCATGGCATAAAAGGCACCGCCGTAGTTATAAATGGACAAACCGGAGCTTATAGCCACGTGCCTTTAAATTTAGGTGAATATGGCCTGGCTATCATCAGCAGTGTCCGGCAGCGCAGTCGCTCCGAATTGGTTTACAAAGAGAGAATAGCCGACTGTAATACCGCCCTAACCTGTCTGCAACCTGAACTTGGGATTGATAATTTATGTCAAGTTGACGCGGCTACACTTCATCGGCATAAATACCTGATAGCTGATGATGCTATTTTTAAACGCGCGCTGCACGTTATTGAAGAAAACGATAGGGTAAAGGCTGCACAGAGGTTCCTTTTACAGGGCGATATCAGTGCTTTCGGTGAGTTGATGTACCAGTCACATCAATCGCTAAAAAACCTGTATGGGGTAAGTAGCGTAGAATTGGATACCATAACGGAGTACAGTAGCTTTTACAAAGGCGTAATAGGGGCAAGGATGGCAGGATATGGGTTTGGATACAGCGTGATCGCGTTAGTTAAAACGGAGGCGTTTGCAAGGTTTAAGGAGGATATGATATCCTATTATACCGATCTGATAGGATATCCGCCAACGATTTATCAAACTTCGGTTGGCAACGGTATTGGGGAACTTAACAGTTAAAATTCGCAGTTTTGATAAAAACTAAGTAATATGAAATATATCAGCCTGATTGCGATACTGCTAACCATAACCCTGAAGCAAGCAGCACAATGCCAGCCCGGCGATACTACCGGTTATAAACTGGTTTGGGCCGATGAGTTTAATAACGAAGGCCCTGTCGATGCCAAATTCTGGAAGTTTGAGCGGGGTTTTACCCGCAACAACGAATTACAATGGTACCAGCCGCAAAATGCTATGTGCCATAACGGTGTGTTGGTAATTGAGGCGCAAAAGGTGCATTTGCCCAATCCAAATTATGTGGCCGGGAGCAAGAACTGGAAAACAAGCCGTGAGTTTATTGAGTACACGGCATCGAGCATGAATACAAGTGGACTAAAAGAGTTTCAATATGGCCGGTTTGTGATGCGTGGGAAGATAGACGTAGATTCCGGCTTATGGCCTGCGTTTTGGACACTCGGCGTAAAAGGCCAGTGGCCATCAAACGGCGAAATTGATATTATGGAGTATTACCGTGGCATGTTGCTGGCTAATATAGCCACGGGGACGGATGTAGTCTACAAAGCGAAATGGTTTAGCACCAAAAAGGATGTAAAGCTATTCGGCCCCGAATGGAGCAAGCAGTTCCATGTATGGCGGATGGATTGGGATGAGAACGCCATTAGCCTTTATGTAGATGATGAATTGCTAAACCGCGTGGAGATGAAAGACCTGAATAACAGGGATGCCGAAAAAATAAACCCTTTTAAACAGCCCCATTACATACTATTAAATCTCGCAGTAGGCGGCGACAACGGTGGCGATCCATCAGTAACTAAATTCCCCAAACGTTTTGAAGTAGATTATGTGAAAGTCTATCAAAAACAGTAATTAAAAGCAACGAACATGAATATTACAGCAGTTAAAAGAACAATAGTAACTACCCTAATTGGTGTAACATACGGGCTTGGCGCGGTTGCGCAAATACAAACCGTTCAACCTGCAGATGCCGCGCTTCCAAAAATCGGGAAAGATAGCGCTTACCTGTTTGCTTATTTTACCGGGAATGGTAAGGACGCGGAAGCCATCAGGTTTGCACTAAGTGCAGATGGTTATAATTACAGGGCGCTTAACGCGAACAACCCTGTAGTGTCTTCCGAAAAAGTAAGTTCAACAGCGGGTCTGCGCGACCCGCATATTTTACGTGGTGCCGATAGCAAAACCTTTTATATGGTGGCTACGGATATGAACGTGGCAAAAAACGGATGGGGCGCAAACTATGCTATGGTGTTCCTGAAATCGAAAGACCTGATCAACTGGAGCAGCAGCATTGTTAATATCCCAGATAACTCACCGGAATTTGCCGATATAAACCGGGTTTGGGCACCACAAACTATTTACGATCCGCTGGCGAAGAAGTACATGCTGTACTGGAGCATGCGCAAAGGAAACAGTGCAGATATCATTTACTATGCCTACGTAAATGCCGATTTTACAGGCATTGAAGGTACTCCCAAACAACTTTTTTATAAGCCGGATGGCGGTGCATGTATTGATGCTGATATTGTTTATAAGGATGGCTATTACAATTTGTTCTTCAAAACAGAAGGGCAGGGACTCGGCATAAAAAAAGCCGTTTCTAAGACGCTTACAGGCGGTTACGAGCTTTTCGATAAGATCTTGAACCAAACTACCGACGCAGTAGAAGGTGCTGATGTTTTTAAACTCATCAACTCGGATACCTGGATATTGATGTACGATGTTTACATGAAGGGTAAGTACCAGTTTTGTAAAAGTACCGATCTGGAAAACTTCAAGGTAATAGATAACGAGGTCTCGATGAATTTTCACCCGCGGCATGGCACTGTGATGCATGTTTCGGCAAAAGAGGCTAAGAAGTTGATCGCGTTTTGGGGTAAAAAGAAACCTTAAAGCCTCTTTTTAGAAATATTACCCATATCAAACTTTTGCCATGCATCAAAGGTTTAGCTTTGGTACATGGCGAGAACGCGCAACACCATACCAACTACCGATATTACCTTTAAGCAGCGCCTTTCGGCGTTGAAGAACCTGCCGGAGCTTTTTCGTTTGGTTTGGCAAAGTAGTCCCTCAAAAACATTGTTGAGTTTTTTGTTGCGTATTACCAGGTCTGCCATGCCTGTTTTGCTGCTGTATGTGGGTAAGCTTATTATCGACCAGGTAGTAGAGCTTAACCGTTCCGGTGGCAGCCAGCAACATCTTTGGGAACTGGTTGCCATTGAGTTTGGGCTCGCCGTGGTTACGGATGGCCTCAACCGGATGATCAATTTGGTAGATAGTCTGCTGGGCGACCAATTCTCCAATTACACCTCCATTCGTATTATGCGCCACGCCGCCACACTCGATCTCGATCAGTTTGAGGACTCGGTGTTTTATGATAAGCTGGAGCGGGCCAGGCAGCAAACCGTAGGGCGTACTGTTTTGCTCTCGCAAGTAATGAGCCAGGTGCAGGATCTTATCTCTATGGGTTTCCTGCTGACCGGACTCATCGCGTTCAATCCCTGGCTTATAGTGCTGCTATTGGTCGCCATTATCCCGGCTTTCCTTGGCGAATCGTATTTCAATAGTCAGAACTATGCGCTCAGTCGTAGCCAAACGCCCGAACGCCGTGAGCTGGATTACCTGCGCTACCTCGGTGCCAGCGACGAAACTGCCAAGGAAGTGAAGATATTTGGTCTGGCCGATTTTATTATTGGCCGCTTTAAAAAGTTGTCTCAAAAGTTTTATACCGACAATAGCAAACTTGCGGTGCGGCGGTCGGGTTGGGGGACTTTCTTTTCTGTCATCGGCAGTATTGGGTATTACGCGGCTTATGGCTTCATTATTTATAACACCGTAACGGGTAAAACATCTATAGGTGGGCTTACGTTTTTAGCGGGCTCTTTTCGCCAGCTTAGTAGCCTGATGGAAAATATGCTGAGCAGGTTCACCTCCGTTTCGCAAGGTGCCATATACCTTAACGATTTTATCGAGTTCTTTGCCATCCGCCCAAAAATAACAACAGCCACAAAGCCATTGCCTTTTCCTAACCCTATTAAGGAAGGTTTTACTTTCGAAGACGTAGGTTTTCAATACCATAACGCCCAGCTTTGGGCAAACAGGCATCTTAATTTCACCCTGCATCCTGGCGAAAAGTTGGCGCTGGTAGGCGAAAATGGCGCGGGCAAAACTACGCTTGTTAAACTGCTGGCTCGTTTATATGACCCTACGGAGGGGCGCATCTTATTAGATGGAATAGATCTGAAGGAATATAATATTGAAGAACTCAGGCTCAACATGGGTATTATCTTTCAGGATTACCTGAGATACCAGATGACCCTTTCTCAAAATATTGCTGTAGGGAATATCACCGAGATAGATAATACCGAACTCATCCAAAAGGCCGCCCGGGAAAGCCTGGCTGATGCCTTAGCCGAGAAACTCCCCGGGCATTATGAGCAATGGCTCGGCAGGCGGTTTAATGAGGGGATAGAACTATCGGGAGGGGAATGGCAAAAGGTAGCGCTGGCACGTGCTTATATGAAAGATGCACAAATACTTATCCTGGATGAACCTACCGCCGCACTGGATGCCCGCGCAGAATACGAGGTGTTTCAACGTTTTGCCGAACTTACCAAAGGGAAATCGGCGGTGTTGATATCGCACCGGTTCTCCACCGCGCGGCTGGCCGACAGGATCCTGGTGCTTGATAAAGGGACAATTCTCGAAGTTGGTTCGCACACCGAATTGCTGACAAAAAATGGCCGGTATGCCGAGTTGTTCAAACTGCAGGCAATGGGCTATCAATAAATCATCCTTAATTAAAAACGGGGGCTATTAACCCCCGCTTATTTATTGGCTACGCTTAGTAAGTAGTCATGTTGTACATTTCAATTTGCTGGCCTGTAGGGGTAGAACCTCCGTACCAGTGGTTGGTACCTACAAAATAGTAAAACTTGTTGTAGTAGCTGCCGCTGTTGTTGGTGAGGGTGCAGTTATAAACGCCGTCCACATAAAAATCAACCATGTGGGTGTTGTTGGCGCGTGCCTGGCATTTAAATGTGTGGTAGCCATTATCATTATGCGATATCAGTGCGGTAATGTACTGTCCGCCACCTTGTAAATAGGCTTTCAGGTCGTTGTTCTCCAGTGTTTTAACAAAGCCCATTTCATTGCCGTTCCACTGGGTTACATTATCGCATACAAAAACCGCTTCCTCGCTTGCGCCACTGTTGGCATTGCTACCACCTTTAAAGGCGCCGTTAAATTGCATCCCGGTTGCGTTTTGCCCCACTTTTTGCTGGGCCGCGTCAATATCGGTACTGCAGTTGCCAACCGGGATAGCGATACCATTGGTGCCCGAAATGTTGTAAGGGGTACCATTGCAGGTTTTCCAGAGGTTAAACGCGCTTTGAGGTAAAGCAGCGCGTGGCACTGTTGTTTTTGCACCATCGCCAGATGTGCTTGATTTGTTGGCATCTTTTGCGCAACCGAGAGCGAGAGTAAGCAACATAAAGCCGCCAACCGTTAGCTGATCAATTTTTCTCATGAAATTGTTTGTTAGGTGAATAATTGATCAAAGCTATATTGCCTATAACTTAAACAACTCCACAGGAGTTTCTTTTTAGTACACTATTTTCTCAAACGGAAAGAATGCCGGTCATGGGTAAGAAATAGCTGATCGGGCAATTGCTTGATATTTAAATTTTAAATAAATGTTTTTATTCGTTCTTTAACGCTTAACGCTTGCAACCTTTTCCTCAATATTGCCGGGGCTTGCTTTTACTTTCTTCCTGTACTCGTTAGGAGAGATGCCCATTAACTTGGTGAACATCCTGGTGAAATAGTATTGGTCCTCTATCCCCAGGCTTAAAGCGATGTTTTTGATAGACATGGTGATAAACGAGATATACTGGCAGGCCTTTTGAACTTTTAACTGGTTGAAATACTCGATAGGGGAATAGCCCGTTTTTGCCCGGAAGATAGCAGAGTAATGCGATGTGGAAAGCCTGGCATAGCCGCTTAGCTCATCAAGCCGTATCATGGTATTAATGTTGTCCTGCATATAACGGATCGTTTTTTCCACCGTATCGTTATCAACTGGTTTATCGTCTAAGTGGTTGAACTTATCCTCATATATCAGCGACGTTAAAAAATGCGAGAAGATCATATTTACATAACGCAGGGCATCGCTGCTGTATCCTTTTTCCAGGTTAAAACAAATATCCTCAAACGGTTTGATGCGGTTCTCGTTAAAGGACAGGTACGGCTTATAGTTTTCTGAATTCTTCGGGATAAGCTCAAGTAGCTATCTCGCCTTTAAAGTGAATCCAGTATATAGTCCATGGTTTATCCATGTTAGCAGCGTACCTATGTGGTGTATTAGCCGGGATAGCGATGAACTGCGAGGGCGATACTTCTACTTTTTTCTTGTTGATCTCTAACCAGCCATAACCCTCGGTACAATAAATAATAATATGCTGATTAATGCCATGCGGGCGTTCCGCGTAATGGTGCATGGCTTTTGGGTAATAGCGAATTTGCTTTCTGGAATGAAAAAATAGACTAACCCTTTTTTTGCAACTCAGAAGCATCAGGCTTAGAAAAACAGAATAATTATTGGTTCATATCTTGGTTGACTTAAAGCCGGTAGCGTATTTCGCTTGCCGGCTTTTTTTCGAATACAAAACTTCTACAGCCCGATTATTGCCGCATCGGCAACGATTGCGTAGTTTTAATTTACGGTATTCTTTCTTAATTGCCGTGGAGTAATTAATCTTGTTTAGTTTACGCTGCAAGCCATTATACCAAATAAATATTATGAAAAAAATAGTATTGCAATTATTATTGCTGTTGACGGGTGCTAACGCTTTTTCGCAGGAAACGGTTATTAAATATTTATCCGGTACGGATAAGGATCATACCGTGCAATGGGATTTTTATTGCACCGATGGCCGTAAAAGCGGCAACTGGACAAAAATAGCCGTACCCTCCAACTGGGAGCAGCAGGGTTTTGGTACCTATAACTATGGGCACGATAAAGTAAAGGCTAACGAAAAAGGCTTATACAAATACGAATTTGCGTCGCCGGGCGTCTCGGGCAAAAAGGTATTCATCGTTTTCGAAGGTTCGATGACCGATACCAAAGTAATGGTGAATGGCAAACAAGCAGGCCCCATACACCAGGGCGCTTTTTACCGCTTTAAGTATGATATAACCGATCTGCTTAAACCGGCCGGTAAAAACCTGCTGGAAGTTACGGTTGATAAAACCTCAGCAAATTCATCCGTAAACGATGCCGAGCGCCGCAACAGCGATTTTTGGGTATTAGGTGGTATTTATCGCCCCGTTTACCTGGAGATAGTGCCTGCAACATTTATAGCAAGAACATCGGTAAACGCAAAAGCCGATGGCTCGTTCCTGCTCAATGTTTTTACCCGTAATTTAAAAGGAGATGAAACTATTGTAGGGCAGGTACAAAGGCTAAACGGCCAAAATGTTGGCACGCCCCTAACCGTTAAGGCAAATACCACGGCAGATAGCCTCCAGTTAAAAGGCAGCTTTAGTAAACCACAACTGTGGAGCGCCGAGTTCCCAAATCTATACCAGGTAATCGTCAGCATTAAAAATAAACAGGGCGTTGTACACCGTATTAAACAAAAGTTTGGTTTCCGTACGGTGGAAGTGTGGGCTAACGATGGCTTTTATGTAAACGGTGCCAGGGTGATCTTAAAAGGTACCAATCGCCACAGCTTTTGGCCCGAAACAGGGCGTACATTAAGCAAAGCCGTCCATTTGATGGATGCGAAGCTGATGAAGGAGATGAACAATAATGCGGTGCGCATGTCTCACTACCCGCCCGATCATGAGTTTTTGGATGTGTGCGATTCCCTGGGCCTTTATGTGCTGGACGAACTTACCGGCTGGCAGGCAAAATACGATACCGTGGTAGGGCATAAGCTGGTGAAAGAGCTGGTGCTGCGCGATGTAAACCACCCATCCATTGTTTTTTGGGATAACGGCAACGAGGGCGGATGGAACCGCGGACTGGATAACGATTACGCCCTTTACGACCCGCAGAAACGCACCGTTATACACCCGTGGGAAAAGTTTAATGGTACCGATACCAAGCACTATCCCGATTATAAATATATGGTTAACGCCGCGGCTACCGGGCAGGAGGTGTTTTTCCCAACCGAATTTATGCACGCGCTGTATGATGGCGGGGCAGGGGCTGCACTTGACGATTTCTGGGGCGCGATGATGAAGCATCCGCATGGCGCCGGTGGATTTATATGGGCCTTTTTGGATGAGGCGCTTATCCGTACCGATAAGAACGGCGCGTACGACGCCGACGGTAATCACGCGCCGGACGGTATTGTAGGCCCGCACCGCGAAAAGGAGGCGAGCTTTTATACCGTAAAAGAGATCTGGTCGCCGGTTTACATCGATCCACAGCCGTTAGATGGAAATTTTGATGGAAAGATCCCGGTGGAGAACAGGTACTCGTTCACCAATTTTAGCCAGTGCACTTTTAAATGGAAGCTGGTTAAATTCCCATCAGCAAAAAGTAAAACCACGGCCGGGGTCATACAAGCCACGGGTAGCCCCGCTGTATTAAACTTAAAACCGGGCGAAAAAGGCGTATTTAATTTAGGTCTGCCATCAACATGGAAAAAAAGCGATGCCCTTTACCTTACCGCTTACGATCCTGATAAAAAGGAAATTTTCACCTGGAGCTGGGCCATCCATGCGCCTGTCGCCGCTCCAAATAGTGCTTCGGCAACCGCAAAAACAGCGGGCGTAACGATTGCCGAAAGCGATAACACATTAACCGTAAAATGCGACGGAATCAGCTATTATTTTGATAAAACTACCGGGTATATCCAAAAGGTAGTTAAGCCAAGCGGCACGGTTTCCTTGTCGGGCGGGCCGGTACTGGCCGGGGTTAATACAAGCTTAAAACAGTTTGCTTATAAGGCAGATAAAGCCCAATACACAATAGATGCTGACTATCAGGGCGCGGCACCGCTGCACATCAAATGGACTTTTACAGCCGGCAAGCCGGTTAAGCTGGAATACCGGTATACGCAGCAGGGCGATGTTGATTGTATGGGCATCACCTTTAATTACCCCGAAGAAAAAGTTACGGGTATGAAATGGCTTGGCCGTGGCCCGTACCGTGTTTGGAAGAACCGGCTAAAAGGCCAGCAGTTTGGCGTTTGGCACAAAGCCTACAACAATACCATAACCGGCGAAACCTGGGGCTATCCCGAATTTAAAGGTTACCATGCCGAAGTGAATTGGGCTGTTATAGAAAATAAGGAATCACCATTCACCGTTTACACCGCTGATAAAAATACCTACCTGCAAATGTATCAGCCCGCCCGTGAACAGGCCGCGTTAAGCAATAACAATGTGGAACCCGTTTTCCCGGCAGGCGGTATAGGCTTTATGAAAGCGATAAACCCTATCGGCACCAAATTCCAATCTGCCGATGTGATGGGCCCGCAAAGCCAGAAAAATCATTTGGATGGAAAGCCGGTAAGCGGTACGTTATGGTTTGATTTTAGCAACTGATCAACAGATATCAAACAATATATCCACGGATAAGAGTCATTCTGCGCAGAAATAACGATATTGGCCGTGCAAACCCCGAGGGAGCCTTGTAAAAGGAGGGGAATGCAAACATATATCTAATTTTAATTACTTATAAAATGAGAGGTCCACTCAGAAAATTTGTAAGCATTGCAGCGCTATGTCTTGTTGCAACTTCATCCGTAAAAAGCCAACCAAAGCCGGTTTATACAAAGTTTGTAAACACCTTTATAGGCACCGCACCGCTTAACGATCCCAAAATTCTTGGTTACGAACTGCCTAAGGGGTGGCGTTCCTGGGCGGGATTAACTTTTCCCGGCAGCTCGCTGCCGAACGCTATGGTGCAGCTGAGTCCGGTTACAGCTTATGGCTCGGGAGCCGGTTACCAGTACGAAGATTCGGTGATCCTGGGATTCACCCATACCAACAAGGGCCACTGGAACCTTTGTAATATCCCCATCCTGCCCGTATCCGGCGCGACCGGCAAGTTTGGTTCGCGGTTTACGCATAAAAAAGAAAGTGCATCTCCTGGCTTCTACGAAGTTTATTTGGATGATTACCATGTGAACGTAAAGCTCACATCCACCTTAAGATGTGGTTATCACCAGTATACCTATCAAAACAATACCAACAGGCAAATACTTTTTGACTTAGGCAAGGCCAACAGCCGGGTAACCACCTGGAACATCAAGCAGGTTGGCGATAACGCTGTACAAGGTTTCCAGGGTGGAGAGAATGTTTATTTCTACGTGGTTATCAATACTAAAATAAAAAGTTTAGATAAGACCGATGACGGCAAACGTACGGGTAACGCGCTTATCACTTTAGCAGATGGCGGTACAGGCCCCTTAGAACTTAAAATAGGGCTTTCCTTCGTTAACGCCGAAAACGCAAAGCAAAATCTCGAAAAGGAAATAGGCAACAAGTCTTTCGAAACCATCCGCGCGGAAGCTACCCAAAACTGGGAAAAATTGCTTTCATCTATACAAGTTAAAGGCGGTACGGCTAAGCAAAAGCAAATGTTCTATTCCTGCCTGTACCGCTCGTTTTTGTGGCCGGCCCTGCGCAGCGATGTGAACGGCGAGTTTACAGATGCCAAAAGGAACGTGGTAAACACGGGCTTTAATTATTACACGGAACCTTCGCTTTGGGATACCTACCGCAATAAGGATGTGCTTTTGGGTTTGATCAGTCCGCAGGTTACGCTTGATGTCATTAAATCCATGAAGGATGTAGGCGACAAAACAGGCTTTATCCCCACCTTTTTTCATGGCGACCACGGGGCATCCTCTATCGCCGGGGCCTACCTCCGTGGAATCGATAACTTCGATATCAAAGGCACTTACCAGATCCTGTTGAGAAATGCCAACGTTTCGGGCGGAGCCCGGCCTTACATCGCTGAGTATATCCAAAAGGGTTACATCTCCGACCCGGATATTGCCAACCCAAATGTGGAAACCAAGGCCAAAGCCGGTGTTTCAAAAACTTTAGAGTATTCTTACGATGATTATTCGGTAGCGCAGATCGCCAGGAAATTGGGCGATACGGCCAACTACCGCATCCTGATGGCCCGCTCTAAAAACTATAAGAACATGTTCGACCCATCCACCCGTTTTATGCGCGGGCGGCTGGAGAACGGCGACTGGATAAAAAACTTTAATCCCCAGTTCCCTTATTACGAATACATGTATCGCGAAGCAAACGCCTGGCAGGTGTCCTTTTTTGCACCGCATGATATGCCGGGTTTGATTCAATTGTATGGCGGGCCAAAGGGATTTGAATCTAAGCTCGATTCGCTATTTACCCTGCCGTGGAACCCCAATTACATTGCCCGCAATGTAGAAACCATGATAGGCCAGTATTGCCAGGGTAACCAGCCCGACCATGAAGCACCATTTGCTTATATCTTCATCAACAAGCCTGCTAAATCGCAAAAGATCTTAGATCATATTATGAATGATCTGTATGGCATTGGCAAAGAAGGACTGGAGCTGAGCGGAATGGATGATGCCGGCGAAATGTCGTCCTGGTACGTGTTCAGCGCATTGGGTTTATACCCCTTCTCGGCCACCGACCCTAAGTACATCGTTACCGCGCCACTTTTTGACGAAGTAAAATGGCGCACAAGCAATGGCAAATTGCTCACCATTAGCAAACCCGGGAAGGGCAGGGCCATTACAGCAGTAAAAGTGAACGGGGCGAAAATGAACGGGTACTTTGTATCGCACGATCTGTTTAAACGGGGCGGGACGGTTTCTATTGCTACTCAATAAATAATGTCGCATAGGTTCAATATCTTAGCCCTATTGAATATTGGAATGCCATAGCGCGTTCCCTGCCGGTATAAGTACAGAAAAACAAATAATAACTAAATACCTTACATGAATCTAAACGTCACAAAGGCGGGTCTTACGGCCACGCTCTGGCTTTGCGGAACCGTACTGGCCCTCGGCCAGCGTATCGATCTTAAAGATCTGTCTGCTTTTAAAAACCCCGGTAGTTCCTGGTCGGTAGCCGGGAATGTTTTCGCCGATCTGAATGCCGAAAATATTTTAAAACCAACCAAAGGCGATGGAATTTTGGTTAACCAGTCTACCGCAAAAAAAGCCGGTTCGGACCTATACACCGTAAACGAATATGGGGATGTGGCTGTAGAGCTTGATTATCTAACCTCAAAAGGAGCAAACTCGGGTATTTACCTGCAGGGGAATTACGAGATCCAGATAGACGATGCCTGGGGACTGAGAAATGCCACATCGCATAACAATGGTGGTATTTACCAGCGCTGGGACGATAGCAAACCCGAAGCCGAAAAAGGTTACGGCGGTGTTGCACCCCGCCAAAACGCGAGTAAAGCACCCGGCCTTTGGCAGCATATAAAGATCGTCTTCCAGGCACCAAAATTTGACGCGGCCGGGAAGAAGATCAGCAACGCAAAAATAATAAGCATCGACCTGAACGGCGTAACCATTCATGAGAATGTGGAGCTGTTCGGCGCTACCCGTGGCGCTGCCGGTGCAGAAAAAGCAAGCGGCCCGCTGCGTTTGCAGGGCGACCATGGTTCTGTTGCGTTTAAAAATATCTCCATTACACCTTTAACAGCGTTGCCTAAGATGAGGCAGGGTAATGATGACGACCCCATCTACATCAACGCCGAAAGCAACAATATGCTGCGCAGCTTTGTGGATGTGGCGCCGGGCGTTCGCTCGGTACATGCCATATCGGTAGGAGGGCCGGAGAAAACCGCTTACAGCTACGATCTGGATAACGGTACCCTGCTGCAAGGCTGGCACGGCGGTTTTGTTGATGCCACCCCTATGTTTCACGATCGTGGTAATGGTACCTCGCGTGCCTTAGGCAGCGTTACCCATTTCACCGCGAAACCTGTTTTAGCTATTGCTAAACTGGCAAACGCCCAGGATAAATGGAATGCAGATACTACCGGTACCGGCTTTTTTACCAAAGGATACATACTGGATAGCCAGGAAAGACCCGCCTTTAAATATTACATTTATGGTAATACCGTTACCGATGATGTAAAAATACTGGCAAACGGACAAGGCATAAGCCGGGAAATTAGCCTGGAGAAACCGGCAGAAGGCCTGTATTTTTTACTTGCAAGTGCTGCTGCTGTGGAAGACCTGGGCAACGGCCTGTATTTGTTAGGTGATAAAGCCTACTACATACAGCTTGCCGACGGATCGGCGAAACCGGTTATCAGAGATGCTGACGGCAGGAAACAATTGATCGTAGCCATGGGCAGCAAGTTAAGTTACACCCTATTATTCTAAGCCGCACCACAATGAAATATACATTTAAAACGATACTTACCCTGGCGCTAAGCTTAAGCTTTTCAGCACTTTTTGCGCAGGAGACCCCTAAAGAGGAAGACTTTTTCAAAATAAATAAAGTACGCGTACCCGAGGGCCCTGTTTTAGAGGTGGGTGGTTTAACAACCCTGCCCAATGGCGACCTTGCCCTGAGCACACGCCGCGGCGAAGTGTACATTGTACAAAACCCCACCAGCGCAAAACCTTATTGGCGCAGATTCGCTTATGGCCTGCACGAGATATTGGGCATCGCTTATAAAGATGGCGCGCTGTACGTAGCGCAACGCGGCGAGCTTACCAAACTGGTTGATAAAGACCAGGACGGCAAAGCGGAGATCTACGAAACAGTTTACGCCTGGCCTTTAAGCGGACACTATCATGAGTACAGCTTCGGCCCTAAAATAATGAAGGATGGCACCTTTATGGTAACCGCCAACGTTGCCTTTGGCGATGAAGAATGGTGGAGAGCCGAAAGCCGTGTGCCGATGCGTGGCTGGGCAATGAATATTACCCCGGGCGGCAAAATGACGCCTTATGCGGCGGGTTTCCGTTCGCCGGCGGGTATAAGCGCAATAGATAGCGCGTTTTATTATACCGAGAACCAGGGCGACTGGGTAGGATCGGGCGGTTTATGGAAAATAAACAAAGGCGACTTTATGGGGCACCCCGCCAGCTTAAGGTGGACAAGTTTGCCAAATTCACCGGTAAAACTGCAATCGGATTTCTTTTACTCGCAAATGGACGAGCGTCGTATTAAAAACGAGCAGGGCCGTTACATTAAGCCGGAAAATAGGGTAAACGAATCGTTCAAAACCCTGTTTGAGATGAAGAAGGTGTTTCCTGAGTTGAAATTGCCTTCGGCCTGGTTGCCTTATGGTATTTTAGGGATCTCTTCATCAGAGGCTGTTAAGATCCCTGCCAATACCTTCGGTCCGTTTGCAGGGCAGATCCTGGCGGGCGACCAGGGGATGAGCATCATCTCGCGCATCTTCCTCGAAACCGTAAAAGGCCAGGAGCAGGGCGTCGCATTCCTGTTCCGTAAAGGATTCCGCTCGGGCGTGTTAAGGCTGGAATGGGGCACCGATGGTTCCCTGTTTGTAGGCGAAACCAACCGTGGCTGGGGTTCGGCAGGTGATGCCAACGAAGGGCTGGAAAGATTGGTTTACAACAATAAAACACCGTTCGAGATGAAAGCCGTAAGGGCAATGCCTGATGGTTTTGAAGTAGAATTTACCGCGCCGGTAGATCGTAAATCTGCCGAGGACCTGGCATCCTACAATGCCGAAAGCTTTATTTATAAATATCACCCAGTTTATGGTTCGCCACCGGTAAATACCGAAAAGCTGAAAATTGCAGGCGTTAAAGTATCTGCCGATGGCTTAAAAGCAAGGATCATTGTTCAGGGCCTTCGCCAGTATTATATCCACACCTTAACGCTGGATGGCTTACGGTCGCAGGATGGTTTTTATTCGCTGGTACACCCGGTAGCCTACTACACCTTAAACCAAATTCCGGATGGTGATAAGCTTTCGATGAGCGAAGTAAGCACAAAAAACTCTGCCGCCACACCGGCCGCTGCTCCATCAACAAAAAAAGCAACCGCACCGGTAAAAGGCGGGGCTGCTGCAATTAAAACTACCAGCACAAAAGCACCAACCTTTAAGGAGGTAGAAGGCCTGCTAACCAAAAATACCTGCTTATCGTGCCATAACCCAACAAAGAGGCAAATTGGCCCGCCCTTCGCAGAGATCGCTAAGCGTAAATATTCGCCGGAGAAGATCTTCTCGCTGATCCACAACCCGCAGCCGCAAAACTGGCCGGGTTACTCCACCGAGATGCCGCCAATGCCGCAGGTAACCAAAGCCGAAGCATTTAAAATTGCCGGCTACATCAATTCGTTGAGATAAACAAATTCAGCTATCAACAAAAGGGTCAGCAGAAATGTTGGCCCTCTTTTGTTTTAATAGTGGTTATACTCTTATTTCAATATTCTAAACATCAACACCGGCAAAAACAGATCGCGTAGCACTTTAAGCGCGTTATGCAGGGTGTTATAGATGGTTCGCTCGGTAAGTACTGTTTTTTCGGCTAATCCGTTTCGAGGTTAAGTTTTATTTGGGGGATGGTTGTTTGCTCGCGTTACATTGTTTCAATAGAAAGTTAAAACGCTCGCTTCGGGCATCCTCTATTTTTGTAGTTTTGCTATTGAACCATACTTCGTTATACAATGCTAATTAATCAATCTGTAATAGCTGATATTCAAGCCATCATTCATGGTGCTAAAGACAATGCGATAAGGTTGGTTGATCATGAGCGTACATTAATGTATTGGCAAATAGGAAAACGCATTTTTGAAGAAGAGCAGCAAGGAAAAGACCGGGCGGATTATGGCAATTACTTAACTAAATTTATTGCTGATCAATTAGAGCCGGAGTATGGCAGCGGATTCTCGAAACGGCAGATAGAATTATTTCGACAGTTTTACCGCACATTTCCAATTGCGAATACACTGTATTCGCAATTGAGTTGGAGCCAATACAAAGTTATCATCAGGCTTGATAGCCAAGATAAACGTGATTTTTATATAGCCGAAACCATTTAGAACAATTGGACGGTACGCCAGTTAGAACGGCAAATTCATAGCAGTTTATGGGAACGGCTATTGATGAGCAACGACAAGGAAAGCGTATTGGCTGTTGCCCGAAACGAAAAGCAACCGTCGGATGCTAAAGAGATCATCAAAGACCCCATGTATCTTGAGTTTTTAGGATTACACCGTGAAGCATCCTATTATGAAAAAGACCTGGAGCAAGCTATCATTACACATTTGCATGATTTTTTACTGGAAATGGGCAACGGTTTCGCTTTTGTAGCCAGGCAGAAACGATTACATATAGAGGGCGACGAGTTTTTTATCGACCTTGTTTTTTACAATCGTCTTTTACAATGTTTTGTGGTTATAGAAATAAAGACCACAAAATTCACGCATCAGGATATTGGCCAGCTACAGATGTATGTAAACTACTATGACCGGTTCGAAAAGAAAGACTTTGAAAATCCAACCATCGGCATTTTACTATGTGCAGAAAAAAACAATGCCGTCGTAAAGATTTCCCTGCCGGAAAACAATAAAACCATTTTTGCAAGTGAATATAAACTGTATTTACCTACCGAACAGCAACTAATAGAAGAGGTTGAAAAAGAGATAGAAAAAAGAGTGTAATTAAGTATTTTAGTTTAGCGAAGTGATTGTTCAATGCTTTCATAAAACAAGAAAATGGTAAGCAAAACATGGCTCTCTTTCAAGCGAAGCCAATAATGCAGCTAATTATTAATGGGGTACATAAAAAGAGCCACCTGTTACCGGGTGGCTCTCATAAATTTTCATTAAGTGTAAACTACGCTGAATTAGATAGCAGTTATCTGCTTAGCTGCACCGGCAACCGCGATGCTCTTGTTTTCGTAAAGGTGAATCACAGCCAGGTTGTTGCGGGTAACGTTCTGTTCAACCTCCCTGTTAAGGTTAAGTTCTTCGGCAGCACCGTTAATTTCAGCCTTTGCGTTGTTCTTAACCAATAAAGTCAGTTTATAAGCGTCCAGGGTTAATTTTGCCTGGGCATTATCGTGCAGCTCTACACTGAACTCAATTTTCGACAAAGTGCCAAAAGAGATGATCTGTGAATTGTCGAACATGGATACCGAACGAAGGCCGTTAGCCTTTACCCAGATCACCAATTTTTCGTCTTTGTAAGAAGAGATGCGTAGTACACCATTTTTGTTTTGGATAAGCGCGCTTTCAGCGTAATACTTGTTGTACACTTTTATCACATCGGCAGGGGCATCGGTAATAAAGAGCTGCACGTTGCCATGAACTTCTATGCTGTTGATAGCACCTACATCTTCTAAAATGGTGAAAGCTTCGTCTTTGGTTGTATTTGCGTAAGCAGAGTTGAATGATCCTAAGGCAACGATGATCATTGCGGTAAGGAATAGATTTTTAATTTTCATTGTAATATTTATTTTAAGGTTGTTAGTGTTACTTGTATATACCTTATTCAAATACAAGTAAACTACAAGGCCTTTTGCGCTATTCTGGGGCAGTGGTTTCTATGCCTTGTAATTCTCCGCAAAGGTGGGGTTTATTAAGATTGTAAAAATCATCTTAGTGTAATAAATACACTATTAAAATAAAGATAAAAACTCCCCTTATTATTAATTTAAATGCTCTTTTATAGGTAATTATGAACCTTAAATTATCGATTTTGCATTTTAGAGATACGTGCTTTATTTCCCGGACGGAGATTTCCCATAATTTCGGCGGCGTAAAATGCGATGGAGGTAATTATTTTTTTAGAAAAATTTGTGGTGAACAGGGCGGATTTATACCGTTTTTTTGGTTTGCCAACAGTTGGCAGCCCGTATCAAAACTTCCTTATCATTTCTATGTGTTCTATCCCATCCTCATCGTAGGTGTCACCTTCAGTAACGAAGCCCAGTGATTGGTAAAACGGTAGCGCGTAGGTTTGCGCGCCAATACGGATGGTCTGCTGGCCAAACAGATCTGCACAGCCTTGTATGGCCAGTTCCATCACCTTTCTGCCTAAGCCACTACCTCTAAAAGCAGGCGAAGTGACTACCCGCCCAATGGCCGGCTCCAAGTATGATAAACCTGCGGGCACCAATCTGCTATAAGCCGCAAGCTCATTATCGGCATATAACAGCAGGTGATGGCATTGCTGGTCCTTATCGTCCTGGTCTAAAAACACACAATTTTGTTCTACCACAAATACCTCGCTGCGCAGGCGGAGGAGTTGGTAAAGCTCGTCTACGTTAAGCTGGTGGAAGGGGAGGAGTTTATGGGTGAGGTGCATGGGATGGGTGTTTTGGGGCGAAAATAATTGAATAATTTGAATCTTCCGTGCCTTCCATGCCTTTGTTGGTCTTGTGACTAATAAAGCCGGGGTATCAATAGTTTTGAAATCGTAAGATTCGATCATGATGGCACCCTGATTTGAAATGTTTTTTCTTATTTCGATGGTCATCAAGATTAGCGAAAGGTTTAGTTTCCTTATTTTTGCATTTAAAATCTAAACCCATGTCAAAAAAAAATTTACTTGTTGAAAAACATCCATTTCCCTCAACCTTAACCGATTTGTGGGTTCAATATACCTGGCAAATCTGGCTATTGAAATCAACTGGTACTAAAACGAATGTTAAGATAATTTATTCATGGGTCATAGCTAATTACGAAAATTTTCAGGGTTGGCGTTCGGTCACGTCAGTAGGTAATATGAATGTGCCGATGTCAGCGGGAAAGACTGCCAGGGTAGAAGTACTAAAAGCGGAATTTATCGGTTCCGGAAATGATATCAAACATTACATTACAGAATTACTTGAGGGGAAGCTGTTGAGTGAAGTACAGCTTGCCGACGAAAATGTGCTTGTACCGTCTGAGTTAAATAATATTGCGTTTGGTATCGATAAAAACGATGTCAACCTGAAATATGTTTCGAGACCCGAGGTGATGTTACCAATGGAGCATTTGCTGATCCCCTGGTCAAGTAAGTCTACGCCAAGCCCCGCGGGTTATAGTATTTTTGTTAGTGAACTTTTCTTTTTGCCAAAATTGGATATTTTTAATGTGCTGCCAGCGGATGTCAACGATGAAAAATTCGTTGATATTATTAAGTGGGTTAGTGAGCAATTGAACTTAACTACCGGGTTAAGGTTCATTAAGGACAGCGCACCAAGACTGGGTAATGTGGAATGGTTCCGCTTACCTGCCGCAGATGCAGAACTTCGACCTTTGGTGCAGTATCGGGTGATAAAGAACGGGAATGGTGTGGCCAAACAAATACAGGCCTTTTTAAAACCGCAAAATAAAGGTCCAAAGGAAGTGTTGGTAAGATGCCGAATCATGAACGGTGAGGAATTAGCTTTGGACGAAGTAAAAAAAGGAACTTGGACTAATACTGAACTTGTTTTTGATTTTTTTTCTTTGCAACCAGTATCAGAAGTTCAGCTTACGGTTTGGGAACTTGAAAGCGGTTCGGAAACCGCACGGATTCTCTTTGAAGACTCAAATGTGCTAATCCGGACCATTAGTACCACGATGTCAATTGTGCAAAGTCAAATCAATTCAGGTCGCATTAATCTGCTGGACAAACTTGATAGTAGGGAACAAAACAAACCTGTCGAACTCGCCAGCTTTCATCGGACGGCGCGCGCTTCCATTGTCAATTCCGGAGGATATAAACACGACCCATGGGTCAGTTCATCGCGTGAAATAATTGATTTCATGAAAAAAATATATCCTGAACCCTCAGGCGCAAAATTTTTTATCAATGGATGGGACGAAAAATTAAATGCATCCGGCCAATTGTCGTTTTTTCAATGGATCATGGAAATCGTCAATACTCCGGAAAGCGGAAGTTTACTCTTGATCGATCCGTTTTTTGACAAGGATGGTATAGAAATATTTGCCAACGCGCAAACTTCAAACAAGAAGTTCAGGGTTTTGACCTGTACTCAGCATCGTGTTAAATCAAAGAGCAAAAGAACCTCTGGCGTCCTCACAGATCCTGCAAAAAAAATTCAGGCTAACTGCCGGGCGTGGGCACCACTTTTTACCGGAATAAATATTACCATAACTGATCTGACCAGTCCAGACGGAGGTAAAAAACAACTTTTCCATGACCGTTATATCATAGTTACCGATGACAAGGGTTTCGCTACAAAGGGTTATCACTTGTCTAATTCCCTTCAGGGCGCAACTCGCAAAGAACCAATTTTAATCACACTTATACCACCTGATGTTCTTCCGGAAGTGTTAAAATATATGGGTGATTTGCTGGATGCAACCAAAGTGGGCACTTCAAAGAAAACCACTTTGGTCACATTGTTTCAAGTACCCGAGACAAGTAAAGTGATTTCGACGTCAGCAGCATTGAATAATCCAAACTTTAACAAAAGCTTACAAGAAATTCCCCAAGCTGCATACTTATTCGCAAACCTGTATAATGAAAGCAGATTAAGAAAGGCTAATCTGGCTGAACTTCAAACTTTCGTGCAAGATCAGGGCCTGTTCGCTGACGACAGCTCGTCCCTTGAACTTTACAAAATAAATCCGTCACAAATAAGCCATTTTGCAAAAATCCTGAATAAAGCATCACAAAGAAAATTTAATAAATTGATGCTCTCGTTCGGCCAAGCTATGGCCAGGTCAATATATTATTCGACAGATTATAATGTTGTAAATGAACTGCAAAAGAATTTGAAACAGAAGCCGACGATAGCTGAAAAATTAGTCGCTTTCGTATTAGATATCAAACCAAAGAAAAATCCAAATAATCGATATAAGCATTATCTAATTTATATCGATGGAAATTTTGAAGGTATTTTCCACGCTACCCATAGCCAAATCAATTATATGGGCGGTGACTTTTTCGGCGTTCCATATGATTGTTATTACGCTTGTAAAATATTAGTCAAAGGACTACCGAAAACCGCTGTTAAATTATTGGAACGCCTGATAAACCAAGCCGCGGCGGGGGGGTGGAACGAAGCAGACGTCAACTTAACCGGGATAATGCTGTTGATTTCTACCATTAACCATCTGTTCCTGCGTTATTATACCGTTGCCGAAAGGCATATACAAACAGAATTTCTATCGTCATCTGATTATAAGATTAGGGCGGCTGCCAGTGCCGGCCTTCTAATGGGCGTCACCTCATCTTATCATCATCAAGAATTTGATGATGTAAACCAACTACTAAAAAATACATTGCCAGATGATGAATACCGTTTGGCTATCAGCTCTATTGCCCACAATGTCCGTCTAAATAGAGCATTACCGCAAGAAGAGCTTATGACAAAACTCTACGCTGCTTTAATCGCAAATTGGAGCGGAGAGACAAACTTGATGGAAAGAATAATACAGGTGCTTTCAGGCCCGCTAAAATATTCTTACAGTTACAGCATCAGTGAATACTTCCTTAACCCGTTAATAGCGACGCGCTACATAGACCATCAATGGGTCTTCGGATTTTGGAATAAATTGTTTACCAACAAGCTCAGCTATCACGAGTATTTAAAAAAGAAAACAGATCACTATAGCGAACATACAGACGCTGAACTTACAAAAACCATCAGTTATTATTTCACAAAATTATCTGCTGAAGAGCAAATAACTATCGTCGACGATTGGATAAGATCGATAGCGCCATTTTGGGCATATTTATCCCAACCCTTCCAACAGCAAATTAATTTTTACATTTATGACGGCGCGGCCGAGCGTGCTTATTGGATAAAAGTGTTGTTTGAACACATGAAAGAAACTCGGCTGCTGCTGCCGGAACCGCTTAACCTCATTAATCAATTCCTGAAACAATATGAATTAGAGATAGCCAAAGCAGAAAAGTATGTCACTTCAAGAGGCTATTCACCAATAAGTAGTTTAAAGCAGTCCCTGTAAATACCCGACAGATAGCTCTACCTGGTTATTCCTCGCTTTTGTCGGTATTGCTACCAACAATACCCTATACTCCCCGTCCCACCATCTCAATCGCCCTGTTGGTAACAATATTCTCAATCTGCAACAACTGCTCGGCGGTTAACTGCTTCAAATTTTCCTGGCTCAGGATGGTGTTGTTGATCTGGATGTAGTTCTTTTGCTCGTTCACAACGGTGTGGGTGCTGTTTTTATTGATGGCGCCAACCATCTCAAAATAAAGCCGGGCGGCCTTCATGTCGCCTTTGCGGGCAAACCTGAATACGTTGGCCAGTATTTCGTGACTCATCAATTTAAACTGCTCCGCTTCGGCAATAAATTCCGGGTGCGTTCTGTATTCCTCAAAATGTTTGGCTACGGTTTGCCGGCTTAGTCCGGTTTCTTCGGCTATCGCGTTTTTTGTGGGCATAACCCCATGGTGTTGCATAAAACCCGAAACGGCGCTGCAGATGATGGTATGATTGTATTCCCACACATCGCTTTTTGTACTCTCGGGCAGGATAGCATCTATCTTTGCCAGGATCCGGTCCCTTTCTGTGCCTTTGGCGTTTGCCAGTAACCGGGTAAGCCGTTTCTGGAGAATTTTCCTTTCGGCCGTGGTGAGGTCTTCAATATCTTTTACGGTAATTTTCTTTAGCGCGAGCAGTCCGTCGATCCTGCGTTTCGAAGTTTTAGGCACCGCGAGGGAGGTTGTTTTTTCATTCATCTTATTCTGTATTTTTAAAAGTAAATATACAGAATATTCTTTATTTATACTAATATTTTTAGTTAAAAAAAATGCGAAAATATGTTAACCCTAACTTTTTGCAATCAATTGATTATCAGGTATTTAAAAATTTGATTTTGAAATTGTGTTAAGCTATGTTAACCCTATTTGCACCGTCAAAACCTATACAGAGCTCGTGCTAAAACTTAGGGTCGAAATTGAAATAGATAGGGTTAGATAGGCCTACCATGGTTCCGCTTAGCGCCATCGCTCCGGGAACCTGGGGATAGGGCGTGCCCGGGCCATCCACCGTTACCCGGTAATAAGTTCGCCCGAGTATTTTTGGGGTATCTGTAAACTCTACCGATGGCATTTTGCCGTCAACTTCAAACGTGCCGAATTTACCGCCATCTTTAATTACAGTAATGGTAAACTTACCATCCGGAATGTGTTCCCCGGTAAGCTGAACGCGAAACTTAATAGGCTTGCCCGTCGCTTTAGCGTTATCGCCCATCATCATATCCATGGTGCCATCCTGGTTAAGGTCGGCATGAAATTCAACGCGGGGAGCATAGGGGTTAGCGCTGATGGAAACCCTGCCGTTTGTGAGCGCGTCAATCACCGCCTGCGAGGTGCGCTCTTTAGCAAAAACCCAGGTGGTTGGCGTGCCTACATAGTTTGCGTTTCGCTGGCCGCTGTTGCTTGTTGCCTTATCCGGCGAATCCGGCGTTCCGTGATGGGCGTCGCTTCCGCCTCTGCCGGTAAGTTTGCGACCCGAGGATAGCATATCGTCCCAGATCATGATGGCGTTGGCATTTTTGCTCCAAATTACCGAGTTCCAAACTTCTATAGAGTTAACCAGGTCATAAGAGTACCCAAAATTGTCTTTCCCGCTGGGATGGTTGGCTGAGAGATGGATCCCAAGTTGTCTCTTTATCCTGCCTATCACCGTGTCCCGCTGATCGCGAACGTTGTAAAGCAACTGATGGTTGTAAGGTTTTGCGGAGAATACATTGCCATGCCCGCGTGTGGTGGTCCATTCCGCGCCATATAGTAACAGCACAGAGTCTGATTTGAATTCCGGATCCGTCCAGGTGTTATGCGCAACATCGCCGTCCACGTGGTTATCATGATCGGTGATGCAAATAAAATCCATCCCAACAGATTGTGAGAACGCGAGGATCTTTGCAACAGAATTATTAGATGATTCTTTACTGTGGCTGGAATGGATATGAAGTTCGCCCTTTAGCCAAACACCTTTTGTAAGGCTGGCGATAGGGGGCAGGGTGCCAACATCTTTAACAGCCCATGGATTTTTACCTGTTGATTGTGCCGACACGGGGTTGCTAATAAAAAGACCGGCGACAAGCAGTATTATACTAAAGATACCTGGAACAAGGGTTTTTGTAAAGTTGTTTTTAAACATGATATAGAGGATGATCAATATAAATATCGATGTAACATTAGTGGGCAATGGTACAAAAAATGATGTAAACTAATTTTTATCAAAATGTAATTTTAAATATAAAGTTGTATTCGCTATTGTTCAATTAATAAAAGCGTTCTCATTAAATTCCGAAACCTTTTCTGGCTATATTGCCGTAAACATGCGGTGGCAACTTCAATTTTAATTTTTTATTAACGGAGTGTTAACCTAACGTAACTTATTTGAAATTTAAAGTATAGGCAATTGCAAATGTTATTAATATGCTAACGGATAGTTGGTGTTTTGATAATAAAGCATGCTTTACTTTGCATTTAATTTAAATAGATTCTGCATCACAAATAATCACCCTTATGAAACAAATTTACCATCGCTTTATTAATGGTCTAAGCCACCATTCCAGGCAATGGATAATGCTGCTATGCGCTATTGTTTTCAGCGTATCGCCTGCATTGTCGCAAACTGGCCGTACCATCAGAGGTACCGTTACCGACGAAAAAAATCAGCCGCTTCCCGGTGTTTCTGTGTTAGTTGCAGGGACCAATACCGGCGTTATGACCGACGTTAACGGCGCTTACTCGTTAAGTGTAACGGGTAACATCGTTACGCTTAAATTTAGTTTTATTGGTTACCTGCCTAAAGACGTGAAAGTTGGTGCCGACAATACTGTAAACGTAAGCTTGCTGCCCGATGCAAGGCAATTAAAGGATGTTGTTGTAATAGGTTACGGTACATCCAGTAAAAAAGATGTAACCGGTGCCATAACATCGGTAAAGGCAGAAGAGTTTAACGCTGGTGTTTTAACTACCCCGGCTGAATTATTGCAGGGAAAAGTTGCCGGTTTAAACATCACCAAAAGCGGCGACCCTAACAAACAACCTGCTACTATACTGCGTGGCCCGTCTACCTTACGCGAAGGTGCCGCACAGCAGCCATTTTATGTAATTGACGGTGTACCGGGTGCTTCTATAGACCTGCTTGCCCCAGCCGATATTGAAAGCATCGACGTTTTAAAAGACGCATCTTCTACAGCTATCTACGGTTCGCGTGCGGCAAACGGGGTAATTATTGTTACCACGCGCAGATCAAGAGCCGGCCAAACCAGGCTTACGTACAGCGCGTACGGCGCAATGGAAAAGGTATCTAAAAGTATCGATATGCTAACCGCCGATGAACTGCGCAAATATCTTGCAGATAACGGCGTGGCTCCTTTAGCAAAACCATTGGATGATGATGGTTCAAATACCAACTGGCAACAACTTGCTCAAAAGACAAGCTATTCGCAAAATCATAACCTTTCCTATAGTGGTGCGGGCAATAACGCCGAATATGGCGCAAGTGTTAACTACTTTAAAAACGATGGTATATTAAAGAACACCAGCCTGGAGCGTACGATTTTTAAAGGATATATCAACCAGCGTTTTTTTAACGACAAGCTTAAACTGGGTATAACCATTACCAATAGCGGTACCAAAAGCGATGATATAGTACAAAGCCAGGTCCTATCGGGTATATTGTTCTACCTGCCAACAGTAAGCCCTTTTAACCCGGATGGCAGCTACAAAGAAAACTTTGCCCGTACCGGTAGTGGTACTTTAAACCCTTTATCGTTAATTGATAACAACTTTATCAAAACGGATAATAACAAAACGCTTATTAACGGCTTCGCCTCGGTGGATATATTAAAAGGCCTGAAATTTACATTGAACGGATCAACGCAAAAAGATCAGAACAACGTAAACACTTACTTTAACAGCAAATCGGGTCTGGCCGTTGGTTTGGGCGGTGTTGCTAACCGCACTGCTTACAAAAGCACCAGCGATGTAGTTGAAGCGTTCTTAAATTACGACAGGGAGTTTGGGCTTCACAGCGTTAAGTTATTAGGCGGTTACTCTTACCAGCAAGACCGCACCAACGATGGTTTTGGCGTGCAAACCCAGGGTTTTTCTAATGATAATTTAACTTTCAACAACCTTTTCCTGTCTAACCCAAGCAACCTGGCACAGATCAAGTTTGACCCTAACTATATCTCAACCCTGAGGTTGATCTCTTACTACGGACGTGTGCAATATCAGTACAACGATAAATACTTATTCCAGGCATCGTTAAGGGAAGATGGTTCATCGGCCTTCGGTATCAACCAGCGCCACGGTTACTTCCCGGCAGCATCTGTTGGCTGGAGAATTATCAGCGAAAAGTTCATGGAAAAACTTCCGGTGATAAGCGACCTTAAACTGCGCGCCGGTTACGGTGTATCAGGTAACAGTTTAGGTTTTGATGCGTTTACCGCGCAGTTGATCTACGGGATCCCTCCGGGTGGTGGTAAATTCCTTAATAACGGTGTAATTACCAACCCTATTGGCCCTGTGCGTAATGATAACCCTGATTTGAAATGGGAAAGTACGGCCACTACCAACATCGGTTTAGATTTTGGTTTATTTAACAATCGTTTAACAGGTTCGGTAGATTACTATATCAAGAAAACATCCGACCTGATCTACACCTACCAGGTATCAACTACACAATACTTTTACCCGTTGCTAACGGCTAACGTTGGTAAAATAAAAAACAGCGGTATCGAGGTAGTTTTAAATGCTATCCCGGTAAAATCGAAAAGCTTTACCTGGCGCACATCGTTTAACGTGTCGCATAATAAAAACGTAGTAGAGAGTTTATCAAATGCCACGTTTGCGGTTAATAACATCCAATCTGCGCAATTGGGCGGTAAAGGGCAATCGGGTAACTACAGCCAGGTTATACAGCCGGGTTATGCTATTGGTACCTATTACTTATGGCACTACCTGGGTAAAAACGCCAATGGTGTAAGTACCTATCAAAAAGCCGACGGCAGTACTACCGCAGCCCAGCCGCTCACAACCGATCAGCGCATCACCGGCAACGCTCAGCCAAAATTCGTTTATGGCTGGAGCAATAGCTTCAATTACAAAAGCTTCGATTTCAACTTCCTGGTACGCGGTGTTTATGGCAACCAGATCTTGAACGCTACGCTTGCATCATTAAACAACCCGGCCGATTCGAAATTCCAGAATATCCCGCGGTTTACTTTAGGCGAATCTTTTAAAGATATTAATGGTTACCTCATCTCTGATCGTTTCCTGGAGAGCGGCTCATACCTGCGTTTAGATAACGCTACCCTGGGTTACACCATCAGGCCCAATGTGAAGGCTATCAAAAATATCCGCCTGTACCTTTCGGGCAATAACATCTTTGTGATCACTAAGTACCGTGGCGTAGACCCTGAAATAAACATCGGTGGCTTAACCCCGGGGATTGATAATAAAGATTTTTATCCTAAAACCCGCACGTTCAGTGTAGGTGTAACCGCTTCATTTTAAACATCCATATCAATAAATACAGATGAAAAAGATATTTATATTATGTGCCAGCATTGCAGTCCTTGCCGGCGCCTACTCCTGCACAAAATTAGATGTGCCGGTAGAATCGCAGTACGTTAAGTCAAATTTCCCGGTTACCGATGCTGATTATAACGCGTTATTAGGTACCATTTACTCCAATTTATCTTCTAACTACGCGGTGCCTTACTGGCGTATGCAGGAGCTTTCTACAGATGAGGCTATATTGCCGGCCCGTGATGGTAACTTTGATGATGGTGGCCAGTACCGCCAGTTGCATTATCACACCTGGACCTTTGACCACCCAAATGTTATTACTATTTGGCAGTGGGGCTTTGGTGGTGTTAATACCTGTAACCGTATTATCAGCCTTATTAACGCTTCGCCTTCTACCGAAGCAAAGAAGGCATCAACCATTGCCGAAGTAAGGGCCATGCGTGCGCTCTATAACTACTTTATGATGGATCTGTACGGTAATATCCCGCTCATCACCGAGTTCCCGGTAGCCACGCAGCCCGCCACCCAAACCCGTGCAAAAGCTTATGAATACATTGAAAGCGAACTGAAGAGCGTGGTACAGCTATTGCCTGCAAAAACCAGCGCTAATGCCACTTTAACTTATGGCCGCCCTACCAAAGCAATGGCGTTTGCCCTGTTAGAGAAAATGTATTTAAACGCACAGGTTTACACCGGTACAGCCAAATATACCGAGGCTGTTGCCATGGCTGATAGTGTTTTAAAGAACACCAACTACAGCCTTGATGCCAAATACCGCGATATATTTTTGCCAAACAATGGCCCGCAAATAAATGAAACCATATTCGCTATTCCTTACGATCAGCAAATACCGGGTAACCAGTTCACCCGTTTTGGTTTCTTTTACTACCTGGTACAGGCTTACGGGTTTAATGTTGGTTTAAGTATAGCCATGAGCACCACGCCTGAGTTTTACAACAGGTTTAACTTAGCAGGCGATGCACGAACTAAAACATGGCTGGCCGGCCCGCAATTTGCACCGGATGGTAATGGAGGTTTTACAAGCCAGCCGGTTTACTACCCCGGCACTACCACGCAGATAGTTATAGAACCTAAACTAACGCTGGTACCGGGCAAACCGATGGACCTTGGTAATACCATAGCCAGCCAATCGGAAGGTGTACGCTCGATGAAATATTATCCCGATCCTACAATTATACAGGCCACCCGTTTAAATGGTAATGATGTACCTGTTTTCCGGTTGGCCGATGTAATGATGATGAAAGCCGAAGCTATTTTGCGTGGAGCTGCAGCAACATCTGTTAACGGCGAGTTACAAACACCAGATGTATTGATCAACAAGATCCGCGCCCGTGCCGGTGCACCTGCAGTTGCCGGCATAGATCTGGCCGGTTTGCTGGATGAGCGTGCCCGCGAGTTTTCATGGGAAGCATGGCGCCGTAACGACCTGATCCGTTTTGGACAGTATGAAGTAGAGTACCCGTTACCAAACGACGTACTTACCATGAATAAAGATGTTAACCGCAGGCTTTTCCCAATACCTGCGCAGGAAATTAAACTTAACCCAAACCTGGTTCAAAACCCCGGTTATTAATTAGCAAATAAACAAAGCATTACAGCCCCGGTTCTTGAGCCGGGGCTGTTTTAAATTTTATCTACCATGAAATTCACATTCGGTTTATTAGCTATTGGGCTTTTAGCATTAGCAAATTCAGGCAACCCTGCCGATAATGTCCCGATCAACCACATACAGGTTATCGGTTCGCACAACAGTTACAAAAGGGCTATCGACCCAAAACTGTTCAAAATATTGCAGCATTCAGATTCTGTTGCCATGAGCAAAATAGATTATAGTCACATCAGCCTTACCGATCAGCTTAACTTAGGCTTGTTAGATCTGGAAATAGATGTGTACGCGGATACGGCAGGGGGGAAGTACGCGCATCCCAAAGGGTTAGATTGGGCACCCGGCCAACCGGCATACGACACCGAAGGCTTGATGAAACAGCCCGGCTTTAAGGTATTCCATATCCAGGATATCGATTTCAGGAGCAATTGCCCTACGTTTAAAGGTTGTTTGCAGGAACTGAAGAAATGGTCGGAGGCGCACCCGGATCATAACCCCATTTTTATCACCATGAACGCTAAGGATGAAGTAATGAAAAGGCCGGGATTTACCGTGCCGGATAAGTTCACCTCATCAATTTACGATAAACTGGACAAGGAAATTGCCGATAATTTGGGTTTGGAGCATGTAATTACACCGGATAATGTAAGAGGCAAATACAATACCCTGGAAGAGGCTGTACTGCACCAAAACTGGCCTGTATTAAAGCAGGCAAAGGGCAAATTTATTTTCCTGCTGGATGAAACAGAGCCTAAACTTAGCGAATACATCAAAGGCCATTCTTCGCTTAAAGGCAGGGTGCTTTTTACCAACTCAGAACCGGGAACACCTGAAGCTGCTATCTACGTGATGAATAACGCTAAAAAGCAGCTTGCACAAATATCAAGGCTGGTTAAAAAAGGCTACATCATCCGCACCCGTGCAGATAGCGATACCCAGGAAGCCCGCGATAACGATAAAAGCAGTTTTAACGCGGCGATGCTGTCGGGCGCGCAAATCATCTCTACAGATTATTATAAAAAAAGCGAGCAATTTAAATCTGAGTATACCATTTCCTTTGTCGATGGGAAGTATTTCAGGTTAAACCCACTATTCAAACCTGCCAAGTAAATTTATACCTTTCCATAATATCGCCATAAGCCGTTAAAAAAAGCCATCAAATAATGCCATGAAACGCAGAAACTTTATCAAGAACACCGCGCTTACTACACTGGGCGCATCGCTTATCAGCCCTATGGTCACTTTAGCAGCCGCCCCAATAGTTACCCACCTGGAAAGTGACGATCTGTCCAAATCGGTTTTAAAGGATGAATTTGATGTGCATTTTATAGCCATTGGCGATTGGGGCCGCAACGGCGAATACGATCAGTTAGAGGTTGCCAAACAAATGGGCACGTGGGCCGCAAACAATCCCAATAACTTTGTAATTTCTGTGGGAGATAATTTTTATCCACGGGGTGTGGTGAGCGAAATGGACCCGCTGTGGCATTATTCATTCGAAAATATCTATACCGCCCACTCGCTCCAGTGCGACTGGTATCCTGTTTTAGGCAATCATGATTATGGCTCGGAACCCGAAGCACAAGTGCGTTATAGCAAAGTGAGCCGCCGGTGGAATATGCCGGCGTTATATTATTCAAAAGAATTTGCGCTGGGTAAGGCCGGCGACAAGGTTTTAATGCTGATGATAGATACCGACCCCATGCTGCATGAAAACAGGAAGGAGCAGGTGGCAGAACAAATGAAATGGATAAACCAAACGCTTGAAAGCGCCTCTGCGGATGTGAAGTGGAAAATTATTGTAGGCCACCATCCGTATTACACCGTAGGCCCGCGCATAAAAAATTATGATACCTTAACCGTAAGGGAAAAGCTTGCCCCGGTTTTTGAGGCGCATAAGGTTGATGTTTACTTATCCGGCCACGACCATTCTCTGCAGCACTTAAAGCCCGAAGGTTTTACGCACCAATTCATCTCCGGTGCCGGTTCCGAACTAACAGATGTAAGTACCGGGATCTCGTATAGCCGTTTTCAGGCTTCCGACCATGGCTTTATGTCCTTCGCTTTAAACAATAAAAAAATAATGGTTAAAGCCATAAACGCCGCTGGCAAGGTTTTATATCAAACAGAACTCAATAAATAAGTTTGAATGATTTTAAAAATGGCCCGGGTGCTGAAGCCGCTATTTAATTAAGCAAGTTTCCAGTCGGGCCTTTCAAAGTGGCAGGTATAGCCGTATGGGTTTTTCTGCAGGTAGTCCTGGTGCTCGGCTTCGGCATTCCAAAAATCAGTTGCCGGTACCACTTCGGTAACTATTTTGCCGGGCCATACGCCGGAAGCGTCCATTTCCGCGATCAATGCGTTCGCGGTTTCACGCTGGCTTTCATTCAGGAAGAAAATGGCAGAACGATAAGACGCGCCGATGTCATTTCCCTGCCTGTTGCGCGTAGTTGGATTGTGGATCTGGAAAAAATACTCCAGGAGTTTGCGATAGGATAACTGTTCGGAATCAAAAGTAACCTCTATGCCTTCGGCGTGTGTGCCGTGGTTCCGGTAAGTAGCATTAGGCACATCGCCGCCCGTGTAGCCCACAACGGTTGAAGCAACACCAGGGTATTGCCTGATCAGTTCCTCTACACCCCAAAAACAACCACCGGCCAAAATGGCCTTTTCAATATTCATAACGCTTTATTTTTTGTACCATAAAGGTAGGGTACAATTGGGCAAGTAGCAAATATAGAGGCTATGGCATGCTGCCTTTTTACCTATAGATGATATCAATAAGTTGCATTACGCCTCTGCTTAGGAGAGCTGTCGGGCTACTTTCGAAAGTAAATAATCTAAGTCAAATGGTTTAGCGACAAAATCATCCGGGCCCCCCTTAGTATGTAATGATTCCGATAGGTTATGTGTGCCGGAGATCAGGATAACCGGCAGGGCAGCTGTTAATTTGTTTGCCTTAATGTTTTCGCATATCACCCGGCCATCCATGCCGGCAAGCATAACGTCCATCAAAACCAGGTTGGGCTTAAAATTTTTGATATCGTCAAAAATGGTTTTACCATTCGTTAATGCCCTGGTTTCGTACCCGGTGTCTGCTAAAATGAAAGATAGAATTTCGAGGATGTCAGGATCATCATCTACGATCAGTATTTTTTTGCTCATGGTGTTTCTTCGAAATATTAAAACGCTGTTACGAAACCTCTATACCGCAGGAATGGTGAACCTCACCGTAGTACCTGCTCCAATGGTACTTTCCACATCTATCTGCCCACCGTGTTGGCTCACAAAGTCGCTCACCAGGAAAAGGCCGAGCCCGCTTCCTTGTTCATTATTAGTGCCTGCCTGCGATCGTTGATCGGGGTTTCTGAATAGCCGCTCTTTTGTATCTGTGCTCATCCCAATGCCGGAGTCTTCGACGAAGATACAGGCCATTTGCTCCGTTCGTTTTGCGTTTACAACTATCGAACCGCCATCGGGCGTATATTTAATGGCATTGGTTACCAGATTTTGAACAATAGACCGAAGCATCAGCGTATCTGCCATAACTTCTATATCTTTAGGTGTATGGTTCTGTAATCTGATCTTCTTTTGATGGGCATTGGCCTTTAGCAGTTCCAGCGACTCTTCAATACCTTGTGCCAGCGGTATTTTTTCGGGGTAAAAACTGGTTTTTTGGCTTTGTTTTTTAGCCCAATCTATTACATCATTTAGTTGATTGAGGAGTTTGTTAGAGGTGCGGTAAATTATCTGCGATAATTGTTTAACCTGGCGCTGATTCAGATTCTCCGGGTCTGTGTTCAATTTTTCTGCAGATGCCAGTAGCGCTGTTAGCGGGTTACGCAGATCATGCGACATTACCGAAAGGAATTTATCCTTAGAGAGGTTAAGCGCCTGCAGATCCCTGTTCATGCTTTCGAGGGCCAAAGTACGTTCCAGCACCCGTTGTTCCAGCTCGTGGTTGAGTTGCACCAGGTCGTTATTGATTACCTGTAGCTTTTCTTCCTGCCTCCTTAATAACCGGTTTTTTTTGTAGAGCTCGGCAAATACGGCCACTTTCGACCGGAGTATTTCTGCGTTAAAAGGCTTTCTGATAAAATCTACCGCGCCTGCCTGGTATCCCTTAAACATCGCGGCCTCTTCATAATCATGAGCCGTAATAAAAATAATAGGAATGTGCTTTAATTTATCTCTTTGATAAATCAGTTCAGCGGTTTCATACCCATCCATAATAGGCATTTTTACGTCCAGCAGTATCAGGGAAAAGTCGTCTTCATGCAACAATATCCGGAGCGCTTCGCGGCCCGAATTTGCCCTGGAAAACCTGTAAGCAGCGTTTTCCAACGCTACTTCCATGGATAACAGGTTGTTATCGTTATCGTCAACCAATAATATTTTTATAGGCATCAGCTACAGTTTTATTTGATCAGCCATACACGCATAAGCGATAAAAGCTGGTCCGTTTTAACGGGTTTGGTTATATAATCCGACGCACCAGACGAGATACATTTTTGCCGGTCACCAATCATCGCTTTTGCCGTAACCGCTATAATTGGGAGGCTTTTGTTACGCGGCTCCTTCCGTATAATTTGTATCGTCTCATAGCCGTCCATTTCCGGCATCATAATATCCATCAATACAATGTCGATACCCTTGTCCTTATTCAGGATCTCGAGCGCTTCGCGTCCGCTTTCCGCCGTGATCACGTCGATCTTTGATCGTTCGAACACCGCGGTTAACGCAAAGAGGTTCCGCACATCATCATCTACAACCAAAACCTTTTTAGAATCAAGTATATCTGTAGTTACACGGATGTCGTTGATCATTTTTAGTTTGCTTTCGCTGATGTATTTTTTATCAATATGTAACAACACCAGGATCTCTTCGAGCAGGTAAACATGCGATGAAGGTGTTTTGGTAATGATCTTATGATTTAACCTTTTAAGCTTAATTAACTCTTCCTGGGTAAAATCCCGGGCCGAATGAAGTATGATGGTAGTTCCCGGCTGTTTGATCAGGTCTATCTTGTTCAGAAAATCAATGCCGCTGGCGTCGGGCAGCATATAATCCACCACAATACAGTCAAATAGCTCCTTTTTTAGTACGGCGAGTCCTTTTTTAGCGGTGCTTGCACCAAACACTTCAATTCTATCATTAGCTAAAAGTTCCGACAGCCGCTGCAATTCGTTCTCATTGTCTTCAATGATCAGTACCCGTTTTTTGGTGTGTTCATAAAAGTTTACAATACCTGTAATCAGCTCATGCAAAGAGGTATTGGATAAAGGTTTTAAACTAAACGATTTGGAGCCATGTTTAAGGGCTGTTATCTTATTGTCCTCACCGGAAATTACGTGTACGGGTATATGCCGTAAGTTTATATCGGTTTTGAGGAGTTTGAGTATTTTCCAGCCATTAGATTCCGGCATATTTACGTCCAGTGTTATGGCAATGGGGTTGTATTTGATAATACTATCGAAGATCTCCAGGTAGCTGATGGCCACCACAACCTTCATGTCCAGGTCGTGAGCCTTATCTATCAGGATCTTGGTGAAACGCAGGTCGTCCTCAATTACCAATAGCACTTTGTCTTCGGCAACAATATTATGACGGTCATCATCCATGATCAATTCAGCCGTGTCTATTATACTGGCGCGGAGGTGTGCAACAGGCTGTGGCTCTTTTATTCTCACCGGTACCGATTTCTCTTCCCTGTATTTTAACGGCAGGTACAGGGTAAATACACTGCCTTTACCTAACTCGCTGCCTACGGTAATGGTTCCTCCGAGCAATTCGGCGAAGCCTTTACTGATGGAAAGCCCCAGTCCTGTACCGCCATATTTCCGGCTGGTAGAACCTTCGGCCTGTTGGAAGGCCTCGAATATAATGCCTTGTGTGTTTTTTGAGATCCCGATACCAGAATCTTCGATAGAAAATGCGATCACCGCATCCGGCCCGATCAACGGGTTTTCCTGCCCGCGAACCGGCCTGAAAACATGCAGTTTAACGCGGCCTTTCTCGGTAAATTTAAACGCGTTTGATAGCAGGTTCTTTAAGATCTGGTTAAGGCGCTGCATATCGGTTTCCATCATTTCCGGCAGGCTTTCTTCTATTTCTATTTCAAATTTCAGGTTCTTAGCCTCTGAGATAGGTTTAAATGTCGATTCGGCAAAGGCTGCTATCTCTTTAAAGCTTACCGGCATAACATCAGCCGCAATAACGCCCGATTCGATCTTAGAAAGATCGAGGATGTCATTGATCAGCTGGATCAGGTCATCTCCGCAAGAGTGGATGGTTTTAGCAAACATCCGCTGTTTTTCGGTTAGGTTACCTTCGGGGTTTTCAAATAACTGTTGAGCAAGTATCAGCAAGCTATTAAGCGGCGTGCGCAACTCGTGCGACATGTTGGCCAAAAACTCCGATTTATATTTGGATGTTAAGGTTAACTGCTCGGCTTTTTCTTCCAGCGAACGGCCCTTGTCGTGCAGCTCGTCATTTGCGCGCCTTAGTTCTTCCTGCTGTGCAGAAAGCTCGCCCGCTAACGATTGTGATTGCGATAATAATTCTTCGGTACGTGTATTGGTTTCGATATTGTTTAACACGATACCGATACTTTCTGTCAATTGGTCCAAGAAGTCGATGTGGGTGTCGCTGAAATTCTCAAATGATGCAAGCTCAATAACGGCCTTTACGTTGTTTTCAAATAGTACCGGCAGAATAACGAGGTCGATAGGGGCGGCGTTACCTATGCCCGAACTGATCTGCAGATATTCATTAGGGACATTGGCTAACCTTATCCGTTCCTTATCCGTGGCGCACTGCCCAACCAAGCCTTCGCTCAATGAAAATTCCTGATCGATGAGCTTGCGGCTTTTTTGGGCATAGCCTGCAAATAACCGTAGTTTTGGCTCATCGGCAGATTCGGGCTGCTCTAAAATATAGAACGCACCATAACGGGCGTTCACCAGTTCGGCCAGTTCAGATAGTACTTTATTGGCTACCGCGTTCCTGTCGCGCTGTCCCTGCAGCATCTGGGCAAATTTGGCCAGGTTGGATTTTAGCCAATCCTGCTCGTGGTTACGGAGGGTTGTGCCTTTAAGGTTGGCAATCATCTGGTTAATGGTATCCTTCAAAGCTTCCAGCTCGCCTTTCGCTTCCACGCGTATGGTACGGGTAAGGTCACCCTTAGTTACTGCGGATGCTACCTCGGATATCGAACGTACCTGTGTGGTTAAGTTTTGTGCCAGCTGGTTTACGTTTTCCGTCAAATCCTTCCAGGTGCCCGATGCGCCCGGTACACTGGCCTGGCCGCCTAAGCGCCCCTGCACACCTACCTCACGTGCCACAGTAGTCACCTCATCTGCAAACACCGCGAGGGTATCGATCATCTCGTTGATCGTATCGGTCAGTTGTGCCACCTCGCCCAGCGCGTTGATGGATAGCCGCTGCTTTAAGTTACCCTTGGCTATGCCTGTGGCCACTTTGGCAATACCACGGATCTGCCCGGTTAAGTTAGATGCCATCTGGTTTACCGAGTCGGTTAGATCTTTCCAGGTACCACCCACGCCTTTTACGTGTGCCTGTCCGCCCAACTTACCCTCGGTACCTACCTCACGTGCCACACGCGTTACTTCGGATGCGAAGGAGTTTAGCTGATCCACCATCGTGTTAATGGTGTTCTTTAAGTCCATTATTTCGCCCTTTACGTCGATGATAACCGTTTTGGAAAGGTCACCGCTGGCCACCGCCTTGGTTACCTCGGCAATGTTACGTACCTGCGAGGTAAGGTTACTCGACATCTGGTTCACCGAATCGGTTAGATCTTTCCAGGTACCCGCGACGCCCGGCACAAAGGCCTGGCCCCCAAGGTTACCATCGGTACCCACCTCGCGGGCAACACGCGTTACTTCGGACGCGAAACCACGCAACTGATCCACCATGGTATTAATGGTTTCTTTAAGCTGTAAGATCTCTCCGCGCACGTCAACCGTAATTTTTTTGGATAAATCGCCGTTTGCTATCGCGATAGATACATCGGCTATATTTCGTAATTGGGCCGTTAAATTACCGGCCATCTTATTTACCGAATCTGTTAGATCCTTCCAGGTACCATCTACACCCGGCACGTTGGCTTGTCCGCCAAGCTGCCCCTCCGAACCCACTTCTCGCGCAACACGCGTTACCTCTGATGCGAAACCACGCAGCTGATCTACCATCGTATTGATAGTGTCTTTTAGCTCCAATAACTCACCTTTGGCATTCACCGTTATCTTTCGGGACAGATCGCCTTTGGCCACCGCTGTAGTTACCTCGGCAATGTTACGTACCTGCGAGGTTAAGTTGTCCGCCATTTTATTTACAGAATCGGTTAAATCCTTCCATGTACCGCCTACACCCGGCACATTGGCCTGGCCGCCCAGCTGCCCTTCGGAGCCCACCTCACGTGCAACACGCGTTACTTCCGAGCCGAAGGAGTTGAGCTGATCCACCATTGTGTTAATGGTGATCTTCAGCTCCAGCATTTCTCCCTGCACGTCAACCGTGATCTTTTTGGAAAGGTCACCTTTTGCCACAGCCGTTGTTACTTCCGCTATATTACGCACCTGGCCAGTTAAGTTACCCGCCATTTGATTTACCGAATCTGTTAGATCCTTCCAGGTACCGCCTACGCCCGGCACGTTAGCCTGGCCGCCAAGCTGGCCTTCAGAACCCACCTCCCGCGCCACACGGGTTACCTCAGATGAAAAAGAGTTTAACTGATCCACCATCGTATTGATAGTGTTCTTCAACTCCAACAACTCACCCTTGGCATCCACCGTGATCTTTCGGGATAGATCGCCTTTTGCCACGGCGGTGGTTACACCCGCTATATTACGCACCTGGTCGGTAAGGTTACTACCCATCTGGTTTACCGAATCGGTGAGATCCTTCCATACCCCGCCTACGCCTTTTACACGGGCCTGCCCGCCCAACTTACCTTCAGTACCTACCTCCAGCGCCACACGCGTTACTTCGGATGCAAACGAGTTGAGCTGATCCACCATCGTATTAATGGTTTTCTTCAGCTCCAGCATTTCTCCTTTTACGTCTACCGTAATTTTCTTGGAAAGGTCACCATTAGCTACCGCGGTGGTTACGCCCGCTATATTTCGCACTTGCGAGGTCAGGTTCCCCGCCATACGGTTCACCGAATCCGTTAGATCTTTCCATGTACCAGCTACACCCGGCACTTTAGCCTGGCCGCCCAGCTTACCTTCGGTACCCACCTCGAGCGCCACACGCGTTACTTCGGATGAGAAGGAATTGAGCTGATCCACCATCGTGTTAATGGTGTTCTTTAATTCCAATATTTCGCCCTTGGCCTCCACCGTGATCTTTCGCGAAAGGTCACCCTTAGCCACAGCGGTTGTTACCGCTGCCACGTTACGTACCTGGGCGGTTAAGTTACCCGCCATTTGGTTTACCGAATCGGTTAATTCTGCCCATACGCCGGCAACACCCTTAATTTTTGCTTGTTCTCCCAGTTTACCTTCCGATCCCACCTGCCTTGCCACCCGAGTTACCTCCATGGAGAATAGCTGTAATTTGGAAAGCATTTGATTAGATTCTTTGGCGATGCGCAAAAACTCACCTTTTAAGGGGTGTCCTTTTATTTCTAAAGGGATGTGTTTGGAAAGATCGCCATTAGCTACGGAATTGATCATCCCGGCTATCTCAAGTGTTGGCGAGGTTAGGTCCTCAATCAGGTTATTAAGCGAGGCTACGCCGCTTGCCCATTCGCCTTTCGCGTCGGGCAATTCAATTCGTTTTGATAAATTTCCTTTTTTACCGATCGTCATTTCGGCGGATGAGATCTCGGCTACAAGCCGTTCATTCATCTCAATAATGTCGTTAAGTACTTCGCATATTCGTCCGTTTATTCCGGCTTGGGTAACCGGCATTCGCACACTGAGTTTTCCGTTTTTGACGAGAGAAAGAACGCTTAAAAGTTCTTTTACATCAAGATGATCTTCGGTGCCGTTAACAACGGGGGCTTTTTTTTGCTTGGGTTCAAGTAAAGCTGGTTCCATATAATTATTGCAATAGGTTGATAAGCAGGTAGCATACTTTAACACGCTATAGCGCGAAAAGTGTAATAATTACCATATTTGGTAACTATTATAAATTAAGTTTTTAAAGGTATCGGCGAAATATGACCGTAATAACAGTACAAGTTAGCTGTTGTTTTAAAAAAAGTTTAATTTTTTTAAAAAAAATAATTGAGGTCTTAACCGGCGTGACATCTGTGTTCTAATAGGGTTATATTTATTGATTAAATGAAATCAACCTGATATCGAACGCCGATAGACATTATTTAAAAATGGTTGTAAAATCTAAATTTTAAATGTTATTTTGACAATAATTATAGACTGCTTCCAACTTTAATTAATCAATTTTAATATTGAATTAAAGTCGTCTTTTACGAAGCCAAGCCTGAATTTGTTTATTTATTAGTGAATGTTTTGCCGGATGTAATGAAATATATCGCTGATGTACCCGTGAAGAAGAAGTTTTGCTTTTCGGCTTTCTTTCTGTTCGCCACCTTGCTTTGCTATGGCCAGGCGCCTGTAAAAAACAAGGTGCTTAAATATGCGCTTAAGGATGGCCTTTCCTTCGGAATAGTAAATAGTATTAGCCAGGATGCGGATGGTTTTATGTGGTTTGCCACAAGCGATGGCTTAAACCGGTTTGATGGATCCACATTTAAGGTTTTTAAAACGATCGCCGGGGATACTACCGGCCTATCAAGTAATTTCGTCCAAAAGATATTTTCAGATCGTGCCGGTAATGTATGGGTCTCGTCGAGGGATGGCTTAAGTAAGCTGAATGCAAGGAGCGAGAAATTCACCCATTACAACCTCCGCAATCATAATGTTGTCAAAAATGACGTCGATAACATTGCGCAGGCCGGCAGCGGTAATCTTTGGATCGCTTCTTACGGTTCCGGTTTTTCGTACTTTAAAACCAATAGCGGAGATTTTATTAGTTACTCCAGGAAGAATTTACCCCAGTTAACCAGCGACCGCATAGTTTCCATACTCGAAGATTCTAAGGGTTTGTTATGGTTGGGCACGCAGGATGGCGGCATTAATGTTTTTCATCAAAAGAACGGTAAGGTGATCGGCAAGGCATCCATTTCCTCAAAGTTCGGCAGTAAACCTGTAGGAAGAATTAACGAGATATTTGAGGACCATGTGCACAATATCTGGATCGCGACAAGCAACGGGCTGCTTTATTATGATCGTGACAGCGACAACTTCACCCAGTTTCAAACAACGCAGAAGGAAATAAAAAGCAACACTTACATTGCGCTGAACGAAGACAAAGAAAATAATTTACTTATCGGCCTACAGGATGGCGGTTTGTACAAGCTCCCATTAAAAACGTTTCGGGCAAACACTGCTGATTTTAAACTGACCCCTGTTGTAGGCGACGATGGGTATAACATGACGCAGCGCTCTGTCCAAAATATTTACCTCGACCGCCATCAGAATATATGGCTTGGCACCTACGGCGAAGGGGTTTATATGATAAGCAGTATCAGCGAAAAATTCACCAGGATACAGAAGATACATGAAGACGCTGCCGGTAAAAGTTTAGTTAGATTTTACGGTATGTGCCAGGATAATAACGGGCTGCTGTGGTTTGGTACCGATGGCGACGGGATCTACAAAACCCGCCCGGATGGCAGCATTGTAAAACGTTATTATGCCGATGGCCGGCCGGGTAGTTTAACAGATAATGCCATTTTAACTGGCTACCGGGATAGGGAAGGCAATTTGTGGTTCGGTACTTACGCCAAAGGTTTGTTCAGATATAATGCAGATACCGATTCATTTACAAACTACAGCCATAAGGCAAATGATGCCGCCACGCTTGGCGCAAGCGACGTTAGAGTAATTTACCAGGACCGGCAACGGAATCTATGGATAGGCTCTAACGGTGGCGGGCTAAGCCTTTTCAATGCGGCAAGCGGTACATTTACCAATTATACGCCCGCAAACAGTACGCTTAGTTCTTACGATGTAAGGGCGATAACGGAGGATGATAAAGGTAATTTGCTGGTGGGCACCTACGGCGGGAGCCTGGATTACCTGGATGTTAAGACAAAAAAATTCAGCAGCTACTTTACCGTTGCCCAAGAGAAACGTTTTTTGCCCGGCCAGGTAATATTTGCCTTGTATTTAAGCCGCGATAAGCTTTGGGTAGGTACCGAGGGCGATGGCTTATTGGTTTATGACACCGGCAAGCATACTTTTCAATATTTTAACGAGAAAAACAAGTTAGCGAATAACACGGTTTACGCCATTCAGCAAGCGGCAGATCAATCGGTATGGATCAGCACCAACAAAGGGCTATCTAACATAGACCTCGACAAAAACTCGGTAAAGAATTTCGATCAGTCTAACGGGTTGCAGGCTGGGCAGTTTAACGTCGGGTCGGTAATTTACGATAAGCAAAACCACGCGATGTATTTCGGCGGCACCGAAGGGCTTAATATTTTTAACACGGAGGCGGTTAACAAAAATTATTTTAAACCCAAAGTAGTACTTACCAGCCTGCAGGTATTTGGTAACGAGCAGGAGGAACACGATGAGCATGGCAATGGAATTGCGTTGTCGAAAGCCATTAACGAAAACCGGCAGTTGGTTTTGCAGCCAGACCAATCTGTGTTCTCTATTCAATATACTTCACTAAATTATGCTTACCCCCAAAAGGGAGAGTTTGCTTACAAACTGGAGGGGTTGGATAAAACATGGAACTTTGTTGGCAACCAACGCTCGGCCATATACAGGTATTTACCACCGGGCAGTTATACCTTTAAAGTAAAATGCTCCAATCAGGATGGTGTATGGTTTAATGATTACGCCACTTTGCAAATAAGAATATTACCTCCATGGTACAAAACCTGGTGGGCCTATTTATGCTATGCTTTAGCGGTGGTTTTAGTTATTTATTACTACCTGCAATACAGGGCAAACCAGGCACACTTAAAGTACGAAATTAAACTTGCACAACTTTCTGCTGAGAAGGATAAAGAGCTTAATGAACGGAAATTGTCGTTTTTTACCAATATTTCGCATGAGTTTCGTACACCTTTAACACTCATTATCAATCCTATTAAAGAGCTGCTTTACCACGAACGCGAGGTTGATACCAGCAGCCTCAATATTGTTTATCGTAATGCTAAGCGCTTGCTCAGTTTGGTTGATCAGTTGCTGCTGTTTCGTAAGGCTGATTCGGAAGCGGGTACCTTAACCATTTGCAGGCTTAATATTGTAGAGCTATGTAAAGAAGTGTTCCTTTGCTTTACGCACCAGGCAAAGGCCAAGGGACTCAATTTTGAATTTATTTGTGCCGATCAGCACATCGAATTATTTGCCGACAGGGAAAAGATGGAGATCGCGCTGTTTAATCTCATCTCAAACGCCATGAAGTTTACACCTGCCGGTGGAAGTGTAAAAGTTTTGCTGATGCAGCAGAACGACCGGGTAAATATCGAGGTGGTGGATACCGGGTCCGGCATTCAAAAAGAAACAGAAGCGAAGCTGTACTCCCAGTTTTATCAGCAGGAAAGTGGTAAGGGCCCATCGGTAGGCGGGTTTGGCATCGGCTTGTTCCTGGTTAAAAAGTTTATCGAAGGCCATTCGGGAACTATCAAGCATGAAAATAATGAAGGTGGAGGAGCGAAGTTTACCATATCATTATTTAAGGGACGTAACCACCTAAGTAATCAGGTCATCTACGAGGATAGCGAGACGACATCTGTTCTGCTCCAGGAACTTGTAGCAACTGAGATGGTAGAAAGCGCGGCAGCGGAGGCGAATAATTTACTTACAGAAGATCCGGAGGCAAGCGCAGAATTGAAGTCTATCCTTATTATAGATGATAATAACGATATCAGGGAGTACCTTAAGTTGCTTTTCAAAAACGATTACAAGGTTCATTCGGCTATCAATGGCAGAGAGGGATTGAGTATTGTTAAGGAAGTACTGCCAGATATTATCATCAGTGATGTAATGATGGATGAAATGACAGGTATTGAGCTTTGTACAGCTATACGGGAAGATATCAATATCAGCCATATCCCCGTGATATTGCTCACCTCCAGTGCATCGCCCGAAATTAAACTAAAGGGCATAGAGGGCGGTGCAGATGATTACATCAGCAAACCGTTTGACAAGGAACTGCTAAAGGCGCGCGTAGCCGGCATTCTGAGGAACAAGAACAACCTGCAAAAATATTTCTATAACGAGATCACGCTCAACTCTACCAATCAGAAAATACCGGCGGAGTATAAAACCTTCCTGGATAATTGTATAAAAGTGGTGGAGAAACACCTGATGGACCCCGACTTTAACATCCAAACCCTCGCGGGTGAACTGGGTATCTCCCATTCGTCGCTTTATAAAAAGATCAAGTTTATTTCAGGGCAGTCGGCCAATGGGTTTATCAGGTTCATCAGGCTGCGTAAAGCGGCAGAGATCCTTATCAACAGCAGGCACAATATTTTTGAAACATCGTGCCTGGTGGGGATCAACGATATTAAATATTTTAGAGAACAGTTTAAAAAGGTGTTTGGCATTAACCCTTCTCAGTACATGAAAAAATACCGTAAAAACCTGGCTGACGATATGGTACCCAACGAATTTGTAGGCAGAACAAGCAATTGAGCACACTAAACGGCCGTGTGATGAATAATGGTGCGTTACTATATTAACCCCTAAATAATCACAATTTGCCCCTGTACTTAAATGTAGCTTTGGCATATCTTGCATCCCAATTATAACCAATAATTATTTAACCGGCTACTAACGGCTGGTGAACCCTGATTTATGAAGCTGCACCCCTGGATACCTATTTCCCGGCCAATAACCATTATCTGCGCGGGCCTTTTGTTTTGCATGCTTTTTTTTGCAAAATGTAAAAGCGGCTCAACAAGCTCATCCGCAAATGGCAGCGATTCTACGGCGCTTTTTAAGGAACTGGATACCACCCAAACCCATGTTGGCTTTATTAATCAGCTTACTGAAGGATTAAACACCAACGTGCTTGTATACGAGTATTTTTATAATGGTGGCGGTGTAGCAGTTGGCGATTTTAACAGCGATGGCTTGCAGGATCTTTATTTTACCGGCAACATGGTTGATAATAAAATGTACCTCAATAAAGGCAAAATGGTATTTGGGGATATTACAGCGCCCGCCAACGTTGCCGGCCGGCCCGGGCCATGGAAAACCAGCGCTACCGTAGCAGATGTAAATGGCGATGGCCTCCCTGACCTGTACCTCTGCTATTCCGGAAAACTGCGGCCCGAAAAACGCGTAAACCAGCTGCTGATCAACCACGGTAACAATGCGCAGGGCATCCCCCAGTTTAAGGATCAGACTAACGATTACGGGCTTAACTTCCCATCCTACAGTACCCAGGGTTATTTTTTTGATTATGACAACGATGGCGACCTGGATCTTTTGCTGGTTAACCACAGCCCCGAAAGATTGAATAATATAGACGTTTACGCCCTTAAGGACTTGGTGAAGACCAAAGATAACGAGCGCGGCAATCGGTTGTTACGGAATAATAACGGGAAGTTTGAGGACGTTACCGCTAACTCGGGGATAGAAAATGGAACGGTATCTTACGGACTGGCTGCAGGCATTGCCGATATTAATGGCGATGGCTGGCAGGACATTTATATGGATAACGATTACAGCGTCCCCGATAAGCTATACATCAACAACAAAAACGGAACGTTTACCGATCAATTAAAACAAACGGTTGGCCATACCTCGTTTTACTCGATGGGCAACGAAGTGAGCGATATTAACAACGACGGGTACCCTGATATTTATACCCTGGATATGCTGCCCGAGGACAACCACCGCCAAAAGCTATTGATGGGTACCGACAATTACGAATATTTTGACATGAACGTAAAGGCCGGTTTTTATTACCAATACATGCGTAATATGCTGCACATCAACAATGGCAACGGTACTTTCAGCGAGATAGGGCAGCAGGCGGGTATTTCTAATACCGATTGGAGCTGGGCGCCACTGTTTGCCGATTACGATAACGATGGATGGAAAGATCTTTTTGTATCGAACGGTTTTTTACGCGATTATACCAACATGGATTTCCTGAAATACATGGGCGATAACCTAAAAGACAGGAGCGTTATGCGGGAAGACCTGCTGAACCTGGTAAAGGATATGCCGGCTTCCAGCGTAAAAAATTACCTGTTTAAAAATAAAGGAGGCTTTAACTTCGAGGATGTATCGGCCAAATGGGGTATCACGCAGCCATCAAACAGCAATGGAAGCGCCTACGCCGACCTGGATAATGATGGCGACCTGGACCTGGTGACCAATAACGTTAACCAGCCCGCCTCCATCTATCAGAACAACGCGGAGGCAATAACCGGAAACAATTATCTGGATATTAAATTGAAAGGTGCCGGAAAGAATACCGATGGGATAGGGGCAACTGTTACCGCTTTTATAGGAGGCAAGCTGCAAACTATTCAGCAAATGCCTGCCCGCGGGTATCAATCAACCGTAACTACGCTCATCCACTTCGGGTTTGGTAAAAATAAAACGATAGACGCGATAAAAGTGCGGTGGCCATCCGGCAAAATACAAACCATAGAAAAGCCGGCGCTTAACCATATTCTTGCTGTGTCAGAAAAAGATGCGGCGGTAACAGCAAGTGTTGCCATTCAGTCGAAAACCATTTTTTCGCAAATTGCAAGCCCTGTTAAACTTACCGCGCCTGTAACCGGCATTAACGACTTTAAAAGGCAGGCGCTTTTAGTTAATCCCATTTCTTTTTCGGGGCCTCATGTAGCAAAAGCAGATGTAAATGGCGATGGACTTGAAGATGTTTTTATAGGCGGTGGCAGCGGACAACCCTCTATCCTTTTTATCCACAATGCAAAGGGCGGCTTTGCCAAGAAGACACTTCCCGTATTTGATGCGGACAAGCTGAAGAGCGAAGTTATCCCCGTTTTTTTAGATGTGAATAAGGATGGTCATCCCGATCTGTTTTGCGCGTCGGCAGGTTACAATGATTTGCAGCCCGGCGACAAAACATTAGGCGACGACTTCTATTTAAATGATGGTAAAGGGAATTTCACTAAAGCTATAAACGCTGTGCCTGCACTTTACACCAGCAAAAGCTGTGCAAAAGCTGCGGATGTAAACGGTGATGGCTTCCCGGATCTCTTTTTAGGCGGGCGCGTTATCCCCGGCCGTTACCCGGAGGCACCGCAAAGTTATTTGCTGATAAACGATGGTAAAGGGCATTTTAAAGATGCAACCAGACAGTATCTTCCGCAGCTCATAAAGTTGGGCATGGTTACTGATGCGGCCTGGGTAGATATGAATGGCGATAACCGTGCCGACCTGGTAGTAGTAGGCGAGTGGTTACCTGTCACCATTTTTATTAACACGAACGGGAAGTTTGAGGACCAAACCGCCAAATACCTCCCCAAAAAATACTCCGGCTGGTGGAACTGTATCACTGTAGGAGATTTCAACCGCGACGGTCATCCAGACCTGGTACTGGGTAACCAGGGTACAAATTCGCAATGTAAAGCAAGCGACGCGGAACCAGCAGAAATGTATTTTAAAGATTTTGATAAGAATGGTGCGGTTGATCCAATTTTATGCTTTTACATCAATCATCAAAGCTACCCCTATGTTACCCGCGATGAATTATTAGAGCAGATGAGTATGATGCGCACACGCTTTACTGATTATAAGTCGTACGCCGATGCCACACTAAACGATGTATTCTCTACCGAAGAATTACACGGTGCAGGCCACCTTACCGCCAATATCTTAGCTACAACGCTGTTTTTGAGTGATAGAACAGGCAAGCTGCGTGAGGGAAAATTACCCGCCGAGGTTCAGTTCTCGCCGGTGTTTACCATTACGCCGTTAGATTATGACAGGGATGGCGCAACCGACCTACTATTTTGTGGCAATATCAATAACGCCAGGCTTCGTCTTGGCAAAGCGGATGCCAATTTTGGTTTGCTGTTAAAAGGCAATAAAAATGGAAGTTTTGCAGCAATTAGTCAAAACGCGTCGGGCTTTAAGCTATCAGGCGATGTGCGAAGTGTCACCACTATTGGTGATAAGGTACTCTTCGGTATTAATCAACAGCCTATGCAGGCCTACCAATTAAACAATCGATGAAATACTTATACTTTCCGGTCGCCATTATTTTATTGATCAGCGTTAACCTGGGCTGCGGGCCGGCAAAGGTTACGCCTAAATTAACATCGGCAGATATTACAAAGGTAATTAACCAGATGATGGTTGGAATGCTCCACGATGTTACCAATCCACCATTAGCGGCGCGCTTTTTTTCATACACCTGTATTTCTGGCTATGAGGTGTTATCGAAAAGCGATTCCAAACTTCAAGGTCTTGAGAGTGTTTTAAATAATTATCCGAAGATAAGAAATCCCTCGGTAACTGGTTTTGATCCCCGGCTAAGCGCGGTATTTGCCATGATCGCCACGGCATCAAAATTACAACCTTCGGGCCCGGCGATGAAAGTTTTTGAACAGAAGCTGATCGACTCATGCCTTAACGCAGGTTTTTCCCGTGGAAAGATAGATAGCTCTTTAAAATATGGGCAGCAAATAAGCGCGCAGATAATGGCCTATGCTAAAAGTGATGGTTATAATAAAATAAGCAATTACAAACGATACACATTAACGGGGACGCCGGGTTCGTGGGATCCAACACCGCCGGCCTATATAGCCGCTGTTGAGCCGTATTTTAGTACGGTAAGGCCGCTTACGCTCAAAGCTTCCGGGCAATTTGTTCCTGCGCCGCCTGTGCCGTTCTCTACCGATAAAGGTTCCGCTTTTTATAAATACCTGCTGCAATGCCACAGTTTTGATGCCGATTCTCTATCTACGGACCAAAGAACGATCGCCGCATTTTGGGACTGTAACCCTTTTGCCGTGCAGGACAATGGGCACATGCAAATAGGGTTAAAAAAGATCTCGCCCGGGGCCCATTGGATGGGTATAACCGGCATTGCCTGCAAAAAAGCAGGCGCGAGTTTCGAAAGATCGATGGAGGTAAACACCATGGTGGCCATTAGCCTGATGGATGGCTTTATCGCCTGCTGGAACGAAAAGTATAAAACCAACAGGATCCGGCCCGAAACAGCCATTCATCAGTATATGGATCCGAGGTGGCATTCGTTTTTGCAAACACCACCTTTCCCCGAATACCTTAGTGGGCACTCGTTTATTTCTTCAGCAGCTGCGGGGATCCTTACCTCGTTTTTTGGTGATAATTTTACTTATACCGATGATGTCGAAGTTGCGTTTGGTATTCCGCCGCGCAAGTTTAGCTCGTTCAACAAAGCCGCTGAGGAAGCCGGTTACTCAAGGTTATTGGGTGGCATCCATTTCCAGGACGGCATTACCAATGGTAAAAAACAAGGCGAATTGGTTGGTGCATGGGTGCTTGGGAAATTCAATCACAACAGCAAACCACCGGGCGCACAATAAACTCTTCAATTTTTAGTACTGCGCGGTAAACACAATTATATAGCGTGCTGCTATGCCCCATGCTCCCTCAAATCGTGGTTTTTACGCCGCGTTTTTATCTGCCGTTTTTGATAGATCAAAGGGTGGTTCTAAATGCATCCGATAAATAAGTTTTGCCGCTCGCCAGCATCAAAACAAAAAACACACATTCAGCAAAGTTAGATGATCAAAAGGCGTTTTTTATCGTTTTTATAGCGAAAAATACGTTTTTACCCCTTTTAATTTGAGGATTAACCACCCCTCGCATTAGCACTTTTACTCGACCTTAGCTACCATAAACCAATTGTACGCGCCTTTCTTTTTTTGCTTAACGTAATCAATCTGCAGATTTTTTACCGGGCTATTGTCGCAAGGCACGCACTAAAAAACCAATTATCAAACCGTTAAATTAAAAAACATGAGAAAAAATTTACTGAAGGAATTTTCACCGCATGGAAGCGCAAGAGTAGCTATCGGCTTGCTGCTCATCTCGGCAATTCCGCTTTCTTCTCCGGCTATGGCAGCCGGCAGCAGTCATAAAATTTCTGTAAAGTTCACCCGGGCTGCAGATCTGTCGGTAACGGGTGTTGTTACAGATGAAAAAGGATTTCCGCTTGCGGGCGTAACTGTTGCTGTTAAAGGAACCACACAAGGTATTGTGACCGATGTTAACGGTAAATTCTCACTCCTTGTAAAAGACCCGAATGCATCACTGGTGTTTTCTTTCATAGGCTATACCACGCAGGAGGTTTCTATCAATGGCAAGTCAACCATAAACGTACAGTTAGGCGCCGATGCTAAATCACTCAACGAAGTTGTTGTGGTGGGTTACGGTACGCAAAAGAAAGCTACTCTAACCGGTTCTATTTCTCAAGTGAAAGGTGCTGACCTGGTGAAAAGCCCGCAGCCCAATCTTTCCAACTCATTCGCCGGTCGTTTTTCTGGTGTAATTGTAAATAACCGCAGCGGCGAGCCTGGCTATGATGGCTCTGGCATTACCATAAGGGGTTTGGCAACAACCGGCAGTAACAACGTATTGGTAGTAGTAGATGGTATCCCCGGGCAAATAGGCGGTTTAGAACGCCTTGATCCGAATGATATCGAGAGCGTATCTGTACTAAAAGATGCATCGGCAGCTATTTACGGTAACCGTGCGGCTAACGGTGTTATATTAGTTACTACCAAAAGAGGTAAAACTGGTAAGCCAACTATCAGCTATTCGTTTAACCAGGGCTTCAGCTCGCCAACGCGTTTGCCTAAAATGGCCGATGCAGCAACTTATGCGCAGCTTATGAATGAGGTAGCCCTCGATGCAAACAGCGGCGGCGGCCCAAACCAGACCTATTCAGAAGTTCAGATCCAAAAATTCAGGGATGGTTCTGACCCGATCAACTTCCCTAATACCGATTGGTTAAAAACTACTTTAAAATCGCAGGCTTTGCAAAATCAGCATAGCTTATCAATAACCGGTGGCAGCGATGATGTAAAGTATTTTGTTTCGTTAGGTACCCTATATCAGGACGGTATTTACAAAAATGGCGCTACCAAATACAATCAGTATAATTTCCGGTCAAACATTGATGCGAATATCACCAGCAAATTAAAAGTAGGCTTGTCTTTATCAGGCCGCGAAGAGCAGCGTAAGTTCCCAATGGTAGGTGCCGGTGGTATCTTCAGGTCTATCTATCGCTCAAAACCAACCGTTGCTGCGTTTTATCCAAACGGATTTCCAACACGGGGTATAGAAGATAACAACCCCGCGGTTCAGGTAACCGATATCGGCGGAATTGCACAAAATCCCTCACAAACCTTAAACGCAATTTTAAGGGGCAGCTATCTTTTACCGCTAAAAGGGCTGTCGCTTGATGGTTTCTTCTCGGTTGATAAATCCTTCAACTTTAACAAAAACTACAATACACCTTATAACCTGTACACTTACAACCAGGCTGCAGATACTTACACACCTACAGTTGTGGGAGGTAATAATAAAAAAGCAACCTTGTTCGAATCTCAGAACAGCCAATCGCTTATCACTTCAAACATTAAGTTGAACTATGCACGCCGTTTTGGCGCGCATGATATCAGCGCGTTTGTTGGTTATGAGCAAAGCAAAAACCATCTCGATTATTTCGATGCCACACGGTTTAACTATTTATCATCGCAATTGCCGGAACTTTCGCAAGGCGGCAGCGCGGCAACAGATTACCTCAACTCGGGTTACAGTTCAAACTATACCCGCCGCAGTGTCATCAGCAGGCTTGCCTACAGCTATGATGAAAAGTACTTGTTTGAAGGCCAGTTAAGGGCAGACGGAAGCTCGATATTTCCGTCAGGAAAACAATGGGGATACTTCCCATCAGCTTCTGTTGGTTACCGTATTTCCAAGGAAAGCTGGTTTAAAGATAATGTGAAGTTTATCGACGATCTGAAGCTGAGAGCGTCTTATGGTTCGTTGGGTAACGATGCTGTAAACGGTTTTCAATACTTTAATAACTATGTAATTGTTGGTAATGGGCTTGTAGCTTATGACCCCAACGCCAATGGCGGCACAAACGTTATACAGCCAAATGTTAACCTGGTAAAACTGGCCAACGAGAATATTACCTGGGAGGTGGCCCGCAAACTTGATATCGGTATCAATGCAACATTCCTGAGAAACTTCACCCTCGAGGCTATCTATTTCCAGCAAAAACGGTCAGGCATTTTGGCTACCCGTAATGCATCCTTACCGGCCACTTCGGGTATCGTAAACCCTTACAATGCCGATCCGCTGGTACCGTCTGAAAACATTGGTAAAGTAAACAGTACCGGTTTTGAAGGTACATTGGGATACAACAATAGCGGCCGCGATTTTACCTGGGGTATCTCCGGTAACATCACTTACGCAAAAAGCAAGATCATATTTATAGATGAAGCGTCCGGCACTTTAGATTATCAAAGCCAAACAGGCCATCCCTTAAATACGTATCTTTTGTATAACAGCATAGGCATCTTCCGCACCCAGGCAGAATTGGATGCATATCCGCACGTTCCGGGGGCCAAAGTTGGCGACCTGAAATACGAAGATTTTAATAACGATGGTAAAATCACCGCAGATGACCGCGAGCGTACCAAATACGGCAACATTCCATTGATGACGTACGGCTTTACCTTAAACGCTGCTTACAAAAACTTCGATCTTTCGATGCTATTTTCAGGCCAGTCTAAAGTGAGCCAGTACGTATTACCAGAGACAGGTACTATCGGCAACTTCTACAGCAGCTGGGCCGACAACAGGTTTAGCGCAAGCAACCCCGACGGAACTTACCCGCGTGTAACAGAGCGTGCATCAAGCGCGATAAGCGGTGGCCAGTACAACAATACCTTCTGGCTTGATAATGCATCCTTCCTGAGGTTGAAGAACGTACAGTTAGGATATAACTTTGGTTCAACGGTTCTATCTAAAATTAAATTAGCAGGCTTGCGCGTTTATGCAAGTGCATTTAACCTTTTCACGATAACAAAAGGTAAAGATTATGACCCGGAGGGTACAAGTGGCAGCGGCCAGTTTTATCCACAGCAACGTATCATTAACATAGGCGCAAACGTGAAATTTTAATATAAACAGTCATGAAAAGAAATCATATAAAAATATTTTACCTTTTTGCGGCAACGGCGCTAACAATAGCCGGCTGTAAAAAAGATTTCCTGGCGATACAGCCAACAGATAGGATAGCTACCTCGGCGATAGAAGCGGATTCTGCAGTATTTGAAGCTTACGTTACCAACAGATATTTGGGTACACAATTACAAAACAAAGAGGGTGACGGTACCGTGCCCGGCTTTGGTAGAGGTTTTGAGTACAGCATGTGGAGTTCGCTAAGTGATGAATCCATCTACAACAACGATGACGATACCTGGCTGGTACAGCGCGGCCAGCTTGCTCCCGAAAATTTGGGTGGTGCTGGTGTGTTGTGGGCACGCAGCTACCGTGGTATCCGCGAGTGTAATTATGCATTGAGTGTATTGCCTAAAATAACGATGAGCGCAGGCCACAAAGCGCGTATAGAGGGCGAACTGAAATTTATCAGGGCTTTTAGATACCAGGACGTTATCCGTAACTACGGTGGCGCAGTATTAGTAGGCGATAAGGTTTATGAATTAACCGATAACTTGCAGGACCCGGCACTATTTAAGCGTGCAACTATTAAGGAAAGCATTGCCTATACCATAGCTCAACTGGACGAAGCAACCGCAAAGTTACCCGTTAATAACGACGGGACATGGCTGTTGGGCCGCGCTACTAAAGGCGCAGCACTCGCATTAAAATCTCGTTTGGCACTTTATGCTGCCAGCCCGTTATATGACGGCGCAGGTACCTGGGCTGATGCTGCAACTGCTGCACAGGCGGTTATAAGCCTTGGTAAATATGGGATTTATACTGGTGGATATAACAGAATGTTTTTGGAGAACGAAACCAACGAGGTTATATTTGAACGCCTTTACACCAAAAACGACAACCACACCCATATGGAAATTGCCAACGGGCCAAATGGTTACGGTGGCTGGGCAGGTAACACCCCACTGCAAAACCTTGTGGATGATTATCAGATGGATAACGGGAAACCAATAGCAGACCCAACTTCCGGATACGACCCAACGCATCCTTACGACCACCGCGACCCAAGATTTGATGCCACTGTGTTACACAATGGCTCGCCATACAGGGGGCGCAATATTGAAACCTTTATACCGGGCGGAAAAGATAGTAAAGACGGCGAAAGCAACTGGAATACGACAAAAACAGGATATTACCTGCGTAAATACATGGACGATGCGTACCCGCTTGAAAACCCATGGGGCAACGCAGGCTTTCATCCATGGATCTATTTCCGTTACGCAGAGATCCTGTTGAACTTTGCAGAGGCTGCTAACGAGGCTTATGGCCCGGATGTGATCCCGGCTGGGGCAACATTAAGCGCACGTACCGCCATCAACATGATCCGTTCGCGCCCTGGCGTCAATATGCCAACTTTAGCAGCGGGTATGTCACAGGCACAAATGCGCGATGCCGTGCGTTACGAACGCCGTGTTGAACTGGCGTTTGAAGAGCACCGTTTTTATGACGTGCGCCGTTGGAAGATAGCTGATGTTACCGATAACAAGCCTGCCGGTGGTGTAATTATTACCAAGGCTTCGGATGGTAGTTTTGTATACACGCCAAAAGTTGCTTTAGATGGCCGTTCGTTTGCAACCAAGCACTACTGGTTGCCAATACCAAGAACCGAGATCCAGGCATCGGGTGGGCAATTACAACAAAATGCAGGTTATTAATAACTGAATTATTTAAGGGGGGAGAGGTTCTTCCCCCTTTTTTACTAATACATCTATCCGCATGAAAAAACTACAAATTTGGTGTTTGGCTTTGTGTTGCGTTGTGGTAGCATGCAAAAAAGATAAGGTTGCAACAACCGGCCCAGAAACCGTTACCCCGGTTATTGAGGAACCGGTAACAACAACGGCCATTGTTAAGGCAGATGCCACACCGGCAAGTGCGTTAAAAGGCGTTAACTGGGCGGCAGATGGAGATAACTTTGCCGACGGCATCCTTGTGCTTAGCGGATTAACATCTTCTGATAGTTATGCAACCGTAGCGTCAAAGGCAAGTTATGTGTTAACAGGGGTGCAAAATAATACAGGCGCGAATACCGTACGATTGCCGGTAAATTATCCAACCGTTTCGCAAGCCTGGTGGAACGCCTATACTGGCCTTATTGATAAGACGATCTCAAAAAACATGAACGTGATACTGGCTTGCTGGGAAAGCAAATCTGCCGCGGATGGCCGTATAGATGATATGACACAATTTTGGTTGATGTGGCAAACGGTTGTAGCTAAATATGGCAGTAATGCACACGTTTACTTCGAAATTTTTAACGAACCGCATGGTTACTCCCTTTCTGAGTGGACAACCATTTGTGCGCAGTGGTTAACCAACTATCCAACTGTACCGCAGGCAAGGATCCTGGTAAGCGGGACTTCTTATTCGCAGGATCTTACCGGTGTAGGTGCCGACAGTCGTTTTTCGGGCTGTTTGTTATCTGTTCACGATTATACTTTTTTTAGTAATGGCAGCAATACTACCGCTGCCCAGTGGGAGAGCAGGTTTAAAGCCAATATTGGCAGTTATGCCAATCGTGCGGTACTCACCGAGTTTGGTGTACCCATGACCGGGGGTAAAAATTATACCGGCGCCATAGGCGGCGACCAGGAGATCGCCTACCTGCAGGGTTTAACTAATCACGTACGTGCTTTTAGCATGGGGAGTGTTTACTGGCCGGGCATTCGCACCGGCGATAGTTATGCCATGCAGCAAATAAACGGCAGCGGTACAGGCCTCACCATTACCAATACCAATTTAACGGGTTTAAGCCGCCTCACCTATGCATGGGGCGTTGGCGCCGGCGGTACCGATGTGTTTTACACAGGTGCTTTTTATCGCTTTTTAAACCAGAATAGCGGTCAGGCGCTTGATGTTAACGCATCTTCGACAGCTGATGGTGCGGGTATTATTCAATGGCCGCAAAATGGTGGTAATAACCAGCAATGGGTAATTGCCGACAACGGCGGCGGCTATTACAAGCTCACCAATCGTAACAGCAGTAAAGCCCTTGATGTTGATATGAGTTCAACTACAGCAGGTGCAGGTATTATCCAATGGCCATGGAATGGCGGTAACAACCAGCAATGGCAATTAACTGCTGCCAGCCCGGGTATCTACAAAGTAGTAAATAGAAACAGCGGGCTCGCGCTTGATGTTAACGGCGCGTCTACCACCAATGGTGCAGGTGTTATTCAATGGAGTAGCAATGCGGGTACTAACCAGCAATGGCAAATTATACAACAGTAATTTACGCAAGAGGGTAATGCCAGTTGGTATACCCTTTTTGTTTTTAAAATAATGACCAGAATATCTACAATTAAGTTTGCCCTTTTAATGGTAACCTGCCTGGCGCTTGGCCGGCCGGTTGCCCATGGGCAAGCCAGTGAAGTAACTATTGATCTCGATGTGGCAAAAACGTATCAAACCATCAGCAATTTTGCTGCTTCTGATGCGTGGGCCGGCCAGTTTGTTGGCAATTGGCCCGATGCCAAGCGCGAAAAAATAGCCGACCTGCTATTTAGCCTTGATAACAACGCAGATGGCTCGCCCAAAGGGATCGGCTTGTCGTTATGGCGGTTTAATATTGGCGGGGGAAGTACGCAACAGGGTGCTGCGAGCGGTATAAGAGATGAATGGCGGCGTGCTGAATCATTTTTAAATAATGATGGCGGTTACAACTGGCAAAACCAGGCCGGGCAAATATGGTTTTTAAAAGCCGCGAAGAAACGCGGTGTAAACCAGTTTTTAGGTTTTACTAATACGCCACCCGTGCAGTTTACCAGCAACGGTAAAGCGTATGCAAATGGGGGTAAGGTAAATATAGCCCCGGATAAATACGATGCGTTTGCCGGTTACCTGGTAAACACCATAAAAGGAATAGAGAAAACAAGCAACGTAAAGTTTAATTATATAAGCCCCATAAACGAACCCCAATGGGATTGGAGCGATGGAGGGCAGGAAGGCTGCCCCTACACTAATTCAGAAGTAGCAGGCCTGGTACGATCGATCAGCAGTAAATTCAATGAAAAAAAGATCGGCTCGAGAATCCTGGTAGCTGAGGCAGGAAGTATCAATTACTTATTCACTAAGGGCGACAAAGCCGGTAAGGGAAACCAAGTAAGCGACTTTTTTAAAGCCGGATCGCCAAACTATATTGGCAATCTGCCCAATGTTAGCCATACCATTGCGGCGCATAGCTATTTTACAACCTCTCCCTTGGCATCGTCGGTAAAAGCCCGTAAGGCATTGGCGGATACTATTGCACAGGTAAAGGGTCTAAACTTCTGGCAATCGGAATATTGTATCCTTGGAGATAATGGCGGGGAGATAAACGGCAACAAACGCGACCTCGGTATTAACGCGGCGCTGTACCTCGCATCGGTCATTCATACCGATCTTGCTGTGGCTAACGCCTCGGCATGGCAATGGTGGACCGCACTCTCGGCCTATGATTATAAAGACGGATTGATATATGTAGATAAAAATAAAACCGACGGAAATTTCTACAGCAGTAAAATGCTATGGGCGTTGGGCAACTACAGCCGCTTTGTAAGGCCCGGTGCCGTGCGCGTTGCTGCCAATGTGTCTTCAGGTTCAATTAACCACCTTTTAGTATCTGCATTTAAAAAAGGTAAGGCTTTAACGCTGGTTATCGTCAATCCATCTGCTGATGCCGTAACTATAAAGTTAAATGTAGGCGCAGCGAAGGTGCAATTCGCATCATCATACCTCACATCGCAAAATGCCGAACTGCAAGCAGGCAAGATATCCGGCAGCAGCAGTGTAATTCCGGCCAGGTCGGTTGTTACCATCACCGGCTCTATCAAAAAAAGCATATAATTCAATGATATGAAAAATAAGGTCTACCTGTTTATTTCGCTGATCGTTTTCATGCTCCCATCCACTGTGTTAAAAGCACAGGACAGGTGGGCGCCTGCTTTATTTAATTCTGGTTGGAGCTTTCATAAAGGTGATATCACAGCCGGAGTTAAGGCTGTAGATGCCGAAGCGGGATGGAAGGCTGTAGATCTGCCGCACGATTGGAGTATTGAAGGTTCGTTTAGTGATGAATGGGCAAGCGCTACAGGGTATCTGCCAGGAGGAATAGGCTGGTATAAAAAAAGTTTCGCGGGCAACAGCAGCTGGCAGGGTAAACAGGTTTATATTTATTTTGATGGGGTTTACAAAAACAGCGAGGTTTGGATAAACGGCCATTTACTGGGCAAGCGCCCAAATGGTTTTATCTCTTTCCAGTACGATCTTACCCCGTACCTGAATTTAAAGGGTAAGAACTCGATTGTTGTAAAAGCGGATCATTCTGATTTCGCCGATTCGCGCTGGTACACAGGTTCGGGTATCTATCGGAACGTTTATCTAATTGTTAAAGATCCCGTGCATATCGATAATTGGGGTATAGCCTTTTCCACACCGCAAGTGTCTGCCGCAAAAGCCGAACTAAAAGTGGAAGCTGCTATCGTCAAAAGTGCTGGTCCGCTAACAGAAGTGACTGTTAAAGTCGGCGTTTATGATGATAACAACAAAGTAGTTGCAGCCCTGCAAAAGACTATAAAACTAAAAGCTGAAAAGCAGTTTATTGAATTTAATCAAAGCATTTCAGCACCTCTTTTATGGAGCGTTGAGAAGCCGAATTTATACAAGCTCCGGGTTTCTGTTATCAGCAAGGGGAAAGAAATTGACGCTGTAACACAATCGGTTGGCATCCGTAGCATAAAGTTTGATAAAGACAAGGGCTTTTTTCTGAATGGAAAAAGCACCAAGCTGAAAGGCGTATGTATTCATGATGATGCCGGCGCTTTGGGTGTAGCCGTTCCCCCGGAAGTATGGGTGCGCCGGTTAAAGATATTAAAAGAGGCCGGCGTAAATTCATTAAGACTGAGCCATAACCCACATGCCGATTACCTGTATGATCTTAGCGATAAGATGGGCTTTTTAGTGATGGACGAAGCTTTTGACGAATGGGCGATAGGTAAAAATAAATGGGTAGCGGGCTGGAATGTTGGCACGCCATCAAAAAATGGGTATCACGAGAATTTTAAAGAATGGGCCGACAGGGACGTTGCCGATATGGTTTTACGGGCGCGCAATCACCCGTCTATTATTATGTGGAGCATTGGTAACGAAATAGATTACCCCAATGACCCCTATACCCACGAAGTGCTCAGCACTGGCCGTAATCCGCAGATCTATGGTAAGGGCTACCTGCCGGATCACCCGGCTGCAAGCGGACTTACACCAATAGCCAAAAAGTTAGTGAACGATGTGAAGGCAATAGATGAAACGCGGCCGGTAACCGCCGCACTTGCGGGCGTAGTGATGTCTAACGAAGTAGGGTATCCTGATGTGTTGGATGTGGTAGGCTATAATTACCAGGAATACCGCTATGCGGATGATCATAAAAAATACCCCAATAGAATTATTTACGGCAGCGAGAACGGGATGCAGCAGCAGGCATGGAACGCTGTTGACAGCAACGAATATATATCCGCGCAATACCTGTGGACGGGTATAGATTACCTCGGAGAGGCCGGTAAATGGCCGCAACGGAGCAACGGCGCGGGAATTATAGATCTGGCAGGCTTTACAAAACCCGAATATTTTTATAGGCAAAGCTTATGGGTCGATAAGCCGATGGTTTATATAGGTGCACGCGAAATTACAAGTGCTGACGACAAAGGTATCTGGAGCCACAGAAACGCCCTGCCCATATGGAACTGGAAGCCCGGCAGCAAAATAAAAATAGATTGCTACACAAATTGCCAGGAGGCCGAGCTTTTCTTAAATGGCCGCTCACTTGGTAAGCAAGCACGCAATACCACCGCTGGTCGTGTGCCTTCGTGGCAGGTTGATTATGAGCCCGGCGAATTGGTGATTAAAGCTTTTAACAACGGCATTGAGGTTTGCAGTAATGTTATAAAAACAGCTGCTGAAGCTTCTCAGCTTAAGGCACTGCCAGACAATGCGCTGTTTGCAGCCAAAACAAAAGGTCTGAGCCAGGTTGAAATAACCATTACCGACAATAAAGGCAACCCCGTTTTTAAGGCCGATAATGAAATAACCGTATCTGTAACAGGCCACGGCAAACTTATCGGGCTGGAAAGCGGAAGCACTACGAGCCACGAAGATTACAAAGGGGCGCAAAGGAAAGCGCTTAATGGCCGCTTGCTGGCTTATATCCAAACAAATGGAACGGCAGGGAAAATACATGTGCTTGTGAGCTCGCCTGGCTTAAAGCCTGCATCTATAACACTCATCGTAAAACAACCAAACTCAATTCAATAGTACAATAACACCCTCTATCGTTTTTTATGAAATTTATAAAACTCTCATTGCTTTCGGCTTTTCTTTCTATCTCACTTGTGGTACAGGCCCAGCAGGGAAAGCACACCTTTTCGCTGAGCGATACCTCTTTTGTGCTCGACGGCAAGCCTCTGCAGATCATCTCCGGCGAAATGCACTATACACGTGTGCCGCGCGAGGCCTGGCGGCAAAGGATGCGCATGGCTAAAGCTATGGGCCTTAACACCATTGGTACCTACGTTTTTTGGAACGTACACGAACCCCAAAAAGGTCAATACGATTTTGTGGGAAATAACGACATAGCCGCGTTTGTGAAAACCGCGCAGGAGGAAGGCCTTTGGGTAATACTACGCCCAAGCCCTTATGTATGTGCCGAGTGGGAATTTGGCGGCTACCCATACTGGCTGGAGAAAGAGGAAGGCCTTGTAGTGCGGAGTAAAGAACCTAAGTACCTGGCGGCCTACAAAAAGTACCTTACACAAGTTGGTAAGCAATTATCACCGCTGCTGGTAAACCATGGTGGTAACATTTTGATGGTGCAGATTGAGAACGAGTACGGCTCTTACGGAAACGATAAAGAATACCTGGAACTGAACCGCAAAATGTTTGTGGATGCAGGTTTTGATGGCCAGCTTTATACCTGCGACCCGGAGCCTGCTATTAAGGACGGGCATTTACCCGGCCTGCTTCCGGCTATAAACGGCATAGACGATGTAAAGAAGGTGAAACAACTTATTGGTGATAACTACGGTGGCAAGGGCCCGTACTTTATTGCAGAATGGTACCCGGCCTGGTTCGATTGGTGGGGAACAAAACACCATACAGTGCCTGCAGAAAACTACCTTACTAAACTGGATGCCGTGCTGGGCGCGGGCGTTTCCATCAACATGTATATGTTTCACGGCGGAACCACCCGTGGGTTCATGAATGGTGCCAACTATAACGATAAAGACCCGTACGAGCCGCAGATCAGCAGCTATGATTATGACGCACCGCTTAACGAGGCCGGTAATGCTACAGATAAATTCATGAAATTCAGATCGGTTATAGCAAAGCACCTGCCTGCGGGGCAAACCCTGCCTGACGTGCCTGCCGCAAAACCATCAATGAGCCTTCCGCCTGTTAAATTTACGCGTTCTGCAAGTGTATTTAGTATATTACCTGCCGCTAAACTAAGCGAAAAACCGCTAAGCTTTGAGGACCTGAACCAGGCTTATGGCTTTGTTTTATATCGTACCACACTAAACGATGCAAAATCGGGATTACTCAAAATTAACGGACTGCGCGATTATGGATTGGTGTATGTTAACGGAAAACGTGTGGCGATACTCGACCGGAGATTAAAGCAGGATAGCGTAAATATCGACCTGCCAAAAGGGAAGGTAGTACTCGATATATTGGTGGAGAATCTGGGCCGTATTAATTTTGGCCCTTATCTGCTCAAAAATAAAAAAGGGATCACCGATAATGTGCTACTGGCTGGCAAAGAAATAAAAAACTGGAAGATGTACGGTTTGCCGTTTAAAGATATCACCAAAGTTGCTTTGAAGCCAGGTATCAACAAAGCAAACCAACCCGTAATAAAAAGCGGTTCTCTTAATTTAACCAAAGTTGCAGATACTTACCTGGATATGAGCAATTGGGGTAAAGGTATCGTATGGATAAACGGCCATAACCTCGGCCGTTACTGGTATATCGGTCCGCAGCAAACGCTATATGTACCAGCAGAATGGTTGAAAAAGGGTGCTAACGATGTGAAAGTACTGGAACTGATCAAGCCGGGGCAAAACGAACTGACCGGGATAGATCATGCGATTCTGGATAAACTAACAGATCAAAAATAATTGGGACGGCCAACTATGCAGATATCAGATTAACGCAGAAAATCTGATACTTGCATTAGGCTCATGTCTATACGGGCAGGTACTTATCAATCACCTTTCCATTTTTGTAAGTGATGGAACTATCTAATTTCAAAATCTTTTGCTCCGTAAAAATGGTAAGTCCCTTGCCAATCGCTACCGGATTCCTGAAGATGTAGTATTCATCAACAAGATTCAGGCTGATGAGCGAACTTGCAAAGTTGGCTCCGCCATAAACCATAATATCCCTGCCCGGTTCATTTTTCAACGACTGTACCGCAACGGTAAGATCTCCGTTCTCCACTTCTAAATTCCGGCCATTAATGGCTGTTTGTGTGTGGCTGAAAACGATCTTGCGCATATTCACCATTAGTTGCGCCAAAGGTTGTTCCGGGCTGTCGGGCAAATTGTCTACCACATTTTCCCAGTGATCGATGAATTCCCGGGTCATTTTACGCCCCAGTAAAATAGTATCGCAGCTCTCTGCCAAGTCAATTACTTTTTCGAAGATGGATTCATCCCTTTCACCGGGGATCCACATCCAGTCCAGCTGGCCGTCCGGCCCGGCTACAAAACCATCAATAGTCATTTGTACCTGTAACTTTAATTTTCGCATAGCAATCGTTTTTAATTGATCGTATTATTTCTATAGCAAATATATACATGCAGCCGATGATTTTGTGGGTGTGTTCGCGACAGGGTAAGGGGGCGATTGTAACTCTCGCCAGATGCTTAATCGCAATCGATGGTATGGCTGAATAAGATTATTATGGAAGAAAAACGCGAAATAGGGATTATGGGCAGATCTTATCAACTGTCAGGACCTGACGGGCAGGCTCATCCAATAACCTGATGCTTTTTCCATCAGTTCCTTTTCCGTATCCCAACGCTTATGCGTTTTTACCTTGACCGAATAAACAAAATAGATGCATCCCCTCCGAACATCTTTCGTCTGATTGCATAGTGAGCCATTCATCCTTCATGTGAGTACTTATTTTGCGCCGCGTCCGACACCTACCAAAATTTTTAAACGGGACAAAATACGATATAAGGTCTTATAAAACAGCTTATTTACAATTTGTAAAAAATCCTTATTTTTATTTAGATTTAGTCTAAGTTTGAATAAAATACTTTTTATGAAGATACATGTAATTATTACACTCCTTTTTCTATCAGCTATTCTCCATGCCCAGGCTCAAACGGGCGCTATAAAGGGTACAATTAACGGCGATAGCGGCGAACCTTTGGCAGATGCTACCTTATTATTAGAACCATCGAATCTGAGCGTGGCGGCCGACGCGAACGGGAATTTCGTTATTTCAGCAGTAAAACCCGGTCAATATATTATACATTCTACTTACCTGGGGTATCAAAAGATCAGCAAAAAAATTATTGTTGAGGAGGCGCGTACATTAAATGTATATCTCATACTCAGCATAAATACAAATGCACTGCAAGGAGTGGAGATCACCGGGCGAAAGGAAAAAACTTACAAAACCAAATCCACTTTCATCGGCAACAAAACCGAAACCGATATTAAAGATCTGCCACAATCGGTATCCTATGCCAGTAAAGAACTAATGTCTGATCAAGGCGCCGTTCGTGTGGGTGATGTGGTTAAAAACTTTAGCGGGGTGTCGCAATTTTCCTTTTATGATGACCTTACCATCCGTGGTTTTAGAGTCAACGGTCAAAGTAATACACAATTGGTTAACGGCCTGCGCTCGAGCACCGGTTTTTGGAAACAACCTTTAACCAATTACCTGGAAAGAGTAGAGGTATTGAAAGGCCCTTCATCTGCCCTGTATGGTAATGCCAGCCCCGGTGGTGTGGTTAACCGTGTCACCAAAAAACCTTTGAGCGAAAGTCGCAAGTCTGTCAGCTTATCATTGGGGAGCTTTAATACTTTTAGGGGACTTGCCGATTTTACCGGCCCGGCTAATAAGGATAGTACACTGCTTTATCGGTTAAACCTTGGCTACGAAGATGCCAACTCATTCCGCGACCTGCAGTTTGATAAAAATGTTATCGTAGCACCCTCTTTAACATTTATTGCATCGCCAAAAACGCATATCAACTTTGATATGGTTTATAATAGCTCAAAAAGCAGGTTAGACAGGGGCCAGTCTGTTATCGGCACCGACCTTTATTCCACCCCGCAATCATTATCATTAAGCACCGGTAACGATTACCTCAACGAGCAAACTTACATTGTTACCTTATCATTAAACCATAAATTTAATGATCATTTCAACTTTAACGCTGCCTACTCAAAAACCGGCTACCAGGAAGAGCTGTATGAGCATCGTGGTGCCAACGTCTATGCAAAAGATAAATTAGGGGCAGATATCCCTAACCTTGTAGCTATGCAGGTTTTTTCGCGCAAGCGTAAACGCTACATAGATAACTTTAGCGGTTACTTTAACTACAACGGCAAAACGGGCGTTATCGAGCATAAGATTGTAGCCGGTTATGATTACGGCAGCGAAAAAACGCCGGTTGGTGCATCGCAATTAACAGCATCGGGCTACCGTAATGCCGCAAATAACGGCACTGTTGCCAATTATGTAGCTAAAGACAGTTTAAAGTACCTGCGCGATGCTAAAGGTAACCCTATACCAAATATACCATCTTTCGATTTAACTAACTCCATAAATTCACAGCGTTTACAGGATGATAGTAAAGCCTTTTTTGCTCCTACAACCTTAGCACCGGCTTTCTACTACTTAAACGCAGGTTACGTGCAAGACCAGCTGAAGCTGGGCAACTTCCAGGCTATAATTGGTGTGCGTTATGAATATTACACTGATTTTGCCAACTACAAAACCGGTACCGAAGCCAAAACCCATTCAAACGCCTGGTTGCCCCGTTTTGGTTTGGTTTACACCGCTACAAAAAATATCAATATCTACAGTACTTATGTGATGGGGTACAACCCGCAAACGGCCGCAACACTGTCAAACCCTAACGCAGGCGGTCCGTTTGATCCGGTGAAAAGTAATATGGTTGAAGTAGGCGCCAAAAGCAGCTGGTTTAACGATAGGTTAGCCATCACCACTTCTGTATACCAGATAGAGCAAAGCAATACGCTTTACAACGCCAACGTTGCCGGCCAGCCAGATCTGCTGAGGCCTGTTGGTAAAGAGCGTTCCCGCGGGATAGAATTTGATGTTACAGGTCGCATTTCCTTAAACTGGAGTGTGCTGGCATCCTACGCGTACAACGATGCAAAAATTACCGAAAGTACCATCCCGGCAGAAGTAGGCGCGCAAAAGCCAAATGCGCCCCGCAACATGGCCAACATCTGGACTCGTTACAACTTAGCACGTGGCCCTTTAAGTGGTTTGGGTATTGGTTTAGGTGCTAACTATGTTGACAAACGTTCCCTATCTATCAACCTGGCACAAACCATTCCGAATTATACCCTGGTTGATGCCGCTTTATTTTATACAATTGGTAAAATGCAGTTGCAGCTGAACGCCAACAACATTACCGGCAAAACTTACTGGGTAGGTGGGTACGACTATATCCGCCTGTTCCCGGGTATACCAAGAAACTACCTGCTAACTATGAACTATTCATTTTAAGCGATATGATCTGGAAAAAAATTAAAGTGGTAGCCGCATGGCTTCATTTATGGATAGGGCTGTTTACGGGTATTGTTGTAGTAATTATATCAGTAACGGGTTGCATACAGGTGTTTGACGAGGAATTGTTTAGCCTGTTCCATAAAAATTTAGTTGAAGTGAAAAGAACCGGCCCTGCAAGGCCGGTTTCGGAATTATTGGCTATCGCCCAAAAAGCTGTCGGAAAAAGCAAGCCTGTAAAGTCTTTTAAAATTGGCGAAGAGAACGACAGTTACGTATTCTCTAACTTTAAAGTGAACGATAAGAAGTACCTAACGCTGAGCTACTTCAGCCAGTTTAAATACAAGGATGATATTTATGTAAACCAATACACCGGCCAGGTTTTGGGTGTTATAGATAGCCGTTACGAGTTTTTTAACGTTGTGGAGCAATTGCACCGCCAGCTGCTATTAGTTAAACCAGTAGGAAGCGTAGTGGTTGGCTCATGTATATTATTGTTTTTGGTGATGATGATAACCGGTTTTATGCTTTGGTTGCCCAAAAACTACCGGCAGTTTAAGCAAAGCATCGGTGTAAAATGGAATGCTAAGTTTAAGCGCGTTAATTATGATGTGCATAACAGCTTTGGTTTTTATGTGCTGCCCATAGCTATACTGATTGCCATAACCGGCCTTACCTGGTCGTTTAAATGGTGGGAGAAAGGTATATACAACCTGTTTGGTTCAGCAAAAAAGGTTGAGTTGACGCGTAAGGCACCCGTTATTGCCAATGCTGATACGACAGCCAACCAACTGGACCAGGTGTTTTATGATATGCAGCAGCAAGTAAAAGGAAACTATAGAACCATTGGCTTTAACTTGCCCGGGAAGGGAGAGCATGTAATGATGAATTACGTATATCTAAAAAACCGCACGGATGGCTGGCGCAACATGAGTTACTATTATTACGATAGCCGCACAGGTAAACTTTTTGATACGCTGATACACGCCAGCAAACCACTTGGCCTAAAATGGCGAAATTCTAATAAGGACATCCATACCGGGCGCATATATGGGTTGCCTACACAGATATTAGCTTTTTTAGTCAGCTTTGTATGTGCATCTTTACCCATTACCGGTTTTTTAATATGGCTGGGTAGGCGTAATAAGAAACCTAAAAAGCGCATCCGAGCGCTATCAAAACAACCCTTTTTAATGATTGAGGGATGATGATAATAACACGGATAATCGAGCGGAGAAACCTTAGTTGGGTTGTAACCGTCTTTCGTGGGTCAAGAGGTCTTCACAGATCTTTTGACCCTTGTTGACTCATCCTTTACCATAGTGCGATTTATCCAGCTTTTTAACTATGGTTTGTCGCGCAGATAAATCTCAAGCGTGCCACCACTCATTATATCGCTGTAGCGTAAAGTTGTTTTGCTTACCGCTTTTCCGTGCCATTTAACTGCATAAATGTATTTGGCATTTTTGCTTGCTTTGCGACGGGCTATCTCAAACAATTTACCATTTGGTAGCGCAATAGCTACCTTATCAAACAAAGGCGCGCAAAGAAGAAACTCCCCCGAAACAGGGTTTAACGGGTAAAAACCCATCGACGCAAACATATACCAGGCCGACATTTGACCGGCATCGTCATTGCCACCTAAACCACCCGGGCCATCGCTGTACTCATCAGCTAAAATTTTACGCACAGCATCCTGTGTTTTCCACGGCGATGCGGTATAGTTATACATAAACGGGATCTGGTGCCCTGGCTCATTGCCGTGCCAATACTCGTTTTTGGCAAACAGGCTGTCTAAATTGTTTTCAAGTTTTTTGCTCCCGCCCATTAATTTGGTCAGGCCGGGTACGTCATGCGGTACATAAAAAGTATACTGCCTTGCTGTACCTTCCGTAATATAAGTTTCTTTTTTATCAGGGTCAAAAGGGGAGGACCAGGAGCCATCCGCATGGCGCCCCCGCACAAAGCCGGATGTTTTGTCAAAAACATTGACGTAATAACCGGCTCGTTTGTTCAACGTTTCATAATCTGTTGTTTTATGCAAGCCCTTAGCAAATTGAGCCAAAGCATAATCGTCATAAGCGTATTCCATGGTACGGCTCACTTGCTCCATTTTGTGGAAGGCATCTAAAACGCTGTCTTCAACGGGGATGTATTTATATTTTAAATAGCTGTCCAATGCACGGCGACCCTTGCCCTCTACATAATCGCTGTTGCTTGCCGGAGTATCGAAAGCATTGTGCCTTAACAGCTGGTAGGCCTCGGTAACGTTGTAATTGCGAATGCCTTTTAAATAGGCGGAGCTGATAACTGAAGTGGTATGGTCACCTATCATTTCGGATGTATAGCTGTTCCAGCAGGGGAAGATAGGCATCCAGCCCGCTTGCCTGCCTTTTAATATTAATGATTGTACAAGGTTGTTAACCAATTTAGGTTTAAGTATCTCAAACAAAGGTATCTGCGCACGGTAAATATCCCACATGGAAAAATCATCATAGTAATTGCCCTGTGTAAGTTTTTCATTTTTATATGATGACGAAAAACGTGGGTAAACTCCATCAACATCGTTATACAAACGCGGCTGCTGCATAGCATGATAATACGCGGTGTAAAAAATGCGCTTATCGCGTTCAATAGCGGTTGTTATTTTAACCTGGCTTAGTGCCTTTTGCCATAGTTGTTTGTTGGCTGCGGCAAGTTGCGCAAAGTTAAAACCCGGCATTTCTGCTTCAAGGTTTTTACGGGCTCCTGCTACGCTTGTAAAAGAAGTTCCTATCCTGATGGTTATCTTTTCGCCTTTATTGAGTTTAAAGCCGGCGTAAGCACCTATATCAACACCGTTTTTAATACTATCAACTTTCAATACTTTATCGCCGACGAAAGTTCCGGAGTTTGTTAAACTACGCTCAAAACGTATCACAAAATAACCGCTAAAGCCTGCACTTTTACCCCAGCCCTGGTAAATGCGGTGCGCCGGGTTATAGCCGGATATTTCACCCTTCTTAGCATCAATCTTAATAAAACCTTCATGATAATTACTGTTGGGTGTAATAAGCAGGTACAGGCTATCGGCTTTATCCATTGTAAACTGCATCATCCCACAACGTTCGGTAGCCGTTACGGCGGCCGTAAGCTGGTATTGCTTTAAGCTGATCTGGTATAGGTTGGGCGCTTCTATTTCATCGGTATGGGTAAAATTAGCAGGGTAATTGCTTGTTTTTAGCTTGCCGCTTATGGGCATAACGGTAAAGCTGCCATAATCCTGCATACAGGAGCCGCTTATCCAATGTGTGCCACGCAAACCGCTGAATTGGTTGTCTTTATAGTAATAGGGTGGAATACATTTAGCTTCGCCGGGTTGAGTTTGGGGCGTCCACTGTGTCATGGCAAAGGGTACAGTTACAGCTGGTATGGTATTGGCAAAGTTAGCCAGTACCGAACCATGTTTTAAAGCAGCCGAAGTGGTTGCCGAGGCTGTACCCGCCATAGGCTGCACGTATTGAACCACATCCTGAGCATAGCTTGCAGCAAACCAGCATGTAAATAAAGAACAAACCGAATATTTAAAGATCTTTTTCATTTTACCCTACTTTAGTAATGGCGGTGGCAATAGGTTTTAGTTTGAATGCAAATTTATGCAAAGCTTTGTTGGTGATAGTGTTTATTACGGTGGTGTTCGATGTTATTAATAAGCACCTGCTCAAAAAAGAGCAGGTGCTTAGCGGGCAGATAGATCTTCTGTTATTGTTGTGTAGACACTTGCAGGGCCAGTATATGCGCTGCTTAATACCCCGGGTTTTGTGTTAAATTGGGGTTTAATTGTATCTCCCGTAAAGGAATAGGGAACAAGTTCAACGTTGCGCTAATATTACCAATAGTGCCGTTTATAGCTCCCGGGCTGGTTTTAAAGGCCGTCATCACCTGAACATAGGTTCCCCAACGTACCAGGTCAAACCATCTTTCAGCTTCAAAACAAAGTTCTACCCGCCTTTCGTTGCGGATAGCGGTACGCGCATCAGCTTGTATTAAACCAAGCTTTGGAGCAAGATTTGCCCTGGTGCGAACCAGGTTAAGCTGAGTTAAAGCCTCAAGGGTTTTACCGTTCTCGTTTAGTGCTTCTGCGTAAAGTAATATCACATCGCCGTAGCGTAAAATCGGCCAGTCGTTATCGCCTTCGCTTACACCTGTAACGCTGGAATAAATGAATTTTTTAGCGTAGTAGTATACCAAACTGCCCGAAGTAAATACACCAATTGATGTGGCTAAGCGGCTATCGCCGGGTTCAAAAGCATTATAAAGGCTCGAGGTGCCAACATTATTACTGTTGCCCGTAACCGATGCCGTAATAGTTGTACCCGATGGCTGTGGCACAAAGCCCCTGGCAAAAGTATTACCCTCGCCATAACCACCACCAATGTATTGAACCGAAAATATAATATCCTTGTTATTATCGTTACCCAAGCCAAATACCTGGTTGTAAGGTATTAACGTGCCTGCGCTTGCTACAACCGGAGCTAAAATTGTTTCGGCTTGTGCAAATTTATTCTCAAACATATAAACCTTACCCAACAATCCATTGGCAGCAATGCTGGTTGCACGGCCAATATCGGTACCCGTGTAAGATGCCGGCAATACGGCAGCAGCTTCGGTAAGGTCCTTTTCTATTTGGGCGTAAACAGCAGCCGTTGTAGCACGATTATAGGTATAAGCCTGTTGTTCTGATGTGATCTCGGTAAGCACCAAAGGTACACCGCCAAACATACGTACCAGGTTAAAGTACATTAAGGCACGTAAAAATTTAGCCTGGCCGGTATAGCTATCACGGTTAGCCTGGCTCATAACAGGGGTACCTACGTGGCCCAAAACAATATTGGCATAAGCGATGGTAGCGTAAAAGCGCTGCCATGCGTTCTGAAGGTTGGTTGAGGTAGCATTCCAGGTTAGTTTATCTTCCTCACCATACAATACTTCGCTTTCGCCATAGGTTTGGGTATTGTCTGATGTGATCTCACCAAAGCCATATTGCTCGTTATAAATAGGCCTTAAGCTGCTGTATGTGCCGTTTAGCGCGGCTTTAATATCTATTTCGGTATTGTAATAAGTACTTACAGGGACTATTCCCTGTGGGGTAATATCTACAAAAGACTTATTGCACGATGGCAATACAACAGCCAGCGCCAATATTGATATACTGCTTATAATTAGTTTTTTAATTTTCATGATTTTTAAGTTAAAGCAATTAAAATCCAAAATTTACACCTACAATAAGTGTGCGTGCTGTAGGGTAGGTTCCCTGGTCAACACCCGGGGTTGTTGGGTCACCACCCATAATATTGGCTTCGGGGTTATAGCCCGAGTATTTGGTGACGAGAAAAGGATTTTGCGCCGTAAAATATATTCTTGCCGATTTGATGAACAGTTTGGTTAACGCTCTCTCGCTCATGCGGTAACCCAGTGTAATATTTCTTACCCTCATATACGACCCGTTCTCTACATCCAGTTGTACAAGTGCATTACCCGGATTTACAAAACCACCCGATCCGGGGATAGGATAAAGAACATCTTTGTTTGGTGATGCCGGATCGAAGTAATTCTTGTAATAAACACTCAGCGAGTTTTGATTGTTGTTGCCTGTGATAGTTTGGCGGTTATTGCCGTTAATAATATTTACACCCTGTACCCCTTGTATCAAAATGCTCAGGTCGAAATTTTTGTACTGAAAGGTATTGGTCAAACCGTAAGTGAAATCTGGCAAACCGTGGCCTAATACGGTAATATCATTAACGTCAATTTTACCATCGCCGTTTTGATCTTTTATCATCCAGTCGCCAGCTACGTTACCTGATGCAGCTTTTGGATTATTAGCCAGGTCGGCAGCGTTTTTAAACACGCCTGTTACTACATAACCATACATTAAACCTAATGGTTGGCCCACCTTAACCTGGTAAACGTTGTTCCAACCGTTCATGGCAGCAACAGCCGGCAATGCAGCGGGGCCACCTAAATCTAATACCTTGGTTTTGTAGGTAGATAAGTTGGCGTTGGTATTCCAACGCACTTTACCAAGGTTAAAACCTGTGCTTAAAGTAAACTCTAAACCGTGGTTACTTAATTTACCTAAGTTAGCTTTATAGGTGGTGGCATTACCGGCGGTTGTGGCATAACCAACAGTAAGCGGTAAGGCTTTATTTAATAACATACCGTTCGAGTTACGTGAAAAGTAGTCGGCAGTAAAAACGATAGCATTATCTAATAAGCCAATGTCCAGCCCGATACTTGTTTGATCATTTTTTTCCCAGGTTAGGTCCGGGTTAGCAAAACCAGTTTGCTGCGTTCCAAATACCCTATTGTTGCCCGATGCGTAATTTTTATTAAGCGCTATAGCGTTTACATAGGTAAAGCTCCCAATGTTTGCATTACCGGTTCTGCCGTAGCCACCTCTTAACTTTAACTCGTTAATTTTTAATTTTTCTAAAGTTGGTTTCAAAAAGGGCTCTTCGGCTAAGCGCCAGCCTGCGGAGAACGATGGAAATACAGCATACCGGTTGTTTGGCCCAAAACGGGATGAAGCATCCTGGCGGACGGCAGCTGTGAATAGGTATTTCTTATTATAATCGTAAGTTACACGGCCTGCGTATGATACAAAGGTATTGGCATCAAATAATTCGGTACCTACTGTATTTGGTGATGCAAGCGGGCTCTCTACAGCTGTAGTAATAAATGTACCCGGCAAACCGGCGGTATAATTTATTTGCGAATTATATTTCTGTGCAGAAAATAACCCCAGTAAGTTAAAGTGATGATTGCCTATTTGCTTATTATAAGTTGCTGTGTTTTCCCAAACCCAGTCAAAGCTTGTACGCGAATTGTCTGACGCGTAAATACCAGCCAGCTGTGGGTTTGAATCTGAAGCTGTTGGCGCCGAGCTGTAAGCCATTGTACCGGGCACGTAAGCATGTACCTGCTCATTTTCTAAGGTTGCCCCTAAATAGGTTTTCAATTTCAGATCATGAATAGGGGAGTACTCCAGAAATGTATTACTTAATGTTCTGAATGCCCTTGAACGGTTGATAGATTTGCTTAAAATGTTTACAGGGCTGTAAAAGTTAGCTGCTGAAAAAACAGCGCTTGGTGACAGGTTATAACCCAGATCGCGGTCATAAGGTTCCTGAAAATCGCCATTTGCTTTGTAAACCGGTACGATGGGCTGAAAAGTTAGGGCCTGATTAAGCGGACTGGGTAAATTTAAATTTGCAACTAAACCCGGTACACCAACTAAAAGATCGCCGGGGTTAGCACCAGCGCCACTCGCCTGGCCAGACGAAGGCTGCCTGAATTGCTCGGCATAAGATGGTGAAATAGAAAAACCAAACTTAAGGTTTTTTACCAGGTCGGCATCTAAGTTTAACCGGGTAGTATAGCGGCTATAATCTGTACCTATCAATACACCTTGCTGTTTATAAAAGCCAGCTGATGCGTTAAAACGTACTTTTTCGCTTCCGCCAGATGCATTCAATTCAAAATTGCTTAACGGTGCTGTTCTGAAAATGGCCTTCTGCCAATCTACATCGGGGAAACCCGATACATCGCCATCTAAAACAGAGGGATACTGCAATTTTTTTATCCGGCTTAGATCTTTAACCTGGTCTACATATTCGTTCCTTTTCAAAACATTTATAAACTTGGTAACCTGCTGTAAACCTGTGTATGCACTAACAGAGAATACCGTTTTACCCGCCTTGCCACGTTTAGTAGTAACCAATACAACACCATTGGCCGCACGTGAACCATAAATGGCTGCTGAAGCAGCATCTTTCAATACTTCTATCGATTCGATATCGCCGGGGTTGATCAGGTTAAAGTTTGATGCAGTTTCGAGCGGGTAGCCGTCTACCACATAAAGCGGGTCGTTGGATGAGCTTAATGAACTTACACCACGTATCCGGATGGTTGGGGCAGCACCTGGTTTTGCACCTTGGTCTGATTGTACCTGCACACCTGCCGCCAAACCTGCTAAGGCTTCACCCGGAGTGCTCACCGGTTGGTTGCTTATATTTTTGCCGTCAACTTTGGTAATAGCAGCCGTAACGGTGGTTCTTGATTGCGTGCCGTAGCCCACTACAACAACATCATTCAAGGTGCGGGGTGAATCGGCCAGGGTAACATCGATGAGGGTTTTGTCGCCTACTACAATTTCCTGGCTAACCAAACCAATAAATGAGAATATCAGCACGCTGGAACTGTTAGGTACCTTAATGGAGTATGCGCCATTAACATCAGTAACCGTACCAATTTGTGTGCCTTTTATCATCACACTAACGCCGGGTAAAGTTTGGCCTTTGCTATCGCTTACTTTACCTGTAATAGTTATGGCAACGGCTATCTCGGGTTTAATAATAATTTTCCGGTGTTTAATAACAACGGTATTGTTATCGCCAAAAATTATCTCGGCAGGCAGGTTGGCAAAGCATTGTTCCAATACACTTTTTAGCGCTGCTTTATTGGCGTTAATGGTAACAGGGCTTGTTGCTTTAATAATGCTTGCATCGCACAAAAAATTATAGCCCGTTTGTTTGGTTAATTGATTTAATACTTTTTTTACGGGCGTGTTTTTAACATTTAAGCTAACCTCTTGTGCAAAGCCGGTTGCGCCTACCTGTAAAATTGTGATCATTAAAATAATAACCGTAAGTTTAATACTCATAATTATTTTTTGAGTGACTGAAATATTTGGCTTGGTTGTGCCAGTTTTTTTCAGAATTAATTCAGGTTCATAGCAAGGCATCTCCCCGCACTTTAGTGCAGTAAAAATTTTATACATTTGTTTTAGGATTAAAATTGGTTACGTAATAATTGGTTTTATCCGCATTAGCGCTCACCCGCTAAGCCAGGCCGGGGGTACTCGCAATACTCCCGGTTTTTGGATGTTTTTTCTGATTAAGGGTAGTAATTATTTGCCTATAACGATCACCCTCCTTCCCTCCACAACAAAGTGGACTTTATCCATCAATTCAATATTTTTAAGCAGATTGGTTAACGTTTTTGAGCGGGAGTAGTTTCCATCGAAGTTAACAGAGGTCATGTCTCCTTTAAAATCCACATCCACGTCGTACCACCGCGAAACCTTTTTCATAACGGTGGTAATGTTCTCGTTGTTAAACTGGAACAGGCCGTTTTTCCAGGCCATAACCTCGTCAATATTGGCATCTTGTACGGTTATGCCCCCGGCTGGGTTGTTAACAGCCATTTGCCCGGGTTTTAACAATGATGTGGTGTTTTTGTAATTCACTTTAACCGAACCTTCAAGCAGCGTAGTAGTAATCTCTTGTTCATCGGTATAGGCGCTGATGTTGAAATGCGTACCCAATACCTCAACCACCTGTTTGTTGTTCACGTTTACTCTAAACGGCATGGCCTTGTTTTTAGCTACTTCAAAATAAGCTTCGCCTGTAAGGGTAACCTTTCTTTCAGATCCAATAAATGCAGTAGGGAAGGTTAATGATGATGATGAGTTTAGCCATACCCTGGTGCCATCCGGTAATACAATATCATATTTGCCGCCACGTGGAATGGTGATGGTGTTTAATGCCGCCTGGGCGGCCAACTGATTAGCTCCGCTGTTTTTAACAACAAGCCCATCACCAGATTTTGATATGGCAACATCCCCCTGCTTGCTTAGCAAGCCGTTCTTAGCGTTATCAAGTACAATGCTTTGGCCGGTTGATAAGGTTAATACAGCTTTGTTGCTGCCGGGTTGAATTTCTGCCGATGGTATATTATTATGCTTTGCAGTATATGATATTTGTAAGGTGTTTCTTTTTAAAACAAGGTATAGGCCTGTACAAGTGAATAATAGCAGCGACGCGGCAATCGCAGCAATCCTCCATGGTTTAAACGTGATGATTTTTGGTTTTTGCTCGCTAAGGCTATTTTGAAGGCGGGCTTGCAGTAATCCTTTTATGCGAGCCTTATCGCCCATCATATTGGTATCCCATAGCGGATCATCTATTCCAAATTCATGCTGATAGTTTTTTATCAAAGCAATTTCTTCGGGTGTACAAATACCTTTAAAATACTTCTCGCAAAGAGAGAGATACTGTTCTTCAGTCATGAAATGAGATCCTTTTGTGGTTTATTGATCGGTTACATAATTATAGATACATACCAGGGCTGCAACACACACGTAAAAGGAAGAAATATTTAACACAACGCACAAGTGTCTAATAAACAGTTATTTAAATTTATTGCTGTTAAATAGCTGCAACATGCATTTTTTTAACAATTTATAATACATAGCTTTATATTACCGATTGTATGCTAAACAAAAGTTTAACAGACTCCCAATTAATTGAGGCTATCCTAAATAACGATGAACAAGCTTTTAATCAGTTGTTTGAACGTTATTGGTCGCGGGTGTATGCTGTTGCTTATAAATGTGTTAAGGACGAGGAGCTTAGCCTTGAAATAACCCATGATATATTCATCAATATTTGGAACAAACGGTCCCAATTACATATCGAAAATTTTAAAGCATACGTAGTAACAGCGGCCAGTTATCATGGCATCCGTAAAAGGCAAACGTTGAAAGCCACACCTATCCAGTATGTTGAAGATTACGAATACGTAGAAGATTATGACTACGCAACCAATCATCGCTCGGACGCGAATGAGGGTGAGGCAAAACTATGCCGGCACGATTTTGATATAAAGGTTGAGTCGTTGCTGAATGACCTACCAAAAAAATGCCGCGAAATTTATTTGCTGAGCAGAAAAGACAACCTCACCATTACCGAGATAGCCGAAAAGTTGAATATCTCAAAACGAACCGTGGAGAACCAATTAACCAGTGCCTTAAAGCATTTGCGTACTTCGTTAAAGTATATTGTGTTGTTAGCCACCATATTAAAATTGTAAGCAAAATGTTTAAGGTTGCGCCTGATACATCCACTACGGTAGCCTATTTATTTTAATGCTCACTTAATAATTAGCAAATATCCCCCGCTTTTACATGCAGAATGCGGTAGTCAGCTTTTCAGAATACCAGTTCTAAGGGAAGTTTATCCACTTATTTGGTAATTAGTGTTATTTTAACAATTATTTTTAGTTAAGGCTTGTATTTAAAAAAAATACATTTAGCTTAGTGTAATGAAACCAACACGGTACGCCGTGCAATTATAAACTTTTGCTTTTCCTGATGTTACATGACTGTTTTGCGTAAAGAAGCATTTATATACTATTAAAGTTTTTTTCAACTAGATGATCAGCCTTAATACCCCAAGCATTTCTAAAGCTGAGTCGGAACTGCAACTCGATGACGCATTTTTATTGCGACAGGTTAGCTGTGGTTGTGAGCAATCTTTTAATACGCTTTTTACGAAATATTGGGAAAAGGCCTTTGCAGATGCTTTTAAGCGGATAAAGGACGCCGACCTTGCGAAAGACATAGTGCAGGAAGTGTTTGTACATATTTGGGTGAAAAGAGAAACAGTGCATATTTTGAATTTGCCCGCTTACCTAAATGTTGCTGTACGGAACAAGGTATTTAAACAGGTGGAGAAGCGAGCATTGCATAGCCCCTTTTTTGATGTGCTGGACAACGTTCCTTCGCATTACAGAGCTGATGAAAACCTGCTTTGGAAAGAGTTTTTTAGTTCTTACGAGGATTTGGTGAAAAGCCTCCCGGCGAGTCGGCAAACTATTTTTCGCCTGCATTACCAGGAAGATCTAAGCACAAAAGCTATTGCTACAGAACTGGGCATTTCCAGGAAAACTGTTCAAAATCAGTTGGGGAAGGTAATGAAGAAGTTAAAAGTATCCTTGTTGCCTTTGCTACCGCTGCTCGCATTTATTTTTTAAGGTAATACTGAAAAATAAATTTTCAAGAGCGATGGGACTTTATCGTTTTTTTGGGTCATATAGGCAACCAACCGATTAAACTGTTTTAAATGGACAAGAAATATTTCCTCGAATTGTTGTTGAAGCACCGTAAAGGTATGGCGACTGCGGAGGAAAAACAGTTTTTAATAAAATTCTATGATGCGGTTGCCTCCGAAGCAGATGTGATTGAATTAATGGATGCCGATGAAAAGCAAGCTTTGAAACAGGATATTCAAAACGCGATATGGGGGGAAATTCAGCAGCAAGAGAAAAAAAACGTTGTTGTACTAAAAACCCGGTATTTGCGCAAGATAGCAGCTGTGGTATTCGTATTAGTTTGCGCCACCTCTGCATTGTTTCTCGTCCGCAACCAGCATTCACAAAACAACTTTACACAGCCCGGAAAAATACAGCAGCAATCCAATGTTTTTATGGTGTTACAGGATGGCAGCAGGGTAATTCTGAGCCATGGTAGTAAACTTATCTGCGCACCAGGCTTCGATAGCCTTGCAAAACGCGAAGTTTACCTTTCCGGGCAAGCCTATTTTGATATTAAGCACGATTCGTCCCGGCCATTCATTGTACATACCGGTAACGTTTTTACTACCGTTTTGGGTACCGCTTTTAATATTAAAGCAATCCCCGGCGAGAAAGTTATTACGGTAACCGTAACCAGGGGTAAGGTAAAAGTAAGTGATGAAAGTAAACTGATAGGGGTGATCATACCAAACCAGCAGATCGTTTACAATAAAGGGGCAGCAAGCGCTACCAAAACACACATAACAGCGGCTGTTTTTACCGGTTGGACGACCGAGCATGACCTCTACTTAGAGGATGTTACCGTTGCCGAAGCCGCCAGGTTGTTTGAGGAGCGGTTTAAGGTGAAGATTGGATTTGGCGATGATAGTGTTAAAAATAAACGCTTTACTACTTCTTTTGACAATAGAGCCAGTCTTGATCAGGCGCTAAGAAGCACCTGTGCTTTTAATGATGCAACATACAGTTATAATAAAGACAAAACACTTATAACCATTAACGCAAAAACCAATTAAACCCTTAAATATGAAGAAAATTTATCTAAAACGATCCTTGAAACCTTTTTACGAAGAGCACCTCACTAACTTTTCGGCATAAAAAAACCCGCAGAAACTTCCCGAAGGAAGCGTTCCGCGAGCTTGTTTGACTTTCGACTGCAATCGATTGCCTTACATGTGTTTTAAATTTTTAAATCAATCGAAGACATTAATCACTTAAAACGAATTAAAACTATGAATTTTTCTACAATTTATGCGCACCTGCGGCATTTTACCCAGTTTATGCTCAAGTTGTGCCTGCCACCCAATCCCAATTTTAAATTAATTATGAGAACAGGGATCTTTTCCGTATTTGTCGTCATCATTTCAATTCCGGTTTTTTCGGCTACAACAGCCAAGAGCCAGGTAGTTGATAAGGTGGAAGTCAACGTCTCTCTAAAAAATGAATCGCTGGTGAAAGCTTTCAAAAAAATTGAAGCGCAAAGTCCGTTTCATTTTATGTACCGTAATGAAGATGTTAAGAACATCCGTAATTTGGAAGTTTCGGCTGGAACCCAGTCAGTTGCAGCCTTGCTGAAAACCGTACTGGCGAACACTTCGCTTAATTTTCAGCAAATAGACAACCAAATACTAATTACACGCGCTGACAATGAGAGCGCGACAGGTGAAAATCTGCCAGGTAGCCTTGCCGGAGAATTTAAGCAGGTAGCCACAGGTAGCATCAAAGGTGTCGTTACCGACTCAAAAGGCAACACGCTGCCTGGTGTAACCGTTAGTTTAGCCGGGTCTATCTCGCTGGCGAAAGTTACCGACATAAACGGAGCTTACAGTTTTTCTAATCTGCCGGCCGGTACTTACACCATCAGCTTTACGTTTGTGGGTTTTGCCGCTCTTTCAAAGCCGGTTGTGCTGGCCGATGGGCTGGCAATAACCGCTAATGCTGTACTGATAGAAAGTACCAGTAGCCTTGATGAGGTAGTTGTAGTAGGTTACGGTACCCAAAAGAAAAGGGAGGTAACCAGCGCCATTACCACGGTAAATGCCGAACAGTTTAACAAAGGTAACATCAGCGATGTTGCTCAGTTGTTGCAAGGTAAAGTTCCCGGCTTGTCTATTGCCCGCCCGGGTGGCGATCCAAACGGTGGTTTTGCTATCCGCTTAAGGGGTTTATCAACCCTTGGTGCAAATACACAGCCGCTGATCGTATTGGACGGGCAGGTAGGTGCGGATATCAACACGGTCGACCCTAACGATATCAAGAGCATCGATGTACTGAAAGATGGTTCTGCCGCTGCGATCTACGGAACACGCGGTTCTGCGGGCGTAATCATCATCACCACAAAGTCGGGTAAAAAGGGTGCATCTAAATTTACCTATAACGTAGCCGGAACCACCGAAACACCTGCCAGATTTACCAAGCATATGGATGCTGCGCAATTTAAGGCGCTGGGTAAAGGGACGGATTTTGGGTCAAGTACCGACTGGAACAAAGAGATCACCCGTACTGCCTATTCACAGGTGCATAACCTCGGTTTCTCTGGGGGAGATGACCGCACTACCTACAATGCTTCCTTTAACTATCGTAATAACCAGGGTGTTGCCATCACCACAGGTTTTCAGCAGCTTAACGGGCGATTAAATTTAAGCCACAAAGCGCTGAATGATAAATTAGTATTCAATTTAAACATCAACACCACCAGCAGAAACTCACAATTTGGGTTCTCAGATGCGTTTAAATATGCCACCATTTTTAACCCAACGGCACCTGTTTATTCAAAAGATCCGCTTTATGACCTTACCGGTGGTGGCTACTTCGAATCGAACTTTGTTGATTATTCTAACCCGGTTGCCATGCTGAAACAGAACACCAACGAGGCAACCAATAAAAAGTTCAACATTGGGGGTACTGTAAGCTATGAAATATTGAAGAACCTAAAATTCTCTACACAGTTTTACAAGCAAACCACCAGTAATTACCGTTCCATGTATTCTCCAACTGATGCCTTTATTTCAAGAGGATTTCCTTTGGGTAGCGGCTTTGGCCGGTCGGGTATTTCTGCCAAGTACGATGATGAAGCAGAGAATATCCTTTATGAGAATACCTTATCGTACGAAAAAGCAGTTAATAAATTCGAGCTTTCAGCCATCGCCGGGTATTCTTACCAGGATTTTAAATACACCGGTTTTGATGCACAGGGTGGTAATTTCGTGACCGATGCATCGGGCCAGAATTTTGCTGCTGCGCTCGATTTTAAGAACGGTATCGGTGTAGTAGAAAGCTATAAAAACGAGAACAAACTGATCTCGTTCTTTGGCCGTGTAAAAGTAAATTATGACAACATCGCGTTCTTTTCTGCCAGTTTAAGGCGGGATGGTTCTACCGAGTTTGGTGAGAACAACAAATGGGGACTGTTCCCGGCGGTAAGCGCTGGTTTGGATATCAGTAAGATTGTTGATATATCGTTTGTTTCCAACTTAAAATTAAGAGGTAGCTATGGTGTTACTGGTGCCTTGCCGCCGTTCCCTTACCTTTCACTAACCACGCTAAGTAATAGCGGTGGTACTTATTACGCAGGCGGCGGGGTTTACTCCAGTACCTATAGCGGTGTGCGTAACCCAAATCCGAACCTGAAATGGGAAAAGAAAGCTGAAACAGACATAGGTTTGGATTTCACCTTATTCAACGACAGATTAACGGGTTCGATTGATTACTTCAACCGTAAAACAAACGATTTGATTTTTAACGTAACCGTACCATCTCCGCCTGCTTTGTTTAACAATACGTGGTTAAACATAGGTGAACTAAGCAACTCGGGTATTGAAGTAGCCTTAAGTTACCAAGTTATCCGCGGAAAGGAATTCACCTGGACAACCGGCGGAAATATCTCCAGCTACCATGTAGTGTTAACAAAACTGATTGACGCGTTGAAAGGATCGTACGTTGGTGCAACCAACCTGGGTACACCCGGGCAGGAAGCTACACAGCTAACCCGCGCAGTTGCAGGTGAGCCAATCGGTTTATTGTACGGGCCTAAATATGTTGGTGTAGATGCAAGCGGTGTTTACCAATACGATGACGGTAAAGGCGGCACAGTTGGCCTGGCCAACGCTCCGCGCCAGATCATTGGTAACGGTTTGCCTAAGTATGAGTTTGGTATCACTAATAACTTTAAATACAAACAGTTCGATCTTAGTTTCTTCCTGCGCTCTTCTATTGGTCACCAGTTGATCAACACGTACCGCGCGTTTTATGAAAACGCTAACGTGGCCACCAGTTACAATATTGTAAACACCAAATACTTTAACCCTAATGTAACAGATGGCGCAGCGTACAGTAGCTATGATGTGGAGAAGGCTTCTTTCATAAAGTTGGATAACGCTACGCTTGGTTATACCTTCCAGATCGGAAAATCAAATAAACCAGGGATGATAAGCAGTTTAAGGGCATTTGTTTCGGGCCAAAACCTGTTTACCATCACCAATTACACCGGTGTTGATCCGGAGGTAAGGTATTCCGATTTCGGTAACGTACTGGCACCGGGTATCGACAGGAGAGAGACCTGGGTTTACACCCGCTCATTCACCCTCGGCGTTAACATTGGGTTTTAATAATATTAAGGTTTTTAATTAAAAATATTAGCGAATTATGAAACATAAATCATTAACCAAATACTCGGTTCTTGCAGTTTTGTTTGTGGCCGCATCGTGCACCAAACTTGATGAGAACTCTCTGCTATACGACCAGGTTACCGAAGCGAACTTTTACAAAACTGATAAGCAACTGGCTTCTGCTGTAGGTGCCGCATATTCTCCCATATACGGCTACAACGGCGCATTTTTTAACCTTAATGAGGTTACTACTGATGAGGTGGTGGTGCCAACACGTGGTGCCGACTGGGGTGACGGCGGCCACTGGGTGCGTTTAAAAACACATACTACCAACGCCACCGACTCACAGCCCGCCAACGGCTGGAACCTGGGCTTTAATGGTGTAACCACCTGTAACAAGTTACTCGCTGCGCTTGCGGTAAGCCAATCGCCAACCGCGGTCACCTATGTTGCCGAATTGAAAGCGCTGCGGGCCATTTACTACTACTGGCTGCTGGATCTTTTTGGTAATGTGCCCATCACTACCGATTTTTCTGACGTTGCGTTGCCGGCCACTAAGCCTCGTGCAGAGGTATATGCTTTCATTGAAAAAGAATTGTTGGAGAATATAGATAAATTGCCAAAGATAGGAACCGGCGATGGGCCGTACTATGGCCGTGTTACTTACTATGTGGCCGAGGCCACGCTTGCCAAATTGTATCTGAACGCGCAAACCTATACTGGCACGCCTCAGTATGATAAGGCTTTAGCAGCTTGCGATATCATCATCAACTCCGGCAAGTACCAGCTAATGAGTAACTATGTGGACATCTTCTCGCGCAACAATATTGGCTCCACCGAATCTATCTGGGCTATTCCTTTCGATGGTGTAAAAGCAAAAGGTTTTAACATGAATATGGAAACCTTGCATTTGCAGAGCCAAAACACTTACCAGATGAACAACCAGCCCTGGAATGGTTTCGCCTCAGTACAGGAATTCTATCAGTCGTATATCGATCCGGCACAAAATCCGGGTCCTCAGGGTACCGTTGTGGGTTTAGATCCAAAAGGAACTCCCACAACCGGCACGCTGGATAAAAGGATGCTGAATAACTTTATTGTAGGCCCGCAGTTCCAGGCAGACGGGGTTACACCGTTAACAGATGGTGGTGCAGACAAGACCGACCCGGATGGCCAGCCTATCACATTAACACCTTATGTGAACGAGCTACAGCCGAATGCCTGGAGACAAGCAGGCGCCCGCATTGGCAAATGGCAGTTTTACAAAGGCATGTTAACAGATTTGGATAATGATTTGGCCATTTACCGTTATGCCGACATCCTGCTGATGAAAGCCGAACTGATAGCCCGCAAAAGCGGCAACTGGAATGATCCGGTTACGCTGGCGCTGATGAACCAGGTACGTACCTTACATGGCGGGGTTTCGCCTTTGCCGAGCTTAACTGCAGCAACATTCCTGGCCGAACGCGGTCGTGAAATGTTTGCCGAGAGCTATCGCAGGCAGGACATGCTTCGCTTTGGAACGTACAACAGCAAATACCGTTTCCATGATGCGGACGCAAGCACTAATGTTAATATTTTCCCAATACCGGAGCCGCAGATAAATGCAAATCCAAAATTGACACAAAACCCTGGTTATTAATTGGTAGTATAGTATAGTTAATTGGTTTTACGGAAAGCAAGTAATTTATTATTTGCTTTCCGTTTTTATAAAAGTTTTGTGAAACGCGTGGCAGTCGCCTTGATAGTATTGACAAAAGTAAAGCTTGCCACTGAGGGGAATAGGATACATGATAGACCGTGTTTTTAAATATTATTCGAAGTACGGTTCCCCTTTGCTGCTGAGGTTGTTTTCAACCCTGCACATACGTGCAAGTATTACGGCTATCTTACTTGCAGCAATATGTTTAATAGCTTGTAATAATAAACCGCCAGCACCGGCAATTAAATTATTTTCGGCGTTACCCGCTACGGCAACGGGTATTGCGTTTGCCAATAATGTAACCTACACCGAGCAGCTGAACGTATACACCTACCGCAATTTTTATAACGGCGGCGGCGTGGCCATTGGCGATATGAATAACGATGGTTTGCCCGATGTCTTTTTCTGCGGAAATCAGCAATCTAACAGGCTGTACATCAACAAAGGCGATTTTAAATTTACCGACGTAACCGCTAAAGCCGGCCTCTCTTCTGCGGGGGTATGGTCTACCGGTGTTACCCTGGCAGATGTTAACGGCGATGGCTGGCTGGATATTTATGTTTGTAAATCTGGCGATTTCTCCGGGAAGAACCGCAGTAATCAGCTGTTCATCAATAACCACAACCTAACTTTTACCGAAAAGGCTGCCGAATATGGCCTCAATAATAAAGGCTTGTGTACGCACGCTGTTTTTTTTGATTACGATAAAGATGGCGACCTTGATTGCTACCTGCTTAACAACTCCTTCCGCTCGGTAGGAAATTACGATCTGATAAAAGATCAGCGCGGCATTCCCGATCCGCTTGGCGGGAACAAATTGTACCGTAATGATAACGGCCATTTTACCGATGTTACACAACAAGCCGGCATTTACAGCAGCAAAATTGGCTTTGGCCTTGGGGTAACCATTGCTGATGTAAATGGCGATGGCTGGGACGACATCTACGTATCAAACGATTTTTTCGAACGTGATTATCTATATATAAATAACAAAAATGGCGCTTTTAAAGAGTGTTTGCCTCAAACGATCAGGGAGTTAAGCCTCAACTCAATGGGAGCTGATATCGCCGATATCAACAACGATGGCCTCCCGGATATTTACGTTACCGATATGCTTCCGGAGCCTGAGCGCAGGTTGAAGACAAAAACCGCCTTTGAGAACTGGGACAAATACCAGTCCGACCTGGATAATGGGTACTACCAGCAATTCCTGCGTAATGTATTACAATTGAACAGGGGGACTTCGCCGAACAACACAACACACCAGGTAAACTTTAGTGAGATCGGCCGCCTTGCGGGTGTGCAGGCTACCGACTGGAGCTGGGGGGCTTTGATTACCGATATGGATAACGATGGCTTTAAAGATGTTTTTGTGAGCAACGGCATTTTTAAGGACCTTACCGACCAGGATTATATTCAGTTTATGGCCAACCCTGTAGAAGTACGCCGGATGATGGGCCGCGAAAAAGAGGTGATCAAAAAGCTGATCGACCTGATGCCTTCGGAGGCGGTGCCAAACTACGCTTACCAGAACAACGGCAACCTCACGTTCACTAACAAGGCAGCGGACTGGGGGCTTGGGGATCCAAGCTTCTCCAACGGAT
>NZ_JBDSZG010000039.1:0-21471 GCF_039925265.1 Mucilaginibacter sp.
AAAAATCACTAAGTTTACTGCAAATCACACTGCTTAGTGATGATGGAGCTTTGACTGCTCGTTTACACCTTAAAATGCTGGCCCCTTTTGCAGCGGAATGGTGGTATACTTTCCCCGGAATAATCAAGTAACACATTTTCCGAGCAACTTTTCGGCGGTTATGCGGCCATTTTTTCAAACCATTGCTTAGAGCAATACGGTTCGCACACGGCTGAATCGCCACGTTTCCCCCAAGCGGTGGCTTTATTCTATGCCCCTGTAAAACCCATTAGCCAACAGACTTGTGAATATTTGGTGTTGGAAATGCACGGCGGGGCTGAATTTGCGGTAATTTGTACAGATGAAGATGGCAACAATTTAATATTTACCAATAAACAGGATGCCGAAGAGGAAGCATCAAATTGTCAGGAGGGTTTAGTAGTCGAAGTATAAAGATAAAATTACGCCATAGCCGCCCGGAATTCCGGGCGGCCCCTACGGGGCATAAGTGCCATGTAGGCTTCTCTAAGTTAAATAGTCAATATTTAATTGAGGGTTACAGCATTGTTGTCAGCTTCTACGGCAAGTCCTATAACATACTGAACCAAGGATACATCGATCAAGTAAAGTGCATAGTCACGATCGATTGGCAACATTTCCGGTTTCAAAAATTCTTCATCAATATATTTCTCTGCATCCCATAACATTCGGGTTTGTTCGGGATGCTCGGGTTCGACGCGCTCAAAGATGCGCTCAAACGAGCGATTAGCTTCGTTGATAAATTCCTCTCTGTGCTTCTTGTTTATAGGGAGCGAGCAGATTTGTTCCGTAGGCACGCTTGATACAGGATCATCTATTTCCCATTCAATTTCAGTCCCTTCGTCTTTTGAAAGCCGGTAATCATCGTAAAAAACGTCTTGTTCCTGCTCTAAAAATCCTTCTTTAAAGATTTGCAATTTAAAATCATCATCCAGCTTTTCGCTATTTGTACTTTCAATATCTGAGACATATTCATCCCAGTCCCGCACTTCAAGCCTGTCCATGTTAGTGTACAACAGAATTGATAACTCGATTTTGGCCGGCGATGCTTTTGATAGGTCTGTCCATTTATCCAGTCCGCATAATTTTGCAATCACATGCTGGGCATTGCCTAACTTAAAATTTTCTTCATTAATATTAAAGTCGTTTACGAGCAAGTCGATCTTGAAAAATTTGGGCTCGTACTCATACACGTTGCGCCGCAGTTTGGGATCGATTAAAGAAGTTTGTGTTTTGAAATCTTTGTGAAGATTTTTTGCTTGGAGTTTTAGATACTCAATAGGTGTCATAATACATTCCTGTTTAGACCTACTTAATTATCCCGAGTTTTTGCGTCCGTAATCTTGTTTGGATAATAAGCAGGCAGGTTTGCATTATTAAACTATTGGCTGATAAAATCTTTGCACGAACGAGCAGGCTTGCCAACAAGCCTGCACAATTATAAGTATAAAATCATAATTTCCAAACCTTATAATATTTCCTTACCATCATAAGTGATAATTATCAATATCATGAAGGATTTAGGATGTCTCGTGTTGCGTTAAATGTCAAGTGCAAACCGTCATTTAATAGCAACTCAACGATATAATCACCGTACAGCCAATATTGGTTTGGTTTATTTGCGGATTAATTCTATGTAAGATACCTTATGAAAAAAGTATAATGTTAAATCTTAAACTTTGGGCTTTAATCATAAAATAGCAACTAATTCCACGGTAGCATTTCAAAAGACGAGTATCGATCTATTGTTAATGGAATTTTATTCAAAGCTTCAAAAAAGTCCAGCTTCATTACGCACTTATTTTTTATTTCATTTGCGCGCGTCAGCCGAGGGGGCTCAAAATCGACATCTGCCATTACCAAATCTTCGCTCTTTAAAGACACATTTAATGTATTGACGAAAGTATCACATAATCGCATGATCATATTTTGCACTACGGATCCATCAAAAAAATTCAAATCGCTGGAATCCATGTATATAACAGCATTCGTCGAATTATACGGCCTAATAAAACCTGATTTAGCTCCTTCATATTTCGCCATTATAGGTATGGTTAATATTGTTTTGGGCGAGTATTTGGTATCGTACCGACGATCTACGTTAAATTGAGACATTAGACTATCGAATTCCTCTTGATCAATGTTTTTTACCAAAAGCGGTTTCCCGGTGGTAATAGTGTAGCCTACATTCCCTCTATCAATCTCATAGATCGTCCCTACCTTATGATCCTTTTTTTTATGCCCAGGTAATAAAGGTGCATAGGGAGTCAGCCTCTGATAATAAAGATCGCCGTCAATACTTAATACGCGATGCACAGTCACACGCAAGTCTTTCTTTTCATCGTAATGATCGGCCAAAGAACTGCCCAAGATATCAACAAAAACGGAGCATAAGGATTTTGTCTTTTTTGACAAATGATGCAGCCTACCGGTTTCGTCAAAGTAACTATTAAAATCAAATTTTTCCCAGTGAGGCTCTACGATGCCATGTGCAGCACTTACCGTTTGAAGTTCGGCAAGTTCTTTTATGTGTTTCGCTTCTTCTCCCGAAAAATTAGCATGCGCTATTACCTTATCTTTATCGGTGCCCACCCTGATAATCATTTTCCGGGGAGCATCAATCGGTTTTCCCAAATATTCCGGATTTTCAGGGTCAAGATCTTTGCCATATGAAAACTTTTTAGAGGAAAATAATATGAATGCTATAAAAGCATTAATGAATGATATTTTGCTGTAGTCCAGTATTTTATAGAAATCATCTTTCAAGCCAAACAAATACACATTTACAGACGCATCAAGTTTCGTAAATAATTTTCTTCTATTATATTCATCAAGAATATATTCGAATTCACTTTCAGCAATATTCATGAACTCGTTTTCGTAAAGTTCCTCTTTGAGCGATTTACTTTTGAGTCGTTTTTCACGGATCTTCATCAATTTCTGAAAGAGCTTTCGCCCGGCGATATTGCCATGTAGTATTTCCAGAAAAGATTCATAGGAGAAATCTCTAATCAAAATATTAAACAAATCAATTAGTGCTCCGTCTCCAGTGCCCTGGATGATATAGTTGCATTTCGAAAGATCATCTTGTTTGATGGATGTGTCACGCCAATAAGATTCAAATTTATTTTCCGCTGAAATTCCTTTTTCAATACCGTAGCCAATAGCATACATAATTAAATCGACTCGCTTGTGAATAGCCTGATCACCATAACGGCTAAAGGTTGCTCCATTTATTTCAAATCGTTTTCCGCTATCCTTATCCGTTATTTGAAGTTCTTTTACATTACAATATTCGAAATAGCAATTCGATTTCAATTCGAGAGCGGTGTCTTTAATATCAGTAAACTCCTTTTTTACAGATCGAACGACATTGGCCGCGGTGTCATGATGCCAGTTAAGTATTGGTAAATTAGTTCGTGTTTGTGTAGAGTGTCTTTCCGGCCAATCATATAAATATGGGTGAATATCTCTTATATTGCAACCCGCCTGAATGTTTAGAGTTTGGGAACCCTCCTCAAAAAGAATTACGTTATGCTTGGATTTCAGGGCGGCAGCGGCAAATGTTAAGCCAGCGATTCCACCGCCAATTACCGCAATCGTAAAGTCTTCGCTCTCCGGAATTTTTTTTGTTTTTTTTAACGCGTCAAAGATGTTCAACGCCCGGATTTGTTGTTTATAAAAAGTTATTCCGCTTTCAAAAATGCCAATGATATACTTACAATCACTGATTCTGAAAAGTTCAAGGTAATCATCAGGCTTTATAGGTTCGGGTTTGGTCATTAAAAAAACTTAGGTTTCACATAGATACTTATTTATAATGAAAAATAAAACACTAAATTACTCAAAACAAGCCTGTTATTCTTTTTATGCTATTAGTTTTGCCTTTCCCAAACCATTACAATCTGTTTGAAAGCTGCATGTTCCATGCTTTTGAATCCCGCCTCCTCTGCTGCTCTGATTGAACCGATATTAGATTTACGAGTATGCATATAAATTTTATCCAGACCGCTTTCCCAACAAGCTAATTCATAAGCATATCGACCGATATGGCGACCTTGAAATTGCTTATTAATAAAGATGTCCAATGAAGGGTGCATTCCCAATACTTCATTGTCCTTAAAATCAATGTAAATTTTGCCAACGCGTTTTTCGCCAAGCATAATATGCCAGTATTTTCCTTTGATATGGTCATGCAGGTTTTGACCACTCCCTGGTTTGAGATGAACGTCACCAGCTTTTACCGGTTCATGGGTTATTCTGTTGCTCATTGATTTTCTGAAATTTACGGTCGATTATTGATATTGTATCTTTCCAGAATTCCGCCGGAAAAAAGCCTGGGGATAACGCGACAGTAATATCCTCTAATTGCTTTCTTGGAACACTTGCCAAAGTAGCTTCGAATACTTCAGACACTTGGAGTAAAACGCTCTCTGCCATAGGATCATGTCTAAACTCATGCGATTTCCAATCTGAATCTCCATCAAAACGATTGTTGAAATAATCCATATCAACATGTAAAAGTACCGGGACATCTGGAGGGATGTTTGCTAAAAATACTGCAAGGTCCGCTGTCGGACAATAAATATGCTGATTATGCCCATGATTTTCAAACATCATGGTCGGGCGGTCACAATTCAAACAAAGTAAGTCGTCCTTTTCAAAATAATTTTTAATCTCGCCAGCTTTGTAGGCGGTCGGCAAGCGGTGGGGCGGTAAAAGGTGCCTAAATTCAATATTCGGCATTTGATGAAAAAAAACAGGCATAAAACTTCCAACAGCAATTGCTCCACTTTCGATTGCCGACAATATGGACTCCGGCTTATTCATAGTTACCTGTTTATTGGTTAAAGGGTCCAAATAAACTCCCGGTTTCTGTAAAAATAAAAGCGGCGACATACAATCGCGATGATCATCAATATGCAGGATAATCACTTTTTCAATACTCTGCTGTTTTTGTGTTCTCCGTTTCAGCCAATTGGCCCAAGCAAATAAGGTCCAATTGTCATTGAGTGATAGCTGATAGTTTGACTTTTTTTGAATCGCAAGCGGCATGTTTTTAACCAGCAAGTTCTTGTCCCACCAATCCAATCCGGTTTGTAAGTTTGGGTCAATATAATAAAGAGAGTCTTGTGGCCAGGACAAGATAACGTCCACGTTTTCTGTTGAAAAACTCAGTTGATATTCTTTGCCCGAAAAATAACCAGTGATCAGTTGATGCTGCTCATTACGGCCTTCAGGAAACTGTCGTAATGGAAGCGTTATTTTCATGGTATAATTCTAAATATCTTGTACGTAATATACCTAAAATCTGCCTGCCATGCGGAGTAAGGTCGCATTGTTCTACAACATTAAAGCCCGTTTGTAGTTGACCATTAATTCTTTGGGTTTCACTCAGGGCTTTTAGCTGAAGCTTTGAGTCAGCGGAATGTTCAAGGAAAGACCAAAAATCTAACAGTTCAACAAAGACAAACAATGCATGAAATAGTCCGGATGGTGGTCTCAACTCCTCCCTCCAAGGCGACGCTACTAACGGAAAATCCGCATGGACGATAGGTGCCACCCTTTGAAGCATATACAGTTTTTGATGCCTATGTTCATGGATGAGCGAGTCTGCGAGGTCTTCTACGGCAATCAAGTCATCGCCGCGAATGAGTTGTACATATAACGCCCCTGGAACACTATTATCACTAAACGAAACAACTTTGTCCGGATGTGCGCTTAAATCTCGGATATATTGTATTTCCGGTGAGATCAAACGCATTTCTTCCAATAGTAAAGGCTTCCATTGTGAAATCAGCGACAAAGCCTTTGCTAATACGCCAACGCCACGTTCTGCGGCAACCTGATCTTCGAAATATATTTTATCTGCAAAAGGCATCCGCAGCCACTTATCATCACGCTGAATTTTCGGCCAGTCGTTTAAGTTATTAAACGAATCCGCTATTTTAGTAATATAAAATGGTTCTGGTAAAATGATTTTTCCGGAAATATCATGGACTTGAATGCCCGACATGTCTTTTTGCATTACTTCTGTCCAGGTAACCACCGCAGGCTGTATTGAAATTTCCTGAAATTTATCCTGTGCCAAGTTATTTAGTAATTGCACCGCATCTGATAAAATAATATTATGTATATTATCAATCACTGTTCTAAGTTTTATAGCTTGTGATTGTTTAAAATCGTTCATAACGACATGTAGTGCGGTATTCTCTGTGGTCACGGATTCATATTCCGGCAATAATTCTGGTGGAAAATACACCGCTGAATTTGCTTGCTGGTCAATCTCGTTTTGGAGTTGTTCCATAACTCTTTGATTGGCGTGCTCAATTAGTCCTTTAAGCTCAAGGCAATAAATACTTGGATTTTGAAACCCAGCCTCACTAAAACGATGAGCGACAGCACCCCCACCGCATATATCAACAACCGGGCAAGCTTGACACTGTTCACTTAAGCCCTGTTTTTGTAACAATAAGCGATGCTTGGCCACCTGCTTTGATTGAAGTGCGTCCTCGATGGAATTGAAATATACATTGCCGTTTATTAAGTCAGTGCCTTCGCCGGTAATTTTTAACACATCAAGATCATGGTAACTTCCATCCGTTTCTATGGTTATCAAACTAACATCACCCAAGCCAAAACCGTCTGTTTCGCTCGGCACACCCATAAGTGCGGCTAAAACGGCATCAAAGGTCCTGATCTTCATGCCAGGATAACGATCAAACCAATAATCAAAACAATCGATAAGCCATCTAAGATACCTCTCCGGGTCCTCACTAATGCCTGGGGGTAAGGTTAGGTAATTTGCGTCGGGCAGCAAAAAATCCAGTTGAGGTATGGACTGTTGCGCAAAAAAATCTAAAACTTTCTTTGGGTCATTATCAGCGTCGATTACCGCAATAACACCGGAAAAAACTTTGGGATATTTTTCCAGTAATGTTAAAGCCTTTTCTGTTCCTGCATAGCTGGATTTCCCTTTATGATCAAGACGATGGCGATCATTAGCCGCAGCTGGCCCATCCAGACTTAGCGAAACTTGGATGTCAACTTCCTGGAATTTTTGAATATCTTCTTCTTTAAGTAAAATGCCATTTGTCTGCAAAGAAAACTCGACAGTCACATCGGGAAGCAAATTTTTTAGAGATTTTGCATGGGCGACCAACTTATCTGTTGACATCAGTAGTGGTTCCCCTCCGTGATAGACTATAGCTATTCGGTCTAATTTTTTGTTAACTGTATAGTCTCGGATTCGCTCAGCGGTTGCCAAGAGCGTTTTATCTGACATGAGTTTTGGCTGCGATTTCCAACTTTGATCGAGATGGTTGTACATATAACAATAATCACAATTAATATTGCAGCGTGAAGCCACCTTGAGTAAAAAGCAACGGATAGAAAAATCGTTCAATAACTCAGGCATAACAAGGTTTGGTTTTAACAAGAGAACAGAATAAATCTTGCCTTTTCTCCTGGAATAGAATATTAAGAACGGTTATGACGGTGATGCATGCGATCGTAGGCTGTTATTGCTTGTACTCCTGAAGATTGCATCATTTTTGCACGCATACGGCTCAATGCCGGATGTTCAGGTGTGATTTGCTTTAATTTAGGCATTAAATCTTGGTTAGATGGCTGCTGAGGAGCGGCGGCGAATTGGTTCTCCATAATTAACTTTAATTTATATTTTTTTAAAAATAACAATATTGTTTTTGAAATCGAAAATAAAAAATCAACAACTCAATAATCGGTTAATATAGTGACATTTTTTATGTTTTCGTTTTTAAATAATCATCTACTTTCTCCTTCATCAATTGCGGGTTTTTATCAATTATTGTAAAGACGTCGGATAGAAAAAGGCCCGGTTGATCCTGGAGTTCATTTATACTTCTGGTCGGGATCAAATCCTGTAAGTATTTTGACAATTCATTGTCTATTAAAGTTATGCCATTTGCCAAAGTTCGGTCGACATGAATTGGCAGGATATAAAATAATGCGATAAGATGCAGGATTCTGAAAAAAATAGCTTCGTTAAAAATAGTTTCATCAATATCTTCAAGATTTATCAAATGTTTTTTTTCAATCCAAAAATTATCCCAAGCCGTTTCTCTGGGAAATCCTGCCGTAGCAAAATGCATTGATGGATTTTCAATCACCTTTCGTTCGGAATGAAAAGCCTTAAGTGAACCAACATTCCTTTTCGCTGCACCTTTGATCTGTCCTCTTAAAAACAATCGCGTAGTTTCGGCAAAAATCTCATCACCGTAAAGTGTGAATTCTCGGGTATGACCGCCCCAGATAATGTAGTCGCTCAACCAATAGGCCACTACCTTGTCATCAACGACATAATCATGAATGGTTTCGTAGAGTCTCTGATATCGGGCATCTGTTTGTTCCAGCAGATCGATGTAGCGAGTGTTATTTTGTCTAAATTCTGGTGTATAATCAACGCACGCTTCCACCATGAAGTTTTTCCCATATGATTCAGCGGCGAATCGCATAGAATCTACATAAGTATTCGGATATATTGTATCTGCATCGACCTGTAGAATTAATATATCTTCTGTTTTTACATTGATTTTTTCACACAGTGAGGCGGCGAATAGATTCCCAGCACTTCGCGCCGGGATAAATCCCTGTTCATTTTCATTTATAATAAAGACATGGTCTTTAGGAGAAGATAATTGGATTTTTCGAGCTATTTGTCCCGTATTATCCGTTGAATTGTTATCTACAATAATCAATATTGTCGTCCGGTCAACAGATAACTCTCCAAGACCGAAGCCAAGAGAATGACATGTAGCAGCCATGTTTTTTTCTTCGTTTAGGCAAGGCATGACAATCATTACCCGAGAACTCATCGGCTTAAGTTTTTTAATTTAAGGAACTTACGAAGAAAATTCCAGACTTCCAATTGTTTAGTTAAATTGAAAATATCAGCATAGTTGGTTAACCTATGGTTAACTTATTATATTAACGATCAGCCGCGTTTATGCGGGTGAAGGCGACACATTCGACTTCAATGCACGTATCAGCCAGTGTGGTTTCAAGGTGTATAGCAGTTACCAATCGTCAAATTTTTATACTTTGATGCTTATGTAAGCAATGTACATGGATATTACGTCGATGACCCGGTAGCTGGAACTATATGCCATAGTTTTTTAAGCTAAACCGCCCATCTTTATCTCATCGGTTGGTTGAAACAGTTTGTTATAGTTTTTCTATAAGATCAGGAGACTTTTTTATTTTGAACCAAATAATTTATAAGTCTAAATCTGCTATTAAACGCAAATCAGACAGGAAATGGTTCGAGATTTGTACAGTCGCCACCACAAAAAGCCTTCAACGAAAGTTGAGGGCTTTTTCTTTTTAGGGAAATAATTTCCACCTAAGCTACTTTAATGGATGCTTTAGGTATACCGCAAGCTCCCAATCAATCAGTCCCAAAATTCTTTTTTGTTCTCCCTTGTAAATGCTAATCTATTTTTAATAACTTTGTATTGCAAAGTACTTTTATATAATTGTAAAATTCAACGGCATGAAGACCGCAAGAACAAAATTCGTTATCATCTTCCTCGTTTTGGCGTTTGCCTTTCAATTTATCTCCAATTCGCTTTTGGGGCCCGAAGTCAGGCTCTTTCCTGTAGACGGCGAGTGGTTCCCTGGTGCCGGATCACCAACAGCCTGGAAGAACACTACATCCACAATTTTATATCCTATCAAAATGGTTATGGTAGGTCCTTTGTCGCCCTTATTTACAGATCCCGATCCGGCACCTCCAATTTTGGTGTTCGCGTTTGCTTTATACTGGGCAGCTATTGCATTAATGCTTTACTATCTCCTCAGTAAAATAGTCACTCGTAAAAAAGAGAAATAGTTATGAGCAGAATTGAAGAAATATACTACGAGGCAAAGGCCGACAAATGGCTCAAACGTTTTGCTGTTTTTGCCGCATTACCCTTGCAGTTGCCTTTCTTATTGCAGGCTTTGTTAAAATTATGGATGAACGGTTCGCCGCCGGTTTGCCTGCCAATAACCCTTTAGGGCACTATTTCGAGGCCTTATATATAACGGGTTATTACTATACCTTTATTGGAATTGCTCAAGTGATAATAGCTGTATTACTACTCATCCCGAGAACTTCGCTTCTTGGTGCACTGATGTATTTTCCTATCATCATTAATATTTTCGTGCTGACCTATGCTACCCGTTTTGACGGTACCCGGGCTGTAACGATGATGGTATTGGCAAACTTGTTTTTATTGGTTTGGGATTATGACCGGTTAAAACACATCTTGCCATTGAAGCAGCCCGAAGTAGATACTTCGGTGTTAAAAAACCCTTTGGGTAAGCGCCTTCGGATCATATTTTTTGGAGGGTCGTTTGCAATTGTGGCCTTTATTATCGTTGGTACCTTCTATTTATTTGAGATAGTGCCGGGAAACTCCGAAGAGGAATGCAGAAACCAATGCGCCACCAGCAAGAATCCTGCGGCTTGTAAGGTTTTCTGCGACTGTATTTATAAGCAAGGCCAACCGCTGGATAGTTGCCTGGCAACTTTTAATAAGGCGAAAGATCTTCGCAGATCTGGTGGGAAGTAGCGGTGTAACGTTCATCACCCCAGCACTGATACCGCCAGGTTAACTATATCATCAAAAACGGCCCGCTCGTTGGTAGATTTTGCGGTTACCTGCACGCCTTTTATGGTATTGAACATAAACCTCGCCAGCGCTCGCGCGTCCTGTTGGTTGGTAATCTCTCCTTTATCCTGTCCGTTTTTTATAACGGTATAAAATACTTCCTCTATCTGCTGGTCGTTCTTCTGGATCATGCAGCTTACCTCCTTATCGTGCAGTGCTACCTCCACTTCGGCGTTCACCATAAAGCAGCCTTTCTGGCTTTTATCGTTCAAAAGGTTATCTATAACATACTCCAGTAAGCGTTTGATAGTTTCCTTAGCCGTTTGTTCGCCACAGATGATCTCACGGAATTTTTCCGAATTTAAGCCCTGATAACTCTCCAGTGCTTTTATAAAAAGCGTGTGCTTATCGCCATAGGTATCGTACAGGCTGGAGCGGCTAATGCCCAGTCCATCCACAAGGTCTTGCATAGAGGTGCCATTATATCCTTTGAGCCAGAATATGTTTACGGCCTTATTAAGTACCTCTGCTTCATCAAAATCCTTCGTTCTTGCCATAACCCAAAATAGCTTTGCTTAATTAATATTAAGCAAAGCTATTCAATTTAAAATGTTTTATTTGCTAAATACGCCCTGAAAGCCTCACCTAAATCCTCTCCAAAGGAGAGGACTTGGGAATGTGACTTAGCCCCTCTCCTTTGGAGAAGGTGCCCGAAGGGCGGATGAGGCTACTTGCTTTTATTACCTTACACCGCCACCGGCAAGCAAGGTTTCGTTGGTTAACCAACGCGAATCTTCAGACGCCAGGAACACAGCTATTAAAGCGATATCTTCCGGCTGACCGATACGGCCCAGTGGAGTAGTTTTTACCGCTTCGTGATGGAAATCGCTGCCGATAAAGCCTGCTGTATGTGTGCCTTCGGTTTCAACCATACCCGGGTTAATAGAGTTTACCCTGATGTTTTTTGAGCCAAGTTCTTTTGCCAGTACGTGGGTAATGGCATCTACAGCGCCTTTGGTTGCACTATAAACAGCACTGCCCGCAGGGGTAATATTACTCACTACCGAACCAATGTTGATGATGCTGCCACCATTAGGGTTAAAGCTGGCCACTGCACCCTGTGTAGCTAACAGCAAACCAAGTACGTTGGTATCAAACTGGTTGTGGAAATGTTCTTCGGTGATTTGCTCTATCTGGCCAAATTCGTACACGCCTGCATTGTTCACCAATATATCGGTAGGGCCAAAAGCTTTCGCGGTTTCGTCAAATAAACGGGTAACATCCGCTTTGCTTGATACGCTGCCTTGTACCGCAATGGCTTTACCACCGGCGGCAACAATTTCATCAACCACTTTATCGGCACCTGCCTTAGATGATGAATAATTTACCACTACCGAAGCACCTGCCGCTGCCAGGCTTTTTGCTATACCTGCGCCAATACCTTTAGAGGCGCCTGTTACTACTGCTACTTTATTTTCTAACTTTTTCATTTTAGTTTCTGATTAAATTTTGTTTATTGGAATAATCGTTCCGCAAATATATAACGTAAACGGAACGAACGTTCCGTTATTTAAAATTATTATTTTGGGGTGACAAAGACACGATTTAAGGATGGAGGGATTAACACGATTCTTGGCCCATTCGCTACCGCTCGGTGAGTGACTCACCCCGACTTCGCTTCGCTGGTCGCCCTCTCTACCCGCGGTAAAGAGGGTTAGCTCCAATGGCTGTAAGGTTTAAAAATCAAATAATCCTATAATCAAGCGAATCAAGGTTCAAAAAAATGCGTTAGGGATTGCAGTGTAAACCCCGGAATGCAGTCCACACTTCTATCAGTGGGGACGGAGTGAGGAGTTGTAACGGAAAGCCCGGGCCGAAGGCAACGCCATAAATTTTCTGAACTTGAATTTTTCGCGGGTGATTTTTTAAAGGGGCTCAAGAGAACTTCGCCGTTTTAAGGAATATTAGAATGAACAGAATTAAAAAAACATTCTGCTCATTCTAATATTCCTTAAATTCTGATTCAGACAACCTTCAACATTTAAACAATCTTCACAAACATTAAAAGTAATTTATACTTTAGCTTTAAATTACTATGCACGCATAATGATAGGACAGGTTATTTTCATCATCATTCTATTAGCCGCCGTTTACCTGTTTGGTAAAAACGTGGCCAAAGTAAGGCGCAATATTTTGCTTGGTAAGGATACCGACAGGAGCGATAACCCCGCTGCCCGTTGGAAAATAATGGCAAAAGTAGCCCTTGGGCAAACCAAAATGGTGAAACGCCCAACCGCCGCGGTGATGCACTTCTTTATTTATGTAGGCTTTGTGATCATCAACCTCGAGGTGCTGGAGATCATGATCGATGGTATCTTCGGTTCGCACCGGGTGTTTTCTAAACCGCTGGGCAGCTTATACGGCTTGCTGATAGGCGGCTTTGAGGTACTGGCGCTGCTGGTGCTGGTATCTTGCGTGGTGTTTTTGGCGAGGCGTAACCTATTAAAATTGAAACGCTTTAGCGGTACTGAAATGACGACCTGGCCAAAATCCGACGCTAACTATATCCTTACCATCGAAATTTTACTGATGACGGCCTTCCTCAGCATGAACGCCGCCGATTATAAATTACAGGCACTGCACGTTGGGCATTATGTTACCGCAGGGAGTTTCCCGGTGAGCGGCTTGATAGCGCCTTTACTGCCGGCTGGTGCTTCGGCTTTGGAAACTATAGAGCGGGGCTGCTGGTGGTTCCATATCATAGGCATCCTGGCTTTTTTAAATTATCTGCCGTATTCCAAGCATTTCCATATTCTGCTGGCTTTCCCCAATGTGTATTATTCCAACCTGGAACCTAAGGGCGAGTTCAGTAACATGGCATCGGTTACCAACGAGGTAAAGGCGATGCTGGATCCATCCTTTGTGCCCGAAACTACAGAGGTAAGCCGTTTTGGTGTGAAGGACGTAACCGATCTTACCTGGAAAAATCTGATGGAAGCTTACACCTGTACCGAGTGCGGCAGGTGTACATCCGTCTGTCCGGCTAACATTACGGGTAAGCTGCTCTCGCCCCGTAAAATTATGATGGATACCCGCGACAGGCTAACCGAAGTAGGCAACAACATAGATAAGCACGGCAAGGATTATATCGACGATAAAACTTTATTGGATAACTACATCACCCGCGAGGAATTGTGGGCCTGTACCACCTGTAATGCCTGCGTAGAGGCTTGCCCGGTGAACATTAACCCGCTGGAAATTATTACGGAGATGCGCCGCTACGTGGTGATGGAAGAATCGCAGGCACCGGCCAGCCTCAACAATATGTTCGGCAATATGGAAAATAACGGCGCCCCATGGAAGTATAGCCAGGCCGACCGGTTTAATTGGGCAGAGAAAGAATAATAGATAGTATAGAACGAACAGGAATGGCAAACGACAGCACTACAACAGAAAGAGATTATCAATTATTCATCGAACGGGTGACCGCATCAAAACTGGTGTGGGGATTGAAAAGCAAAAACGGCTGGGCAAATTCCCATTCGGCAGATAGCGAGGATACTGATGTGGTGCCTTTTTGGTCGGAACGGGCGTATGCCAAAGCTTGCGCACGGGACGATTGGAAGGATTTTACGCCTACCGAAGTTCCGCTGGGTCAGTTTTTAGAGAACTGGTGTGTGGGCATGGCCGAAGATGATACGCTCATCGGCATCAACTGGGACCCCAAAATGCTTGGCGAAGAAGAAGACGCTTTAGGCATAGCGCTTGATGTGCTGAACCAGTTAAAAGTGATCAACTCGGCTATTAAGTTTGTAAACTATACCAGCATTGATGACTTTATTTCCCAAATAAGTGAAGAAGAAGAATAAGTTAAAGCCTAAATAATGGAGCTAAAGATACCAACCATGGCCCAGATGACTGCCGAAGGCAACACCCCCGAAATACTTTTTTGGGTGGGCTGTGCAGGCAGTTTTGACGAGCGCGCGCAAAACATAACCCGGGACATTTGCAAGATCTTGCAACATGTTGGCATCAGCTATGCCGTATTGGGTACCGAAGAAAACTGCACCGGCGACCCTGCCAAACGTGCCGGTAACGAGTTTTTATTCCAGATGCAGGCCATGGGCAACATAGAGGTATTGAATTCCTATAACGTTAAAAAGATAGTAACCGGATGCCCGCATTGCTTTAACACCATAGCCAACGAATACCCCGGCCTTGGCGGTAATTACGAGGTGATCCACCATACCCAGCTGATCCAGGGACTTATTAATGATGGCAAATTAAAAGCCGAAGGTGGCGAAAGCTTTAAAGGCCGCCGCATCACCTTTCATGATCCATGTTACCTGGGCCGCGGCAACGGTGTTTACGAAGCGCCACGTGCGGCTCTCGAAATATTGGATACCGAACTGGTAGAAATGAAACGCTGCAAAAGCAACGGCCTGTGCTGCGGTGCCGGCGGCGCCCAAATGTTTAAAGAACCCGAACCCGGTAAAAAAGACATCAATGCCGAGCGCATGACCGATGTACTGGAAGCCGGCGCACAAATAGTAGCCTCGGGCTGCCCGTTTTGTATGACGATGCTGAGCGATGGCGTAAAGCACATCAACAAAGAGCAGGAAATAAAAGTTCTGGATATTGCGGAGATAACAGTATTGGCTAATGGGTTATAGCCCTTTCTGCTTCAAAAAGCTCAACGCTTGCTTTAAACTATCCAGCCTGCCGGGTACGAGTTTCTTCACCGGGATGTTGAGCGTGGTGGCCATGGAATCAAGGTCGCCCATGGGGTCGCCGTAGGTTTGGATGATGATATCGTCTGTTTGTGTTTGCACTTGCAGGGTATCGGTCACCTCGTTGCCGGGCAGGTAGTTTAAGCTATTTAGCCGTTTGATATTGAACGAATAATACTCCTGGTTTCTCTGTTGATAAGTTTTTCGCAGGCGGATAAAATGATCTGTTGTGAGCATGATCTCCCACTTGGTGATGTTAGCTTCGCCGGATGGGTCGTAGCTTTCAGTAAGTGCTTTGTTGCCCCAGGTTACCCATTGCTGCTCATCCATAAACGCCCCAAAACCATATAAAACGGGCATTATCAGTAATAGCAGTACAATAGTTAATGCTTTTTTCACCTTCGGTAGAATTGATGTTAGCATGACAACAAATAATACCCTGAATTTAATAAATTGAATAAATTTGCTTTATGGAATTTTCTTCACACTCGAGAGTTTGGGTATACCAGTCCGACCGTAAATTAACTGATGGCGAAGCCCTGCAGATACAGGTGCAACTGGATAATTTCACCACCGGCTGGACGGCTCACAACAACCAGCTGAAAGCCAAGGCCGAGATACGGTACAGCCGCTTTTTGATACTGATAGTAGACGAAAGCCAGGCAGGGGCAAGCGGTTGCTCGATAGATAAATCCGTAAATTTTATGAAACAACTGGAGCAGCAATTCGGGCTCAGCCTGTTCGACAGGTTTAACCTGGCCTACCGCGATGGGGAGGAAGTGCTTTCCGTTCCGCGCCAGCAGTTTGAAGAATTGCTAAAACAGGGCACCATCACTACCGAAACCATCGTTTTTAACAACCTGGCCCAAAACGTAACCGAACTGCAAACCAAGTGGGAAGTGCCGTTTAAAGATAGCTGGCATATCCAGCTGTTTAGGGATCTGGTTGTGGCGTAGTTAATAATAAATTTTATCTTGAGATTTTGCGTATTCGCCCAGCTTCGCTAACGTAAATATTGCCTGTGTTGTCCATAGTTAAGGCATAAGGACTATTAAGTGAATAAGCTGTAGCGTGGATACCGTCGCCTGTAAAGCCGCCAAAACCGGTTCCGGCAATCTTGGATATAATGCCGGTTTTGATATCGATCTTTCGGATTACATGACCGAGAAGTTCACTAATATAAACATCTCCATTTATATCAACATGAATTCCAAATGGAATATTAAGCGCGGCGAAGGTAGCTTGTCCGCCATCGCCCTTGCTCGCGATAACTCCCGTACCGGCTATTGTTGTAATGCTGTTGGTAGCTTTTGATATCTTTCGAACGCGTCTCGCAAATGGATCAGCGAAATAAATATTTCCTACCGCATCTAATGAAAGCCCTATCACAGTCATACCCGCTATTCTTGCATCACCGCCTTCGCCACTGTAAGCCCCATCGCCTTTACCGGCTATGGTGTTTATTTTGCCATCAGATGCGTTAATTTTTCTTATTCTGTAATTCTCTGAATCGGCAAAATAAATATTGCCAATACTATCTACCGTGATGCCCTGCGGACCACTAATCCCGGCCATTGTCGCCAAGCCGCCATCTCCGCTAAAGCCTTGGTTCGGATAAGTGTTGCAACCCGCTATACAGGTTATTTTGCCTTCGGCAGATACTTTATTTATCCTGTTTCCCAGATATTCCGTGATGTAGATGTTGGATTTATCGTCCATTGTCAAGCCTACAGGCGACGATAAACGGGTAGATGTTGCGGGTGAGTTTGGTGCGTAAGATCCCCCGGCAGATGTGGAAAGCGTACCTGCAATAGTAGTTATTTTACCATCTGCCGCAGCTATTTTGCGGATAAGGTTATTGCTACGGTCACTAAAGTAAATATCCCCGGCCTTGTTTACTAATAAGCCTGCCCTGGCCGAAATTTGCGCCGTTAAGGCAGAGTTGCCATCACCTGAGTAACCTTCAATGCCGGTACCTGCAACCGTGCTTATAGCCGTTGAAGTAATAGGCGGTTGATTAATTTTATAATACCGTATTGTAACAACACCTCCTTTTACCACTAAACTATCAGCCGTTAATTTGCGTACAACAAAAATATCCAATGACGGGCTGGTAAGGGTTTGGTTGTACCTGATGGTATCTTTGCGCGTATTCCAAAAGCCGGCAGTTGGTGTAACATCTTTAGTTAAAGTATCCTGGAAAAAGAAATTATCGGCGCCAAAGTATAGTTTGGCGTTCAAATCTGGTTTTACAGGTGCCCACCAGCCGGTGAGCAAGGCTTTATCGATAGTTGGGTCTGTATGGATTGTGTCAACTGGGGTAGGCTTATCCGGAAAAACCGGTGCATCGATCTTACAGGCCGAAAAGTATGTTAGCAGAGCAACAATGCAAAATAATGGGTATAGTTTTTTCATTTGAGTTTAGGCCATTGAATGAAACTAAAATACGGGTTTTTTAGTTACGATTAACAGTGTCTTAAATTTATTTCTTTATTGATAATTGCATGTTCATCATTAACCTCAACTACATTGTTCCGCTGGAAGAATTGGACAAGCACATGGCGGCCCATGTGAAATACTTAGAAAAATATTACCAGGCAGATGTGTTCCTGGTTTCGGGCAGGAAGGTGCCGCGTACGGGTGGAATTATCATAGCCCAGGCAGATTCAAAGGAAATACTGGAAAAGATAATTGCCGAAGATCCTTTTTTTCAACATCAACTGGCCAAATTTACCATCACCGAATTTTTGGCATCTCAATCGCATGCTGATTTAAAGGGCTTGCTGCGCGAATAATTTGCCTTTTATAATTTCCATTTTTGTATTTACCTTGCATGATGGAACAGTACGATACCCGCATCGACGCCTACATCGAAAAGTCGGCAGATTTTGCAAAGCCCATTTTAAAACACCTGCGCGAACTGGTGCACCGGGCCTCGCCCGAGATAATGGAAACCATCAAATGGAGCGCGCCCTTTTTTGAATACAACGGCATACTATGCCATATGATGGCCTTTAAACAGCACCTGGGCTTTGGTTTTTGGAAGGCCGATACCTTGCCAGACCCGCATCAGATACTACATCTTGAAGGAGGGGAGGCTGCCGGGAGCCTGGGCCGCATCTCCTCGCTTGCCGACCTGCCCGATGACGATATCCTGATATGGTACATTCGCCAGGCCATGCTGCTTAAAGGCGCACCAAACGCCAAACCTAAGGCCCAACCTGCAAAGCCTGCAACTGCATCTGCAACGGCCACTTTAACAACGCCAGATTATTTAACAGAATTGCTCGCCCAAACGCCAGCCGCAAAAGAATACTTCGACAAATTCAGCCAATCGCAAAAAAAGGAATACATCACCTGGTTTGAAGATGCCAAAAGCGAGGCCACCCGCGAGAAGCGCTTAAAGGAAGGCCTGGAATGGATAAGCGAAGGGAAGACCCGGCACTGGAAGTATAAGTAGACATTTCTTCAAAAACTCTCTCTTCAGGGGGCTGGGAGTTAAAACTCAAGCGGCCCTAACCTGCGCATATTTTGCCTGATGAGATATTGCCTATGTTTTAAATATTTGGTAGGCTTGGTTGCCGACCATTTCAGCGGGCTGGGAAATATCACCGCGATAGCCGCCGCCTGCCGGTTGGTAAGTTGGGACGCGGGTTTATGGAAGTAAGCCTGCGAAGCCGCCTGGATGCCGTAGATGCCATCGCCCATTTCTATCACGTTGAGGTATACCTCCATCACGCGTTTTTTACTCCAGCAGATCTCTATTAAAACGGTAAACCATGCCTCTAAACCTTTACGGATAAATGAGCGCCACTGGTACAGGAATACGTTTTTGGCGGTTTGCTGGGTAATAGTGCTGCCGCCTATCAGCTTTTTACTTTTGGCGTTTTTTTGGATGGCTTTTTGGATGGCGTTAAAATCGAACCCATGATTCTCTAAAAAGGTTTGGTCTTCAGCTGCAACGGCGGCACGTTTCATAGGGTCGGCAATATCTTCAAAATCAACCCAATCCTTATCTATCTTCCATTCTTTACCGGCAGCCTTTTGCTCAAAGCCGCGCTGTATCATCAGCCAGGTAAAGGGCGGGTTCACAAAACGGAACAGCAGTACTCCAAAAATACTCAGGCCAATAAACGCTATAAAAGCCAGTTTTACGATACGAAAGGCGAGACGAAGCACGCCGCCGATTTTTGAATTAGAACCGCGATACTTTGATTTGGAGCTTGATTTTTTGGGAGATTGGGTCCGTGCCATTTGTGATGCTAATCTATAAAACAAAAAAGGAGTTCTGCTAAGCAAAACTCCTTTTTTATGATTTTAAACTTCTATCTCAAAATTCGAAATTGAACATCCGAAATTCGAAATAAGAGCAAATTACTCAGCTACTACTTCAAAAGGTACCTGAACTTTTACTTCTTTATGCAGGTTTACGTTTGCAACGTACTCGCCAACAAATTTTGGCTCCTGGTCAAAAGTGATGCGACGACGGTCAACTTCAAAACCTTCTTTTTTCAATGCATCAGCAACCTGGATGGTATTGATAGCACCGAAGATCTTGCCGCTTTCGCCTGCTTTAGCGCCGATGGTAAGTTTAACACCTTCCAAACGGGCAGCGATAGCATCAGCATCTTTGCGTATTTTATCTTGTTTAAATTGAGCCTGTTTCAGGTTTTCTGCTAATACTTTACGTGCAGATTCTGTGGCTAATATGGCATAACCCTTAGGGATAAGGAAATTACGGCCATAACCTGGTTTAACGCTTACTACATCGTCTTTATCGCCCAGGTTTTTTACATCTTGTTTTAAAATAACTTCCATTTTGTAAACCTCCTGATTATTTTAATGAGTCTGTAACGTAAGGCAATAAGCCAATGTGGCGGGCACGTTTAACAGCCTGGGCCACTTTACGCTGAAATTTTAACGAAGTACCGGTTAAGCGGCGTGGTAATACTTTACCCTGGTCGTTAATGAATTTTAACAAAAAGTTAGCGTCTTTGTAATCGATATACTTAATACCGTTCTTTTTAAAACGGCAGTATTTTTTACGGTTATCCTCCACTTTTGGAGCGGTAACGTATTTAATTTGGTCGTTTGCCATTATTTGCTTTCCTCCGCTTTAGCTGCAGGCTTTTTGTTAAAGGCGCCACTGCGTTTTTTCTCATTGTATGCTACGGCATGTTTATCCAGAGCAATGGTAAGGAAGCGTAAAACACGCTCATCGCGCCTTAATTCAACTTCCACTTTGTTAATTACTTCACCGGGAGCCCTGAATTCAGTTAAGTGATAGTACCCTGTAGTCTTTTTTTGAATAGGGTACGCAAGTTTTTTCAAACCCCAATTATCCTCCTGGACAATTTCGGCTCCGTTGTCTGTTAAAACTTTGCTGTATTTGGCGATAGCCTCTGCAGCTGTTTCTGTTGACAACAACGGGGTTAGAACGATCACGATTTCGTACTGTTGCATTGTTATACTTTGATTTTTAATTAAATACCCCGCTATTACGGGGCTGCAAATGTAGTAAGAATTCTTGATAAATCAAACCTATTTATATGTATTTTGAGCACTTCGAAATGCCTTGATTGCACTTTAACAACGAAGGCGAATTTATATTACAATTGCCCCACCTTATCAATGAACATCAACTATGAAGAATAGCTTTTGCATTTTAATTGTTGCCTTTTCTTTTATCCTCATAGGCTGCCGAGAAAAAAGTAGCCTTACGACTTATAATTTAAAAGAAATTGGAGCAGTTATTAAACTACCGGCCTCGTATAAGGCAGCAGATAGAAACAATATAGATCGTCTTATCAATAAGCAAGCTGACGAAAATATTAAAAACGAGTTTACAAAGAGGCTACTTTCGGATACCGGTAGTAAACTGCTGATTGACACCTTGAATCCATTAAAGTTTATTTTCATATCAAAGATTACTCCGTATGCTCCGATAGATTCCAATTCTTTTTACTTTATAATTGACCACGAGCGATCGCGATCAAGTTCAAAGCCTGATATTAATGATTCAACTTATTACGTTGGCTCAAAGATGGGAAGCGTCTCTGGCTTTAAATTTATGGAATCTAAATATCGAA
>NZ_JBDSZG010000040.1:0-27125 GCF_039925265.1 Mucilaginibacter sp.
TGCTTCTACAGCATTTGCTACACGTCGAGGGTGGTCAGTTTGTCCCGGAATCCCCTGGTCAGTTTGCCCCGGAATTGGTGGTCAGCTTGCCCCGGAATCAGGTGGTCTGGTTCATCAGAATCTCCAAGCATACAGTGTAATGCCAACTGCAACCCAAGGTGCGATATGGAGAGATACGCACCCATTATTTTCTATATTTGGCCTTAAGAGGATAGTATGGCCCGTTTGTTAAACACTACATTAAGATATAGACAATTGCTTTTTGTAGCAGCGTTCCTATTACTGACTATTATCTCTAAAGCTCAATCTCGTTATAATTTCAAACATTACCAGGTCGAAGACGGCCTTTCCAACAGTAAGGTAAATTGTATTTTACAGGATAAAAAAGGCTTCATGTGGTTCGGAACGATTGACGGACTTAACAGGTTTGATGGTTATAGCTTCAAAACCTTTAGAAATGATATTTCAATCCCAAGGTCGCTCGGAAACAATTTCATAAATTGTTTATACTGCGATGACCAAAATAATTTATGGGTAGGCACTAATAATGGCATTTACAAATATGATCCCGTCCATGAAGATTTTAAATTAGTCAGCTTTTCAAAAGATCATTCTGTAAAAGCAATCCAGGAAGATTTAAATGGCAATATCTGGTACATTTCTAATTATATCCTTTATAAATATAATTTAAAAACTAATCAATTAGATTCTTATACTTCTGGAAATTACAAGTTCACCTCTGTTTGTGTAACCGTTGATGGGAACATATGGGCTTCGACTGCCAGGGGCCTTATCAAAAGATATAACAAGGTTTTGGATTGTTTTTGTTCAGATGATGGCAATGGTTCGCGGAAATCTTCCATTAATAACTGGTATATCGAAAATATCTACGATACAAAAAAGGGCTCGCTGTTAGTTGCTACTCTTACAAACGGCATTTGGCTTTTTGACACCATTACAAGAACAAGTAAAGCAATAATTATACGTAATAAAGATGGGTCCGAGATCTACGTAAAAAACTTTGTGCAATCCGGCACGGATGAATATTGGGCTGCAACAGACGATGGCGTTTACGTATGCAACATTAATACCGGCGTTTGCTCCGAACTTCGGATGGAATATGATAACCCATTTTCGCTTTCAGATAATTCAACCAATTGTTTATACAAAGACAAAGAAGGTGGCATTTGGTTAGGAAGCCGCTTTGGTGGTGTTAGCTATTACCCTTTTCCTTATACGTTTTTCACAAAGTATTTCCCACGACCCAGCACCAATTCTATTAACGGCAATGGAATTCATGAAATTTGCCCGGACGCTTTTGGCAATTTGTGGATCGGCACGGAAGACGCCGGCCTTAATAAGCTGAATTTAAAAACAGGCAATATCAAACACTTTAAACCTAATGGAAGAAAGACAGATATTTCATTTTACAATATACATGGACTTTTGGCTCAAGGAAACTATTTGTGGATTGGAACCTATCTCCATGGTATTGATAAAATGAGCATAACAACAGGAAAGGTGATTAAACATTATACCATTAGAAACAAAACTTTTAGTAGCAATTTTATCATACATCTGTACTTGACGAGATCGGGTGAACTTTTCGCAGGGGCTCCGGAAGCACTTTATAAATATGATAAAGTGAGTGATCAATTTTTACCAGTTCCGGGATTTAATTTTGAAACTCAATCAATTCTCGAAGACAAAAACGGCGTCTTATGGATTTGCACAGTAGGCAATGGCGTTTACAGATGGGACGAAAGAAAAAACATTATTGAAAATTTTAGAAATAATCCCAAAGATACTAACTCCCTCTGCAATAACATCGTGAATGGTGAATTCTTAGATAGTAAAGGTCTCTTTTGGTTCGCAACCGAACAAGGGCTTTGTAAATATGACCCGCGTCAAAGAAAATTCAAAACTTATACAATTAACAATGGGCTGCCCAGCAACTTCCTTTTTAAGATATTACAAGACAAGAAAGGGGACTTATGGATAAGTTCTACTAAAGGTTTGATCCGCTTTGATCCTGCAACGGAAAAGATAACAACATTTACTGTTGCTGACGGTTTATTAAACGATCAGTTTAATTGGAATTCAGCATATAAAGATCGTAATGGGCGCATGTACTTCGGCAGTATAAAAGGCTTGATCAGTTTTGCTCCTGAAGAATTTAAAACCAATGAAATAGCGCCCTCTGTTTATCTCACTAACCTTCAGATTTACAACAAAGACGTTTCTATCGGGATTAAAAAATCGGTGTTGCAACAATCCATCACTTATACTAAACGAATCACCCTTAAGCATGACCAATCGTCTATCAGTATTGACTTTTCTGCATTGAGTTATACCTCGCCCGGACGTAACGAATACGCCTATAAGCTGGACGGGCTAGAAAAAGCCTGGACTTATTTAAAGACCAACAGGAGAGTTTATTTCACAGAATTGCCACCGGGAGAATATAATTTTCAACTAAAGGCATCCAACAGTAGCGGGGTATGGAGTAAAACCGCGACTGTGTTAGCAATTGAAATTTCACCTCCGCTGTGGGCCACTAAAGCAGCTTATTTTATGTATGCGATAATTTTCGTTGGCATCATAATGTTTGTTGTTTTTCACTACCGCAATCGTTTTCTGGAGAAGAACAAAATGAGAATAGAACAGTTGCAGTATGAAAAGGAAAAAGAGCTCTACCAAAATCAAATCGAATTTTTCACTAACGTTGCTCACGAGATCAGGACTCCCCTTACGTTGATACAGGCACCCATGGAAGACATTATGGAATACGTGGCGCTGGTGCCCGAAATAAAAAACAACCTGGAAATTATGGAACGTAATACCACCAGGTTACTTGATCTGACCAATCAACTATTGGACTTTCGTCAGGTTGAGGTAAAAAGCTTTAGCCTGAACTTTGAGCAAGTGAATATTGCCCAACTATTGTACAATACTCATGCTAATTTTCGTCCACTTGCAGATCACCTGAATATTGATTACCGGATTTCATCACCCGTGGATGATTTTTATATATGCGCAGATTTAGATTCAGTTCAAAAAATACTAAATAACTTGTATAGCAACGCGATCAAATACGCGATTGGAATAGTACAAACATCATTTCGGCCGATGGTAGAACGTAACCGGATTGAAGTAGAAATTCAGAATGATGGTTATTGTATTCTTCCTGAAATGAAAGACAAGATCTTTGAACCATTTTTTAGAATAAAAGAAGCGGAAACTCAACCTGGATCGGGAATCGGATTGGCTTTGGCGCTTACACTAACTCAAAAGCACAATGGAACTCTTGAACTGAAAGAATCGCAAAATAACCGGAACGTTTTTGTGTTGGAACTACCTATACGCAATGAAGGTGTTTAACCATGCAGATAATGAAATAATACTTTTCAGCGTGTAAACATGCGGCGTAGAAAGAAAAGAGCTTTCCGGTACTTTTGTTCTCAAGGCGGCCTACAGGGCCAAAAAGGTTCGGATTATAACTGGATTTGGCGGAGTTTATTGTTAGCATATGGCCTATTCGCCCTTAGTTTTTAAATTGGACGATTGTCTTTTTAGTTTCTTTCGGGTATATTTTAATTAAATGCGTGTGCATCAGATATGGGATAAGCTTACCGGTGGCAGCTGTATTAACCCTTATAGCAGTAGATGGTAATGCCGGCATATGGCAATTGACACAGTTCATGTTTAAAAAACCTGTGTTAGCTTTGAGCTTACAGAAACTGTTGCTTGCAACGCCATGGCAGTTTTGGCAACGTTTAGAATAGGTCATACTTAAGCCACGCTCGTTTACGTGGGTATTATGGCAACTCGTACAATCCATTTTACTGCCAATAAAGCATTTACTTTGAGCTAATAGCTGTAGCTGGTTACCATGAACGTCAAGGTTTGTCAAGTCGAAAGGGCTTAAAGGCGGCTCTGGCAGCATAAAGTCATTCAGAACGTTACCAGGCTTAAAATTAAAAATAGACCTAAGCATATAGCTTTTGTTGCCGGAGTGGCACGATGCGCAGATGTCTATTTTTTGCTGTCGGGATAATGTATCAAAAAGGCAGATATAACGGGCGGTTTTTATGTCAGGATGTGTTTGCTGATACACTACGTGCGCCAACGAAGGGCCGTGGCATCTTTCACAATCAATTCCATAGATGACAGAATTTCTGTCAAAGTGATCAGGTAAACCGTCAGCTACAGGTGGCTTTAGTTTCTTAATATAAGAACTGTGACATTCCAAGCACCTCTGTTTTATGGCTCTGTCAAAGTTTGCCGTATGAACATTGTATCCTGGGCTTGTGGAAAGCGAACGAAGCGTAACGAAGTAGGCTAAAGGCAGTTGATATAAGCTATTTCCTTCCCAGGAGAAATAGTTTTCCCCTTTTACGCCACCAACAGTGATATCGAGCGAATGGCTTTCCTCCAGTTTATCATTTAAAAAAAGAGATTGATAATACTTTCCGCCCTTCTTTTTTAAGACTATTTTCTTTTTATCTGTAAAATAGTACTCCAGTTTGACGTTTTTCAATTTGCTATCGAGCTCCGCCGTGTCTGCCCCGCGCGATGCCATAAAATGGGCTGTGTGAAGCCAGGAATTGACATCCTTTTTATGGCATTGGTTACAAGACTTTGATCCGGCGTATTCTCTTATTTCGGGACTGCCCGCAACGGTAAAATTTTTACACTGAGAAAGAATTGCGGTTATGATTCCGCAGCAGATTGACATAAACAGCCAGGTTCTCAAACAAACTGGATTACTTTCCAAATTAAAAGGCAATTCACTCAAAATTAAATCGAATTATCATTGAGAACTAAAAAGGGCCCCCTGAAATCAGGAAGGCCCTTAACCAATCAAAACTATATTAATAATTAGGGTTTTGTGCAAGAGTAGGGTTTAACGATATTTGCTGTGCAGGCACAGGAAGTAAGTCGTGGCCCGGCGGAACGGTTATGCCGTGCTTGTCCTTGATGTACTGAACATGAAGGCCGGTCCTCCTTAAGTCGAACCACTCGGACATTTCACCGGCCAGTTCATGCCTGTATTCATCCAGCATTGCCTTCATGAAATCAGATTCAACCGGAGGCGGCACAACTACAGCCGGATTCGCTAATTTCCCAAAAGCTCGGTCACGCACCTTTTGGAAAGTGATTCTGGCATCAGATTCCGCCCCGGATTTAAATTGCGCTTCGGCAAGGCTAAGCAGGACTTCGCCATAGCGCAGCAGAATCACATTCTGGTTACCAAAGATATGCTGAACGCCATCTGCAGGATTGTTGGTAGCGCCGGTAACATTAGGGTCTCTCCAAAATTTAACGCCGTAGTAGCCCGACCTTTTAGGCAGACCGTCCCCCACCCATTCGAAGCCGGTTCTTCCGCAAGTGTTAATAATATTACCGTTTGCATCCTTATATTTGGCATTTCCAGCGGCAAAACCGGCCTTTACCCTTTCGTAGTTTTTGATTTGGATGACAGGGCTTGGATGCGCGTCGTTTGGCCCTATAATCGTAGGCAGCTTACGAGTGTCGCCGGCCTGGAAAGAGTCATACAGCTTTTTATTAGCGTAATGATAACCGAACGTGGTCACTTCTTCGGGCATCCCAAATGACGTTAGCCAGTTTTCTTCGTTACCCGCATTCCAATCCGATTTGCCACCGGAAGGTGTATCAAATTGAACCTCGAATAAAGATTCTTTTGGCTTGTTCTGGTTTGCATACTCATGAACGTCGATATAATTTCCCCATAGTTGGTAGTGACCATCTAATTGTTTGTAGGCAGTGACTGCTTCAGCATATTTTTTTTGCCACATTAGTGCCGAGCCCAGATAACCTAAAGCTGCTCCTTTCGTAGCCCTACCCAGGTCAGCATCCCCGTGGATCCACGGAAGCAGGTCCGCTGCTTTCTGCATGTCTGTTGATATTGAAGCGAATACTTCATCCTGCGTATTGCGCGGATGTAGCCCATCGTCGGTTACCGTTTGCAATTCCAGTGGTACGCCACCAAACGTGCACGCCAGGTAATAATACAAAGCGCCGCGCAAAAAATAAGCTTCCCCTGTTAGCCTGTCAGCCAATTCAGGTGTCAAAACCCCGTCCGCTTTCATCTTTGCGATAATAGGCAACGCGGAGTTTGCACGGGCAATACCTATGTATGAATCTCTCCAGAACACGTTTCCGGCATCGAAAGAAGTAGAAAACTGGTAATCGTTAAATGACACGTCTGCCCCCCAGTTAAAAAAATCCTGAGATAGAAAATTCGCATTATAGAACAGGGACTTCAACAGGTAATCCCTGTTGTGCTGAAAAGTGTCATATATTGCGTTGACCAGGAAGATGCCGTCTTCAGGTTTTTTGAACAAAACATCTTCAGTGATCCTTGTCGTATCTTTAACATCCAGCACGTTTTTTTGGCACCCAAGCGGCAACAGAAGGGATGCGCTTACCACTACGGCGTATAAATATTTCTTTTTCATTTTATTAGCTTTATATTTTATTAAAAGGTCACATTTAAACCTACCGTATAAAATTTCGACATCGGGAATGTTCCTACATCAATGCCCGTGGCTGTTGGGCCGTTACCACCTATTTCCGGATCTAACCCACTGTATTTGGTAATCGTAAAAAGGTTCTGAGCTGCCACATACAGCCTCACTTTACTGGCCGTGATCTTTTTAGCGATTGTTAGTGGCAAAGAGTAACCTATCTGTAAATTCCTTAAGCGGAGGTAGCTGCCACTCTCTATCCATTGATCTGAAGGCCGGGTGTTACCATGTTGCTCACTGCTGGTAATCCTGGAATACCTGTTTGTAGAACCAGTTGCTGTCCATGCGTTCTGAGCGTATTCACGACTGATGTTCTGTATACCCACTCCGCCCCCTGTTTGCATAAAACTTTCCATCGTGGACTCCATATAGTTGAATATTTTATTACCGTAGGAACCGTAGAAAAAGGCGCTCATATCAAACTGTTTGTAGGACAGATCCAGGTTAAATCCTCCAAAAAACTTAGGGATAGGGCTTCCTAATGAAGTACGGTCCTGGTCATTTATCTTTCCGTCGCCATTTAAGTCCTTAAACTTTCTGTCTCCAGGCTTTGCAAACGGATCATACTGAGTGCCTGGGCCATATTTAGCAACTGCAGCCGCATTTAAAGCGTCGATTTCAGCTTGGGTCTGGTAAAGGCCATCTGCTTTGAACCCGTAATAATCGCCTACTTTCCCGCCAACGTATGACCTGGTATATGATGTCCAATTATTAGCTCCTGTGTTTGAAAAGCCCTGCCCCACAAGGTTTTCTACGTATTCCAGGTTGGAAGCCAACCTTACAACTTTATTAGTTATCGTTGAAATATTAAATGCAATACTGTAGTTAAAATCCTTAATCGAGTGTTTGTAATTTAACGAAAACTCAAATCCGTGGTTTTCAATGGCGCCGACATTTCGTACAGCATCAGAAAAACCGGTTTGAGCTGGTGTTTGAACTCTTAAAAGAAAGTCTTTCGATTCCTTTCTGAAATACTCGACAGTTGCGGTCAGGTCGCCCTTGAGAAAAGATGCGTCAATTCCTATGTTGGTTGATTTCGTTGTCTCCCACCTTAAGTTAGGATTCGGCAGAAACGCCAGAACATACCCGGGTTGCCAAACTTTGTTAAATGGATATCCGTTATTATCTCCTGCGGTAGCAGATGACCCCGGGCTATACAAACTTAAGTACTGAAAAGCATCAATATTATTTTGGTTTCCAACTTCGCCATAGCTCGCACGGATCTTCAAGTCGCTAAGTGCTGTCACATCTTTAAGAAAAGCTTCTGACTTCGGTCTCCACATGATCGATCCTGACGGGAAAATACCATATTGGTGGCCTTCTGCGAATTTTGACGACCCATCGCGCCTTACAGTTCCCTGTACATAATATTTATTGTCAAAATTATAGTTTAATCTGGCAAACTGTGAGGTAAGCGATGAATTTGAAGTATTGCCTCCTGCACTTAAAAACGTTTGCGGAATTGATCCGATATTTCTTAGTGCATCGTTAATCAGGTTGTTACCGCCTGCATTCAGATACCTGAATTGATTCTTCTGTGTAGAAATACCACCTACGAAATTGATGGTATGCTTTCCGATGATTTTATCGTAGGTCAAATAATTTTCCCATAAATATTCATACGAGTCGTTAGCATTCTGGCTATAGAAGTTCTGCCCCGGGCTGATAGCCGCACCATACTGATCGCGCACACGGTTATCTGTGGGCGAGAAGAAAAAATCGCTGTAATTGTTGACATTCATACCAAAATTGGTTTTCACTTTCAAACCATCCCAGATCGTTGCTTCCAGCGACGAAACCATTTGCAGGTTATTGCTACCGCCATCGCGGTCAGGAACTTTTATTCCATAGACAGGGTTACCCCAGTTTTTAATTTGTTGGTTGGTAGGTGTATAAAAACCATAATTGCCATTCCCATCATCTATTTGATCTGTGAATTTATTTCCGGTCATGGTCGGAGGCAATTTGGATAAGTTACCGAGGCTTCCGGTACCCGACCCAAAAGCTACACGGCTTTTATTCCGGCTAAATTTTATGCTTGTTGATGACTTGATCCACGATTTTGGCGTGTAGTCGAGGTTAGCGCTTAAATTAATCCTGTTGTACCATGATCCAATTACGATACCCTGTTGATCGTAGTACGACATGGATACCGCTCCCTGTGCTTTTTCGCCGCCTCCGCGAACGGAAAGGTTATAACTCTGCCGCGATCCGGTTCTGTAGGCATAGTCCTGCCAGTCAAGATTACGAAGAGCAGATGGGTTACTCCATTCAGGTAGCCGGTCAAACCCTTCGGCGACTCCAACTATGTTAGCTATTGTTGCCCATTCGGATGCGTTCAAAACTTCATAGGTCTTTGGCGTAGTTTGAATTGACCCATACGAATCAAACGAGATCTGGGCACCATTCTTGGTACCTCTCTTGGTAGTAATGACTACCACGCCATTGGAAGCTCTGTTACCATAAATAGCAGCAGCGGAAGCGTCTTTTAAAACATCGATGCTTGCTATATCGGATGGATTGAGGTTACCAATCCCCTGGGTGGGGTAGCCATCTACAACATATAATGGGTTTGTGCCGCCAAAGCTTCCCACGCCCCTAATTGTAATAGATACGCCTGAACCTGGCGCCCCGTCGTTGTTTGTAACCTGTACACCGGCTGCCCGGCCCTGAAGCGCTTGATCAACTGTCGTTACAGGGACTTTTTCAATTTGAGCGGCAGAAATTGAACTAACTGAACCGGTTAAATCTTTCCTTTTACTGCTTCCATAACCAACTACCACCACTTCATCTAAAGACCGGTTAAATGAAGACAATACTACATCAACAACCGCCCTGTCGCCGACTGCGACTTCCTGCGTAGCGTAACTGACAAAAGAAAAAACCAAAACAGCATTGGTGGGAACATTAATTCGGTAATTACCCTTGGAATCTGTAACTGTGCCCGTGGGATTCCCTTTAACCTGAACACTTGCCCCGGGGACCGGGCCAGCGTTATCTGAAACTCTGCCTGTCACTGTTTTGACCTGGGCAGAGGCATTAAAAAACGTAAAAACGGTAAGTACAGCGGCTAATAATAGCCTGAAATACTTACTGTTTTCTTTTAACAGTAAAGTTTTTTCCATGTTACATTTAAGTTAGGTTTAAAGAAGATTAATTGGTTTATTAATTGATATCAAAACTACTTATGCCTTAAAATCAGTGTTAATGTTATATACTCATTATCGCATAATATTTGAACAAAATATAAACTCCTGAACAGAAGTATAAAAGTTGATGTGATTGATATATAGGAGTTTAATTATAGATTCAGGACTGCATTTGCAGTACAGCAGTCAGGCAAGATAGATGCAGGGCTGCTTTAATTCCATATTGCTTTGCAGGTAACGAAACTGATTTTATAATATCAACATTGTAGTCAGGCACAAGGGCGTTACAGCCTGCGATTTCATTTGAGCCTGCAAGGGTGACAACAGCCTTTGGTTAAGATTAACCACTTCAGGCTTATATCGGATAAACGCCAGTCCGATTGTTAATGGAAGGCTTCGCTCTGAAAAAACCAGATCCTGTTACTTCTGCACTGAAAAATGAAAACCCCACAAAAGGCACATGGTTTCCGCCCTCTTTAGGCGGGCCAAGTGGCTTATTGTCACTTCAAATTGGCTGAGAATGCCCGGCCATGCCGTTCATTGTACTCAGCTATACTGCCAGGTGAAGGGCACGCGTTAGATAAACATCCGGCTAGCCGAGTAGCTATTTCGGAAATCAATCGGTGTACATCCTTTCTTACTTTTAAACGTGCGGTTAAAGTTGGCCATATTGTTGTACCCACATTTATAAGCAATTTCAGAAATAGATTGGGTCGTATCGATCAGCATTCTTGAAACGTGGCCAAGGCGAACCTCATTCAGTATTTCTATAAAAGTGAACCCGGTACGCTTCTTGAGGAACCGGCTGAACGATCCCGGTGGCATATTTGCAACCCTTGAGACCTCACCCAGAGTTATTCCCTTGGGAAAATTATTATTGATGTACTCCAGTACCCTTTCTATTCGCCTGCTATGATAGTCCATTTGAACTTTCGTAAACGATGAATCTGACAACATCTTACGGTTTGGAGAGACCGACAATTCATCAAAGATCGAAAAGAGTTCAAGGATCAGGTTAAATTTCCCTTCCCTGTTAAGCGCAAAAATGCGTGGCGCTATTCGCTCGACAGTTTCCTGAGAAAACAATATTCCGTTTTTAGCTGCCTCAAACATCTCACGTATATAAGTTACATGGTGCCTTTTTAAAAACTTTTCATCAAATAGGTCTTTATGAAACTGGATTGTCACCTCTTGAATCGACGAACTTGTGCATCGATGGGTAAACCAGCCGTGTGGCAGGTTCGGCCCGACAAGAACAAGTTCACTATCCGTAATCTGATCGATATGGTCACCTACGATCCTTTTTGCTCCTGCCGCATTTAAAATCAGGTTTAATTCCATGTCGTCATGGTTATGAAGAGGAAAGTCAAAGCCCTTTTTCTCTCTGCAAAAAATTGTGAAGCAATCATTTGGAGTCAGAGGAGTGATTTCCCTTAAAATTTCCTTTATCATTATGTTGCAGAAATCGTCCAGCCTCTATTGATAACTTATCCGGTCATAAACCAGCGTTACCCGAGTTTCTCCTCGTGGCGAAGAGGTTGTTTGTATTACGTGTAACTCTTTATTTTTATTTTGCAAATTCCAAATTTCACTGGTTTTAATCAGGAAACTTTGGCCGCCAAAATTCATCTTCAATTTAAAAGTAATACTTAGTGTATCGCTTTGGCCTGATAATTTTGCTGTGGTGATACGTTCAACACCTTCAGCTTTAATATCCCGGCCATCAAGCTTTAGCTTTTCTACTCTAACCTGCGGCTCACTCCATTCGTCAGTGTACAATCTTCTCAGGTGAAGCTCATCGCCGCTCTGCGCTATCGTTAATCTTTCAGAAAGGTTCGCTGTACCGCCGGCATTTAAATTGCTTTTATCTTCATTTAACACCCATTCTCCATTAAAATCTGCCGGTGTAATTAAGGGTAGCGGAGATAATCTGGCTCGTACGCGGAAAGGGTTTATTCTATCGATATATGCTGCATCATTCAAACCAAGTATCCGCGGGTTGTTGGCAAAGGCTTCATATTGCTTTTTTGTGGTATTGCGAACCATTCCGGCCCATATCATCCAAAAACCCCATCTTGGCTGCGACCCTAAAATTTCGGAAGAAGGAGGATTACCAACCTCTGCCAGCGCTAATGGCTTGCCTTTTGATAAGGAAACAAGCTGATCATAGTAATCCTGCTTAAAATCTGAACCGTAAACATCCAGGGCAACTATGTCCAGGTACTTGTCTCCCGGGTAATATTTTTCAAACTCCATACCCGGCTTTGAGGGCCTGTCAACACTCCATACCCATATTAAATTATTCAGCTTGTGAAATTTCACAAACCGGTCAAACATTTGGCGGTATAGCGCCTGTGTACTGTATTGCCCAACGCGGTTACCCCACCAAAACCAGTTACCGTTCATTTCGTGGTATGGCCGCCAAAGCACAGGCACATGTGCTACCTGCAACTTTTTGAGGTAGAAAGCGATACTGTCAACCTGCGCAGCCCATTTGTTATACAGTTCTGTGCCCGGGGTAAGCACATCCTTAAACTGCTGGTCCGTCAACTGGCCCTGTACGCTCGCCAGATTCGCTGGGTCAGCACCGGGAAGTGGCTGAAATGTTACCGGCTCGTTTGCGGTAGGGGGCACGGCATGCCAGCATAAAGCCACGATTGCACCCATTTTATACTGGCGCTCTGCTTCCTTAACAAGGCTCTCTCTCAGCAGGTGCGAATCTTTATCTCCGGCTTTGGCAAAACCAAAATCCGTCCCGAATACTACCGGTGTTTTACCAGAATAGTGCGCAGCAAACTTTGAGTTCTTATCAGCGGCGGCAGGGAAGTTATGCTGGCCTGTAAGTGTAAATTTCCCATCAATGCTGTAAAGAAATTGCAAAAGAGCTTTGGCCTCCGGAGACGCGTTAGTAGTTACTGGCATGGTTGTTTGGCCAGATGCTGATAAACAGGCCGCCTGTAAAAAAACAAAGGCGGTTAAAATTATATGATTCACTCTCATGGTTGTGGTTCAGTTAAATCGGTAAGGTTTTTTTATTTTGAAGTAACATGCTATGTATCAAAATTCCCGTATTGTATTACAATACGGTTACTCCATCAATGAGTGGTTTTATAAATCGGCCTGAATCCTTTAACTAATCTTCTGGGCAACGTACCGGATTTATTGCTTTTTTCATTGTCAAATTCAGGGTTCATGTTGTTTGTTAGCGCTTTTTAAGTGGATCGATTAATTTATCGGGGAAGTGGTTGGCTCCGGACTTGCATCGCCCCATACAAAAAACGGCTTTGGGTTTGGAATTGGAACGCAAGGCACGCTTGCCATAAAACTTTATTTATCATAATTATAATTGGCGGCTCCATATGACAGAGGCGCGCAAGGCGCTCAAGTCCATAGCGGGGTTCAAATCGCTACCGTTAAACAACTGCTCCAGAACGGATGTAAAGAAAGGGCGTAATTGTCAAATGCAATTATGCATGTGTATCATTATTTGTCCAAAACGTCTCAATTTTTTTTTGATCGTGCATATATCTTCTGCAAAAGGATTACAAAGAAACAGACACGATGTAATTTTTCTATATTTAGGCTTAAACACTTGCATGATACATCTGCCAAAGCCTGTTTTAATCCATAAACAACTATTCATTATAGTGGGGTTTCTGGTAATTTCTATATACGCAAAATCACAATCTCCTTACTATTTCATACACTATAAGGTTGAAAATGGCCTTTCCAATAATAAGGTGAGGTGCTTTGCGCAGGATAAGAACGGCTTAAGGTGGTTTGGAACAATTGACGGGCTTAATCGGCTTTACGGCTACACGTTCAAAACATCCAGAAACGACCTCCTTAAAACAGGTAGCCTTGGGAACAACTTTATCAATACCCTGCAATGCGATGAACAAGACAATTTATGGGTAGGAATACATAAAGGGCTTTACAAATACGACCCCATGAACAAAAGTTTTGAGCATGTCCCTTTTGCAAAAGATCATTCTATGAACGCCATCAAAAATGACTCTAAAGGGAACTTATGGTGTGCAATCGGTTCAAAAAATCCTGCTAACCTCTATAGCAATGCCATCAAGTACGCTCACCGGGAAGTAAAAATAATGCTCAAATTAAACGTTGAACAAAATCTGATTGAAGTAGAATTCCAGAATGATGGCAACATCATTATTCCTGAAATGAAAAGCAGGATCTTTGAACCGTGTCTCAGAATTAAAGAAGGGGAAACTCAAACTGGCTGGGGACTCGGATGAGTTTTGGCTCTAAGCTTAACTCAAATACACAATGGCACACTCGAATTGCAAGACTCGTAGGATAATATAAACTTCTATGTAATAAAGCTTCCTATACAAAACGAAGACCTTTGCAATAGAAATTAAAAGAAAAAACAATATAGTAAATGATGGAACCTGTTTTATTGATCGTAGATGATAATAGTGAAATAACCGATTTCCTATCTGGAAATTTAAGATCGAAATATAATGTCCTTGTCGCCAACAACGGTCTTGAGGCATTAAAACTGTTGGAAAAGGAAACGGTGCACCTCGTCGTATCTGATATCATGATGCCCTTAATGGATGGATTTGAATTATGCAGATTTATTAAGTCGAATTTGCACTTCTGCCATGTTCCGGTAATTCTCCTTACGGCAAAGAACACTATAGAATCTAAGATCGATGGTCTTGAGTTGGGTGCAGATGCGTATATCGAAAAACCTTTTTCCCCCAAGCATTTACAGGCACAGATAGCCAACTTACTGATGAACAGGAATAAACTGAAAGAATTTTTTGCAAGTTCACCCCTTGCACATATGAAAAGTATGGCGTATTCAAGGTCTGACGAGGAGTTTTTAGAGAAATTAAGTGCGGTAATTTTTGCAAACTTAACAGATTCGGTATTAGACGTTGAGCACCTCGCAAACTTTATGAATATGAGCCGCCCAACGTTATACAGAAAAATCAAAGGCGTTTCCAACTTAACCCCTAATGAGCTGATTAACATTAGCAGGCTGAAAAAAGCAGCGGAATTATTAAACTACGGAAAATACCGAATAAATGAGATCTCGGAAATGGTTGGTTTCACTTCGCAACACCATTTTGCAAGAAGCTTCCTAAAGCAGTTTCAAATGTCACCTTCCGAATATCAGTCCCGGTGTTACGCAAAAAGTTAGTAGACTTAATAATATTGCAATTGCGGGAGATCCATTAATCTCCATAACATACACTTAAGGAGATCATTCTTCGACCTCTTCTTTAAAGGGTGGCAATAGAGATTTCCAGAAATTGATATTCTAAGCTTTAATTTTTTTTCTTGAAGGTCTTAGGATACTATTCATTCCTAATTCATAAGGTCCTGTCAATGCTATATTAAATATCATCTCCTTTACGATTATCAAGTGCCGACTTCATCGCTTTTGTATAATGAGCGACATTGGTATTACTAATCGGCGACAAAGAGTGAAAAGGTAGACCTTTTCGGCCGGTTCAACATATTCTATCAGGATATATGATACGGTCAAGCTTGCTATGAAGGTTCTTTAATCGAACTGGCCGTCCTGCGTATCATAGCGCATCTGGTAGCCGCTCTCCAGTTTTCCTTTACCAAGGAACAGGCTATGATCCAGCTTAAAGCGATAGCCGTTGATTGGCCGCTTGTAAGGGTTATAAACATATTGTATGTTTTCCTTGGTATTAGGATATTTCAGGTTCCGGTTTTTGGTATCTCCATACAGGTCTGCATGTTCGTAAACCATACCTGCAGTTAAAGTCGATTTATTTGAAAAAGTGTGGGTATAATCAAAGTTGGCTAAAGAAAAATCGCCCTGCTTGGTTTGTAAATTAGCGTTAAAATAGGTGGTGCTTTTTTATCGGTGCATCTGTGGCCAGGTTAGCCGTGGTGTTATGGTACAGCAGGTCGGCTACACGATCCTGAGAGCGTTTGCCAACAAATAGTCCTGCCGAGAAGACGTTAGACGGATCAGTAGTATAATTTATGGTTGCACGCCCCGCGTAGTTGTATTTCTTAAAGCTCCGCTCACCGAGTGAGGGGAACCGGGTGATGGTGTTGTTTGCAAAGTTTTTGGTATATACATCCCCCTCGCGGTAGCCGGCATTATCATTCCTGTTGTAATTGCCACCAACCGACATATCCCACTTGCCTTTCCGGTAGTTCAGGGTAAGGTCGGCGCCATAGCGTTGGGGCTTGCGCGCGTTGCCATAATCGATGGTGCTGGGCAGTCCGCCCTGGGCATTTGCCGCTACTGTAAATCCATCATTTACGCCTTTTTTTGTGATGATGTTGATAATGCCGCCCCGTCCGTCAGGGTCATACTTGGCAGAGGGCGCAGTGATCAGTTCAATGTTCGCAACAGCATTAGCCGGTATCTGGCTCAAAACGGTTTGGGCATCCGTCAGCACTGGTTTTCCGTTATAAGCACCATAAATCCTGATGAGCCCCTTACGCTAATTTCGCCTTCGCCGTTAACCGAAACGGATGGCAGATTTTTTAACACGTCGATAGCCGATCCGCCTTTGGCAGATTCAAACTGGCCGGCCTTATAGCTTTGTTTATCTATTTTGTTCAGCGAATTGATCTGCTGGCCAGTTACGTTAACTTCGTTTAATAGCCGCTGGCTGGCTACTAAAGTGATCGTGCCCGCATCTGACAATCCGTTGCTGACTGTAATAACTTCACTATATTGATGGTGATAGCCAATAAATGCTGTTTTAAGCACATACTTGCCTGTTGCAACATTGTCAAATTGAAATGCACCGTTACCTTTAGATATCGTGCCGCTCACTAGGGAAGAATCAGCACTTTTTAAAAGGGCAATGCTGGCATATTCTACCGGCTGCTTACTTTGCCGGTCGGTGATCAACCCTTTGATCGCACCGGTTTGCGCCATGAGCAGATTGGATAATGAGATCAACAAAACAAAAAAAAGCACTTTAAGCATATTCATAGATAGTACAGGTATGGACACCGCTAAGATATTGTAAGAGGAGCATATTATTACAAGCAGTACGCATCCTTTGAATACCTTACAAGGTTTTTAACTTCACTTGTTTCGCTTCTTCCCAAACCAACAGAAGTTTACTTTCAAGCAACCCTATTGTTTTTAAATAACTGCCTTTACCTACATCGGTCACTTTATTTGTGCCGACATTTTTTATTTTAAGGTTACCGTTCTCAGAAAATGAAACAATATTATGGCCGCTAATTGAACTGATACTACAATCTCGCCCTGTGCCTAATTCCAACTCATTGCTGCCCGGCTTAGCATAATAAACAGTGCCCTGCCTTTTCCAAACTGTGGAGATGGAATGATCGGTATTGAATGTCAAACCGCCGCCGTCCATTGGGCAGGCGTTCAGTTTCCAGGTGCCGGTCCCTAATTTTTGCGCGGCATCAAAAGTAACTCCCCGGTTTTCTGATCGGACGAGGTATAGATCTCTCGACCCCATCAACCAATTGCGGAACATGATCGCTACCCGGCTTCCGTCCACGGCGATGCTTGGACGGCAACATTCACATACATGGCCGTCCGGCGATTGATAAACCAACCTGTTACGGCTCCATTTATTTGATCTCGGTGCTAAAGAGGAGAAGTAAATGTTATTGTTTTTACCAATACGGGTATCCAGCCATACCGCATAGAAGTGATCCTGCATATCCGAAGCTATATTCATTAATCCTTCCGGCGCAGACGCGCGCTGGTCGTTTAAAAAGCCCATCGCCTTCCAGCCTTGCCTTGTTCGATGGTTCAGGGTGAAATAATGAATATCTCCCTTTTTGTCGATGGCCGTCACCAGGCTGTAACTCACTGAACTGGCCAATTGCGGCCCTCTGGCCATACCAAGGTGCATATCGGGCACGATTCCAACTAAAATCGGTTTTGAAAAGGTTTTACCCGCATCTCCAGAGGTCGTACAAAAGATGCTGTCCGTTCGGCCATACACCAACCTGAGCATACCGGCTGCATCCTTAGCAACCTGCGGCTGGTGACCTTGAAAAGATGTTTGGGCAGTTGCCATATTCCAACTGATAAAGCATAGCAACAGTAAAGCGAACAAGTTTCTCATATAGTTTGATTTGGTCAGTAACAAGGTAAAATTATGTAAAAAACAAACGGAATGCTATAAAATTACCTGCGGGGTTGCTGGTTAATTTTGTATCGTTAAATCATCATCATGGAAACAACAAATTTACAGACACTGACTTTTCCCGTTACCGGCATGACTTGTGCCGCTTGTGCATCCAGCGTGGAATCCATGGTCGGTAGCCAAAAAGGCGTAGAAAAATCAGAAGTCAATTATGCCACACAATCGGTAAAGGTCGTCTTTAATCCTGAATTGGTACAGGCCATAAAATTGCAGCAAGCCGTTCAGTCAATCGGATATGACTTGATCATCGACGCGGTTAACGGAAAGGAAAAGCAGGAAGAAGCACAGGTGAAACAATATGATAAGCTAAAAAAGAATATTACCTGGGCAACAGTGTTAACAATTCCGGTGGTACTGATTGGTATGGTGTTTATGGATATTCCCTATGCCAATTACATCATGCTGGTATTGACAGCACCCGTGCTGTTCGTAGCCGGAAGAAGTTTTTTTACCGGAGCCTGGAAACAAGCCTCCCACGGAAAAGCCAATATGGATACGCTGGTAGCCATGAGTACCGGGATCGCCTTTTTATTCAGCGTTTTCAATACCGTCTATCCGGAATTCTGGCACCGGCAGGGCTTGCATCCCCATGTTTATTTCGAGGCGGCTTCCGTCGTGATCGTTTTTATCATGTTGGGCAAACTACTGGAAGAAAAGGCAAAATCCAATACTTCATCCGCGATAAAGAAGCTAATAGGCCTGCAACCCAAAACAGTGTTGCGGGTAACTAATACAGGGGAAATAGAAACCGCGTTTGAAGACGTGCAGGTTGGCGATCTATTATTGGTTCGTCCCGGTGATAAGGTCCCGGTTGATGGTGTGGTTTATCATGGCAGCTCATTTGTCGACGAAAGCATGATCAGCGGCGAACCTGTTGCCGTGGAAAAGAAAGCCGGTGACAAGGTGTTTGCGGGTACTTTAAATCAAAAGGGCAGTTTTCGTTTCACAGCAGAAAAAGTGGGCAGCGGTACCATGCTGGCCCAGATCATCCAATTGGTGCAGGAGGCACAGGGCTCTAAAGCACCCGTACAAAAATTGGTTGATAAAATAGCCGGGATATTCGTACCTATAGTGATGTCGATCGCTTTGTTAAGCTTAGCAGCCTGGCTGCTATTTGGCGGTCAGCACGCGTTTACGCAAGGTTTACTGGCGATGGTAACGGTCCTGGTCATTGCTTGCCCCTGCGCATTAGGATTGGCAACTCCGACGGCCATTATGGTGGGTATTGGTAAAGGAGCTGAAAATGGCATTTTGATCAAAGATGCCGAAGGGTTAGAGTCCGGGCATAAAGTAAATGCGGTGGTTTTGGATAAAACAGGAACAATTACTGAAGGTAAGCCTGTTGTCAATAAATGGGTTTGGTCTGACGCAGCTACCTTAAACCAAAGCCTTTTACAATCGTACTTTTTATCTTTAGAACAACAATCGGAACATTCGTTGGCCGAAGCTATTGTTACCTATTTAAAGCCGGACAGTTTAGCGGCAGTTACCGCCGACACATTTAATAGCCTTACCGGCAGAGGTGTTGAAGCGCAATTTGAAGGCCGGGTCTATTTTGCCGGCAGCCATAAGCTGATCGAAGAAAAAGGAATAACGATCCCTCAAGAATTATCAGGCCCGATTACCAACTCGTTAAAAGAAGCAAATACCGTGATCTACTTTGCGGACAACGTGCAGGTACTGGCTATAGCCTCTATTGCCGATCAAATTAAATCCGGTTCTGCAGAAGCGGTCGATCAGTTAAAATTACAGGGCATCGAAGTCTACATGCTCACCGGGGACAACGCCCAGACCGCAGCGGCGATAGCATCCCAGGCCGGTATTGAACATTACCAGGCTGACGCTTTACCGTCGGATAAAGCTGCATTTGTAAAACAATTGCAGCAACAGGGCAAGGTCGTGGCTATGATCGGTGATGGTATCAACGATAGCCAGGCATTAGCGCAGGCTGATGTTAGTATAGCGATGGGAAAGGGTTCGGACATAGCGATGGATGTTGCTAAGATCACTCTGGTATCTTCCGATCTGCGGCAAGTCCCTAAAGCATTAAGGCTCTCCAGGCTAACCGTCCGTACTATCAGGCAAAACCTGTTCTGGGCCTTTATTTATAATCTTATCGGCATACCTATCGCTGCAGGTCTGTTATACCCGATCAATGGCTTTTTACTCAACCCGATGATCGCCGGTGCCGCAATGGCGTTGAGTTCTGTATCCGTAGTCAGCAACAGCCTGAGACTAAAATATTCAAAACTTAATCTTTAATTTAAAAATCAATCAAAATGGGAACTTTAAAATTCAAAACCAATATTAAATGCGGTGGTTGCATCGCAGCTGTTACACCTGCATTAGATAACTTATCAGGTATAGCGAAATGGGAAGTTGATACTGCCAACCCGGATAAGATCCTTACTGTAGAATCGAACGAGAGGCTAACACCCAACGAGGTTATTAGTGCTTTAAAATCCAAAGGCTATCATGCTGAAAAAATTTAACCGTATTTTTGTTTAAACACAAACATGATCCTACATATCAAAAATATGGTTTGTGACCGCTGTATCATGGTGGTCAGGCAGCAGCTGGAAAATACCGGGCTGAATGTAGGTGAGGTCAGTTTAGGCAGCGCTGAGGTTCAGCCTTCTCCGGACAGTGAACAGCTGAATTTAATTTCATCCCAGCTTAAACTGTTGGGCTTTGAGTTGCTGGATAATGAAAAGGACCGCATGGTAGAACGGATCAAAAACCTGATCGTTGAAAAAGTGCATTATAGCGACCTGACAGATGCCCACCTGAACTTTTCACAATATCTGTCGGACGGCTTGAAAAAGGATTATGCTTACCTCAGCAGGATGTTTTCTGATGCGGAAGATATGACCATCGAAAAGTTTATCATTCAGCAAAAGATCGAGAAAGTAAAAGAGTTGCTGGAATATGGTGAGCTAAATCTAAATGAAATTACCTGGAAAATGGGATATAGTAGCAGCGCACATTTATCTGCACAATTTAAAAGTGTGACCGGTTTAACGCCCAGCCAGTTCAAGTCGTCAGGACAGGGACAGCGTGGGGCTATTGATAAAATTTAGCGGGTACGGCCAGCGTACCCGCTAAATTTTAGTGTACGGGATGGGAAGCTGGAAACCCTCGTTAATCAACTGACCGACAGCAACAAAAAAGGTGATCCTCGTCATCGGGTGCTTCGGCCTAATCCTTTAAATTAGCATCAAACTATAAAACGAAAACGGAATTATATAAAAGCCGGTCGATTTTATTTCTGATATTTGTACTGTGATTAAAAAACTGTTCGTCACCTTTTTAGCTGTTTTGTACCTGGGCGTTTCTTCCGGGGCAACCCTGCATTACCAATATTGCATGGGACGCTTGATCAAAGTGAGCCTGTGGCATGGTCATACAAAAAAGTGTACGACCTGTGGCATGGATCGTAAAGAAAAGGCTGCTGAAAAGTGCTGTACCGACCAGCATCAGTTACTGCAGTCTGAGAAAGGCAGTTCGCCAACCTATACCCATATCTGTTTGGGCACAAGTGTAGGCTTACCTGTCGCTGAAACTTCGTGGTTTGTCAATAGCACTGTTATCTCAGTTACTACTAAATCATATACTAAACAGGCGCCTCCACCGCAATTCGCGGTGCCCCTCTTTCTGCGTAACTGCATTTTTCGGATCTGACCATATCTCTGATATTTTATCGGGCTAATTCGTCAATCCAATCAGCCCATATTCAAACTTTAATCTTCTGCGAAGGCAGGATTGCTACTATATATACAATTAATTTAAAGACAATGAAAAAGCTTCAAATCCTTATAGGCGCAATGATCGCGCTATTCTCTATTTCAACCGTAAACGCTCAAAATACCACATCTAAGGATGCGGTGCTTATGGCCTATTATGATGTTAAAAACGCATTGATCAGCGGTGAAGGCAATACAACAAGTGCCAAGGCAAAAGACTTGCTTGCTGCTATAAGTACATTTCCGGCCGATAAGCTTTTGGCTGTCGACAAAACAGCCTGGACAAAATATGCAGCCAAGCTTCAGTTCGATGCCCGGCACATTGCAGAAAACAGCAGTATCGCCCATCAGCGTGAGCATTTCGCCAGTTTGTCTGAGAATATGTTTACAACAGTAAAAGCTTTAAAATTAAATACCTCAGCTGTTTATAGAGCCTATTGCCCTATGAAAAAAAATTACTGGCTGAGTGAAGCCTCGGCAATCAGGAATCCTTACTATGGCGAGGAAATGCTTACCTGTGGGGAAGTAAAGCAAACACTGCCGGCAGCAAAATAATTCATAGGGTCGCCATAATGGCGGCCCTTTTTTAATAGAAATGATGAAAAAGTTTTTCTTATATATTTTCACAATTCTGCTGGCTGTTCCCGCTTTCTCCCAGGATCATAACATGGGTATGGGCAACACCACAAGCAGTAAACATCTCCCTTTCTTTAGGAGGATAGGTCACAGGGAGATATACCATTTGTATATCAACGACACGACCGTCAATTACACGGGTAAAAAGCGGCCTGCCATGGCGATAAATGGTAGCATACCAGCCCCTCAATTAACATTCACCGAGGGCGACACCGCAGAAATTTATGTTCACAATGAAATGATGATGGAAACTTCCATCCATTGGCACGGCCTGATCTTACCAAACCGTTATGACGGCGTTTCTTATTTAACCACCACCCCGATTGAAGGGGGACAAACGCACTTATTTAAATTTCCGCTCGTTCAGCACGGTACTTACTGGTACCATTCTCATACCATGACCCAGGAGCAAAGCGGTTTGTACGGGGCGTTTGTTATCCACGAAAAACAGCCCTCGCCGGTTAAAGAATACACCTTACTGTTAAGCGACTGGACAGATGAAAACCCGGAACAGGTACAACGCAGGTTACATAACGCTTCAGACTGGTACGCCATACGCAAAGGCAGTACCCAGGATTATCTGGCAGCCATTAAAACAGGCCATTTGAAGACTAAACTAACTAATGAATGGAAAAGGATGAACGCAATGGATGTCAGCGACGTTTATTTTGACCGTTTTTTTAGTAATGGTAAGTCCGAAAACTCAGCGCCGCAATTTAAAGCGGGTGATCGGGTGAAATTGCGGGTTATCAATGGCAGCTCGTCTACCTATTTTTGGCTCGGTTGGGCCGGGGGTAAGATGATTGTGGTCGCCAATGATGGCGAAGACGTGCAACCTGTTATGGTTGACCGAATGATCATTGGCGTTGCTGAAACTTATGATGTGGTGGTCACGATAACTAACGATGGCAGCTATGAGTTTTTAGCAACCTCTGAAGACCGGACAAAGTATACTTCACTTTGGTTGGGTAGTGGTGATAAAAACCCGGCTAAGAAGTTACCAAAGCTGAAGTATTTTGAAGGTATGCAAATGATGAACGACATGATGGACATGATGGGCAACATGAAAGATATGCCGGGCATGAAAATGACCAACCAGGTGATGGACATGAACACGGTGATGTATGCTGAAATGAACGACGGCGAACCGCGTGTGACGCTAAAATACACCATGCTGAAATCCGTTCGCCCTACTACATTGCCCGCGGGTCCGACCAAACTGCTCAACTTTGAACTTACCGGGAATATGAACCGTTATGTATGGTCGATCAATAATAAAACCGTCTCTGAAACTGACAAGATCCTGATCAAAAAAGGGGAAAACGTCCGCATTGTATTGTACAACAATACGATGATGCGCCACCCCATGCATCTGCATGGCCATTATTTCCGGGTGTTGAACGGGCAAGGTAAGTATTCACCATTGAAGAACACATTGGATATTATGCCCATGGAGAGAGATACGATAGAATTTCGGGCAACAGAAAGCGGTGATTGGTTTTTCCACTGCCACATACTTTACCACATGATGAGTGGCATGGGCAGAATCTTTAGTTATGAAAACTCACCTCCAAATCCCGAAGTACCGGACCCGGTAGCGGGCTTTAAAAAAGTAGCGGCAGATGACCGTAAATTTTATGCGGCTGCAAAGTTAGGACTTGAATCTAACGGAAGCGATGGCAATGCTTCCTTAGCCAACACCAGGTGGAAATTTTCGACCATGTGGCATTTGGGTTTAAACAAAAGCAAAGGCTATGAAAGTGAGACCATGTTTGGGCGCTATTTCGGGAGGATGCAATGGTTATATGCTTATACGGGATTTGACTATCATTATAAAAAAACGGATGAGCAGGAAACAAATATGTTCGGACAAGCAAGCAATAAGAATGATCGGCATACTGTAGTAGCCGGTTTGGCTTACACGTTACCTTTCTTATTTGTTGCCGATGCCCGAATAGACGGCAACGGAAAATTGAGGTTTCAATTGGGAAGAGAAGATATACCGCTGACGAGCCGACTGCGTTACACAATCGTTGGTAATACAGATAGGGAATATAGTACCGGCCTGCGCTATATCGTAAGTAAAAACTTTTCATTTTCCAGCCATTATGATAGTGATATGGGTTTAGGGGGCGGATTAACACTAATTTACTAAATGCAAGAGCTTTTGGTAATAGGGCAAGACTTCAAAAAAACCAGTAATAAATGATAAGCTGCATGGTTGCGCCGAACGTTGTTATTGGCTAATAAACGCCGAAATAAAAATCTATAGAAAACATAAAGATATGGATATGAACAAAATGCCGGACGGAATGGATCACAGTAAAATGCATCATGGTCACGATGCCCACAAAGGTATGTCGGAACATGACCACCATGCCATGATGATCGCAGATTTTAAAAAGCGTTTTTATGTAGTGTTAATACTTACCATTCCAATTATGCTCCTGTCGCCCATGATACAACATTTCATGGGTGTTAACTGGGCTTTTGCGGGCGCTTCCTACATTTTGTTTGCCTTGTCCTCTATTGTATTTGTGTACGGTGGGTGGCCGTTTTTAATGGGATTGGTGGATGAAGTAAAGGCAAAGAATCCAGGTATGATGTTCCTGATCGGCTTTGCTATAACGGTTGCTTACAGTTATAGCGTAGCCATTGTATTTGGTTTGAAAGGGATGGATTTCTTTTGGGAACTGGCTACCCTTATTCTGATCATGCTGTTAGGCCACTGGATAGAAATGCGTTCGGTAATGGGGGCGTCAAACGAACTGGAGTTATTGGTTCAGCTTATGCCATCAGATGCGCACATGGTGATGTCGGATATGGTGCATGATGTAAAAACAGATACACTAAAGCAGTATGACATTATCCTGATCAAGCCCGGCGAAAAAGTCGCGGCCGACGGAATCATACTTGAGGGCGAAAGTTACCTGAATGAATCCATGCTGACCGGGGAATCTAAGCCGGTATTGAAAGTTAAAGGCGATAAAGTGATCGCCGGTTCGATTAACGGTAATGGATCTTTTAAAGTTACCGTATCTCATGCGACCAAAGATTCCTATCTATCCCAAATTGTTAAACTGGTAGATGATGCGCAAAAGTCCAAATCTCAGACACAGTTATTGGCTGATACAGCAGCCAAATGGTTAACGGTGATCGCTTTAGTTACAGGTATTGGCACATTTCTGTACTGGTATTTAAGCGGCCAAACCTTAGCGTTTGCGATGGAGCGAATGGTAACAGTAATTGTTATTTGTTGTCCTCATGCTTTAGGATTGGCTGTGCCGCTGGTTGTCGCTAAATCAACCGCCTTATCAGCCAAACACGGTTTACTTATCAAAAACCGAACTGCATTTGAGAACGCCAGGAGAATTACCACCATTGTGTTTGATAAAACGGGTACACTTACCGTCGGTAAGTTTGAAGTGTCCAAAGTGGTCTCTTTAAATGAAGCAATCGAGGAGAATGAACTCATTCGTTTAGCGTCCGCTTTAGAGCAGAAGTCGGAGCATCCGATTGCTACAGGAATCCTGCAAAAAGTAAAAGAGTTGAAACTTGTTATTCCTCCAGCCGAAAATTTTAAAGCAATAACTGGTAAGGGCGTAGAAGCGACCGTGGAAGGCAAAAAGCTATTGGTGGTTAGCCCCGGCTATTTAAAGGATAATAACTTAGCCATACCTGAAGGATTTACAGCCAATGATACGGAAACCGTAGTGTTTCTATTGATAGATCAAAAGCTGGCGGGATATATCGCCTTGTCCGATGAGATAAGGCCTGAATCAGCAGATGCGATAAAAACTTTAAAAGAGGAAAATATCAAGTCCATACTGCTTACCGGAGATAACCAAAAAGTTGCCGCCAGCGTAAGTAAAACGTTAGGCATGGATAGCTTTATTGCCGAAGTATTGCCGCATCAAAAATCGGAGAAAATAAAAGAACTGCAAAGTAACGGAGAGTTTGTAGCGATGACCGGGGACGGCGTTAACGATGCGCCTGCCCTGGCCCAGGCAGATATTGGTATAGCTGTAGGGTCAGGTAGCGATATAGCAGCAGAAACCGCAGGAATCGTTTTAGTGAACAGCAATCCCAAAGACATAGTCAGCTTGGTCTTGTTTGGCAAAGCTACCTATCGGAAAATGATACAAAACCTGGCGTGGGCAACTGGCTATAACGTCGTGGCATTACCCTTGGCTGCCGGGGTTTTATATAACCAGAATGTGGTATTAAGTCCAGCTGCCGGCGCAGTGTTAATGACAGTCAGCACTGTTGTCGTGGCTATTAATGCTGGCATGTTAAAAATAAAAAATCAGGCCTAAGCACTATATACGGATGACCAATGTGTCTTAGGCAGCGTATTTGTTAGAAAACGCTCAAAAAGGCAATATGGTTTACAACATTTCTCCATCGCAGTCATAAAACCATTTGTGCACCCTTCCCCGATAAATTTTTGGGCATCATGGCTACCTAACATCAAAATAATGATAAGTCAATGATGTGGATTTTACCCCTCATCTGCTTACAGATCAGCAGTCTATCTATCCACGTTTGGCGGTTAGCTATTAAACTGCTTAACATTAATTTAACTTAATTCCGAAACGCCCGGACGAACTCCCGATTTTTAAAGCGCAGTATTTCTCGTTCTTACACTGCTTAAGTTAACCACTACTTAGATACATTGTTTACCAAATGTACGATTATGGCTACCAATAGTGCTGCTGATCTGCTAGCCGCTTTTGCCGCTGAGTGACGAGCTGGATATTCCGCTCCATAGTATACCAGTGATTCCGCTACAAAAGGGACCAGTGATTCCGCTGCAAAAGGGGCCAGTCAAAAGATAAGAGGTTGCTAAAAGATCACCGGGAAAGGATGTTTTTTCCA
>NZ_JBDSZG010000041.1:0-260641 GCF_039925265.1 Mucilaginibacter sp.
TGGAAAAAACATCCTTTCCCGGTGATCTTTTAGCAACCTCTTATCTTTTGACTGGCCCCTTTTGCAGCGGAATCACTGGTCCCTTTTGTAGCGGAATCACTGGTATACTATGGAGCGGAATATCCAGTATATGTTCCTTTTTTGAAATAGTCTTTCCAGGTAGCTAATCTTATGGTCACGATAATCGTAAATAATAGGTGATACTTCTGATCGTTGTACCCTGCCAATATATTGAATGAGTTTACCCTCAAAAGCAAATGGGTAAACCAAAAATAAACACGCTATATTTTGAATATCTGTTCCTTCGCCAAAATACTGGCCTGTTGTGATCAATACCTGAAAATCACCTTTATTTATAGCTACCCATTTAGATTTTTTACTTAAGTCGGAATCCTCACCACTTAACGCAATGGTGTCATAATGTTGTTTTAAATATTGTTGTAGCGAGATGATATGCTCTTTCCGCTCTGTGATGATAACAGCTTTCTTACCAGTATTTAGCTGTGAAACTACATCATTTAAAATGAGTTGATTCCGGGCTGAATCGTGGATTAAAATCTTAAAAAGTGTTTCGAACTTATCCGTTTTGGTATTGAAAGGAACAAATAGGTCGGTATCCCTAATAATGATTTGTGTACCTGTTTGAGTTTGTACGTCTGGTGCTTTAACCTCATGGATGATTTCGCCCAAGTGAATAAATATCAATTTGCCATCGTTGTATTTCCTAAATGGCGTTGCAGTAAGTCCATACATGTAGAAACTATTCAGTTTACCAATAACCCGCTGATAGGTTTCTGCCGGTATATGATGGCACTCGTCAATTATAACAGTACCAAAAGCATTAATTAGTTCCGGGGATTCTGTTGCTTCCAATGCTTTTTCCATGCTTTGGATCATGGCAACGGTAATGTGCTTACCAGATTTGTTCTTTCCCTGACCAATACGTCCAATATCTTTTTTCGGAATACCCAGAAACGATTCTATACGTTCAATCCATTGATCGGCCAACTGTTTACGATGAACTAAAATGAGTGCCGGTTGTTGCTTATCTTTTATGATAGCTAAACTCAAAACTGTTTTACCAGAGCCAGGAGGTGCAACTATAACACCAAAATCCTTTTTAGTGGCTGCTTGTTGTGCCGGTAATTGATACTCCCTTAATGCTATACAGCCTTTGAAACTGACAGGCTCTCCCTTTTTTCTTTGATCTTCAAGTATATACTCAATTTTTTGTTCTTTACAAAAACGTAACAACCTGCCAATAAAACCTCTTGGAACTGAAATCGATTCTGATGTTTCGTTAAGCAGTTTAAAATAACGCTTTACACCGAATGTGTTTTTGTTGATGTTCTTTTTTACCTGGTACTCATTGTTGGCAAAGTTTAACTCTTCTTTTAGAAAAGCAACAAGCGAAACAGGTAAACCTATACGACTGAGATGAATTTCGTTACGTAACACAATTGCCAACTTTCCTGTAATGGGCTGTTCCTTTTGAAATAAGCCTGTAGAAAGTTCGTTCTGATTGGTTTGCTCTTTATAGATGTAATTGAGTTGGCTTATAGTGATCCTGTTGATTGTTTTTAAAAATGCCCACTGGTCATCAATGGGCTGTAAGGTTTCAGGGTCAATAAAGCAACTATTGCCATTACTCAAACTCGTTTTGTTTAAAGGCAAAGCAATGAGGTTACCTAAGCCTTTTTTTGAATGGTAATCCTGGTTGGGAAAAAGCCTGTCAAAACTTGAATTTTTATCGAAAACAGAAATCAAACCTGCTTTTTGTAGCAGGGACATCATTATCTTTCTGCTTCTGAATGCCTCATAGGGTGCTTCAAAAAATATCCATACGTGGCCGCCTTTGCCGGAACGGGAGCGTTCTAAATAGGCTGGTATATCATGCTCTTCACAGATTTTAATAAACCCTTTACATTCTTCAATCCAATTGGCCTCGTCAAAGTCAGCAGCAATGAACCATGAGGTGTTATTCTGTAGCAAAGGATAAAGCCCAACAACCTGTTCGCCCTTAAGATGCTTAATAAGCTGATCGTCTGTTAACGACAGAAAGGTTTTATCGGTAAAAGTTTGAAATGTTCCGCCCTTAATCTGATGTTGTCTATACCGATGTGGGTCAAAGCTATAAGCTGGCATATAGCTACTTTTCCCGCCTTTCTCCCATCTTAATGCAAATACATCCTCTCTACCTTTAAATAGGGATTTATACAGATTTAAGCGGTCATCTTTCATTTAAGGTAGAAACTTTAGCCTGTTTCAAATTTAGGAAACAAACTATCCCTTTTATAATTGATTTAATTTGCCATGACTTGGTTAGTATCCAGCTTTCTTTATTACAGCCTCTATTTTTGTACTTTTGCGATTGAACCATAATTCTTTCTACAATGCTCATTAACCAATCTGTCATAGCTGATATTCAAGCCATTATTCATGATGCTAAAGACAAGGCGATTAGGTTGGTTGACCATGAGCGTACATTAATGTATTGGCAAATAGGGCAACGCATTTTCGAGGAGGAACAACAAGGGAAAGACCGGGCGGATTATGGCAATTACCTCACTAAATTTATTGCTGATCAATTAGAGCCGGAGTATGGCAGTGGGTTTTCAAAACGTCAAATAGAATTATTTCGTCAGTTTTATCGCACATTCCCAATTGCGAACGCACTGCGTTCGCAATTGGGCTGGACACATTACAAGATATTACTGCGTGTTGATAGTCAAGATAAAATCGACTTCTATATAGCGGAGTCGATAAAAAACAACTGGACAACTCGCCAATTAGAACGTCAAATTCATAGTAGTTTATGGGAGAGGTTATTAATGAGCAATGACAAAGACAGCGTATTGGCTGTAGCTCGAAATGAAAAGCAACCGTCCGATGCGAAAGAGATTATTAAAGATCCTATGTACTTGGAGTTTTTAGGATTACACCGTGAAGCATCCTATTATGAAAAAGATTTTGAACAAGCAATCATTACACATTTGCATGATTTCTTGTTAGAAATGGGCAACGGTTTTGCTTTTGTGGCAAGGCAAAAGAGATTGCATATTGAAGGCGATGAGTTTTTTATTGATCTTGTTTTTTATAATAGGCTATTGCAGTGCTTTGTAATTATAGAGATAAAAACCACAAAGTTTACCCATCAGGATATTGGTCAACTACAGATGTACGTAAATTATTACGACAGGTACGAAAAGAAAGACTTTGAAAATCCAACCATTGGCATTTTGCTATGTGCGGAAAAGAACAATGCTGTTGTTAAAATATCTCTCCCAGAAGATAATAAAACCATTTTTGCAAGTGAGTATAAATTGTATTTGCCAACTGAGCAACAATTAATAGAAGAAGTTAAAAAGGAAATTGAAAAGAGAGATAACGAGCAAGATAAGATGCGATAAAGCATAAAAGAAATGGCCGAAATAAATGGATTTTTAGTGGAGAATAGATGAAAAAAATGGTTGAAAATTACTAAAAAGTCAGTATTTTTATAGAAGGCAATTTTGAAAAAAGTTTAAAAACCGCGTTTTCGGTATCTTAAATAAAGATTTCAGTAATAATTTCCGGTCAAAAACTCTGTCAAAACTCTGCCAAAAACACCCTAAAAGCTGCAAAATGAAAAATCAAAAACCGCTCTCAGAGCATCAAAAACGCAGTTTGAGTAATGCAATAACGGCGCTCTCTTCTCCGATATCTACCACATGTATTTATAAGTGCTTGTTTTACAGGCAATTATAAAATATAATTGGTGATTTTTTACAAACTCTGCCAGTAGATTGTATATTTTTCTTAACTATCTGAATATCATATTAATACGTCTGTAAAATTGCGAATCTGTATTCTCCACGATCTGTTAATTTTATGTCAATTCCTTAGAAATTTCCGTGGCAGAGTTTTGTTCAGTGATCTTGTAATGCATTACGTATCAGTGTGAAAATACAATGGGTATTGTTTTTAGTCTATCCTAAAAGGGATAATCAATTAAACAATTAAGGCTACAAACGATTGAAATGTTGGCCTTTTTAATTATTGGTAACAATAACAATGTGATGTTAGATTTAAAAACCAAGATCAATTAATTTGTTTTATTGGACGATGTTTCAACTTTTTGAAAACAGCCAGACCGCTGGCTTCTCAAAACTATCAGGTAACGCGGAAATAGGTAATTAGCAGTTATAGAAGAAGTTCAATGGTACTCATTCGGGATCATTGAAGTCTGATAGGAAGAATCCAGAGACCTACTAATGTTAATTTAAAAGATGATCCCGGAATTTATTTGGGGAAACGCCGGCTTCTTTTTTAAATAAACGCGAAAAGTATGTCGGATTTTCAAATCCGAGTGAAAACGATATTTCAGAAATGTTCAATTCTCCCTCCATGAGTAGATTCTTTGCTTCCGAAATTAAATACAAGTGAATAAGTTCTAATGCCGTTTTACCGGTTTCCTGTTTAAGCAGGTCGCTTAAATAGCGAGAAGAAATGTTTAATTTTTCAGCCATGTTCGTTACTGTAGGGAGCCCCGAATCTTTTGTTTTTCGCTCTTCAAAGTAGGAAGCGAGCATGGCATTGAACCTGGTAGTTATTGCTCCTGTTAACACTGTACGGTTAATGAACTGTCTTTTATAAAACCGCTGTGCATATTTAAATAGGGTTTCCAGGTGACTAAGCATGATGGCCTTGCTATAATCGTCCGTGTTATTATGATATTCCCTGTCCAATGTATAAACCAGGTTCCAAATTATTTCTTCTTCACTTGGCGAAAGGTGCAAGGCCTCGCTAACCTCATAATCAAAATAGCCGTACTTCTTTATTTCCTGGTGCAGGCTACTTCCTGATAAAAAGTCTTCATGCACAAGTAATATAAATCCCTTTTCCTGTAGCTGGACATTTTTAAAGGTAATGATCTGATGGGGTTTCGTAAACGACATTGACCCGAGGTCATGGTCATATTTTGTTTTACCGTAAAGCACACTTCCCGATCTCAGCTTTCTAAAACCAATGATAAAAAAGTCTGCGGTAAATTCGAGTTCGTTGCCACCACAGTTGTTTTGGTCGCCATGTAAAATGCTGAATAAGGGATGCTCAGGAGGCTTAACCCCAAGTGCCTCATGCAAGTCGCTTATCTTATCGAAATGATTCATCGTTGCGGTTTAATAGCAGAATCCGTTTAATCGGATCCTGCTAATTTAAGTTTTTATTTTCCGTGTGCTGCTACAGAAACATCCTGCCATTCTTCCCAGGTTTTCACGCGTTCGTCATAAGTGTGTTTGAACCACGGAAAACCAACTTTACCCAAAATTAGTCTTAAAGGAGGGTTTTCCGCATCAACCAGTTTAAGCACGGCATCGGCAGTAGCTTCCGGTACACCCGAGTCTTCGGGTTTGATTGACGCGTAAAGCGCATTTCTAACGTCATCATACGCTGCTATCGGCTTGCTCTGTGCAAGGGAAGCCGAGCTAAAATCAGTAGAAAAGCCATTGGGTTCCAGGATTGTTACTTTAATTCCAAATCCGCTCACTTCAGCAGCTAATGTTTCACCAATGCTCTCAACCGCAAATTTTGAGGCGCTGTAAATACCCATCGTTGGTATCGTAATTACCCCTAAAGCGCTTGAAAGCTGTATAATGTGACCGGACTTCTGTTCGCGCATAATTGGTAGTACAGCCTGGGTGACCCATAGTAAACCAAATACATTCGTTTCTATCTGCGCCCTGATCTCTTCTTCATTCAATTCTTCAATTGCACCCATGTGTCCGTAGCCCGCATTATTGATCAGTGCGTCAATTGCGCCGAAATGAGTTTTTGCCTTTGCTACTGCATCGAAACACGCGTTTCTATCGGTCACATCTAATTTTAAGACCAACATGCTTGCAGGGTATTCCTTTGCCAGTCGATCTAACGAATCCGGGTTCCTTACGGCAGTCACCACTTGATCACCACGTTTTAAAAAGGCTTCGGTCCAAATCCTGCCTAATCCGCGGGAGGCACCTGTTATAAAAATTGTCTTTGCCATTGTCATATATTTTTTGTTGTTATTACAATGCAAAGTTCAGCCAATTTTCAGTCGATGTTATGATACAAAAGTCGGTAATAATGAAACACTTTTACGGAAGTGGGTGCTTTTTATAACTAATAAACTCGTCTTGGATTGGTTAAGCAACAAATACGGTTGAGGATATGCTCTACAGGGGGCTGATTAAAAACTATCAAATATCCAAACGGCTGTAGTTAATGCGTCCTTCAATTACGGGTAACAATTATCAGTATGATGTCAGATTTTAAAATAAAGTTCAATGAATTTGTTTTATTGAACAGTGTTCAATACATTTGCAATGGAATAAAATTAATCAAACATAATCATGAAAAAAAGTATTGATCACAGGAGCAAGCGGAGGCATCGGGCTGGAAACAGCCAAACGGATGGCTTCTCAAAACTACCAGGTAACGCTGGTGGCCCGCAACGAGGAAAAATTAAATAAGGCTGTAAAAAATTTGAGTGGTGCAGGCCATACCGTTTTGGTTGCTGACCTGACCAATAAAGATGACCTGCAAAAACTGGTAAACCATTTAGAAACTGAGGAATATGATGTCCTGATCAACAATGCAGGTGCCGGTATTTACGGGAAATTTATAGAGATCCCATTAGCGGATCAATTGGCAGGCATGCAGCTCAACATGGATGCGTTGGTAACTCTATCTTACGGCTTTTTACAAAATGCCAAATCGGGAGATGCACTGATCAATATAGCGTCGCTGCTTGCTCATTCTTCCCTGCCGGGAGGATCTGTTTATGCAGCTACCAAAAGCTTTGTGGCCAATTTCTCAGAATCCTTGTGGTACGAGTTTAGGCAGAAAGGTATCTTTGTCATGGGTTTTAACCCCGGTGCTACAGCTTCAGACTTTCATGCAAACGCAGGTGGACATGTCAGTGATTTCCCCAAATTTGTGATGTCTTCCGTTGAAGATGTTGCTAAGGAACTAGTTAAAGCTTTGGAAAAGAGGCAAAAACCAAGAGTGGTGCAAGGCTGGAAGAACCGGTTCATGCTTTTCGGTTTTCGCTGGTTAAACAGAAAGTCGGCTGTGACTATTATGGGTCAAATCAGTCCTGGGATGGGTAAATAGGTTAACAAATAGCAACGCAAATTGGTATACAAGCAGCGCTTGCATATTTGTAACTTTGAATAATTAAAAAATGAGTATAGCAGAACGAAAATTGGAAGAGAAGCAGGAAATGCATGAACGTATCCTGAATGGTGCGCGTAAGATATTCCTGGAAAAAGGGTATGCACAAACCAGTATGCGTAATATTGCAAGCGAAATAAATTATAGTCCGGGCTCTCTCTATTTTTATTTTAAAGATAAAAGTGAGATCTTTCAGGAGTTGCATAAGGAAGGGTTCCGGCTGCTGCTGCGTCAGCTGAGGGTCTTGGAGAAAGTAGCTGATCCTTTTGAACGTTTAAAAGCCATGGGCCGCATCTTTATTCAATTTGCACAGGAGAACAAAGATTATTATAACCTGATGTTTCTTGTTGAAGAACCGGAAAAAATGCCTCAAGACGGTGGTTTTCAGATAGCACAGGAGGCGATCGATAGCCTGTCTTCTGTGATCAAAGAGTGTCAAGAGAAAGGTAAATTCAAAGATATGGATACGGAGGATTTCACCTTTATGGTACTTTCAATGGTTCACGGAATATGTGCGCTGTTCTGTAAAGACCGCACGGCAAGTTTTATCGGCAAAACGAATGAAGAATTGATGGAGCGTGGCTACGAGTGCTTTGTTGCGCTGCTCGAAAAGAGTTAGCCTTTTTTTTTGACTATATACTGAACAGTGTTTAAATTTATAACGATGATTAAAAATGAATTTTCAAATTAAAAAAAACAGCCATCTTTTATTGATCGCAACAGCCTTGTTGGCTGCCCCGTCAGTAAAAGCTCAAAGCAAGCTGGATGATTACATCCGCGAAGGGCTTACATCCAGCCAGAGTATCAAACAGCAGAATTTTGTGCTCGAAAAAAGTGTCTATGCGTTAAAGGAAGCGAAAAGCATGTTTGGGCCTGACGTAACCTTTTCAACCACCTACACCAAAGCCGACGGCGGGCGTACGATAGATTTCCCGACCGGCGACCTGTTTAACGGGGTTTACTCCACGCTGAACAAATTGACCGGCAGCAATGCGTTTCCGCAGTTGCAAAACCAACGCATCCAGCTTAACCCGGATAATTTTTATGATGCCAAGATCCGTACCAGCCTTCCTATTTTGAATGCAGAGCTGATCTATAATAAGCGGATCAAAATGCAACAGGTAGACCTGCAAAAAACAGAGGTGTTACTTTATAAACGCGAACTGGTTAAAGAAATCAAAACGGCCTATTACAATTATTCGAAAGCTGTTTATGCTACGGGGATCTATGAGTCTTCACTCAAACTGGTTGAAGAAGGCCAAAGAATTAATACCAAGCTATATGATAACAGCAAAGTAAACCGCACCGTTGTGCTGAGAAGCCAGAACGAAGTGTCCCGGATCAATGCTTCCCTCATCGGCGCAAAGAAAACGGCAGAATCGGCCCAATACTATTTTAACTTCCTGATCAATCGCCCGCTGACAGATAGCATCTTATTAGATGACATAAAGGAACTACCCGGCAGGGAACAATTGCTGGGAACTAATATCAGCGGCAGGGAAGAATTATCCAAGCTGCGGATCGCCAAAGACATTAACGGCAACCTGACGGGGATGGCCAAATCTTATCTTATCCCAAAGATAGGCACCTTTCTTGATCTGGGCTCGCAGGCGTTCGACTGGAAGGTTAATAACCAAAGCCGTTACTATTTATTTGGCGTATCGCTGGAATGGAACCTCTTCTCCTCCGGGAAAAACAATTACCGGGTAAAGCAGACGATCGCTGATCGCGAAGCCCTGGCATCACAAACCGATTATGTGCAGCAGCAACTGCTTACCGAACTGAAGGTTCGCCAGGCCGGTATGCAAAGCGCAATCGCGCAATATGAGGCTACACAATCCCAATTAAAAACCAGCCAGACTTATTACGGTGATATGCTGAAATTATACAAACAGGGATTGGCTATTTACATCGAACTGCTGGATGCCCAAAACCAGTGGATAAATGCACAGCTTAACACCAATATCGCCCTTTACGACACCTGGATCGCCTATACGGCCATCGAACGTGCTAACGCCAGTTTCACTATTCAATAACAAAAAAAATCATGAAAAAAATTCAATTACTCAGCATTGCCATAGCAACAATCACCGTAACGCTGCTGGCAGCCTGCAAAGGAAAACACAACGAGCAAAATGCCATGGGTGAGCCGGATATCATCCCCGTTAAAACAGCATCGGTTTCCGTATTAGGCGTACCCGACCAGATCAGTGCTACCGGCTTGGTAAGTACAGAAGATGAAGCCAAATATTCCTTCAAGATAGGCGGTGTGATCAGCCGCATCTTAGTACAGGAAGGCCAGTTCTTTAAAAAAGGCCAATTGCTGGCCACGCTCAACTCAACCGAAATTTCGGCCGGCCTGGCGCAATCAAGCCTGGCTGTCGAAAAAGCACAGCGCGATTACAGCCGTGCAATGAATCTCTACAAAGACAGTGTTTACACGTTAGAGCAATTGCAGAATACTAAAACCGCTTTAGATGTTGCTAAAAAATCTACGGAAGCGGTAGCTTTTAATGATCGCTATTCTAAAATATACGCCGCGTCTGATGGCTTTGTAAGTAAGAAGATCGCAAACGAAGGCGAAGTGATCGCCGAGGGCATGCCCGTGTTATTGATCAATTCTACCGAGCAGCATAACAGTTACCTATTGAAGGTTGGTGTAACGGACCGCCAATGGGCCATCATCAAGCCTGGGCAGACCGCCAAAGTAACGTTGGACGGTTATGCCGGTCAACAGTTTGATGCCACCGTATTTCGCAAGTCGCAGGCGGCAGACCGTGAACTTGGCTCTTTCCAGATAGAGTTAAAGCTGAATTTAAATGGCGTAAAACCCGCAGTAGGCATGTTTGGTAAAGCAGAAATAGCTACCCACCAGGACGAAAGCGTGATGGTGATCCCATACGGATCATTGGTAGAAGCGGACGGGAATAAAGGTTTTGTATTTACCACCATCAGTGCAACCAAAGTAAAAAGAGTACCGGTGACCATCCTGAAGTTCGATAACGAAAATGTATATCTCAAGGATAAACTGGAAGGCATAGATCAGATCGTGATCTCGAATAGCGCCTATCTCAACGAACAGTCCACTATTAAAATCATCAAGTAAGGCCATAGTCATGAAAATCACAAATTTTGCCGTTAAAAACTATCAGTTCACGCTGATCATATTCCTTCTGGTTGCCGTGGTTGGCGTATTGACGCTATTGACCATGCCCCGTTCGGAAGACCCGACAACCCATCCACCGCAGTATATCATTACGGTTATTTATCCGGGCACCAGTCCTAAGGATATGGAAGAGCAGGTGGTAAAGCCTATCGAAAACAAGATCTATGGACTGGAAAATATTGAAAAGATCCTCACCACGGTGGAGGATGGTGTAGCAGTTATCCAACCAAAGTTTAAATATGGGGTGGATGTAGACAACAAATACCAGGAAATATCCACGGAGATCAACGCTTTAAAGAACAGTGAGCTTCCCAAGGATATCTACCTGATCAAAACAGAAAAGGTTTCTTCTTCGGATGTAAAAGTATTGCAGGTTGCCCTTGTCTCGGACAACGCTTCCGGTAAATTACTCCGCGATCAGGCGGACATCCTGAAAACGCGCTTAGAAAAGATCACCAACCTGAAAGAGGTGAAATACTTCGGCATGCCCGAGCAGGAGATCCGTATTGATATGCAACTGGATAAACTGGCTCAGTTAAAAATACCACTTAACATAGTGATAGGCAGTTTGCAAAGCGAAGCCGCGGATATTCCCGGTGGCAGCATTAACCTGGACAGCAAGATCTTTAACGTAAAAACCAGCGGCAAGTTCAAGAACGTGGACGATGTGGCCAATACAGTTATCTATAATGCGAACGGCAAGATCGTCTATTTGAAAGATGTAGCTAATGTGAGCTATAAAGATGCTATAGTTAATCACATCACCCGACTTAATGGGCATCGCAGTGTTTTAGTTACTGCCGCCATGAAAGACAATGTGAACATTGCCAGCGTACAAAAAGAGTTTTTACCCGTATTGGAAGAATTTGGCAAAACCCTGCCGGAAAATATTCGCATGGTCAAAAACTTCGACCAAGCCAATATGGTATCTGAGCGTTTAGGCCACCTTGGTTTCGACTTTGGGTTAGCCATACTATTGGTGGTGGTTACCCTTTTACCATTGGGCTTCCGGGCCTCATTGATCGTGATGATTTCGATCCCGCTCTCTTTAGCGCTGGGTCTGATCGCTATGAATTTATTAGGCTACTCCTTAAATCAACTCAGCATTGTCGGACTGGTGGTAGCATTAGGGCTATTGGTGGATGATAGTATAGTTGTAGTAGAGAATATCGAGCGTTGGCTCAGGGAAGGCCATTCCCGTAAGGATGCGATCCTGAAGGGAACTAAACAGATCGGCGCGGCGGTTGTAGGTTGTACAGCAACATTAGTTATTGCCTTTTTGCCACTTGCCTTTTTACCTGATATGGCCGGTGAATTTATCCGCAGCCTGCCAATGGCCGTCATGACCAGTGTACTGGCTTCTATGGTCGTTGCTTTAACGCTTGTCCCTTTTCTGGGTAGCCGTATGCTTAAAACGCATACCCATGGCGAGGGCAATTTCTTCTTAAAGCACCTGCAACGGTTTCTGACCGTATCTTATGCCCGCGTGATGCCACTTGCCTTAAAATGGCCTAAAGCTACAATCGGGATATCATTAGCCCTAAGCGTACTGGCATTTTTCCTGTTTACATTAGCCGGATTCAAACTTTTCCCCACTTCTGAAAAGCCGATGTTCCTGATCAATATTAAACTACCACTACAGGCCGATATCCCGGAGAGTGACCGGGTGACCAAACTGGTAGAAGGTGAGTTGAAGAAACACAAAGAGATCGTTTACTATACCTCGAACGTAGGCAAAGGCAACCCGCAGATCTACTATAATGTGCACCAGCAGGATATAAAGCCGGATTTCGCACAGGTATTTGTACAGTTGCACGAGGATGCTAAACCCGCGGAAAAAACAGAGCTGATCAAAAAATTGAGAAAGAAGTTTAATGATATGCCCTATGCCAGGATCGAAGTGAAAGACTTTGAACAGGGAACGCCGATCGAAGCCAATATTGTCGTGAGGGTATTTGGAGATGACCAGGATAAGATCCGGGAGCTTTCCTTTAAAGTGGAAGAGATCCTGAAGAAGAATCCGGGAACGTTTTACGTCAATAACGAGCTGAATAGCTACAAATCGGATGTCAAGATAAAAATTGATAAAGAGAAGGCACGTACCCTGGGGGTGCTGACCAGCGACATCGATAAAGTGGTACGTATGGCCGTGGCAGGCTTAAACGTTGGCGATTATATTGACGACCGGGGCGATGCGCGTAATGTGGTGATCACATTGCCGAGAGATAAGTTCTCCAACCTGGATGCTTTAAAAAACCTATATGTAAATAACGTAAAAGGCACCCCGGTACTGGTTGATCAGATCGCTACCATTTCTTTTGAAACCTCGCCTACAGCGATCAATCATTTTAATAAATCACGCTTCGCGAAAGTAACATCCCTTACTAAAGAAGGTGTGTTAGCCAATGATGTCTTGAAAGAGATCGTTCCCGAACTGAATAAATTGAAAATGCCGCCGGGCTATTATTACAAATTATCGGGCGAAGCAGAATCTGAAGGTGATGCATTAGGCGGTAACTTCCTGTCGGTGATCATACTGAGTACCTTCCTTTTCATCGGTGTTCTGCTGTTGCAATTCAAAACGTTTAAAGGGATCATTATCGTGCTATCCATCATACCCCTGGGTATATTGGGCGGTGTAGTATTGTTACTCATGACAGGCAACCCGATGTCACTCGTTTCTATCATCGGCTTCATTGGCTTGTCAGGAATTCAGGTAAAAAACTCGCTGCTACTGGTTGATTTTACTAACCAACTGCGAGCCGAGGGACATAGTATAGACGAAGCGATCAACATGGCTGGCGAAACCCGCTTTCTGCCTGTAGTATTGACCTCGATCACGGCGATCTGCGGTTTGCTCCCGATCGCATTGAACCCCAATCCACTGATCGCGCCATTAGCTATCGTATTGATCGGTGGACTGATCAGTTCAACCGTATTATCCAGGATCGTAACACCTGTTATGTACAAGCTAATTCCGCCAAGCATTGAAAATAACTAAGAACATGAAAAAATATAATGTCAAATAAAAACGAATATCAACATGACACAATATCTCGATAAATTAGAAGAAGAAAGAAAGTTGTTGCTGGAACGGACGAAAGATCTTACAGTGGATCAGTATAATATTATTTCGCCCGGCTTTAACAACAATATTATTTGGAATATGGGCCATATTCTCGTAGTAAGTGAAAGCCTGCTTTATGAAAATTCTCCTTATCAGCGCCCAGAGCATGAATTCTTGACATCGAACTTTCAAAGAGGTTCGAGACCTGATGACATCATAAAGGAAGATGAGATTTTACTTATCAGGCATTCGTTGCAGCAAACGGCTCAATTTTATAAAAAGTGTACCGGAATGAACAGACCAGAAGATGAAATCGCTTCAGTCAGTAATGAAGTTATGCAATTCCTGCTTTTTCACGAGAATATGCATTACCGCACAATTGCGAGATTGTCAGAGATAGTGCGGAAGATAAAAGATTAATAACACATTGTACTAAAAATCATGGAAAATCAATATGATATCATCGTGATCGGTTCCGGCCCTGGTGGGTATACCGGAGCCATCCGCGCAGCGCAACTTGGTTACAAGGTAGCCATCGTTGAAAAATATAACAGCTTAGGTGGCACGTGCACCAATGTTGGCTGTATTCCGGCAAAAGCGTTACTGGACAGCACGGAACACTTCCACAAAGCCAAAGAGGACTTTCAAATTCACGGTATTGAACTCAACAATGGCTTGAGCCTGAATTTTGAGCAATTCATCAAACGTAAAGAGGGTGTTGTCAAATCAAATACATCAGGATTGAGTTATCTGATGAAGAAAAACAAGATCGATGTGCACACGGGCCTTGGAAGTTTTGTTGATAAGAACCGTATAAAGGTTACCAATGAAGGCAAAGAGACCGTATTGACCGGTAAATATTTCATCATCGCTACTGGGTCTAAACCCTCATCTATTCCTGGTGTAACTATTGATAAAACAAGGATCATCACCTCGACCGAAGCGTTGACATTACCGGCACAACCCAAATCAATGGTCATTATTGGCGGTGGCGTGATCGGCGTGGAAATGGCTTCTGTTTTCGCACGGATCGGCACGGAGGTCACCATTATCGAATATACAGATACGTTGATCCCGACCATGGACCGCGAGCTTGGAAAGGCGCTGTTAAAAACGCTGTCAAAGCTGGGTATAAACTCTTTACTCAGCAGCAAGGTAAAGTCTGCCACTAATGCCGGGGACCATGCGACCATAAAGTTTGAAGATGCCCAGGGAAAAGAGCAGGAAATTGACGCCGAGTATTGTCTGGTCGCGGTAGGCAGGCGTGCTTACACAGATGGCTTAGATCTTCAGGCGGTCGGTATTGATACGGAAAAAAACGGCAAGGTGAAGGTCAATGAACGATTGCAGACGAATGTCGATCATATTTTCGCTATCGGAGATGTAATTGCAGGCCCTATGCTGGCTCATAAAGCTGAAGATGAGGGCGTATTTGTAGCCGAGATCATTAATGGACAAAAACCACATATAAATTATAAGCTCATCCCCAGCGTGGTTTACACCTGGCCTGAAGTTGCTTCAGTTGGTGCAACGGAAGAGGAACTTCAGGCAAAAGGCATTGAATTCAAGTCCGGAAGTTTTCCCTATTCGGCCAGCGGCCGTGCCAGGGCCGCAATGGATACCGACGGATTTGTGAAAGTGCTTGTTTCACCGAAATATGGGGAAGTACTTGGTGTGCATATCATTGGCCCAAGAGCGGCTGACGTAATTGCACAATCCGTTGTAGGAATGGAATATGAGGTAACGGCTGAAGATATGTACCGGATCAGCTATGCTCACCCGACTTATTCCGAAGCCTTAAAAGATGCCTATTTGATCGCGGCAGGTCAGGGAGCCATCAATATATAACTAATAATGCGTTGCTTGATGGATGTAATAAAGCGTAAAAGAATAGACAAAAATAATTGGATTTTTAGTGGAGAATAGATGAAAAAAATGTCTGAAAATTACTAAAAAGTCAGTATTTTTATAAAAGGCAATTTTGAAAAAAGTTTAAAAAACCGCGTTTTCGGTATCTTAAATAAAGATTTCAGTAATAATTTTCGGTCAAAAACCATGTCAAAACTCTGCCAAAAACACCCTAAAAACTGCAAAATGAAAAAACAAAAACCGCTCTCAGAGCATCAAAAACGCAGTTTGAGTAATGCAATAACGGCGCTCTCTTCTCCGATATTCTCCACAGATTTATTATCAGGCTTTTAGATTAATTTCTAAAAGCCTTTTTTTTGCCCGTAAACATAGCTATATCCTCTTCTGTTTAGGTCGCCTGTTACAGATATTATTTGGAGAGCTAAAAAAGAAGAATTGCGAAAAGTTTCATCTTGGGCAGTTGCAGCAAGCGCATATACTGCCAGTAGTTTTAAATTATTACCGTGTTCATCGACACAAACAGCCTGTTCGCCGACACATTAACACAAAATGGCTTGGTATAGGTTGCTCCCTATATTAAATACTTAAAACTATGAAAAAGCTATTTTTAATTGCAGCAACCCTGAGCCTTGCTTTATTCTCTTGTAAAAAAGACAGCAGCTCCAACACCGGCACCGCGCACGTTACGGTAAAAATGACCGACGCTCCGGGTGCTTTTGATGCCGTGATACTTAATATTAAAAGTGTTGTTATTGTCACAGATAAAGGCGAACAAACATTAGACGTTAACGGGGGACTGGTAGATATCCTCCGCTTTAGAGCCGGCCGTGACACCATTTTAGCCGATCGGGACATTCCTGCCGGAACCATTCAGCAGGTTCGGCTGGTGCTTAATGATAGCGGGAATAGAGTGATTGTTGGTGGGGTTTCATTTAACCTGACTACGCCGAGTGGCCAAAGTTCAGGCGTTAAATTGAGCGTTCATGATAATCTTACCGCAGGTATTGCCTATACCATGAGGCTCGATTTTGATGCAGCCCAGTCGATTACATTAACCGGAAACGGGAAATACATTTTGAAACCGGTAATCCGTGCTATTGCTACCGCCGCATCAGGCGCGCTAACCGGCGTGGTGAGCCCGATTGTGTCGTCACCAAAAGTATTAGCTATCATGGGTACAGACACAGTAGGGGCAGTAGCTGATGGCACAGGCAAATTTTATTTTCCGGGTTTAACGGCAGGAAACTATCAGATTAACTTTGTGCCGGTAACGCCTTTCGCAACCAAGACGGTAACAAACGTATCGGTAACCAATGGTTCGGTAACTGATATGGGAACCGTAACCATATCCCAATAACCCGTTTCCTACCCGTATAAGCAGGACTTAATCGGCGGCGTATCACCATGTGATACGCCGCTCTTGTTTAGAAATCCGTTGATGGATTTTGATGGACTATGGATTCGTTATGTTTAACTTTAAAAGAAGGCCTTGCCGAAAGGCCCGGAATTTTTTGTTGCTATTGGTGCCGCTTTCTATTACAGTTAGGCGCTAAAACGCCAGGGATTGGGGGTTAACAATTCTGAGAACCTTTTCTACTATGTGTTCAATATCAAAGGGCTTGCTGATATAGTCGTTGGCCTGGCATTCGCTGGCGATCAGTTCAATGTCATTGGCTGTAGAAAGGATGATAACCGGGATATGCTTCAGGCTTTCTACCTGCTTTATCTTCAGGCACAGGCGATGCCCCGGCCGGCTGTTGATAAATTCGTCGAGCAGGATGGCATCGGGTTTAAAAGTGGTGATCTCCTGCAAGTCTTGCGGCTCCGGCGTGCTTAGCGTTTCAAACCCCTGTTCTTCTAAAATAAATTCCACGATATGCCTTATATCCTGGTCATTTTCAATAATCAACACTTTTTTCTTCACCACGCCATTTTTTTGGAAAGATACGCAACTTTATTAACTATTTTGCAATTAGCATAACCCGGGATTAGGTGGATGAAACAATCTAAAGAAGGCTCGTTCATATCTTATACCGTGTCCAATAAGCCGTCGTAGCACCTGATATTTTAACCAAAACCTAAACTAATAATTTATAATAGATATACAATTAAGCAACTTTCATTGCGCTTAGTCGTATAACTATCACCCGCCTAAATGGTTCGGGAGATTCGCTTACTGTATTTATATGGCTGTTTATTACACCTCAAAGGATAGTTTTTGGTATCCAACACGGAGGCTTTCGCTGTTGCTGAATTTGGTTTTACAAGCCTGTAAAAAAAATATGCCCGTGTTCTGCTCAAAATGCAGGTTAATAATGATTTACCGGAGTTCGTTAAATATTTGTGAGGAAGCCGTTAGCTTATGAAAAATTACCGCTATGCACTCATTCTGATTCTTTTATATATTATATGCCTGCCTTGCTTTGCCCAGAACGGTTCTCCAAAATTTACCCGGCTTGGTACCAGTAATGGCCTTTCGCAAGGCCACGTAAGTGCTATCCTTAAAGATAAAAGAGGCTTTATGTGGTTTGCCACCGACGAAGGGATCAACAAATATGATGGATATACCTTCACCATCTATAAGCATAACCCCGAAAAACCCTTCAGCATTAGTAATAATTTTGTTTTTGATGTACAGGAGGATAGGGCCGGGAATCTATGGGTCGGCACGGCGGGTGGACTGGATAAATTTGACCGGGAACGGGATGTATTTATACATTACACCGTCCCCGGGGCGAACGTTTTTACCGTAAAAACCATTTATCAGGATAGTAAAGGCCGGATATGGGTGGGCACTTTAAACGGGCTGTATTTGTTTAATGCCGCAAAAGGCACCTTTATTGGTTACCGGCATAAAACGACAGGGAATAGTATTAGTAACGACGTTATTTACCGAATAACGGAAGACAATAATGGCAAGTTATGGATAGCGACAAAGGATGGATTAAACTCGCTGAACCCGGAAACAGGGCTTTTTTCCTCCTATCATAATGAACCCGGAAACAGGAAAAGTATTGGCGGCGATTGGATAAAGTCGGTATATAAAGATAGGAAAGGGAATATTTGGGCGGGCACCCAGGGAAATGGAGCTGCCATTTTTAACCCAAAGGATGGCACTTTTACAAATTTTAAACACAGTAGTGCAGATAACAAGAGTATTAGCTATAACGATATTTTAAGTTTTGCTGAAGATAACGCCGGAAACCTTTGGATAGGTACCGAAAACGGCGGGATAAGTGTATTTGACTACGCCACACAAACATTTAAACAATACCAGTTTGACATTGATGATAATACCAGCCTGAGCAACAACTCGGTTTATTGCATTTACAAGGATAATATTAACAATTTGTGGGTGGGGACCTGGTCTGGCGGGATCAACTTTTTGCCTTTCAACGGCGATAAGTTTAAGCTGTACAAAAAGGTACCCAACAACCCCAACAGTTTGAGTAATAACATTATTTTGTCGATTGCGAGCGATAGCAAAGGTTTTTTGTGGATCGGTACTGACGGAGGGGGGCTAAACCGCTTTGATAAAAGAACACAAACCTTTAGTAGTTACCGTCACGATGACAAAAATAAGAATAGCGTAAGCACCGACTTCGTGCTTGCTGTAACTGAAGTTGAGCCCGGGATACTCGGAATTGGCTATCAGCGCGGGGGCTTTGATCTGTTTAATGTAAAAACGGGTACCGCTACCCACTATCTGCCCGATCCGAATAATGCAAACAGCCTTTCTACGCTAACCGTAAACGTTGTTTTTCAGGACCGAACGGGTCTGCTGTGGCTTGGAACCTGGGGCGGGGGGGTAGATGTATTTAACCGGAAAACAAATTCTTTTGTACACTATAAAAATAATCTTGCCGATAACAGTTCGGTAAACAGCAATTTTATCAGGGCAATTCATGAAGATAGCGATGGTAATGTGTGGGTGGCCAGCGATTTAGGGTTGAATTTATTTAACCGAAAAACAAATAAATTTACGCACTATGCTAATGATCGGCGCAATAAACGAAGCATAAGTCACAACCTGGTGGAATCGATGATGACGGATAGGGCCGGTAAAACGTGGATAGCAACAGGTGGTGGTTTAAATTTGTTTGACAAGCAGACAAACAGCTTTAAGGCTTACACAGAGAAAAACGGCCTTTCAAACAACATGATCCATAGTATCCTGGAAGACAACAGTGGTAACCTATGGGTAAGCTCAAATCAGGGGATTTCTAAATTTAATCCCGGGAATAATACGGTTCGCAATTACGGTATATCTGATGGGCTTCAGGGGAACGAATTTAAATCGCGGTGCGCATATAAAGCACCGGATGGGCAGCTGTTTTTTGGAGGGGCAAATGGCTTAAATGCTTTTTATCCTGATAGTATTAAAGACAATGATTTTATCCCTCCTGTATATATCACCGGCTTTCAAATTTTTAACAAACCGGTTTTTGCTGGCGATGGGAACAAACTGTTAACCAAGCAGATTAACGAAGTAAAAGAGATCACACTTTCGCACAAACAATCGGTTTTTACACTTGACTTTTCTGCGCTGAATTATACCCTGCCAAATAAGAACAAGTATGCTTATAAGCTGGAAGGTTTTGATAAGGACTGGAACTACGTTGGCGATAAAAGAACAGCTACTTATACCAACCTTGATGCCAACGAGTATATTTTTAGGGTAATTGGGTCCAACAACGATGGCGTTTGGAATAAAACGGGCGTATCAATAAAAATAGTTGTGACACCCCCGTTTTGGCAAACCTGGTGGTTTAGGCTGGTTGTAATTGGCAGCACGGTATTAGGCATATATGCTTTTTATCGTTACCGGGTTGCCAATATTGAAAAGCAAAAAGCGAACCTTGAAAAACAAGTTAAGCAACGCACGGTAGAGGTGATACAAAAGGTGAAAGAACTGCGGGCACAGTCTGCACATTTAGAGGAGCTGAACGAAGAGCTTGAAAAGAAAAAAGAACAGGAACATTTAGCCCGCGAAGAGGCAGAAAAGGCCAACCAGGCCAAGGGTGTATTTTTAGCCACCATGAGCCACGAGATAAGGACGCCCATGAATGGCGTGATCGGTATGGCCTCTTTACTGCGCGAAACAGAACAGACCGACGAGCAAAGAGAATATACCGATACCATTATTACCTGCGGCGACAACCTGGTATCCGTTATAAATGATATCCTGGATTTTTCGAAGATCGAATCGGGCAAGATGGATATTGAGCAGGAAGACTTTGATCTGCGGCACAGTATTGAAGATGTGATGGACCTGTTTTCGCAAAAAGCGGCGGGGCAGGGCATTGATCTTATTTATCATATAGATTTTAATTTGCCAAAGCAAATTGTTAGCGATAGCCTGCGTTTAAAACAGGTACTGATCAACCTAATTAATAATGCCCTTAAGTTTACCCATAAAGGCGAGGTTTTTATAAACGTTAGTCATTCAAAACAATTGGAAGATGATGGGGTGGAAATTATGTTTAGTGTTAAAGATACAGGCATAGGGATCCCTGCAGATAAACTTTCATCCTTATTTAAGGCTTTCTCGCAGGTTGATTCATCAACTACCCGCAAGTACGGCGGCACCGGTTTAGGGTTAGTGATCAGCGAGCGGCTGGTAACCTTAATGGGCGGCACAATTTGGGCAGAAAGCCAATTCGGCGAGGGTACTTCATTCAACTTTACAATTAAAACACGGGTTGGCACCAAACAGCTCGAAGAACCCAACGAACCCAATGATATAAGCGAACTGGAAGGTAAAAGAGTGTTGATTGTTGACGACAACCAAACCAACCTTACCATTCTGAAGATCCAGCTGAGCCGTTGGGGAATTGAGTCTGTTATGGCATTGTCCGCTATGGAGGCTTTAGAAATTTTATCGAAAGACGATACTTTCCATTTGGTAATTACCGATATGGTAATGCCCGATATGGATGGCGTAGGTTTGGCACGAACTATAAAAAGCAATAACAACCCTATCCCCCTCATTATGTTGAGCTCGATAGGTGATGAAACCAAAAAGAAATTTCCGGGGCTGTTTTCATCTGTACTCACCAAGCCGGTTAAACAGCACCTGCTTTGGAGAAGCATCAGCGGCGTACTTAAAAACCAAAAAGAAGCATTGCCGCCGGCAGAAAAAAACGCCAGGTTACTGAATGAAGAGTTTGCACAGGAGTTCCCGCTAAGCATATTGGTGGCCGAAGATAATGCCATCAATCAGAAGTTAATTGAGCGTATTTTGAATAAATTAGGCTATAAGATCGGTATTGCAGAAAATGGAATTGAAGTATTGAGGATGTTGATTGGGAATCAGTATAACCTGATTTTGATGGACGTGCAGATGCCCGAAATGGGCGGCTTTGAGGCAACGGGGAAAATCCGTTTGCAAAATATCCCGCAGCCCTATATTATAGCAATGACAGCAAACGCCATGGCCGAAGACAGGGATATATGCATCAATGCCGGCATGGACGATTACCTGGCCAAGCCAATGAAGCTGGAAAGTTTGATGGCTTTGTTAAAACAGTCATCTGCCACATTAAGTGAACGGAATAGTACGGTTTAGAGGCTGTGTACAACGGCCGACACAAATAAGGAAACCGGCTTTAGATCTCCTCTAAAGCCGGTCTCTTTGTAAGATAACTTTTTTACAAATTACTTAACCGGTACTATATCAATAATAACGGTACGGTTGTAAAAACGCTCTTCGGGGGTATTGTTGTCAAACGGAGCATTACCGGTATCCTCGCCAAAGCCTAATGTTTCAAATTTTACATTGGTTTTGCCCGCGGCAGTTAACGCGCGTTCTAAAGTTGCCTTTACATCGCTTGCACGGGCTTTTGATAATTGCATGTTATGCACATCATCACCAATAATATCGGTATGCCCGTGTATAATTACGGTAGATCCATCGGCTATGGACGCTGCAACAACATCCGTCAGAAACTTATCATAAACAGTGGTAGAATTTGAACTATCAAAATCGTACAAAATGCTGTAACGCAAACCCTTGGTTGGTGCTTCGTCCTGGCGCACTAAATGTAGTGTGCTTTCTTTCCTTATTGGCAAGCCTTTGCGGGTTTCTCCGGTCATCACCAGTTTGTAATCGCCGGTGGTATTGCTGCCTAAAATGCTGGCTGCCGGGATGCTTTCCTGGTCGCGGGTGTACGGGCCGTAATGCTGTGCCGTGCCTTTATCGTCTGTAACATCTACCGACCATGATTTAAGCAGCTGTTGCGCGCTATCAATATTCAACACCACCTGGCTATCCAATGGGTTTATCTGCGTAGTGTTTATCTGTATAGGCTTCATCATGCCTCCGCCAACTTCCATAAGCAGTTGCGGCGAAGTGCTGGTGATATCAACCCGGCGATCACCGGCGCGTAAAAGTACCAGTTCTTTGGTACCGCCCGGTTGTTCTGATGGGAGAACCGGTTTAGTGCGGCCTGCGGTTGTTATCCTGGTGTCGCCTATACCAAACGTGGTAACTAAGTATTGCTTCACATTTTCGGCAAGTGTTTTACCTTCTGCAGGGCCCGCGCCGGATGCACCCGTGAGAGTGATGGTAGCATCGGGATTGGCACGCAGCCTGTCGCCCAATATATTGAGGATGTTATGGTAAACAGTTAATTGCCTTGCAGAGCGCCCCGTCATATCAACCTGCTGCTCGTTCTGTAGCTGGCTTTCCTTAAAGTTGGCTGCCTGGCTGCTTGTTAAGGTGATATACCTCGGTGAAAGCAGGGTAGATCCTTCATCAAAAAACACCGAACTGCGCAATGGCAGAGTTTCGCTCACCTGGCGTTTTAACGGTGCGGCCAATGGTGCCCGTACGTTAAACGCAAAATCGTGAATAGGGGCTGGGGTGATAGTAACTTCGGCAGGTGCAAGTTTGCTTGCCTTGCCAAACTTTAGCGCTATACCAGCGCGAACGGTGCTGATGTTCCAGCTTTCTATACTGCGTGGATCTTGCCCGAAGTATGGGTGGAAGGAAACAAAAGGTGAAATGCTCACTTTGGTAGTGCTGGCTGCTGATGAGGTCATGATATCATAACCAAGGCCAACTTGGCCAGATACAAGTGATTTGCGCATGGCGCTAAATTCGCCGTTGGTATTGGGTTGTTTAAGCTGCGTGTAGGCAAAACCGCTGTTTACGTTAAACGCGATGCGCGGGCCTGCAAAAAAATACAAACCCGATGAAGGGATGCCCAAACGGATGCTGGGTTCTATAGCTACATAGCTTGCGCTGGTGCCCAGGGTAGCGGGGCAGTTGCAGGGTGCAACCACATCTTTAAACTTACCGCCGCGGCCGTCGTAAGCCACGTTGAGCATCAGGCCTAAAACACTCTTGGGGCGGTACTCCATCAATATGGAACCGTATGGGCGCACGCCGTTACCTTTATGGAAGGCTGTAGGCGCTGTTAGGGAATTGGTTAGATGCTGGGTAGTGCCATTGTAAATGTTAAAGTTGGCCGCGCCCGATACGCCAAACCACCAGGTAGGTTGTGTGGTTTGTGCTTTAACCGTTGTGCCGGCCATTATAACCATCAGTAAACAAATGATGGCTTTTGGGATGATTTTATTTATGGGTAACATATAATCTCTTTTTAAAATGTGTTATTTAATACGGTTTGGTAGTGCCCCCGAAAGGGGGCTTGTACCTGTTGATGTTTGGATATTATTGCGGAACGTTGATGGTGGTGTTTACCATGGTAACCGAGGCTACCAATGATATTGCCCGGCCATTGAGTACCGTTTGTACCGCATTTCCTGCCGTAGAAAAAGTAACACCTGCCGATGCGATGATGGTCCCCGTCATGATGCCGCCGCCTGCGCCGTTAATGGTAGCTGCAGTACCAACGTACCAGAACACGTTTTTGGCCTGGCCGCCGTTGATGAGCGTAACGCTGCGGGCACCCGCAGGGCCTGCAACACCTACGGTAAGTCCTGCTGCTGTCTGGAATATCCAGGTTGCGTTGGGGTCGCCTTTAGCATCCAGTACAAGGTTGCCATTGGTTATTTTAAAAGTGCCGCTGGCAGATTTGTAAATGCCAGGGGCTAAAGTTAAGCCGCCCAGTTCCCCTGCGCCCGGATCGATACCGCCCGGTTTGGAGGCCGGGGAAATGCTGTTGTAAGCAACGTTAGCATCTAAAAGCGCTTGTGTAGCCGTTGCAAAAGAAGTAGCATTACCCGGTGCCGGCGGTGCAGTAAATATGCCGCCGGTTGAATTACCCACATTTAAAGGTGTTTCGGTGTAAATGTCGCCATTGGTACCGTCATGGAAACCGGTTATTAAAGTAGATGCGGCGGTAGTACCTATACCTCCATTATTAATGATGGTATTCAGGCCCTGGTTGGTTACGCCTGCATTACCACCAAACGCGCCAAACGGTGCTGCCGCGCCAAGGGCTGGCGGTATGGTAACAACTATTTGTGTAAAGTTTGCCGTGATGTTTTTATTGGCGTTCATGTTAACTGTAAGCGGATTGTTTGATCCTGATGCGTCGCCACTCCAAGAGGTGAAGCTGTAACCCGGATTTGCCGTTGCGGTTACCGATACATTGGTGCCGGAGCTGTATGCGCCCGAACCGGTGGTTGAACCGCCTGCTGCCGGGCTTGAGTTTAATACCAGTGCAAATTGGGATGCTGGTATAGCGGCAAAGTGTGCAACCAGGTTGCGATTGGCTGTTAATATGAATTGATAGCTTGGGCTTGTCGATGCTATATTGCCGTTATCCGTCCAGTTTACAAAGGTGTAGCCGGTGTTTGGGCTGGCGTTAACAGTTACCGTGCTGCCGGCGTTGAACGCGCCTGAGCCATTGGTAGTACCGCCCGCTACAGGTAAGGATGATAACACTACGGCAAACTGTGAAGCCGGGGTGAGTTTAAAGTTGGCAATTAATGCCCTGTTGCCGGCCATAACAAACTGGTAGCTTGAGCTTGTGGAAACCACGTTGCCGTTTTCGGTAAAGTTGATAAATGTATAACCTGCACTTGGCGTAGCGGTAACGGTTACTGTTGAGCCCTGCGCAAATGCGCCGCTACCGGTAGTTGTGCCGCCCAAAGCCGGGGCAAATGATAGGGTTACCTGCGGGATAGTAGTAAAGCTCCACACGTAATCGGCTACCATGGCGGTGCGCAGCGTATCGGTAGCACCGGTTGTAATGGTGCCCGTATAAACTGCAAAAGGCGAAAGCGGCTGTGCAGGGGTAAAGGTATACACCTTAGTATCTGCTGTTGCGGCAATAGTACCGGCAACTGTAGTAGCGCCTTGTTTAATCAAAAACGTTTTATCGGTTATGGTTGATTTGGCCATGCCAGTATTAAACGTCACCGTTATTACTTTAGCAAGCGCAACATCTACAGCCTTATCGGCAGGGTCGGTACTCACTACCACGGGGCAGTCGCCAACTATTTCGCCTTTGTAATCGTCCTTTTTACAGGCTGAAAAAAAAGTAACGGCTAAGGCCAGCATACAAATTGCTTTGAAGATGCCGGAGAAGTTTTTGCGCTGAGGCATTAAATTGCCACCAGCGTGGAAAGTAGATTTTTTGTTCATGTAATATTTTTAGTAGGAATGAGTGCCACGAAATTTTTTGACAAAACTTCGGACGCTACAAACCTACACCCGGTATAGGGGCCGGCTGTTACACAACTTTTTTAATAAGTTCTATAATTCACACATTTCGGGGTGTAAACTGCTGTTGCAGCCCATGTGTTTAAAGTGGGAGGGTGTTATACCGGTGATCTTCTTAAACTGGGTAGATAGGTGGGCAACGCTGCTGTAATGCATTTTCCATGATATTTCTGTCATGTTGAGTTCGTTATAACAGATCAGCTGTTTTACCCGCTGTATTTTTTTGAGGATGATGAACTGTTCTATGGTTGTACCCTTTGTTTCAGAAAATATATTGGCCAGGTAGGTATAATCGTGGTTTAGCTTTTCGCTCAGGTGGTGAGAAAAATTTGTTTTGAGCTCGTCATGGGCATAGTCTATCATCTCCGTTATGGCGTATACTATCTTTTCTACCAGTATATTTTTCTTATTATCCATCAATTCCAGCCCCGCGCGGATAAGCGCCAGTTTAAGAATCAGGATCTGATCGGCAGAAACAGGTTCAAATATTTCTACTTTTCCGGGCTCAACCGTGTGCAGGTTTAAGCCCAGTTTTTCCAACTCGTACTTTACCACCATTTGGCAGCTTATACATACCATGTTTTTTATGTAGAATATCATTCGGGAAAGGGTGTGCAAAACAAATGCCCCGATTGGTGCTGCGGCAGTCCGGCACGTCGGGCTTTTTCGGCATATATTAATAACACCCCTTGTGGTGCAGTGGGGCAAGTATTCTAATCAGGAATACCAGGAAAGGCGAAGAATTGGAGGGTTTAATTATTATGCCGGGCTAATTACGCCATTGCAATATATTTAAGTTCAAGTTAATTATGGGCACTATTTAGGACTTTATTAGGTATTTAACGAATATACTCAACAGCGATAGCGGACATCATCTTCCAATAAAAATCCCTATTTTTAACCTATCCAATACAGCCCTATGTTAAAACAGTTCCTCGCGGCAATTACGTTTATAGTTGCCCTGCTTATATGCTCCCCGGCGCATGCCCAAAAAGCTACGCCCGATACCGTAGTTACCGGTATTTACATCACCAGCATCCACGATATCAACTTTAAGGATAAGGAATACAACGTTAACCTATGGCTTTGGCTAAAGTATAAGAACAAAAAGTTCGACTTTTTGCATAACCTGGAAGTACCGCAGGCAAAATCGTACACCACATCATTCTCTACCATTGATACTACCGGCGGCAAGGTTTATCTGCTGATGAAGCTGCAATGCGTAATGAAGGATTCCTGGGCCATTGATAATTTCCCTTTCGATAAGCAAAAGCTGCGTTTCTCTATTGAAAATTCGCAGTTCGATTCTCACTCGCTGGTGTTTAAGGTAGATACGCTTGGTGAGCATTTCGATCCGCGTTTTACCCTGCGGGGCTGGCGTGTTGACAGCCTGGACGTAAAAACCGGGGTAAAAAAATACGAAACCGGTTTTGGCGATGAGAGCCTCGCTAAACCCCATACCGAGTACAGTAATTTCCGTGTGCGCATGCAGATAGATCGGGATGCCATGGGCCTGTTCTGGAAGATGTTTTTGGGCATGTATGTGGCTTTCCTTATCTCTTACATGTGCTTTTATATCCACACCGATAGTATTGATTCGCGCTTCGGGCTAAGTGTGGGTGCCTTGTTCGCCGTTATTGGTAACAAGTATATTATTGACTCCACCCTGCCCGAATCCACCACCTTTACGCTGGTAGATAGCCTGCACGGGGTTACCTTGATGTTTATCCTTACGGTTATTATTTGCACAGCCTACTCGCTCCGGCTGGTTAAGCAGGAGAAAATAGCGCAAGCCAAAAAGTTCGACTTTTTGTGCGCGCAGGCTTTACTGCTGGTGTACGTGCTTATTAATGCCTGGCTAATTTATGGAGCCAACCATGTGCCCGTGCTGGCGGCAACCGCATAGGGAGGGCTTGCAATTTAAATCGTTTTCTCAAAAACTTCGTATATTAACTGTTGAACAAGTGATCTTTTATGCCCACCGATAACAGCGAGTTTTATGCCCAGTTACCCATTAACCGGATGCCCCTTGGCGATCTGCTGATGAACGATGCCCTTTTTGCCGATGTGCCGGAAGACTGGCACGTGGTGATCACCGATATAAAAAATTCTACCCGGGCGGTGATGGGTGGCGCGCATGAAAATGTTAACCTTATCGCTACCGGCAGCATCGTATCGGCGCTCAACATCGCGTTTAGCATGGGGGTTACAGTACCTTTCTTTTTTGGCGGTGATGGGGCAACTTTTATTGTTCCGCCCACTATTATTGATAAGGTGATGCAGGCATTGGCGGCATACAAGGTGAGCACACAGCAAAATTTCAACCTCGAACTGCGCACCGGTACTGTACCGGTACAAGAAATATATGCCGAGGGCTACCAACTGCGCATTGCCAAATACAGCAGTTCGCAGGTGTTTTTTATCCCGGTGGTACTGGGCAACGGCATCAACTACGCCGAGCAAATTATAAAAGGTGACGATTATATGCTGGCGCCCAATGCCGGCGAAGACGAAGAACCCGACCTAACCGGCATGCAATGCCGCTGGGACCGCATAGCCCCGCCCGAGAACAAGGAAGAGGTGGTGAGCCTGCTGGTTGTTGCCCGCGATGGTAACCGCCAGTCGGTAGTGTTTAAGGATGTGATGAACGCTATGGACGAGATTTATGGCCTGCCACAAAAAAGGCAGCCCATATCTGTTGCCAAGCTGCAATTTAACAGCACCTTCTCCAAACTAAGTAACGAGATGATGGTAACGCTGGGCAAAATAAAATGGATGCAGCTGCTGAAAACGTGGATGCTCGGTTTATACGGCTACGTGTATTTCCATACAAAAAATGGAAAGCATTACCTGCAAAGCCTGGTAGAAATGGCCGATACGCTGGTGATTGATGGTAAAATAAACACCGTAATATCGGGCACTGCCAAACAACGCCTGGCCCTGCAAAGGGTGTTGGATAAGCTGGAGGCGGAAGGCAAGCTCATCTACGGGCTGCACATCAGCCGCGCCTCGGTCATGTCGTGCTACGTGCGCGACCTTAAGGACGATCATATCCACTTTGTAGATGGCTCCGAAGGTGGCTACACCCATGCAGCACGCATGCTGAAGGGGAAGATAAAGAGGTAAACCGACGGGTGCTTGTTCAATTGTCGGGTAACCGTCATAAACATTTTTATGTACGCGGCGTCAACACCATATATCTATAGGATTGTATATTTGTTTCAGCCAATCGGCAACCCAACAAATCTCACTTACAAAAATTTATTTACCATGATTGAAACTAAAGCTTATGCGGCACAGGACGAAAAAACACCTTTGGCGCCGTGGACCTTTGAGCGCCGCGAAGTAGGCCCCCACGATGTACAATTTGATATACTTTTCTGCGGTGTTTGCCACTCAGACCTGCACCAGATAAAAAACGATTGGTTCCCGGGGATCTTCCCGATGGTGCCCGGTCACGAAATTGTAGGCCGTGTAGTAAAAGTGGGCGCCCACGTAAAAAACTTTAAAGTAGGAGACCTTGCCGCTACCGGCTGTATGGTTGATAGTTGCCAGGTGTGCGAAAATTGCAAGCAGGACCTGGAGCAATACTGCCTGGAAGGCAGCACCCAAACATACAACAGTATGGAGCGCGATAAATCAATGCCTACTTACGGCGGATACTCTAATACCATTGTAGTGCGCGAAGAGTTTGTATTGCAACTGAAAGAAGGTGTTGACCTGGCTGCCGTAGCGCCATTACTTTGCGCCGGTATTACTACGTATTCGCCCCTGAAACATTGGAAAGTTGGCAAAGGCCATAAACTGGCCGTATTGGGCCTGGGTGGTTTGGGTCACATGGGCGTTAAATTTGGTGTTGCCTTTGGTGCGGAAGTTACCGTGTTAAGCACATCTGCCAGTAAAGAAGAAGACGCCAAAAAATTGGGCGCGCACCATTTTATAGTAACCAAAGATGCCGAGCAGGTAAAAGCCGCCATGGGCACTTTCGATTTTATATTAGATACCGTTTCTGCCCCGCACGATTTTAATATGTACCTATCCTTATTACGTACCAATGGTACCATGATATGCGTTGGCGTACCGTCTGAACCTGCTTCTGTTGCGGCGTTTAGCCTGTTGGGCGGCCGTAAGAGCCTTGCCGGATCGGGCATCGGCGGGATCAAAGAAACGCAGGAAATGCTGGATTACTGCGCAGATAACAACATCGTATCTGATATTGAACTGATAGACATTAAAGACATCCAAACCGCTTACGAGCGTATGGAAAAAGGCAATGTACGCTACCGGTTTGTTATCGATATGGCAACATTGTAGATGAAGCTATTGCTTGCAACTGGCTAAAGCTGGAAGCTTTGGCCATGCCCACCACGAGATATGCTATCGCTAATCTCGCGATAGCTAAATATTTAATAAAACGGTCATCAGCTAAAACTGGTGGCCATTTTATTTTGGTGATATATCAGCGCAAAACGGCACATCTGTATAAGTTCAAACTATATGACGAACGAGGATATCATACACCAGGTTTATACCGCCTTCAACAACCGCGACATTGATGGCGTATTCAAATTTTTCCTCCCGGATGTGGAATGGCCAAACGGCTGGGAAGGCGGCTACGTGCATGGGCACCAGGAAGTGCGCGATTACTGGACAAGGCAATGGGCCGAGCTGAACCCCATAGTTACACCCGAAACTATCAAACCTTTACAAGACGGGCGCTTGCTTGTTGAAGTAAGGCAAGTAGTAAAAGATCTGGAGGGCAATATGGTATTCGACGGCCCGGTAAAGCACGTTTATGAATTTGAGGGCGGACTTATTAAAAAGATGGTTATTGAGGCCTAAGCAGCCGCGGGCTTAACGATTAAAAATCTATCTGCTACCTTTAGGCTGTTGCCTTAACCGCTTAGCATGGAAAATTACAGCATCGTTATCTTCATTCTTGCCATTATGATTGGGCTATCGGCCATTGCCGATAAGGTGAAGCTGCCGTACCCGGTGCTGCTGATAACCGCCGGGGTAGCCATTGGCTTTATCCCAACCCTGCCGGATGTGGAGCTGAACCCGGAGATCGTTTTCCTGATATTTTTGCCGCCCTTACTTTACGATGCCGCTTTCAATATCAATTACAAAACCTTTAAAACCAATATCAATACCATTGGTACCCTGGCTATTTCGCTGGTGTTCATCACCGCATCGGGCATAGCGGTGGTAACACATTACATGATCCCGGGAATGACGTGGCCCTTATCCTTTGTGCTGGGAGCGATACTATCCGCTACGGACGCTGTAGCTGCCATGAGCATTACCAAAGGCCTTGGCCTCTCGCATAAAACAAACACCATATTGGAGGGCGAAAGCCTGGTGAATGACGCCTCGGCACTGGTGGCTTACCGTTTTGCCGTTGCCGCGGTTACCGGTACAGCGTTTGTTTGGTGGATGGCAACCCTGCAGTTTGCTTTGCTCATAGGCGGCGGAATGCTGGTAGGTATGGCAATGACCATGATCCTTTCGTTCATTATTAAACACATTCATCAAAATAGCCTGGCCACTATTAGCTTTATGCTGCTGATGCCCTTTGTAACTTATTTAATTGCGGAGGAGGTGCATGTTTCCGGCGTAATAGCCGCAGTTATTTTAGGCCTGGGGATAGCGCGTTTCAGCAACAAGATCTTCCCCGATAAATTAAAGAACCAGTCGAAATCCTTTTGGGATATCATCATCTTTTTGCTCAACGGATTGATATTTATTCTCATCGGCCTGCAGTTTCCGTATGTGATCAGGCACATAGATAGCGCGCAGGTATGGCTTTACGTGGGCTATGGTCTTATTATTACCATCGTAGCTTTGCTGCTGCGCATGGCGCGTGTTTTTACCCAAAAACTCAACCTGCAACAGGCCTTCAAAAAAGGGAAGCACAAAATAACCGAAGATGCCCTGCTTGATTTTAAGAATAGCCTCATCATTAGCTGGTCGGGTATGCGGGGGATAGTATCGCTGGCCATTGCCATAGGCTTGCCAACTAAACTGGCCGACGGCACCCGCTTCCCGCTCCGCAACGAGATCATCTTTATTTCCGTAGTGGTGGTGCTGTTCACGCTGATAGGGCAGGGGCTTAGCCTGCCGTGGCTCGTGAAAAAACTCACCAGGCATGAAGACGGGAAAAAGGCCCCGGCATTAAATGATATTGTTTAGCCGCCGTAAAATTACTTTTTCACAAACTTGGTTATATCCTTTATCGCAAGTATTATTTGCTGGCTGTTATCCAGTTGGTAGGCATTCAGCAGCATGGTCTTAGGGCCGATGGTTTGGAAACTCCACTTGATCTCGTAATCCTTCAGCTCTTTATGCTGCGGTAGTATGCGCTCCAGCACCTCACGCAGTGCCGGGATATCCCATTGTTTGTTACCCAGGTCGTACAGGTATTGGCCTTCTGTTTCGCGCTCGTTTACCATAAAGGTTTTATAAAAACCCTGCGTGGCGCGCAATACTTTAAGGTCTTTATCCAATATCAGCAGCGGGTCGCGGATGGTGTTGATGATGGCTTCAGAGTATAGGCGGGCGTTGTTTAGCTGCTCGTTACGGTCAAGCAGTTCGTTATTAATAACAATTATCTCCTCGTTGGTGCTTTGCAGTTCTTCTTTTGATGTTTCCAGTTCTTCGTTCAAACTCTGCAGTTCCTCGCTGCCAGATAACAGCTCTTCGTTGGCGCTTTGCAATTCCTCGTTGGCCAGCTCCTGTTCCTCGCTCACCACGCGCATATCCGCGCGCGATTGGATCAGCTCGCGTTCCAGGTGCTCTATACGCAGCTCGGAGGCGTTGTAATTGGCGTTGGAATGCGATAGGCCACCCTCAAACATTCCGGGCTCAATGCCGGTGGATGATGCCTGCTGGAAAACGATCAGGAAATGTTGCTCGTCCTGGTCGCGCAGGGGTACTATCTCAATATTCAGAAAGTGCTGTAGATCGTTATGCTGGTAAAATATGCCGTACTTGCGCGATGGCTGGTTGCTTTTTTTGGCCTGCTGCAGCAGGTTTCGCAGCTCAAATGCCAGGCCGTTGCGGGCCAGTTTCAATACATTAAAACTGGGTTTGCCCTGCGGCTGCCCCAGCCAGTTATCGGTAGCACCACGAAATTGGATGATATCAAACTTATCGTTCACCAATAAACCCGGCGGCACAAATTTCTCCAGCATGGTTTCGTCGGCCATTTTATAAATGTCCTTGGCTTCGCCGCGTTGCTCGCCATGGTCTATATTCCTAAAGTTTTGCTCGGACGTTTTGGACGCTACGTTCATAAACCTGCCGGGTGGCCCTTTGCGCAGATAGATCTTTTCGGCCGACCGGAAAGCGCCGTAAATATCGGTATGAGTACCAATACTTTCCGATTTGCCCAGCATCAGGTAGCCGCTCTCGTTAAGCGCGTAGTGAAAGGTGGTAAGCGCGCGTTTTTGCAGCACGGGCTCCAGGTAAATGAGTACGTTGCGGCAGCTGATGAGGTCTATTTTGGAGAAGGGCGGGTCCTTCAATAAGTTATGGTACGCAAATACGCACATATCGCGAATGGATTTGGTAACCTGGTAGTGCCCATCCATCTTGGTGAAAAATTGCTGGATGCGCGAGCTGCTTAAGCCTTCCAGTTCGTTTAGGCGGTACAGCCCGTTACGTGCCTTGGCTATGGCCGTTTCAGATATGTCGGTGGCAAATATCTGCAGTTTCATGGTGGCGGCCTTATCGCCCATATATTCCTGCAGGCAAATGGCCATGCTATAGGCCTCCTCTCCGGTGGCGCATCCGGCTATCCAGATCCTTAGGGGTTCGTTTAGTGCTAATTTTTGGCCCACCAGCGCCGGGAAGATATCGCTGCATAAGGCCTCGAAACTTTGGGGATCGCGGAAGAAATGCGTTACCGATATCAGCATATCGTTATAAAGCGCGTCCTGCTCGCTTTTGCTTTCGCGCAGGCGGTATAGGTAATCGGCCGGTTTCTCTATTTTATTAAGCGCCATGCGGCGGATAATTCGACGCTTTAACGTGCTCGATTTATAATATTGAAAATCTACCCCCCGGCGTACGCGCAGTACCGTAAGTATCTGTTTAAAAACATCGTGGTCCTCCTGCTTCGCGTCGGGTTCTGTACCTGCCAAAAAGTTGAGGTTGAAGGGGTGATTGATGTTGACGAGGTGTTTGGCTATTTCGGCAGGAGGTAAAATAAAATCTACCACGCCGCTTTGCACCGCGCTTTTGGGCATACTCTCAAAAGCCGCCGATTCCTCATCCTGCGCAAAGGTGATGCCCCCGTATGATTTGATCACCTGCATCCCCACAGTGCCATCATTAAGCGAGCCCGACAGGATAATGCCTATCGCGTAACTTTGATGCACCGAACCCAGCGAACTGAAAAGGGTATCTATAGTGTTTAACTTTTTATTCTTCGCCCCTATGGGTTCCAGTTTTAATACGCCATCCGCCATTTTTACAAATGCGTTTTCTGGGCAGATGTAAAAATGGTCCTGCTTCAGGGTAATGCCATCCGTTATGGCTATTACGGGTATAGGCGATACCCTTTCCAATATCTCGGGCAGAATGCTGATATGGGTGGGGCTAAGGTGCTGTACAAACACAAAGGCCATCCCAGTTTTTTGGGGCAGAGCCTGCAGAAATAATTTTATAGCATCTAATCCGCCTGCCGAAGCGCCGATGCCCACGACCGGGAACTGGGGTATTGATGATTCGGTGGGCGCAATTTTCGATTTACTCATCCAGGGCAGATTTTAAAATTTAAAGGTAATTTTATTTCCCATTAAATAATGCCCGCGACTGTCTTTAAAGTTAAGCCCATAAAAAAACCCGGCCAAAACCGGGTTTTTGTTCATAGGTAGAAGGTAAGAATTAATAGTAGTAAACGTTGGTTTGGATCTTAGCACCCAGTTTTTTAGCATCCGGAACGCCTGCAGCTGCAAGGCCCTGCAACCATACGGTATACAACGACCCATTGTTTAAAGGAACGTCTGTTAACGTAGCCAGTACGGTAGTTGTACCTGCCTGGCGGATCTCCAGTGTGTATTTAGTAGCGGTAACTGGCACAAATCCCGAAAAGCCCTTGTAGCTTTTGTTGGCTACTACGGTGGCGCCATTTTTTATAACCAGGTCTGCAGCCGGTGCATCCGGGCTTAGGTTAATAAACCTGATAGCCGCTTTGGTATCTGCCGGTTTGTTAATGGTATCGCTAAGCACAACAAACTCTTCGTGCCCGGCGGTATTGGCCAAAAAAAGCGAATAATACCTGTTTTGGTTAAGCGTAAGAGTATCGGCCTTATAAGCCGTTTTGGTGCCTGCAATGGTAAACGTTGCGTTGCGTTTGCCGGTGTAAGCGCTTAAGTAATCCAAGCCGTTGCCAAAGCCAAAAGGATAAGCGTTAGCCTTGTTATCATTTAAGTAAAAGTCAAGCGCGGGTGCATCGGGCGATGCGTTGATAACCGATAGCAGCGCTATTGGGGGCTGTACGTTAGTAGAGCTGTTTTTTAAACATGAACTGAGCGATACGGCCAGCAAACACATCATCCCGACCATGCCTGCCCACCTCCTTGAATTTTGTTGAACGTTTTTCATCATAACATTTTTAGTAAGTGTAATAACTGCATTACGCAGCTATTTTTAAAAATGATACAACAAGGCAAGCTATTTTTAAAGATAGGGCGATTTTTGCCTCCGGCGAAGGGGCAAAACAGAAGATGAGAAATTGGTGTTTAACTGCTGCGAGATAGATAGCCGCAAAAAAACAATGGCAGCCGGCCACTGCAGAAGCAAAAAACTACTGTACAGGTAACTGCGCTAAAATATCGTGCAGGTGGTCAACCGTTAGGGGTTTTACAATAAAACGGGTTACTACATCAAAGGCCCTTGCCCGCGCGTAATCTTCCTCGTCTATAGAGGAGCTTACGATAAACACGGTTATTTTTTTGCCCATGGTTGGCACCAGCTTTACATATTCATCTAAAAACTGCCAGCCATCAAGTACGGGCATGTTAATATCCAAAAGGATGAGGTCGGGCAGTTCGTCCTGTTTTTGGGCGTTTGCTACGAAAAAATCGAGGGCGACCCGCCCGTTATGAAAGAAAATGGTTTTTTCAGCAATTTCAGACCGGGCTATAATGCGTGTAACCGTGTACGTATATATCTCGTCATCGTCTACAACGCAAGCAATTTTTACTTTATTCATTAAAAAGTTATTTTAAACGTGGCACCATTTCCTGGTGTACTTTGTACTTCTATTTGTCCTCCTTGCGATTCTACCTGCGTTTTCACCAAAAATAAACCCACACCGTGCGCGTCTTTGCGATCGTGGAAGGTTTTATACAGGCCAAATAGCTTGTGCCCGTGTAGTTTCAGGTCAATGCCTAAACCGTTATCACTACACTCTAAAACGGTGCGTAAGTCGTTGTTAATATACGTTTTTAAATCTATTTTCAGATTGCGCTCCGGGCTTCTGTATTTAATGGCGTTTGATAGTAGGTTAATGAGGATACTTTCGAGGTAGATATGCGGGAAAACCACTTGTTTAACGTCAAAATTTGTCTCCAGTTTCGCGTTATTCACCCTTAGGTCCGATTCGAAGATCTGTAGCAGTTCGTCCGTTACTTCTTCAAAATTCAGGTTGGTGGATTTCATCACGCTTTCTTTTATTTTAATGGCCTGTGAAAGGTCTTCCAGCGTATTGTTCAACGCGCGCGATACATTGTTTAATTTTTCAAACAATTCGGCATTGTCATGATCCAGCTTATCGGTATTCACCAAACTCGCCACCAGCGCCATATTACTGGCATGGTTGCGGATATTATGCGATAGGATGTGGGTGAAACTTTTTAGTTGATGGTTATGCTTCGTAGTTAATTCCAGCGAACGGTTCAGGGCTACCTCGTTTAGGGTGAGCTTATCTTCTACCATGCGGCGTTTTTCTATTTCGGCCTCCAGTTCGGCAACTGTGCGCAGGTTAAATACCAGGGGTAGCACTTTGTATAATGCATACACCGTAAAAATAGAGACTACCGCAGTAATAAAGCGCAGCAACGCGCTTAGCCGGTAAGCCGGCCACCAAAATATAGCGGCATCAACGAGGTGGGTAAGCCCGCATAATAAAATAAAGGCAACAAAAAGGAAAATTATTTTGTGAAAAGGGATGTCCTGCTTTTTCCTGAGCATAATGATGAGCAGTACAGGGATGGCAAAGTACGACGCCCAAATGCCGATATCGGAAATAATATACAGCCACCCGTGGAAATCACTCCAGCTGCCGCAATGCCATCGCGCCGGCCAATCGGCGGTATCGAAAATGTTGCCAAAAAAATCGGCAGCCTGGTTGCCAAGCGAAGTTTTTACAACTGGTTTTACAGGTGCGCACACGGGGCCGCACAATTTGGTGGTTTGGGTTAGGCTATCAATAAGTTTCAAAACGCGGGAGTTTGCAATAAATATAATTAATAATGTGATGCTTAATAAATTATCGAAATAATTTAATTAAAGCTGTAGATTATTTAAAGCTGTCGTTAATCGCATTAATTGATACTTAATTGCAAGTGCTTTGTGCTTCTCGCGATACCCGCCCAAAGCTCTTTTAAAACAAAAAAACTCCTGCCTGTTAAAAGCAGAAGTTTTTTAGCGAGTGTGAAAAAAAGATCGTTATAAAGTTTCGGTGTAGCCGCCTTTTGGTTGCGATGCCGTTACTACCTGCTCTACTTTTTCTTCGGCGAATTTCTTTGCCTTATCAAACCACTCCGGTGCATCGTCGGTAATATCATCAAGGATAGAGCGGCCATCCGGGCCTTTTTTAGTAATATAGTTTATTCCGTAACCAATGGCCGCGCCAACTGCTATAAATTTTAATAAGCCCATGACTTTTTATTTTTAATGGTAAATGTTTTATGTGTTAAAGCATTTACAAGGATAGTGCCAGTTTGATGTGCAGATGATGTAAACAATGTGTCATTATAATCTTAGCGCAAAAAAATCGTGTCAATCGTTTAATCCTGCAGTCGTGTTTAAAACCAAAATGCCTCCACAGAGTTTATATGCTGTTTTAAACATAAATAGCCCTTATGGAAAATTTTACAATGCTGCAGTTTTTTGAATGGTACTATCCCGGCGATGGCAGCTTATATGAACATTTGAAGAACGATGCCGAAAGGCTGAAAAATATAGGTATAGATGCTGTTTGGCTGCCGCCTGCCTACAAAGGCGAGGCCGGCGGGTACTCTGTAGGTTACGATGTATACGATATTTACGACCTGGGCGAGTTTGACCAAAAAGGTACAGTGCGTACAAAATACGGTACAAAACAGCAATTGGTAGATGCCGTGCAAACCGCCAAAAGCAAGGGACTGGCCGTGTACATGGATGTTGTATTGAACCACATGGGCGGTGCCGATGAAAAGGAAACCGTCACCGTACGTAAAGTAAATCCCGATAATCGCAACGAATTTACCAGCGAACCCTACGAGATAGAAGCCTTTACTAAATTTACTTTCCCGGGCAGGCATGGCGAATACTCGCAGTTTGTATGGGACTGGCAATGCTTTAGTGGTGTTGATTATGATGCAGCGAGTAACGAATCGGCCATTTACAGTATCCAGAACCAGTACGGCGAAGCCTGGGAAGATGTGGTTGGCGATGAGAACGGCAATTTTGATTACCTGATGCTGGACGATATTGATACACGCAACCCCGCCGTGCGCGATGAGCTGAAACGCTGGGGCAAATGGTTCCACGATACCGTACAGTTCGATGGTATGCGCCTTGATGCCATTAAACATATCTCCTACGAGTTTTATAACGACTGGCTGGATACCATGCGCGGGCAAACCGGGCAGGAGCTGTTTACCGTTGGCGAATACTGGAGCTACGAGGTAAGCCTGCTACAGGAATACATTACGGCAACGGAAGGCCGCATGTCGCTTTTTGATGCGCCACTGCACGAGAACCTGCACAATGCATCCACTTATGGCCGCGATTACGACCTTACCCGCATATTTGAAAATACGCTGGTTGCCGCCAACCCATCACGCGCGGTTACGCTGGTAGAGAACCATGATACGCAGCCTCTGCAATCGCTGGCGTTGCCGGTTGAGCAATGGTTTAAACCATTAGCCTATGCACTGATATTGCTGCGCGAGTATGGCTACCCCTGCGTATTCTACTCCGACCTGTATGGTTCAAAATATACAGACAAGGGCGATGACGGTAACGACCATGAAGTAGAGCTACCCGCCCTCGGCGAAATGGAAAGCCTGCTATATGCCCGCAAGCACATTGCCTACGGCGCACAGCGCGATTATTTTGATAATCCCAACTGCATAGGTTGGACGCGCGAAGGCGATGGCGAGCATGAAAACTCGGGTTGCGCCGTATTGCTAACCAATGGCGACGAAAGCAGCAAAAGCATGGAAATTGGCCGGGCACACGCCGGTAAAGTTTTTGTAGATTACCTGAATAAGCACGATGCCGAGATAACTATAAACGAAGATGGCTGGGGCGAGTTTTTTGTGTGTGCAGGGTCGGTTTCGGTATGGGCAGTTAAAAAATAAGTTTCGGTGTTATCTGCTAAATTTTGCGGGTCGAGATGTAAACCCCGGCCCGCAATCATTTTCGCCGATTTTGCCTGACAGATACATGGCTTATCGGCAAATAAAAAATAAAATATTACATTAGAGGCAAGATCTGTTATCTCACCCGGGTCTTAACCCTGCCATGTTAAGGATACGCCTGTTATTCTGCTTCGCCGCGCTGTTGCTGGTTTACCATCACTGTTCTTCACAACCATTAAAACCAAAGTTTAAGGTTATTGCACTTTACGAACACGGAGGGCACCATGCAGGGTATTCCAAAGTGGGCAAAGTATGGCTAAATAAACTCGCTTCCGACAGCGGTTTTACTATTGATTATATACAGAATACCGATAATATCGATAGCGCTTTCCTCTCCAAATATAACCTCTTCATTCAGCTGGATTACGTACCATATGGCTGGAAACCAAAAGCGGCGGCTGCATTTCAGGACTACATTACCCGGGGCAAGGGCGGCTGGATAGGCTTCCACCACGCTACGCTACTGGGCGAGTTCGATGGATTCCCTATGTGGCAATGGTTCTCGGGTTTTATGGGTGGTATTACCTACGAAAATTATATCCCTGGCTTTGCTGCCGGGCTGGTAAATGTGGAGGATAAAATACATCCCGTGATGCAGGGCGTTCCCGCATCCTTTCTCATCAAAAAAGAAGAATGGTATAGTTACGATAAAAGCCCCCGCCCAAATGTACAGGTACTGGCCAGCGTAGATGAGAAAACGTACAGCCCCGAGTCTGATGTAAAAATGGGAGACCACCCGGTGATTTGGACAAACCCGAATGTAAAAGCCCGCAACGTCTATATTTTTATGGGCCATTCACCGCTTTTGTTTAACGATGCCACCTACTGTAAAATTGTTACCAACGCCATTTTTTGGGCGGTAAAAAAATAATTTTGCGAAACCGGTTTTTTAGAAAAAACCGAATGTGAAAACTGCAAAAAAACCGCAAAAAAGTGTGAAAACGCGGAAGTTTTCCACAGTGTTCTCGCCAAAAATCACTAATATGAAGAAACTATACATCAGCTTAATTTTCCTGTTTTTGATGGCCCCAGCATTCGCCACCCCGGTGATCTACCTCAACCACATCGCCTTTGATAGCAACAGCCCCAAAGTGGGCGTAGTGCAATTTGATAATAAATTGACTAAGGCCTTTAGCTTTAATCTGGTGAATGTAAACAGCGGCAAGGTTGCTTATACGGGCATGCTAACCCAGCCGGAAACTATTACGGATTGGGCACCGGGCAAGCTGTTTTTTCAGGCCAATTTTTCGGAGTTTAGGGCGGCGGGAAAATACTGGTTGCGCATTAAATATGGGGGGCTTGTGTATACTTCATACCTCTTCGAAATTGGGGAGAACATGGTGGCCAAACGTACGCTTTCTGCTATCATACACTACTATAACAAGCAGCGCGCCAACACCCCCGGCGAACTGGCTGCCGATGCCAAAATGCAGCTTTTCGGCAGCGACCAAAAGGTAGATCTGCGTGGTGGCTGGTGCGATGCCTCGGGCGATGTAAGCAAATATTTTTCGCATCTGGCGTATGCCAATTACTTTTCGCCGCAGCAAACTCCGCTGGTTACCTGGAGTATGGTGGGCGCCTCTGAAGCTATCCCGGGTTTGCTAAATAAATGGAACCTGAAAGATTCGCTTGATAATGAGGCGATTTATGGGGCCGATTATATGATGCGTGCCCTCAGCAAGGATGATTATTTTTATATGATCGTGTTCAGCTATTTTAATAAGGACCCCAGCGCCCGCCGTGTGGTTGGCTTGCTGGCTAATAGTGTTACAACTAACCAGTACCAATGCGCTTTCCGCGAGGGTGGGGGCATGGCCATTGCAGCGCTTGCCCGCATCTCGCAATGGAAAAAGAACGGCGAATTTACGTCCACCCAATATTTAGACGGCGCTAAACGTGCCTTTGCGCATCTGCTGATAAACAATACCAAATACGATGATGACGGTAAGGAAAACATCATCGATGATTACTGTGCGCTGATGGCCGCTACCGAATTATGGATGGCCACGGGCGAAGATCAATACCGCGATGAGGCCCGCAAGCGCGCTAAGAACCTCAATGGGAGGATGACCACCGCCGGGTATTTTATCTCCAACGATGCAGATCGCCCATATTTCCATGCCTCGGATGCGGGTTTGCCAGTGGTAGCGCTATCAAGGTGTCTGGATAAAGAAAAGGATGAGGCTTACCGCGCACCTGCTTTAAAAACAATTAAACAAGCGCTGGACTATAACGTTGCCGTAACCAATAAAATAAGTAACCCCTTCGGTTATGCCCGCCAAAGCTTTTTGTTTAAAGGCAAGGTGAAGGATGGCTTTTTTATCCCGCACGAAAATGAGACCGGCTGGTGGTGGCAGGGCGAGAATGCCCGCCTTGGTTCACTGGCTACGGCCGCCGTTGTAGGTGGCAGGTTAGTTTATCCTGCTGAGGGGAATTGGGGAATAAAAGCAACGCTTGCGAATTATGCGGAACGGCAACTATCGTGGATAATGGGCTGCAACCCTTATAGCATGAGTTTTATTTACGGTTTCGGAAAAAATAATGTGCCGTATATGGCCTCTAATTATGGCCATGGAAGCGAGCGCGGAGGTATTTCTAACGGCATTACCGGCAAAGATGGCTGTCGGGATGGTTCGGGCATTGATTTTAAGAGAGAAGCCAAAGGCGACGAGTGGCGCTGGACAGAGCAGTGGATACCTCACGCGGCCTGGTTTTTGCAGGCAGTAGCCGTAATGGCACAACCCGCCGGTGTAAGTAATTGATGATTTTAACACCCGGCTAACAACTTTTTTAGGATATTTGAGAAGGTGAACGTGCGAGGACACCCAATAGCGGAAACTAAACCATACTACATATAATATGATAACATCATTGGTAACCGGCGGTGCCGGTTTTATAGGCTCACACGTAGCCAGGCATTGCCTTAACCTTGGGCACAAAGTAATTGTTTTAGACGATCTGAGCGGCGGTTTTGAAGACCACGTACCTACGGGCGTTGAGTTTATTATAGGTTCTATCAACGATTATGAATTGCTGGAGAAACTGTTTGAGGAGCATAAGTTTGATTATGTATATCACTTAGCCGCCTATGCTGCCGAAGGCCTTTCGCACTTTATCCGCAGGTTTAATTACAATAATAATCTTATCGGTTCGGTTAACCTTATCAATCTTTCGGTATTGCATAAAGTGAAATGCTTTGTGTTCACTTCATCTATTGCGGTATACGGCGCGGGCCAATTGCCCATGCGCGAGGAACTGGTGCCACAACCGGAAGACCCGTACGGTGTTGCCAAATATGCTGTGGAGATGGATCTGAAAGCGGCTCATCACATGTTTGGTTTAAACTATGTAGTGTTTCGCCCGCATAATGTGTACGGCGAGAACCAAAACATCGGCGATAAGTACCGTAACGTTATCGGTATTTTTATGAACCAAATTATGCAGGAAAAGCCAATGACCATTTTTGGTGATGGCGAGCAAACCCGCGCGTTTAGCTATATTGATGATGTTGCCCCGCATATTGCCAACAGCCCTAACGTGCCTGCCGCGTACAACGAAGTATTTAACGTAGGTGCCGATAAACCTTACACGGTGAACGAACTGGTGCAGGTAGTGGCCGATGAGCTTGGTGTAGAGCCCAAAGTAACCCACCTGGAAGCACGTAAGGAAGTGATGCACGCCCACAGCGACCACTCAAAAGCTGCTGGTGTTTTTGGCGAAAGCGCTAACGTAAGCTTAAAGGAAGGCATCAGCAAAATGGCTGCCTGGGCTAAGGTAGTAGGCTCGCGGGCAAGCGCCGAGTTTGAGAATATTGAGATAGAAGAAAACCTGCCGCAGGGATGGAACAAAAAAGCGGTAAAAGCATAAAAAGGTTATCGGTTTTTCGGTAAACATTTATATTTTTGTGGCGAATAAAAAACAACAGGATTATGCAATCAATGGAAAATGCCAATAAAGAAGGCCACTATAAATTTTTAATTCTTACTATCGCTGTAGGTTTATTGGGTTGCTACCTGCGTTTTGCCGAATTTCCACATGCTACGTTAGTATCAAACATCATTTTGCTGTTCGGTGCTATCATCGCCCTAAGAGCGGTTTTCAAAATTTTAGACTAAGTTTTACTTTAGATATTTATGAAAGCGTTGCCGGTTCGGCGACGCTTTTTTTTTGCCGTGCTCTCGGGGTGTCATTTCGAACGAGCGATAGCGAGGAGAAATCTTATACAGTTTGATATTACCGACTTGCATATGCGCTATGCAAGATCGCCTTCATGGTTCAGATGCCGTGGAGTACAAGATCTCTCCTCACGCCCGCTCTGCCCCGCGCCAGTTCGTTCGAGATGACATGATGGATAATGGATAGTGGTCTTACGGGTTCTTCGGCCTGTACTTGGCTTCGTTCAGGATCTTTTGGGCATCGGTATCCGCCATTAATTGCTGTAAGGTAACATCCGGGTGTTTGTCCATGTAAGCACGTACAATTTGCCAGCCGGTCCATACGGCAAGTTTTGGGGCCGATTCATTGTCCTGGCCAAGCCCTGGGGTAAACGGCGCTTCGTTTAAGTACTTCTGTATTTTTTGGTAATCACTTTCGTAAAGCAGGTTCTCTTCTAAAAAATAGCTCCATATATCGCCCTTGTAATCATCGCACCATTTGGTTTGTTTGGCGCTGTAGCCAATTTTGGTAGAATCGGGTACGTCGGGTAGTATCTGGTCCATATAGTACATGATCTTGCCGTTGTAAACCATTTTAGCGAGCAGCGACTTATCGCGTTCATCCTCCGGGAACATATCCTCACGTGCCATACCTTCCACAACACGGGGGGTAATATTATCGGGTGTAAACCTGCGGCTTACATACCGCGGAAAGGCGTTTACAAGCGATGGGTAAAATTTAGAATCGGCACCCAAAAATAAGTCGAGACCGATACCAAAGTAGCCATCGCCAATAGCTGTTTGCGCCTCGAAGCCCGAGAAATATGCATACAGCTTTGGCAGGGCCTTTTTAGGATAATAGTATTTAATGTGTTTAAAGGCATCGGTTAGCTCTTCCGTCTGCTTATCCAGGTTGGGGTAGGCGGCATCCACATCATGCTTCAGGTCGACATAGGCTTTATCGGCAAAAATAGCCCGTAGGCGGTTAAAATAAATGGTGTCGCGTGCGCTGCCGGCTTTCATCACGCGCTCGATATAGTCGGTATAAAACGCGCCGTATTTTTTGTAAAGTATACCCGCCTGCTCGTCCATCGGCTTTACACGCAGCGAGTCGAAATCCCGGTCAAAACGTTCAATTTTTACATCAACCTGTATGTCGCTAACGTCAATTTTTTTATGTTTGTTACAGGCGCTAAATACCAGGGTGATAAAGCTTAAATAAAAAAGCCTCGTTTTTAGAGAATAGAAGTTCATTTCTGTCGTTTTAGCAAAAATAATTTTTTTATTTGCATTACAGCGTAAGCAATACTACCATACACCATGAAGATCGCATTAGCCCAGCTTAATTACCACGTAGGCAACTTCGAATCGAACACAAACAAGATCATTCAGCACATCCGCGAAGCCAAACAAAATGGTGCCGACCTGGTGGTATTTGCCGAATTATGTGTTTGCGGCTACCCCGCACGCGATTTTTTGGAGTTTAACGAGTTTATCACCCTTTGCGATGAAGCCGCTAAAACAATCGCGGCCGAATGCCATGATATTGCCTGCATCATCGGGCTGCCAACACCAAATAATAACCCCGAAGGCAAGGATTTGAATAACTCCGCTTATTTTATAGAGAACGGCGCGGTAAAGGCGGTAGTGAACAAAGCCCTGCTGCCCAATTACGATATTTTTGATGAGTACCGCTACTTTGAACCATCTACCCAGTTTAGCTGTATAGATTTTAAAGGCAAGCGGATAGCGCTCACTATTTGCGAAGACCTGTGGAACACCATAGAAAACCCGCTGTACATTACCCGCCCAATGGATACGCTGATCAAGCAAAAACCGGATGTGATGATCAACATCGCGGCATCGCCATTTGCGTATAACCATGACGAGGAACGGATCGAGATATTGAAGGATAATGCCATCCGCTACAACCTGCCGCTTTTTTACGTGAACCACGTTGGCGCGCAAACCGAACTAATATTTGATGGCGGCTCGCTGATATTTGATAACACCGGCGCTTTGCTGGATGAGTTGCCGTATTTTAAAGAGGCGCTTACTTATTACACGCTGAACGATGATGCCAGCATTAGTTTTGAGCACGCACCCACTATTAAGGCCGCCCATCAGAGCGATATAGAGCAGATCCACCAGGGATTGATATTGGGGATAAAAGATTATTTTATTAAATCGGGTTTTAAGCAGGCCATATTGGGCTTATCCGGCGGGATTGATTCTGCCGTGGTGTGTGCCTTGGCTGCTGAAGCTTTAGGCCCCGAAAATGTGATGGCCGTGCTGCTTCCTTCGCGTTTCTCCAGCGACCATTCTATAAAAGATGCCGAGGACCTGGTGAAAAACCTGGGCTGCAAAAGTGAAACGGTGGCTATAGCTAAAATCACGGAATCGTTTGAGAGCGCCCTGTCGCCGCAGTTTAAAAATCTGCCTTTTAATATTGCCGAGGAGAACCTCCAATCGCGCAGCAGGGCGGTGGTGCTGATGGCCATGTGTAATAAGTTTGGTTACATCTTGCTCAATACTTCCAACAAAAGCGAAGCCGCCGTTGGCTACGGAACCCTGTATGGCGATATGTGCGGTGGTATCTCGGTAATTGGTGATGTTTTTAAAACACAGGTTTTTGAACTGGCCCGCGAGATCAATAAAAACAGGGAGATCATCCCCGAAAACACAATTGTAAAACCACCATCTGCCGAGTTGAGGCCCGATCAAAAGGATACCGACTCCCTGCCCGAGTATGATATTTTGGATGCGATACTGTATGAATATATCCTCAACAGGCGCTCTTCTGCCGAAATTATAAAACTTGGGTTTGAGGAAGCCGTGGTGCGCAAGGTATTGAGGCTGGTGAATATTTCCGAGCACAAACGCTACCAAACCCCGCCGATCCTGCGTGTATCGCCCAAAGCATTTGGCATGGGCCGGAGGATGCCGATAGTGGGGAAATACCTTTCCTGATTTCGGATTTGGGATTTTCGATTTCGGATTTAAGCGTTTCGGGGTTTTTAAGCGGGGTTAGTGTAAGCTCATGAAATCCCTAAATCATGCGAATCAAGGTTCAGAAAAAGCGTTAGCGATAGCAGTGGAAACCCCGGAATGGAGTCCCCACTTCTATCAGTGGGGACGGAATGAGGAGTTGGAACGGATAGCGCGGGCCGCAGGCAACGCCATAAGTTTTTTACCCGACAGGCATCTTTTTACGGAATAAGGAGGGTTAACATAACTTAACACAATTCAGTAATTCTATTTTTAAGATATTGTTAATCAATGTATTGTAATTTCACAGGGTTAACATAAAATGCGCTTTTTTATCTCATTACCCGTCGGTAGGTAACCTTAACACCTGCAGGCAATACCTGGATGTCAAAAAAAAAGTTTTCACTCCGTTAAACCTTTGCCTGTTGCCTTGTCTAAGACGTATAAATAAAAGGTGTTGCTATGAAAAAATATATTTATCTAATGCTGGCGGTAACGTTTGTTTCGGTACTGTCGGCCTGCAGCAGTTACAACTATTATACAGCCGCAGCAAACAAAACCAACTTAAGCAGTTACCGCACCTTTGCCTGGGCACCCATGAAAAGGGATTCGGGCAAGCAATGGCGCCCCCTTACCGAAATTGGCAACGGTAAGCTACAGGAATCTGCTAAAACCGCCTTGCTGCAAAAGGGCTTAACCTTAAACGAGCAAAACCCCGATCTGCTGGTGGGTTATGCCACCGTTACCGGGCGTGGCTCTAAAATTACTTACTATTATTCGCCTATGTACGGCGGCTATTATGGCGGCTTTGGTTACGGCTGGTACCGCCCGTTTGGCTATGGCTATTACGGCTATGGGTTCCCCAATTACGGAGGTTCTTACGCCGCAAGGGTACCATATAAAGAAGGAACGATTATTATTGACCTGATAGACCCAAGAACAAATACGCTGGTATGGCGCGGTTACGGCGTTGGCGAACTGCACGACCCAAAAACCACCCTGCGCGAAATACCTAAGGTGGTAGAGGGTATTGTTAAACAACTTAATCTTAACCCGCCGGTTAAATTAATAAAGTCATAAGTTTATAAGAAATACAAAAGGCCCTTTCTGATTATCAGAAAGGGCCTCGTTGCTTTTATATTATCTGCTTTTTTGCTTACGCAGAAAGGCTTTTTTGTTTTTTGTGGAGCGTGTAACCAGTATACACTAATGCAATAATTACCAATACATATACCCAGGTGTCGAGTGGAACAGGGCAATCGTCGTCCTGGTCGCTACCATCGCATGGGTTTACTATTTGCGCAAAGCAAATAGAATTTACGCTTAGCAGGAATAACACCGCCCAAAACTTTTTCATACGCACAAATAGTTTTCTCATCAAAGTTTTACAAATTTACTAATTCCAATTTTTCTTTTAGTGGTATTATTAATTATCTCTACAAAATAGCTCCCTGGTATCAGATCGCTTACATTCCCTTGCCAATTAGGCTCTGCCGATAGGAATGTTTTAACCACTGTTCCATTAATGTTTGTTATTTTAATACTGTACCGGGCAGTAGCTCCATCTTTATCCGGAGATGTAATAGCAATGTTTAAGGTGCTGGCTGTAGGATTTGGAAAAATAGTAAAATCTCTTGTCGTAATATTATCCGCCTTATCAGTATACATAAAGTCCACAACTTTTGAATAACTTATGGTGCCGTTGATGTCATCCTGTTTTAGGCGATATTTGTTTAGGCCTACAATCGGTTTTATATCCACAAGGGAGTATTTGCTATCCCCATTGGATTGTTTCCCGCCTACCACCTCATAAGTTTTACCGCCGTCGATGCTTTTTTCTACAGTAAATCGGGTATAATTGCTCTCATTCTCTGTAACCCAATTTAATTTAACACCTTCGGTGACTTTTATGCCACCAAAGTCGAGCAGCTTTAATTTTAACGCTGGGTTTTGGCGTATCACCAAACTAAACCTTGCATTGCCAAAAGTGCCGGCATTGTTTTTATCAATGTTAAAGTTATAGGCGTTATTTACTCTCATATCTAACGAATCCTTTTTAAAGGCATCCATCAACCAAACAGAATAAATGGCGGGCAGGTCTTTTAACTCGTCGAGCTTTAAAGTATATATCCCTGTTGTATTGCCATCTACAGCCAGGGGGGCTATTTGAGGCGCTAACTTCGGAAGAGGCAACCTGTCGATACTTAGTGCTACATTATCAGCTGAAAAAACCGACATGCTGGTTAACGCGCCATTACCGCCAAGATCTACTGCATCCTCATCATCCCTATATTTAGCGTCATTAGTATTGTTTAATACAAAAGCAACAGCATCGGTGTTAATACTATCCTTAATTAACTTTAAACGAATAAACGCATCGGGCTCTCTTTCGGTATTAACAGGTAGGCCCATAAGTTTAATAAGATCTGCACTGGCGGGTTGCGTGGATGTTTTGGCCGTTTCTCTGAAAGTTAAAGTTTGGCCCGAAGCATTAGCTACAATGAAGAAACCCTGGCCATTGGAAATGATGTTGCTTACTACGCCATCGCTGGAAGTGCCGGGTCTTATAGTGGTGGTAGTATCGGCAATGGAGCTAATTGTCACCTTTTGCTGATAACTTGCATACTGCTTACTAATGACATTGAATTGGTATATAGTTGATGGAAGGCTACCGCTTCCATATATAGATGAATTTGTACCATTACGATTGTATTTTTCCCAGTTGATGGCTGATGGGTAGGGGTTGCCTACTAAATTATATCCTCTTATATTATTAGGTGCTACGTTATTGGCTATGTTGTTGGTGTAACTAAGACTTGTAGTCCCGAGAATCCAAAGTGTTACGGGTATAGCGCCGGTATTTAGCGTACCTGTTTGCACAAAGGTTGTATTTTCGGGATAATTAAAAGGAGATGTTGTTTTGGTACCTGCTGTTGTGCCATTAGATAATGTAGAATTTCCTCTGAAAAAGAATAGTACGCCGTTCCCTACAGGTAAATAGGTTGATGCATCGCTGGTGTTTGTTAAAGTGTTTTTTGCGTTAATTCCAAATTGATACGATGGAGTGTTGTTAAGCTTGGCAATACCCTTAAAATTGCCCGCCGCGAAAGAAAGGTTGTTAGGTACAATATCTTCCCTGAACAGGTAAATGCTGGCATTGCCTGCGCCGGTGAAGCCGTTAGTAGTACCACCTACACCTAACACTATAGAATAGGTTTTTAAGAAATTCAGATCAAACACCTTATAGCCGGCAAACGTACCTGCATAAACAGGAGAGGATAATAACCGGTATCCGCGTTTACTAAGATCAGATGCGCTGCCTCCTACATAACGCTCAACGCTTACAAGCCCGGTTATACTATAGCCGGCCGGGATTGCCGATACCGATGCCGTTAATGCAGCTGTGCTTTTTAAAGTAAGAGTTGTAGTACCGGATACCACAATATTGCCTTTAGTTATATCTATTTGGTTGTATACATTTACCGGGCCGCCGCTAAAGGTTACCGTACCGCCGGCAGAATTATTTATTGTTAAGTTACCAACAGATGCTGTATTGGAAGTTAAAGCAGCTGTGTAGGTTTGCGTAGCAGCCGAACCGTTAAATGTAAGGTTGGATGCATTACTGCCATAGGCGATAGTACCGTTATTTACAATGTTGCAAGCAACATTTAAAGTTTGGCCGCTGTTTACTGTAAGGGTATTGCCGCTGTTAACCGTTACCCCATAAACGCTATTTGTTGCACTTATTGCTGCAGAGGAAGCAAACACAAAGCTTTCCTTCCCATTAAACGACGGCGTGGTAGTTACGCCGGCTACATTGGGCGTGTAACTGCTGCCGCTATAAGTATAAATAACACCACCGGGAATGGTAAGTACATTGGTAGCATCGGTAGTTGTGGTACCTTCGATAGTAAAACTCGCCGGATCTTTCTGGTTGTTGTATTCGGCTTTTACCCAATTTGCGCTTAAGTTGGTGTTGATCACACGCGATTCGTCCAGGTAGCCGTTGTAGTACTCGCCCGCACCTGTGTTATAACTACCAAAAACAATGTTGGTAGGTGTGCCGGCCTGTGGCGATGTTGTGCTTGATGAGGTTAATGCACCGTCTATATATAAGCTGCTGCTATTGCTGCCATTAAACGTGTAAACAAAATAATGCCAGTTATTTATAGCCGGGGTACTGGCGCTAACAACTATAATGCCGTTGCCTGATGAATTTATCCCGACAGGAGAACCTGCGGTGTTTCTGAATACCATTTGTGTATAACCACTATTTCCCTGTAGTACCATTACATTTGCCGTACCTGATGGGTAGGTGGTATAATACACCCAGGCAGACATGGTTATGGGTGTATTATTTATTGCTACCAGGTTGCTTACAGAAGCTTTGGAAACGGTTGAATTACTAAGCAATAGGCCGTTTGATATTAAAGAAGATGTGGATTGCGTTACCGTACCTGTAGCGGTAAGGGCATTGCCCGACCCGCTTGCATCGGTTAGCGCAGCGCTGCTGGTAGATGGTGTTTCGTTAAAATGCCATACACCCTTATAGTCAGTTGAAGTACTATTTACGGTTTTCCATGTGTTTTGGTACCAGGCGGTGGTGTGGGTTGACGGTGAAGTGGCATTACCGTAATAAAAATCAAGTGTATTGTTAACCGCACTATATAGGGTAGGTACTTGCACCCAAACCAATAACGTACCCGTTGTTTGATCGTAAGATTCTACCTGGTAGGGCAATTCGGTACTTGGTGCGCTTGGGTCTGTAAAAGCAAAATCATATGCCGTGCCATTAGGGAATTGTACCCTGTTTGTACAGGCACCTGCGGTGTAAATTAAACCCGCATCCACAATTTTTAAAAGCACCGGGAATTTGGTAAGGTTGGCTGAGATACCCAGGCCGGTGGTATTCAACGTAAGTGGTAAGCGGTAAGCATAGCCAGTTATAAATGGTGCCGTAATAGTGATATTTACAACTGTGCTGCTGTTGCCATAAGCGTTGTAAGCGGTGATAGTATAGTTTGTGGCGGCAGTTATAACTGTCGGTGTGCCGCTTATTTGCCCGTTTGTGTTATTAAAACTTAACCCCGTAGGCAATGGTGTATCTAAAAAATACCCTCCGGTAGGTGTAGATTTTAAAATACTGTTTGTGCCGCTATTAGCGATATACATTATTCCAGAAGGATCGATACTTAAATCTCTGGGTGAACTAAGGCCGCTCAGAACTGTGGTAACTGTGGTTGTTCCAGATGATATTCGTTTAATTGCACTGGCGCCAAAATCGGCAACGAAAATATTTCCTTGAGAGTCCGAAAATAAGTTTCTTGGCCCGCTTAATCCTGTTGTAATATAGCTTGAGGCAGTGGTTGATCCGAAAGGTACTTTAACAATTGTGTTTGCCGTATTTGATGAAATGAATAAATTGCCAGAGGGGTCGGCAGTTATGCCGTAAGGGCTGGTTAGTCCGGTAACGTAGGATGTCCCGGTCGTTGAACCTGACGTGAACCTTATTATTCTTGAATTGCCATTATCAGCTACATAAACGTTATTGGCAGCGTCTATCGCTATTCCGTAGGGGCTTGAAAACCCCGTTATTGTTGCAGATACCGCTCCTGCTGAAGTAAGCTTGTAAACCCTGTTAGCAGAAAAATCGGACACCCATATACTTCCAGTGGATTCTATCGCTACGTTTACAGGGCCGGAAAATCCGGTGGTTAGGGTGCTTCTGACTCCTGCTGAAGTGTATTTGTATAATATACCGTTGGTGTAATCTACAGTATATACATTGCCCGATGGATCTGTTGCTACAGTGTAAGGTGTACCCGATAAAGACCCAAATGTTGTTGGCGTTGCATAGGCGTAAGTAGCTACTGCTCCGCCCGTATTTGACGGGCTTAAAGTAGAAATTGCGGTGTTTACAGGGTAAGATTGCGGTGTTAAATAACTTATAATGGGGGGACCATTCACCGTAATATTGATGGTTGCAGAGCCATTTCCGGCTGCATTGGTGGCGGTAACAGTGTAATTTGTCGCAACGCTGGATGTAGTGGGCGTTCCCGTAATTTGCCCGTTGGATGTATTTAAACTTAACCCGGGAGGCAAACCTGTAGTGGAATAGCTGGTAGGGCTGTTGGTTGTAGTAGGCGTTAAAGTAGTGATTGCCGTACCTACCGTGTAAGTTTGCGGGCTGGGATAGGATATGGTTGGCGGCCCATTCACAAATGTTATAGTATTATTGCCCGTAGCGGCATTGTTGGTATAACCGCCCACGGGAGCGAGTTGATAATCGGCAGTGGTTACTTGAGCCGGGCCGGTAAATACGTAGGTGGTGTAAGGCGCCGGGTTACCATAATTAATAGACGAAAGGACATCAACAACCAAAAAATAATCGGACACTCTGGTTAAAGAGCCGTCTGTATTACCCGAAGTATAGTACGGGTCTCCGCCAGTTATGGTACCGCTTTGAAGCGGCGTACTATTTGGCGAAAAAGAAGCGATAGTTGTATTGTCGCCGGTAGTGGTAAAGGAGTCGTCTATCGATTTCACTATCTTTCCGTTCGTAAAAAAAGCATTGGGATTGGTGCCTAAAGAGTTGGTGTAACCTATGTTAATGCTGTTAATGCTGTAAGTGCCCCTTATGCTCACCTGCATACCGAACAAGGCCGCATTGGTTTGATTAGGGTAAAACGATGGCTGTGTTATCCCAACACCAGCCGAATTAAGCCCGGTAAAGGATATTTTCCGCGTATAAATTTTGATGTTATCCCAGTAAAAATTATTACCGGCAGTTCTTAAGTCGGTAGTGGCAAGCATACTGTAAACATAATTGTTAAACGCACTCTGATCATTCTGTCCCTGATAGGTAACCGCTTCACTATTCGTCGAAACGGGGTTTGCCCATACTATCCACCGGCCTGTAGATAGCCTTTGCACTTTTACGGTCCATAAAACATTATTGGTTATTGCAAATGTAATAAGCGACTGAATATCATTGGAGTTATTCCTGTACCTCAGGATCATGTTTGTTCCCACCTGCGTCATGTAAAAACCTTGCACAGTTGAAGAAGCTTGGTCGTTTGTATTTGCTGTCAGCCAGTATTGCCATGAACCCTGCCCCGAAGATGGCCCTGCGTTTAAGTTATTGTCATATGGTTCCACCGGAGATGTGGACGAATTGTTTTTGTATTGGAAGGTCCACTCAAAATCATTATTATTCAGGTTTCTGTCCGCAGTCGCAATAATTTGCCCGTAAATATTATTTCTGGAATTCACCGTGGGGACAGACGTCAGCGCTACGGTATTGTTAAAACTTGTTGATGTTGTACTTGCAGTAACAATGGTTTTATTGGTTGTACCCTGTATGTAATTGTTCAGTACGCCCAGGTTGCTATCGTCAAACGGGTTATAGTAAAACTGGTTGGTAGAGGTATAAGTTACCTGCTGTGCACTGACTTTAAGTACAGGTAAATAAAAAACAATTAGTAAAACAGCGGCGCTATGTAGTAATAGTTTTTTCAAAGCTTTGGGGATATTATTTCTCTATTTAAGCAAAAATAAGCAAAAATGGTGCAAATCAGGCTAATATGCTTAATATTTCCCATTTATTATCTATACGTAGTTAACTGTCTAATAGTTTGCTCGTTTATAGTTATTTTTCCAAATTTAACGGTCGTATTTGTGTGTAAGTTTTACCCTTAAAGCAGGTGAAAAATACCCACGAAACAGGCAAGGTAGTATGCCACACATTTAGCTGTGCATACCACGTAGCCGCTATAAACAGGCGAGAAGAAGTTGTTGAGCAAAAAATACAATAATTGGCTTTTTTATCCGCTACTAAATACGGAAACTTGTAAATACATCTACTTTTATTTTAATGGGGAAATTTTGCGCCGCTTTTTACTTAAGCATTTTATCGCTGTGTTGCATTTCTCCCGCGTTTGCGCAAAAACCGTTGGTGGATGCTGCTAAAAAACAGGAACTCAACCGCATCTCCATACAAGCCAATCAGGCGTTCATCACCGGGCAGCAAAAGGCTGTTTCGCTGGCCAAAGTGCGCGGCTGGTCTATCCGCAGTAAAACAAAAACAGGCAATCTTAAAACGCTGCAGGGGGTAAACAGTCTTGGGTTCCCGGTTTACCTGGTTACGCATAACAATACCATTTCCGCCGCCACGATAGGTACCAATGCCGTACAGCCGGGCGGTGCCTTAGGGCTCAACTTATCGGGCAACAGCACTTTTCTCAATAACAAGCTGGCCATTTGGGATGGCGGCTCTGTATACGGTTCGCACGTGGAATTTTCGGGCAAAACTATTACTTCCAAGGATGCCGCCAGTGTGCTCGATCATTCTACCCACGTAGCGGGTACCATGATAGCTAAAGGGGTTTACGGCCCTGCAAGGGGTATGGCATTCAATACCCCGGTGCTCTCTTCCTGGGATTTTGATAACGATGTATCTGAAATGGGCGCGGCCGCGTCGGGCCTGCTGCTCTCCAATCACTCTTACGGTGATGTGGCCGGTTGGGAATACAACGGCAGCGCGGGCCACTGGGAATGGTACGGCCTCCCGGGCGATACCGAAGATTATAATTTTGGTTTTTACGATGCCCGGGTACAATCCTGGGACAGGATAGCCTATAATGCACCTTATTACCTTATTATAGAGTCGGCAGGTAACAGCCGGGGTAGTAATGGCCCTGCCGTTGGAGAAACCTATTATGGCTATGCTACTAAAACGAATTCCTCTATCATCAGCAAAGGCCCAAGGCCGGCAAACATCAGCAGTAACGATGGGTACGATATCATCAGCACTACGGGTACAGCCAAAAATATACTCACGGTAGGCTCGGTAGGAGCCCTGCCAAATGGCCCTGTTAACCGCACCGATGTAGCCGTTTCCTACTTTAGCAGCTGGGGACCAACGGATGATGGCCGTATTAAGCCCGATATTGTGGCCGATGGCGAGAACGTGCTATCTACCGGTGTAAGCAGCCCAAATTCATACCTTACTTTGTCGGGCACCTCCATGTCGGCACCCAGTGTAACCGGCTCGCTTTATCTGTTACAGGAGTATTACGCGCAAAAAAACGCAGGTGCTTTTATGCGCGCCGCTACGCTTAAAGGGCTGGCCTGCCACACTGCCTTTGACGCCGGTAACATCGGCCCCGATTATATCTACGGATGGGGGCTGCTCAATATGCGCACCGCGGCGCAGGCCATTACCGATAATGGCAGCAAGAGCCTCATCAACGAAAATACTTTAACACAGGGCCAGAGTAAAACTTTCACTGTTACCGCGTCGGGCAGCGGGCCACTGGCGGTTTCTATCTCCTGGACCGACCCTCAGGGTATACCCAACGCCGAAGGCACCATCAACAGCCGGGTACCCAAACTGGTGAACGACCTGGATATCCGCATAAGCGATGGCGCTGCCACTTTTAACCCTTACGTGCTAACCCCCGATAACCCATCGGCGGTGGCTACCACCGGTGATAACATCCGCGATAACATAGAGCAGGTGTATATTGCCAATGCTACGCCGGGTAAAACGTATACCATCACCGTATCGCATAAAGGTACACTATCATCGGGCAGCCAGGCGTATTCGCTTATTGCTACCGGTATTGGCGGGGCGGCTTACTGTGCATCGGCCCCATCCTCAACCGCCGACTCGCGGGTGAATAATTTTACGCTCTCCAATATCAACAATACGCCCGCCGCTGGCTGCACCGGTTATTCTGATTATACCAACCTTACCCTGCAGTTAGAACAGGCAAAAACCTATCCTTTCAGCATCACCCTGGGTACCTGCGGCAGTAATTTTAACAAAGCAGCCAAAATTTTTGTGGATTGGAACGGCGACGGCATATTTGAGGCCGATGAACTGGCCGCTACAACCAATGTAGTAACTGGCACCGCTACTTATACAGGCAACATTACGGTGCCGCTATCGGTGATCCCCGGTAACTTCGGCCTGTTGCGTGTGGTACTTACCGAAACCGCTGATGCATCAACTATAAACGCCTGTGGTACCTATGCCAAAGGCGAAACGCAGGATTACAGGGTTCAGTTTTTAAAACCTGTGGCCGATGCCGGGGCAACGGCCATTGTGAACGCAGAGGATGGTACTTCCTGCGCCGTTGCTACAGCAGTGATCGTTCGGCTAAAGAACTATGGAAGCGCGGCGATCAGCAATGTGCCGGTTACGGTAACGGTTACATCGCCAAGCAACACGGCTGTTACGTTTAACGAGGTTTATACCGGTACCATCAGCCCGCTGGATGAGGTTGATTTTGCCCTTACCGGTAAGTTTAATACCGTAGCGGGCGCCAACTACACCATTACCGCCGAAACTCATTTAGCCGGAGACCCTATCACCGCTAATGATAAAACTACCGGCATGGTAAGCATAAGCCTGCCACCCGCCTTGGGCACTTTAAGCGCCTACCTGTGTAATAACAATAACTCGTACCTGCTCAACGGCACCGGCGACGGACAATTGCTTTGGTATACTTCGCCTACGGCTGCTTTACCAATAGCTTTCGGGCCTATTGCATCAACCACCACAGCACCGGTGAATAATATTTTTTATGCCGGTTTGAACGATTTTAGCGGCAACGTTGGCCCGGTTGCAAAAACAGCGTTCCCGGGTGGGGGATACAACCAGTTTGGGCCATCGGTAACGGTATTTACCAATGTGCCTGTAGTATTGGAGACGGCCAAAATGTACTTTGGCAACTCCGGGAAATTAACCCTCACAGTAACTAATGCCAATGGCGAAACGGTTTCGTCGACCACCATAAACGCTACGGCTACCCGCACCACACCTGGTGATGGCGCACAAACCGATGACACTGCCGACCAGGGTACGGTGGTTGCCCTTAACCTAACACTGCCCACTGCGGGCACCTACACCATTACGCCATCGTATGATAATACGGTAACCGTGTTCCGTAACAATAGCGGGGTGAGCGGTTATCCATTTAAGATCGGCAACATCTTCAGTATTGTAGGCAACACGGCGCAATCGCCCACAAATGCTAACGATACTACCTATTACAAAGGCTTCTACTATTATTTTTACGATCTGCATGTAAAAAGTTTGGGGTGCCCGTCGGCCGCGCGTTTGCCGGCAGTTTTAAATAAACCCTTAATTACGCAAACCAACGATATTCTCAATTCAAACTTCACCGAAGGCAACCAGTGGTTTTTAAATGGTGTTGCCTTGGTTGGTGCCACCGGTGCAACTTACACGCCTATCCAAAGCGGCAACTATACCATTGAGGTAACGTTAAGCACGGGCTGCGTGAGCAGGTCAGACGTGTATAATTTTGCGCTGGTAGCCAAACACCCCGATACCAGTACCGATATAGGGCTAACGATTTTCCCAATCCCGGCCATTAACAATTTAAACGTGGTATTTGTGGCCAAGGAAGCGGGCAACGCCAAAATAGAAATTGTGAATACGGCGGGCCAGGTGGTGTACGAGCAATCGCAAACCATAGCGGCGGGTAATTTTAGCGCGGCGGTAAATACCACCAACCAACTCCCCGGCACCTACCTGCTAAGGGTAACTTTAGGCAAAAAAGTGTACGCCAAAAAGATAATTATTGTGAAATAGAGCTTAGGATAGCATTAACAACAAAGGGCACGCGATTGCGTGCCCTTTGTTGTTAAATTAGGTTGCTGAAGCTTAAAAAGTATACTTCAATCCCAAGCCTGGGGCGAGGTCAAAGAAGGGACCGGTAGCCAGTTCTAAACGTGGGTTAAGATCAAGGCTGACGGCGATAGGCGCGTCGGCTATCTTATATTCAAGGCCCAGCACACCATCGGCTCCTAAAAGGATATGGTTGCTATCGTAATATTGGTCGTTCCCAAAAGTACGGTAATTTCCCTTGCCAATAGAACCCAGGTGGGCACCAAAGCCATAGTAAAATTTTAATCCCGCGGTGTTAAAGGCGGGTTGGTGCAATTCGTAAAGGCCGGTAAGCACAGCACCATGCGAGCGAATGCCCACGATGCCTTCCAGCGCGGTACGCTCGTCCAAAAAGTGTTTTACGGAGAAGCCGTTTTCGTACCCGCCGAATTTTACGCCTGCGGCAGTTTTATAATCCTGCGCCTGCGATCGGTTGGCGATTAGTAAAAAAGAGCATAAAATAAATGCTATAAAGGAGATCTTTTTCATGATGATAGTTTTTGTATAAACGGCATACTTAAGGTTTTATGCTTATTTAGCCAAAATGAATGTGGCTTTTTGTCTGATATAGCTGGGTGTCAACAAGAAAATTACACGGTTGGGAACTGGAATTTTATCCCAAAATAGATTAATTTGGCAAAAATTATATCTGCACTGATGATGAACCCCCAATTTTCCACCTCCTATAAACTATTCACTGCTGTCCTGTTCTTATGCCTCACGGCAGGCTGTGTAAAAGGGCAGTTAGGGCAAAATGTAAGCGGCCAATACCGCAATGGTATGGTTGTTTGCGCCTACCCGGATGCATCACAGGCCGGGTTGGATGTGCTTAAAAAAGGCGGTAACGCGGTAGATGCCGCGGTGGCCGTTCAATTTGCACTGGCCGTTACCCACCCTCAGGCAGGCAACATTGGCGGCGGTGGTTTTATGGTTTACCGCTCGGCATCGGGCAAAACAAATACGCTCGATTTTAGGGAAAAAGCACCAGCGCAAGCCAGTGCAAACATGTACCTGGACGGTGCAGGCAACGTGATCCCGAACAAGAGCTTGTACACCCATTTCGCAGCTGGTGTGCCGGGTTCTGTTGACGGGATGGTGGCCGCCCATAAAAAATATGGCAAATTAAAATGGGCTGAACTGGTACAGCCTGCTATTAACCTGGCTCTTAATGGTTTTAAAATGACCGCGAGGATAGCCAATGATATTAACCGTGCTAAAGCGAAATTTAAAGCGCTTAACCCCGGTAAAAGTTACCTGATGAAGGATGCCGATTGGAAGGAAGGCGATATAATGATACAGGAAGACCTGGGCCACACGCTGGAACTGATCCGCGACAAGGGCCGCGATGGTTTTTACGACGGCAAAACGGCAGACCTGATAGTGGCCGAAATGAATACAGGTAAAGGCATTATGACCAAAGCCGACCTGCAAAATTACCATTCGGTATGGCGCGCACCTATTACGGGCAATTACAAGGGCTATAAAATTATCACCATGCCGCCACCAAGCAGTGGTGGTATAGTATTAATGCAGCTGCTGAAAATAGCTGAAAGATACCCGCTAAAAAGATGGGGATTTAATAAGGATTCTACCGTGCAGGTAATGGTGGAAGCTGAGCGCCGCGTGTACGCCGACCGGTCTAAATACCTGGGCGACCCGGATTTTTACAAGGTGCCTAAAGATAGCCTGCTGAACACCCAATACCTTATTAAACGTATGGCAAACTTTAGCTGGGACGCCGCCACGCCAAGCGCCAGCATACAGCCGGGCATGTTTGTGGGTTACGAAAGCGATCAAACCACTCACTTTTCAATAGTAGATAGAGAAGGGAATGCCGTGGCCATCACGACAACCCTGAACGATACCTTCGGCTCGCATGTGTTTGTAGCTGGTGCAGGCTTTTTGCTGAACAATGAGATGGATGATTTTAGCTCGAAGCCGGGCGTACCAAACATGTACGGTCTGCTCGGCGGTAAAGCAAACAGTATCCAGCCAAACAAAAGGATGCTATCGGCCATGACGCCTACTATTATTGAAAAGAACGGCGACCTGTATATGGTGGTTGGTACACCAGGCGGTGCAACCATTATTACCTCGGTATTTCAAACCATATTAAATGTAATAGAGTTTGACAAAAGCATGCAGGGAGCGGTATCAGCCAAACGTTTTCATCACCAATGGATGCCCGATGAAGTAGGTGCAGAAGCCGATGCGCTGGACAGCCTTACCATAGATAAGCTAACCAAAAAAGGCTATAAGTTTACCAAGCGCGGTTCGATAGGCCGGGTAGATGGCATCCTGAAAACCAAATGGGGCTACTACGAAGGTGGTGCCGACCCGAGAGGGGACGATACTAAATTAGGGTGGTAGATTTTAGTTCATGGCCGATGGTTCATAGCATAAGAGTTCATGGCCGATGGTTCATAGTTCATAGCCGGATAAGTTCTTGGTTAATGGCCGAAAAAGTTAATCTTATACTTAAGGCAGCCAAAAACCGTTAGCTATAAAGCACAAAGCCGGAGCTACCATGAACCATCAACTATTATCTATGAACCCACTTGAACTAAAAAATGTTATGTTTGTTGCCGTATGCGAAGCAGTGTAAAACACCAGGAAACAATTGATTACTTCTTAAAGATCGTTTGGCAAACCGTTGCTAACCGGTACAACCAGATAGTAACGGAATTTGGCATTACACAATCTATCGGCTACCTGCTCATCAATATAGACGAGGAAGGTACCACGGTATCGCAGGCCGCTGCTTTGCTTGGACTAAAATCTACCAGCCTTTCGCGCATGCTTAATCAGCTGGAAGAAACCGGGCTTATTTACCGCCAGTCTAACAAAGGCGATAAGCGCTCCGTAAAAATATTTTTAACAGACCTGGGCAAAGAGAAACGCCAGATGGCTAAGGACGTGGTAAAACAGTTCAATAACTATCTTAACGCGCATATCAGCGAAGCCGACAAGCTGTATCTGACCGAGATACTGAAAAAAATAAATCAGCTTACTGTCAACTATAAGCCTTAAACAAAAGCTTATTTATACCCTCCAAGTGTTAAAAAGTGTTAAGCTGCCGTTTTTGCCATATAAAACAATAAATTTGCGGATTATTAAAGGAATGAACAGGTTACTGGTGATCATATTATTACTTGCCGCTGGCTTATCCTCTTGTAAAAAAGGATTTGATGTGGCGGAGGAAGTAAGGGCGCAGGGCGTTGTTGATGATAAGATAGTGGAGGATTATATCGCCGCTAACGGACTCACCACAACTGCAAAGCGAATAGATACCACGGGCGTTTTTTATATTGTGATAGCTCCCGGTGAGGGCAACGATCTGTTCACCAATTCTACCAAGGTAACGGTTGATTACCACGGCAAAGTATTAACCAGCGGGCAGGAGTTTACGCAAAGTAACAATTTCCACCCCTCGTTTACGCTGGGTGAGGTGATAAGGGGCTGGCAACTGGGGATACCGCAAATTAAGAAAGGCGGCACCGTACGATTATTGATACCGTCGCGTTATGCATACGGCCCGTACCCTCAACCAACTATAGGCTTGCCCGAAAATTCGGTGCTTGATTTTGATATACAACTTTTAGATGTAACGAACTAATTTTAGATGAAACAAAAGATTTTTACTTTTTTACTGATTGCCGCCGCCGGCCTTAGCGCTTGCCGAAAAGATACCGTTGACCCTACTATAAAAGAATACGACGAGACGCAGATCCAAAATTATATTGCAGCAAATAGCCTTACCGGTTTTATCCGCGATACTGTTGGTGGCGATACTACAGGGATGTACTACAAGATCATAAACCCTGGCAGCGGCCCCAACCTGGAGTACTCCGACAGGCTTTCTTTAGTTTTTACGCTGAAAAGTTTTGATGGTAAATACACGTCAAGTGATACGATAGCCAACCATTTTTACGATTACCTGGGCCACCTGGCGCAGGATGGTTTACCAAAGGGCTTACAAACCGGCATATTTAACCTGCTGAAACATAAAGGTGCAAGTATGCGCCTGCTGGTGCCATCGCATTTGGCTTATGGCAAGGCCGGTTATGGTACAGGTAGTGTTACCAACGTAAATACACGTATTGCGGGTAACCAATCGCTTGAGTACTATGTACATGTAATTGGCGATCAGCCGGCGTATGACGATCTGGTAATACGTAATTACTTAACTGCTAATAGTTTAAGCGGCTATACAAAAACAACTTCGGGTTTATACTATAAAGTAATTACACCGGGCACGGGCGTAGTGGGCGAGATCAACGATCTATCTATAGTAACTACCACTTACACAGGCGCATTGTTAAACGGCGTTTCTTTTGACGAAGCATCAAAAACCACTGCTTATATATTTACACCTGCAATTAGCGATGGCCTTGCCGGCTTAGTTAAGGGTGTAAAAGAGGGACTGGAAGACCACGCCGCAGCCGGAACTTCCATATCGCTGCTAATACCATCGGGATTAGGTTACGGAAATACCCCGCCATCCGGGAGCTCAATACCATCTTTCGCACCGCTCAGATTCGAGTTTCAGATAACCACGGTAACAAAATTGGAATAATATTAACTTAAGGCTGCTTTAAAAGCCTTTAAACAACGGTCGCGTGCAAAAGCGTGATCGACAATGGGTTTTGGATATTTGCTGAAGTCGGCATATTCCGGAACCCATTTTTTTACGTATTCTAATTTGGGATCGAATTTTTTAAGTTGCGATTCCGGATTAAAAATACGGAAATACGGTGCGGCATCGGTACCGCTGCCGGCCGCCCATTGCCAGCCGCCAACGTTACTGGCCATCTCATAGTCCAATAACTTTCGGGCAAAGTAGCGTTCGCCCCAACGCCAGTCTATCAGCAGGTCCTTACTTAAGAAACTGGCTACAACCATGCGTACCCGGTTGTGCATGTAGCCGGTGGCGTTTAACTCGCGCATGCCGGCATCAACCAGGGGATAACCGGTTTCGCCATCGCACCATGCTTTAAATTGCTTTTCATCGTTCACCCATTTAATGTTGTCGTAATCGGGCTTAAAGGCATGATCCATCGTTTTTGGGAAATGGTGCAGCACCATCATGTAAAACTCGCGCCAGATCAGCTCATTCAGCCAGATTTTCTCATGGGCCTCATGCGCATCGGTTGCGCATTGGCGGATACTTACCGTTCCAAAGCGCAGGTGCAGCCCAATATGCGATGTGCCTTTTATCGCCGGAAAATCGCGCTTTTCGGCATAATCGGCAATGTATTTTTCATAGCCTGTTTCGGGGAACTCCGCATTACTTTTTGTAAACCCCATTTCTGTTAACGAAGGCAAAGCCGATGCTTTAAATGGATACAGATTCTTTAAGTACTTTTCGGTAGGGAAGGCCTTCAGGTAAAAGGGCTTTAGTTTTTGGTACCACTTGTTTTTGTAGGGGGTGAAAACCGTGTAGGGTTTGCCATCATCCTTCACCACTTCTGCCCGTTCAAATATTACCTGATCTTTAAAGGTTTTAAATTCAATATCGTGTTTGGCCAATAATTGTTTGATGGCCCCGTCGCGCGCTGCGGCGTAGGGTTCATAATCGTGATTGGTATATACGGCGACAACCTTATAATCTTCTATCAGTTTGGTAAACGCTTGTTCGGGTGTACCGTACACTACTTCAATATCGCTGTGGTGTTTTTTAAAAGCAGATTTTAACTCTTCTATTTTATTGTAAATGAACGTTATCCGGGCATCATCTTTATCCTCCAGCTCATTGAGTATTTCTTTATCAAAAATAAAAACAGGCAGTACGGGGTTACCGCTTTTAAGGGCATGGTAAAGCCCGGCGTTATCATCTATGCGCAGGTCGCGGCGGTGCCAAAATAGAGTTACGGAGGTATTTTTATCCATAAATTTCTTGAAGTGCCGATGCTATATCCGGGTATTTAAATTCGAAGCCTGCATCTATTATTTTTTGTGCCGATGTTTTTGTGCTGCCCAATACCAAAGTTGCCAGTTGGCCAAAAAGCAATTTTATAGCAAATGCGGGTACTTTTGGAGCCCAAAGCGGGCGTTTCAGCTGCCTGGCAACGGCTTTGGTTAATTCTGCATTGGTTACAGGGATGGGGGCAGCCATGTTATAAACCCCACTGAGTTTCTCATTATTCAGCCCCAGCATGTACATATCCACCACATCGCGGTGGTGGATCCAGGGGATCCACTGTTTGCCGGTGCCCAATGCCGAACCAATGCCGAATTTTATAGGCATTGCCAGTTGGGGCAGGGCGCCGCCATCGGTACTGAGCACCACCCCCGTGCGGAATTTTAATACGCGCAAGCCAAGTTCCTTGCCTTCGTCTACTGCCTTTTCCCAGTCAATGCAGCAGGTGCCAATAAAATCATGCGCAGGTTCGCTATCCTCGGTTAGCAAAACATCGCCACGATCGCTGTAATAACCCACGCCTGATGCGGAAATAACGGTGTGCACGCGGTTAGCCTTGGCCTTCATCAGCCCATATACCAGGGCGATAGATTTGGTACGGCTTTCCACAATTTCGCGCTTGCGCTCGGCTGTCCAGCGTTTATCGGCAATGGCTGCGCCGGCAAGGTGGATAATGGTATCTATACCATCTATGCAATGCTCGTCTATCTGTCCCTTATCCACATCCCATAAAAAGGTTTTCACCTTTGGGTTTTTGCCTTTGGTGCGACTAAGATGGTTTACGGTATGGCCCTTGCTCAGTAATTCTTCGGTAAGTTGTTTCCCCAAAAGCCCCGAGCCGCCGGTGATGAGTATGTTTTTTTTCATTTATAAATTGTTCATTGTTAATAGGTGATAGTTCATAGGAAGCTTCTAAGTTTGATGGTAAAGGTTCGGCTATGAACCATAAACTATCAACCATGAACCATCATCTTTGAGCTTCTTCAAAATTCACTATCCGCCGGGCCATCCCTTTAAATATAAAAAGGTGAAACGGCCACATCAGGTACCAGTACATACGGCCCCAAAGCCCGCGGGGCCTAAAGGTAGCTACCTGGCTGAGAAAAGTTTTACCGTTGCGTTCAATAATTTTAAACTCCAGCCAGGCCTCTCCAGGCAATTTCATTTCGGCATACAGCAATAGCCTGCTGTTGAGTTTATCGGCAAGTAAAACACGCCAAAAATCTATCACATCGCCGGGCGAAACGCTGATGTTGCTGGTGCGCCCACGTCTGCTGCCCACGCCGCCAAAAAGCTTATCCAAAAAACCGCGTATGCTCCAGATCCAGTCCCAATAGTACCAGCCCCTGCTGCCGCCGATAGCCATAATGTTTTTTAATACATCTGCGCTGTCGCGGTTAAAGGGCTGTTTTACCTTGTATTCCAGCGTGCCGTTCTGCGGTACTTTTATCTGGTCCATAAAGCGCGAGGTAAGGTAGCCGTTGTTCAGGGCATCCTTCCAACTGCTTACAATGGAATTTTGTTCTATCTTTTTAAAAGCAAGTTGCAGCGCCTCTTCGTAGCCCAGGCAATCCCGCTTTACCACGCCGTCAATATCATGGTTTTTCATGATGGTTTCGTTCTTCATGCTATCCACCAGGCTTTGGGCAAGCGAATAACTGGTAGAAGTAACAAAGTACAGCCAATACGATGATATTTTTGGCGAGAGGAAGGGAATGGTAATAATATACCTTTTTAGCTTACGCACTTTGGCGTAAACCAGCATCATTTGTTTAAAACTGAGGATATCCGGCCCGCCAATATCAAATGTTTTATCAAATGCATTTTCGTTCAGCAGCACACCTTCTAAATAGCCCAGTACATCGCGGATGGAGATGGGCTGGCTTTTGGTATATACCCAGCGTGGAACAGTCATGATGGGGAGCTTCTCTGTTAGGTCGCGGATAATTTCAAATGACGAACTGCCGGAGCCGATGATAATAGCCGCCCTTAAAACGGTTATGGCCGCTTTGCATTCCTTCAATACATCTTCTACATGCCTGCGCGAACGGAGGTGATCTGATAACCCGGTATCGTTCACTATTCCACTGAGGTAAACTACTTGCTTGCAGTTTGTTTTATTAAGCGCCTGCGCAAAGTTATGTGCCGAAAGCGCCTCCAGCGCTGCAAAATCAGCAGCCTGCGCCATGGAGTGCACCAGGTAACAGGCCGCGTCGACGTCCAGCGGGATGGCCTCTATACTTTCTTTCTTCAGCAGGTCGCCGGTGAGGAGGGTAACCCGTTCGCTGTAATCGTTTTGTTCGTGAAAGCGGCGCTTGTCGCGCACCATGCATACCACGGTATGGCCCTTTTCCAGCAATATGGGAATGAGCCTTGTACCTATATAGCCATTAGCGCCGGCAAGTAAAATTTTCATGTGTTAATGCAACAGCCAAAGCGGCGGCCTGTTTTACATAGAGGTATAAGGAGTAAGGATAGGTGGCATAGGTGCCCGGATTGGGCCACCTATGCTATCGCTTATCAAATATTCACGCTGTCCTGCACCACTACTTTACTGCAAAGCACTTTTGCATATTCATTAGCGAAAATTTGATGAGTGGCATCTACCTGGTAAGCTTCCTGCGCCTCGGGCGAATCAAAAAGCAGTAGCAGCGATACATCGTACGAGCGGTCTATCACTTCCCTGAATGTTTCTGCAGGTACGCCGATATGGATCTGGCGGATATGTGGGATAGGGATGAGGGTTTTTAACCCTTCTATCAATTTATCTTTATCGGCTTTGTTGGTCAGCCAGAAATGTACGTGGTGGGTGAATGTGTTTTCTAACAGCATGTTAATAATTTTGTAGATGTAATAATTTTGATTGTGGTACTATTATTGAATTTATGTAGCAATTGCAGGTTTTTTTACCCCGGATATTTTTGAAGTCTAACGCAAGTTTAACGTAAATGGAGGACATAACCGGTTAAAAACAACAATAAGCAAACAAAATTGGGCCGCAACTGTGATACATTAATTACACAATAAAAGTAATAAAATTCACACTGTAGGGTGGGTGCGCGCCATTTAAAGCTTGTTAAATTAAGTAAAACTTTTTTGAACAAAATATTCGTATATCCCGTAAAAAAGCAAATACAGCTATGATATCTACCGACTTTCAAAAAATGATCACCGTTTTCTTCTTCCTCCTGATAATGGCGGTTTTTGCTTTCGGCAGTTATTGCAACCGTAAATCAAAATCGTTTGTTGGCACAGGCCGCGTTGCCGAAATTGAGGCCTGGTATGTAAAATCTGTTATCAGCTGGATAGCAACCTTCGGGCTATCTATAGTGGCTATTGTAAATTATATATAAGATACCTATCTCATCAATTTATTGACGTAAACTAAACTGCTTCCTCCACATGTGGCTTATAGGTATCTGTTTTTACGCGTGCCTTTAACTCGTGCAGGATATTGTACAGGCCAAAATTGGTGCGGTTTACATAGATGAAATGCTTTACGCCCCGGGCCTGCTTAAACCCGGGCATTTTGGATACCTTTTCGCCAAAGCCGAACAGCTCATCAAAAAAGGCCTTCTCGCCAAAATCAAACTCGTTGGTAATATAGGGTTTAGCAAACAAGCCAATCATTTGCTTAAACATGGTGTAATAAAATTCTATCTGTGCCGGGGTGTCGTTGGGTAATATCATCTCCAGCTTACGGAAAGCCTTGATGGTATCTTCTTTGCTTTCGAATAAATTGGTAGAGGTAAGGGCGAAGAAGGGATAGTAAAAATCTTCGGGCATTACTTTAATGCAGCCAAAGTCAATCACACCCAGTTTACCCTCGGGCGTTATCATAAAATTGCCGGGATGCGGGTCGGCGTGGACGGCGCGGAGTTCGTGCTGCTGAAAATTGTAGAAATCCCACAGCGCCTGGCCTATCTGGTCGCGTAACTCCTGTGATGGGTTGGTAGCTAAAAACTCGCGCAGGTGTTTGCCTTCCAGCCAATCCATGGTAATAATGCGTTTGCTGGAAAGTTTTGGGTAATACTTTGGGAATACCACGTTATCCAAATTGGCGCAGGCTTCAGAAAACTCTATCGACCGGCGTACTTCCAGTTCATAGTCTGTTTCTTCCAGCAGGCGCTCTTCCACCTCCATCATATAAATGTTCAATTCCTTTTCGCTCATGCCCAGCATCCTGAAGGCGAAGGGTTTGATGAGCTTAAGATCCGACGAGATAGAATCGCCAACACCGGGATATTGAATTTTTACCGCCAGCTTTTTGCCCTTTAGCTCGGCCTGGTGTACCTGGCCAATAGAAGCCGCGTTAGTAGAGCGGATGTTGAATTTATCGTAGATCTGCCCTGGTTCTTTACCAAAATATTTTTTAAACGTTTGCACAATAAGCGGCCCCGAAAGCGGTGGCGCGTTGTATTGCGATTGCGTGAATTTATCAACATATGCCTGCGGCAGCAGGTTTTTATCCATACTGAGCATTTGGGCTACTTTTAGCGCGCTGCCTTTTAACTCGCTGAGAGATTGGTAAATATCCGTCGCGTTATCCTCGTTCAGCTCAGATTTATCCAGCTCGGGGTTGAAGAGTTTTTTGGAGTAGTGTTTAATATAATTACCGCCAATTTTAAAGCCTGTTTTTACAAACTTTGCGCTTCGTTCTACTTTACTGGTGGGGATACTGTTTTGCTCTTTTGGAGTGTTATCGCTCATAATTTATTCATCAAATAATACCGCCAGCTTTTGCAGGCTCATACCGGCATAATCGTTTATCACCAGGCGGGCTGCTTTGGCAACGGTTTCTGCCGGGTGGGCGGTGGTAATACCTACTACCTTCATGCCTGCATCATTGCCGGCTTTAAGCCCGGCTGTAGAATCCTCAAAAACGAGGCAGTTTTCGGGGCGGGCGTTTAGTTGTTCGGCAGCTTTTAAAAATATCTGCGGACTTGGTTTAGGTTCGCTTACCATATCGCCGGTTATAATGGCATCAAAGTATTGACGAATGGGGATGGTATCAAAAATGAAATCCACATCCGCCATGTCCGACGAGGTAGCAACCGCCATTTTAACCCCGGCATCTTTCAGTTCCGCCAGGAAATTCTCCAGCCCGGTTATTGGCCTTAAGTAGGGGAGAAACTCCTGCTGGTAAAAGGCCTGCTTTTCGTGAGAAATAGTTTTGATAAGGCTTTCGTCCGCATCAGCAAAATAGCGCCTAACGGTGTTGGCAATAGGTACACCGCTTATTTCGCCTTTATAAGTTTCGCGGCTCGGCTCGGGCATGTTATACTTTTTAAACAGCAATTGCCAGGCTTTGTAATGGAACGGCGTATTGTCTATCAGGGTGCCATCCATATCAAATATGGCAGCGATGGATGCTTCTGGTGCCTCACCTAAATCCTCTCCAGAGGAGAGGACTTTGCCGTTATAGTTTGGGTGTTGTTTGTCGCTCATTTATATTTTTAGTCCCTCTCCGCTGGAGAGGGGTTGGGGTGAGGCTTTCTAAAATCCCATTTTCTCTTTTATGCCACCGTTCTTAGCCAAAAACTTACCATACTCAAACAGGTTATCAATGGGCGAGCGCTGGAACAGGTCGAACGTTACGTTGATGCCTTTTTCTATAGCTTCATCGGTTTTCTCAAACCCGGCGGAGTCGTCGTTGATCCAAAAATTAAGCACAAAACCAAACTGGATCCAAAGGGCATCTTTATAGCGTTTGCTAAAAAATTTGCGGTCGGTTAGTTCCTGGGTTTCTATGCCTTCGCTTAAAATGCCTTCGGCAAATTCTTCGAAGATGTCTTTAGTGGGCTCCAATACTTTTGGCGTTCCCAGGCCGCGTTGCTTTTTAATGCTGTAAACGGCAAAGCTGCGGCTGCTCTTCAACAGTTCAAAAAAGCTGTAGAAGAACGATAACGCTTTTTCGCGCGAGGAATATTGCGGCCACACTTCCTGGGCGCGTATTTCGGCCAGTGTTTTGCGGGTAAGGTCGGTCCAAACGCTTTGCTCCACGGCATCAAACGAACCAAAGAACTTATAAAATTCCTCTTCGGCCATCTTATTCTTCTTGGCAAAAATGTAAACCGATTTTGGCTGCACGCCTTCGGTCAACACAAAATCTATATATGCTTTCTGGATACTTTCGGTAGTTGCCATAGTGGGTTGATTTTATGAGTTAAAGTTACCATTTATTATATACGCAAATATCATGCTTGTGTTATAAAGAAGTAGCGTTTAAGATTTTAATTGAACCGTCATCCATAGGTGCAAGATAAATTTTGTAGAGACGCGATACTTCGCGTCTTTTGTGCTCATAAAATACCCGTTGCAACCGTTAAATGTTGTGGCGATGTCAAATAATACTTCAGCATTAGCCGAACAAATAAATAATTCCCATTTTTGTAATTAATCTAAATAAGTTTAGATTAGGTGTTCATATGGGTGAAAAGACGATACTGGTTTGGTTTAGGAATGACTTGCGTATACACGATAATGAAATATTATCTGAAGCCATACGCAAGGCTGATAAAGTATTGCCGGTATATGTTTTTGATCCGTATTACTTTAAAACCAGCGCTTCGGGTGTTTTAAAAACAGGCAGTTTCAGGGCGAGGTTTTTGCTGGAATCTGTCTCCAACCTGCGCGCCAACCTGCAACAGTTTGGTGCGGAGCTCCTCATCCGCACCGGCGACCCTGCCGAAGTGCTTACCCAACTGGCCGAGGAATACCACATCAGCGAAGTTTACCATCACCGCGAGGTAGCACCCGAGGAAACCGATGTTTCTGAAAAAGTGGAAGCCGCTTTATGGAAAATGAAGCTAAACCTGAGGCATTTCATTGGGCATACCATGTACCATAAAGAGGATCTGCCGTTCCCTATAAAAGATATCCCCGATAGCTTTGTCACCTTTAAAAAAAAGGTGGAGCGCGATAGCAATGTGCGCCAGTGCGTAACCTCGCCCGAGCAGATTTTGATACCCGAAATTACTGATGCGGGTGACCTGCCAACCCTGGCTGATCTCGGCGTACCCGAACCTGTTGACGACTCCCGCGCTACCAACCACTTTACCGGCGGCGAAACGGAGGCATTAAACCGCCTGGAACAATATTTTACTACTCAGCAAAATTGCGGGCAAAAAGCAGGCAAAAATGTAGGCGGCGTCGCCTCATGCTTGTCACCATGGCTGGCCCTGGGCTGCGTATCGCCAAGGCAGGTTTACTGGGAGGTGGTAAAGTACCGCAGCACTTTGCAAAATGCTGATGCTTTAATGCTGGAATTACTCTGGCGCGATTATTTTCGCTTTATGTTTAAAAAGCATGGGCAAAAGTATTTCCGTGCGGAAGGTTTTAATGACGAAACCCCCCAACCTGCCAGTAACCAGGATGAACTTTTTGAGCATTGGAAAAACGGCGAAACGGGCGTGCCTTTTATAGATGCTGCCATGCACGAGCTGAATGCCACAGGCTACATTAGTAATTACAGTCGCCAGGCTGTGGCTACCTATTTAACCAAGGAATTGCAGGTAGACTGGACCCGTGGCGCGCTTTATTTTGAAGAAAAACTGATAGATTATTCGCCGGCGAGCAACTGGGGCAACTGGGCGTTTGTTGCTGGTGTAGGTAACGATACCAAAAGCAACCGCTACTTTAACGCGGCCAAACCCGCTAATCAGTTGGATAGCAAGAGCGATTTTATAAGCACGTGGTTACCCGTATCGGCGTAACAAAGCAATAAAATATCAATCCAATCGTATATATTTGTATATGAACTCCTTCGAACAATTCACCATTATTATCGGCCTGCTGGCCGTGCTGTTCGAGGGATTGAGCTATGTGCGCAGCTACCTGCACAAGCTAATGCATTAGATCAGTGCATCGTCCACATTAATTTATAGAATATCAGTAATCGGTACCCGGTTAGTATCCCAACAAACATTACTGTAGTTATCACCGCGCCCGAAAAGGCATGGTAACCGCCCACCTTGTAAAATCTTTTTGCAGCAATGGTGAAGTATGTGCCAAAGACCGCCATATTAACCACCGAGGTGATGGTGTCAAATGTGCTGGAAAACTCCAGGTGCGTAAACCAGTAAAAGGGTTTTATAACCAATAAAGTGAACAGGGTAAAATAGATGAGGATGAACGAGAAATAATGCGTTGCAAACACCAGGTGTTCGGTAAAGTATCTTTTGGTGTTGAAGAAGATGAGCGCGAAAACCAGGGCCAGCGTGGGGATGAACAGGGCGATGTATAACTTTGATTCGTTACCTACCTTTCCGTTAAAAGTGGTGGCCAGGGTGGTAAATTCGGCATCGTTGTGCACCTTTTTTAAAATAGTTTCTTTGGTGTGAAAGGAGACGTATGGGTCGTACGCGTAAAAGCTGTAAAGCGGCTGCGAAAATATATTAAGGCTTCCTGCCAAAAAAAAGAAGAGGATGTTGCAGATCAAAAACAGCTGGAAGGGTTTGAGATAGGCCATTCGTTTGCCTTTAGAGAAATCGGCCGTGAGGAGTCCGGGTTTTGTGATGAGTGTTTTGGCCGTGCGGAAAAACTTGTTGTCAAAATGGGTGATCCCTTCAACCGATTCTTCTACGTAATGCTTCAGGGCGAAATCGTGCGCGTCTACCTGCTTTTCGCCGCAGGTGCCGCAAAACTTATCGTTAACTACCGTGCCACATGATGCGCACAGGCCAGGTGCCGCCAGTTCACTGTGCATTTTGTTGATTCTTTTATTCACGGGCAAAATTTATTAATGGTTAAATATAATAAATCGGGAGCGGCTTATACAAACTACAGGACAGAGGAATTTATTGCAAAAAGAAAAATTAGCCGCTAAAACTGCACTTTAGTTACAAAGTTATAACATATAATTTGGGGCATATTGTACTATTATGCTTAATTTTGTACCGTTTTACAAGAATGGTTTCTCATGGATCGCCTAAATTATATTGATAGCGGAAACGCTGCCTACATCGACTCTCTTTACGAATCGTATAAACAAGACCCCGAATCGGTAGATTTTGGTTGGCAAAAGTTTTTTGAAGGCTTTGATTTTGGTAAAGAATCGCAGCCCGCAAAAGCGGCTGCACCTACAGCAACGGGTAGCGTTATGCCCGAAAACCTGCTGAAGGAGATCAACGTGATGAACATGATAGATGGCTACCGTACACGTGGCCATTTGTTCACCAAAACAAACCCGGTACGCGAGCGCCGCCAATATTTCCCCGGTAAAGAACTGGAAACTTTTGGCCTGAGCGAAGCAGACATGGATACCGTGTTTAACGCCGGTGTTGAAGTTGGCATAGGCCCCGCCAAACTGCGCGATATCCGCCAGCTGTTAGAAGATACTTACTGCCGCGCCATTGGTGCCGAATACCGCTACATCCGCAACCCTATCAAACTAAAATGGTTTGAGGACAGGATGGAGACCAAGCGTAACACGCCAAACTTCAGCATCGAAGAAAAGAAGATGATGCTTTCGAAACTCAACGAGGCCGTTGTTTTTGAAAATTTCCTCGGTACAAAATTCCTCGGGCAAAAGCGTTTTTCGCTGGAAGGTGCAGAATCTTTGATCCCTGCGCTTGATTCGGTTATCAAACAAGGTTCGGAGCTGGGCATACAGGAGTTCATCATCGGTATGGCTCACCGTGGCCGTTTAAACGTGCTCACCAATATTATGGAGAAGACCTACAAAGAGGTGTTCTCTGAGTTTGAAGGCAAAAACTATGATTCGGAATCACCTTTCGGTGGCGATGTAAAGTACCACCTTGGTTTCTCTACGGATATAAAAACAAAAAGCGGTAAAAACGTTCACTTAAGCCTTTGCCCAAATCCATCGCACTTAGAGGCGGTAGACCCGGTTGTGGAAGGTATCACCCGCTCTAAAATAGATTTTAAATACAACGGCGACCACTCTAAAATTGCCCCGATACTGATCCATGGCGATGCTTCTGTAGCAGGCCAGGGTATTGTGTACGAGGTGTTGCAGATGGAGAAACTGGATGGTTACCGCACAGGCGGCACCGTGCATTTGGTTATTAACAACCAGATAGGTTTTACCACCAACTATAAAGATGCCCGCTCGAGCACTTATTGTACCGACGTTGCTAAAACTGTGCTTTCGCCCGTTTTCCACGTAAATGGCGACGATGTTGAGGCATTGGTATATGTAATAAACCTGGCCATGGAATACAGGCAGGTATTTAACGAGGATGTGTTCATCGATATCCTTTGTTACCGTCGCTACGGCCACAATGAGGCTGATGAACCAAAATTCACCCAGCCGGTATTGTATAAAGCCATTGAGGCACACCCTAACCCACTGCAGATCTACAGCAAAAAACTCATCGCGGAAGGTTCTGTAGACGAAGCATTTGTAAAAACGTTAGAGAAAGATTTCCGTGCCGAATTGCAGGGAATGCTGGATGAATCTAAAGCCGAAGACCGCTTTACCGATACCATCGCCATGTTTGAAGGCGCATGGAGCGGGTTGCACTTGGCTAATCATAAAGAATTGATCTCGGCTATTGATACAGCCGTACCAAAAGAAGATATTATAGCGATAGGCAATCAATTAACCGTATTGCCAACAGATAAGCAGTTCTTCAAAAAAATTGAAAAATTATTCGAAGACCGCAACGCCATGGTAAACAAAACCGGCGTGTTTGACTGGGCCATGGGCGAATTGCTTGCTTACGGAACCCTGTTGAAAGAAGGTTTCCCGGTGCGGCTGAGCGGAGAGGACGTTAAACGCGGTACCTTCTCGCACCGCCACGCAGTATTAACGCTGGCTGATAGCGAAGACGAATACACCCCGCTTGGCACTATTAATGAAGAAACAAGGCTAAGCATTTTCAACTCTTTACTGTCGGAATACGGCGTATTGGGTTTTGAATATGGTTACGCCATGGCTAACCCTAACGCATTAACCATTTGGGAAGCGCAGTTTGGCGATTTCTTTAACGGTGCGCAGATCATCGTTGACCAGTACATTGCCAGTGCCGAAACAAAATGGCAGCGTGGTAATGGTTTGGTAATGTTGCTGCCGCATGGTTACGAAGGCCAGGGTCCTGAGCACTCTTCTGCACGTGTGGAGCGCTTCTTGGAACTTTGCGCTGACGATAACATCCAGGTGGCTAATTGCACCACGCCTGCAAACTTCTTCCATATATTACGGAGGCAAATGCACCGCGATTTCCGCAAGCCATTAATCATCTTTACACCTAAGAGCTTATTACGTAGCCCTAAATGCGTATCGCCAATAGCGGACTTTACCAGCGGGAAATTCCAGGAACTGATAGACGACACTTATGCTGATATTAAGAAAGTAAAACGCGTGCTGCTATGTACGGGTAAGGTTTATTACGACCTGCTGGAGAAACAACAGGTAGACAAACGCAAGGATGTGGCCATTGTTCGTGTAGAGCAATTGTACCCGACACCTATACAGCAGATCATCAAAATAAAAGCCAAATACGAAAAAGCAACCGAATTTATTTGGGTGCAGGAAGAACCGGAGAACATGGGCGCATGGCCATACATCTGCCGTAAATTCCATGGCGATAAGCATTTTAACATGAAGGTGATCTCTCGTTTAGAGGGAAGCAGCACGGCTACCGGTTTTGCCAAACAGCATGCCGCGCAGCAGGCCCACATTGTTACCAAGGCATTTGATACCCCTGCCGGTAAAGTGGTAAAAGCAGCTATAAAAAAGACAACCGAAAAAATGGCTAACGCGGGAGCGGATTGAGGTATTAGTTTTAAGTAGTGAGTGTTGAGTTATGAGTATCATAGCACATCTTATTACTTATACAAATATTAATGCGCGATATAAAAACTCAATACTCACAACTCAATAACACATAACTAAATAACATGAGTTTAGAAATAAAAGTTCCGCCGGTAGGCGAATCCATAACCGAAGTAACATTATCTGCCTGGAAGAAAAAAGACGGCGACCATGTGGAAATGGACGAAGTAATAGCCGAACTGGAATCAGACAAGGCAACTTTTGAACTTACCGCAGAAAAAGCCGGGACTTTAACCACCAAAGCTGCAGAAGGCGATGTACTGCCTATTGGAGCCGTGGTTGCTACCATAGAAGAAGGCGCCGGCGCTGCTGCACCTGCCGCTGATAAAGCACCTGCTGCACCTGTTGCCGCTAAAGAAGAAGCCCCTGCGGCTGCTCCTGCAAGCGCACTGGCTCCAGCTGTTGCACCATCATTGTTGGAAATAAAAGTGCCAACAGTAGGCGAATCTATTACAGAAGTAACCCTTTCGCGCTGGATGAAAAAAGATGGTGATGCCGTTGAAATGGACGAAGCCATTGCCGAACTGGAATCAGATAAAGCAACATTTGAGCTTACTGCCGAAAAAGCAGGAACGCTAAAAACTATAGCCAAAGAAGGCGATACCCTTGCCATTGGCGCGGTAGTTTGTACCATTGAAGGTGGTGGCAGTGAAGCACCCCGAGGCGCTACCGCCGTAACCCCTGCAGTTGCCGATGCGGTTAATGAATCACCACAAACTGCTCCATCAAAAGGAACAACTTATGCATCGGGTGTGCCATCGCCTGCTGCCGCAAAAATATTAGCTGAGAAAGGCGTTGAATCCGCATCAGTAAACGGTACCGGTGTTGATGGCCGCATTACTAAAGGTGATGCATTATCCGCACAAAAACCTGCCGCTGCTGCACCTGCGCCAGCTGCAAAACCTGCTGCCCCTGCCGCCGCACCTTCTGCACCTGCTGGTCCGCGTTCAGATCGCCGCGAAAAAATGTCTTCTCTACGTAAAACCGTAGCAAGGCGCTTGGTCGCTGTGAAAAATGAGACCGCGATGTTAACCACTTTTAACGAAGTGGATATGTCGCCAATTATGGAACTGCGTGGTAAATACAAAGATAAATTCAAAGAGAAGCATGGCGTGGGCTTAGGCTTTATGTCGTTCTTTACAAAAGCCGTTACTGAGGCCCTTAAAGAGTGGCCGGCCGTTGGCGCACGCATAGACGGCGAAGAAGTGGTTTACAGCAATTTTGCTGATATCTCTATCGCGGTATCGGCTCCAAAAGGCCTGGTGGTTCCGGTTATCCGCAACGCGGAGAGCATGAGCCTTGCCGAAATTGAAAAAGCTATTGTTGTTTTAGCAGGCAAAGCCCGCGAAAGCAAACTGACTATCGACGAAATGACAGGCGGCACCTTCACTATCACCAACGGGGGTGTATTTGGTTCCATGATGTCTACCCCGATCATCAACTCACCACAGAGTGCCATATTAGGTATGCACAACATCATAGAGCGCCCGGTTGCCGTAAATGGTCAGGTGGTGATCCGCCCGATGATGTACCTTGCCCTGTCATACGACCATCGCATCATTGATGGCCGCGAATCGGTAAGCTTCCTGGTACGTGTAAAACAATTACTGGAAGACCCTACAAGGTTGTTGTTAGGCGTGTAGTCGCTCGTTCTTAAAATATGGAAGCCCGGTTATGCCGGGCTTTTTTTTGTGGGTGCAGTTAATTATATTTGTATATGGGCAAAGTAATTGAGATAAATAAAAACACTACGCGTAGCGAGCTTGATAAGGAGTTAGCTAAGCTTCCCAAAAAGAAGGAGCCAATTGACCTGGATAAATATTTCGGGAAAATAAATTTTGGTGTAGATGGATTAGCCTATCAACTGAAGATCCGCGATGAGTGGAAATAGTATCGTAGTAGACACTTCTGTAATTATCAATTTGTTTAATGGAGTAGAAGAGGTCCGCCAGCTAATAGCAGGGCGAGATTTATTTGTATCCATAATTTCCGAATAGAGGTTTTAAGTTTTTCAGCTTTATCGAATGAGCAAAAGGTGCTAATAAAGACGTTTTTATCTCAGTGCCATATCGTAGATATTGAGCCTGAGATAAAAGATTTGACTATCGAAGTTAGGTCGACATCTAAAATAAAGCTTCCCGACGCAATTATCGCTGCAACTGCTTTGTACTACGATTTGCCTTTATTTACTACCGACAAGGGTTTTAACAGACTGCCTGATTTGCAAGCCGTTATTTTGTCGTTATGATTTTAGTGAATTTTGATGTGAACTTTTCCAGTTCAATCGCCTCGTCGCCAAAATATGCTTTAAATTTAGCTGATAGCCGTTCATCCGTGAATTTTACAATCGTATACCCGCTATCAAAACAAATAATCTCTATTGCAGCATCAGGATATTGAAGGTTCCCGTTCTTCCATATTAACTCGTTGCCCTCGGCTAAAGGTATTGCATTCTCATCAATCGTAATTTCGATGTTGTAAGGGATTGCTATAAATCGGAAAATAGTCAATTAAAATCCGCTACATAATCATGGATCGGGTTTAATATCACACGCAGATCTGTGTGATATCGCATTTTTTTAGTCTTCCCAATAATCCAATTCATGATCTTTTTTTCAAGTAATCAAAAATCCCCTCTCAGAGAATTAGATGCCCTACACCAACTTCCTTATCGCCATAATGTACCCAATATGTAGCCCTTCGTGAAACGGCAAAAATGAAATCGCGTCGTCGATATTGCTGATAACTACGCCGTAGCGGGTGCTCCAGGTGGGGTAGTTGGCGAAAATGCCGGCCTGATGATCTTTTTCTAACTGGTCGAGGCTGCTGATCAGTCTTTCTTTTATCTCATCAAGTTGCTGTTGGGTTATAGGGCCCTCCGGTTTACTTTCCGGTTTGTACGTTTGGTAAAAGCTTTCATCAACTTCCAGTCCGGCGCGTTTGTAGCAAATACCCAGTTGGGCGGCCAGCATGTGCCCAAGGTTCCAGGCAATGTTGTTGTTAAAGCCGGCGGGGATGGCGTTTATTTGCTCCAGCGTGAATTTTTCTAATATGTTTAATACCATTAAACGGGGCCGTTTAATGGTATCGAATTGTTGTTTTGTCATGGGTCAAATATTCAATTTTTATATGAATTGTACGGCCGTTTCTTAAAATAATCATAACCATTAATCACCGCGGGCTTAATGCATTTATTTTAACTTTGCAGCATAATCTGTTCAATGGCTACCACTGCAAGCAATCCCGTTCAATCCAATAAACCCATCTGGTACTTCATCGCCTGCTGGACGGTTTTGAACCTGCTGCAGGCCGCGGTTTTAGAACTCCATGGCGACGAAGCCTACTACTGGCTTTACGCCCAAAAACCGGATTGGGGCTACTTTTACCATCCGCCTATGATGGCGGTGTTTATCAAAATTGGCTACACACTTTTCCATAACGAATTAGGCGCGAGGCTGGTGGCAGTGCTCTCCAACAGCTTAGCTCTTTACCTGCTTTGGCTCGTTGTTAAAAAATACGCGGTAACGCCCAAGTGGTTTATATTGCTTACCTCCTGCGTATTGGTTTTCCATGTGTATGGTTTTACCACCACGCCCGATGCGCCGCTGTTTTTCTTCGCGGTGGTGTTTTATTATTTCTATCAGAAGTATGCAGAAAAGGATAGCTGGCGAACGGCAATTATTATTGGGTTGGTGGTTGCCTGCCTGTTGTACAGCAAATACCATGGGATCCTGCTTGTCGGCTTCACGGTGCTATCTAACTGGAAATTGTTTAAACGTCCCTCATTTTACCTGGCTATTGTAACCGGGCTTATTTGCTTTACGCCACATATTTTATGGCAGGCGCACCGCAATTTCCCGGCGGTAAATTACCAATTGTTCGAGCGCTCGTCTGACAAGATCTACAATATATCCTTAACCATCGAGTACCTTTCGGGCCAGCTTTTACTTGGCGGGATCCTACTGAGCTGGTTCTTATTCTACAAAGCATTTCGAACTAAAATTACAGATACATTTACTCGGGCGCTGGTGTTTAACGCCATCGGTACTTTCGGTTTCTTTTGTGTGAATACGTTTTTCGCCAATGTGCAGCCGCACTATACGCTTATTGGTTTTATCCCATTGGTAGCGTTGGTGATGATCAATCTGCAACGGAATAACAATCATCCCAAATGGCTTTTTAATGTCGCGATTGCCAATATCGTGCTCATTTTGGTGCTGCGCGCTTCGCTGGTTTTGGGCTTGCCATTTATTAAAAAGGTGCAGGCGCTGCAAACCTATTTTGGTTTCCGGGAGTGGGCGGCAAAGGTGCACGAAAAAGCAGGCGATGCCTGGATGGTGATGGACGATGGCTTCCAAAATCCATCTAAGTACGATTTTTATAACCATACCCTTAAAGGTTTCGCTTACGATTCGCGCTACTATGGCCGCACCATGTTTGATATATGGCCGATGGAGGATAGCCTGCAGCACAAACGCGTTTACCTGGTGTTGAGCGATCCGCTGCCAGGTTATAAAACTGATACCATCACCGGCGAAGTTGGTACCTGGTACGGCACTTGGGTTGAGGACGCACGAACCTACCAAAAGATAGCTATCGACACTAAAATAAAGCCGGTGACCGCGCATCCCGGGCAAAAAGTGGAATTTGACCTCAAGATAACCAACCCTTACACCTACGATGTTAATTTTACCAACGTTGGCTACAAACACCCCGTGTATTTGGAAGGCTGCTTTTTTACAGGGCCGACGGATATTGCGGAGGTGCAGCAATCCGGTGCTGATTTTAACAACATCAGCCTGAAGTCCGGTGAAAGCAAGGTCTATAAAACATCGGTGGCAGCGCCTAAGGAGAAAGGCACGTATTACCTGATGTTCTCTATCCGTACCGAACCGTTCAGGGGTAGTAAGAATAGCCGCCTGATAAAATTTACAGTTGAATAATAAATTGATACGATGCACAAAAAGATATACTTACTCATAGTTACTGTTTTAATTGCCCGTGCCGCTGCTGCCCAAACGGTGGATGTACATTTTAATGGATCGGTTTTTTTTGATAACCGGGAGTATAAAGAATCACTCATCCGTTCGCGCACTTATTCGGGCACCAGGCTCGCGCTCGATTTTGGGCTGAACCTGGATAGCGCCAACCGCTTTATTGTGGGTGTAAACGGCCTGCACGAGTTTGGCGCGAAACCTTACTTTTTAAAAGTGAACCCGGTTGCCTACTTTAACCATACAGGTAAACGCTGGCTGTTTAACGCCGGTGAATTCCCGCGCGAAGGTTTGCTGACCGATTATCCCCGTGGGATGCTTAACGATACGCTGCGTTACTTTCGCCCTAATGTAGAGGGTTTGCTGGCTAAATATCACACTGGTAATTTTAGCGAAACCGTGTGGATAGATTGGGTGAGCCGTCAAACGGATACCGAGCGCGAGCAATTCCTGTTCGGCTTTTCGGGCAAGTACCAGCCTTTTGCAAAAGGGCCGTTCTACCTTTCACATTACTTTTTTTTACTGCACGATGCAGGGCCGGCGATTGCCATTCCTGACGACCATATCCGCGATAACGGAGCCATACAAGTAAAACTGGGAGCCAATTTCAGCCATAAAACCTTTCTCGATTCCTTAAATTTTGAAGCAGGTGGTATGATGTCCTTCGAGCGGGAGCGTAATGTTTCGGGCTTTAAAAAACCTACGGGCTTTGTTGCCAACGCCTATTTAAGCTATAAGCGTTTTGCCCTGTACGATGAGTTTTACAAAGGCGACGGGCATAACGTCTCGTTCGGGGATGCCTATTACCAATACAAAACCTATAACCGCCTGGATATCATCTATACACCGTTTCTATACAAAGGCATAACCGGGCAGTTTATCCTTAGTTTTCATCAAACTCCGCTCAGCGGCGGTAGCAACCAGGAGGCTTTCCGCTTGTCATACGATCTTGGTAGGAAACGAATAGCCAAGTTTAAAGATTAGCATTTTTAACCAAAAATAGTATTTTTGCGCAATAACGCCATGAGGGTGTGCCCCCCACGCCAGGCCATTGTATTATATCTATCTGTTATTTATGAAGAATAAACTACTCCAGCTTTTGCTGCTTTTTACATTTTTAGCACCTTGCAAACTTTTCGCTCAGGACAATCAATCTGCCGGCTGGGCGGCCTTGTTCCACACCCAACGATTTTCGCAGCATTGGGGAGCCTCGTTCGATGCGCAGTTCCGCTCGGCAGACCGGGTGGACTATTTACGCAACGTGCTGCTTCGCCCATCGATAAATTATTATTTCTCAAAAAATAAGATAGGCGCTGTTGGGTATGCTTACATCGCCACCAATGGCAGGTCGGCAAGTGGTGCTTCCACTTTTCGCCCGGAGAGCCGCATCTGGGAGCAGTTTATCATCAATCAAAAATTAAGCAGAACTGTTTCGTTACAGCATCGTTTCCGGTTAGAGCAGCGCTTTTTGGGCAATACCTCCGCTACGGCTACCGATAGCTACTTTTCGCAGCGCCTGCGTTATTTTGCCCGGGCGGTGGTGCCTTTTAAAAGCGATTCGGTGTTTACCAAAGGTCCGTTCTTTGCATTGCAGAACGAAGTTTTTGTAAACGTGCAAAACAAGGATAAAGTTAACAAACACTTCTTCGACCAAAACCGTGCTTACGCTGCCTTCGGTTTCCGCTTCAGTAAAAAGTTTGACGTGGAATTGGGCTACATGAACCAATACACCAAACAGGCTACCGCTTACACCGTTAACCATATTATACAAACAGCGTTTTATACGAGGTTTTAAGTATCTTCGTTTTGATAATGCCTCACTGTGAACCGATTTTTTGCTAAAGCTATTTTAGTGCTATTTATGGCTGTTTCTTTCAGTAGCCCTTGTTTTGCAGAAGGGCAGAGAGGCATGGGCGTGGCATTTTTTGTTGCTACAATTTTTGGGGTGACATGCGTTGCAATGATTTTAGCCGTTTTGTTGATACTGATACTGAAAATAACTGAAAATCGTTATTCAAAATCAATAATATTCGGCGTCGCAGCAGCCCTATCAATAATTAGTTCAATTTTTATTGGGCTGTCACAAAATTTTATCTAATAATGCCTCAGTTAAACAACAATCAACATGTGCGCCAGCTGGCCAACCTGGAATTGCTTGCCCGGCAGGTTGTTGAGGGTTTTATAACGGGCCTGCACCAAAGCCCTTTTCACGGCTTTTCGGTAGAATTTGCCGAGCACAGGTTGTACAACAATGGCGAATCGGTAAAAAATATTGACTGGAAACTCCTCGCCCGTACCGATAAGTTGTTTGTAAAACAGTTTGAGGAAGAAACCAACCTGCGCTGCTATTTGTTGCTGGATACCTCATCATCCATGAATTTCCCGACGGAGGGCATCAATAAACTGCAATTCTCGGTATATGCCATCGCTTCGCTGATGTACCTGTTTAAAAAACAACGGGACGCATTTGGGCTGTGCCTGTTCTCGGATAAGATGGACTGGATGAGTCCGGCCCGCTCCACATCGGCGCACTTGTTTTACCTGTATGCACAGTTGGAAAGGATCTACAACAATCCGAAGCAAAATACGGCTACCAATATTTCTACGGTGCTGCACCATTTGGCGGGCGAAATTCACCAGCGCTCGATGGTGATCATTTTTAGCGATATGCTGGAGAATAGTATCAACCCACAAAAAACACAGGAACTCTTTGCTGCCATACAGCACCTTAAATATAAAAAGCACGAAGTGGTAATCTTTAACGTAACCAGTAAACAAAAGGAGCTGGATTTTAATTTTGATAGCCGTCCGCATCATTTTGTGGATATAGAGACCGGGGAAGAAGTGCGCGTGCATCCCAATAAAATTCGCGAAAGCTATATCACATCGCTTAAAGAATACCGCCACCAGCTGGAACTGAAATGCGCCCAGTACCATATTGATATTGTGGATGCCGATATTGAGCAGGGTTACAACAACATCCTGAAGGAATATATGATCAAGCGCAACCGGATGGCCTAACCGGGTCGGTTCTATTAAACCTTTTGCCTTAAATCTTATCCGATGGTTATACGCTTTTATTTAAAAAGACGCGTTAAATGCAGTGCTTAGCCCGATTATTGAGGATAATTTCACCTTGATTAAGGTTTTATAAAATTGACAAATCAATTTAGCGCCAATGGTGTTAAATAATAAACTATTTTTTTGATGAGACTTTCCATAGAAAGAAAACCAGTAAGAGTAAATCCCGATCCTAAGCGTGTAATTGCGAGATTCTTTTTTAACGGGAATGATCGTGCTAAGGAAGTTTTGCAAAGAGTAATGGGCATCAGCGAAGAGGTTGCATTTGGCATTGTTTCGCCGCTATTGCAGGAGTATTCTAAACGCCACCGTAATATCACCCGGGTTTTAAACCGCCATTGCAGCAAACTAAAACCCCTTTTTGAAGAACTGGCAATCGATTTTGATACCCTGACGGTTTATCGCAAGCTCCTCATAGGGTCTTATTTTACCCACGAGTATTCTATCGAGTCGGCTGCATTTTTTAATCCTTCTATCGTGGAGGATCCCGATCAAACCGAGCTGGAAGACGGGCAACGCCGCGTGATCATCAGCTTCAGGGCGGTGGGTGAGGGGCATATTTCCTCCATTACCTTCCGCAGGGCGTTGATCGATAAGAATAATAATATTACCGTTTTGCCGGCCGGGAGCTATATAGATGAGGCGGAGATTGTGCGCAACGCGGTTTACAACAAAAAACTGTTTTTTGATAAGGCTGCCATCACGCAGATCAACATAGATGTGCTGCATGAACTGGAAAGCAAGCTCGACCATCATTTTGAATACTCTAACCTGCGCCGCATCATCCTCGATTCGCAAAAACTGCAGGAGAGTGATATGAAGCGCCTGGAGTATGACAAGGTGCTTTGGCTGGCCGATTCATATTATGAAATTGTTTTCTCGCTGGATACCGATATCTCTGATAGGGTGATATTCCCCATCTCTGAATATGAGCGTAAGGGTATTGAAGACGCGCGCTTTGTGCAATTCCAAAACGAAGATGGAACCTCTGTTTATTATGCCACTTACACCGCTTACGATGGCGCGCTAATTATGCCCAAGCTGCTGCAAACCACCGATTTCTATAATTTTAAGATCATGCCGCTTTACGGCGCTGGTGCCCAAAATAAAAATTTGGCGCTTTTCCCCCGTAAAGTGAACGGAAAGTACATGATGATAAGCCGGATAGACGGTTGCAACAACTACATCATGTACTCGGATAAGATAAACATTTGGGAGAAGCCGGTATTGTTGCAACAGCCGAAATTTAGCTGGGAGTTTGTACAGATAGGTAACTGTGGCTCGCCGATAGAAACCAAAGACGGCTGGATAGTGATTACCCACGGTGTTGGCCCTATGCGCCGCTATGTGCTGGGCGCAAGCCTGCTAAAGTTGGACGACCCGGCTGTAGAGATTGGCCGCCTAAAAGAACCATTATTGATCCCCAACAGCGACGAGCGAGAGGGGTACGTACCAAACGTGCTGTATTCCTGCGGTGCGCTTATCCATAATAACAAGTTGATCGTCCCATACGGCGTATCCGATTCATCAACCGCCTTTGCCGAAGTGGATCTGGATGAGCTGCTGAATAAGTTGAAAGCGGACGGGATAGAGTAGAGAGATCGGCTTCTCGACTCTTTGGGATGATGTCATTATTTAAGGATGATCAATGCACCATAGGTGCAAAAGGTGGGTAGAATAAACATTGTAATAGTGTTTGGTGTGCCATTAGGTACACTACTGGCGCGTTTCGTACCTAACGGTACGAGAGAATTTTCTTGGCTACATACTACCGACCTTAAACCCCGATGGGGTTTCTCAAGTAACGACATTGCCCTCCAGGACACGGAAGCCTATCTGAATACAAAAGGTATTAACTACCTGCTCAATGTCACTTCTGTAGTTTTCGTCCCTAAAGCTATCACATACGCTCCTCGTTCTGTAACTTGTTTTCCTTTCAACTTATACTGCGCTCCTTTCGCCGATTGTTGGATACGCAAATACGCCTTCGGTGTAAAATCATCGGCAGCATTTAAAGTAATAGCAACCTGGCCGGTTGCAGGGTTATAGGTAACCGTTTTAAACGTACCGGCATCCAGTGTAAGCCAAAGCCCGGCAGGTGCAATAAATACCCGTTGAGCAGATGCGGTGGTGATGTTGACCTTTATCAAGCCATCAGCCTTCTTCAAATTCCCACCAAAGGCCAACCAGCCGAAGTTTTTATCATGGGTGATATAAGTGGCCGAATTTACCGCGTAACCAAAAAAGTTTGGCCCGTAATCGCCGGAGAGACCATCTATTTTGAGGGTGGATGGATAGGAATGGAAAGCTGCGGGACCAAAACCATCCTGCGTGATGTTGGCCACCGACCCCATTAAACCGCCATAACCCACACGTAATAAATACAGGTCATCGGGGTGGCTGCGGTATTCGCTGAGTACGGGTATGGCATTCAGGCCCGAACCGTAGTGGTGCAGCTGCCGCTCGATGCGGGAGAGTTTGCCTCCATATAAAAAATCCCAATACCGACGCGCCGAGCCATTATATCCCCAATGCGGTACGGTTGGCATATAGCCCAGTATTGCGTTAATGGTCACCTCCGCTTTATCAGTATACCCAAAGTAGGCCGACCAGTTGTAAACCTCTTCCTGCCCGGTAGAATCCCAGGGCATTTCGCTGCCGAAGGGGTATTGCAACGTGCGCCAGTGATCGGCACGTTTACGCATTTCGGTTTCTAATGAGAGCGCTTTATCGCCCCAGCCTTCGGCTTTCAAGTCCATCAATAGTAAATAGAATATTGTTCCCTCCATTTGGCCAAACTGTGCATAATAGGGGGCCTGCTTCACCATGGCCATGGCCGTTTCGTAGGAGTTGTTTAAATAGAATTGCCAGTTTTGTTGTGTAACCAAACTATTGTGGTTGCGCGCCAAGCGGTACATTACCCAATGCGCAGCCGTAACGTGCGGGTAATTGTAAGAGCGGCCAACATCATTAGCGTCCTTGTGGCTCCAGGCGGCCCAGGTTTTCCAGTTAAGGCTGTCGCTGTAAGTTCCTTTGGGGATGCTATCGGGCTGGTAATAAAATACGCTTTTCTTCACGCCGTATTTTTGCGGCCCCTCGCTATGCTGGATATTGCCGAACAGCGTATGGTTTACAAATTCCTGCAGTTTGGCTATCTCGGCCTTATCGGGCTGTACCAATTGTTTCATCATTGCACCCAGCCAGCTGCCGGCACCACCCTCATCGCTCAGCCCGGCTATCCAAACGCGACTATCCTGGGTAACCTGTTGTTTTTTTTCGTAATCGTAAGTGATCACCGATGGGTTGCGGTGGAAGGTATCGGGCTTATCAAACCATTGTTCGTGGGTAAGAAACCGGCCGAAATCTTTAACCAGATCATGCTCCGACTTAATCACTTTATAACTGATGGTTTGGTTTAACCCGTCGGTATAAGTAATGGTTAAGCGCGCGCGGCCCCATTGCAGGCCTTTTACGGTGTAGGCTTGCAGGTTCTTGTTTTCCGCAGTACTTGGGCTAACGCTCAAAGCCCCGGCGGGTTCCACCTTTAAACTCTTTACTTCTTTGCCATAATTTAAAAATAGCTTTGCATCGGTGCCCTGCGGCAGCACGTAACCCGGCACACCTACCGCAATGGGGCGGTGCTGCTCAATCAGTTTTTGTTCGATGCCTTTAATAGAAGGGGCCAGTACAAACTGAACACCATATTCAACGGTTTGGCCGGGCTTTATGTAAACTGAGGTTGGCTTGTTCCAGGGTTCGGCTTTTTTCCAATCGGTTTCGGCATAGGCCTTGCTGTGCACCATCCACTCGTAAAAGCCCTCAAAGTCTATCCCTTTTGGGGTGGGGTCAGTTAATAATGGGTTATATGCCTCAAACGGCGAGTGGCCATAGGGCGTAACCAGCAATACCGGCCCTTTGCCACTCAGGCGGGTTACCTGTAAATAGCCCGCATCCTTACCAATGTATGGGTCGTAAAATACATTGCGGGCGTGGGCCTGTTCTAATTCCTCGCCCTGCAAAATATTGTTGAATATCATGGGCATTCCCAAAGCGCCTATCTCCACCGTATGGCTGCCGGTATTTTTTAACTTGAATAACAGCACCAAATTGCCGTTAACCACCTGCCAGTAACGTTGCACATTCAGCGGGATGTTGGCGGGCAAGGTTGGCGACAGATCTGCCGCGGCGAGTACGCCCGCTTGTTTTGTTTCTAAAGGAATTACATCGGTCCGGTTGGAGGCGGTAGCGTATTTTGTCCAGGCGGTATCGCCTTCGGTTTTTAAACGCAGGTTGAGATCGCCTAAATGGTACATGCCGTTGCTGCTGCGCTGTGCAAGGCGCGCGGCGGGTGTATAATCAAAATATTTTTCGGTATTTGGTTCCAGCGCGGCAACGGTTTGCGATGCTTTTACCAGTTTGAGGCGAAATGCGGGTGTATTGAAAGTTAACAGCCCCTTATCCAAATTAAGGGTAGATGGTCTTTTCTCCAGATTTTTCCAGGGATCCTGCGCATAAAGTGAGGTGCTGGAAACTAAAGCCGATGCAAAAAGCATCATAAATAAAGCATTACGGAAAGAGCGGTTGACTGTTTGCATATTACACACGAAACATAAAGTGGTTAAGGTAAATGTAGCGCATTATTATCCATCAAATGATTGGAATTTGCCCTATTGTAGCTGTATGTTATCCAGTAGGATACGTGATATTAAATAACTGAGATAATTCTTTTGATTGACGGTTTACTTGCCGTAGCTGTTTATTTTTTTGATCACTATTTTCTCAAAAAAGCCTATAGCCTTTTCCCGCTCGTCGGTTTTGCTGGTTTGCTCAACATATTTTACCAGGTTCAGTAATTTCAACTCAGAATGGGCGCCGTTGCCCGATATATTGATATCGGAATACATGGTGCGCAGCCGGACGGTGTCCTGGTCTTTCAGCCGCTCATAATCCAATATTTGTGCTATCGTATCTTTTTTGCTGAAGGTGGTGCTGTAGTAAAATATATTTGCCTTGCTATCGAAATCTATCCGTGCGGTGTCGGGCTGTAACGTGCCTTTTACGTTATTACGGCTGTGCACAAGGTTCTCAATGTCTTTTACATATTCCAGTTGCATGGAGTTTACCCTCGATATCAATTCGCGCTTTGAAAAATTGAAGGCGTAGGTTTTGTTGATGCCCCTGAATTTAGTGTACTTACCCTTAGGCATGGAAGTGGCCACAAAGGAGAAAACGGAGATTGCCATCAAAGCATTTAACAGCGCGGGTTTCAGTTGGTAGGCGGTCGCGGTATTAAATACATAAAACGATAGCGGCAAAACAGCCAGCGCGTAGTAATCGCTGTAATCCACCACCCGCGACATGGGGATGCCCAGCGAATTTACAGTATCTATAATAGGCTGCGTTACAGGCGATTTCCACACGACAAACAAGAGGGAAACAGTGACATAAAAAAGCATCTTTCTTCGGGGCCAAAGCGTGCTCAAAAAAAATGGCAGCGCGAATAGCCCCGCAAAGTCCGACAGTTTGCCTGTCAGTTGGTTATGATACGTTTGCTTGAGGTACCAATCGTTTATCAGCAGCGCTGTAACAGCGCCGATGAAATACGGGTTCCCTAATTTTTGTTTGCCGGTCATTGGTTGAAAACAGAGGCAATTTATAAAAAAATCAGCACATAAATAAAGCTTAACGCGGTGTATGTATTTCTGAACAGTCGTCAACTGCTTTGCTATAAAGATTGCCGGGATTAACCTCATTTTAAGCACTTTTAGATTTTTTTACTACAGAATTATTAATAAACGTTAAACTTTTTTAATGATTAATTAACCCGCTGAAATAAAAGTATTAACAGAGCCGATAAACCATGATTAAAGGGTTGGCTGGCACACACATTGCATGAACGATTAAGAGCCCTTATTAAACTAATAACGGGGCTATTAACAAATCCCCATGCAAAAATAATTACCAAACAAAATGGATCACTATAGAGAAATAAAAAATAATTTAACCTGGCATAACGAAGGCAAGTTTGAGGTTGAATTAACAAACGGCGTAATCACACGCCTTAACTTTTGCGAGCCTGGCAAAGGTCCCGATGATACTGGTAAAGCCCTTACATCAACCAGTTACAAATTCCTGCAGGCAGTTCACTCGGCACTGGGCGATCTGTTTACCTTTATTGAGGAGGAAAATAAACGATTAGGTTATAGTTACGCCCGCCCGGCAGATTTGGGTTCTTACAATGAAGAGGTGGTAGAAAAACCTTACATGCAACCCACCGAAACCAAACTGAGGCCGCTGATTAATTACGATAACCAGCCGGAGTTGAGCCATCTTACTATTGGCGAGGGTTTGCGGGATATTGGGTAGTTTGGTGAGGGGAGAGTGGTGAGTGGTTTCTTTCGCTCCGCAGATTTTTAGCCGCATAGCGAGGATTATTTAACCCTCTTTTTTGCGGAGCAGAGAGGGTCGACCAGCGTAGCGTAGTCGGGGTGAGTCTATCGCCACGCGGTTTAAGCAATTGTTCTAACCCTGCCTCTCAACCTAATATCTGCTGATACAATTTATAATAATCCCCTGCCATTTTCTCTGCAGAAAATTGCGAAGCCGCCCAATCGCGGCATCTTTGCCGGCTGATATTGCTTAGTTGCAATACCGCGTTTACCGCCTCATCTATCGTATTTACTAAAAAACCGGTTCTTTCGTGTTGGATTAATTCCGGCATCGAGCCTTTGTTGAAGGCGATAACCGGCGTACCGCAAAGCATCGCCTCGGCTACACTCATGCCAAAGGGTTCGGCAAAATTGATGGGGTGCAACAGGGCGGAGGCGTTACCTAAAAGTTCGTTACGCTTTTCGGGACCGGCATGGCCCATATACTGGATCTGCTCGTCCAGGTAAGGCTCCACTTTTTCGCGCCAGTAATTCTCATCCTGGATGATCCCGGCAATCAGCAGTTTCTTTTTTGCTTTTTTGGCTATCTGTATGGCTTCGGCAGCGCCTTTGTCGTGGTGAATGCGGCCAAAGTATACCAAGTAATCTTCAGGTATTTCGGTGAAATTAAATTCTGCGGTGTTTAACCCGTTATAAACCGTGGCGATGTATTCCAGCTCGGCGCTGCGATCGGCATTGCTGATGGATATGTAGTGGCCAATGGAATTATACTTTTTATAAACCGGGATAATTCGTGGCGACGAAAAACCATGTATCGTAGTGATCATCGGCGTTTTGATCAGCGCGGAATATGTCAGCGGCAAAAAATCGAAGTTATTATGGATGATATCAAACTCGCCTGCCTTTCCCATCAAATTACTGATGTGCAGGCACTCCAAAACCTTGGCATCCTGTGTGCGGTCTTCCTCGTAACCCTGGTCGCAAATAGCATCTAATTTCCCCAAGGTGATAGAATCGCCCGTGGCAAATAAAGTCACCTCAACGCCCAGCTTTATCAAGCCTTCGGCAATGTTTGATGCTACCTGTTCCCACGGCCCGTAGTGCCTGGGCGGTGTGCGCCAGGCAACGGGTGCTAATATGGCTGCTCTCACGTTAGCAGAGTTTTACGTGTTCTTCAATCTTATTATACTCGTACTCCAGCTCGAAGGCTTTTAATACCGTTAAATGCGATATCAGGTAAGCCAGCGTACTTTCGGCTCCCTGGTTACGGTTAATACCTGTTGGCAGCAGACCGTCGCAGCATCCCTTGGTTTCGTGGTCGTAAAGCGGCGCGCGCAAGGTGTTCTCGCCCAGGAACCATTTATAGCTCAGGAACATTTTTTCGATATACTGCGGCTTGCGGAAGATCTGGTATGCCTGGAAATGCATCAGTACCATAGCCATAGTTTCGATAGCCTGCTGATCGAACGTTGGGAACTTGCCCCCGCGGTAATACCAGCCATCGTTACCAACCGGACTTAAATAGCCGTTTGATAAGGTTAGCTTATCAAGGAACGCCATGGTGGTCAGCGCTATCTTTTTGGCCCCCTCATTGCCGGTTATTTCGCAGGAATGCAAAAGGGCCAAAGGCAATATAGCGTTATCGTAGGTCATGCTTTCTTCAAACCATTCCCAATCATCACTGCGGGTGTTATTGTAAGCATCTATCAATGGCTGTGTCATGCGTTTTAGTTCTTGCACCATGCCCTCATCCGTTGGAAACGCTTGCAGGTATAAGCTAACGCCGATGATCGTATTAGCCAAACCTCGCAAATACCTCAGCGCCTTAAAGTGCGGGTATGATCGGTGGAAAAGCTCCAGCGCAAATTCGCGGTAAGAGTTGCTTGCCGCGCAATTGATGAGATGGCCCAGTGCCCAAATGGTACGGCCAAACGAATCTTCGGTACCAACCTCATCCAGATATCGCCTGTCAAAGCTGAGGAAGTTGCGGAAGTTACCATCATCCGTTTGCATGTAGTGGATATAGCTGAGATAGATAGGCAATAACCTATAAGCTTCCTGGCTGCCGTTACGCTGATAGGCCATTAATGCCATAATAAGCGCACGGGAGTTATCATCAACACAGTAGCCTTCCTTTAAATTGGGAATGCCGTATTTGGCGTGTTGTACAATCCCCGTATCATCCGTTAAACGGGTTACGTGCGCCAAGCTGAATTTGGGCAGTACTTCGGGGTCTACAATGCTGTTCTTTAATATTTTGTCGCTAAAATCATGCGTTGCGGCTGCTTCCTGTGCTACTTTGATGAATTCCGACCCTATCACAGGCCAGCGTAAATGCAAACCGTATTCGTAGGCGTTTTCTTTCAGTTCATTCAGCAGGGCATCGTCGTCCAATAATTCATTAACGGTTTCGGCCAATGCATCTGCGTTTTTAAAATCGAAGAGGCGGCCACGATCATCCGCCAGCAGTTCGGTAGCGTGCCAGTAGGGGGTTGATACCACTGCGGCACCCGCGCCAACGGCATAAGATAAAGTCCCGCTGGTGATCTGCGCTTCGTTCAGGTAGGGTGTTACATATACTTCGGCGGCAGTAAGGTAATCTATCAATTCATCCTCCGCAACAAACTTGTTAATGAAGGCTAAATGCTGCGTTACCTTCAGTTGCGCGGCCAGGCTTTTAAGGTGGTCGCGGTATTCCTCGCCGGAGTGTTTAACCACGCCGGGGTGTGTGTTACCCAGTACCACGTACATTACATCGGGGTGTTTCTCCACTATTTTTGGCAGGGCACGCACAACGGTTTCGAGGCCCTTGTTGCGACTGATCAAGCCAAAGGTGAGCATCACGCGTCGGTTTTTAAATGGTGTAAGGTTTTTAACCGGGTTTTCTTCAGATGCTTCCAGGTCGGGCACGCCGTGCTCTATGATCTGGATCTTTTCTACAGGGATATCGTAAATGGTGGTTAGAAACTCTACCGCGCGTTTGCTCATCACCACTATTTTGGAAGATTGTTCGGCTATTTCGCGGATGATGATACGCTGCACATAGCTTGGGTCCTTCAATATGGTGTGCAGGATAGAGATCAATGGTTTTTCTAAACGGTTGATGAGCGGCAGGATGTAGATACCACTCTCGCCGCCGTAGATGCCAAACTCGTGCTCCAGTATCACCGCGTCCACCGCGCTGGTATTGATATAATTTGCAGCACGGATGTAATCCTTCTGATGATTTTGGCGGATCACGTATTTTACATCTTCCGGGTATTCGTATTCCTGTATGTTTTCCGAGTCGTTAAGGGCGACCACGAAACCGCCTTCCAGCAAAGTTTTCCGTTTAGGATAATTTGCGTTGATGGCATGCATCAGGTTTTGATTAAAAGTAGCAATGCCGCATTCGCGGGGCGGAAAGGTAGATATATAAGCGATTTTCATAGGTAGATGTTGGTGCCGTATGTTTTGTTTTGTAATACAATTGAACCGTATTGACCCAAAAAATATGCAGTTGTGGCCTTAAAAGCCACATTTACGAGTGTAAAAAGCAATCTTTATGCGGGCATACCCATAGTGCATAAACTATACCAATTAACTGGGAATAAATTTTGGTAACCGCGTTTTTACACAGAAATTATAGTAATAATTAAAATTCTGAAGAGAATTGGGAGTTTAGGCCCTTGTGTTGGTATGATACTCAATAGCCTCTATAATTACCGTGCAGGCGTGGTTGATCTGCTCAGCGGTAATAATTAATGGCGGGGCAATGCGCATGGAGTTGCTGCAGTGCAGGAACCAATCGGTAATTACGCCGTTTTCTATACAGCGGTCGATTATTTTTTTGTTCAGGTCGAAACTTTCAAATTCTACAGCCAGCATCAGGCCTTTGCCGCGGATGCCCTTGATGGCCGGGTGAGTAAGCTGTTGATGGAAAAGCTGGTTCTTTGCTTCCACACCATCTATCAGTTTATCATTCAGCAGAACTTCCAGCGCGGCCAGCCCTGCGGCGCAGCAAACCGGGTGCCCGCCAAAGGTGGTGATGTGCCCCAATATCGGGTTTTCTTTAAATGCCGACATGACCTCAGCCGAAGCAATAAATGCCCCCACGGGCATGCCGCCACCCAAGGCTTTAGCCAGCAACAGAATATCCGGCACAATGCCAAAATGCCCGAAAGCAAACAGCTTGCCCGTACGCCCGAAGGCAACCTGGATCTCATCAAGAATTAATAGCGTACCCGTTTCCGTACAGCGGGCGCGGAGGGCCTGCATGTATGCCACATCCGGCACGCGGATGCCGGCCTCGCCCTGTACAGTTTCTACAATAACGCAGGCGGTTTCGGTGGTGATGAAGTGGAGATCCTCAGCCTCGTTAAACCGGATGAAGTTTACACCCGGTAACAGTGGGCGATAAGCCTGTTTAAATTCCTCGTTACCCATTACGCTAAGCGCCCCATGGCTGCTACCGTGGTAGGAATTATGCATGGAGATGATCTGCTGCCTGCCGGTAAAACGCTTGGCGAGTTTTAACGCGCCTTCTACCGCTTCGGCACCGGAATTGGTGAAGTAAACGGAGTTGAGGTTTTGGGGCAGGACAGAAACCAGCTTCTCTGCAAACTTTACCTGAGGGGTTTGTACATATTCGCCGTACACCATCAGGTGCATATATTTATCAACCTGCTCTTTTATGGCTGCTATTACCTGCGGATTGCTGTGCCCCAGGTTGCTTACGCCGATGCCGGAAATAAGATCGGTAAAGGGCTTGCCATCCTTGTCGTACATATAAACGCCTTCAGCGCGCTCAAACTCCAGCAACAGGGGGAAGTGGGTGGTTTGGGCGTTGTTGTTTAAAAATAGCTGGCGAAGGGTAAGCATGGCGCAAAGGTAGAAATAGTTTGGGCTTCTTGAGGATTTGAGATGGTTGTGCTTTCAAGTTTGTGGTTCTTTAGTGCTTCGTTAGGTGCAGTATGTGGTTGTGGCTTGGCCTGTGGATGTTACTTTTCTTTTCCGCAAAGAAAGGTAACCAAAAGAAACTCCCGGCTGCGCCCTGTTCTATGGAAGGTTGTGCTTTAGCAGTTTCAGTGGTTGCCGAACAGGACAAGGCCGGTTTTTGAGGCTTCGTTCTGCCTGTTATTTGTCGCAGCAAATCAAAATCCTTTTAATCGTATAAATCCGCTTAATCCCGGTTCAGACAATCAGCGGAATCATCTAATCATTAAAATCAACGGTTCAGACAATGCGATAGGGATTGCAGTGGAAAGCCCGTAAATGCAGCGCAGCGAAGTGCGGACTTGGAACGGAAAGCCCGGGCCAAAGGCATCGCCCATAATTATCTGAACTCGAATTAAACGAATTTTAGAAATTTGCAGAATTCTAAAACAACGAACCTCATTTCGCATTACCCTTACAACCCTTACAACCCTTACAACCCTTACAACCCTTACAACCCTTACAACCCTTACAACCCTTACAACCTCTAATTAACTTACCTCCAACCTAAACCCACAATCTCTACCAAACTAACCGTCATTTTTATTATTTTCGCACCCTCACATGCGCAATTAATAAAATGGACTATCAATTTAAGGATATAGAGAAAAAGTGGCAGCAGTTTTGGGCGGATAACCACACCTTTAAGGCCGAAAATAAAACCAACAAACCCAAGTACTATGTGCTGGATATGTTCCCTTACCCAAGCGGTGCGGGGCTGCATGTTGGCCACCCGCTGGGCTATATTGCTTCTGATATTTTTGCGCGTTACAAACGATTAAAAGGCTTTAACGTACTGCACCCGATGGGGTACGACAGCTTCGGGCTGCCGGCCGAGCAATATGCCATACAAACCGGGCAACACCCATCGGTGACCACCGAGGATAATATTGCCACTTACCGTCGCCAGTTGGATCAGATAGGTTTCTCGTTCGATTGGAGCCGCGAGGTACGCACCAGCAGCGCCGGTTATTACAAGTGGACGCAGTGGATCTTTATGCAGCTTTTTAACAGCTGGTATAACAAGGAGGCCGACAAAGCTATATCGATTGCCGACCTGGTTGCTCATTTTGAAAACAAAGGCAGCGCCGGCATCAACGCCGTGTGTGATGAAGAGATACTAAGCTTTACCGCCGATGAGTGGAAAGCGTTTACTGAACAGGAACAACAAGCTGAACTGTTAAAATACCGCTTAACCTACCTGCGCGAAAGTACCGTTAACTGGTGCGCCGCCCTGGGTACCGTACTGGCAAATGACGAGGTAAAAGACGGCTTTAGCGAGCGCGGCGGCTATCCTGTGGAGCAAAAGAAAATGATGCAGTGGAGCATGCGCATTACCGCCTATGCCCAGCGTTTGTTGGAAGGTTTGGACACCATCGACTGGCCTGAGCCTTTAAAAGAAATGCAGCGCAATTGGATTGGCAAGAGCGTAGGAGCATCAGTTAGATTTCCGATTGAGCAAACCACTCAAAACGCACAACTCACCACTAACTACATAGAGGTTTTCACCACCCGTGTGGATACTATTTTCGGTGTTACGTTTGTGGTTTTGGCACCCGAGCATGAACTGGTTGCAGCTTTGACCACACCCGAGCAGAAAAAGGATATAGAGGAATACATTGCCAAAACCAAAAAGAAAAGCGAGCTGGACCGTATGGCCGATACCAAAACCGTATCGGGTGCATTTACGGGCAGCTATGTGCTGAACCCGTTGAACGGCGAGAAGATCCAATTATGGATTGCCGATTACGTGCTTGCAGGTTACGGCACAGGTGCCGTAATGGCCGTACCAAGCGGCGATCAGCGCGATTATTTGTTCGCGAAGCATTTCAACTTGCCGATAGTGCCGATCATCGATATCCAGAACATAGAAACCGAAGCCGACCCTACCAAGGAAGGCACCTATATCAATTCAGACTTTATGAACGGCCTGGATTATAAGGCCGGCACCGCCGCTGTGATTGCCAAATTGGAAGAGGTTGGCGCGGGTAAAGCAAAAGTGAACTTTAGAATGCGCGATGCTGTTTTTGGTCGCCAGCGTTACTGGGGCGAACCCGTACCCGTTTACTTTAAGGATGGCTTGCCCTATCTGATTGATGAAAGCGAATTGCCCTTAATATTGCCCGAAATTGATAAATACCTGCCAACCGAAACCGGTGAACCACCGTTGGCGAGAGCTACGGATTGGAGTTACAAACCAAGCAACAAGCCCCACCCAAACCCTCCCCGGGAGGGAGGGCTTAAAGAGCAAGACGGAATATATAGGGAAACTGCGGACCCTGTATACTATGAGCAGTTGAAGGATTTTAGCAGGGATAACCGAAAAAATCCAACTGAAGCTGAAGATATTTTGTGGCAGCTTTTGCGTGGTGAAAAAACGGGTTATAAAATTCGGAGACAGCATGCCATTGGTCAATTCATAGCTGATTTTGTTAGCCTAAAAAAGGGACTAATTATTGAATTAGATGGCCATCACCACAAATTAAATAAAGAGGCTGACGATGCAAGGACTGAAGTGCTTAATCATTTAGGGTTTGAGATATTAAGATTTGATAATGATGAGATATTAGATAATCCGGAAAAAGCCATCAATACCATAAAACGCAAATTAGATGAACTCCCTGAAAGGGATAAAACTAAAATTTCTGGTGACCAGGACGAAGCTAAAGTCTCCCCTTCCGGGGGAGATTTAGAGGGGGCTGACGCGGATGGAAGTTATGCTTACGAACTTTCAACCATGCCCGGCTGGGCTGGCAGCAGCTGGTACTGGTACCGCTATATGGATGCCCAGAACGATGCCGAATTTGCATCGGAAGAGGCGATTGACTACTGGAAGGCGGTAGACTTATACATTGGCGGCAGCGAACACGCTACCGGCCACTTGTTGTACAGCCGTTTCTGGAACAAGTTTTTAAAGGATATTGGTAAAACACCGGAGGAAGAGCCGTTTAAAAAACTGATCAACCAGGGGATGATACAGGGTAGGAGTAACTTTGTGTATCGTTTGTCTGACGAAGACGGGCGGGGTACCAATACTTTTGTATCTCACGGTTTGATAAAAGATTATAAGGTATCGCCTTTGCATGTCGACGTTAATATTGTTGACAACGAGGTTTTGAACCTGAACAAGTTTAAAGCTTGGAGGCCTGAATATGCCGACGCAGAGTTTATCATGGAGAACGGCAAATACATCTGCGGCGTGGAAGTCGAAAAAATGTCGAAATCTAAGTATAATGTGGTTAACCCGGATGATCTGATAGAACGTTACGGTGCCGATACTTTGCGCATGTACGAAATGTTCCTTGGTCCGCTGGAGCAGAGCAAGCCCTGGAATACCAATGGTATTGAGGGCGTGTTTAAATTTCTGCGTAAATTCTGGAGGCTTTTCCATGATGCCGACTGGAACTTTACTGTAAGCAATGCTGAACCAACTAAGGCCGAGTTGAAATCATTACATAAAATCATCCAAAAGGTGGAGCAGGATATTGAACGTTTCTCGTTCAACACTTCGGTTTCCAGCTTTATGATAGCGGTGAATGAACTAACCGACCTTAAATGTAACAAACGCGCCATCCTGCACAATATGGTGATCATACTGGAGCCGTACGCGCCACACATTTGCGAGGAGCTTTGGGTATTGCTGGGTAATGAAGCCGGTACCTTGTCTTATGCTCAATATCCTACATTCAACCCGGCCTACCTGGTGGAGGATGAGTTTAGCTATCCAATATCGTTCAACGGTAAAATGAAAACAAACGTAAGTTTGTCATTAAGTCTTAGCAACGAAGAGATTGAGGCCGCCATCCGCTCACACACCGACGTACTAAAATACCTCGACGGCAAAGCCCCTAAAAAGGTGATTGTAGTTAAAGGCAGGATTGTGAATATTGTGGTGTAAATAACCCTTTATTAGATATTTACTATAGCGATAGGTTTCAAACCCATCGCTATTTTTTTTAGAAAACATAGGTTGTTGATTTGTCATGGTGAGCTTGTTATCGCATTTGGCATACCTCAACAATTTTACCGGTGCGCCATATATTAACCCCGTTTACTGGACATTGGGTATCGAGTTCCAGTTCTACCTCTTTGTGGCGCTGGCGTTCCCGGTTATCGTAAGTAAATGGGGCACATGATTTTTATTGGGTTTATGCATCTTATCGTACTACATCCACATACCGGGTTCCACGCTATTGCGCGTGTTCCCAATTTTTGCGCTCGGCATTTTATATTACCTGTATTTTACCAAACAAATTAGGCCGGTTGCTGCGTTATTATTTGCTTTGCCTGTAGCCTTGGTTAGTTATTTTAATATTGGCTGGGTAGAAACAGCCGCCACCCTGTTTACCCTTTTATTATTGGCCCTCCCGCTAAAAAGTAACAAGGTTATCAGCTTCTTTTCTACCATTTCGTTCTCGCTGTACCTCACGCACGATACTATTGGTGCCAACCTGGTAGTTTATGTGGGCCAGCTGCTGCCCAAAACTATTATTTGTAAGGCTGCGGAGTTCACCGGGGGCATTATCGTCAGCTTTTTATTTGCCTGGATATTCTATTTATGTGTAGAACGCCCGTTTTTAAAGCTATCAAAACGCATACTTTATAGCTGATTATCAGCTTAGTGTAACATATACATTACAGTTATTAATATTTTACAAAAAAGGTAGAATTGCTTGTAACATTTTATTCATTTTCGCCTCCAATTACCAAAATGAACTAATATGAGACGTATAATTTTACTTTTAATAATAATTTGTGCTTCATTCACAGCCAATGCCCAGTTTGGTGTTGGCGGCGGTGGCGGCTCATCTATACTCGGGAAAATAGCCGGTACGGTTATCGATTCCCTTACTAAAAAACCGGTTGACTATGCAACCATCAGCGTATTTAAAAGCGGTGGTACTGTGCCTATCAACGGTGTTTTAACCGACGAAAAAGGAAACTTTAAGCTTGATAACGTAAAATCTGGCAGTTACAAGATCACCATCTCTTTCTTAGGGTACAAAACCAAAACTATCGACCCGGTTATCACCTCGGCCTCAAAACCGGATGCTAACCTGGGCAGCCTTATTTTGCCGCCAAGCGCGCGTGCTTTAAAAGAGGTGCAGATTGTTGGACAGCAGGCGCTTATCGAAAATAAGATCGATAAGATAGTTTACAATGCCGAAAAAGACCTTACAGCAGCCGGTGGTACCGCTACCGACCTGTTATCGAAAGTGCCGATGGTGTCGGTAGATATCAACGGCAACGTTTCTGTACGCGGCGATCAAAATGTGCGTGTGCTCATCAATGGCAAGCCGTCAGGTGCAACATCGGCAAGTTTAGCTGATGTGTTAAAATCTATTCCTGCGGATCAGATCAAATCTATCGAGGTGATCACCTCGCCATCGGCAAAGTACGATGCGGAAGGTTCTGCGGGTATCATTAACATTATCACCAAGCAAAAAAATGTTTCGGGTTTAAGCGGTGGTATCAGCGGCGGTGTGGGTACACGCCAAAACAACGGTAACGCCAACATCAACTATAACAAAAACAGGTTTAACCTGAATGCTAATATAGGTGGTAATGCTTCATGGCCGCAAACTTCAATAACCAATTTCGAGCAGTATTTTGAGAACAATGGTAATGTAACCTCTATTATTACCAACGGCGAGAGCAAACTTAAAAGGCATGCGCTTATCGGTTCGGTAGGTGCCGGGTATCAATTCAACGGTTTTAACAGCCTTAATACTACCTTTAAATTCAACCAGATCACTTTTGGTACCACAGGTTCTTCTACTACCGAGGCCTTTAACCCGTATACCAGCATCACCAACAGCGATAACAAGATAGATGGTTTCGACTGGAATATAGATTATACGCATAAATTTAAAAAAGAAGGCCACGAGATAGATTTTTCTACCCAGTGGAGCCACAATACAGGTATACAGGCCTATCAGAATCTATACAGCGGCGTGTACCAAAGTGTTAAAAACAATATCGACGGAAAAAACAACGAATACACTTTTCAGATAGACTACACGCTGCCAATAAATAAAGTGTTTAAACTGGAAGCAGGTGGTAAAACAATTTTCAGAAGATTAAGAAGCGTAAGTGATTATTACAGCTATGTGAACAACGAGTTTATTTACAACAATACCCTGTCTAATCAGTATAATTACAATCAAACGGTAGTGGCCGGTTATTCGGTGCTTACCATTACGCTCCCTAAGCAATGGTCTATATTAGCTGGTTTGAGGTTAGAGAATACCGACATTGCAGGCGAACCTATAAGTGCTACACAGTCGCTTACGCCTTTCGATCAGAACTATAACACCTGGGTACCAAGCCTTACATTCCAAAAGAAAATAACGGCGTCAAACACGCTGAAACTGGGATATTCTAAGCGTATAACCCGCCCGAGCCTGCAATTTTTAAATCCGTTCGAAAACCGCAGCAATCCTCAGAATTATCAGCAGGGTAACCCAACGCTTAGTCCGGAGGTATCACAAACTATTGAGCTTGGCCTGAACAGTTTTATTAAAACGTCTATAGTAAACCTTTCGGTTTACTACAAACGCACCTCGGGCCTTATTGAGGGAATTACTGATACCGTTAGCAACCAAACGTACACACTTACCAAATTTCAAAATGTGGGTAATAATAATTCGTTTGGCGGTAGTTTCTTCGGTACTATAAACCCAATAAAAGCGCTAACCATTATCGGTAGTATTAACGGGTTTACTTACAAGCCCAACCCTACCGGCAGGTTTGTAAATCAGCAATCACAAAATGGCACATATGTAATGTTCAATGGTTTCCTTCGTGCTACTGCAACGTTGCCAAGCAACTTTATTGCTGAAGCATTTGCTTTTGGTAGCTCATCGCGCCGTAGTATACAGGGTTCACAGCCGGCATTCAGCATCTTGGGTTTTGGTGTGCGCAGGCAGTTTATGCAAAAGAAAGCCTCGCTTGGCTTAAATATTATCAATCCTTTCTCGGAGTATAAATACTTTAAATCGAGCACTACGAGCCCCGGCTTTAGGCAAACAAGCAGCTTCGCTTTGCCATTCCGTTCGTATGGCATAACGTTTAGCTACTCGTTTGGTAAACTAAGCTTTAGCCAGCCTAAAAAGAGCGGCGTAAACAACGACGACCTTAAACAAGGCGATCAGGGCATGGGCGGCGGTGGCGCACCAGCCGGCGGCCGATAGGTTGATAGAGTCAAGAAATAAGAATCAAGACACAAGACGACAGTTATATAACAAAAGCGAGCCTTCTGGTAGAACGGGAGGCTCGCTTTTGTTTGTATTGTAGTCTTTTGTAGCTACCGCGAGTTACGCTACGCTAATCTCGCGGCAGCAATTTTTTTCTTTTTTCTTGTCTCTTGATTCTTACCTCTTGATTCTTGACTCTATCCCTTACTCCGCAGAAACATCTATCCCTATCTGTTTAAGCAATAGCGAGGCGTTGAAGGTTTTGCACTCACCGTGCTTTATCTTGTAATCGAACAGCATTTCGCCGCCGATAACCTGTATATCAAAGTAATAGTTGCGAATGTAAGCGGGGTATTTGTCTTCCAGGCGGGCTATCTGGAGGTCGTGCGTGGCTACCATGCCTACGCCTTTTTTGGCTATGAGTTGCTCTATTACGGCCTTACTGCCCAGGTATTTATCAACTGAGTTAGTGCCGCGCAGCATCTCGTCTATCAGGAAGAAAACCCGGCTTTCGTTTTCTACGGCGGCAAGCAGCATCTGCAACCGGTCAAGCTCTGCCTTAAAGGTAGATGTGCTTTCGTTCAGGCTGTCTTTAATGCGCATGTAGGTCACCATGGTAATAACCGACACTTCCATTGCCGCAGCGCAAACCTGTGCCCCAGCCAGCGCTAAAACGGTGTTAATGCCAATGGTGCGCAGAAAAGTGCTCTTGCCCGCCATGTTGCTGCCGGTAATAATATCAATGCTGAAGGCATCGTTCAGTTCATAGTCGTTATCAACCCGCTTGCCACGGATAAGCGGGTGGGCTATGTTTTTGGCGGTAAGCGTATAACCTTCGGTATCAGCAATAATAGGGTAGGTCCAATCCGGGTAGTTGATGGCAGGTACGGCAAGGCTAATGAGAGCCTCAAACTCGGCTATCACGTCAAAGGCCGTTTCAAAATTCTCGTGGTTAGCTTTTTTCCAGGCTTCAATGGCTACCAACTGGCGGATGTCCCAAATGAACAGCGCGTTCAGCACTACCATCAAAATCAAGTTCAGACGGTAGTTAAGCTTGTTGATGAGTATAGATAGTTGTTTTATTTTGCGCGATACTACCAATCCGTTAGCATCTTTCAACTTTTTGGCGGCTTCATTAAGCCTGCCCGACTGCCATTTTTCCTCCTCTATGTTTTGGAAGGCCAATACAAAATGGCTTAGCGCGGTATCTATCCTGCCGGCAATCAGGTCTGTTTTTTTTACAATTTTCTCCCGGGTAGATGCCTGCCTATAGTTGAACCACGCCACCGGGCCTAATATGTAAAAGGCCGGTGTGTAAAATATGCCGGCTATAGCCAACGCAAGTAATACAAACGGCGCAATGTGCATATATACCTTTACAAATTTTTCGTTATCCAGCTCCACCGGTGTCTTTAAATAGGTGATGAGGTTTTTTACCTGTTCGGGGTGTTGCTTTAGCGAGAAGAGGAGGTTAGTTTGAAATTTTAGCTTCCATTCCGCTTTAGCAGCTATCTCTTTCACTGCTTCCTGCCGCGATAGCACTACTTCTTTTTTTGATGCAGAAGCCAACCAGCTTGCCAGTTTGTTGTTGCCACCCAGCGTAGCGCAACGGTTAATCAATTGATGCAGAGAGCTTTTTCCGAAGATATCCAGGTCGGAAGTGTACTTGTGTTTCTCATCCAGGTACCAACTACCATCGTGGTAAATATTAGCGTTGCTTTGTATGCTTTGTGCTTCGTTGCTGTTTATCGCCTTAAGGTCGAGGTAGTATTTTTTTGCGGTTTCAAACTCGTTTTGTTTGTTTACCAGCTTGGCAAAAACAAAGGCAAGCACCGCTACCGAGGTGCCTAAGATCCATAAATTGTTTGCGCTTACTGCTAATACCACCGAGCCGATGAGCAACGCGAAAACGCCCAGCCGGTAAAGCGAATAGGTGTTGGCTTCTTTAGCAAAATTGTCGGCTTGTTGTTGCGCGGCATCCGCAGCGTTTATATAATCGTTTAAAATATCCTGTTCCATTAGCTGTTGTAAAACCTTAATTTTGGAATGTTTTACAAGTTTTCAATTTTACAACAAATACGCAACATTTAGCGCCTCTAATGAAGATCACTTTTATAACCGTTGGCAAAACCGAGGATGCTTATTTAAAAGATGGCATAGAAAAGTATGTAAAACGGCTAAAGCACTATACCAAACTGGAACTGGCCGAGATCCCTGAGCTAAAGAACACCAAGGCTCTTACCGAAGATCAGCAGAAAACAAAAGAAGCGGAACTCATCCTTAAAAAAGTTACCCAGCAGGATCACCTCATCTTACTGGATGAGGCAGGGCAGGAATTCACCTCGGTACAGTTTGCCAATTATTTAAACAAACGCGCCATCAGCTCGGTAGCCAGCCTGGTATTTGTGGTAGGCGGCCCTTACGGGTTCGACCAATCAGTTTACCAGCGCGCTAACGATAAGATTTCTCTCAGTCGCATGACGTTTTCTCACCAGATGGTTCGCCTGTTTTTTGTGGAACAGTTGTACCGGGCATTTACCATTATTAAAGGAGAGCCGTATCATCATCAGTGAGCTTGATTTGAAGATGAGTGAATTTGAAGATTTGAAAATTGAACTCAGCCATTTTCAAATCTTCAAATCGCCAAATTTTCAAATCAATTAAATACCTTTACCCCATGCACAGTCACGATCACTCCGGCCATCATCATCACGACCATGCCCCTAAGCTGGATAAGCTAAACACGGCCTTCATCTGGGGAATTGTATTAAACTCGGGTTTTGTAATTGTAGAGGTAATAGCCGGATTGATCAGCGGTTCGTTATCCCTGCTAACAGACGCCGGGCATAACCTGAGCGATGTGGCCTCTTTGGCTTTGGCGCTGCTTGCCTTTAAAATGAGCAAGGCAAAATCGAACAGTAAATACACCTATGGCTATAAGCGCTCTACCATCATCGTATCGTTTTTTAACGCGGTGATATTGGTTGTAGCGGTTGGTTTTATTGTGTACGAGGCGGTGCTGCGCTTCCTGCACCCGGAGACGGTTACCGGAACCACCATAGCCTGGGTGGCTTTTTCAGGTATTGCCATAAACGGTTTTACCGCCTGGCTTTTTGTAAAAGATAAGGATACCGACCTGAACATAAAAGGTGCCTACATACACATGGCGGTTGATGCCATTGTATCGCTGGGTGTGGTTATATCGGGTGTAATCATCTACTTTAGCCACTGGTATTGGGTAGACAGCGCGGTGAGCATCATCATTGCCATTGTGATTTTAACCGGCACCTGGAGCCTGCTGAAAGACAGCCTCCGCCTGGAAATGGACGGAGTCCCCAAAGAAATGGACCTTGCCGAAATTAAGGCCGAACTAAAAAAAGCAAAAGGCGTGATAGATGTGCATCACATGCACGTTTGGGCGCTAAGCACCACCGAGAACGCCCTTACGGCCCACCTCGTGGTAAAACCCGAGGACATGACAAACTTCGATAACATTAAGCACGACCTGCGCCACCGGCTGGAGCATCTCTCCATCAGCCATAGTACTTTCGAGCCGGAGTTTGAGGATGAAAAATGCGAGCAGCCGAAGTGCTGAGATGATAGGCGGAGAAAGTTATATCAAGTTAGTAAAAGCTTACTTTTCGTATCTCGATATGGAATATGGCTTTATGCGATTAGCCGAAAAGATACAGGGAAATGCTTTTTACGGAATTGAGTACACTGATGGACAAAAGATAGTGTCCGTTTCTTATGAAAATATTACTGATTATTTTACAGTAATATTTTTCTTACTTAAAGAGGGGGAGCGGCCCAATTACGACGATAAAGAGAAAACCTTACATCTTGACAAGCTTAATGTAAAGGTTTTTTCGGTTGCGGATAATGATGAGATCCAATTAAACACAAAGTATTTTTCTAAATTTAAGGCAACATCTGAAACAGAAAAGAAATTGCTAAAAGCCGCGAAAGAATTGCGGCTTTGCTTAAAATATTTTGATAAGTTAACTATATGAGCACAAACAGAAGAAAATTTATAGCCACCGCAGCAACAGTAGTTGCCGGTACGGCGGTAGCGTCGGCTGCGCCGTTAAAAGAATTAGATCCTAAATACCCAATACTGCACCACGCTTTATTTTGGTTGAAGAACCCGGGCTCTAAGGAAGACCGCGATATGCTGGTTGCCGGCGTAAAAAGCCTGGGCAAAATACCGATGATAAAAGAACTGCACGTAGGCATCGTAGCCAGTACCGAAAAACGCGAGGTGGTTGATAACAGCTGGGGCGTATCAGAAGTAATGTTCTTCGCCGATCTGGAAAGCCAGGCAGCTTATCAAAGCCACCCCATTCATCAGCAATTCATTAAAGATCATAGCCACCTTTGGGAAAAGGTTATTGTTTATGATGCGATAGACGCGTAGGCGAAGATAATTAACAGCAACCACATTGTTGGTGACAAGATATTGACACCATATCGTAATTTGTAAACATTTGATTATAAGTTATTTATAAATGTTCACGGTGTTCATATGTGCGGCGTGAACACTTTATGGTTGTTTTTTGGCGACTTACACGCAGCCAAAAAACAAAAAAGAGGCTGTATCAAAACCAATATGATACAGCCTCTTTAAATAGTAAAAAATTCCTTATGCTTTTTTGGCGGCAGGTTTTTTAGCTTTTGCTTTTGGGGTTTCTTCTACTGAAACTGCTTCCGCAACTTCTTCTTCCACGGGTTCAGCTTCTTCTGCAACAGGTGCGCTTTGCAGCTCTTCGCTAAACAAGGGCAGATCCTTTAATAGCAGGAACCAGTTGATGATCTTCTTCATGTCGCTTGCGTACACTTTTTCCTCATCATGGTCCGGGGCTACTTCGCGGAAGAATTTGCGCATTGCTTTGCCATCATCCTTTACGCCAGGTACACTGGCGGAGGCTTTCATGCGTTCAAATACGTCAACCAGTTTAATGTCCTCTTCCAGTCCGAAGATGGTGATCTCGTTCAAAGCGGCCAGCTTAGCAGTGCTCAAGTTAGCAATTAGCTTGGTTTTTTGCGCATCAAGGCTTTCTAAAACGTAACCGGTTTTGTTTTGCGCAAGCGCCTTCCATAAACCCGGTTTACCCGATACTGCAACAATTCCCTGTAAATTCATTTTATTTAGTTATGGGTTTTGAGTGGTGAGTTTTGAGTACTTATCACTCAAAACCCACTACTCAAAACTATTTAATCTTCTAACACTTCTACACCTAAAATTTTATCGCCCTGGCGTATATCGTCAACCACGTCAACGTTTTCTACAACCTTACCAAATACGGTGTGGTTACGGTCTAAATGCGCGGTGTTTGCACGGCTGTGGCAGATGAAAAATTGTGAGCTGCCGGTGTTGCGGCCTGCGTGTGCCATTGATAACACACCACGATCGTGGTATTGGTTTTCGCCGGTTAGCTCGCAGTCAATTTTGTAACCTGCGCCACCAGCACCAGTGCCGGTTGGGTCGCCACCCTGAACCATAAAGTTAGGGATAACGCGATGAAATATAACGTTATCGTAAAAACCCGATTTAGCCAGCTTTAAAAAGTTAGCTACGGTGTTAGGGGCATCCTTATCGAAAAACTCAACGGTCATGTCGCCTTTTTCGGTTTTAATTATTGCTTTGCTCATCATTATTTTAAATAGGGTGCAAAGTTAATCATTTGAGGTGAAAGGTGAAAGGGGGGAGAAAGGTAGGTAATCCTATTTAGCGGTGAAATCTATATTTTCCGTTAGAGCGAGGAGGTATTCGATTTTTTCAATTATAATACTCTTCATTCTGCCATCAAGAATTGCTTGCCAGGCTATTAATTCACTCCAATTATTATAAGGAAAATCGACACTATTAAACCAAGGCCACCAAACACTATTTTTGCTTAAATTATAAGGCAATGAATTCAATTCTGTTTTTAATTTATCGGGCAAGATGTTTTTTTCAGGGTCTTCTTGTAAAAAGCCATATATCAGGTCTTTATCATAATGCTGAAATTGAAAAGCCATGCTTACATGACGCCACTCTGATTTCCATATATAAAAGCCGCTATAACGCTCTTTGAAATCTACCTCATAGCCACAGTTTAATCCTCGTTTTTCTAGCTCTTTGCTTAAATCTTCACAGAAATCTTCGGCAATTTTTTGACATGCATTGTCCAAATTGCTTGCAATTACCCATGACGCTTCTATATGTGATTTTAATAAGGTGCTTACTTCTTCTTCCATATTATGATTGATTGTTTGATTGGTTAAGTGTTTTACAAGGTTTATGTAGTGACTTATCGCTTCTCTAATAAGTGGGTAAACAGCTACTTCTTTTCGACAAGACTCCAGCCATTTTAACACTTCATTTTTATACGAGTAGCATTTGTAATGCAAGTCTTCCTCCAAGTCTTTCTTACTAAAAGCAGTCGGAGATTTTCCATGAAGAGTTAAATATATTAAATCGGCACTATTTGAATAAGTATGGTATCTCAATAATTGATTTTCTTGGTCGCCAGCATAAATTTTATTCTCAATAATTATGTGATTTTTATGTTTGTCTGTGATAATAATGTCAATACGCCCCCCTTCGGTCTTATCCCCATTAATAAATCCGGTATGCTTTTCTATTTCAACTATGGAGCTTTCGGTATCTATAAGATTGCCTTTAAAACAGAAAGCTTTTATAAACAATTTTAAAAAAGTGTCTTTTTGGCCATGACTTCCATTTGGATTGAGTAATTCTCCAATAAAAGCGGAATGCATTCTAACTTCAGAAGAATCTAACTTGAGTATTCGAAATACGTTGAAGTTCTCTCCCGTTAACTCACTGATTTTTTCGTAGCGGGTTGTTATAGCTTTAATTTGGTTAAGTAGGCTTTCGTATTCGCGCATTTGTGATAAGATAAGGTTTTACAAGATACTGTTTTCTTTGTATCCAGAAAACAAGTTTGTTGATAGGTTCAGTTCATAGAGTTGTAATACATTTATTGTTTAATCGTTACATTTGGTAATCATCAAGCAAATCAAAGTGATAAAACCGCTCTACAAATACTTTTTAGCTTTTACATTTCTCCTTTTGCCTTTCTTAGTAAGGGCCGCCTCCATCCTTATCCCGATGGATGAGGAGCAGAAGGACCATTTAAAATCGTACGGTATTGCTTTTTGGGTGTTAAAGAACCAGCAGGAGGTAGATTGGCTGCTGAACTACCGCGGTGGCAGCTTTATGATGAAGTATGATAAACGCATTGAGGATGAGTGCAAGATCCGTGGGGTGAGTTACCAGGTGGTTGCCGATGCCGCCGCCACGCAGATCATCACCGAGGTAAGTGACCCATCCGTTAATATGGACCTGGTGAAACTGCAAAAGGCCCCTAAAATGGCCGTTTATTCGCCAAAAAGTAAGCTGCCCTGGGATGATGCCGTTACCCTGGTTTTAAAATATGCCGAGATCCCTTACGATGTTTTGTACGACGAAGAAGTAATAAAAGGCGACCTGCCCAAATACGACTGGCTGCACCTGCACCACGAGGATTTCACCGGGCAGTTTAGTAAGTTCTACGCATCGTACCGCTACGCGCAATGGTATAATGACGACGTAAAGGCTCAGAATGCTATGGCCAAAAAGCTGGGTTTTCAAAAGGTATCGCAAATGAAGCTGGCCGTAGCCGAGCATATCCGCGATTTTTGCGCGGGCGGAGGGTTCCTGTTTGCCATGTGCAGCGGTACCGATACTTTTGATATCGCCCTGGCATCATCCAATACCGATATTTGCGGACCCATGTTTGATGGCGATGCCGTTGACCCGGCAGCCCAAAACAAGCTGGATTATACCCAAACCTTCGCTTTTCAAAATTTTCAGCTGGATATGAACCCCGAGTCGCACCAGTTTAGTAATATAGATGTAACGCCCACCCGGCAGGTAGAACGCACGCGCGATTTCTTCACCCTGTTTGATTTTTCGGCCAAGTGGGATGTAGTGCCCGGTATGCTCACGCAAAACCACGATAAGGTGATCAAGGGCTTTATGGGCCTTACCACTGCTTTTAATAAAAACCGTTTAAAGCCCGGTGTTACCATCATGGGCGAAATGAAAACAGGGAACGAGGCCCGTTACATCCACGGCGAATTTGGCAAAGGTCAGTGGACCTTCTACGGCGGCCACGACCCCGAAGATTACCAACACGCCGTTGGCGACCCGCCAACCGATCTTAAACTCCACCCCAACTCGCCCGGCTACCGGTTGATACTGAATAATGTGCTATTCCCGGCAGCTAATAAGAAGAAGCAGAAGACATAACCCCCCAGCCCCCTGAAGGGGGAGCAGAAATAGACGCAAGAAATTAAGACACAAGAATCAAGATAAAAAGAAAAACCCGGTCAATTCATTAACCGGGTTTTTCTTTGTTTAAGCATTTCAAAAGCTCCCCCTTCAGGGGGCTGGGGGGCTCTTAGTTATAAAACGTCCACGCCACGCCAAACTTTAAGGCGGCATCCTGTTGCGGGTAGCGGTTTACCGTGTAATATCCTTTGCTGAACAGGCCCTGGTTAGCATAATCATACTGAATAAAAATGTTGGTACGCTGTAGCGTTGCTTTAAAAAATACGCTGGCAATAGGGTAGGAGGTAAAAGTTACGTTGGCCCCGTTATAAAACTGGCCTAAACCAACGGCGTAAGATGGCGCGGTGTATGTAGTATTGTAACGCAGGCTAACACCGTATTCGGATTTAAGCACATCAAACAATGTTGAGTTATGGTAAAGGCTGCTGTAGGTGTAAACTTCGGGTGTGCGCAAAAGCGTTAAGTTGTCTGATTTTTGGTAAACCACGTAATTATCAAAGTGGAACTTGTGCCAGGTGAGATTTTTGCCCAGGCTTACCTTAAGCATATTGATACTGCCACCAAATTGCTGCGGCGTAGCATCAACCCCGCCATTGGAGGCCGCGAAATACAGGTAGTCGGTTATCAAAAAGTACTCGGCCTTCAGGTCGAGTTTTAGCAGGTCGTTTACGTAGTTAAAGGATAGGTTGGTTATCTTCTGGTTATTAAAATCGGTATGGAAAATATAGTGGTTGCTTATCCAGTCGGTATAGATTAGCCCGGGCGAACTGCTTTGGATGTAGGCGCCCAGCACAATCCTGCCAGCTTTTTTACCACCGGCAAGGGTGAGTTTGGCATCATACAGCAGGTCGCCGAAGTTGCGGCCCTGTACTATCTGCTTAATATCCCCATCCAGGTTTATCCTGTCGCTAAAGCGGTAGCCAAGGCGCGCCTTTAGCGTAATGTTTTGAAAGGTTGAGTTCTGCACCCTGGATGGCCTCAATACTTTGCGGCCAAATTCGTTCAGGGTGGTATCGCTTACAAACTGGCTGTATTTGTAAAAATCCTGCGTTAGCCCCACATCAAGTTTTAGCTCATTCTTCACCATTTTTAAGGATTTCCCCCTCAGGTAAAAACTGTAGGAGAAATCATTTTGTAAGTGTAAAACGTTGAGCGAATCGCGCGAGCGGCCTGCGCTGAAATAATAATCGGGGAACACACCGTATTGGTCCAGGTCGTTTTGCAGGTATTCGTATTTGCGGGTGTTGTAATAAAACGTGTAGGCAACACGCTGCGTTGGCAATACATTGGTGCTGCCGGTGCTTTTTTTAAGGCTATCGATATGCCCGATGTAGTAAAATTGCTTGATATAAAAGCCGGTGTTTTTCCAGTCGCTGTAGCTGCTGGGCAGTTTAACCGGCTGCGTGGTTTTGTTAAACGTAAGCGTATTAAACACATCATCCTCTACCAGTGAGCCGGTTTCGGGCGTTTTAAGATTGTTAAAGAGTACATTGGCCAACATGTTATAGCGTTGGTTAACCGAGTGGTACCAGGAGAAAAAGCCGGCATTAAACCCGCTTACGTTCTGCTTTAATACATTATTGCTGCTGTAATACCCGCGCGACCCGTTAAAGTTGAGGATGAAGCCGATGTTCCAGTTGGGTTTAATGTTTTGGGTGTGCAATGTTTTAAAATACTGCTCCTTGGTGCTGCCCAGCGTATTGGAGAGCGAGAGCAGTGTATAGGGCACCCGCGCGTTAAAATAATTCATATCCTGCGGGTTTACCAGGTAGGCATCAAGGGCGTGCATCCCTTCATCAAAGCCAATGGTTTTGCGCGGGTTAAAAAGCAGGTCGCGCTGGGAGGTGCCCAGATAGCCCAAATGTACTTTGGGGTTACGGGGCTGGTTAAGCGGACTATAATTCTCAAAGTTCACCAGGCCCGTATCCAGCGGGAAAAGCTGGGTGCTATCGCTTAACAGCCGCTCGCTGGTTACCTTAATAAATTTGGAGGTGAATACTACGGAATCTTTTTTGCGCTCATCCCGCGCGCGGATGGAATCGATATTTTGCGAATCGCCGGGGCGGGTGTTTTTTATCCGGTTGCTGGTATCGCGGCTGTAAACAGGCTCGCGCGACTGCTGGCCGGGGTAGGTGGTTGGCACCTGCCCAAAAGCCGCCTGCACGGATGCGCAGATCAATACGAGTAATATGTATTTAAACTTAGCGCCCATTAAAGCCCTGCAATAAGTTCTTTAAGTATTTTTGTCATTTTAGGCTCTGCCTCGTGGGCTATGGCCAGGATGTCTTCCAGGGAAACCGGTTGCAATTCCTCGGTGAAGCCTTCATCTGTTAAAACGGATATCGCAAAAACAGGGATCCCCATGTGATTGGCTACAATAACTTCGGGTACGGTGCTCATGCCTACCGCGTCGCCGCCTATAATGCGCAGGTACCGGTATTCGGCACGGGTTTCCAGGTTAGGGCCGGTTACCGCAACATAAACACCCTTATGACAGCTGATGTTATTTGCTGATGCTATTTTTAAAGCTTTTTCAATCAGGTCGCGCCTGTAGGGCTGGCTCATATCCGGGAAACGCGGGCCCATATCCGAATCGTTACGGCCAATAAGCGGGTTTGCCGGCTGCAGGTTAATATGGTCTTCTATCACCATCAGGTCGCCTTTTTTTATGGCCGGGTTAAGCGATCCGCTGGCGTTGGAAACAAAAAGAGTTTGGATGCCCAGCATCTTCATCACCCTAACCGGTAAGGTGATCTGCTGCATGGTGTAGCCTTCGTAATAGTGTAGCCTGCCCTGCATGGCAACCACTTTTTTGCCTGCCAATGTGCCAAATATCAGTTTACCGGAGTGGAACTCCAGGGTCGACATCGGAAAATCGGGGATGTTGCTGTACATCAGCTGTTTTTCAACCTCAATCTCGTTTACCAGACCGCCAAGGCCGGTGCCTAAAATTATACCACATTCAGGCACAAAATCGCCAATGCGTTTCTTAATATAATTGGTACTATTCTGAATACTTTCTAACATACTTTCTAACTAATTCATCAAAGCTCTGCTGTGCATCGCCTAAAAACTCAACGCCTATCGGCATCACTAAAGCAAACAGCCGCGAAACAGCGGGAAGCAGTTCATGTACCCCTAAACGCTGCGCATCCTTTTCTGTTGTGATAATTACTTTTTTTTGTGATTTGCAGGCAGAAAACTCTGCAGCAAGTTTAGCGATATTTTTTAAGGTAAACTGGTGATGGTCGGGATAATTGTGGTGAATGATATGGCTGGTTGCCGTTTTTAAGTGGCCGGCCAATGGCGCGGGGTTGGCTATGCCGGTAAGCAAAAATACGGTGGTATCGGCATCTATCTTATAACCTATAGGCTGCTGGTGCATATCCTGTAAAGGCAAATAGTTTATGGATGTGAAAAACAAAGGCTGCCAGCTTTGCGGGTTCAACCGGTAGTAGCATTTTGTTTTTTCTTCTTCGGACAGATTTGGCGGGCATTTGGTGATCACCATCATATCCGCCCGCCACTTGCCGCTGAACGGTTCGCGCAGGTTGCCGGCGGGTAAAACAAAGCGCGGATCGAACAGCTTATTATAATCGAACAGCAAAATATTGAAGCCCGGTTTTACAGCGCGATGCTGGTAGGCATCATCCAGGATGATGAGGTTATGCGATGCCTGCAGTTGTTCTATACCTGCCACTCTGTCCTCACAAACGGCCACGGTAACCTCCGGGAATTTATGCTTGAACTGTGCGGGCTCGTCGCCAAATTCGGTAGCGGTTGCCGTGGCGGTAGCCATTAAAAAACCCTTTGTATTTCGCCCGTACCCGCGGCTTAGGGTAGCCAGCTTGTTATCGTTTTTGAGCAGGCGAACCAGGTACTCTGTCATAGGGCTTTTACCCGCACCGCCTACGTCGAGGTTGCCTACCGCTATTACCGGCAACTCAAACTCACGGCTTTTAAATAATCCGGCATCGTAAAGCCAGTTGCGTACCATCACAACCAGGCCATAGAGTAACGAAAACGGAAGCAAAAGCCAGCGCAGGTATTTCATAGAGCGGGTAAAGATAGGGAATTGGGAGGAGGGCCATTGCGGCAGATTGGAGAAATTCAAAAAGCTACCAAATATTATATCATTAGGAAAGTTGCGGGTATTCTGATGCGCAGATGAAGTTAATTTCCTGGTCTAAATCTAAATCAATTAGTTCTCTTTCGTTACAGTTCAAGTAATGGGTTCGCATATCCCACGACATCAAAACGAAAAATCTAAATAATCTATCCCAATATTTGGGGTCTAAACTAAAAACCACATCTCCGCCGTCGAAAAAAGCTAATCTGTCATCTCCTTTTTTTGAATTGAAAATTACGTTGGTCTTCGCCCCTTCAAATCTTACAAAATGCAGATCGGATATGATAACCTGGCGGTCTGCTGTATGATCTGTCAAATCAACCATTGCCATCGCGAGCAATTTAAAATCTTCAGGAGTGCCTAAAAAACACAGGTTCGGGCCGTCAAAACTAAACCGGACATCGTGTGATAATTCAATTAACATAAGCCCATATTTTTCATATCTACTACTGCGGTATCCTTCATGCTCTAATTTAGAGAAAATATTTAAATTAGTTTTTCTTTTCACATCAAATCCAAATCATGAAACACCTTTTACTCGCCGCCTTTCTATTTCTAACTGCCACCTCCTTCGCCCAAACCGATAAAAAGCTAACAGCGCAGCTGCAAACCGCCGTGCAGGGCTTTAACGGACAAGTAGGCATTTACGTGCAGAATTTAAAAACCGGCAAAACCGCAGCCATTAACCAGGATACGCTGTTCCCTACCGCGAGCATGATCAAAGTAAGTATCCTGAGCGGCGTAATGGATAAGATAGAAAAGGGCGAACTAAAGTACAATCAAAAACTTGCCTACCGCGATTCGCTGCTTTACGAGGGCGAGGATATCCTTGGTTCTTTTAAAGATAAAGACACCATTATGCTAAGCAAGGTAGCTATGCTTATGATCACGATGAGCGATAATACGGCTAGCCTTTGGCTGCAAAAACTTGTTACGGGTACCCATATTAACAATTGGCTGGATAGTAATGGCTTTAAAAGCATGCGGGTAAACTCGCGCACGCCCGGCCGCGAGGCGATGCGCAAGATCTATGGCTGGGGTGTTACCACGCCTTACGAAATGTGTAAGCTGTTCACCATGATCCGCAACAGGCAGGTAGTGAGCCAGGCAGCAAGCGAGCGCATGAGCCGTACGCTGAACCGTATTTATTGGGATAATACCGCCCTTTCGCAGATACCGCCTTACGTGCAGTGTTTATCCAAACAGGGCGCGGTAGATGAGTCCCGGTCCGAAACCGTGCTGGTGAATGCCCCGCATGGCGATTACGTTTTCTCTATCATCACCAAAAATAATAAAGACCAGCGTTGGGTAACGGATAACGAAGCCTACGTACTTATTCGCAAGGTATCGGCCCTGCTATGGCATTATTACGAGCCTAAAGACGAGTGGAAACCTGCCCCTGGCATCGAAAAATACATGCTGAACGAATAATTATTTCAGCTCGGCAAGCAGGCCGGGTATGTTCAGGCTGCGGGTAAACATCGTCATTTCGCCTGCTTCGTTTGTTGGCCATTGTTCTTTTGGCCGGTCCCAGTAAAGCTCTACGCCGTTACCATCGGGGTCGTCCAGGTAAATAGCTTCAGATACGCCATGGTCCGATGCCCCGGTGATAGGATACTTGGCACCTATCAGGCGTTGCAGTATGGCGGCAAGGTCCTTCCTTTCCGGGTACAAAATAGCGGTGTGGTATAAACCAGGTGCATATTCCGGCGCGGGCGATGCACCTTTGCTATGCCAGGTGTTTAAACCGATATGGTGGTGGTAACCACCGGCAGAGATGAAAGCTGCCTGGTCGCCGTACATCATCTGTACTTCAAAACCCAGCAGGTCCCCGTAAAAGCCCAGTGATTTTTGGAGATCGCTCACTTTTAAATGCACGTGCCCTATGCGGGTTTGCGCGGGTATTTTATAATCGCTCATGTTATTGTATGTTTCGTTGTTGCAATGTTGTAAAGGTACAAGGTTGATTTTGTTGAAGGCATGTAATTTAAATGTTTAAACATTTAAATTACAATGTATTGTTCATGTAACTTTATTGTTAACGTTCTTTAATAATAGTTAACGAATGTTAACGGGTAAGCATAATCCAAAACATTTTATAGATTTTTAGGCAATTAAACATGCGCCTACACCTTATATGTATAAATACCTGCTTTTTTCGCTCTTATTAATCATCGCAACACAGGCCGGGGCGCAAAACAAAGCTAACGTTAAGGGTAGGGTAGTAGATTCGTTAAGTGCCAAACCTATTGAATTTGCAACCGTTGCTATTTTAGATAACCGCGACACAAGCGCCCACCTGCTCTCTTATACCATTACCGATAAGAACGGCGCATTCGCCCTGCACAACATCCCGCAGGGCATCCCCATAAAAGTATTTATATCTTTTGTAGCTTACCAGCCTTACCGGAAAATAGTAACCCTTAAAACTGATGCACTGGACCTTGGTACCATCAAATTAAATATTAAGGAACTGAACGAGGTGGTGATAAAAGGCGAGCGCATGCCTATCGTCATAAAAAAAGACACCATTGAGTTTAACGCCGAAGCATTTAAGGTAAGGCCCAATGCCGTGGTGGAGGACCTGCTGAAAAAATTGCCCGGCCTGGAAGTGGGCAGCGATGGCGGCATCACGGTAATGGGTAAAGACGTTACCAAGGTACTGGTGGATGGGCATGAATTCTTTTCGGCGGATACGCGTATGGCCACAAAAAATATTGATGCCGATATGATAGATAAGATACAGGTGTATGATGACCGCGAGAACGACCCCGACCACCTCATCCCCGCATCAAAGCTAAACAAGATCATCAACCTTAAATTTAAAAAGGCGTTCAAAAAAAGCATTTTTGGAAAGGGTTATGCGGGGGCTGGCACCAGCGGGCATTACCAGGCGGGCGGGCTTATCAATACCTTCAGGGATACTTTGCAGATAAGCATCCTGGGTTCATCAAACGATCTGAACAACACAGGCTTCGATTTTAACGACCTGTATGGCAGTGGCGGGCTTAACCGCGGTGGCGAGGCGATCTCCAGGGCGGGCATTGCCTTTGGAGGCGGCGGTACAGGTAAGCAAACAGCCACCAACGCGGGCTTTAACATCAATACCGATTACGGCAAAAAGCTGAAGGTGAACTTTGCCTACATCTACAAAAAAGAGAACTCGGAGTACAACACCCTCACCAAACGGCAGCAATTCCTGGCAGATACCACGGTGTTTGGCAACTCGGCAAACAAGCGCAATGGCGATAACAGCAGCCACGCCATAAGCAGCACCATTGTGTGGCAGCCCGATGATAAAACCCGCTTACGGTATACCCCTTATATCAATATCAGTAATAATACATCGGCAAACCAAACTACCGGCAGCAGTTACAGCAACTTTACAAATCCTATCAACGTTTCAACAAATACCAACAACGCCAGCGGCAATAATATCAACTTTTCGCAGGCGCTGAATTATAACCGCCAGCTCAAAAAAAAGGGAGCGTCCATAAACATCGACCATACCCTCACCTTTAGTCCCCGCAACAGCACCAATTTCGATAACACCAACCTCACGTCTTACGCAGCGGCTTTGCCATCCTACGCGTTTAACCAATTGGGCGATAACCGCTCGCGCAGTACCGATGCAAGTTTATCGGCAGGCATTAGTTACCCGGTAACCGAAAAAATTAAAGTAGATGTTAACGCACAAGCCAGCTACGGCCACAGCCTGGATAAGGTATCTACCTATGATTACAGCCCCGCCACCGGCGAATACGACAGCTTTTTGCTGGAGAAAAGCAATAACCTGGCCCGCGATAAATGGATGCAGGGCCTAAACCCCGGCCTGAGTATTGAGCTGAAAAAGGACATTAACGTGCGGATGCACTTTAACACCCAGTTTCAGCAGGTGAACAATGCTTTTGGGCGCGGCGCTGCCGATCTGGATCAGCATTTTGTGTTCTTTATGCCGAACATCAATTTTAACATGAAGGGGCTCTCGGTAGATTATTCGCGGTTTACGTTTTTACCTAACATTGGCGATATGGTACCTTATACCGTGGTGTTTAGCCCCTCGTCTTCCGTTACCGGTAACCCTTTTTTAAAACCAACCAGCAGTAATTCCTTTAGCATCAATTACTCCAAATACAATTTCCAAACCCGTACCAGTTACAATGTGCGCGCCTCGGTTGTGTTTTACGAGAACAGCGTTTTCAGGCAGCGCACGCTGGATGCACAGTCGGTAGAAACCAGCACGCCCATCAACCGCGACGGCAGGTATTACATGAATTTCAGCGCTTACATTAACAAGCAATTGAAGAAGGAGGGCGATGTGCAGCTGGATGCCTCAACCAATATCAACCTAACAAAAAGTCACGATTTTTTTGTGCTGAATAGGATGGATGGCTTCCAGGATTCGTACCGGGGCACCTTGAATGAACACGTCACCTTTAATTATAAAGATGTTTTGGAACTGAGTCCCCAATACCGCCTCAGCTATACCTACACCACTTATAGCGGCGTAAACTACGGCAGCCAAAAATATATTACGCACGCCTTCGATACGCATTTCAGGGTGAACATGCCCTTTAAAACCAATATCGACGGTAACTACACTTACAACTACAATCCGCTGGTGCCGGCCGGTTTTCAAAAGAGCAGCAACCTGTTAAATGTGAGCCTTGCCCGCCAGTTTTTGAAAAAGGATAAGGGCGAAATTAAACTATCCTGCTACGATCTGCTGAACCAGAATATCAATACTTACCGGTACATTAACCAAAACTCCATTACCGATACCCAATCGCAAATCATCAGGCGCTATTTTTTACTTACCCTGCAATATAAATTCACCAAATCAACCGTAAAAAAGTAACCTAAATACAACCTACACCGCCAACTTCCCCAACTTTTTAACTTCTCGAGCCCTTCCAACATCTCCAACTTTTCTAACTTCTCCAACCCTTCTAACTTTTACCTACCTTTGCGGCATGATCATCAAATCGGCCGATTTTATTTGCAGCAACACCCAGATCTCCAGGTTGCCCATCCCTATTAAACCCGAGTTCGCGTTTATCGGGCGCTCCAATGTTGGGAAATCATCCCTGATAAACATGCTGGTGCAGAAAAAAGGGCTTGCAAAAACTTCGCAAACGCCGGGTAAAACCCAGCTTATTAACCATTTTATGGTAAACGAGTTGTGGTACATTGTCGATCTGCCGGGATACGGTTACGCCAAGATCTCTAAAAGCAAAAAAGAGGATTGGAATAAATTTATCCGCAGTTACCTGGATAAACGCGAAAGCCTGCAATGCGTAATGGTGCTGATAGATAGCCGCCTGGAGCCGCAAAAGATAGACCTGGAATTTTGCAGCTGGCTTGGCGAAAAAGGCCTGCCCTTTGTATTAGTATTTACCAAAGCCGATAAGCAAAGCAACATAAAAACCGACCAGAACATCGCCAAATTCCGCAAAGCGATCCTTACCACCTTTGAAGAAGCGCCGCAGCATTTTATAACATCGTCGGAAACATTGATGGGCCGCGACGAGATCCTGGAATTTATAGATGGCATCAACCGCGATTTTACGCCGCCAGTGTTTGATGAAGAGTATTATAAACCGATGAAATAGGTAATATTGAACCGCGCTTCCCCTCTTGAGAGGGGTCAGGGGTGTGTTAGTGAAGCGACAAGCAACTGAGAATATTCATTGTTAATGAAGCGTAAAATAATTCCATATAACCCAAACCTTAAACTATTAGCCCGGAAACTCCGTAAGGATAGCACACCCGGCGAGGTGTTGCTTTGGAAAGAGTTAAATGGTAAACAAATGTTTGGCTTTGACTTTCATCGCCAAAAGCCATTGTTAAATTATATAGTAGATTTTTATTGCTATGAATTAGATTTGATAATTGAAATAGATGGCCATTACCACAATAACGAAGAACGATATAATTTGGATGTGTTAAGGGAAGCGGAACTGGCGGAATACGATTTAACGGTAATGCGTTTTACCGAAATGGAGGTTAGAAGAGATATGGGCAATGTTTTGAGGACAATTGAAACTTATATCTTGGAATATAAGGGTGGCTTTGGCGGCGAAACACACCCCTGACTTCTCTCAAGAGGGGAAGCGAGGTTATTAATCTCTACTACAACTCCGCTCCTCGTTTGAGGGTGGGCGCAAAGGAATGGTGCGGCAGTAGACCCTGTGTTAGTGAACTTGACAATAGGCTAATACACTTCCTAAGCCTATTATAGAGGTATATAATTTATTAAGCTGGGTGGCGAACACACCCCTAACCCCTCTCAAGAAGGGAATTAAGAAAGAAAACAAACAATGAAAAAATACCTTTCGCTCGTAACTTTTACCCACACCATATTTGCCATGCCATTCGCCTTTATTGGCTTTTTTTTGGCAGTTACCACTACCAACCATCAATTCGAATGGCAGAAACTGGTAATGATGCTGCTTTGCATGGTGTTCGCCCGTAACTCGGCTATGGCCTTTAACAGGTACCTGGATAGGAACATCGATGCCAAAAACCCGCGTACCAAACAACGCGATATCCCGGCAGGGCGTATTAGTCCGGCAGCGGCGCTTACATTTACTTTAACAAACTGCGGGTTGTTTATCTTAACCACCTGGTTTATTAATCCGCTTTGCTTTTACTTGTCGCCAATTGCGTTACTGGTGGTATTGGGTTACAGCGCTACCAAGCGTTTTACCGCGCTTTGCCACATGGTTTTGGGGCTGGGTTTATCGCTTGCACCTATCGGGGCATATTTGGTAGTTACGGGGGCGTTTGCTTTAACGCCGGTATTCTTTTCTTTATCAGTTTTATGCTGGGTGAGTGGCTTCGACATTATCTACGCTTTGCAGGATGAAGACTTCGACAGGAACGAAAATTTACACTCCATACCGGCCTGGCTGGGTAAGGAGAACGCGTTAATACTTTCTACGGTACTGCATGTTTTTTCGGCGGCATTTATTGTGATGCCGGTGTTTTATACCAACGTGGGCCTATTGTATTACATCGGCATCACCTTCTTCTGCACTATGCTGGTTTACCAGCACCTGCTTGTAAAGCCAAACGATCTGAGTCGTGTAAACATCGCTTTCATGACCACCAACGGTATCGCCAGCGTGGTGTTTGCAGCCTTCTTTTTAATGGATAGGGTATGGATGCGCTAACCTCGGCACAGCTCGCAGCCTTGCGCAAAGGCATGGAACCCTACGTGGTTTTCAACGAGGCCGAATGGATCGTATTTATTCAGCAAATCGGCTTACAAACTTTTAAAAAGAAACAGCTTTTTGCCGAAGCAGGTAAAGTTTGCAGCCATGTGGGCTTCGTGCTGAAGGGCTCGGTACGTTATTACCATATTAAAGATGGAGCGGATATTACCAGCTATTTCAGTTTCGAGAACGAGTATGTAAGCAGCTATACCAGTTTCCTCACCGGTGAGCCGGCCTTAAATTATATTGAGGCTCTGGAACCCAGCCAGATCATCGTTATCAGCAAAAAGAACATGGAACTGATGTTGAATAACCCTATGCTGGCCTACAAAATGGAACGCTTTGGCAGGCTGATAGCCGAGCATTACCTTATCTGCTACGAAGAACGCCTCTCATCATTCATCACCCAAACACCCGAGGAACGTTACCTCAAACTCCTGCAAAACGGCCGCGAAATCCTCCAGCGCATGCCCCAGCACTACATTGCCAATTTTTTAGGCATAACACCGGTATCGTTATCGAGGATAAGGAAACGGATATTGGTAGAGAAGTAATCCTTCATCAAAGCTAAATCCGAAATCGAACATCCGAACTCCGAAATCAAGAAATTCTTATCTTAAGTTAACGTTTTGATTTTCAACCGGCGCCTACATTTGTATCATACTTAAAGAAAAAAAACATGCATACCATATTAGGAGCTGGTGGCCCGGTAGCCAACGCGCTCACCCGCCAGTTAGAAAGCCATAACGAAACCATCCGTCTGATAAGCAGGCGCGAAATAAAATCCGGTAAAAACACTGCCTGGAAAAAAGCCGACCTGTTGAATTTAACCGAACTGAGCGAAGCCTCAAAAGGTTCAACCGTGATCTACCTGTGCGCAGGTATTGTTTACGATGCCGAAATTTGGAAACAGCAATGGCCCGTTATCATCAAAAACGTAATTGCCGTTGCCAAAGAGAACAACGCGAGGCTGATATTTTTCGATAACGTTTACAGCTACGGCCTGGTGGATGGTGCCATGACCGAAACCACGTTATATAATCCAAACAGCGAAAAAGGTAAAGTGCGGGTGGGCGTTGCGAATGCCATTATGGATGAGGTAAAGGCCGGTAACCTGCAAGCCAGCATTGCCCGCGCGCCCGATTTTTATGGTACCGACAGCACTAACAGCTTTTTCGATATGATGGTGCTTGCCAAATACGCCAAAAAAGAAATGGCGCAATGGATAGGGGATGCCAACACCAAACACAGTTTTATTTATATTGAAGATGCCGGCAAGGCAATGTTTTTGTTAGGTCAAAACCCCGATACCGATAACCAGGTATGGCACCTGCCAACTGCTCCTGCGCTCACCGGCAAACAGTTTATAGAAATGGCAGCGGCTATCTATAAAACCAAACCCAGCTACTTCAGTCTGAAGAAATGGATGCTGTGGGTGATAGGGAAATTTATGAAGGTAGTTGCCGGTACGGTAGAGATGTATTACCAGTACGATCATGATTATATCTTCGACTCAAGCAAATTTGAGAAGCGGTTTAATTTTAAACCAACACCGTATGCGGACGGGATAAAGAAGATGTCGGAAACGTTGTACAAGGCGGTTTAACGGGGGAGTCCTGAGTCGAAAGTCTTAAGTCCATGCAAGTGTAACAAATTCTCACTTCCGACTAAAGACTTCCGACTTTCCCTACTAATCTGCATATTTGCACATCTGCAATCTGCACATCTAAAGAACCATGATCCACAAAAAAACAAGACATTATATCCCCGCCGATCTCGAAATTAAATGGGAAACGCTGGAGCCTATTTACCAGGAATTAACCAACCGCGCTATCAATTCTGTTGAGGAATTAGAGCAATGGCTGAAAGACAGCAGCGAACTGCAAGCCGCTTTGGAAGAGGATTTTGCATGGCGCTATATCCGCATGACCTGCGATACCATGAACCCCGATCTGCTGGAGAGTTTCCAGTATTTCGCTACCGAGATAGAGCCAAAAACCGCTCCCTACAACAACGAGCTGAACAAAAAGCTGGTGAACAGCGATTACGTTGGTGAACTGAGCGAAGAGAAATTCTACATTATGCTGCGCGCGGTAAAAAAATCGCTGGAGCTTTTCCGTGAGGAGAACATCCCGTTGCAAACCGAGATCCAGGTAGAGCAACAAAAATACCAGTCGATAACCGGCGCTATGTCGGTGCATATTGATGAGAAGGAATACACTTTGGAGCAGGCTTCGGTATTTTTAAAAGGTACAGATCGCGCCAAGCGGCAGGAAGTTTGGGAGAAAATAACCGCCCGCCGCCTGCAGGAAAAAACCGTGCTGGATACCTTGTTCGATCACCTGCGTGTGTTGCGCCATAAAGTGGCCCTGAATGCTGGTTTCGAAAACTTCCGCGACTATATGTTCCAGGCACTGGGCCGTTTTGATTATACGCCGCAGGATTGCTATGCTTTCCACGCCGCTATCGAAACCGAAATTGTACCCATCCTGCGCGAGCAGGCCGAGAAACGCAAAGAGGCTTTAGGCGTGGATTCGCTGAAGCCATGGGATATGGATGTTGATGTATCGGGCAAGCCCGCGCTTAAACCATTTAACAGCGGTGCCGAGCTGGTAGAAAAATCTATCCAGTGCTTTACCAATATCAGCAGTTACCTGGGCGAGCGTTTGGAGATAATGAAGGATAATAATCTGTTTGATGTGGAAAGCCGTAAAGGCAAGGCACCGGGTGGTTATAACTACCCGCTCTCGGAAACCGGCGCGCCGTTTATCTTCATGAACTCGGCCAATACCTTCCGTGATCTAACCACAATGGTACACGAAGGCGGCCACGCGGTACACACCTTCCTGACTGCCGACCTGGAGCTGAATGATTTTAAACATTGCCCAAGTGAGGTTGCCGAACTGGCTTCCATGTCGATGGAGTTGATCTCCATGGATAACTGGAATGTGTATTTTGATAACGAGGAAGACCTGAAACGCGCCAAGCGCGACCAGCTTTTTGATGTGTTGAAAACCTTGCCATGGGTTGCCGTGGTGGATCAGTTTCAGCATTGGATCTATACCAACCCCGAGCATACCGCTGCCGAGCGCACCGAGGCCTGGTTAAAGATCTACGAACCCTTTGGTGCCGGCTTTGTGGATTGGAGCGTTAACCCCGAAGCAGAGCAAAACCTGTGGCAAAAGCAACTGCACATTTTTGAGGTGCCGTTCTACTACATCGAATACGGTATGGCACAGTTAGGCGCTATCGCCGTTTGGAAAAACTATAAAGAGAACCCCGAGAAAGGGCTTCAACAATACCTCGATGCCCTAAAATTGGGTTACACCAAAACCATCACCGAGATCTACGAAACCGCCGGCATCAAATTCGATTTCAGCGCGGGCTATGTAAAAGAGCTTGCCGAATTTGTGAAAACGGAGATGGATAAGATATAAAAGCCACGACAGCCCTCTCCAACACGGAGAGGGCTTTTTTATTTCCAGGCCCCCTGCGGGCGTTGCGGTGAGGACACCACAACGAGGGGGGATTTTTTATTTATCCCCTAAGGCGTTGTCCTCACCGCCGTCTGCGGGATATTACCCCACCGTTGTCAACAGCACTTTTCGTATCTTCACACCAAATGAACCAGGCCGTAAACTTCTTCTGGACGATACTTTGCTTTACGCCGGTTATTACCGTTTGGGCAAACCATTACTCCACATTATGGCTTTGCGTTTTTTTGGCGCTGAGCGTTTTAAGTCAGGTATTTCCGGCAAGATTGCTGCAATTGAGCAGCAGCCCTAAGTTTTACGAACGGATGGGTGTAAAGTTTATTCGCAAGTTTGTGCAGAACGGGCAATACGTAAGCCGCCACCTCCGCAAAGGCAACCCCGACTATAAAGTAATAAAAAACAAGGCTACCGCTTTGCAGTACCAAAACACTATTGTAATGTACGAGCGTTTCCACCTCATTTGCTTTATATTTTTTGTGTTTACTGCTGCTTACGCACTTTTGGGTTCGCAATTTACCCTCGCTATTATTGTTTTATCGGCCAATATCATTTACAATATCTACCCCATCTTATTGCAGCAGTACAACAGGGCAAGGTTGTTAAGGGTATTGAGAATATGATTGTTTAACTTCATTTTACAGGGAGATAATATAATGATCTTATCGAACTGGGTGCAACTAAATGCGTGAATTTGGAAATATGAACCCTTACCGCAGCGGTCTGAATTAGTTAATAATCCCCCTAAATATTATAATACCTATCTCATAAATACAACTGTTTTAAAACTTATCTGTGTTTTTCAGGTTAAAACAACTATGAAAAAGATATTGATAAGTTTTAGCCTCCTGATTTTATCGGCTGCAGGCTTTGCGCAGGCCCCATTAAAGCCTGTTAAGATAGATAGCCTTGTCGCGGTTTCGTTACCGGAAACATTTACTAAGAAGGATACCCTCGGGCAACAAATATATTCGGGTAATACAAATTTGGGTTACATGGTAGTTATCAGGCAGCCAAATGCCGAAAACAACACCCCTTTAAAAAAGGAACGTGACCTCAACAAAGTGCTTAAAGATTATATCAAAGGCATCAAAGGCCAGGCAGAAGGTTCGGATGCGTTAAACGTGCGCGATACCACCATGGGGCACCTCAAAGCAAAAACCTTTACGCTTTCTACAGACCAGGGTGCCGGTGTGCAGTTTCGTAATTTTATAGTGATATACACGCAGGATGTAACCTACACCTTTGAGTATTACTATCAGCAGAACCGGGCCGACCTCATCAAAGACGAGTACAAGAAATTTTCGGGTTCCATTGTGATATCGCCGGAATTGAAGCGTACAGATCAGTACTTATCTAACGCAAAAGGTATTTCGCCGCGTTTAATAACCGGTGTGGTAATCGGCGTGTTGTTGATAGGTATCATTGTGTTTTATATCACCCGCCGCAATAAAAAACTAAGGGAACAATTAGAGCGCTAATTCCCTTTCTGTTTAATGATCCCCCTGTTCCAACGGGGGGATCTTAAAAATTGCTTGCTATCTATGAAACCCAGCCATATCATCGTAACCACTACGCCTATGGCCGAGCCGGCGGTAACATCCTCAAAAAAATGCTGGCTCAGATACATGCGCGAGTAACCCACAAGCATGGCTAAAAGCAGCAAAGCCACTCCCCATAGTTTGTTTTTAATAAGATAGGTAAGCACTATCCCTGCCGAAAAAGCGGTCACCGTATGCCCTGAGGGGAAACTCTGGATGCCGGCCACTACATGTACGCCCTCAACAAAACGCAGGCGGCTAATTTCGTTGTCGAAATAAGCACGGGGCCTTGGGCTGTTAATACTGTATTTAAGTATTTGGGCCGCTAACGCGGTTGCTAAAAAACTGGTGAAGAGTAAAAAAGCGTTGCGATAACTGTAAAGGGTCAGGATCAACGATATGATTATAATGGTGAGTCCGTCGCCGATATCGGTAACATAGGGGGCGAGGAAATCGCCTGCGCTGTTATAAACCCCATTTACAGCAAAGTATATTTCCTGGCGCGTGTAAAGTAGTTTAACAATTAAACAGGCGCACAATACGACGAGGTAGGGTACAAAAAAATATCTTACCCGGTATAAAACATCCTTAAAGCCTGTTTTCATTGCGCACAAAGTAACGCATATAGTTTTTCAATGCAAAAAAATGGTTATGTTTGGTTTGAAGAACTAAACTGATCAAAATATATGTCTAAAAGCATATTCCGCAAAAAATCTGTAGCCAAGATATTAGCCGATGTTGAATGTGGTTTCAGCGATGCGGAGCATCCCGGCACCGCTTCCCAACTCCAAAAAGAACTTAATGTAAAAGACCTTACCCTGATGGGGATAGCCGCCGTTGTAGGCGCGGGTATCTTCTCCACCATCGGCGAAGCATCGTTTTATGGTGGCCCCGGGGTATCTATATTATTTATTATAACCGCGGTAACCTGCGGTTTTTCTGCTTTATGCTATGCCGAATTTGCTTCGCGTATACCCGTTGCGGGCAGTGCTTATACCTATGCGTACGCTTCTTTTGGCGAACTTATCGCCTGGATCATAGGCTGGGACCTGCTAATGGAATACGCCATAGGTAATATAGCAGTAGCCATATCCTGGAGCACCTACTTTGTAAACCTGCTGGAGGGTTTCCATATCCACATGCCCGAGTACCTTACCATGGACTACTTTTCGGCATTCCGCGCGCAGGAGAAGATCCAGGAACTTACAGCCGCCGGCAAGCTCGGCGAAATAACCGATAACATGAAGAGCGCGGCCGTTGCCTGGGCTAATGCACCGGGTTTTGGCAATATAAAGCTGATCGCTAATTTACCAGCTTTAGGTATTGTGTTCGTTATCACCTACCTCGTTTATATCGGCATCCGCGAAACAAAGAAAGCAACCAACGCTATGGTGGTGTTAAAGGTGGTGATCGTTATCGCGGTTATCGCGATAGGATTTTTTTACGTAACGCCTGCCAACTGGCACCCATTTATGCCCAACGGTTTTAAGGGGGTGATGAAGGGGGTATCGGGTGTGTTTTTTGCTTACATCGGTTTTGATGCTATCTCAACCACTGCCGAAGAATGCAAGAACCCGCAGAAGGACCTGCCCCGGGGGATGATCTATTCGTTGCTGATCTGTACCGTGTTATACATTCTCATATCGCTGGTATTAACGGGTATGGTGAACTATAAAGACCTGCAGGTGGGCGACCCGCTCGCCTTCGTATTCGCTAAAGTAGGATTGAAAAACATCAGCTACGTAATATCCGTCAGCGCGGTTATTGCAACTGCCAGCGTATTGCTGATATTTCAGTTAGGGCAACCACGTATCTGGATGAGCATGAGCCGCGATGGCCTGCTGCCTAAGGCATTTTCGCGCATTCACCCAAAATTTAAAACCCCGTCGTTTGCTACTATTGTAACTGGTTTTGTGGTGGCTATCCCCGCCTTATTTTTAAACCTTACCGAAGTAACCGACTTAACCAGCATTGGCACCTTATTCGCCTTTGTATTGGTTTGCGGTGGCGTATTATTAATGCCGAGAGAAGCAGCCGTAAAAGGTAAGTTTCACCTCCCTTATGTTAACGCGAAATTTGTGGTTCCGTTTATTTTTATTGGGATGATTTACCTGTTTTGGAAACCATTCCTGAATATTATGGCCGGGGAAAACATACACGAAAAATTCCCTTTCTTCCTGTTTATCATATTATCTGCCGCGCTGACGATAGCGGCTGTTGTACGCAACCTGTCGCTGATACCTGTTTTAGGCCTGCTAAGCTGCTTTTATCTCATGACCGAACTTACCTACCAAAGCTGGATCAGGTTCCTGGCATGGCTGTTAATAGGCCTGGTGATCTACGTGCTTTATGGGTATAAGCATAGCTTGATTGGAAAAGCGGAGAAGTCGAAATAGAGAATAAAACCTACCGGGTTTAATACAAAGAGCCCCAGATGATAAACTTAAGGCTCTTTTGGTTTTAAGGAGATTTGCAGGCTCGCTCCGGGATGTTCCGGGCTATCTACCCGAAAGGTCTTTGCTTAAAAAAGCAGGCAATCAGGGTTAACATAATTCAAAAATATATTTTGTAAAATACTAATAATCAATAAGTTATATTTTGAGAGGGTTAACATAAAATGCTCTTGCGTTTATGAATAATTATTGTGATTTGTCTCTGCGTTTTAAAGCATCATATAAACAAAAAAGGGTTGCCATTTCCCGGCAACCCTTTTTTATCATTTAAGATTCTATTTAAACCACCCTCGTCAGGTTTACCGATTCTGGAGAGGTAAGCATCAGCGGTACTTTTTCTACCGTTACAAAACTTAGGTCGAGACCAAAGTTGCGTTCTTCCGAAAGGCTTATCTTTTTCATGTGCGAATAAATGAACATCACCACCTTTTCGTAGAAGGACAGGTTATGCGAACGCGATAAAACTTTCTCTATCACCACAAACCTAAAATCGCCCACAATTTTATGCTTGTTTAACGATTTGTAGGTGCTGGTAATATCTACTTCGCCATTCTTCACCAGGTCTTCCACCACCTTACGGAACAGCAGGTTTATTTGCTGCTCTACGCGGAAACCAAGTTTAAAGTCAACGCGGATCAATTTGCCAGGGATCAAAAAGTCAACCTCGTATTCGCTTTTGTACGGCTCATCCACCACATCAACGTGTACCAGCCAGTAAACATCGGCACGTTTGGGCTGCTTTTGTAAAATGGAGTAAATGATCTTGGATTCTACTTCCGAATTGAAGTTGGCGCTGGTTAAATAAATCAGCTGCGAAGCGTATTTGGGCACCGTTTCGTCTTCGCTCATCTCCTTGATGATGTTGTAATAATCATCTATCTCAATAAATTTTACATAGCGGTTCTTGATCTTGCGGGCGGTGTGCCACGTCCACATGATGATGAACAGGAACAGGCCGATAGATAAGGTGAACCAGCCGCCGTGTACGAACTTTACCAGGTTTCCAAGCAAAAATGTGCCTTCTATCAGTAAATAAAGCCCTAAAAAAGTGCCGATGATATAGGTTGGTACCTTTTTGCGTTGCAGGAATTTTGATACCAGGATGGTGGTCATTAACATGGCTACGGTAATACTTAAACCGTATGCCGCCTCCATCTTAGCCGAATGACGGAACAGTAACACTACGCCTATACAGCCAAAGCAAAGCAGCCAGTTTACACTGGGTACATACAATTGCCCTTTTTGCTCGCTCGGGTAGTTGATGCGTACTTTGGGCCATAAGTTTAGCCTCACTGCTTCGGCTATCAGGGTAAACGAACCCGAAATAAGCGCCTGGCTGGCAATTACCGCCGCTATGGTGGCTATGCCTATACCAAATATCAGGAACCACTCGGGCATGATCTTATAGAACGGGTTGTTGGCGTTCAGATCGATAGATTGACCTTCGCGTTGTAAAAGCCAAACCGCCTGCCCAAGGTAATTGAGGATAAGGCAGGTTTTAACATATATCCAGCTGATCTGGATATTTTTACGCCCGCAGTGGCCTAAATCGGAATATAAAGCCTCGGCACCAGTAGTACACAGAAATACCGCTCCCAATATGATGAACGCGTTGTAATTACTGGTAAGTAGGTTATAGGCGTAATATGGGTTTAAGGCCTTTAGTATAGAAGGCATTTGTATAATATACGATATACCCAAAACGCCCATCATGGTAAACCAGATGAACATGATAGGCCCAAAAGCTTTACCCACCAGTGAGGTGCCGAATTGCTGTATAATAAACAGCCCCGCTATAATGGCGATAACAATTTGCACGGTTGGCAGTTCGGGGTAGTAGGTTTTTAAACCCTCAATGGCCGATGATATGGTAATTGGCGGGGTGATGATACCATCGGCAAGCAAGGCGCAACCGCCCAACACAGCAGGTACAATAAGCCATTTAGCTTTACGGCGCACCAACGAGAACAGGGAGAAAATGCCACCCTCGCCTTTGTTATCGGCCCTTAAGGTTATTACTACGTACTTGAGCGTGGTTTGCAGCGTAAGCGTCCAGAAGATGAGGGATACGCCTCCTAATACCAGGGTTTCGGAAATACGTTGCGAAAAGTTTGAATGTTCTGAACCAACAATGGCTTTAAAAACATACAGGGGAGAAGTACCAATGTCTCCGTAGATTATTCCTAAACTAATTAGCAGCCCAGCGGCCGTTAGTTTTTGCAGATCTTTATGATTTGACACAGTGTTTTAAAAAGTTTACAAATTTATAAAAATTACATTAGCACAACCGTAATTTTAAAATTGTGTGTTTGAGCGTTTAACATTTACCGAATTGCACAGAAAGCAAAGCATTATTTGCATAATTTTTAAACAGCGCAATAAAAAGCCTTGATGATTTAGTAAACTTTCAATTCTCGTTTATGTTTTATTTACTTGCTGGAGACTGATTGCCAGGAGTTTTAATGAATTTCTGCCTGTAGAGGCACAGGTCTCTGCCCGGGTAGGCGGTTCTGATACCCTCAATTTAGTGTGGATAAGTAGCGCTCCCGTCAGAAATTATGCAGGCAACTTAAACTATTGTGCATCGTATAAGTCAATAGTTGTGAGTTTATTAAAATAAACTGGAAAATGTGTATTTTGTTAAAAATTGTTAAAACTATTTATTAATTCATTACAAAATGAATTGTAGCGCACAATATTTATACTTTTGCATGTAATATTGATATGGGTAGAAAATTTACTAAACTTAATTCCTGGTTTACATTAGCACTGCTTGCGGTGATGGTAAACGTTGCGCTTGCAAAAGGAGTAGTTGCCCAAAAAACGGATACCTCATACCTGCGGTACATTAAGGGTAAAGCCAAACCCATCAATAAAAATATCCTGCATTTATCATTGCCTCCTATAAAACCTGCTGTTATTTCAAGTACGCGCATATCGGTTGCGCCGGGGCGATCGCTGACGGCTTCAGATAAGCTACTATCAAATGTACAGGTTTATCCAAACCCGGTTAATGATGTGCTCAATGTAAAATACACCGTAGCGCGCGAAGCCTTTGTTAATATTAAAATAATGGATATGCTTGGTAACGATGTGCTTGTCCTTTTATCGCAACGTGTTGAAGTAGGTGATCAAAGCATCACTTATAACGTAAACGGCAGGCTTAACCGCGGTTTTTACTTCCTGCGCATAAACGTTGGTACCGAATCTGTAAACAAACGGATCTCGCTACTTTAATCTCCCATTCTTCTGAAGGGAGTCAAATTATTTTTCTTTAGTATTTAGAGGTTAGGTTTTGGAATTTATCCCCTTAGTATTTAGGATTTAGGGCTTAGAGTTTCTATTTTCGGCTTTATTCTGTTTACTATGAAGATAATAGCCATTGGCCGCAACTATGCCGAACATGCTAAAGAGCTTAACAACCCCGTGCCCAGCGTTCCGGTGATATTTATGAAGCCCGATACCGCGCTTTTGAAAGACAACAAACCTTTTTATCACCCGGAGTTTTCGCAGGACGTACATCACGAGATTGAGATCGTGCTAAAGGTTTGCAAGGAAGGCAAGCACATTGCCGAAAAATTTGCGGCCAGCTATTACGATGAGATAGCTTTGGGCGTAGATTTTACCGCGCGCGATATCCAATCGAAACATAAAGAAAAAGGGCTGCCCTGGGAACTGGCCAAGGCCTTTGATAACTCGGCACCCGTGAGTAACTTTTTGCCAAAGGCCCAGTTTGCCAATTTGTACGAACTGAATTTTAAGCTGGATGTGAACGGCGAAACCCGCCAGCAGGGTAATACTAAGGATCTGCTCTTTTCCTTCGAGCGCATCATCGCTTTCGTATCGCAATACATCACCCTAAAAAAAGGCGACCTGATATTCACCGGCACCCCGCAGGGCGTAGGTAAAGTAGCCATAGGGGATAAACTGCAGGGTTATTTGGAAGGCGAAAAGATGTTTGACTTTGAGGTGAAATAAGGTAACTACCCATTCATAATGATTATTACGCCTGCTACGCAAAAAAAACTTAAAGATTCTGCTCACTCTCTTTACCGCAGGTAGAGGGAGTAGGGCAGCGAAGCGTACCCGGGGTGAGTCAAACGGCAAGGCGGGCGAAACCCTTTCGTGCTATCGAACGGGCCAACCGCAAGCCTCCCATGGAGGGAATTGAAAAAAGCATAGATAATCCAATCAACAAAACCGTCGCGAGGTGGTTATCTAAACAAAATTTATAAAAGTATGCCAGTTCGACCGTGCAGCAAGGACAAACCGATAAGAAAGAATTGTAAAACATATGCAGTATTCGTGCTGCTGTCGCTGTTGGGCACTGTTACCCAAGCCCAGGATATTATCCAGAGCAAGCAATACCCGCAAGGCTATTTTCGCTACCCATTAGATCTTGCGCCCGTTACGGCCGGCTCTTTCGGTGAGCTGAGACCCGCCCACTTTCATTCGGGATTGGATTTTAAAACAATGCAGCGTACAGGCTACCCCGTACACGCGGTAGCCGACGGCTATGTTTCGCGCCTGCGCATCCAGTTCGGCGGTTTTGGGCAAGCTATTTACATCACCCATCCAAATGGCTACACTTCTGTTTACGGCCATATCCAGAGTTTTACGCCCGAGGTTTTTAGGTACATCCGCGATTATCAGTACAAAAATCAAACCTTCGAGGCGGATATCCCCGTACCCGCCGGAACATTTAAGGTGATAAAAGGGGAAGTGGTTGCCATGTCGGGCAATGAAGGTGCATCCGCAGGGCCTCACGTGCATTTTGAGTTAAGAGATACCGCTACCGAAGAAACCATCAACCCCCAGTTGTTCGGGCTTACCATTCCGGATGAAGTACCGCCAAGTATTACGGATATCGGTGTTTATCATTTAAACGGTAACCCTTTTAGCGAGAACACCCCCAAGGAGTTTTTAAGCGTAGCTGGTGCCGCGGGTAATTATCACCTTTTAAAGCCCCAGGTGCTGCAGCTAAGCGGCAACACAGGGTTCGGTATTGCCGTAACAGATCAAAACAGCTCGTCAAACAACCGCAATGGTGTATATTCTATCGAAGTAAAGCTCGATGGCCGTTCGGTTTACACTTTCGCGGTGGAGCGTTTCGCGTTCGATCAAACCCACGCGGTTAACGCTTACATAGATTATCCCACGTTTTTGTTTAGCCACCGCACCATACAAAAATGTTTTATCCTGCCCGGCAGCCGCATATCGCTGTATCCGCAATCGGTTAACAGGGGCATCATTCCTTTTAATGATAACGAAGTACACGATGTGGAATTTATATGTAAAGATATTGCAGGCAACACATCAACCCTGAAAGTTAAGGTGCAATCGAGCTCGGTTGCCAATAATATGGCCCCGGCCAAGGCCGTAGGCAAAATGTTCTATTTTAACGATCTAAACGAATTTAATACCGACCGCCTGAAAATACAGATACCCACCAGCAATCTGTACGATGACCTGGACTTTTTATATTCCAGCCTGCCTGCCAAACCGGGCGCTTACTCCGTTACCCACCGCATCCATAACAAGTTTACGCCGATACATGACGGTTACGATATCTGGATAAAACCCGACATCAGCCTGGGAGCCTATACTGATAAAGCTGTAATTGTAAGCGCGGCAGCAGGCAGTATTGGAGGTGAGTACGATAAGGGCTTTATTAAGGCAACCGCCAGAGCTTTCGGCGATTTTTATATCAGGATAGACACCGTACCGCCGGTTATTACACCCATCAACATCCGCAATGGCAGCATCCTCAAAGGCATCAGCGCTATCAGGCTACGCATGAGCGATAACCTCTCGGGTGTAAAAAGCTTTGCCGGCAAAATAGACGGTAAATGGGTGCTGGTAGAGCGCAGTTATAAAACAAAAATATTAAGTTATACCTTTACTAACGATATTGCGCCCGGAAAGCATAATTTTGAATTTACGGTGATAGACGCAAAAAATAATAGCACTACGTTTACAGCAGAATTTACACGATAACAATGGCAACTCTTCAACCCGGCGATAAAGCCCCCGATTTTACCGCGAAAGACCAAAATGGTAAGGACGTTTCCTTGTCAGATTATAAAGGAAAAAGCGTGATCCTGTACTTTTACCCAAAGGATGATACCCCGGGCTGCACCGCAGAATCATGCGATTTTAGGGATAACTATCAATCGCTGCTGAGCCAGGGTTTTGATGTAATTGGCGTGAGCGTTGACGACGAAAAATCGCACAAAAAGTTTGAAAGCAAATACAGCCTGCCCTTTACACTGATAGCCGATACCGACCATGGCATTGTAGAAGCTTACGATGTTTGGAAAGAGAAAAACATGTACGGCAAAAAATATATGGGCACCGCACGCACCACGTTTGTTATTAACGGCGACGGCGTTATCGACCACGTGATTGATAAGGTAGATACCAAAGCGTCATCGCAACAGGTGTTGGAACTGATAAAATAACTGTCGAAAAAACATATTAAAACAAAAAAGCTTTATATTTATTTAAAAGATAAATTTTGATAGATGGCCATACAGGCAGAAGACGAAGAGATACTGAACAAGTTTAGGGACGAAAAAACCCGCAACGAAGCATTTAACATGCTGTTGAAGAAGTATCAGCAAAAAATATACTGGCACGTGCGCCGCATGGTGATAGACCATGATGATGCCGACGACCTTACACAGGACGTATTCATTAAGGTTTGGAAAAACCTGCCGGGCTTTCGTAACGATGCCCAGCTATACACCTGGATGTACCGCATTGCCACCAACGAGTGCATCACTTTTTTAAATAAAAAGAAGCAGAAGAATAATATTTCGCTGGATGATGTGGACTATGAGTTGGCGGACACGCTATCAAGTTCTGACCAGTTCACCGGCGACCAGATCCAGCGAAAATTGCAAGAAGCTATATTGACACTGCCTGATAAACAGCGACTTGTGTTTAATATGAAGTACTTTGACGATATGAAGTACGAGGAAATGAGCGATGTGCTGGGTACCAGCGTGGGCGCTTTAAAAGCGTCGTTTCACCTGGCTGTGAAAAAGATAGAGGCTTTTGTTACGAATACTGATTAAATTTTGAATTAACGTTAAACCTTTGGTAATTTTATTCATCTATAACAGAGTATGAAAAGCGATATGGAGAATAAGGAGTGGGGGGACGAAGAAATGTCACTTAAACGGTTTACCCGAAATAACCCGTTTACAGTGCCGTCTGCCTATTTTGAACAAGCCGGTCAGCGCATTTTATCATTGGTTAAATTAGATGAATTAAAAAGTACAGACCCGGCAAACGGTTTTACGGTACCTGCAAATTATTTTGATGCGCTTTCGGCAAACATCATCAGCAGGACCAACATAGATGTGGACGCAAACGCGGAGCATAACGGCTTTGTGTTGCCTGCAAATTACTTTGATGCGCTTACGGCAAACATTACCAGCCGTGTAAACATAGGGGTTGATGCAGAAGCGGAGCACAATGGCTTTGCTTTGCCTGCAAATTATTTTGATGAACTTTCGGCGAATATTACCGCTCGCATCAATATTGAGGCAGAAGCGGAGGATAATGGTTTTGCCATGCCTGCCGGTTACTTTGATGAGCTTGCAAGCAAAATTCAAAGCCGCGTAAATATTGAAGAGTTTGCCAAAGGCGAAGAGTTTTTTGCCGTTCCCGAAGGATACTTTAACGATATGCAACAGCAGATAACTGCCCGCATAGCAGTTGAAGAGATACTGGAAGAAAAAACAACAGGATTTACTGTTCCGGAGAACTATTTCGAAATGCTAAATCGAAATATCTTAAATAAAACGGTAAATAAGGAAGTTGTAATACGCAAAACTATTGTACGTAAATTATTTGCCAGCAATACATTTAAGTATGCAACCGCCGCCTGCCTGGCTTTAATTGTTGGTACCGGTGCCTTTTTAAGGCAGAATGGCAGCGAGGTAGTAGTACCCGCCGTGGCGCACCAAAAAACTTTATTGCACAGCGAACTGGCAAATGTGCCTGTTGATGAAATAAAAGATTACCTTGAGCTGAATGTTGATGCCGGCGACGCAACCGGACTGATACAGGATGATAAACAAATTAATACCAAGGCGCTGGACGAAGACCTCAGCGATTATATTGATGTTAATTAACGCTACCCCGTACGTAATGATTAAATTGTTCAGATATATAGTTATTGTAATAGTTATTGCCGTTGCCGCCGGCTATGAAGTATCTGCGCAAATCCCTACAAATAACTTGCAGCAAGCTAACGGTGTGAAACGAAATTTACAGCCCCGGAGCAATAAGGGCGTGGGTAAAAAAATAGAAGCTGCCCGCGATAAATTTTTATCGCAGCAGTTGGAACTTACCGATGACGAGGCCGATAAATTTTGGCCACTGTACCACCAGTACCAGGAAGAACTAAAGGCCATACGCATCCTGAAAAGGTTGAACGGCAAAAGTGCAACGGGTAGCCCGGAAAAAGAACTTTATTACGATAACCAGATGCTTACCACCAAGAGGCGTTACCTGGATGAGTTTTTGAAAATAATCCCATCATCCAAAATAAGCATCCTCTACAAAAGCGAGCAAGCCTTTAACGACGAGGTGATCAAACAACTCAGCGAACGCAGTATCCGCGCGGGGAATTAATTTGCTTGCGATAGGAGGCACCTACGGAGCCAGAAGGTCATTTAAATTATTTGCTATAAACAGGATACTCCTAACGGAGTGTTCTGTTCTTCGTTTATAGCGGCCTGGCGAGGCCTCCCTTAAACCTAATTAGATTTTTAATTAGCCAGCAAGTGCTTGTTTAAATACGTAGTTTTGCTTTTGTCGTAGGGTTAATGACCCAATGACCCAATGACTCTATGACCAACACGAGCTTCAAAGAAAAGGATATGCAATCCATCATCGGGTGGATCTTACGCGCAGGGGTATTCATCTCCATGACTGTTGTTTTCCTGGGTGGTATACTCTACATCTATCGCCACGGTAACGAGGTTCCCGACTACCACACGTTTAAAGGCGTACCAGATTTTGTGCATAATGCTTCGGGTATTATCAACGGCATCTTCACCTTTAGAGGTAGGGCTATCATTCAGGCTGGCATCATTCTACTCATCGCTACGCCTGTTGTCCGTATAATATTTTCGGCCATCGGCTTTGTGCTGGAGAAGGATTACCTGTATGTAGGCATTACGTTGGTGGTATTGCTTATTATCTTCAGCAGCATGCTTAGCGGCCACGCCGGCTAAGTTTTTAAAACCATTTTTATTTTGCCTTGCTATATAAATATGCAAAGGCAGCCTGTACAATCGTCCGCTTTAGAAAGCATTGGCTACAATGCGGAAACGCATACACTGGAGCTTGAATTTAAAGAGCATGGCGGCGTATGGCAATACTTTAACTTTAAACCTTCGGCATTAAAAAAATTCCTGGGCAGCCCGTCGCTGGGTAATTTCTTCGTCACTCAAATAAAGGGAAAGTATAAAGAAAAAAAAGTAGGCTAACCCGCAGCACGCGATACATCATGTCTTTTTTTTGCTTAATTGGTGCCTTTACGCATCCTGTCCTGCTCCAGCTCGGTGCCGGTTTGGTGTTTGGTGGCAGCTTTTACAGTGGTTTTACCAAACCGGTAACTTAGGCTAAGCCTTGCTATCCGCGTTTCGGGTTTGCCGGTAATACGCAGATCGATGTTTTGGTAGGCGGTGTAGGCCCTGTCGCGGTTGGTGTTAAAAATATCCGACACATTTAGGCTTAGTTTACCGCGTTTACCAAATACCGGGGTACTTAAGCCTGCGTTGAGGTAGTAATTTGGGCTAAAGCGCCTGATGCCGTACTGGTTGGCGGTTTCGTAAAAGCCGGTTATTTCTAACGCCAGGCTTTTGCTTAGCGTTATGTTTTGGGTAGAATTGACGATAAGGTCGCCGGTCCCCTTATCCAGGTTGCCATTTTCGGGGTAAGTGGTGTAGCGGTAGTAACCGGCGTTTACGTCCAGCTCACCGCTCCACCAGCCGGTAAAAGTGTAAGGTGTGTTAATTTGTATGCCGATATCTTTTACGTCGCCCAGGTTGCGCGTAGTAGTAAGGTTTACTTTGGTGGCGTCGTTTTGAGTGTAAAAGGAGAAATTCGCGTCGGTAGTTTTGGCCGCGTATAACGATACCGATATGCTTTGATTGTAGAGGTAAGTTAGCGTTATAGTATTGTTAAATTCGGGCTTTAAATACGGGTTCCCGCTCTGGTAATCATAAGGGTCTACATAATAAAGGAAGGGGTTAAGGCTCTCATAATCGGGCCTCAAAATACCACGTGCAAAAGTTAAACTGTACTCATGCTTATCGTCCTTAACAAAGTGCAGCAGCAAATTGGGGAACAGCTTAAAATAATTGAAGATATTTAAAGTGGCGCTGGTTGATGCAGCACTTACCGATTCCCCCTGCGAATGGGTGTACTCGCCACGGAGCCCGGCTACCATATCAAACTTGCCGAATGCCGCTGTATAGTTTAAATAGCCCGCGTGCACATCCTCGTTATAAAAAAAGTTATTGCTGAGGATCGGATCTACTGTGTAAACGCCGTTAATCTGCGGGCCAAAAACAAGGTTGTTATCGCTTTTGGTATGGCTAAACTTAACGCCTGCTTCAAGCTTTGATGTTTTATTCAAGGGGTTTACAAAATCCAGTAAACCCGTCCAGTTACGGCGGTGCGATGGCGAAAGGTTTTGCAACAGGTTATCGGCGCGATACTTACTCCCTAACGCATCAAAAAACATGTTGTTGATATACTCGTTGGAGCGCCTGGTATAGGGCAGATAGGTTACGCTTGCAGATATGGCTCTGCCCGCATTATCCAGCTTGCCTGCGTAGTTGATATTGTAATTGATGTTGCGCAAATCGCGGTCTACGGATGAACCCACCTGGATCACCGAATCCAAGTGCCCCTGATTGGATATCCGCAGGGTGTTGTTTTTAGTAAAATCGTTATCGGTAACAAAACCGTAAACCTGCACACCCAGGGTATGGTTGGCCGACAATGAAAAATCGGCCCCGAGGCGGTAATTATGATTAATGGTTTCCTGACGGCCATAGTAATTGAGGTTGTAGCTGCTTAATACCCCTCCCGAGTTGATATTGCGGTAGCTATCAAAGCCACGGTAAGTTTTATTAGCATTTACATTATACAGCCCGAACACATTTACATACTTGCTGCGGCTGTTAAAGGTAAAGCCGGCAACGCCCTTGTAATATTTTCCGTAGCCGGCGGTTAAGTTTACGGTACCGTTAGTGCCTATATTTTTTCCCTTCTTTAAAATAATATTGATAACGCCGCCCGCTGAAGCATCATATTTGGCCGAGCCGCCGGTGATAAGTTCTATCCTGTCTATATTGCTGCCCTGGGTGCTGCGCAGGAGCGAGGCAAGGTCGGCACCCGTCATGTTGGTGGTTTTACCATCTATAAGTACCAGTGCGCTTTGCCTGCCGCTGATGCTGATATCATCGGTGTTACTCACCTTTACACCCGGCGATTGCGCCAGGATCTCCAGCACGTTCTTGCCGTCAGCCGTAATGCTGGCCGCCGGGTTAATAATGGTTTTCCCGGGCCGTACTTCCACAAATGGTTTTTTGGCTACAACGGCAACTTCTTTCAGTTCGGTGCTAAGCGGCTGCAGGTAAATGGGCTGTATAGTAACTATTTGCTCCCCAGATATTTTATAAATGGTTGAATATGCTTTGGCGTAACCCAGGTGATAGGCAAGCACGAGGTAAGTGCCGGGTTGAACTTTCTTAAATTCGAATGCGCCCTTGTTATCAACCAAAGCCGACATCACGATAGCGGAATCTGCCTGGTTTAGCAATATAGCGGTTGCCGCCTCTGCGGCCGTATTGTTTTGTAGATAAACATTCCCTCTTAAAACTGAAGAGGTGGTTTGGGCGGAACAAAAACTATAAAAACCAGCCACCATTGCCAGTAGCAAACCCCCTTTTTTTACCCTCATTAACTATTAGTAGATTTTATTCGATATTGTGTGTTTAGGAAATTCAAATTTAACAAAATATTAAATTTATAATATGTTTAATACGCTTTTTACGAATTATAATAATAAATGTTGCTTTGAGTTATAAACACATGGAATAACAAAAGCTTTCAATTTTTAGTAAATTCGCACATTAGTATCCCCAAAGTATAAACAGGTTAACCCCGGATGAAAAGAATATATACCACTGCAATAGTACTGTTTTTTGCTATCGGCGCAATAGCGCAAACTGTTCCTGCAAACTTTACGCCTGTACTGGCTAAGTTTAAACAGTTTTACAACAACAATCAGCCAGATAGTATTTACGCCATGTTTGCGCCCGAAATGAAAGCCACCATGGCTGCGGATAAATGGAACCAAACTACCATTCAGATAAAATCACAACTGGGTGTACTAAATAAAACGGAGGTAGACCGTTATGTGGCGCCAACGGCCATTTATAAAGCCACTTTTGCCAATGCGGTATTCTTGTTAAACTTATCGCTAAACAGCCAGAATAAGTTAGTGGGCGTATTTTTTTCGCCTTACCAGGAGGCTGCCAAAACCATCCAGATGGATGCATCAATTACCGAGGAGCCGGTTTTGTTTAAAATGTTTACCGGCACTATCCCCGGTACGCTAAGTATCCCCAAAAATGCTAACGGTAAAGTGCCGGTAGTGCTTATTATCCCGGGTTCGGGCCCAACAGATCGCGATGGCAACAGCCCCAAACTTGGCTTAAATGGCAATACTTATAAAATGCTGGCTAATGAACTGGGTAAAAATAATATTGCTGTTTTACGCTATGATAAACGTTTGGTGGGCCAGAGCGTAAGTTCTACCAAAGAAAAAGAACTGCGTTTTACAGACTATGTAGATGATGCAGTAGGCTTGGTTAATATGCTGCATGATGACCCCCGTTTCTCTAAGGTTATTGTTTTGGGGCACAGCGAAGGCTCGTTGGTTGGCTTGCTTACCCTACGCGACCAACCGGTGAAAGGGTTTATTTCTGTAGCAGGAGCGGGGCAAACTGCCGAAAAAATAGTGCAGGAACAGGTTGAGAAATCGATGCCGAAATTTTTGGCCGATCAATATAAAACCGTTGTTGATAGCTTGAGAAAAGGCAAAACTACTGATTATATCGATCCACAGCTGTATTCCATTATCAGGCCGAGCATACAGCCGTACCTGATGTCGTGGTTTAGGTACGACCCTATCCGGATGATGAAAAGCGTAAAAGTACCTGCACTTATCTTACAAGGGACCACAGATATACAGGTAGGCGTAAGTGACGCTGAAAAGCTAAAAAAGGCCGATTCTGATGCAAAGCTGGTGATCATACCAGGTATGAACCATATCATGAAAGAAGCCCCTACAGACCGTGAACAGAATATGGCCACTTATAATAAGCCCACGCTTCCACTCAAACCAGAACTGGTAACCGCTATTGTTGAGTTTGTGAATGGGGTAAAGTAAAGCCCCCTCCGCCCCCTGAAGGGGGAACTTTTGAAATGCATTGAAGCCCGGCTAATAGTTCAGCTGGGCTTTACTTTTACCTTAATTGTTATGTCTTGATGTACTGTGCCTAACTCCTGCTCCCCCTTTAGGGGGCTGGGGGGCTTACTCCCATATCCCCAGCAACCTCCTCAATAATATAATTTCCGAAGTATGATAAGCATTATGGTCCGCAATCTGCAGCGCTTCACGCAGAATGTTTTGCCCGGTGCCGTGAGGGATGGGTTTATAAATATCTTCATTTTTCAGCAACGCTAAAAACTCCGTTCTGTCTGCATGGATCTGCTCGATGGTATTATCCCAGGCGGCATCATCCTTTGGTTCGCTTTCTTTGGGCCAGTAATCATCGGGCCATTTTGGCGATTGGTGGTTACCGTCTTTGCTAAACTCCAGCATGTCCCACTGTGCTATCCGGATATGCTCTGCCAGTTGCCATATGCTGTAAGGCAGGTTATGAGGTTTTATGCCACGGTATTTGGCGGGTATATCATTCAAGGCATCCTCTAATGTTGCATGTGCGCCACCGCCAATTATCAGTTTCTCCAGTTCGGCTACAAGTATTTTATGCTGATCATCCATAAGTAAAAGCTTTCCTTAGTAACAAAATCGCGGTAAGTTTGATTTATATGCGGCAAAATTTCTAAGTTTATAAACCAAAGCAAACCCTTACTAAGGTGATAAAGAAACTACTTTTACTTTCCCTGTACGTAGCCGCGTTTTCGGCCTGTAAAAAAGACGGGCAATCATCCGAGCCGCTTTCGGCTAAAGACGATGCAGCCTTCCAGCTATACGAAGACCATTTTTTGGATGATTTTTGGAAAGAGAATCCCGAATGGGCAACCACCGCCGGCTACCATAAATACGATAGCTTACTGCTTATCCCCAATGATGATAACCGAAAAAAGGCCATCAAATTTACTAAAGTGCATATGGATTCGCTCAGCCGTTTTGAAGTTGGCACCTTATCTGATGCCAATAAGATAGATCACCGCATGATGCAGAACCAGCTGGAATCTATCCAATGGAACCTGGAGCAACTGCGCGAGTACCAGTGGAACCCGGCATCGTATAATGTTATAGGCGGGTTTGCGCTTATCCTGAACGAACATTACGCTCCGTTGGAAAAACGCCTGCGCAGTTTTTATCAGCGCATGGCATTTATCCCCGCGTATTACAAAGAAGCCCAGAAACAGCTTAAAAACCCGGTTGTTGAGCTAACTAACCTGGCTATAGACCAGCATACCGGTGGGCTGAGCGTGATAGAAAGCGACTTTGCCGATTCCCTTAAAAAAACAAAGATCCCAGATGCAGAGCAAAAGCAGATGCTGGACCGTGTACGCATCTCGGTTGATGCGATAAAGGGCTTTGTGGCTTATTTAAAAGTAATGAAGAACGATAAGCCCCGCAGTTTTAGGTTGGGTAAGGAATACTACGAAAATAAATTCAAGTACGAGATCCAGTCGGAAAGTACCGCGCAGCAGATCTTCAATGCCGCTATGGAGCGCAAAAAATACCTGCACCGCGAGATGGCCAAGATCAGCCGAACGTTGTGGCCAAAATATTTCGGAACCAAAGCGATGCCTGCAGATTCGCTGGACCTGATAGGGCAAATGATAGATACGCTATCTACCAGGCATGTGGCACCGTCGGAGTTTCAGTCTGCCATTGAGGCCGAACTGCCAAAGCTAACCGCGTTTATAAAAACTAAGGACCTCCTAACGCTCGACCCAAGCAAGCCGCTCATTGTACGCAAGGAACCCGGTTATATGGCCGGTGTGGCCGGTGCATCGGTGAGTTCGCCCGGACCTTATGATAAGGGCGGCAACACCTATTACAATGTGGGCAGCCTTGCGGGCTGGTCGCCGGAGCGGGCAGAGAGCTACCTGCGCGAGTACAACCAGTATATCCTGCAGATATTGTGCATTCACGAGGCTATACCGGGGCATTATACGCAACTGGTTTATGCCAATAAATCGCCAAGTATTGTGAAAGCCGTATTTGGTAATGGCGCCATGGTAGAGGGCTGGGCAGTTTATACCGAGCAGATGATGCTGGATGCAGGCTTTGGCGATAAAGAGCCGGAGATGCGCCTGATGTGGTATAAATGGCACCTGCGGTCGGTATGTAATGCTATTTTGGATTATAGCGTACACACCGGTAATATGACCAAAGAACAGGCGGTGAAGATGCTTACTCACGAGGCTTTCCAGCAACAAGCCGAAGCTGATAACAAATGGAAACGGGTAAGCGTAAGCAGTGTACAACTCACCAGCTATTTTACCGGTTACAAAGAAATTAACGACCTGATGTTGGCCTGGAAAAAGAAACAAGGCGATAAATACCGGATCAAAGAGTTTAACGAGAAGTTTCTGGGTTACGGCAACGCTCCGGTTAAACTCATCAAAGAGGCGATGTTTGCCGTACCAAAAATAGATACCAAACAAGGTACAGGCGGATAGGCAGATGTGCAGATGTGCAGATGTGCAGATGTGCAGATGTTTAAATTTTGGGATACAAAGATATGAACGAATTAGATAAAAACGACGCAAGCCACTGGATATGGCGCATGTTCTACTACAATCCCGCCGACCCAAAACTCGTGGTAACCAAACGTTTTGGCTGGGGCTGGACGTTTAACTTCGCCCACAAAACTACCTGGTTATTTTTGCTGGTTGTAATAGGTATTGCTATTGCGGTGAGCGTGTTGGCGAAGAGATAGATAGAGCGGCTCTCCAGATATTGTTACAATAACGTGCGTATAAAAAAACAAAGCCTTTCAAGCTAAACTTGAAAGGCTTTTATCATTTGCACATCTGCATATCCACGCATCTGCACATCAAAAATTAGTTTTTCTTCTCGTGCTCTATTACAAAAACATCCTCGTTATCTTTTTTCATGAGGTATTTTTCGCGGGCGAATTTTTCCAGCTTGGCTTTATCTGAGGTAAGTTCGTCCAAGTCTTTGTTCACTTTGGCAGTTTCGGCTTTGTAAAAATCGCGCTCCTGTTCCAGTTTGCTTAGCTGCTGCTTGTATTGGTATTGAGAGAACAGGTCGTTCTTATCAAAGAAGATCATCCAAACCACAAATATTACGGTTATCAGGAAAAATTTGTTTTTGATAAGGTTGATAAAACGTTTCATCGGCGCGTACTGAATTTAATTATAAAGCTATTTAATTTATCTGAACGCCGCAAATATCGTTATTAACTTGTTAACAAGGTGAGAAGAGGGGCGAGAAATAAGAGACAAGAATCAAGAGTAACTACGCAGACTTTAAGATCATATAAAACCAAAATAGCGATGGGTATCAAACCCATCGCTATTAAAATTCTATTTACTACACCCTCTTTGCGGAGCAGCGGGGGTCGACGCACGTTGTGCCGTCGGGGTGAGTTCACTTTGCGAGCGGCACGATTGATTTGTAGGTTTTAAAACTACTCACCACTCAACCACTCACAACTTTCTACTTCCTCCCGGTATATTTACCAGCTGCACCGCTCATGCCGCTGGCACCGCCTGCTTTGCTACCACCGGCAGCATTACGGCCACCGCCAGATCTGCCGCCACCACCATTACGGTTGCCACCGCCACTTGGGCGACCGCCACGTGAACCACCGCCGCCACCGCTCTTGCCTTTAGCAGGTGCGTTTTTGGCTTTGCTCATCATCTTCTCCGTCATGGCCTGGATGCTTAGCGGGTAAGGGTGGCCTTCCTCCACAGGGATCTCTTTGGCTATCAGCTTATGAATATCTTTCAGGAAATCTATCTCTTCCTCGCCATCGCAAAACGTAAGGGCTATGCCGCTTGCACCCGCGCGGCCTGTACGGCCAATACGGTGTACATAGGTTTCGGGGATGTTAGGGATCTCGTAGTTAATTACGTGCGTAAGGTCGTCTATATCGATACCACGGGCAGCAATGTCGGTAGCAATCAAAACGCGCGTGGTGCGATTTTTAAAGTTACTTAGTGCACGCTGGCGGGCATTCTGCGATTTGTTACCGTGGATGGCCTCAGCAGTGATGCCGGCTTTTACCAGGTCTTTCACCACTTTATCGGCACCATGTTTGGTACGGGTAAATACCAGCGCGGTTTTAATATTCTTATCTTTCAGGATGTGGTTAAGCAACAAACGCTTATCGTTCTTCTCCACAAAATATAATGATTGCTGTATAGTATCGGCTGTAGAAGATACAGGAGCAACTTCTACTTTAGCAGGTTTCTGTAGGATAGAATCGGCCAGGCTTTGAATTTCGCTTGGCATGGTAGCCGAGAAAAACAACGTTTGCCTGTTTTGCGGAACCTTAGCGATGATCTTTTTCACATCGTGTACAAAGCCCATATCCAGCATACGGTCGGCCTCATCCAGGATCAGCATTTTGATCTGGTCCAGGTGTACAAACCGTTGGTTCATCAGGTCTAATAAACGACCCGGGGTAGCGATAAGGATATCAACGCCACGGCGCAAAGCATCTGTTTGCGGGCCCTGCGATACACCACCGAAAATCACCAGGTTTTTCAAGCCGGTGTTTTTACCGTAAGCGGTAAAGCTTTCGCTTATCTGGATGGCCAGTTCGCGGGTTGGGGTTAAAATAAGGGCCTTTATAGATTTTTGCTCCTTATGTTTTTGCTTATCTAAAAACAATAACTGCAAAATAGGGATAGCAAAGGCAGCCGTTTTACCGGTACCGGTTTGGGCGCAGCCCAGCAGGTCGCGGTGTTGTAATATAAAAGGGATTGCTTGTTCTTGTATTGGTGTTGGGGTTGTATAACCCTCTGTTTTTAAAGCCTTTAAAATAGGCTCAATTAAATTTAAATTTTCGAATGACATGTATTGAATGTAATGTATTATGTGCTAACGCGAAGCATTAAGCGGATCTGAAGAGTGTCTATTGATCAAAACCGTAAATCAACGGGTAATTATTTCTGCAAAGATACGCTTTTTATTATGAAGTAGGGTAGGTGGGTAGTTTTGCGGCGGAATGTGACAGATAGATGTGCAGGGAATGATGTACAGATGTGCAGATTTCAGATGTGCAAATGAGGAGGAGGATATCCAGATATGCAGATTTCCAGATGTGCAAATGAGGAGGAAGATGTGAGGATATATATACAAGAGGAGGATATTGCTGTGCAAATGAGCGGCAACTACTCACTAATAAACCACTTACCAATTATGGCGTTGCCTTCGGCCCGGGCTTTACGCTACAACTCCTCATTCTGCGGCGCTGATAGAAACGCCGCTTCATTCCGGGTTTCCGCTGCAATCCCTAACGCAAAATGCAACTTATTCAGCGTCTACCGTTTTTACCGATTGTTCCTGCTCTAATCGCTTTTCGGCCATTTTCTTCAATATCGCATCCAACAATATCAGCCCGATGCCTATCATAATAGATACATCGGCCACGTTGAAAATACCGGTTTGGAAAATACCGAAACGGATGTGCATAAAATCGGTTACAGAGTCATGGGCAATACGATCGTAAATATTACCGATGCCACCACCGATAACGCAAATAAGTCCGCCAAGGATAAGCTTGCTGAAGTTCTTTTGCGTAAGCATAAATATGGTACCCGCCAACAGCGAAAGCACAGGCAAGAGGGTAAGCAGGATAAAGCGGTAAGGATTGGTTAGGGTATCGCCAACGCTTAAAAAAGCGCCGGTGTTCTCTATCTTAATAAGCGTAAAATGGTTTTGTATAAAGCTGATGGGTTCGTCGTAGCTCATTTTTTTGCGCACGATGGATTTGGAAACCTGGTCGCAACTAATATTGAGGGCGAGAATAACTAAAATAACAACAGCCCGGTACAGTCCTTTCAATTTCATTACCACGAAAGTAAAAAGAGAATTTGAGAAATGCTAATGTTATGTTTTGGCGATGACACCACAACGTGTTTCAACTATTGTTTTTGTAACGCTTTTTATTTGCAATAAAGGTTAAAACGCTTATTAGTAAAAATAGCCCGCCTGCAGGGTACATATATAAATTAAGTTCGGGATATATGTATGCCGCATAAATAAATAGCAATCCCATCGAACCGTAAATAAAAACCGTCCGGTTGTAAGTGCTCACAGCCCTCTTAGATAAGTTCTTATTTCGTTCTATTAATTCATTTATTGATTTTACTTCGCCTATACAGGTTGCTGTACACGCAATTCCATTTTTAATTTCGGTAAGGCAATCCGGACAAAGGCCCTTATTGCAATTTTTGCAAATAGCTACTGCTGGTGTGGTAACGTGGTTAAAGCAATTCATGTGATGAGGTTATAAGACTTCTAAGGTAATAATTCCGTAACAAAAAAAGCCCCGGCAAAACCGGGGCTTTAAATATTTATCCTACTCCCCCCCTTCAGGGGGTTGGGGGGCTTATTTCTTTAAAAACTTAAAGTTTTTACCAATAAAACGTGCAGAATCGCCCAATTCTTCTTCAATGCGCAATAACTGGTTGTATTTTGCTATCCTGTCTGAACGTGAAGCAGACCCGGTTTTGATCTGGCCACAGTTTAGGGCTACAGCTAAATCGGCAATGGTAACATCTTCTGTTTCGCCGCTACGGTGGCTCATTACTGACGTATAACCGTTGGTTTGTGCTAAACTAACCGCGTTGATGGTTTCGGTTAAGCTTCCAATCTGGTTTACTTTCACCAAAATAGAGTTAGCAGTATCGTTATCAATACCTTGTTGTAAGCGTTTTACGTTGGTTACAAACAAATCATCGCCCACTAATTGTACTTTGCTGCCCAATTTTTCGGTTAATAATTTCCAGCCGGCCCAATCATCTTCTGCCATACCATCTTCAATAGAGATGATAGGGTATTTACCTGCTAATTCGGCAAGGTATTCTACCTGCTCTTCGCTGGTGCGGATAGAGCCTTTTTCGCCTTCAAATTTGGTGTAATCGTATTTGCCGTCTTTGTAAAACTCAGAAGCAGCGCAATCAAAAGCAATAAAAATGTCAACACCTGGTTTGTAACCGGCTTTTTCGATAGCTTTCAGGATAGTTTCAACGCCATCTTCGGTACCATCAAAGGTTGGTGCAAAACCACCTTCGTCACCCACTGCGGTAGAAAGGCCGCGGTCGTGTAATATCTTTTTAAGGTTGTGAAACACTTCGGTACCCCAGCGCAAAGCTTCAGAGAAAGAAGAAGCACCAACTGGCATGATCATGAATTCCTGGAAAGCGATAGGCGCATCAGAGTGCGAGCCACCGTTTACGATGTTCATCATCGGGATAGGCAAAGTGTTTGCATTTACACCGCCAATGTAGCGGTATAAAGGCTGGCGGCTTTCCTGCGCTGCAGCTTTAGCAACCGCTAAAGAAACACCAAGAATAGCGTTAGCACCTAAATTGCCTTTGTTTTCGGTACCGTCAAGGTCAATCATGAGCTTGTCTATCAGGTTTTGCTCAAATACATCTATACCTTTAAGTTCGGCAGCAATTTTATCATTTACGTTGGCAACGGCTTTTAACACGCCTTTACCCATGTATACTTTCTTGTCATCATCGCGAAGCTCAACAGCTTCATGCATACCTGTTGAAGCACCAGAAGGTACTGCAGCACGGCCCAATGCGCCATTTTCGGTTAAAACATCTACCTCAATTGTAGGGTTACCGCGCGAATCAAGTATCTGGCGCGCATGAACATCAATTATTAAGCTCATAATTTATTATTGTTGTATTTTTTGGATTACTATACTAATTTGGTCGGCTAAGTTAAGCGCAAAATCAGCAAATCGCAACGTAAATTTTCTATTTGTTATGATTATTAATCAATTGTAGTAGGTATATGTTCCTTAGGCTTGGTGTTTTTACGGTTTATGCGATACATAACCGTTATAGCCAGGTTGTTTTTGGCCCCTGCGGTGGTAAGGTTGTAATTATACTGATCCAGCCAGCCGGCCTGCACGCTTAACGATTTATCAAACTGGTAGCCAAACGCCGCCGAAAAACGGTTACGTTCGAAGTGCGGCGCTACATTGTTCAAAAAGATTTCATCAAATACTGATACAAAGAAAGTTTTAGCTTCTATTTTTTTGTGGTTTAAGGGGACAACCAGGTTAAGGCGGTAGCGGAAACGGTTTCGGTAGATGCCGTTGAGCCAGCGCTGTTCGGCGCGGTAGCGGTGCTCTATTTTTATCCTGTCTAAAAAGGAGTTAATCGTCAGCTGTTCCCACATCCTAAACTCTTTTACTGTCGGCGGTGCATCTAAGTTGTTATAATCATAAGTTACATATCGCCCGGTACCTATCAGCGCGGTATAATTTTTGGCGATATCGTAGCTTATCCCACCTTTTGTTTCGTAATAAAAAAATTGATTAAATAGGGTGTTGGCACGTGCCTGCAGTTCAACGTATCCACCCCAATGGTGGGTGCTGTCGCCGGGTAAAACTACGGTGGCAATGCCCCATGTACCTGTTTTATTATTTTGAGCATTCGCGGTGTTTAAAAGTAACACCATAATGAGGGTTAATAGTACGGGGGCGGTATTTTTTAACATTTACTTAATATTATTTTAATGCAAATGTATTACCACAATATTAGCTGAATGTTAACATTACGACTCTTAATGTTATCATAATGTTAAGAATTGATTTTTAAATTGATGTGGGGATAACCATCCTTCGGCAGAATGATGGGTTTTTTTGCCGCAACTCTTAACATCGTGACCTGTTTCACCCCGCAACCTGTCGCCTATGCACCTCACTCAAATTCAATGCTCCGCCGTAGTTTTGGTATAAATTAAAAACAAACAGCTATGAAGCATTCCATTATCCAATACACCGTAAAAGAAGGGCGCGCCACCGAGAATGAGAGTTTAATTAAAGATGTATTTGCCCAACTACAGGAGAGTAAACCTGATGGCATAGAATATGTAGTGTATAAAACCGGCGACAGCTCTTTTATGCACATGATATCATTTGACAGCGATGACGCCAACGCGGCGTTTACCGAAATGCCCGCCTTTAAAGCATTTAGGGCTGCATTAAAAGAGCGTATAGAAACCCCGCCCGCACGTACAGAGGTAAGCCAGGTAGGGAATTATCAACCAAAATAATAAAACATGGAAACGAAAGAAATTGCACAAAAATTGACAGCCTATTGCCGTAAAGGCGATTGGCTGGGCGCTTACAACGAATTGTTTGCCGAAGATACTATCAATATTGAGCCAATTCCATCTCCTTTATCCGGCTTAGAAACCAAAGGGCTGGATAAAATAAAGGAGAAAGCAAAAGGCTATAATGCCATGGTTGTAAAATCGTACGGGTACACCGTATCGGAGCCATTGGTAGCCGGTAATGGCATAGCTTTTATATTAACAATGGATAACGACATGAAAGACCAGGGCCGATCTACCGTAAGTGAGCTATGCGTTTACGAAGTAAAGGACGGCAAGATCATCAAAGAACAATTTTATTACGAGCATTAAATTTTTAGAGATAAAAAGAGAGGGAGCCATAAAGGACTCCCTCTTTTTTACCTCTTGATTCCTGAATCTTACAATCTTGGGGCTCTTCCCTCTATTCCCATTTAAAGGTTTTTACGGCCACTGCGTAAACACCTATTCCCCATAGTAGTAAAATGAATAGTTGATGTGTAACATCGCCCAGGCCGGCACCTTCAAAGGCAACCTTGCGCATAGCGTTATTAAGGTGGGTGAGTGGCAACGCGTTGCTCACATATTGCAGCCATTTTGGAAACGCCGTAACCGAAAAGAAGGTACCCGATAACAAAAATTGCGGCAGCGTAATGATATTGGATAGCGGCGGCACCGTGCTTTCGTTTTTAGCGATGCCCGATACCGTAAACCCGAAGCCCATAAATATAATGAGCCCAATTGCCGAAAGGACGAGCATGTTTAATACCGTAACCACACCATGTATCAGCGTAAAGCCAAACATAAAGTGCCCCACCATAATAATAAATACGGCACCCAATAGCGAAAAGGTGAGCCTTGCCAACGCCTCGCCCAGTACAATACTGTAGCGTTTAACAGGCGTTGCAAAAAAGCGTTTGATTACCAGCGTAAGCCTTAAACTAATGAACACAAAGGCGGTACCAAACACCCCGCTGCTTAACAGCGAGAAGCCCAACTGCCCCGGAAGGATGAAATCGATGTATTTGTAGGCGCGGCCGGTAACCGTTGTTTCTCTAAGCTCGGCGCTTTGTGGCATGGCGGGCATTCCAATTTCTTTTAAAAGCTCGGCGTTCATTTGCAGCATAATATTGCTTAGTACCGATTTAAGGATACTGCCTTTATTAGACGAGGTAGTGTACTGCACGTTAACAGTATAAGGCGGTATAAATTTTTCGGGCGATGAAGTACTTGGCACCAAGGGTGAGGCTATTGTAAACGAAAATCTCTTCGTGGCAAAAGCATTTTTCTTGATATCTATAATGGCATCAAGACTTCCCTTAGATAGATTCTTGCCCATTTCATCGGCAGTTTGAGTGGTTATAAGATTAATCACACTAACCTTTCGCAACGCCTTATAAACAGGACTAAGCGTATCGCTGCCCTTCGCCACACCAACATCAACAGTTACACCCCCGCCGCCGATATTGGCAAACACTAAAATGAATATTAGCGGGAAGGCCAAACTAAAAACCACCGCCGATGGGCTGCGGATAATAGAACGGAAACTTGCTTTGGCGATGGCCAGCGTTGCGCGGGTATTACTGTATTGTTGGTTCATTTGTTCATTGGTTCAATAGTTCATTGGTCTTTTTCGCCTCACCCTGCCCTCTTCAAGAGAGAGGGTTCTACAATATTTTACTTAAAGTCCTCTCCTTTGGAGAGGATTTAGGTGAGGCTTTCTCTGCTAAGTTCTGCTCCCCCTTCAGGGGGCCGGGGGGCTATCCTTCCCGCCATTCCTTCCCTGTCAGGTTGATGAAAACATCCTCGAGGTTGGCATCTTTTACTTGTTTTTTGCGTTCGAAACCGCTTTCTATCAGTTTATCAATAAAATGGTCGGGGGTGTCTATACCTACAATATGGCCGCCGTCTACAAAAGCCACGCGGTCGCAAAGTACTTCAGCTTCATCCATGTAATGGGTGGTAATTACCACGGTGGTTCCGTTGTTGCGGATCTCGCGGATCAGGTCCCAAAGGTTGCGGCGGGCTTGTGGGTCGAGGCCGGTGGTGGGTTCATCCAAAAATATAATACGCGGATCATTTATTAAGGTGGTAGCTATGGAGAAGCGCTGCTTTTGTCCGCCGGAAAGTTCCTTGTATTTGGCTTTAGCCTTATCGGTAAGGGCGACTTTCTCCAGCATTTCCATCGGGCTTTTGGTGATGCCGTATAAGCCGCAGAAGAGGGAAATTAATTCCGACAGGTTGAGATTGGGGTAATACCCTGCTGTCTGCAACTGCACACCTATTATTTTTTTAATACTGTCGGCATCCTTATCTATCGAAAAACCGTCAACCATAACCTCACCCGATGTTTTTTCGCGCAGGGTTTCGATGATCTCCAGCGTGGTGGTTTTGCCTGCACCGTTGGGGCCAAGGAGGCCGAAGATCTCGCCCTCATAAACCTCAAAGCTGATGCCCTTTACCGCGGCGAAATCACCGTAGTTTTTTGTGAGATTATTAACCGTGATAATAGGTTGTTTTGCCATACCGTAAATATAGTAATGGATTTATGGTATTTGTGTATTGGCTTACGTTAGGACATTAAAATTCCATTAGATTTTGTAAGCTTAAAACTGTTAGTGGTGTATTGGGTGATGAATTAGATAGCTGTGCGCAAATCTGCGCCATCGGCGATGCCGTTTTGTAGAGATAAGGTATCAACAATATACTACTTGCCGCCCTTCTTCAACTCACTTCTATATTTCAGCACTTTGTTGCCGTTTTGTTGTTTATTTCGAAAGCCTGTTCATCAGCGCTGGCCTTGCGTTTTACCTTTGTGCCTTTTATGGTTTGGGTAACGGGTTGGGTATGCTTCTTTTCTATTTTGCCTTCTGCTTCAGATGCACCCCATTGCCAGTGTACGGTATCTCCTTTTTTCATAATTAATTGTTTTTGCCGGGGATAAAGCAATATACTGCCAGTTTAGCAGGTTAAGCAACCTATGCTGATAACTACCACTGCGGTAATTACAAGGGCTATCATTGAGTAAAGAGAAGGTATGGTAAGCGACGTTGTCATGATGTTTTTGTGTTGTTTTACAATACAAAGGTGCATCAGCGGGCAAAAATCGTTTAGCGTTATTAGGCGAAGTAGCGCAAAATGTCGGTGAATGGATTTGTAGGGGGAACGAGTGGGGCAGGCATTATCGGTGAAATGCGCAAGCATCGGTAAGCGGCGCTTTTTGGTGTGCGAATGCGGCTAAAGATTATTTACACAACCGGCAGTGTAACATAAAAAATCCGCATAGCCATTTGTTTATAGACTATGCGGAAGCGCAATAGTTTATTTTAACCGGCTAAATAACCCGGCCTTAGTTCCAAAACCCTTGTGTTTTAATTTGCGATGACGGATACCCCAGCTGCTTTAATAACTTGCGTAATTCGCTCACCATGGTGTTGTTGCCGGCCAGATAAAATACGGTGTGTGCCATATCATAGTGCTGCTGTATCACCCATTGTATAATACTGTGGTGCCCGTATACATCGGTCCGTTCGATAGGCTGCAGTGGCGACCAAAAATACTCCTCAAATAATTTGCGGTGATGCGGGTTGGCCATAAGCACCGCACCCGAAAAGCGTGCCCGTGGTATCACCATTTGCTGCAGGGCAAGCATATGGCCCATGCTGCTTTCGTCGCCCAGGCCAATAATGGCCGATGTACTTTGCGGTGCATGGCGGGTGCTGCCTATTTTAAGGTAATGCACAGCGTCATCTTTTTTCAGGCTGGCTGCCCATTGGCTGCCCGGGCCGTTGTGCGCGGCATCAATGTATAGCGTGCAGGTATGTGTTTCGGCATCCCAGCCACTTGGGGTATAATCGCGGTAGGTGAGGCTATCCACCTTAAATTTAATGTAAGGGATCTCCTGCCAGTTTTGTACATCGGCATGGGGCAGGTACAGGTCTATCTCTATCATGGTGGCGGGTTCCCAGTGGCGCACTTCCAGTACGCGGCCGCTTTGCAGCAGCCGGTGTTCCAGCAGGCGGCCTGCCCGGGCTTTTAGTTTATGTAAGGTAGATGTTTGCATTGGTGTGATATTTTAATATCGCAAAGTAAGGCAAGTACGAGCCTCCAGGCAATGGCCGCTTCGGGGTAATGATTGGACTATTTACGGGAATGCCTGCGAAATTCCAGTGGCGTAAGGTTGGCTGTCCGTTTAAATATGCGGGAGAAATAAGTATGATCTTCATATCCCAGGGTATGTGCTATCTCTTTGGTATTCATTTCGCTATAGTACAAAAGGCGTTTGGCTTCCAGCACAACTTCCTGCATTATCCAGTAGCTAACCGTCATGCCGGTGGTTTTTTTGAGGGCCTCGTTCAGGTACGATTCTGATACATTAATTTGCGCCGCATAGGCCGAAGGGCTTTTTATGGTGCGCATATTTTCGGTAAGCATTTTTTTGAATTGCTGGGCCAACTGTGCCGGCCGCGACAATTGTTGACTGTTGTTATTGGCGGTGCAATAGCAGCTTGCAGCTATCCCCAAAAAAGATTGAAGTAATGAATGTAAAACGGGCCGGTAAAAAGGGTCGTCTTCGTTACTTTGATATTTGTTTTCCAACAAAGTCAGTATGGCGTGGCATTCGTCTAACTGTTGCGGACTTAGTGGGTAGGGTTGCTGCAGTTGTAAATGGCCCTCAAATACCATGCGGTAATCCGGCGATATCAATGGCGTATCCACAGCGATGAACCAGCCATCGCCCAAATTGTATCGTGTGGGGTGATGCACCTGCCCCGGTAGCAGGTAAAACAGCGACCTTTCTGCAAAGTGCATTTCATGAAAATCGACCATGAGCGATGCACTGCCTTGCCGCAATACAAAAAATATGTAATGGTCATCGCGGTGTACGCCCAATTTTCCAACGTCCTTTGAATGGGCACCTGGTACAAAATGGCGTATATCCAGGCCATTGTTGCCCCTGTCCTGTATTTTATGTACCGGGATATCTTTCATGGTCGGCGGCAAAGTACTTTATTTGAAACCGATTATTGCGAACGAATCCTAAAATATTCTGTTATATCTTACTTCTTATCTCTTGCTTCTGGTCTCTTCTATCCGCCCATTAGCGAATATACTTCCTGCATATAGGCGGCCTCTTCCATAGCGGCCTGGAAATCTTCCCACTCATCGGTTGTAAAAGTAAACTGAATGTCGTTGGTTGGCGTGCGCATCACCACGCGTTCCTGTCCATCGGGGAAGGGGAAGGAGTGGCCGATAAAATCAAGGTCGGCGGCAAAATCCTTAAACTGCATAAACTGCTCGGGCGTAAAACTGAGAATGAGATTATGGTTCCAGATGAAAACACAATGGCATTCGGAGCACCGGCTAATTACCGAAGCCCCTTTCTGACTAAGAACTTTTGCGTCGCACATAGGTAGGTGGATTAAAGAGTTTGTGCCTGCTCTATTGGCAAAATACCGCACCAACAGTATCCGCCATAAAAGCAGGGCTTAAGTTTTCATAGCCGTTATTACCGGCTCACATCAGCAAAGTAAAACCTTATTTAGAATAAATCCAAATAAAAATAACGAATTTTATTTTTATAGCGACTCGGCGCGTTAGGAGGAATTATGGCATTGTTAAAGTTTGAAAAGAGGACGTAATTCTGTATTTTCGTCTAAAACCAACTCACCATCACAGAATGAAAAACCTTTTATTGATCGCCGTTTTGGCCTTGGGCATATCGGCCTGCCAATCGCCGGAAAAAAAATCAACCGATGTCTCGGCAATCCCGTCGACTTACACCGTGCCCGAGGATAGCGCAATTACAAAAGCCGTGCATGATGCCTATGCCGCCATCAGTTTTAAAAAAGGGGAGAAGCCCCGGTTTGATGAGATAGGTAATTACTTTATCCCGCAGGCACAGCTGATCAATTTCCGCACCGATACAGCAGACATAACTGCCCTGCCGCAATTCATTACACTTTATAAGCAATTTGTGACCGGTGGCCATATAGATATGTTTTACGAAGAAGAGGCGTTCGGCAAGACGGAACAGTTTGGCCGGGTGGCGCATCGCATCAGTACCTATAATACCTATTTAAATACCAGGGATACCATCGCCGAGCGCGGTGTAAACAGCTTCCAACTAATAAAAACACCAAAAGGATGGAAAGTGAGCAGTATTATATGGGATGTAGAAAGTAAGAAACTGTCAATACCCGCTTATTACCTGAAGAAGTAACAAGCAAATGCCCGAGTATCTGGAGAAGAGTTAACTTGCTTTAGGGCCGGAGTATGGCAAATAATATCTCCGGCCCGAGAGGTTTAACTTATGCCGCTAAGGTTGCGTATCAGAAGTGCTTTTGGATTTAAATATAGAGTATCCCAACCCTATGCCAAACCAGGGTTTGCTTTTATAATCCCAGTTGCGGCCAACATTGCCGCCCAAATAATCGATACCCGTAAATGCGCCTATCTGAAAGTTATCTATCTGGAATAAATACCCCAGGTGCCAGGTAAATGCGGCAAGGTTAGTTTCTGAAGTAACCGTGCTTTTTGTATTACCCGGGGTAACACCAATGGAAGTAAGTGCTATTCCGGTTAGTAGGTTATGTGAATATTTCTTACTTGGCGAGTACTTGTAGCCTATAGAAAGACCTATGCTCACATCATTGGCAAAAGTAAAGTCGCGGTGGTGGTTAGGGTCTGATGTTTCGCCGCCGAAGCGTAATTTAATTGGCAGCACCAATGCGCCGAGTGTGAAGCTATGGCGATTAAGCCGTTTATCGCAACTGTTTACAAATACCTTTAATGGTAATTTAAAATAACGATCTATTGTTCCCGCCTTTCCGGTAGTTTGGTCGGTTGTTGAACTTACAAAAGTTGTGTTTAAGTTTTTTCGCCTGTTTTTTTCGGCATCGTCTACACCGTCGGGATTCCAGATTAAAAAGCGGATAACGAAATTTCCGTCATCCAGTATTTTAGTTACCCTAAACTCTATGCCGGTAGGGATATCGGTGTCAGAACCTGCTATATCCACACCTTTTCCGTTACATCTCAGCAAAGTCTCAGACGTTAGGAAAGTGTATACATTATCGTAGATAGATTTATCTACAGTTTGTGAGAATGCTGGCTTGCAGCTAAAAAGTAACGCGATCAACAATAGTTTATATTTCATGACGATAAGATTTTGAATGTTTATGTCAAAAATATAAAGGAAACTTAGGTATGGTTACCGTAAAAATACCCTAATAATATCGGTATAAAACAGGGGGTATCGGCAGGTAAATTCTATCGCTAACGCACATGGAATGAGATTGGCAAGCAATAATTCACATTGTCAATATCTAAGAAATCTGTGGAATCAATCTTAATCGGTGTAGTCCCTAATAATTACTTCATCAAATTAATAAAATCGTCAAATAAATAACGGCTGTCATGCGGGCCGGGAGATGATTCTGGGTGGTATTGTACCGAAAATGCTTTTTTACCTTTTACACGGATGCCTTCTATCGACTGATCGTTAAGGTTTACGTGGGTGATCTCTACCTTTTCGGACGCCCTTACGGCTTCCGGAACCACGCCAAAGCCATGGTTTTGTGAGGTAACTTCGCAATGGTTGATGATCACATTCTTCACCGGGTGGTTTAAGCCACGGTGCCCGTTAAACATTTTTTTAGTCGGGATATCATTAGCCAATGCCAGTAACTGGTGGCCGAGGCAGATGCCAAATAATGGTTTATCGGCAGTTAATATTTCTTTTACAGTATCAATAGCGTACGGCATGGCAGATGGATCGCCGGGGCCGTTGGAGATAAAATATCCCGATGGTGCAAAATCCTTTTCCATTTCTGCAAAAGTGGTTTTTGCAGGATAAACCTTCGCGTAAACATCGCGGTCGTCAAAATTACGCAGGATGTTCTTTTTAACGCCAAGGTCTAAAACAGCTACACGGTAGGCAGCGCTTTCGCTACCAAATGTGTAAGTTTCTTTGGTGGAAACCTGCGAAGAAAGCTCGAGGCCATCCATATCCGGTGCTTCGGCCAATTTGGCTTTCAGTTCTTCCAGATCTAATATTTCTGAAGATATAATAGCATTCATGGCACCTTTATCGCGGATGTGGCGAACCAACTGGCGGGTATCTATATCAGAGATTCCTACAATGTTTTGCCCCTGGAAATAATCCTGTATCGATTCATCCGCCTGTTTGCGGCTATAGGCAATGTTGTAGTTTTTACAAACCAAACCGGCTATTTGTATCTGGCCCGATTCTACCTCTTCGTTAGCAATACCGTAGTTACCAATGTGGGCATTGGTAGCCACCATTATTTGTCCAAAGTACGATGGGTCGGTAAAAATTTCCTGGTAACCTGTCATCCCGGTGTTAAAGCAGATCTCGCCGGTGGTGGTGCCTATTTTGCCGGCGGCCTTGCCGTAGAAAACGGTGCCATCGGCCAACAATAATATAGCAGGCAATTTGGTGTAGTGATTCATTTTGCAAAAAAATTTAAAGGGTAATTCGTTCGGATTTTCTGGCACGAAGCTCCGTAAAAACTGGACGGAAGATTGAAGTAAAACACCTCTTTAGTCACGCCGCAAAAGTAGGTATTAAATTTCGAATTGAAAATACCTGCTCCCGATTTTTTTAAAATATCACCAATAACTTAAAGAAGTTTACTTCCCGCTGTTACCCCAAAAGAAAGTTGTTTTAAGGCAATGAGTACACCAAAAGGGCCTTACCGGTAAAAACGGGAGAAATTTCTTGAGATAAAAATTACGCGGCTTACGATCGGTATGGTTCATAGGTTTACCACAGTAAACACAGGGATATATTTTTTCGGCCATTAAAATTGGATAGTATTATATGATATAATTGGGTTGCCCCTAAAGTATAAAATATTAAATAAATGTAAAGCAATGGTGATGTTTTTTCATTCGAATAAATCCCGAATGAGTTTCTAACTTTGCGGGCAGAAATTACACCAACTAAAAAGCTATGTCGGTAAACAAGGAAGTAAAGCGCATTACCGTGCACACCCTGCAGGAAATGAAAAACCGCGGCGATAAAATTGCCATGCTCACTGCATACGATTATTCCATGGCATTAATAGTAGATAATGCCGGTACCGATATTATTTTGGTTGGCGATTCGGCTTCCAATGTAATGGCCGGGCACGAAACCACCTTACCCATCACCTTAGACCAGATGATATACCACGCCGCATCAGTAGTGCGTGCAGCTAAGCGCTCGCTGGTGGTGGTAGATCTTCCCTTTGGCTCTTACCAGGGTAACTCAAAAGAGGCCTTAGCTTCGGCCATACGTATCATGAAAGAAGCCGGTGCACACGCCGTGAAACTGGAGGGTGGGGTAGAAATTGCAGAATCCATCAGCCGGATATTAACGGCCGGCATACCGGTAATGGGCCATTTGGGCCTTACGCCGCAGTCGATATATAAATTTGGCACTTACACGGTTCGCGCCAGGGAAGATGCCGAAGCCGCAAAACTGAAAGAAGATGCTTTAAAACTACAGGAGCTGGGCTGCTTTGGTATCGTGCTGGAGAAGATCCCGTCTAAACTGGCTAAAGAAGTAAGCGAAAGCCTGAATATCCCAACCGTTGGTATAGGTGCCGGGCAGCATTGCAGCGGCCAGGTATTGGTGATACACGATATGCTGGGACTTAACAAAGGCTTTAAGCCCCGCTTTTTGCGCCAATACGCAAACCTTTACGATGTAATGGATGGCGCTATAAAAAACTACGTAAGCGATGTAAGGGCGAACAACTTCCCGAACGAGAAAGAGGAATATTAGGTATTTCATGGCGTATGGTTGATAGTTCATAGCTGAGCTGCCAACATACGATATACCATGAACTATCATCCATGAACTATGAACTAAAGAAATGGCCCGCCCCGAACATAATTACACCAACCACGATATTACCGATAAGGATATCCTTTACGAGGATAACCACCTGATTGCCGTAAATAAGCGCGCCGGCGATATTGTGCAGGTAGATGATACCATGGATGAGCCTTTGGACGAGAAGGTAAAAAAATACATCGCCCAAAAATACAGCAAACCCAACGGTGCTTTCCTGGGCGTGGTACACCGGCTGGACAGGCCCGTAAGCGGCGTGATCCTGTTCGCCAAAACCAGTAAGGCGCTGGAGCGGATAAATAAGCTGTTTAAAGGCCGCGAAATGCATAAAACCTATTATGCCATTACCCGTAAACGGCCCCAGCCCGAAGCTGGCACCCTGGTTCACTGGCTGATAAAAAACCCGCAGAAAAATGTTACCAAGGCCCACGATAAAGAAGTACAGGGAAGCCTCCGTTCGGAACTGAGCTACAAGCTTGTAGGCGAACTGGATGGCTATTATGTAATAGAGGTTGACCCGATCACCGGCCGCCCACACCAGATACGCGTTCAATTATCCACCCTTGGCTGCCCCATAGTAGGCGATAATAAATATGGTTATCCGCGCGGCAGCCTGCGCAAAAGTATTTGCCTGCATGCACGCCGCCTGCAATTTGTGCATCCCGTAAAAAACGAACCTATCCTTATTGTGGCCCCATTACCAAAGGATGGTTTTTGGGAGAAGTTTGAGGGTTTGGTGAGGTAGGAGGCGGTTTTTATTACATCCCCTTAGCTTCTTCCCAAATCTTCTCATCTACTAAAACACCTTCGGCCATACTTCTCTCTCTCGTGCGCAGCATGTTTTCGCCGGGATATAAAATTTCGCTACCGTCTATCGTTGCACTGGTTTTGGTATAGGCGATGATCTCGTTTATCAATGCCTCGTTCTGTTCTCCATTGGCTTTTATAGCGATAAATACCTGCGATACGCCTGTTTCCCTTCGGCCGCTTTGGGTAACGGCAGCGGTTGAACTTCCGCCACTGAGGATAGTAGCCAGTAGATCCAGCACCAGCGACAAGCCTGAGCCCTTCCAGAAACCGATAGGTAACGCCCTTTTTGTTGCTAAGATGGCCGCGGCATCAGTGGTTAAATTTCCTTCGGCATCATAGCCTCCGGGTAGGGGTAATTGTTTGTTTTGTGCTTCGTGTTGCCAAAGTTTGCCAAAAGAGAATTGCGTCATGGCCATATCCAGTACAATGTGGCCGTCCGCTCTCGGTACCGAAATAACTAAGGGGTTGTTTCCAAGCCGTGGTTCGGTGCCGCCCCAGGGAGGTAAATTGGCGGTTGTATTGGTAAAGCAAATGCCTACGCAGCCAGCCTCGGCGGCCTGCCAGCCGTAGGTGCCGCCCCGCATCCAGTGGTTTGTGTTTTTTATAGCTACGCAGCCTATGCCATTCTCATGGGCAAGGGTAATTGCCCTGCCCATGCTCAGGCGCGCGTTCAGCATTCCCGTTGCAAAATTGCCGTCCCATTGCTCTACCGCGCCAAATGCGTTTATCAGCGTTGGGTCGGCATTGGGGGTAACTAATCCTTCTTTTAAGTAATCTACAAACACGCGGAAACGGTTTAGTCCGTGAGAGGCCACGCCATCGCGGCTGTTATCGGCAAATATACCGGCGCAGGCATCCGCTTTGTCATCTGCAAGGCCAAGGGAGAGCAGTACCCTTTTCAATTCGGCCTTAAGTAATAGATAAGGTATACGCATGGTTGGTTGGTCTGGCGAATGGTTAATGGGGTGGGTAATTAACAGCACTTAAACTATCAGCTTTATTTATAAGGTGCAATTTAAAACTTTACAACGTAATCAACCAATCCACTCAATATATCCCGGCGTAAAATAATGACGCGTTAACAGAGTTATATTGATGCTGTGGGCTTGTATGTAAAGGGAATTCCTATTTTTGCAATTAATTAAGGATGAAGAAAAAGATAAAATTTTGGTGTTTACCCGCATTGGTGCTTATTGCATTTGCCGTTAATTCCTGTAAAAAAACAGATCAAAGCAATATCCCCAATTTACTAACCATCAGGCAGTGGGAGCTGGCATCTGTACAGGTATATAATTATATAGGCGATACGCAGATGTCTACCGATACTGTAACTTGTGATACTACCCAAATATTTAAATTTTTTAAAGATGGCAGCTGCACCTATACCAATTTCGATTGTAAAATACAGCCCATTGCCCAAGGCAAGTACAGTTTAAGCGATACCAAGCTCACCCTATTTGCAGATATGACCTGTTTGGATAACAGCACAACCGGTAGTTCAAAACCATTTGCCAATGCGCAGATTAGTAACCTTGGCGAGTTTTCGATGGTGTTGCAAACGGGTGATACGCAGGCTTACTACACATCTAACCAGCCGCGAACCATCTATCGTTGGGGATTTATACGCCAAAAAGAAGTAGTTACACGATAACTTGTTAAATTTTTATACTTTGCAGTACAATAGCTACCATTTATTTTGAAAAAGAGAATCGCCATTTTTGCTTCCGGATCAGGCTCTAACGCTCAGAAAATAATGGAGCATTTTAAACGTAATGCCGATGCTGAGGTTGTACTGATACTCACCAATAATCCGCAAGCCTACGTTTTACAGCGTGCCGATAATTTTGAGATCCCATCGCATATATTCAACCGCGCCGAATTTTACGATAGCGACGATGTAATAGCGTTGCTGAAAAACCTGCAGGTAGATATTATTGTATTGGCCGGTTTCTTATGGCTGGTGCCTAAAAGCTTACTAAACGCGTTCCCCAACAAAATTATTAACCTGCACCCGGCGCTGCTGCCCAAGTTTGGCGGTAAGGGTATGTATGGCGATAATGTGCACAAGGCCGTTTTAGCCGCGGGCGAAGAAGAATCGGGCATTACTATTCACTTTGTAAATGCCGAGTTTGACGAGGGGGAGGTTATTCACCAGTCGAAATTTAAGATCGAGCCCGGTGATACCCTGGAGATCGTAAAATTTAAGGGCCAGCAGTTAGAGCATATGCATTTCCCGAAGGTAATAGAGAATTTGTTGAAGAAGATGCGGAGTTAGCCCGCGCTTTCTTTCCACCTGCTTTGCAGTAAGGCATATAATTCTTCAAAATCATATTGTAGCGAATTAGCAGTAATGCTAATTGGCGTTTTATACGATTTGTAATTCATGGCAGCAAGCTTTTTCATAATGGCATTGGTTTGGCGGTTAATGTAATCATCGGGATTGCTTACGTAAACCATAATGAGTTTTTGCCCGCCAATTTCTATTACATCAATATTTTCGATAACGGCCCAGGATATAAGGCCAAAGGAGAACCCACTCGCATTATCTACAATACCTTCTGCATTTACGACCAATCCGGGCTTGGTATCAAATAGTTTTTTGGCAAGGCACCACGCGCAAAACCCGAAGAATGCTATTGCTGCAAAGCCGATAATGTACGTAAATACCGGATAGGGCTGATTGCCGAAAAGTCTGACATCCGGATGGGTAACAAACCAAAACCCGGCAGCAACAAAGGCCAGCGAACCCGCGGTCATAAATAAAAGCTTCTTTTTACTTAGGGGAATCTCAACCGTAGCGGCTAGTTGCAGGGTATTGGCCATAATGGTGTGATTGTGATGCCCTAAAATAGCAAGCTTTGCGCACAGCTGCAAATTGGCCCTGCAGAAACTACTTCACTTTCACAAAATGTTCAGAACATCCCTCGTAACATCTTATTGGCTCAATCGGGCTAATCCCGAGTGAATCACCTTTTATACGGTAGTAGTAATTTTGGTAGTTGCTACCGTCGGCATGCGTCATGGTAAGGGTGACCGAATCTTTTAGACTGTACTTTTTATATTCATTTCCCGGCGTCCATTCCATGGTGCCGTTTACGCTCAACTGCAAATAATTATTGTTATTGGTTGCCGGTGCCCAATACTGCGGGCCGCCATTGCTCATACGACTGCCTACATAGCGCCATTTGCCTACTAAAGACGCATTTGGCGTGGCGCCCTGTTTATTTGTACACCCTACCGCAATTATGGCGATGGCGAATATTACAAATGAAATTTTTGCGACGGTTCTCATGGCTTGTTTTATTGATCAATCTTTGTAAATCTTTCACCGCAGCCCTCAATGCACATGATCGGGCCGGCAGGGCTCATGGTAAGTTCATTACCCTTAATACTGTACCGAAAGTTTTGTTTGGTGATATGGTCTGTTTCTGTAAAAATGAGGGTGACGCTGTCTTTTTCTGTATAGCTTTCGTAATTAACAAACGCCGTGCCTGCCAACGTTCCGTCTGTATTAAACTGTACATATTCGGTATTTGAGGCGCTTACAGGCAAATATTTTCCACTGCCATCGCCTGGGTCAGCATAAGTAGCAGATAGCTTCCATTTGCCCTGCAGCGAAGTGTTCACCAGGAATTTGCTTTCTTTCCCACAGGCGACAATAAGTAGAATCAAGGCAATTGCTGAAAATTTTGCAATAGTTTTCATGTGTAGGTATTTGTAGTTTGTTTTTAGTTGGCCTTGGTAAAGTAATAACCGCAACCGGCATCAAAACAACGTATGGGGCCGTCGGGTACCAGGTTTAGTTCATCGCCATTTATGGTGTACCGGTAATTTTGAGTGGTGGTATGGTCATCAGCGGTAAAAACAAGGGTCGCGCTATCTTTTATCACATAGCTTTCATAATTATCCAAAACGGTGCCATCTAAAGTACCATCGGCATTAAATTGCAGATACCCCGGTGTTGGCGGGGTTATACGTACCGGCATACCTGTGCCATCGGTGGTTTGCACTTCGGCTTGCCATTTGCCCGATAAGGTAGCGTTTATTGCAGGCTTACTTTCTTTTTTGCAAGCGGCTAAAAACAGCAATATTGCCATTGCCGATAGTTTGATTAAAGTTTTCATCGTTGGCTTTTTTAACATTACGGGTCACATCGCCATAACGCTACATATAAAGCATCAGTTTTATTGCGATAAGTCAATTTTATCTGCCTAAGCATCAATTACAAACTACATAAAAAAAACTAATCTCTAATCACCATTCTCTAATCTCTAATTACTACCTTTGCGGCTCAAAAAAAGCCCTGCAAATGAGCCAGTCTGTTCAAATAAAAAATGCCCTTATTTCCGTTTATTACAAAGACAACCTCGAGCCGATAATTCACGAGTTGAATCGCCTTGGTGTCAACATATATTCAACCGGTGGTACCGAAACGTTTATCCGCGACCTTGGGGTTGATGTGATTGCTGTTGAGGACCTTACCTCGTACCCATCTATACTGGGCGGCCGTGTAAAAACCCTGCATCCAAAGGTGTTCGGTGGTATTTTATCGCGCCGTGGTTTAGATAGCGACGCGCAGCAACTGGAGCAATACGCTATCCCTGAGATTGACCTGGTTATTGTGGACCTGTACCCCTTCGAAGAAACCGTAAATTCTGGCGCAGGCCAGGAAGATATCATCGAAAAGATAGATATCGGCGGCATTTCTTTGATCCGTGCCGCAGCCAAAAACTTTAAAGATGTGGTTATCGTGGCCTCTAAAAATGATTACCGTATTTTAGAAGATATCCTGAAAAGCCAGGATGGTGCTACTACTATCGATCAGCGCCGCACTTTCGCTCAAAAAGCTTTCAACATCTCGTCTAACTACGATACCCATATTTTCCAGTATTTCGACCAAACTGAGCCGATGCCTGTTTTTAAACAAAGCATTCAAACCAGCCAAACTTTACGTTACGGCGAAAACCCGCATCAAAAAGGTACCTTCTACGGTAACCTTGATGCCATGTTCACCAAGCTGAACGGTAAGGAATTATCGTACAACAACCTGGTAGATGTGGATGCTGCCGTTGCTTTAATAGACGAGTTTACTGAACCAACCTTCGCTATCCTTAAGCATACCAACGCTTGCGGTATCGCCAGCCGTTTACACACTAAGGAAGCCTGGATAGACGCCCTCGCTTGCGACCCGGTTTCGGCTTTTGGCGGTGTATTGATTGCCAATGCCGAGATTTGCGAAGCAACCGCTTTAGAGATCGATAAGATATTTTACGAAGTGCTTATCGCGCCGGCTTACACCGATGATGCGCTAAAAGTACTTACCGCTAAAAAGAACCGCATTGTGCTGATCCGCAACCGGGTTGAGTTGCCAAACAAGCAATTCAAAACCCTGCTGAACGGTGTTATTGAACAGGATAAAGATCTGGTAGTTGAGGGGCCGGGTCAAATGAAATCGGTTACCGATAAATTAGCTACAACCGAAGAACTGAAAGACCTGTACTTTGCCAATAAAGTGGTAAAGCATACCAAATCAAACACCATTGTTTTTGCTAAAAACAGTCAGCTGATGGCAAGCGGTGTTGGCCAAACCTCCCGCGTAGATTCGTTGAAGCAGGCGATCATTAAAGCCGAAAGCTTTGGGTTCGATCTGAAAGGCGCTGTAATGGCATCTGACGCGTTCTTCCCCTTCCCGGATTGTGTGGAGATTGCTGCCGATGCAGGTATCACCGCGGTTTTACAGCCGGGTGGTTCTATAAAAGACCAGGATTCTATAAACATGTGTAATCAAAAAGGCATAGCCATGGTAACTACCGGGGTGAGGCACTTTAAACACTAAGTTGGTGAGTGGTGAGTTGAGAATGGTGATTGGTTTGCGTTGCTGCTGCTACGAATAACCATTAAATTCATTAAAAGAAAAGGAGACTAATCCAATAAATTAGTCGAACTTACACGAAAGAAAAAAGCGGGTAAAAAGCACCTTAAGGGCACGAATTTTTAAAAAACGGAGTTATAAACTACTAACAGTTTTAATTCGTGAAATTCGTACACCAACAGTTTGTTTCGCGAAAATTCGTGTTCATTATTATTATTAACTTTGCAAAATATTTGAAATAACGCCACATGGGTTTATTTAATTTTTTCACACAAGAGATCGCCATAGATTTGGGTACTGCCAATACCCTTATTATACATAATGATAAAGTTGTTGTTGATGAACCATCGATAGTAGCTTTTGACCGCACCACAAACAAGGTTATTGCCATTGGCCGCCAGGCCATGCAGATGGAGGGTAAAACCCACGATAACATCCGCACCGTGCGCCCGCTTAAAGATGGTGTAATTGCCGACTTTAACGCCGCCGAACTGATGATTCGCGGGATGATAAAAATGATAAACCAGGGCAAGGGGTGGTTTTTCCCATCGCTGCGTATGGTTATCTGTATCCCATCGGGTATTACCGAGGTTGAAAAACGCGCGGTACGCGATAGCGCCGAAATTGCAGGCGCTAAAGAAGTGTACCTGATATACGAACCAATGGCTGCTGCCGTAGGTATAGGCATCGACGTGGAAGAGCCGATGGGCAACATGATCATCGATATCGGTGGTGGTACTACGGAGATCGCGGTTATCGCTTTATCAGGTATCGTGTGCGACCAGTCTATCCGCGTTGCGGGAGATAATTTTGACTCTGACATCGTTCAGTACATCCGCCGCCAGCACAACATTATGATTGGTGACCGTACTGCTGAGAAAATAAAAATTGAAGTAGGTGCTGCTCTTCCCGAACTTTCTGAACCACCTGCAGATTTCGCCGTACAAGGCCGCGATTTGATGACCGGTGTGCCGAAACAGATCACAGTATCATATACTGAAATTGCCCACTGCCTTGATAAATCGATTTCTAAAATTGAAGAAGCGATTTTGAAAGCTTTAGAGATAACCCCGCCGGAGCTTTCTGCGGATATTTACCAAACCGGTATTTACCTTACAGGCGGTGGCGCTTTATTGCGCGGCCTGGATAAGCGTGTGGCTGCAAAAACCAAACTACCCGTACACGTTGCCGAAGACCCGCTGCGCGCGGTAGTACGCGGCACAGGTACTGCCCTTAAGAATATTGGTAACTTTAAGTTTTTAATGCAATAATTATAATGAGTGAAGGAGTGATTTAGTGAATGAGCGAATGTTAAGCGCCCTTATTCACTAATTCATTCATTCACTAATTCACTCCTTTAAAGGCATGCGTAACCTCCTGATATTTATCACTAAGTACAACGCATTCTTTTTGTTTCTCATTTTCGAGATCACGTCGCTTGTTATTTATATTAAATACAACTCTTTTCAGAAGGCTACGTTCATCAATAGCACTAATAAGGTAACCAGCGAGTTTTATGACCGGGCAGATGAGTTGAAGGGTTACCTTTCGCTGCGCGAGGTGAATGATCAGCTGGCAAAAGAGAATGCCGACCTGCGTAACCAGTTGCGCTCCTCCAAGTTTTTAGATTCTGTTGCCAAGCATGTGGTTAACGATACCATTTACAAGCAACAGTACGAGTATATTGATGCCAAAGTGATCAATAACTCGGTTAACAAGCGCAATAATTACTTAACCATAACCAAGGGGAGTAAGGATGGCGTTGCAAAAGGCATGGGGGTAATAACAGGTTCGGGCGTTGTAGGTAAAGTAGTGCTGGTAGGCGAGCATATTGCCATTGTACAATCATTGCTGCACAAAGATTCGCGCTTTAGCGCCATGTTGGCCACAAATAAAGAGATAGGCTACCTGGAATGGGGCGACGACCTCGACCCGCACAAAGGCTTATTGGGAGATGTATCGAACACCGCCCAACCAAAAATAGGCGAACTGGTGGTAACCTCCCAGCTTTCGCTTTTCCCGGCGGGGATACCTATTGGTAAAGTGAGCAAGCTGAATGCCAAAGGAGCCGGGTTTTTCTTAAACATGGAAGTGGCGCTGGCGGTAGATTTTAGCAAGCTGGAGTATGTATATGTAATAAACAACAAGTTTGCTACCGAGCAAACGGGATTGGAGGCCCAGGAGAAAAAAGATGAGTAGAATTATCCTGATGAACCTTGTGCGCTTTATTATGCTCATTTTTCTGCAGGTTTTTCTGCTGAAGAATGTGGCGCTTTATGATCTGTCCACGCCTTACCTGTATATCCTTTTTATCCTGTTGCTGCCCTTCGAAACACCGAATATAGTGCTGTTTATCCTCGCGTTTTTGTTAGGTTTAACTATTGATATGTTTTACGATACACCGGGGCTGCACGCCGCGGCTTCTACGGTGCTTGCTTTGGTGCGTGTAATGTTTATCAGCATAACGGTACAAAAAGATGGCTTTGATAACGAGCCCGAGCCAACCTTAAGTATTATGGGTTTCCGCTGGTTTTTTACTTATGCGCTGGTACTTACCCTTTTTCATCACTTCTTCCTCTTTAATCTCGAAGTTTTTCGCATTACTGAAATACAATATACACTAAGCCGCTTTTTATTGAGTTCAATATTTACAGTATTTTTGATACTGGTTTCGGGGCTGTTATTTTTCAGAAGGAAAGAGCGATAATGAACAGTTTTTTTGAACGGCGCTATATTGTTGCCGGTATTTTCATAGCTTTTATTTTGTTACTGCTTGGCCGCTTGTTTTATATACAGGTGGTGGACGACCGCTATGCGCTTTACGCCAGCCAAAACGTGGTGCGTAAAATGATCCAGTACCCTGCCCGCGGCCCTATATTGGATCGTAACGGCAAAATAATGGTGCAGAACGAGCCGGTTTATGATATTATGGTGATACCGAAACAGGTTACAGCATTTGATACAGCGGAGTTTTGCAAACTGCTGGGTATTGATAAAGAAGGCTACGATAAGCGGATCATCAAGGCCCGCAAGTATTCGCCATACCGTGCATCCGTTTTTGAAAAGCAGCTTTCTGCACAGTTATACGCTTCATTCCAGGAGCGCCTTTCAGAATTTCCCGGATTTTTCCCGCAGCAAAGGCCGGTACGTACCTACCCTGATTCGGCAGCGGCGCAATTCCTGGGCTACATTGGCGAGGTTACCGATCCTATTATCAAACGCTCCGGCGGCTACTACAGTCCGGGCGATTACATTGGCATTACTGGTGTAGAAAAATCATATGAAACTGTTTTACGTGGACAGCGCGGCGTACAAAATTGGATGGTAGATTCGCGCAATGTGCGTAAAGGTACCTACGCCAACGGTGTGTTTGATACCAGCGCGGTAGCCGGCGAGCGGTTAGTATCCTCGTTGGATATGAACATCCAAAAATTGGGAGAGGCGCTAATGCGTAACAAAATAGGGAGTATTGTAGCCATCGAACCATCAACGGGTGAGATCCTTGCCTTTGTAAGTAGTCCTACCTACGACCCTAACCTGCTGGTAGGCAAAGAGCGTGGTAATAACGCCGCCAAATTATATAAAGATCCTTATAAGCCCTTCTTTACCCGCCCGGTGCAAGCCTTATACCCTCCCGGTTCGTCATTTAAGCCGTTAAGTGCCTTGATAGCGATGCAGGAAGGTATGATCACACCGCAAACAGTGTATGTATGCCCTGGTTATTACCAGGCAGGTAACCGCCGAATACCATGTTTCCATCACGAAGTACACGGCGCAGTGGCACTAAGCCAGGCAATTGCACATTCCTGCAATGGGTATTTCAATATGGTGTTTGAAAAATTGGTGAACCGTTTTGGGGCGCGCAATGTGGATGCCGGGTACAACGCATGGCGCGATAAAGTGGCCAAATTTGGCTTAGGTAGTCGTCTCGACCTGGATTTGCCAAGCGAAAGCAGGGGCTTATTACCTAAAGCCGAGTACTACGATAAGATTTACAAAAAAGGTGGCTGGCGCTCCAGTGCTGTTATATCCTTAGGGATAGGGCAAGGCGAGCTTTCGGCAACGCCGCTGCAATTGGCCAATATCGAGGCTATTATTGCCAACCGGGGCTTCTACTATAAACCGCACCTGATCAAATCCATCGGCGATAAGCAAGTGATAAAGCATGAATACACCGTGCGTAATTACGTGGGGGTAGATTCGCAGTATTTCCGCCCGGCTATTGATGGGATGCAGCAGGTAGTGGATGTGGGTACAGCTAATGGCTCAAAAATACCGGGCATTATTATGTGCGGTAAAACCGGTACCGCCCAGGTGAAGAACCAGTTAGATAACTCGGTATTTGTGGCGTTCGCTCCGCGCGACAACCCTAAGATCGCCATAGCGGTTATTGTAGAGAAATCGGGACAGGGTGCAACATGGGCCGCGCCTATTGCCAGCTTTATGGTGGAAAAATATTTAACGGGTAAAATTTCCACGCGATCATCAGGCATTAACCCCGAGTATTACATGAACGCCAACCTGCTACCACCGGTAGTGTTAACATCGTCCGAAAAAAGGCAGTTGCATTTGGATAGCCTCAAAAAGGCCCAGGCAGATTCTGTAGCTAAATTGAAATTGAAAGCGGCGTCGAACACGCCGCCCAGAAAAGAACCGGTAAGCAAGCCAACAGCTATGCTGCCAAAACGAAAGGACGATGAGCTACAATAACAATCAGCAGCGCAGCTTCTTTTTAAATGTAGACTGGCTAACGGTATTCCTTTTTTTATCGCTGTGCGTTATCGGCTGGTTTAATATCCATGCCGCCGTTTTTGACGAGAACAACCCCAGTATTATTGATACCGATACCCGGTACGGCAAGCAGTTTATCTACATTATTGTAGCCATAGTATTGGGCATCATTATATTATTGCTGGAGAGCCGGTTCATCTCGGCGCTTGCACCTGCGTTTTACGTAGCAACGGTATTACTATTATTGCTGGTGCTTTTAGTGGGGCACAATGTGGGCGGTAACCAGGCCTGGATAGACATGGGAGGCGGTTTTAGGCTGCAACCCTCGGAGTTTGCTAAATTTGCAACGTGTTTGCTGCTGGCCAGGTATCTCAGTGCAACCAACGTAAAAGTAACCGACCCAAAATCGTTTCTCATAGCAGGAGCAATAATACTGCTGCCAATGGTGCTTATTAAGCTACAGCCCGATGATGGTTCTACGCTGGTATTCTGCTCGCTTATTTTTGTGTTATACCGCGAAGGCTTGTCGCCATATTTTCTTATTGTAGTTGGCCTGCTTATTACGCTGTTCATCACTTCCCTGTTATTTAATAGCTGGTATGTGGTAGCCGCCATTATTGCTGTAACCGTGGCCCTCGCGTTAGTGATCAAAAGAAACCGTGCTTTGGTGTTCAAGATAATTATTGGTGCTGCCATAAGTATTGCCTTTGTATTTGGTGTGAAACCGTTGTATGAACACGCGCTAAAACCACATCAGCGCAAACGTATAGATGTGGTACTGGGAATAACCAAGGATAATAAGGGTGTGGGCTACAATCAAAACCAGGCAAAAATAGCCATTGGTTCTGGTGGGGCATGGGGTAAGGGATACCTGCAGGGCACACAAACAAAGTACGCTTTTGTACCTGAGCAGAGTACCGACTTTATTTTTTGTACCATAGGCGAGGAGTGGGGGTTTGCAGGTTCGGTAGTGGTGCTTGGCTTGTACCTGTTTTTATTGCTGCGTATTATTATGATAGCAGAGCGACAGCGTGCGCCATTTTCGCGCATTTACGGTTATGGGGTAGCCTCCATAATTTTCTTCCACGTGCTTATTAATATCGCCATGGCCATAGGGGTGATGCCGGTAATCGGTATACCGCTCCCTTTCATCAGTTATGGTGGCTCATCGTTATTAAGCTTTACTATGCTGCTATTTATTCTGTTAAAACTGGATAGTAACCGTATGGGGGTTATTTACGCGTAGCGCCTTTTAAGCAACGCGTAAAACTTATCGGACGTTTCTTTTTTGCCTTCCCAGTTATTTTTGGTTACGTAGTTATTTTTCAGGAACCTGTCGGCCTCTTCAAAACTGCTGAAACGGTTCACAATTTCAATGGCTTCGGTATAGGCCAGATTATATCCTTTAAACAGGTCTTTTACAAACAGGAGTTTATCGTTAAGGGTTATAGCCGCTTTAATGTCAGATAATGGCTCTACGGCTTCCACCTCGACTGCCGCTTTGCTTTCCTTTTTTTGTGCCGATAAACGCTGGTTAAGCGTAAGCGGCTGCTGCTCGTTAGTTTTTAGTTCCAGGTTATCCACCTGTATATCTTCCATGCTTTCCGCTAAAACCTTCTTGCCTTTCGTCTTTGGTTCTTCAAACAGTTCGGGTTGTGCCTCAGGTGTTTCTTCCTCCTCAATTTCGGGCTCCGGCTCAAGGGCTTCCGCTACCGGTTGGGGTATTTCTTCAACTTCGGGGATTATCTCTGCTTCGGCGGGAACTTCCTCTTCTTCTATAGTTTCAACTTCGGGCTGGGCAGTTACTGTTTCTTCTTCAGACTCCAAAATTTCAGCCTCTGGCTCAGCGCTTTCTTCCGCTATCTCGGCTATCGGCGTCAATAAGGTTTCATCCTGGCTTTGTCCGTCTTCCTCATCTTCAAAATTATCTTCTTCATCCAAAACCAATTCATGGCGAATGGTTTCCGGTTCTTCGCGTTCGAATGAAAATGTATCGTCGGGGGTATCGCTACTCAGGTCGATAACTGGTGCAGGTTCTTCAATTGGTTTCGGTTCGGGCTGTTCAAACTGCAACTCTTTCTCAGGTGGGGCTATTTCAAATTTAATGCTGTCGTTATAAGCTGGTTTCGGTGTATCTTGTTTAAAGGGAACTGCAACCGATTTTGCAGGCTGTACAACCGGTTCGAACCATTTGGGTTCATCTTTTATGCTGGTTTTGGTAATGGGCTGGCTTTTAATGGCGTTCAGCTTGCGCAGTATTTCGGCATGGTCTTTCAAAAAGTGAGTGTTAGCTACAAAAAGCTCAAGCTCCAGGTCGTTTAGGTTTTCTATGGTACCTTGCAGATACTCATACTGTTCGTTTATCTCCTGTATTATTACGCCTATCTTTTTAAAAACTTCCTGTTGCTTCATGCTATTATGTTAGGAAAATGCTTATCAAAAATACTATAAAATTCTGATATTAGCCCCTCACAAAAGTTTTGAGGTTTGTACACAGAGGAAGTTTTTAGAAGGCGCAATGAGGTGGGTGGGAGTATAGAAGTGATCTGCGGATCGATGTTTTCGGGCAAGACCGAAGAACTGATCAGGCGGGTGAACCGGGCCCGCATTGCCAAAGTGCATGTGGAGATATTTAGCCCCGTGGCCGATACCCGTTACGATAAAAGCGCCCTGGTATCGCATAACCTAAATTCTATTCCTTCCAAAGCGGTAGATAAAGCCGCGTCTATTTTGCCCCTTGCCCCGCATATACAGGTTGTTGGCATTGATGAGGCCCAGTTTTTTGACGACGACCTGCCGCGTATAGTAAGCAGCCTGGCAAACAGTGGCGTTAGGGTAATTATTGCCGGCCTTGACATGGATTTTAAAGGCCGCCCCTTTGGCACCATGCCCGAACTGATGGCGATGGCCGAATCGGTAACCAAGCTGCACGCGGTATGCGTAAAATGCGGCAGCCCGGCGTTAAACTCTTATCGCCTGGTGCCCGACGAAAGCCAGATCCTCCTCGGCGAAAAAGAAAGCTACGAACCCCGCTGCCGTAACTGCTTTAACCTGGACGGAACAGCCGGTTTACAGTAAGTAGTGGTAGTTGCGGCTTAAACATAGCATTAATATCATTTCGTGTTTTTTATCTGCATATCCGCACATCTGTTTTATAATAAGAAAATTACAATCTGTTTATAAACAAACAAACAACCCTGCCCGCAGGTTAATCTTACAAAACATATTTATGAGCATTAGTTTACTGGCCTATTTGCATTGTAAAAAAGATGCGGAAATAGCATTTGATACGGAGTTGAAAAAATTGGTTAATGCATCGGTAAAAGAAGGAGGCTGCCTGGCTTACGAACTTTATCAGTACAAAGATGAGCCCACCCGCTATGTAATTGAAGAGGAGTGGAAGGATGAGGATACCTTATCGCGCCACATGGAAACACCACATTATAAATATTTTGTACACATATCGCCAGCTCTGCTGGAGAAACCGGCCGAGGTGAAGATACTGACCCGATTGATATAGCGTTTTTTGCTTTTCGTAATAAACAAATTATCTGCTTTAGTGTTAATGTTAAACAATCCGTTAAGTTAAGTTTGGATAGATACCACAACCTATATATAGGAGTATATTATGGCTAAGAAAGTTTTAGTTATTGAGGATGATAAAGATATAAGGGATGCGGTTACGCTTGCCCTGGAGGATGAGGGCTATGACGTAATATCATCCGACAATGCTAAAATACTGAAACAACTGGCCGAAATTGCCCCCAACATTATCTTGCTGGATAACTGGCTTACCGACTGGAGCAGCGATGCTAACGGGCAGCAATTAAGTAAAGGATTAAAAACCAACCCTGCAACCAGCCATATCCCGGTGATCATCGTATCGGCAGTTAGCAACATCAAAGAAATTACCGAAGCGGGCATGGCCGATGGGTACCTAAAGAAGCCATTTGACCTTACTGAGTTAGCGGCTATCGTAAAGAAGCACGCTTAGGCCCCCGGCGCCCTGAAGGGGGAGTAGAAGTTAATAACGATTTAATAATTAAGTAAGAAGCCCGCGCGGTACGTCACCAGCGGGCTTCTATTTACTTTGAAATTTAAGTCTTGACTCTTGCCACTAAATTCGCCGTCGATGTGTTTGTAATTGCCCCGGTTTCGTTAACGCCGGTGAGATGCTGGGCTACCTTTACCGCTATAAACGTATTTGGATTGTACAGGTTTTGGCTGATGAGCTCGTTCATCTGCTTATCGGTACGGTCCACCTGGTATTGCAGTAACAACAAATAGTCGCCCGAATTAAACAAGTGAATACTCAGCATTACGATGGGAAAAACCCGCTTCAATTAGTAATGATTCTAAACAGTCGTAATTTTAACTAAAATTAACAAAAAGCAATGGCCATTTATCAGTTACAAACCCAAACGGTGTTTCACACTAAGCAAATTAATTTAACTTTGCGGAATTGACCGAAAACGACATTTGGTCAATTTTTGAATGCTGCTAACATAATTGATACTGATGCAAAGCAAAAAGCGAGTGCTGTTTTATTTAGTGGACGGCGCCCACAGTGAGGTACTGCCCGAATTGATAGAACAGGGCCTTTTACCCAATATAAAACGTATTATTGATGAAGGTACTTACCGTAAGGCAACTACCTGTTTTCCTTCTACCACTGGCCCGGCATATTTGCCGTTTTTAACCGGTCACTTCCCGGGCACGCAGGATATTACCGGTATCCGTTGGTTTGATAAAAAGGAATTTAAACGCACCCGCTGGAATAAGAACGCCATGCGCAGCTACTGCGGCCCCGAAGCAGCCTGGTTTAATACCGATATGCACCCGGACAAACCAACGCTGTTTGAACTGATGGGCGAATCGTACAATATGTACAACATGATCACCCGCAACGTGCCCGATGAATACGATCTGGGTAAAAAGGGTAAGGGCTGGCTGTATACCAAAGCACATTTTAAACAGATCCACCACCCGGTAGATCTACAGGGGCACGACCGGATCATGGATATGCTGAACGCCGGCAAGGACTTCGATTTCCTGTTCGCAGTATTCCCAAGCGTGGACTGGGATTCGCACTACCACCATATCCGTGATGAACGCACTATTGAAGCTTATAAAATTGTAGACAGAAGCCTGGGCACCGTACGCGCCAAGCTGGAGCATAAAGGCTGGTGGGACGATACCTTGTTTGTAATGACATCCGACCACGGGCTTACGCCAACCACCAAGCACCTGGACCTGGGCGACTGGATGACCAACAACGGCTTAAAATCTGTTTACTACCCGGTTATCTGGAAGCAAAACCCAAAATCGGCGGTAATGATATCTGGTAACTCCTTTGGCAGTATCCACCTGCTGGATCATGAGGGCGACCATGTGCTTCGCGAAGCGGAGATTGTAAAGATCATGGGCGAGGAACGCCTGGAGAAACTTATCAAAGAAGACGCTGTAGATTTTGCCATTTACCGTGGCGAAGAAGAGCAAACATTTATCATCCATAACCGTGAGGGTAAAGCCAAAATTGCGGTGAAGGACGATGTTTTCACTTACCAACCTTTAACCGCCGACGTGCTTAAGTATGGTGGCAAGATTGAGGCCACCGGTCACCGCGCTATATTGGAGGCCACTTTTGAAACAGATTACCCGGACGCTATTTTCCAGATCTACCAACTTTTCCAAAGCCGCAGGGCAGGCGATATTGTAATAAGTGCGGCAGTTGGGTACGACCTGCGCGATTTTTGGGAATACCCCGAGCATTTGGGCTCGCATGGTTCGCTGCATCGCCAACACATCCACGTGCCTTTAATATACAACCAAAAAGGCTGGAACACCGGCCCGGCGCGTACCGCCGACCTGTTCGACAGCATCCTGAAGTGGAAAGGTATCGTGCCCGAAAAATCGGAAGGCGAGCCATTATTTTAATATATTAGTACGGGAAATTAACAATGACTGAGCAGGAAGCCATTACCGCGGATAAGCAGGAAGTAAATAAAGTATTCAACAAAAATGTTATTATCAAAGGAGCCCTTTGGTTCGCGCTGATAACGGTTATTACCATTGCCGGGATATTTTTCTACAACAATACGGGCGATACGTTAAAGGCGCTTCAGCATATCTCCTATAAATACATCGCCATTTGTTTTGTAATGCTTTTTGTAGATCTGCAGCTGGGCAGCTGGCGTAACCATATCTACATCCGCAAGCTGGCACCCGGTGTATCGCATTGGGTAAGTTTCAGGGCAAATGTGGCTAATATGTTTATGGGCGCGGTTACCCCGGCACACGGCGGCGCTGGTCCCGCTCAAATTTTTGTGTATACCAGCAACGGTGTAAAGTTTATTGATGCTTTTGCTGTGAGCCTCATCAACATGGGCGCCACGCTGATATTTATGCCATTGGCCGGCTTTGTGGCCATTATGCTGATGGATACCAGTTCGGTAAGCAGTTTTGTGCCGCAGATGCTGAAGTTTGGTTTTACCTTCTTCCTGTTGTTTTTAATGGCGTTTATCCTGGCTTTCTGGAAACCGCTTTGGGTTGGCGCTATCATTAAAAAAATTGCCAACGGCTTATCTGCTATCTTCCCTAAACGTAAAGAAAAACTAAGTAAATGGGCCGAAAGCTCATTTATCAGCATCAGCAAATACCAGCAAACCTGCAGCGTTATTATTCGGCAGCACCCGTTTTTGTTTCCGCTGAGCTTGGTAATAACTACCCTGCTTTACCTCAATAAATACTGCCTGCAGTGGGTTATCCTGATGGGACTTGGCGTTAACGCCAACCTGGTGCAGGTTATCGCTTTCCAGGTAATTATCCAGTTCGGCATCTACTTTGCACCAAGCCCGGGTGGCAGCGGCTTTGCCGAGGTGCTGATTTCCAAACTGTTCGGTACCATTATTCCGGCTACTTTGCTGCCTATTTTTACCCTGTTGCAACGCTCGTTCCTATTGTTTTTCCCGGCGATGGTGGGTGCCTATGTGGTGATCAGCCTGCTGCGAAAGCAAACGTTTAAAAAGACCGGTTAAGGTAACTTATATCGGCCCGAATGTACGCTAACCCTATCCTATATCTCAAGCTATTAGGCATAACCACTCTCTCGGGCTTTGTGTGTATTTTTATTGCCATGAGTATAACGGGTAGCCGCGAAAGCGGCATGGCTTATGGTATATACGCCGGCATTATTACCGGTAACCTAATTACGACCATACTTGGCAAACGCCCCTGGCTTTTTGTAATTATTCAACTGTTTCTTTACGGCATTATTTTAGGCGGCCTGCTTTACGCTTTGCTATATTCCTCTTTCATACCGTTAGCGGATGGCCTTAGCGTGGTAGTTATTGTACTGTCGATGATCATCGCAGTAGAAGGCGCTAATTACCTTGCTGGTAGCCTAAGTACAGGTACCTACGGTAGATTTTAGCGCCAAAACCAGTGGCGGCGAATTTATCGATGAAGAGTACCGCCGCAAACCCGGCCAATGGAAAATGTACTACCGTGCCGGCAAACCGGTAATCACCGCCGCCCGCGAAGAAGTTGCTGTGTGGTTGAAGGAGATGGAGAAGTAAGCGTTTAACATCCTAAAACCTCAGGGTCCTTTTTTACAAAGAGAGAGCCTGCGGCGACGGAAATGTAGCACCGCGTGGACATCATAAAAACTTGAACGGATTGGGCCAGCAATTGCCTGCGAATGATTAGATTCGTTATCTAAACCCCTCCACTGGTTGAAGTTTAGCACAGCGTAACTTCGACCTAAAATATGGGAAGCTTCCAGCTTCCGAATTCCCAAATCATCGCTTTTCTTGAGCTAACCTCTCCGCTTAAGCTGAAAGCTCAACTCATTGTAGGTCGAAGTTATAAACTTCGACCAGTTGGGGGCAACTTCGTACCTCGCCCGTGAGGGCTGGCACTGCGGGGATAAATAAAAATCATTTTACGGTGTTTGTTAGTTTTGTAAGAGTATATTTAAGCCGTAAACACCAAACCTTATGCGCAAAACTATTCTACTTCTCCTTTGCTGTTTCACGTTATCTGCAAAAGCACAAAAAGTATTTAACAGCGGTTATTTTTATGATAACGACGGCAAAAAAGTCCGCGGGCTTATCACCTTTGTACCATCGGACGATAAGTTTTATTACAAAACAGTAAAGACCGCCGATGCGGAGAAGATCAAGATAGAAGATATCAAAGCCCTGGTATTGATACGCCTGAATGAGAATGACAGTCTAACGGTACTCACGCAAGACGGTAAGGACAATAAAAAATACTTTGGCAAGGTCATCGCCGTTACCCCTACAACTCACCTGTATTACAAATTCAAATCCACCTCCAGCGGCGGAATGATGATAAGCCAAAGCCCGTCCTATAATTCGATGGGCAACGGTGGTTCACACATCACAAATAATTATAGCTGGCAAATGTCTCCGTATTACTCCTCCTCAAAAGCGATACCGATGTACCAGGACGGTAATACAACTTACGAGTTAACTAAAGGAAATTATATTGAAGTGCTGAGCAAAGCATTTGCCGACGTGCCCGACTTGGTGAAACAGCTGCAAAACGAAGAATTTAAGTTTAAAGAACTGGATAAGATCCTGGCAGAATATCGGTCGAGGACAAAATACCCGGGGAATTAGCCTAATAATCATCAGAATTTATGTTGCTGCCGGGTTCCCACTCAACCTAAAATATGGGAAGCTTCCGGCTTCGGAATTGCCAAATCGTACTTTTGTTGAGTTAACGTCTCCGCTTAAGCTGAAAGCTTAACTCATTGTAGGTCGAAGTTGTAAACTTCGACCAGTGAGGGGTTGAAGTTTAGCACAGCGTAACTTCGACCTAAAATATGGGAAGCTTCCAGCTTCCGACTTAGTTGTTTCGTTTTTGAACTGTAAAAGCGTCGCGAGTTAAGCTGAAAGCTTAGCTCATTGCAGGTCGAAGTTATAAACTGCGACCAGTGCGGTGAGTAATTTTTGGACTTATTCTTTAAAATTTACAATTTCTTGTCCGTCGATTGTCACAACCGTTGCGTGTTGTTGCCTATGTTCATCAAGATACGAAATTTTAAATTTCATTCCATTTAGATCGTCAGGAATGCGTTTTGATAATAACTCGTCTGCCTCAATGTGATTGCCTTCAAAATATCTTTTATAGTATGCCTCTAAGCTAAACTTGCTATAGGGTTGTAAGTTATTTATCTTATTTAGTTTCGTAACGCGCGTAAAATTCAAATTTTCAATTGGTTCTATCTTAATATTAAAAGCAGGACTGATTGAGTTGTTATATATATCCAAGCTCCAATTCCAATCTAAAATCCATTCAATTATAGGATTGCTGCCCGCGATTATCACTCGTCTACCGTTAACTATTTCACCGATATTTTTGTCACTAAGCCTTTCCCTAAATCTTCCCCCATGCGCCCAAATTAAATCAGCTTCTAAGAAAGGCGTAGGTAAATTTATTTTAATAGGCTGTTTGTAAGGCGAAATTAACTTTTCATACATTTCAGCCTCGGAACTAGTTTTCCAGTCGGTTAATAGCTTCGTCGAATAATTGTTTGGGTCTTTGTCAATTAAAGTAGAACAATTAACACAAAGCCAAATGCCGTTGTCAATTTGTTTCCTTTTAACATCAGTTAAGGTTGAATCGTAACGAGGGCCTCCTTTCGACGCCGCCGTTATATGCGCCGCAACTCCTACTATCGTAGCCTTTTCTGGATTTGAGTTTGGTCCTACGGTATGGAGCCTACAAGCGGGATTGCTACAAAGATAACCTACTCGTTGAGCTAACACTCTAATTGTAGTTTCAGTAAAATTATCTCTTGCCATTTAATAATTAGAAAATAACATTTTGCACTTCAGTCTGATAAACAATTAGCATCACAGCTTTCAACAAAAGCCACCGGTCTCAAAACCGATGGCTTTCAAATATTAAAAGAATCGAGGCTTACACCCCCAGATCCTTCATAATCGTATTGATCTTATCATCCAACTGTTTGTCGGTTTCGGCGTAAGCCTCTTTGCTGGCCAGTTTGCCGTTTACGCTGCAATAGAATTTGATCTTCGGCTCAGTACCCGATGGGCGCGCCGAAATAATGCTGCCATCCTGTGTAATAAACTGCAATACATCAGATTGTGGCAGGTCTATTATTGTAATAATTTTGGTTTCAAGGTCGGTTTGCATGCTCCGTTCGTAATCTTTAAGGGTGATCACCTTAGACCCCCCCAGTGTCGCAGGCGGGTTTTTACGGAATTTATCCATCATGGCCACAATTTCCTCGGCGCCGGTCTTGCCTTTTTTGGTGAGCGAGATCAGTTTTTCTTTATAGAAACCATACTGCACGTAAGTATCCAGCAGGGCCTCGAAAAGGCTGCTGCCTTTATCTTTATAGTAGGCGGTCATTTCGGCAATAAACGCGCTGGAAACTACGGCGTCCTTATCGCGTACAAAATCGCCAATGAGGTAACCGTAGCTTTCTTCGCCGCCGCCGATGAAGGTCTGCTGGCCTTCAAATTTGGTCATCAGTTCGCCTATGTATTTAAAGCCGGTAAGCGTGTTGTAGCAGGTTACGTTTTTAGCTTCGGCTATTTTATCTATAAGGTAGGTGGTAACAATAGTTTTTACAATGTACTCCTTGCCGGTAAGCTTGCCTTTTTCTTCCCATGCGGTAAGTAGGTAGTTGATGAGCATGGTGCCGGTTTGGTTACCGTTAAGCAGTACAAATTCACCATCGCTGTTTTTAACGGCTATACCCACGCGGTCGGCATCCGGGTCAGTAGCCAGTACCAGGTCGGCATCGGTGTCCTGCGCTTTTTTAAGGGCAAGGGTAAGGGCCTCTTTTTCTTCGGGGTTAGGGTAAACCACGGTTGGGAAATTGCCATCCGGGGTGGTTTGCTCGTCAACGAGTATCACATTCTCAAAACCGAAACGTTCCAAAGCCTGCGGCACCAAAGTAATACCCGTACCATGGATAGGCGAGAAAACGATCTTCAAATCCTTTTGGCGCTTAATGGCATCCGGAGAAACAGAAAGCGTGGTGATGTTATCTAAATAAAGTACATCTATCTCTTCGCCAATTTCTTCTATGTTAGCATCTACGCGGGTGAAATTCACCTCGTCGATACTTTTGATAGCTGCAACCTCGTCCATAACTGCAGCATCGTGCGGAGCAACAAACTGGCCGCCGTCATCACCATACGCTTTGTAGCCGTTATATTCTTTTGGGTTGTGGGATGCGGTAAGCATTACACCACTTTTGCAACCGAAATGGCGCACAGCGAAGGAAAGCTCGGGCGTAGGGCGCAGGGCCTTAAAGAAGTATACATGGATACCATTTGCAGAGAAAACATCTGCGGTAATTCCGGAGAACAGGTCGGCATTGTTGCGGCTATCGTGTGCAATAGCCACTTTGATCTTTTCGCCGGGGTACGTTTTTTTAAGGTAGTTAGCCAGTCCCTGCGTTGCCGAACCGATGGTATATTTATTAATGCGGTTGCTGCCCGGGCCCATAATGCCGCGCAAGCCGCCCGTACCAAACTCCAGGTCGCGATAAAACGAATCGGTAAGTTCTGTGTACGCTTTATCGTCTATCATTTTCTGAATTTGTGCCTTTACTTCAGCATCGTAATTTCCTTCGAGCCATGAGTTTGCTTTTTGAAGGATGGTAGGGTCTAATTCCTGCATAGTAGTCTGGGGTATTTTTCGGTTAATAGGATTCTTACATCCAAATATGATAATAAAAATGTATTTTAAGTATGGTGAGTGTTATTCTATCACAGAATATTAACATTGGATTAATAGAATAACTAAATTGACGTTTTTGTTTAGGGCGGGCAGAGATTTTTGAGGAGGGAGTGACCTCTACGCGGAGCCTCACCTAATCCTCTCCAAAGGTGAGGCTTCGAAGTCCTTATTGTTTGATCACCGTATCATCCACAAACACTTCATCCAGGTCTGGTTTGTTGCCGTCGGCTATTTTGCCTTGCAGCATACTTTGCCCGGTAATGCCCGGGTTATTGCCATGCCCCAGCGGCCATTTGCCGGTGGTTTCTTTTATGCTGAGATCGGCAAAAAGCGCGGCATTCAAGCTAAAATCGGTGCAGTTATTTTTGCTGAGATGGTATTTCAGGCCATCATAGTTTTTGGTGAGTGCCAGTATTTTTTCGAACCTGCGTTTAGAGATGAATTTCCCCGCTATCTCATCCCATTTATGCTCGGCATCATCCCTAAAGGTGGAGTGTGATGAAGGGAACAAAGGCGTGCCTGCGAACGGGTGGTTCTTATCCGGGTAGAAACCAAAGGAGAGCGATATGTAGGTAGAATCGCTATTGTATTTAATAAGGGTGATAAAAGTATGCCCCGAATTGGTGAATTTGTAAACTCTGGCTTTGCCGCCTACGGGCTGTTTTACATGGATGAGCATGGCATATGCCACCGCTTTTTTGCCGTCCTTAAAGGTTTCAATAATATGCTGGTATGTTATCTTCGGGCTCCGCGGTTCTTTATCATTAAGGGGCAACTGCAGGCCAGGCTGGTGGTTTAGCAGGGTATCGTCCTTATCGTTAAAGTTGAGGTAACGCTCGTCCAGGTTGGTTACATCCGCGCTTAATGAGTCGGGCGGAAGTGCTGTTGTACTGCCAAGTGTATCAGCCTCGACGGGTTGATCGGCTTTATTGTATTGCAGTGTTTTAAAAAAGCACTTCATGGCGAGTGAATACATTTTTAAGCGGGCAAAGGTATTGGCGAGGTTAAAAAGCAGCTTTTTGTTGGAGCGGTTGGCTTCCATATCGGTACTGATGTTCATCTCCCGCAGGTGTTTCATCAGCGCTTTACGGTCGGATGGTTTGCGGATGGATACCTGGAGTTCCTGCTCCAGGGCGGGGTCTTTCAATAAACTCTTTGCGGTAAGCGAGTTGTTGACAATAAAGCCGGGGTTTTCTTTTAGGTATCTGCCCGTTGTATCAATAGCGGATGCGTCGTGTATTACAGCCGAGAGTACCTGCGCTTTTGAGCTTAAATTAAAACTCAAAAAAGCTACCGCAAGAACTAAAGTTTTCATAAAAAACGAAAAACGACGGGTGCTCATACGTATTGTGAAAATAGCTTGATGAAGATAGGCAATAGCTGCGTATTTGCGTACGCTTTTAACAGGAATTTAACATATTATGCCGTTAATTTACACTTTGGCGACCAACAAGGCCTTCATAATCGTCCATCGTGTCAATATCTATCCCTCCATTTTCAAACGGTATCCGGGCGATATCCCCCGGGTGATTTTGTAGGATCTTTTTTGCTCCTTCCTGCCCTTGCAGCAAAAGCAATTCGGGAAAAAGAGCGCTTCCAAATAATACAGGCACACCGGTAGCGCCGTTGTAGGCACAAGCGATGATGGGTTTGCCGGTTTCTTTTTGTTTTTCTGCCATGACCTTAAGGAGCTCTGCATTAACAAAAGGCTGATCACAAAGCATCACGATAGTACTGTCGGCCTCCTGTTTTATCATCTCCTGGATAGCTAAACTGATAGAAGAGGCCATACCTTCGGACCATTCGGGATTTTGCAGGATGGTGACTTTTTCATTCGGCTGGATGCTTATCTGATCTTCATTCGCCCCCAGTATAACGATAATGGGACTGCAGGCCGAATCGAGCGCGGTATCAATGGCCCGCTGCAATAGCGTTTTACCCCGGAAAATAAGATTTTGCTTAGGTTGCCCCAGCCTTTCAGATTTGCCGGCGGCTAATATGATAATGCCCGCCATTAGTTAGCAATGGTGGTTAAATGCGGTGCATGGATAGATGCCGGTTTGTATTTGAGCGAATAACCTTTACGCTTAGATAGCACTGCTTTGATTTCGGCAACGATAGAAAGCGCGATCTCTTCCGGGCCTTCCGAACCGATATCAAGCCCTACCGGGCCGTATACATTTTTAAGCTGCTCTTCGGTTATTTGCTGGCCGCCGTTTTCTATCTCGGCAAGCAAACGGGCCAGTTTCTTTTTTGGGCCCAGCACGCCTACGTAGCTCGGTTGCAGGGGCAATAATTCTTTCAGCAGGGCCAGTTCGTAATTGTAGTTATGCGTCATCAGCACAAAAGCGGTGTGTTCATTTATGCTGATATGCGATAGCGCCTGCCCTGGTTTGGCAACAATTACTTTTTGTGCCGATGGGAAACGCTCGGGAAGGGCATAGTTGGGCCGACCGTCTATAACGGTAGTATCCCAGCCCAAAACCGCGGCGAGTTTGGTAAGCGGAATAGCATCATTGCCCGCGCCAACCACCACCAGCGAAATAAGCGGCTTTACAAATTCAACAAAGGCGGTGTAGCTGATACCATCATTATAAAATTTGGTGTCAGACCGTTGACCCTCCATTACCCGTTTTGCATCATCGATTATCTGCTTATGGTGTACTGAACTTTCCAGTCTGTTCGGCAGCAACTCACTTGAGGTTAAACACAAGCAGGTGCCGGGTTGCGGCGCTTTCCTGTCCTCAACAGAAAACAGCGTTACCAGCACCGCGTTCCTGCGACCGCTAACTACAGTTTTTAATAAACTGATCGGGTTGTTCGGGTCCTCGGTTATAGGTTCGATAAGGATATGGATGATGCCGTTACAACCGAGACCTACGCCAAGTTTGGCATCGTCATCGTCGGTAGTATCATAGGTAACCAGCATGGGTTCCTGCTGTAAGATCACCAGTAGGGCTTTGCGCAGCGCGTCACCCTCCAGGCAGCCACCGCTGATAGCGCCGGTAAGTTGCCCGTCCTCAGTAATGAGCATGCGCGCGCCTGCCCTGCGGTAGGCGGAACCCTCTACCTGTACAACCGTTGCCAGCGCCGTTTTTTTGCCCTGTTTGGCGGCAATATTGTAAGCAGCAACAATATCTATCAGTTCCTTCATCCGTATTATTAGGCCTGTTGAATTATATGAGTTTATCGGGTGTTATAGGCAGGTCTCGCACGCGTTTACCCGTAGCGTTGTAAACCGCATTTGCTACGGCAGGCGCCATGCCTATCAGGGCAATTTCGGCCATGCCTTTAGCACCGATAGGGTTAATATACGGGTCGGGTTTGTTTACAAACATAGCATCTATCTGCGGGATATCGGCACTCACCGGCACATGGTAATCGGCAAAGTTGTTGTTTACGTATCGCCCGTAACGGTGGTCTATAATGCCTTCTTCCATCAATGCCATACCAATGCCGCCAATGGCGCCGCCAACTACCTGGCTGCGGGCAGTTTTAGGGCTGATAATTTTACCGCAATCGGCCACGCAGGCCACCTTATCAATTTTAACCACACCGGTTGCAGTATGTACTAATACTTTCACAAAATGCACTGACCATGATTGCATCGAATATTTTTGATTATCGGGTCCCGGTTGCGATTTGGTGAGCACCTCAAGCGAGGGGAGATTGTTATCCTTCAGTATTTTTACGTAATCGGGCTTATCGGTACCTCCGTTTCCCATCAGCTTCTGAAATTTTTCTTTTAAAACTGTGCAGGCGTCATGCACAGCAGAGCCCACTGCCGAAACAGTAGCCGAACCGCCTTGCATCGGCGCGTCCGGCAGCGACGAATCGCCCATCTCGAACTTTATCTTGCCGGCATCAATTCCCATTTTATTAGCAGCTATGATTGTCATAGCGGTACCTGTGCCGGGGCCTATGTCGCTTACGGCGCTCTGTATGGTGAGGGTGCCATCGGCTTTCATAATAGCCTTAATAACGGCCACATCTCGGTAAGCACCAAACATTCCCCCGGCCATACCATAGCCAACCAGCCATCCGTTTTGGCTTGCGGCACGCGGCTCGGCCTGGCGGTTTTCCCAGCCAATTTGAGCCGCACCCATGGCGTACGCTTCATCTAAAAATTTACTGCTGTATTCCTTGCCGTTGTCCGGGTCATTCTTGGCGTAGTTTTTCATGCGCAGGTCGATGGGGTCCATCTTCAGCGCATAGGATAATTCATCCAAAGCCGATTCCAAAGCGAACGCACCCGTAGCTTCACCCGGCCCGCGCATCCAGGTAGGGGTGTTTACATCAAGCGATAAGAGTTTGTACCGCGTGGTGATGTTGGGGCTGGCATATAATCCTTTGCTGGTGTTGATAGGCCCTTCGGCAAAATCTTCAAAGGTGGAAGTTTGGCCAACCGCCTCGTGCGTAATGCCCACCAGTTTGCCATCGGCAGTAGCGCCGATGCCAATTTTTTGCCAGGTATAGGGGCGGTAACCCACCGAAGTGAACATATCCGGCCGGCTCAGCACCAGTTTTACCGGGCGTTTTACTACTTGCGCACCAAGTATTGCTGCAACCTCGTGCGGCCATACCTGCAGCGCGCTGCCAAAGGCCCCGCCTACATACTGCGAGTTTACCTGCACATCTTCTTTTTTTAGTTTGAATGCTTTTGCAATATCATCGCGCGTGGCTTGGGTACCCTGGGTTTTATCCCAAACGGTAAGTTTATCGGGCGCATCCCAACGGGCTATAATGGCATGCAGTTCCATAGGGTTGTGCACGTCGCTCGGGTGGGTGTATTCCTGCTCCAGTTTTATGGGGGCTGTTTTCCAGGCATCAACCGTTCCCTTTGTAAAATCTTTACCACCCCACGCCCCAACGCCCTGCGTAATATTTTTTGGCGGTTTTGTGTCGTGCGGTTCTTTGTTATAGGTGGCTTTTACCAGCGATGCGCCGTATTGAGCCCGCTCGAAAGTATCGGCCACTACCATAGCTATAGGCTGCCCGTTGTATAGTACCTTGTTATCGTAAAACACTTTTAACGGCCCTGATTTTGAACCCGGTTTTTGTGCTTTTGTAGGAATATGCCCCGGCACCTTTGGTGAATTTAAATAGGTAAGCACCGCCAGCACACCCGGCGCAGCCGAGGCTGCTTTGGTATCTATGGTAGCTACAGTGCCCTTGGTGATGGTGCTACCTACCAGCACGGCATAGGCCATATTGGGCTGGTTGTATTCGGCGGAGTATTTGGCGGCACCGGTAACTTTGGCGCGCCCGTCAACCCGGCTCATGCCATCGGCAGATGTTGGTATGGCTTGTTTTGTTAAAGTTTCCATATTATGCTAAGCCCCCCGCATGCTTTAAGGCCTCGGCAATTGTAGCCGGGGCAAGTTTTAATTTAAATGCATTGTACTCGTAAGCCTTTGCGCCCTGCATAGCCAGTTGCGCGGCTTTGTTAAAATTTTCTTCGGTGGGCGCTTTGCCTGCCAAAAACTTTTCGACATCAAACAAGCGCCAGGGCTTATGCGCCACGCCACCCATGGCCAGCCGTGCTTCTTTGATCACACCGCCTTGTATGTCCAGCGCGGCGGCAACCGAAACAAGTGCGAAAGCGTAAGATTGCCTGTCGCGCACTTTTAAGTAATAGCTGTTTTTGCTGAAGTTGTTATCCGGGATATCTACACCCAATATCATTTCGCCTGTGGCGAGGTGGTTATCCATCTCGGGGTGTTCGCCAGGCAGGCGGTGGAACTCGGTAAAGGGAATGTGCCGTTCGCCTTTTTTACCGGCGATGGTTACGGTTGCACCCAACGCGGCAAGGGCTACGCACATATCGCTTGGGTGTACCGCTATACATTGCGGGCTGCTTCCAAATATAGCGTGCATGCGGTTATAGCCGCCCATAGCACCGCAGCCTGTGCCCGGTGTACGTTTGTTGCAGGGCATAGTGGTATCGTAAAAATAAGCGCATCGGGTACGCTGCATCATATTGCCGCCAACCGTTGCCATATTGCGCAACTGCGGCGAAGCACCTGCCTTTAAGGCCATCGAAAGCAATGGATGTTTATCCAGCACTAAACTATTTTCTGACAGCACACTATTGAGCGTTAACGCGCCGATGTGCAGCCCGTTAGGGCTGGTGTTTATAGTGTTTAAGGGAAGACTGTTAATGTCTACCAGTTTATCCGGCGACATCACACCTTTCTTCATCAGGTCTACCAGGTTGGTACCGCCGGCAATAATTTTGCTGCCCGGTTTGGCTATTGCATCCAGTACGGCGGCCTGGCTGGCGGGGCGTACATATTGAAACTGTTTCATACGGTTTTCCCTCCTGCTTTTACTTCCTGTATGGCGTTTACAATGTTGGGGTAAGCGCCGCAGCGGCAAATATTACCGCTCATGTATTCCCTTATTTCTCCTTCGGAATTGGCGTGCCCCTCGCGGATACAAGCTACTGCCGACATGATCTGTCCAGGTGTACAATACCCGCATTGGAAACCATCATGCTTTAAAAAAGCTTCCTGCATCGGGTGCAGTTCTTCGCCTTTGGCCAGCCCTTCTATAGTGGTAACCTTTTTACCGTTCACCATTACGCCCAGCGTGAGACAGGAGTTTACCCTATCCCCATCCACATGCACGGTGCAGGCGCCGCATTGGCCATGGTCGCAGCCTTTTTTGGTGCCGGTAAGGTCGAGTTGTTCGCGCAGGATATCCAATAGAGTAGAGCGTGGTTCTACCGAAAGGCTTTGCAGCTTGCCGTTCACTTCCATTTTTAGGGGCATCTTTTCAAATACAGCGGCTATCTGCTCGTCTATATGATCAGACGCGGCCTTTACAACGGTGCCGGGCGCCATAGCTACGGCTGTTAGCACGGTGGTTTGTTTGATAAAATCGCGGCGCGTTCCATTGGAAATGCCTTCGCCATTGGGCGGGATTATCGGCTTCTTATCGGACATAGGTATTGGATTTTTTAAGGAATGTCAATGTACCACTTTTATTGTTAATGATAAAATAATCGGGAGGTAAAAATGTTTTGGGGGAAGTGGAGAAACAGATCATTCGCTTTAATTTGGGAGTCTTTACTACCCATCAAGCATCTTTGCTTAAAAAAGAGGGTTAACATAACTTAACACAATTTCAATATTTATTTTTTAAGCATATGATAATCAATTAATTAAGAAAAATTTGGGTTAACATATTTTTTTGATAATAGTGTCACCATAAATTTCAAATATTTTATTATTGGTACCGCAGATAAAGAAAACACGTGTATCCCGATCGACGTCGAAATCGGGTGAATAAGTCTTATAACTCCGGTTAATTTACGCTATCTAATTTAGTTTAACATATGCGGCAAGTAAGGATGTAATTCTATTCCAACATCATCACAAACACAGAATACGCCTTGCTTATACTTTGTTCCAGCAATGTCTTGATAACTCAAAGAAAAGTTAACAAACCCGCCTCCTTTACGGTCAATTAAAAAATGGAATAGTAATGGAGCATCACCCTTGACTAAATGAGTTCGCGTATCTGAAAATCCCATAGGAATGAATATTTGGTCTTTTTCGGAGATTATCTTTGAAATATTCAACGCATTACTACTCGTTTCGTTCAATACCTCAACGGTTAATATTTTCTTAGTTTTATCTCCTGGGTGCATCAATTGTGTAGTTCCGGTATACTTCAATATTGGTTTTATACTTTCTTTAAACCGAATGCTTTCAATAGTAAATAACTCATTTTGTGTCTTTTGCACCTCTTGCTGCGACTTTAATGTTTTATAAAGATAAAATGCTGTTAGAGATGTTACAGCAACGATAAACCAATCGGATACAGTACCCCAAACTTCTGCGGAGAATAGATAAATAATAATACTCATTATTGAATTATGTGATTATGATTACCTGAGCAGGCTACTAATGATTTGACGACATTGTTGGAAGTCGTAGTAATCATTTATGATTTTAATTCCTTTGCTTATATCGTTATAAACGAACATTATTGGAATGCCTGCCGTGGCTATCAATTCATCCAATTTTTGTTCAGTGTCGCAGCTCTCATAAAATAGAACACTGCTCATTTCATCGCTTTGTTGAAATACGTAATACATATCGTATGTTAAGTAATTTACCTATGATAAATCTACGGTATTAATCGATGATATTTTGGATCAAAAATATCATCATAATTCAAGCACACCATATTTAAGTTCTTAACTATTCAGCCTGTGGTCGGTGTTATCTCCCCGCCCGGTCAGGCGTCCATGCCTAACCGTAAAATTTCTCAACCTCAACGCTGACGGGTACCAATCCGGGCTGAGTGACCTCACCACGCGTATTCACCATGTCACTCCCTCATAAAAATATTTTCACTAAAGTTTTGATTTCAGCATAAACAAATGTTACTTAGATGAATTACGCAATCGATTGTTTTAAACCAATTATACCATTCATGAAGAAGCTTTTCATCGCGCTATTATTGTCGTCGCCATTGGTGGCGCTAAGCCAGCAACCCTTAAAACTATGGTACAATCAGCCCGCCAAACGCTGGACGCAGGCCTTACCCGTGGGCAACGGACGCCTTGGTGCAATGGTTTTTGGCCGCCCCGATGATGAGCTCATTCAGTTGAACGAAAGTAGTTTATGGTCGGGCGGGCCGGTAAAGGGTGGTATGAATCCTAATTCGCCTTCGTACCTGCCGCAGGTACGGGAAGCTATTTTTGCAGGCGATTACCAAAAAGCACAGGAACTGAGCAAGAAAATGCAGGGCCATTATTCGGAAGGATATTTACCATTGGGCGATATCCGCATCAAGCAGAATTTTAACGGTTCCGTTAGCAATTACTACCGCGACTTAAACATCAGCGACGCCATTGCCACAACAAGATTTACGATTAACGGCGTTACGTACAAGCGCGAAGTGTTTTCTTCGGCACCGGCGCAGGTAATCATTGTAAGATTAACGGCCAGTAAGCCTAACCAGTTAAGTTTAAAGGTATTGGCCAGTACGCCACTTAAAAACAGAAAAGCCGTTACAGGGCAAAATACGATTTTGATAAAGGGCAGCGCCCCAACCCATGTTGATCCCAGCTATCTTGGTAAAAAGCCCAATCCGATCCATTACGACGACTCGCTCAGCAAGGGGATGCGCTACGCCTGGGTTACAAAAGTGCTTAACAAGGGGGGAGCAGTATCGGCAGATACATCGGGCATCAGCATAAAAAATGCCAGCGAGGTTACCATATTAATATCCGCGGCAACCAGTTACAATGGTTTTGACAAAAGCCCGGTTACCGAGGGGAAGGATGAACTGGCAATCAGCCGGAAATATTTGGCCGGCGCTATTACTTTACCATACACATCGTTATTGGCCGCTCACCTTGCAGACTACCACCATTATTTTAATCGCGTAAGCCTGAAACTGAATAACAACGAGGCGGTTAGCCTGCCTACCAACGAACGCTTACTGGCTTACACAAAAGGAGACAAGGACGCAGGCCTGGAAAGCCTGTTTTTTCAGTTTGGGCGGTACCTGCTTATCTCCAGTTCGCGCCCGGGCGGCATACCGGCAAATCTGCAGGGCATCTGGAACAACGAAACGCGACCGCCATGGAGCTCTAACTACACTATTAATATTAACGCCCAAATGAACTATTGGCCGGCCGAAACTGCCAACCTGAGCGAACTGCACCAGCCGCTTTTAAGGCTGACCGGCGAACTGGCTATCACAGGCAAAACGACGGCTAAAGAGTTTTATAATTTAAATGGCTGGGTAGCGCACCATAACAGCGATATCTGGGCGATGAGTAACCCGGTTGGCGATGGAACCGGCGACCCTATGTGGGCCAATTGGTCTATGGGTGGCGATTGGTTGTGCCGCCACCTTTGGGACCATTACCTGTTTACTAAAGACGAAGTTTTTTTAAAGAACAAGGCCTACCCGCTAATGAAAGGTGCTGTCGATTTTACCCTGGGCTGGCTGGTAAAAGATAAAGACGGCTATTGGGTTACCGCGCCAAGCGGCTCGCCCGAGAATGCTTTTAAGGATGAGAACGGCAAAGTAGGCACTATTGCTTTGGGTAGCACGATGGATATGTCTATCATCCGCGACCTGTTCGCGCATTTTGTAACCGCATCAGAAAAGCTCGGGCTGGATAAGGCGCTGCGCGATACGGTGATAGCCCGGCAGGCAAAATTGCTGCCTTTCCACATTGGCAAAAAAGGGAATTTGGTGGAGTGGTATAAAGACTGGGACGAAACCGACCCGCACCACCGCCATGTATCGCACCTGTATGGTTTATACCCCGGAGAGCAGATCTCGCCCGTAACCACGCCCGATCTGGCTGCCGCCGCTAAAAAAACTTTGGAACTGCGTGGCGACGAAGGCACCGGATGGAGCAAGGCCTGGAAAATAAACTTTTGGGCAAGGCTGCTGGATGGAAACCACGCGCACAAACTCCTGCGCGACCTGCTGCATCTTACCGGCGAAGATGGCACCAATTATGCCAGCGGCGGCGGTACGTATGCCAACCTGTTTGACGCGCACCCGCCGTTCCAGATAGATGGCAACTTTGGGGCTACCGCAGGCGTTGTTGAAATGCTGCTGCAAAGCCAAACCGGCGATGTTTACCTGTTGCCTGCCTTGCCGGATGAATGGAAAAGCGGCGTTATTAAGGGCCTAAAGGCAAGGGGTAATTATGAAGTAGGCATCAGCTGGGCCGAGCATAAACTGGCCAAAGCAAGCATAACCTCCGTTGCCGGAGGGATTTGTAAAGTGCGGAGTAACTGGCCGTTCAAACTGGCCGGTAATGCGGCAAGTGCTAAAAAAGACGGGGAGAGCTATTTGTTATCCTTCCAAACGCAAAAGGGCAAAACGTACCAATTGTTGGCAGACAAATAAAATTCGATAAAGTATTTAGGATATAGCCTCGCATTAACCTGTTTGTTGGTGCGGGGCTATATTATTAAGGGATTGTCCTAATCAGCCTAAGGCAATTGATATTGCAGGTGAAAATGCCTGCCGCCCAGTAAAGCCTGTTCGCCCACTACCGCGAATCCAAGCCCGGTGTAGAGTCTTTGGGCTTTATCGTTGCCTTTGCTTACCAGTAAGCCAACGGTTTGGTGGCCTAATTCCGCGGCGCGTATAAACAATGCTTTTATCAACTTTTTGGCAATCCCCTTGCCCTGGTACTGCGGAAACACGCCGAGGCAGTCGATATAAAATTCGCCGTTTTGGGTTTCATTTTCAATAGTGCCGCTGAAGCCAAGTTGCTGCCGGGTATATGTTAGGAATGGTTCCCTAAGCGCATCCAGTTGCCCGCCATCATAAGCTAATATCGTTCCGCAAACGGTGCTATCTTCTTCCCAAAGCAGGGCGTTTTCATAGCTGTACTGGTTGGCGGTTAGCCCGGCAAACCTTGTAAATAATTCTGCCGTGATATCCGGGTCATTACTATTGGCAAATCTACCCGCGAGGGCGTCGCCCATGGCAAGGATGATGAGTTGGGAGAGGATGGGGGCGTCGGCGGGAGTGGCAGGGCGGATCATAGTTTCTCCAACCTGAAATATCCCAAATGCACGTCGTCCTCCGGCAGATTTGAAGCGGGTTCGATACCGATATGGTACTGCTCTTTTTGCGAGGGAGAAAGCATTTCTTCTATCTTGTAAATATCATCTACGTCTATACCGTACTTGTCGTCGATATGGGAGTTGGCACCCTTCATTCCGGCGATGGTAGCGGTGCGAAAGAAAACGGTTTTCTTGGACTGCTGGATGGCGAGCGCTTTGTCGCTTTGTACGGTTAACACGGTGTAATGCTGCTCCTCCAGCTTATTGGCCTGGTAGCCGCCGAGGTTTACGAAAAAAAGCCTGTTTTCCGAGTCGGGGCAGGCATCCTGTTTCAATAGTACTTTTACGCGGTAGCCGTCTACATTGGTCACTTCGCGCCAGCCATCAATATGCAGCGAGGTGCCCGTGCCATGCCAAAAGCTTTTAATGGCAGGCACGAGTTCTTTTAAGGAATGAGCAACGCCGAAGAAGAAGTCGTGCTGTTCCACGTGCCTGCCGGGCGCTTTAGAACCCAGCAGCAACATATATAATTTTAATTCCGTTGATGTTTCTTCGCTCATGCATCTTCTGTTTTAAACAGGCTGTCGATAATATTTGCCGACGCGGCCTCGCAAAAATCAAGCCCGGAGTAATCGGGGTTATAGCCGCCAATATACGGCACGGCCATCATATAAATCCGATCATTTACGGTGCCCTGCTCATCAAGCACCTGGAAATTATCGTTAATGGCAACGCCGGGTACCACAAGGTAGTAGTTGCCTTTTGCATCTTTTTGCACCAGCTTCTCATCTTTTTGCATCTGCTCCTTACCCTTGTCGGCATCCCTGAATTTAAGCAGGGCAGGGGCGACGGTTTTATTATCGATAAGGCTTTTATACGGCAGGTCTTCATAGGGTAGGTGCGGCTGGCCAACCGAATCTACAAAGGTTTTAAAATGGTCCGCGCGCTTATCGCCGGTCTCGTCGGTATAATAATAGGTAGCACCGCCGGTTTCGTTGGGTTTCACTTCGCTGTCTTCACCCACCGAAACGATCTCCAGTAAACCTGCCTGATGCATGGCTAACAATTCTTCACAGGAGCTTTGGGGAATGTAGGCGATCACTACCGATATAAGCGGTTGCAGCACTTTTTGTAGCCTTTGCATATCCTCGGCACATAAATGTTTGGCAGGATAATTCATCGCGAAGCTTAAAACACCCAGCATCTCCTTCCAGTAAATAGATTCCTTTCTTTTGATGGAGCGCTCGGCCTCCATATATTCCGCTTTTAACAACTGGAAAGCGTCCAGGCGTTCGCGCTGTTCCATCATTTCGGCTACAAAGACTTCCATGCTTAGGTCCTTTACATATGCGTAAAACTCCGGGTCTTTTTCCTTAAATACCTCTTTGAAATCCTTTTCGAAGATATAATCGAGCGACAAAAAGCCGTCATTGTTTTGAATATGCTCCGCTATTTCTTCGTCGGTTAACAGCGAGTCGTTCTCCAGATGCGAATCATCGAGGTGAAACCTCACCGCGGGCAATAAGCCATTGCGCGAGTGCAGGACGATCTTAAAATCGGGACTATCGGCAGCCAAATGATAAACGCGCCTGCCATCCTTTTCTATCGAAAATTCACCATTCCCACGTGCCAGCGTGCGGATGGCGTCTACCGCGGTAAGCGATGACCCTTTGATGGCAACGGGGTGGTTTGTTTTAATATGTAATTTGGCCGGTGGGTAAGGCGAATCGAAATAACCGGGTACGCTCCCTTCGTGTTTCTTTGGCCAGTTGTGCCCGGTGCAAATGATCACCGTATCAAATTCGTGGCGGCTTTCGGCGTTTACTTCTAAGGCGACGATGCCCTTTTCCGGTTCGTCCGTGATGTCGGTTACGCTGCTTTCAAAGTGTACGTTTACCTCAATGCCTGCTTCCCGGGCCTGTTTTTGCAACAGTTCGAACTGTGCCGACAGGTATTGCCCAAACAGCAAGCGCGGCAACACTTTATAATCGTTATAGCTTTGCGGCGTTATCTGGTAATGATCCAGCAGGTGTTTTGGCGCAATTGCTAACCAATCGGCAATGGGGGTAACCAACTCGGGGATCTCGTTGCCCGATACATTGGTGATGTGCTCATCGTTGGCACCGTCAGTGCTGTAAGGCATGCCAACGCCCAGTTGTTTCTTACGCTCAAATATGGTTATAGCAAGGTTGGCATTACCGGTATCCACAAGCCGCTTAAACATAAACAGCCCGCTTGGGCCACCACCCAGAATTGCAATATGTAGCTTCGTTTTCAAAATATTTAATATGTAAGAAATAATCGTGATATAGGTAAATTAAAACGGGCTTAAATTGTTTTATAATTGCAACCACATCTTTTAATTGTTGTTTTAGCACTCATTACAATATCACTTAACAATTAGCCAATAATGGATAAAAATAGTTAGTACGCATGTTCTTCCTTTGTAGTGTTACCTGAATTATAATAAAGCTGGATAACCACCCGCTGAAAAACCAGATATGGGGCAAAGTCCGCAGTACGGGATGGATTAAATATACAAAATTGCGTACCTTGTACGGCCGCGTTTACCCCGGGTAAAAAGCTTCGCCCGATTATAATAGAACAGGTAATGCAATAATAACTAATAAAATAAACCGGGTTTTGCTTTTGATGAGATAACCATATAGTCCATCTTTTTTTGAGATTAATCCATTTTAAAAAGCGGGCAGGCGATTAATTTTACCGCTTGTTCCTGTTAATGTGGATCGACACAAAACCGGGCTAAGATCATCAGCAGAACGACCAATTAAAAATGATGGTAGAAGAAGAGAAACGTATTTTTTTACAGATACACCATACCGATAATGTGTTGGTAGCGCTTACCGACCTGCCAAAAGGAACCGTTATTGAGCATGATGGCATCAGCCTGGTATTGGCGGATGATATAGCCGGTAAGCATAAATTCACTATAACCCCACTCGCCAAAGGGGATGAAATCCACATGTACGGTGTGTTGGTTGGCAAAGCCAGCGAACCCATTGCACAGGGCGGACTTATCTCTACCAAAAACGTGCACCACGCTGCGGATGGATTTAAACTGGGCAGCCGCAAAACGGAGTGGAAACAGCCGGACGTGAGCGATTTTAAAGACCGCACATTTATGGGTTACCACCGGTCTGATGGTTCGGTAGGGACCGCCAATTGCTGGCTGGTTATCCCGCTGGTTTTTTGCGAGAACCGCAACATTAATGTACTGAAGGATGCCTTGCTGGATAAATTGGGCTTTGCCAAACCACGCGGTTACGAAAGCGAAGTAGATCAACTGGTGAGTATGCTGCAAACAGGCAAGTCGGTAGAAGAGATCTTACAGGCCGACCTGCAGATGACGCCCGAAGGCAACGCTACTAAAAAGATCTTCGCCAATGTTGATGGCATAAAATTCCTCAACCATGATATGGGTTGCGGTGGCACCCGCACGGATTCTGACGCGCTTTGCGGACTGTTGGCCGGATATATTACGCACCCCAACGTAGCAGGCGCAACCGTATTAAGCCTGGGCTGCCAGCACGCGCAAGCCAGCATTTTGCAGGATGAGATCGCTAAACGCGACCCGAATTTCTCTAAACCTTTAATGATACTGGAGCAGCAAAAGCTGGGCACCGAAAGCCGCCTGCTGCATGAGGCCTTAAAACAAACTTTTGCCGGGCTTATAGAAGTAAATAAACAACAACGCGAACCCGCGCCGATAAACAAACTCTGCATTGGTTTGGAGTGCGGTGGTTCTGATGGCTTTTCGGGTATATCGGCTAACCCTGTGCTGGGCTATTTATCAGATATTTTGGTGACCCTGGGCGGCAATGTGGTACTGGCAGAGTTCCCCGAACTTTGTGGAGTAGAGCAGGAGCTGAGCGACCGATGCGTAGACGAACCAACCGCCTTAAAATTTATGAACCTGATGAGCACTTATGCCGCCAGGGCAGAAGCAGATGGATCCGGCTTTTACGCCAACCCTTCGCCGGGCAATATCAGGGATGGCTTAATAACCGATGCCATTAAATCGGCAGGGGCAGCAAAAAAAGGGGGCTCGTCACCGGTAACCGCTGTGTTGGATTATCCCGAGAAGGTAACCAAACCGGGGCTTAATTTGCTATGCACGCCAGGCAGCGATGTGGAGAGCACTACCGCAGTAGTTGGCTCGGGTACAAACCTGGTGCTTTTTACAACCGGGCTGGGTACGCCAACGGGCAACCCTATTGCGCCGGTGGTAAAGCTATCTACCAATACCAAATTGTTTAACCGCATGCCCGATATTATCGACTTTAATTGCGGTGCCGTTATAGAAGGCGACGAAAGCATTCAGCAATCGGCACACAGGCTGCTTAATTACGTTATTGAGGTGGCTAATGGCGATATCAAACCAAAAGCGGTACAATTAGGGCAGGACGATTTTATCCCATGGAAAAGGGGTGTTTCATTATAAATCATCAGATAAAGCATGTTTAGCTTAATAAATAAAAGCGCCGTAATAACCGGTGGCGGCAGCGGGATTGGCAGAGCCATAGCCCTGTTGTTTGCCAAACAAGGCGCGCAGGTACACATTATAGAACTGAATGCCGACGCTGCCACAGGTGTGGTGGAAGAAATAGCGGCTGTAGGCGGGCAGGCAAAGGCTTACGCGGCAAACGTTGCGGATCAGCAGGCGGTACTGGGTGTTTTTGTCGAGATAGGTAAAGTGGATATCCTGGTGAATAACGCGGGCATTGCCCATGTAGGTAGCCTGGAGAATACTGCCGAGGCCGATTTGGACCGGATTTACAATGTAAACGTAAAAGGTGCATACAACTGCCTTTTTGCTGCCGTGCCGACCATGAAACAAGCTGGTGGCGGGGTTATCCTCAACATGGCATCTATAGCGGCGCATGTGGGTATTACCGATAGGTTTGCTTACAGCATGAGCAAGGGCGCCATCTTCGCCATTACTTTATCTGTAGCGCGCGATTACATGGCCGATAACATCCGCTGTAACAGCATTTCGCCGGCAAGGGTGCATACGCCATTTGTAGATGGCTTCATCGCCAAAAACTACCCGGGCAAAGAGGATGAAATATTCGAAAAACTATCAAAAAGCCAGCCTATAGGGCGTATGGGCAAGCCGGAGGAAATTGCTTCGCTGGCGCTATACCTGTGTTCGGATGAATCCGGTTTTATCACCGGGATGGATTACCCTATCGACGGGGGCTTTATTACCTTAAATAACTAACAAGAGATGAAACTGATAAGATTTGGCAACGCCGGTGAAGAAAAGGCAGGCGTAAATATAGATGGTGTTAACTACGATGCATCCTTTTTGCAAAGCGATTACGATGAGAAATTCTTCGAACGCGGTGGACTTGCCGAACTGGAAGCTTACGTAAAAGCGCATCAAAGCGAATTAACACCTATCCCGGAAGGCAGCCGTTTGGGCAGCCCTATAGCCAGGCCGTCAAAAATTGTATGCATCGGCCTTAACTATGCCGACCACGCCAAAGAAACCAACGCGGCAACCCCAACTGAGCCTATCATCTTCATGAAAAGCACCACCTCGCTGGTTGGCCCCAATGACGATATTATGGTTCCAAAGAACTCGGTAAAAACGGATTGGGAAGTAGAACTGGCAGTGGTGATCGGCAAAAAAGCATCTTATGTAGACGAGGCCGAAGCAGCGGATTACATTGCAGGTTACGTGTTACACAACGATGTGTCCGAACGCGAGTTTCAACTGGAACGCAACGGCACCTGGGATAAAGGAAAAGGCTGCGATACGTTCGCACCGATGGGGCCGTATTTGGTTACGCCCGATGAGGCAGGTGATGTAGATGCCATGCGCTTATGGTTAACCGTAAACGGTACCAAAATGCAGGACGGCAATACCTCCAACTTCATCTTTAAAGTGCCTTTTGTAATTTATTATATCAGCCAGTTCATGACCCTGTTGCCGGGCGATGTGATCTCTACCGGCACGCCAGCCGGTGTTGGCCTTGGCTTTAAGCCACCGGTTTACCTGAAGCCCGGCGATGTGGTAGAACTGGGTATCGACGGCCTGGGTACTTCGAGGCAGGAAGTAGTGGCCTACGCCAAAGCTTAAGGCATACAGTACAGGACAATTAAATTATATGAATACTGCAGATTTGTAACATGAGAGTAGGTTTGTTCATCCCTTGTTACGTCGACCAGTTTTACCCCAATGCGGCTATTGCCACTTTGGAGCTGCTGGAAAAACTTGGCGTAGAGGTTGGCTATCCGGCACAGCAAACCTGCTGCGGGCAGCCGATGGCAAACTCGGGTTACGAACATTTAACCGGCGGCTGTAACGATCTTTTTGTAGACAACTTCGCGGAATTTGATCACATCGTATCGCCATCGGGCAGTTGCGCCCTTCATATTAAGGAACACCTGCACAGCCACGATAATGAGGAAGCCGCCACCGGCATCCGCAAAAAAATATACGAGCTTACCGAGTTTTTAACCGATGTGCTGAAGGTTGAAAAACTGGATGCTAAGTTCCCGCATCGGGTTGGCCTGCATCAAAGCTGCCACGGGCAGCGCGGGCTTAAACTGGCGCAGATGACGGAGCTTACCGCTTCGCCCTACTCCAAACCCGGTAGTTTATTAAATATGGTAGAAGGTGTGGAGTTGGTGCCGCTAACCCGTAGCGACGAATGCTGCGGCTTTGGCGGTACGTTTTGCGTGGCCGAGGAAGCGGTATCGGCCAAGATGGGGAAAGACAGGGTTGCCGACCATATCCAAAATGGCGCGGAGTACATTACCGCTGCCGACCTCAGTTGCCTCATGCACATGGAAGGCATCCTGAAAAGGCAAAAAAGCGGCGTAAAGGTGATCCACATTGCCGAGATCCTGAACGGTGTAAAGGAAACCGTAGCATGAAAGACCACGCCGAACTATCCGAAGTATTTAATAAAGACGAAAAGCGCGTAGACTGGCACGATGAAACCCTTTGGTTTGTGCGCCAGAAACGTGATAAGGCCTCGCACCAGATCCCTGATTGGGAAGAATTGCGCGAAGCTGCCTCGCAAATAAAACATAATGTACTCTCCGACCTTAGTAATTACCTGGAGCAGTTTGAGCAGCAGGCTATCAACAACGGCATTAGGGTGCACTGGGCGGCTGATGCAAAAGAGCATAACAAGATCGTTCACAGTATTCTAAAACGGCATGGCATCAGCCAGATGGTGAAAAGTAAATCCATGCTGACGGAGGAATGCCACCTTAATCATTACCTCGAAGAGCAGGGCATTAACGTGGTAGATTCCGACCTGGGCGAACTCATCGTGCAGTTGGCCAAAGAACCACCAAGCCATATTGTACTGCCCTGTATCCACAAAAAAAAGGAAGAAATAGGCGATATATTCCACGAATTTTTAGGCAGCGCCAAAGGCGAGGCCGACCCACAGGTATTGACCGAAACTGCCCGTATCCATTTGCGTAACACTTTCTTATCCCGCAGGGCAGCGCTCACCGGCGTTAACTTCGCGGTAGCAGAAACCGGCGAGTTTGTGGTTTGTACCAACGAGGGTAACGCTGATATGGGCGCGCATCTTTCAGATGTACATATCGCAAGCATGGGGATAGAAAAACTGATCCCTAAACGCAAGGATCTCGGCGTATTTCTGCGCCTGCTTACCCGAAGCGCTACCGGGCAACCCATCACCACTTACAGCAGCCATTTTAAACGCCCAAGGCCGGGGCAGGAGATGCATATTGTGTTGGTTGATAACGGCCGCAGCATACAATTGGGGCGTGAGGATTTTCGCAATTCGCTTAAATGTATCCGTTGCGGAGCGTGTATGAATACTTGCCCGGTTTACCGGCGCAGCGGGGGGCATAGCTACCATACGGCGGTTGCTGGTCCGATAGGCTCTATCCTTGCGCCGAACCTGGATATGAAACAATATGCCGATCTGCCCTTTGCGTCCACGCTATGCGGGTCCTGCAGTAATGTTTGTCCGGTTAAGATTGATATCCACGAGCAGCTTTATAAATGGCGGCAGGTAATTGTAAAGGAAGGCTACGGCGATAAAAAGAAAGCCGCTGCCATGCAGGCGATGGCCTATACGCTGTCCTCACCAAAGGTTTACCGCTTGGCCGGTAAGGCAGGCCGTTGGGTGATGAAGCATACGCCTTTCGCGGTGAATAACCCGCTAAACCCCTGGTACAAGCAACGCGACATGCCCGATCCTCCGAAGGAATCATTCGGGGAGTGGTATAGGAGGAACAGAGAGTAGTGAGTTGTGAGTAGTGAGAATAGACATGCAAGAGGCAATCTGATAAAATAAATTCGACATTGAACATTCGAAATTCGAAATGAATAGCCGTGATAAAATATTAGCAAATGTACGCCGTAGCCAGCCGCCTTTGGTGGCTGCGCCGGATATTGCCGTGTGGGAAGAAAAGGCCACCGCGAAAGGCGCCTTGCTGGAAACTTTTGCTACGGTTGCCGGCAATGTGGGCAGCAGGGTGGTGCTTGTTGATAGCATTGCCGATCTGAAAGCGCATTTGGTTATTGCACCCCGCGCACGGGTGTTAACCTCCATCCCCGGGTTATTGGATATTGCTAAAAATGCCGCCTTGTTTGCCAACAACGCCCCGCATGAGATGGAGAACGTAGAGCTGGCCATTTTGCAGGCGGAATTTGGGGTTGCCGAGAACAGCGCTCTTTGGGTTACCGAAAAACAAATGGGCACCCGTGTGCTGCCTTTTATTTGCCAGCATTTGGCGCTGGTGGTAAAGTCGACAGATATTGTGCCCGATATGCACGCCGCCTATCTGCGTACCCAGGGTACCGACCATGGCTTCGCCGCCTTCATTGCTGGTCCCTCAAAAACAGCCGATATTGAACAATCTTTGGTGCTCGGCGCGCACGGGCCAAGGAGTTTGAGCATATTTGTTTTAACGGATTGATTTTAGGTTTTTATCATTTTGACTGTGCAGGTTGCTTAATCCTTTTAGCAGCATCAAAAAAGAAGAAAACGCCCTTTCATTTAACCAATAAAAATAGAATATTTGTCTAACCTTAAAATTATGAAAATCCTTCGTGTCCTACTCCTTACGGCGCTTGTGGCTACCGGCTTTTGTGCCCATGCTAAAGTTGTTCTGTCTTCTGCATTTTCCGATAATATGGTGCTGCAGCAAAAAACAAAAGCCGCTATTTGGGGCAAGGCAGATCCCGGTAAAACGATAAGCGTCACCGCTGCCTGGAGCAGTAAGCGCTACACAACGGTAGCCGGTGCCGATGGTAAATGGAAGATAATGTTGGCTACGCCATCTTACGGCGGCCCTTATGATATTACCGTTTCTGACGGCGAAGCCGTTACGCTAAAAAATGTATTGATAGGCGAGGTATGGATCTGCTCCGGGCAAAGCAATATGGAGTTCCCGGTTTCGGGCTGGTCGCAGGTGGTAAATTACCAGCAGGAACTGGCCGATGCGCAATACCCTAATATACGCCTGTTACAGGTAGAGCATGTGGTAAGTACCGTTCCGCTTGATGATGCTAAAATAACCGGCGGCGGCTGGCAGCCCTGCACCCCGCAAACGGTGGCGCAGTTTTCGGCGGTGGCTTATTTTTTTGCAAGAGATATTTATAAAAAGACCGGCATCCCGATAGGCTTGATCCATTCCTCATGGGGTGGCACTATTGTAGAAGCATGGACCAGCGAGAACACCGTAAAGCAGCTACCTGACCTTGCCAAAGCTTACCACACCATGAAAACCCTTAGTAAAGAGCAAAGCCTTGCCCTGTATAATACCGAAGTGGCAGCCTGGCAAACAGCCATTATAACGAAGGATGGCGGCTACCAAAACGGCGTACCTGTTTGGGCCGCGCCAAGTATTGATACCGCCGGATGGAAAACCGTGCAATTACCCGGCTCCTGGGAAACCTCTATACTGCCCGATTTTGACGGCATCGTATGGTTCCGTAAAACGATAACCATCCCCGAAAGCTGGGCCGGTAAACCTGTGCAGGTAAGTTTAGGCGCTATTGATGATGCCGATATCACTTTCTTAAATGGAGAAAAAATAGGCGAAACCAACTTTTATGCCGCGCCGCGTAACTATGTGGTCCCGGCAGAAAAGGTAAAAGCGGGTGAGTTTGTACTGGCTGTGCGTGCTTTTGATACCGGCGGCGATGGCGGCTTTACCGGCAAAAAAGGCGTAATGTTTATACAAAGCGGCACCGACCGCATCCAACTGGATGGCGCATGGCAATATAAGGCAGCGGTAGATTTTAAAGGCTTCCCTTCGCCGGTATTTAACGATGGGCCAAACCGGCCATCTGTATTGTACAACGCGATGATAAACCCCTTTATACAATACGCGGTAAAAGGCGCCATTTGGTACCAGGGCGAGGCAAACACCAACAGGGCGCAGCAATATGCAGAACTGTTCCCGGCTTTAATAAACGATTGGTGCCGCGATTGGAACAACCCAAAAATGTCTTTCTACTTTGTGCAACTGGCCAATTTTATGCCGGCTATTCCGCAACCCATGCCCTCTGCCTGGGCCGAGCTGCGCGATGTGCAATCTGGTACCCTGGCCCTGCCAAACACCGGCATGGCTGTGGCCATAGATATTGGCGAAGGCGCTGATATCCACCCCAAAAACAAACAAGAGGTTGGCCGTCGGCTGGCGCTTATTGCCCTGGCAAAAAACTACGGACAAAGCGACGTTTATACAGGTCCGGTTTACAAATCTTCTAAAATTATTGGCAGTGCTATCAGCATAAAATTAAAAAACGCCGAAGGACTTAACGCCAAAGGCGGCGGTGCCCTTACCGGTTTTATAATAGCCGGTGCCGACCAAAAGTTTTACTGGGCCGATGCCGTAATCGATGGTGATAAAGTAACGGTAAGCAGCCCGAATGTGAAAAACCCGGTTGCGGTAAGGTACGCCTGGGCCAATAACCCGGTTTGTAATTTAGTTAACGGGGCGGGGTTGCCCGCATCACCGTTCCGTACGGATAGCTGGCAGTATAGCACTTTCGGCAAAAAATAAGCGCTATTTTTTAACGTAGCACTTTTGATAGCTCAGGGGGCTTTTCCCGGTTATCTCTTTAAAATATTTATGGAAGCTGGCGAAATTATAAAAGCCGCTTTCATAACATATTTCCTTCACGTTCATCTGGTTGTTGATGAGGAGTTTACAGGCACTGCCAACCCTTATCTCGTTAATAAAGCGTGAGTAGGTTTTTTTGCTGCGTGATTTAAAATATTTACAAAACGAATTTGGGCTGATATTGGCAACCGCAGCTATCTCGTCCAGCGTTATCTTCTTTTTGAAATTTACGATAGAGTAGTTGTAAATAGCGTTGATGCGGTCTTTCTCCGATTCCTGGAAATTATGCGCGAAACCCAATGATGCCAATATATTGTTCTCCCCGCTGCCGGCAATGGCAAGCAACACTTCCATTAGCAGGATAATTTTACGAGGGCCCTCGGCAAATACCACTTGTTCTACCAGGCTGCCCACCTTAGTAAGGTTAGCGCCGGTTATTTGTATACCCCGCTTAGATTTATTCAGGATGTTTTTGATCTCCTTATTTTCTGGAAGCTCCAGGAACTGGTCGCCCCAAAAGTTCTCATTAAAATGCACCACGCTTACATCCGCCGTAAGATCGGCGTCACCATGGAAATACACCTCGTCAAACTGCCAGTAATGCGGCAGGTTAGAGCCAACCAGCACCACATCGCCGGTGTTGAACTGGGTGATACAATCGCCGATAAATTGGGTGCCGCTGCCTTTTTTAAAGTAAACCAGCTCAACTTCGGGGTGGTAGTGCCAATGGTTATTTACATTGGGCCTGTTATCGCGCCGTGCATTGAACGACTGCACCAGGTTTGTGGATACTTTTAATAGTTGGGGCTTCATTGGCGTATATTGGTTGGATGAATGTACAAAAATTCAACATTAAAGTTGCAAAACCTGCATATGTTTTTAATGAAATACAATATCGCTTAATATTTTGATCAAAGAATAAAATGTTGCGCCTGCAACAAAGCCTATACTTGTATAGTAAAAAACCAATTATACCCACCGTACCGGCATCTTTTTCAATTATGGATCTACAGCTAAAGGACAAAGTAATTATTGTAACAGGGGGTGCCCGTGGTATAGGCAAAGGCATAGCGGTGCTGCTGGCGAAGGAGGGGGCTATTTCCGTAATTATCAGCCGTACCGAAGCGGAGAATTTAAAAACGCTGAACGAAATTACTACTGCGGGCGGCAAGGCTTTTCATTTTGTGGCAGAACTATCAAACCCGGATGCCTGTCGCCAGGCGGTTGAAAAAGTAGTGGCCGACTTGGGCCGGATAGACGGCCTGGTGAATAACGCAGGCGAGAATGATGGCGTGGGCCTGCAAAACGGCGGCTATGAAAAATTTATGGCTTCGCTGCATAAAAACCTGGTACATTATTATTTAATAGCACATTATGCCTTGCCCGAGTTGATCAAATCACAGGGTAGTATCCTTAATATCACCTCAAAAGTGGCAGATACAGGGCAGGGCGGTACATCGGCCTACGCGGCTGCCAACGGGGGACGCAACGCTTTAACGAGGGAATGGGCGGTGGAACTTTTACCTCACAATATCCGGGTAAACGCCCTTGTAGTAGCCGAATGCTATACACCGCTTTACGAGCGCTGGCTAAGCACCCTGCAAAACCCAGAGGAAAAACTGGCATCCATTGTAAAAAACATCCCGCTTGGCAACCGTATGACCACGGTGGAGGAGATCGCCAATACAGCAGCGTTTTTGCTGTCACCGGTTTCCAGCCATACTACCGGGCAAATAGTTTATGTGGATGGCGGTTATGTACATTTAGACAGATCAATTTAAACACTCACGATAATTCTGATGAAAGCCATCTCCACCCTGAACCTGAAATTTGCTGCCCTCGCAATTTGCATCAGCAGTTTGTTTTTTGCGGGGAATGCCTCCGCGCAAAACTTAAAGCTATGGGATAATAAACCCGCTAAAGACTGGATGACCGATGCTTACCCCATTGGCAACGGCCGCATAGGCGGGATGGTGTTCGGTGGTGTATCAAGCGAGCATATTCAGTTTAACGATATAAGCCTGTGGACCGGCGACGAAAAAGAGACCGGAGCATACCAGGCCTTTGGCGATCTGTACATTGGGTTTAACACCCCGGATACCATCACCACCAATTACCGCCGCGAACTGGATATCAGCAAATCGCTGATGCATATCGGTTATAATACCGATGCCGGTTATAAGCGCGAGTATTTTTGCAGTTTCCCGGATAAAGTAATGGTGCTGCACTACACGGCTGATAAGCCGGGCGCGTATGTATCTGCCACTATCCGGTTAAGCGATGCCCATAAAGGCGTAATTACTGCTGATGGTGCTACGCTGAACATCAACGGGAAGCTGGAGAATGGCGAAGTGTACAGCGCCACCGCTAAAATTATTTTGGATGGCGGCAAGGTAAACATCGGTACCGATGGGAATGGCGGCACTCAATTAAGCATCAGTAAGGCAAACGGGTTTACCATACTACTGTCTGCCGCTACCGATTACAGCAACAAACGCGAAAATAAATGGAAGGGCGAGGACCCGGCTATAAAAGTTAAAGGCATTATTGCAGCAGCATCCGCCAAAACCTACCCGCAATTACTGGCAAGGCATATTGCCGATTACCAGTCATTATTTGGCAGGGTATCAATAAACCTCGGCAATAAAAAAGCCGCGCAAAGTACCGTGCCGACCTATCAGCAAATTCTGAATTATAAAAAAACGGGCGATACGCAGCTGGAGGCGCTGCTTTTTCAATACGGGCGATACCTGCTTATCGGTTCATCCCGCAAGGGCGGCCTGCCGGCCAACCTGCAGGGGCTTTGGAATAACAGCAATAACCCGCCATGGCGCAGCGATTATCACTCCAATATCAATATACAAATGAATTACTGGCTGGCGGAGCCTACCAACTTGTCGGAGTGCCACTTCCCCTATCTCGATTATATCAACAGTCAAAGGGCGGTGAAAACCGAAAGCACAGCCAAAGAATACCCCCATACCCGCGGCTGGACGGTGCGGACAGAGAACGGCATCTTCGGCGGATCCAGCTATTTGTGGAACACGCCGGGCAGTGCCTGGTACGCGCAGGCGCTTTGGGAGCATTACGCTTTTACGAAAGAAAAAGAATATCTCAAAAACTTCGCTTACCCTATCCTCAAAGAGATCTCGGAATTTTGGGACGACCATTTAAAACGCCGAGACGATGGTACCTTGGTATCGCCATTAGGCTGGTCGCCGGAGCATGGGCCAACGGAGGATGGCGTAACTTACGACCAGGAAATTGTGTACGACCTGTTTACCAATTATCTATCAGCAGCGGATATATTGGGGTTGGATAAGCCATACCGCACGCACATCGCATCCTTAAAAGAACATCTGCTGAAACCAAGAATTGGCAAATGGGGCCAGTTACAGGAATGGGAAACCGACCGCGACGACCCTAAAGATACGCATCGCCACGCCTCGCACCTGTTTGCCCTGCACCCGGGCAGGCAGATCAGCGTTATCACCACACCGGACCTGGCCAAAGCGGCCAAAATAAGTCTGCTGGCCCGTGGCGACGAATCTACGGGTTGGAGTATGGCCTGGAAAATGAACTTTTGGGCCCGCCTGCAGGATGGCGACCATGCGCACACCATCCTCAATAACTTTATAACGCTGGTTGGCGGGGGAGGTGTTGATTACAACCACGGCGGGGGCATTTATGCCAACCTTTTTTGCGCGCACCCACCGTTCCAGATAGATGGAAACTTTGGCTATACCGCCGGCGTTGCCGAAATGTTATTGCAAAGCCAGGCCGGAGAAATTCAGCTATTACCTGCTTTGCCAAAGGCCTGGGCAGATGGCAGCGTACAGGGCCTGCGTGCCCGCGGCAATTTCGAAATAAGCAATATGGAATGGAAGGCAGGCAAGGTGGTGAAGGTATCTATCAAATCGTTATCGGGCGGCGATTGTATTATACGAAGCGCAAATAAACTAAAGTTGACCGGCGCAGGTAAATCTAATAGTAATGGTAGCGGTATGCAGGTAATAAATCTTAAAACTGCGGCGGGCAAAACGTACGAGTTTACCGGTATATAAGCGCGATATTTAAAAAAGGCTGCGGCGAAGCCCCCCGGCCCGAGAAAGATGTAAATTATTTATAGAAAAATTGAAGTTTAAATACCTGAAATTCAACGCGCCGCCCCTTACTAAAGCTCTTTTTGACCGGAACGGACAAACTAAATTGAAAAAAAACTTTCCGTTTTTAAAAAAAACGCTACATTTGCAAACCTTAAACGGAGCGGTATCATAGCTCAGTCGGTAGAGCAAAGGACTGAAAATCCTTGTGTCGCTGGTTCGATCCCAGCTGATACCACGGAACTGGACAAGGATGAAAATTCATCTTTTGTCCAGTTTTTTTTTGCCCGTAACTTTTTGTTAATCAGTGAGATATTTAAAATAATTTCGTTCGGTCGAGCGGTTCGATGTTGCGTCCCATCGTACATTAATTTATCAGGATAAAATGCCCCGATTACCATCCGCTTTTTGGTAGTATTATACATTTTATACTCATTATGAGCTTGATAGAGTTTCGAAATAGCTACACTCAGGGTTTCGTCTATATTTCGGGTTGCAAGGTTAATTTCAGGGAGTTGCGCTTCCAATGCGGTGATTTGTTTTTCGCAGGTTAGTTTCACTTGTTTGAAATCACTGGTATCGAAATCCCCTGATAGCGTGAGTTCCCTCGCGTTGTTGATCTTGTTATACAATTCCTGTATTTGTCCCATAACGAGTTTCCGTCCGTCCTGTACGCCGGTAGCTTTTTCTTTAAAGGCTTTCCGTATCATTTCAAAATAGAAATCCTTGAAATTGGTTTTGGGGTTATAGTTTTTTAGCTCTCTGGTAAATTCAGTATTGACCTCATCGGCTTTAAAACGGGTGCCACATGCGTTTGAGCAATGGTAATAATAGTAGTAATCCTTACGTCCTTTGGAGGCGCTGGCGGTTAATATACGGGTGCATTTCGGGCATTGCAAAAATCCGCGTAATGGGAATTGTTCATCGGAAGCAAAGGTTGTTCCTTTTTTGTTACCGTTAAGTATATCCTGCACTTCGTAATACAAGGCTTCGCTAATCAATGCTTCATGCTGTCCTTCGGCTAAGTATTCTTCTTCGTCTTGGTGTTTTGGTACCAGTACTTTACCGCAATAAATCGGGTTGTGCAGAATATTGAAAAAGTTGTTACGCTTACAACTAAGCCCGCGCGAGGAAGCCTCTGTAAAAATTTGGGATAGGTTGAATTTCCTTCGCCTGACTTCCTCAAAAGCCCAACGCATAATCGCCGCGTGCGGCTCTTTGGGTTTAATGGACTTTCTGCCTCTGTCGTCAATATAATTTGCATACCCTACCGGGGCGGCAGCAGGCCAGCGCCCTTCTTTTTTTGCCCGCCTGATACCGTTAAAGATATTCAGGGAACGCCTGTCATTCTCCACTTCGGGAGCTGCGAGGTAGAAAGCCAGCATCATTTTGTTTTCAGGTACACTTAAATCTAAGGGTTGCTCTATGGCTTGCGGGTCAACACCAAAGCGGCGCAATACGTTGATCATGGAATATGCATCACCTGTATTACGACTGAACCTGTCCCACTTTGTAAATAACACGAGGTCGGCTTGTCTTTTGTTTTTACGAAGATCCACCAATAGCCTGTTCCAAACAGGCCGCTTGAAAGTTTTAGCTGAATGGTCTTCAAAATAGGTTCTGAAAATCAGGATGCCTTTTAGCTCACAATATTTGCGTAAAACTTCTTCCTGGTGACGTTGAGAGAATCCCTTTTCCGCTTGTTCGTCTGTACTTACCCTAATGTATAAAGCTGCTGTTTTCATTGTAATAATCTTTATTCTACTACCAATTTAAGGTTTTTTGGGCTAAAGTGGAATGACTTTTTTTGTTATATTTACTTAATATCCAACCGATAAACCTCAATCTAATGACGACAATTGAAGTGTACTATGATTTGCTACGTAAGAAGGAAATCAGTGATTTTAAAATATCCCTTTATGCGAAGCGGGATGATGAAAAACAGGAATTAGCGAGTGAACAGGAAAAAAATAATGCGATTACAAATGAACTTGAACAGATCAAGGTTACTTTGACAGAAAACAGCGATGATGCTGATAAAGTGAGGGTCGCATTTGTATTTGTAGCTAATGGCGTATTAAAAAGTCTGGAACAGATCAAAGCGTGGGGTTCTCATTATCCGGATTTAAGCCAGGGCATGATCGTTCCGGGCTACCTTTTTGGCAAAATCCTCAATGACTTTAACATCGCTTTAAAATATGAAGGTGGCATGCCTGTAGTAGAAATATTCATGTCACGACGGGAGTGGGAATATGAACCATTGCAATCGTTGATACAACAATTTCGGGATGAGTTGGTCAAGACGCATTTCCAAACTAAAATGGATGCTGTAAATTATTATGAGCATATCCGTGAATCTATATTGGCTATCGTGGATGATCTAAGAAAAAAAGGAATTATATAATTATACAGCATGGGCTTATACGTTGAATCTTTGAATAATATTCCTGCTGAAGCCAGACGGGATTACTACATCTATTTACTGGATTACGGCTGGGACGAGCAAATCGGTAATGCCTTAATGCAGAATTATGAAAGGATGGCAACACTGGCTGCCCGTAATAAGGCGGTTGTCATTCGCGGAACCAATCGGGTGCATTTTGAGGACGAAGTTTTATCATGGCATAACATCAATGGTCAAAATGCCGACGACCTGTTACCTGCTATTTTAATTACTAATCGTAACCCGCATAAATTTAAGCCGGTTTTTCAACCGGGCGATGCCGGAGAAGTTGAAAATGATCTGCGTTTGATCCTGATCCCGGTAAAAAAGTTCTGCCGAAATGCCACCGAGGTTGTCCAACTGATCGAGCGGCTGTTTAATGATATTATCCAACAAAAAGCTTTAAAAGATTTCCGGATCGCAAAGGAGGTGATAAAAGATAACCGGCGCGCCTTTGCAGACCTGATCACTTTGGAACCGGACAATAGCGGCATAGAGATACCTATTGAAAGTGTAATCAATTATTTGAAGTCTGGCAAACGGAACAGTATGGTTGTTGAGCGTTCGGTAATGCCTATCCATTTTGAAGACCGTGGCGGCCCGGAATTTGAGAGATTGGCATTTGCCTATGTTTCCCGGCTGAAAAATTGGAATAAGATAGAATGGCTTGGTCAAACCGGCGACGATGACGGCCGGGATATTTGGAGTGAATGCGATGGTAAGAGTTATTGTTACCAATGCGCTAATTACCGTTCGCTGGTTTTAAAAAAGGTAACGGACGATATAGACAAAATGGTTAAGATCGGCTTAATGCCGGATTATTTCACCGTGGTTTGTGGCGGACGGGTAAGCGTGAATATGAGGGCGGCGATCAGTAGCTACGCTGCGCAGCATGGCATCAAACAAACGCATATTTGGAGCGGTGTTGAGTTTGAGGAGCAATTACGCAAACACGCGCCGGAACTTTTAAAACGATTTGTTGATGGTGAGATTTTTCCTGAATTGAGCGCTCCCGGCAATGGCGGCCACAATGACCAGGATATATTGAATCAAATTATCCAGTGCTTTGACAGACCGGCTTTTACTACACCTTTCCATAGGGAAGTAAATATACCTGATTTTGAAAAGGCGATTACGGATACAATAGAGGTATTAAACACCGGGGTTCATAGGTTGCGGGATGGTACGGTGATCGGTCATATCCCGTCACGGTATCAGGTCGGAGATAGCAGGTTAAAAGATACCCTGTCCAGTATTTACAAAATGGTGGTTAAACTGCGTGATACGCTGGTAGATTTAAAGCGCAAAAAAGAAATTACGGAATGCGAATGTGATCAGCCCGATTGCCCAGTTTATTTTTTCACCGACAATGCCTGCCAACTGATGGATCATATCAGGCAGGATATTTTTAATGCATTTCGGGATATTATGCCACAAGGCGCAGGTAAAAGCTTTGATCTACACGTTGGATAGCATGACAAGACAAGATGAAATAGAAAGGGTACGTGGTAATGGTACGCATGTCGTCCTGTTAGGTGCTGGCGCAAGTATCGCTTCTACGATCAAAAACTCGGAAAAGAATGGGCGATCATTACCCGCCATGAATAATATTATACAGGTATTGGGCATGGAGCAAATTGTTGCAGGTCTGCCTAAAGAATTGACTAATCTTTCTGCCGATTTTGAGAAATTCTACAGCTTATTAGTTCAGCATAAAGAGTTTGAAGACCAGCAACAGCTCATCGAAAAGACGATCTATCAGTATTTCAGTGAACTTGAATTACCCGACCAACCTACTATTTACGATTACCTCGTACTTTCTTTAAGACCCAAAGACGTTATTGCAACTTTTAATTGGGACCCTTTTCTATACCAGGCTTTTGTTCGTAATGGAAAGTTCACTAAGACCCCTGGTATTCTTTTTTTACATGGTACAGTTTCTTTAGGATATAGCAAAGAAGACAAGCGGGCGGGGCCAGCTGGTTATTACTCCAAAGCAACAAAGAGTTACTTAGATCCTATTAAACTACTTTATCCAGTTGAGAAGAAGGATTATAACAAAGATGACTTTATAAGAGGGCAATGGGAGCAGATTGTTTTAGAATTAAAAAAAGCAGAGCGAATAACTGTATTTGGATATCGTGCACCTGATTCAGACGTTGAGGCAATTGAACTTTTGCAAAAAGGATGGGGCACGCCCGATGAAAGGGCAATGGAGCAATTTGAACTCATTGATGTGCGCGAAGAACAGGAAGTAAAACAATCCTGGAACGGGTTTATCCACAGCCACCATTACAGTTATTCAACCTCTTTTTTTGACAGTTCCATTGCCAGGCATCCGAGGAGATCGGTTGAAAGCTATCGGCATTGGTCGCAACCTTTCTCACCGAGCGATGCGTTCCAGGATGGGAACCGGGTACCGGATAACTTTCAAACATTGGATGAAATGTGGGACTGGTATAAACCAATTGTTGCAGCCGAGGAAAAATTTGTTGCGGAAATAAAGAAAAAACAAAGTTAACGTGTATTCTTCGTCTGATAGATCAGGCTGATAATGTTTATCATCGGTATGGTATTAAAGCCCTGGCCGGTATATGGCATTGGATTGGGATGTAAGCGATTGATCAGCTTCCGTTGATCTTCAATGGTCGCATGTTCATACGCATCAAAGAGATCAAGAAACTTGTTACCGCGGTGGTTTAACAATTGCGTGATGGCTTCCCCCATATCGGCTAAGCCATTCAACATATTGTTTAGCGATGCGATTTGATGATCGCATTCCATTTTGATCTCTTGGTAATCCTGTAGGTTAATTCCGTCATTTAACAGCAAATCCCTTGCCTTTTTTAACCGGGCCTGTTGGCTCTCCAGTTTCGCTATGGTTTGCAGCCTTTGGTTTTGCCTGTTGGCAGTTTGTTGTTTAAAAACATCCTTGGCTATTTCTTTAAACAAGGTTCTGAACGGGCGTTTGGGAATAAAGCTTTTGAGCAGCTCGGTAAAATCCACATTGACCTGATCGGCTTTGAATCGGATTCTACAGGCAGCGGTACAGTGGTAGTAGTAATAACGGAATCTGCGGCCTTTGGAAGCGCTGCCGGTTAAGAGGCGGCCACAAACCGTACAGGTGATGAAGCCGCGTAGGGGTAGCATTTCCGGTGAGATCAGTTTGGTTCCTTTCGTTCGTTTTCTGCCGTCTAATATATGTTGTACCTGGTTAAATAATTCGTCGCTGATAATAGCTTCGTGTTGGCCTTCGACCAGTTGCCGCGTTTCATCCTGGAATGGGTGAACTACGATCTTGCCGCAGTAAACCGGGTTGCGAACCATGTTCCAGAAGTTATTGCGGCCGCAACTCAATCCTTCCTTTTTCGCTTTCTTCCAAACTTGTTCGACAACAGTGCGGCCGGTGGCCAGTTCGGCAAACGCACGCTTCATGATACCTGCCTGAGGCTCATGCGGGCGGATATACTTACGGCCTTCTTCCGTGGTTCGGTTGATATAACCAACAGGCGCGATGGTCGTCCATCGGCCTTCTTTTCTTGCCCGACGTATGCCATGGAAGATATTGAGCGCTCTGCGGTCATTTTCCACTTCGGGCACGGCCAGGTAAAAAGCCAGCATCATTTTGTTTTCGGGTACGGATAAATCCAGGGGCTGTTCAATGGCTTGTGGTTCTGCACCTAATTTGCGCAACAGGGCGATCATTTGGTAAGCATCGGCGGTGTTGCGGCTAAACCTGTCCCATTTGGTAAAGAGGATGAAATCAACCGGCTCTTTAGTTTTTGATTTTTTTAGTCCGTTGAGCATTTTCGACCAGGCCGGGCGGTTGAATGTTTTGGCGGAATGATCTTCGTAAACCACATCATGAACGGCGATTGATCTTAATACACAGTATTTGTGCAATACTTCATCCTGGCTCCTTTGAGAGTAGCCTTTATCCGCTTGCTCATCGGTGCTCACCCGGATATATAAGATGGCCTTTTTCATAGTTCACTACCGTATTGTTTGTAAAATAAAAGTGCCAGGAAATACAGCAGTTCAACTGCCAAACCCCCATCTTCCGGGCTGATGTTTAACCCTTCTTTTTGTAAAATTGCCATCGCTTTTTCAGGGGTGATGTTCCGTTTAATGTTATTAAAATCCATAGCGTTATCCTTTCCAAATACAAAACTGCCGCATCAAAAACAGTCCCTATCCCATATAGGGAATATAGTACGCCAGTCAAGCGCAGAGGTCTTTAAGACGCTGATACGCTCCGTAAAAACGGGTTATTTATCCCACATGGGATAAGCCCTTATTTTACCTGCTAACCTTTGTGCTGATCAATTCATCGACATGAAAAGAAAAGCAATAAGTAAAGAGAAATGTGCCCAGGTCAAGGGCAAAAGACAGGCGAGCAGGCAGCGCATCCGCGAAGCGCCCCGACAGAAAATCCGGCAACTGTTACGCAGTTTTATCCCGCTGGATGAACTCATGCAGCAAACCAAATCCGATCAGATTTAAATCTGATTATTCAAGCCATCATTAACCAGCAACCGAAGTTCAGAGCAGCTTCAGGGACGAGCTTTCTTGTAGCCCTCGAGGGCTAAGCAAAGATGTATTTTTGCATGCGCAAAAAAATCTTTGCCCGGCTTGAGCCGGGGGATTTGCTCGGAACTCGCAAATCTGAACTTTCTATAAGTGTACTTTTATGCCACGAAAAAAAGCCAGCAATCCCGAGGATTTATTAACGCATAACCTCATCATCCGTGTTACCGAAGCTACCTTTAACCGCCTCGATAAGATCAGGAAGGAAAGTAAAAATCCTTCCATCGCAGAGGTGGCCCGTAAGGTCTTATCTGGTAAACAAATCAGGTTATTCTATTACGATGTTTCCCTAAATCCCATAATGGAAGAACTGGCTTTGATCCGGAAAGAGCTGCGCGCAATCGGTATTAATATCAACCAGATCACCCGTAGTTTCAACCAGGATAAGGCCGGTATGCATCAGGGTTTTTATGTGCTGAAAGTAGCCGAACAATATCAAAAGGTAGATGAACGTGTGGAGCGGTTATTAACGGTCATTTCCCAACTCGCCGAAAAATGGTTGCAAAAATAAGCATCGGCAAAAGCATCCGAGGGATGCTACATTACAATGAGCGCAAGGTTGGCGACAAAGAAGCTACGCTCATTTTAGCCAGTGGTTTTGCGGGTGAAATTGAACGTATGGATCTCCGGCAGAAGCTGACTAGGTTCGAGCATTTAACCATGCTTAAACCCAAGGTAAAAACCAATGCTCTACACATATCCTTGAACTTTGATGCCAGCGAGAAACTTAACCGGGCCAAGCTACAACAGATCGCGGTTAGTTATATGGACAAAATAGGTTTTAGTGACCAACCCTTTTTGGTTTACCGCCATGATGATGCCGCGCACCAGCACGTACACATTGTGACCACCAACATTACAGCAAGCGAAGAACGCATTGACCTGCACGACATTGGCAAACTCAGATCGGAACCTGCCCGTAAAGCCATTGAGCAGGAATATAACCTGGTTAAAGCCGAAAGCAAAAAGTTAAAACAAGCACCGCCAATTAAGCCCGCAGACCCCGAAAAGGCAAAATATGGGCATTTGCCTACCAAGCGGGCGATCAGCAATGTGGTAACAGCTGTAACAAGGGATTATAAATACACATCGCTGGCTGAATTAAACGCCGTACTCAAACGATTTAATGTAGTGGCGATGCGTGGTTTGGAGCATACCCCTATGTTTGAAAAAAAAGGTTTGATGTTTTCTATACTGGATAGCAAGGGAAACCCCATTGGCGTACCGATCAAGGCCAGTTCATTTTACTGCAAGCCGACCTTGCGGGAACTGGAAAAAAAGTTTTCCAAAAACGTGGAACGACGTAGGCCCAATAAGGATTTCCTGAAAAAACAGGTTGATTATGTTTTTGGCAAATACAACGCAATAACCAAACAGACATTTCAACAGGAACTGCAAAAGCAACAGGTCGAGATCCTGTTCCGGCAGAACGAGCAGGGCTTTATATATGGGGCCACTTTCATCGACCACCAAAGTAAAGCGGTGTTTAACGGCAGTGATTTGGGTAAGGAATACAGCGCAAAAGCTTTGACGGCAAAATTCAACCAAGAAGATCAGCCGAAAACATATCTCAAACCAAACGCAGACACAAAAGCCTATCTAAACCCTAACGGTAATTCCGGCAAAACCTATCTGCCAGCCTTATCACCGACCAATTACTTGAACGATCTTTTAGGTAAATCACAGCCGGAAGCCGCACCGTCTACCACATCACCCAAAAAGAAGAGAAGAAAAGGTATCACTATTTAAATCACATTTTTTATGAATACAGGAGAGGACATCCAGGGGCTTAGGAAAATCGTAGATTTTACCCGTCTCATCAGCATTTTTATATTGGCTATTCACTTTTATATCTGTTGTTATCAGGCATTCAGCCATTGGGGATGGACTGCAAATATAACCGACCGGGTCATTTCCAATATCTCTAAAACAGGTTTATTCATCAATATGCTCCGACCCAAGCTGGCGGCATTGCTCATGTTATTTATTTCTCTGATCGCCGTAAAAGGCAAAAAAGACGAGAAAATACAGATAAACGCAATTGTCTCCTATCTGCTTACCGGGCTGCTGTTATATTTCATCAGCGTTTTATGCTTCTATATCCATGTTAACCTATTTATTATCGCAGTCTTATACATGGGGATTACCGTTACAGGTTACATGCTGATCCTAACCGGCGCTGGTTTGTTATCGAGGTTAATCAGAGATAAGTTAAACAAGGATATTTTCAATACGGATAACGAAACCTTCCCCCAGGAGGAAAGATTACTGGAAAACGAATATTCGGTAAACCTACCTGCCAAATACCGGTTAAGGGATAAAATAAGAAATAGTTGGATCAATATCATTAACCCTTTCCGGGGTTTATTAGTTGCCGGGACACCGGGCGCGGGTAAATCCTATTTTGTGATCCGGCACATTATTGACCAGCATATCAAAAAGGGTTTCAGCATGTTTCTTTATGATTTCAAATTCGATGATCTGTCAAAGATCGCCTATAACAAGTTGTTACAGTATAAGGGTAATTATAACGTAAGGCCATCATTTTACGTTATTAACTTTGACGACCTGAACCGTACACACAGATGTAATCCGCTTGACCCTCAGGGCATGGAAGATATCACCGATGCGACCGAAGCCAGCCGTACCATCATGTTGGGCTTAAACCGGGACTGGATAAAGAAGCAGGGCGATTTCTTTGTGGAAAGCCCAATCAACTTTTTGACGGCCATTATCTGGTATTTGCGCAAATATGACAACGGTAAATATTGTACCTTGCCGCACGTGATCGAATTGATGCAGGCTGATTACGACCCTCTATTTGCCGTTTTGCAACAGCAGGAAGAGATCAAAGTACTGATCAATCCTTTTGTTTCGGCCTTTCAAAATAAAGCTAAGGAACAGCTGGAGGGGCAGATCGCTTCAGCTAAAATCGGCTTGGCGCGTTTATCCTCACCGCAATTATACTACGTGCTATCTGGCAATGATTTTACGTTAGATGTAAACAATCCCGATGAGCCGAAAATAATATGTGTGGGTAACAATCCACAAAAATTGCAGGTATATGGAGCCGTTCTTTCGCTTTATATTTCGCGGATGATCAAGCTGGTGAACCGCAAAGGACAATTAAAAAGTAGCCTGGTTTTTGACGAGTTTCCTACTATATATTTTAACAATATGGATAGTCTAATTGCCACGGCGAGGAGTAATAAGGTGGCGACCACATTAGCGGTGCAGGACTTCAGCCAGCTTAAAAAGGATTATGGCGCGGAGCAATCGGATGTGATTACAGGCATAGTGGGTAACATCATTAGCGGACAGGTTACGGGCGATACGGCTAAAAAGTTATCTGAATCATTTGGGAAGATTATGCAGGACAGGGAAAGTATGAGTATTAATAGTGCCGATACTTCGATTACCAAATCTACGCAGTTGGATTATGCTTTACCTGCTTCCAAGATTGCTTCTTTATCATCGGGCGAATTTGTCGGCATGGTGGCCGATAACCCTGATTGCAAGATTAAGTTGAAGGCGTTCCACTGTGAAATACAAAATAATCATGAGGCAATTGCTAAAGAAGAAGTAGGTTATAAATCTATACCTGTAATACAGAAAGTGAATGCCGACGATATTCAGGAGAATTATTTAAAGATCAAGGCAGATATTGAAAACTTGTTTTTTGTAGAGTTGGCTTTGATCAATGCGAAGAATCAGGCTAAAAATAATGAGACAGAAGCCTCGATTGAAAAACCGGTAGATGAAATATTGAATCCCAAAGCATTAGATGATAGCTCAGGCAATGGGAGGTCAATCTCGATGTAAAATTGAAAATAGTTATTTTGAGTCAAGTGATTAAAAAGCCCCTTAAACGGAGCTTATATACAAATCGGCGAACGGCAGAAAATATCAAAAGCGGCTCACAGCCGTGTAAGAGTCGTTTTACAACTACCTATTAGTAGATAATTCGTCAATCAGCTGTTTTAAAGCTACATCGTCCATCCGATTCTTATATTCAAAAGCAATAGCTTTAATTCGATCTTGTTCAAATTCGTACCGCTCGTCGTAAACAGCTTGCGATAAATTAGCTAAGAATGAATTAACTTTATCATGAATTCTTTTGTAAAATTGTTCGCAGTTTAAATAAGTTATAGCCTCTGCATTAGCAAATTCCTTGATGCCCTTGACATCCTTACTTAATTCATAACCGTGTTTGATTTGGTTATTAACATTCTTTAATTCATTAGTTTCTGCATAGCCTGATATCTTACTCATTATTATTCCAAGTCCTTTGAAAAAGTTCTTTAAAGAATCCCATTTATAGAAATCGCTAAAACCTGAATCTTTATATACTTGTTCAATTAGCAACCGAACCCCAATTTCAAAGTTTTTAAAAAGATAGATAATTCGCATTTCTGCAACAGCGGTTAAATTTGCCTCATGCCACAACATATTTTCAGAGTTTTCCATTTGCCTTTCAAAATATTGTTCATCATCATCATTAGGGCGACCGTTAGTTAGATATGAATCGCTCAGTTTTACTTCTGACAGATACTTTGATATATCTTGTTCACGTTTCATTTCTGATTTCAACTGAATTATAGTTTTCGCAATAGCGGTATTAAAAAACTGTCCCAATTCAGGGCTGGGATTCAGAATGGCACTTTTTCTAACATCCTTAAAAAAATCTTGAAAGCTATTTTCCATAATGTATTTCCTTATATAATTTGTCTAAGATGGAAATACTATTACACAAACCATAAATTATACTTCATCAGAAACTCCTATTCCTTATGAAAAGCTTCAGTGCTATTCGGAAAAAACCGACTCATTTCACCACATGCACCTTTAGCCGGATTTATAATTGTAATAAAACCCGGTAAATTTTGCTGCGGATGTTGAAAACAACGTTTTGAATTTTAAAAGTATCCGAGGCGTCTCTAAAATCTTTTAGCAGGTCTTTTCCCCATTGGGTTATTCACCATATAATTTATCGCCTGTTGTTCGATCTCGGCATTACTGTTGCGTCGCTGGCTGGCTAACCAATCATTGATTTCAGTGCGCTTCAAATATACCTTTTTACCCCCTGGGCGATAGGTAGGCAGTTCACTGCGCATCGTCATCTTATATAATGATGACTTAGAAATGCCCATGTATTCCGAAGCTTCAACGATGGTCAGCATTTCTTTAAGGGTTATACCATTATCCTTACCATTGACCAGTAAGTTTTCCAGCCGTTCAACCTTTGCGAGTAGCAGGGCTACCATTTCGGGGAGTTGTTCAAAGGTGATCTTGTCCATATCTTTCTGTTTGTTTCCTTTGTTTTCCTGTTAGTTATCTCAGCCCCATTTTGAAAATATTATTATTATCATTAGGCAAAATTTCTTATATTTATTGTTAACGACACACTGTAAATGAATGCCGGCACTGCATATTCTCCCAATGAACACCTTCTGCTTTCGCAGCTTAGGGAAGGGGATCAACGCGCCTTTAATTACTTCTACGAACGCCACAGCCTTGTCATCTACCGTAAACTAAAAAAAATGGTAAGGGTTGATACATTGGCGGATGAATTGATGCAGGATGTTTTTGTCAGGCTTTGGGACAAGAGGCATTTGATCGATCCTGAAAAGCCATTAAAAGCCTACCTTTTCCTGATTGCTCAGAATATCGTTTATGATTTTTATCGTAAGGTGAGCCGGGAAGGACGTTTACAGTCAGAAATCACTGCAAGCTTTGTAGAGGCTTACGATCATTCCGAAGAAACACTTTTTCTGAAAGAAACCCAGGAACTATTGGAAAAGGCAGTTGATAACTTACCGGCGCAACAACAATTAGTATTCCGTCTTTGTAAATTCGAGGGTAAAACCTATGAACAGGTAAGCGAGGAACTGAACATTTCTACGTCGACCATTAACGGTCATATTGTACGGGCAACAAAAAGCGTCAAGGCTTTTATGCTGAATTATAACAATGTCGCCGTACATATCCTGATCGCTTCTGTCATTGCCAGTATCGGCGAGCAACCAAAATAATTTTATTTTTTTTCAAACAGAGTAGATGATGCCTTTTTGACAAGCGTAATAGCTTATAAAAAGACAATACTTTGGCACAACCAACATCATCATTTTTATATAACAAGTTCTTACAGGGGCTTTGTACACAGGAAGAGTTGGATTCCCTATTCCAATTATTCGGTACCGGTAACGAGCAGGAAATCAAAAAAATGATCCTGGCTGAGATGCAAGTTGAAGAAGATAACCCGGCTACACAAGAGGAACAGGAAAAATTAGATCATTTAAAACAACTCATTGACCAGCATATTAATACTGATAAGAAACAGACCCGCCGTTTATGGCCGCGCATCGCTGCCGCAGCATCAATTATACTTGCCTTATCGGCAGGCACCTACTATTTAACGCACCAGGCAAAACCTATACAACTTGCAAATAACCCTGAATTAATCAGTCCGGCAAAAAAGGGTATTACCTTAACATTGGCAAACGGCCAAATCATACGATTAGACCAGCGACATCTGGGGAAAACAAAGAACGCGGACGGCACCCAGATTGAGCAAACAACTAATGGTATCAGATATGATGAAACCGGCACACCAAAAGCTGAAGAACATACACTGAGCAACAACAGTAGCAACAAGTACAGTTTAATCTTAGCAGACGGTACCGAAGTTTACTTAGATGTTGCGTCCAGCATTACTTACCCGGTAGAGTTTACAGGCAAAGAAAGACGTGTAGCTATAGTCGGTCAGGCGTACTTCAAAGTCAAGCACAATACCCGCCGTCCATTCTTTGTAACGACCAAAGCCGAAACCGTCGAAGATATTGGCACCGAGTTTAACGTCGATGCTTATCCTGATGATCAAGAATTGAAAACGACCTTGATTAACGGTTCCGTGCGGGTCAATGTTGATGATAACAGCCCCATCATGCTTAAACCAGGGGAGCAATCGCGAATCAGTGGTGATAAACTAACGGTTGTCTCAGCCGATATGGAAGCCGTCACTGCCTGGATGCAAGGCAAGCTGGTATTCAATCACGAAGGCCTGGAAAGCATAATGACTAAAGTTGCGCGCATTTACGACGTGCAATTTATATGGCAGGACGAGCAACTAAAGAAATTGAAATTTAATGGTGCGGTCAGCCGCACCAAAAAACTGAATACCGTGCTAAATTTTTTCCGCAAGACTGGCGAGGTTGACTTTTTGGTTGAAGGCAAAACAGTAAAAGTTTTCAGACACAAAAAATAACCAAATTATAAGAAGTATAACTGTATCATTAACGCTCAAAAAGAAATCAATATGAAAAGAATTCTAAACTGTTAAGGCCGAACGGCAAAAGGTGACAAGCACAAAAAAACGCATCCCGAATTGAGCCTCGGGATACGTTATACGTCCGGGTTACCCTTTCCTTGCGGCAGAGCCTCATGGGAAAAATAATTCATGTGTGACAACAAAAATTTATTTAAACCCGAACAATTCAAAATTATGAATTTTAATGCAATACGCATCGGCGCGGCGCATTTTCATGTGCCGCGACAAACTTTATTAGTCATGAAGATTACGACCCTCATACTGCTGATCTCAGTAATGACTGTCAGCGCGGCCAGCTTCGCCCAAAAGATCACGTTAAGTGAAAAGAAAGCAAACTTAGAACAAGTACTTAAAAAGATACGTGTACAAAGCGGCTATGACTTTGTATACAGCGATGAGATGCTTAGTAAAAGTGCTCCTGTGACAGTAGATATAAAAGATGTTTCATTAAATGAGGCCCTGAATGCTGTTTTGATTAATCAACCGCTAAAATTCGAGATAGAAGACGGCGCGGTAGTTTTTAAGATGAAAGATGTTAGTCCTCTTGATAACAAAAAAATTCTTGGCATCCCTATTCAGGTTTTTGGTAAAATCATAGACAGCTTAGGTGCCCCCCTTCCTGGTGCATCTATTAAGGTGGTAAGAACAAATATAACTGTGTTATCAGGAAATGACGGAAGCTTTAGTGTAATGGCTCAGATTGACGACGAAATAATTATATCATTTATTGGTTATTCTTCATACGTATTTAAAGTAACCAATGGATTAACTCACCAAACAATTGTATTACATACCTCATCATCGCGATTGCAGGAAGTTGTAGTATCCACTGGCTACCAGACGCTACCTAAAGAAAGGGCAACGGGGTCATTCGTGCAATTAGATAATGCTACAATTAACCGCAGGGTTAGCACCGATATTGTAAGCCGTTTGGAGGGCGTGGTTCCTGGCTTGCTTTTCAATAGGAACACCAACAATTCTGCAAATGGTACAACTGACATAAACATAAGAGGACACAGCACTCTATTTTCAAATGATCAACCATTAATTGTTGTTGACGGTTTCCCTTATGACGGAGACTTAGGCAATATCAATCCAAATGATATAGAGAGTATAACGGTTTTAAAGGATGCGGCGGCAGCATCAATTTGGGGAGTACGGTCAGGTAACGGCGTAATTGTTTTGACAACTAAAAAAGGCAAACAAAATCAGAAACTCATCACGGAGTTAAATGCGAATGTGACTATTGGAAAAAAGCCTGATTTATTATACAACCCCAACTTTTTGGATGCAAATAACTATATCAATATTGAACAGCTTCTGTTTAAACAGGGATATTATAATTCTCTACTTAATGACCCGACCCAAGCTATTTCACCAGTTGTCCAGCTTCTTGCCGACCAGCAGGCAGGAAAAATAAGTACTGATGCGGCAAATTCGCAAATCAATATTTTAAGGAATCAGGACGTAAGAAAAGATCTAAGTGATAATTTTTACAGATCATCCGTTTTACAGCAATACGCACTAAATTTCCGCGGCGGCGGCGATAAAAGTGATTATTTCTTTTCTGTTGGGAATGACCATAACCAGTCTTCTCTCGATGGCAATTCCAATAATCGGATCACTTTGACTGGCAATTATAATTTCTATCCTGTTAAAAACCTTCAAATTACGGCAGGTATTAATTTTATAAAATCTGATGGTAAAAACAACAGCCCTGTTGGTAATATTAATTCCGGGGACTTTTTCGCAGGATACATATATCCGTATGCGAAACTTGTTGATGATAATGGAAACAGTCTGCCTATTGTTAAGGATTATAATTCTGCATTTATCAGTTCTGCACCCCAAAAGGGTTATCTGAACTGGCAATTCCGGCCACTGGATGAATTAAATAATGCCGATAATACATCAAACTCTCTCGATAACAGAATAAACCTCGGAATAAATTATAAAATAATTCCAGGGCTGACTGCCGGCATTAAGTACCAATACGAAAAGGGTTCAGTGCTTGTAAATGACTACTATAGCACGGCAACCTATTATACCAGAAATTTAATCAATGAATATTCGCAGCAAAATGCCAATGGCAGTTTTTCTTACCCTATTCCAAACGGAGGCATATTGCAGCAATCAAATGCCTATCTCGACTCGCATCATTTTAGAGGGCAATTAAACTATAATAGAACACTAAATCAGCTGCATGAATTCAATGCCATATTAGGAGGTGAAATAAGTTCTGTAACGAATAGTGGCGGCAGTAACACGGTTTATGGCTATGATAAAAATACTGAATCGAACTATTCTCAAATTGATTTTTCTAATTACTATAACCTAAGTCCTTCGGGTGTGGGATCGTCTCAAATTCCTAATAATCAAAATGTTTTCAGGACTACTGACCATTACATATCCTATTTCAGTAATGTGTCATATACCTATGATAGCCGTTATATCTTTTCTTTGAGCGGGAGAATTGACAGATCAAATTTATTTGGAGTTTCTACTAACCAAAAATCAGTACCTCTTTATTCGATCGGTTTATCCTGGGATTTGGCAAAGGAGCAGTTTTATCATATCGACTGGCTGCCCTACCTTAAAATAAGGGGAACTTATGGCTATAATGCCAATGTAAATAAGTCAGCTACAGCAGTTACAACCTTATTGCAACAAAGCAATTCTTATTATTCCGGAATTCCTTACAATTCTATTGCTAATCCCGGTAATCCTGAATTAAGGTGGGAAAAGGTACGCATGACGAATTTAGGAATTGATTATGGCTTTAAGAATAACAGAGTAACCGGAAGTCTTGAATACTACTTTAAAAAGGCAACAGATCTCTTTGGCAGTTCTCCCTTACCGCCGTCAACCGGAAACCCATTGTTTTTTGGTAATACGGCCAGTACAAACGGGAATGGATTTGATGTGGTTATCAATACCCGGAACATTTATGGCAATGAATTTAAGTGGATAAGTAATATCTTAATTAGTCGTGTATTGGACAAGGTGACAGTTTATAACGCGCCATCAAATGCCATCACTTATCTGACCGGAGGATCTGGCAATGGAGGTCAGATAGCTCCGCTTACTGGCCAACCAATTTTTGCAATTTATAGTTATCGTTCAGGGCCGTTAACCCACGATAAAGGCGATCCTCAAGGCTTTTTAAACGGCCAGCTTAGCACTGATTATGCCTCAATCATTGCAAATACCCCCGTTCAGGAACTTTATTATAACGGCCCTTCAAGGCCAACTACATTTGGCTCCTTTAGAAATACTTTTAGTTACAAAAACTGGTCTTTATCGGCAAATGTCATCTTCAAGCTTAATTACTATTTTAGAAAATCTTCTACTTCAATTTCGTATTCCGGCATTGTATATGGCGGGGTTAATAAAGATTTCGAGAACAGATGGCAAAAACCGGGTGACGAACTGACCACTTCCGTTCCATCAATTCAACTTCCACCATCCGACGATAACCGAAATTATTTCTATCAGTATTCACAAAACCTCGTTGACAAAGCAGATAATATCAGGCTACAGGATTTAAAACTTTCTTATGATTTAACCAAAAGTCGAAGCCCAAAGCTGCCATTTTCACGAATACAAATCTATGGGTACATGAATAATATCGGGATTCTATGGCGGGCCAATCACGATCATCTTGACCCGGACTTATATGCTGGTTCAATACCAATACCCCTTACAATATCATTAGGCATTAACTCAACTTTTTAAAAATGAGAACTTTAATTTTAAAATATAAGCCAATAGTATATGGTAGCATCATTGCATTAATGCTAATAGGCTGCAAAAAGCAGGATGACTTTTTAAATACGAAGCCCAATCAGGCCCTTGAAACACTCACGAGTTTATCAGATGTGAGCAAACTTCTTAATAATGAGGATGTGTTTAATCGATACAGCGACCCTGGAATTGGTGAAATTGCATCCGATGATCTTTATATCCAGGATTCCGCATTTGGAAGTTTGTCCCTATCTATTGAAAGAAATGCTTACATGTGGGCAAACAAGATGTATGATGCTACCTCAACCCAGGTCGCCGATTGGAACAACCCTTATGAAATAGTCTATTATGCAAATACTGTATTAGATGCGCTACCAGGTATTGGAATCACTGGGGGAAATCAGGATCAATATAACCAGATTAAAGGTGCCGCATTGTTTTACCGTTCGTTTGCATTTTACAACCTGGTACAAACTTTTGCCATGCCCTATGATGCAGCTAATTCAGGTAACCAGCCAGGGATACCGCTGCGGTTAACATCAGATATTAATTCACGCCCACAACGAGCCAGTGAGTCTGAATGTTATAATCAGATCGTTTCGGATTTAAAAACATCTATTAACTTACTTCCTGTTATCCCGGCTTATAAAACACAGCCTTCTCAGCCAGCTGCAAATGCTTTATTAGCAAGGATATATCTGGCAATGGGTAATTATCCGTCCGCTCTTCAATATGCCAACGCTTGTCTGGATAAGTTTAATACACTTTCTGATTATAATACACTTACTTCCACTCCAACAGCGATAAGCAATAATTACATTGCCGAAGATATCTACCATTGTACAATGGTAAATTATTCACCCATAGCTGTACGCCGCTCTGCCTATATAGATTCAGCTTTATACGGTTCTTATTCCCCTAACGATCTCCGAAAAACTAAATTTTTTACCATTCTTGATGGATTACCTCAATATCCCCGGTTTGTCGGTTCTTACGATTTTAAAAATAGTAAATATAGCGGTCTTGCCGCCGATGAAGTTTTCCTGATCAAAGCTGAATGTCTGGTCAGGTCAGGAGATATCAGCAATGGTATGAGTGCGCTTAACACCCTTTTAGTAAAAAGATGGAAAACGGGAACATTTGTACCGTTAACAGCATCCGGTCAGGATGAAGCCCTTAAACTGGTTTTGCTTGAAAGGCGAAAAGAATTGTTATGGCGGGGCATTCGCTGGACAGATTTAAGACGGCTCAATAAGGAAAATGGCTATAATATCTCGATAAAAAGGTTAATCAATGCTACCTCTTATATTCTGGCACCCAATGATGTGAAATATGCTTTTCCTATCCCTGATATTGAAATTCAGCTTGGCGGTTTGACTCAAAACCCAAGATGATATTCCCTAACGGTATTAATCCTTAAAAAGAAGTTGATGAAAAATATCATTTTTTTATTGCTGTTTGCCTTAACAGGCCATTATGGCTATGCCCAAAAAACTCATATTACAGGGACATTCTCCCATCTGACGGATCAGGACTCGGTACAGCTGACGATTTATAAATATGGTAAGTTTCCAGTTTCGATACCGGAATTCAGGATGCAATACTCGGTTAAGATATCTAACCATAAATTTCATTTTACGATACCATTAACAGATAACCGGCCCTATGAGTACAGTTTACAATTACCCAGGCAACGGCTTCTGATCAATCTGGAAAACCTTATTCTTGAAAAAGGGGACGATATACAAATTGATGGAAATGACATGGTTATCAATCCATTTAAAGGCAATGGATCAGGAAAACTTAATATCATCAAAAGATTAAATGCCTTGGATACAGCAACACAAAAACAGACATTTTCAACTACTTATACTGATTTGCGAAATGTTATTGAAGCTGGCAGTAAGCATACCACGACTGTTGGCAATTATTTGGAATCACAAAAAAAGCATTTGAGTAGTGCGGTATACCAAATGCTCCGCTTTAGAATTGATTATCAAATGACGGGTGTTTACTATTCGCTTGTGTACATGACTCCCCGGGACTCAATCAGAAATGCACTGAAATGTTTTTGGTTGCCTAAAAGGAAGCAATACCGTTTTCAGAAGCCATCCAAGACAGGGGAATTTTCTACGGAATTTACTTTAAGTACTGTAAATGATTTTGCAATAAAAGAAATAATAACCAGTAATGATTATAATACGTTGTTTTACCGCAGAGGTCTGAAAAAAATATATGGCTACCTAAAGGCCAATTATACTGGTACTTTAAGAGAGAAACTGGTCACCTTTGCGATATTGTCCGCATCAAGTTCAAACGATTTGAAGCCTTGTTATGACGATGCACTTTCCTACATAAAAAACCCGGAATTCAAAACCGCTCTGATAAACCATTGCCAGGTTATTCCGGGAAGTCCTGCCTATAATTTTACGCTTCCTGATACAAACATGGTAGTTCATCACCTATCGGATTATAAAGGCAAGGTAGTAGTCCTGGATTTTTGGTTTACTGGCTGCGGAAATTGCCGGGAACTCACGCCGACACTAAGAAAAGTTGAAGAGAATTTCAAAAATGATGATGTTGTTTTTATTGGTATAAGTTCAGATAAAGAATTAAAACAATGGAAAGAAGGGATCAAAAGCGGGTTTTATACGACCTCACCGGAGGAGATAAATTTATACACCACCGGGAAAGGAGTACTTGACCCACTCTATGAAAAAGCTAATATTCAGGGGGCACCCACGGTTAAACTTATCGACAAAAACGGAAATTGGTTGAAAAATCCTACCGATTGCAGGTCAGATAACGGGAAAGACCTTATATTAAAAATCAATGCGGAATTGAATTCTAATTAGTTCCGAACATGAAAAAACACAGGCTTTGGTTGTTTTTTAGTAAAACCACCGATCTATTTACACCTTTTAAACCATCAAAAATGAAAATTATAAAAATAATTGGCCTACTGCTAATAACCATTTCCTGTAAAATGGCTTCCGCACAGGATGATCCGGCAGAAATAACCGCAATAAGCAAGGATGACAGTGCCCAATTATCAACTTTCCTCACCGTGAACAACGTTAATGCATGTTATGGCAATTACAGCATGTTATCCCAAGCTATAAGGTATAATGCTTCCAAGTGTTTCGCCCTGTTAGTTGAAAAAGGCGCGGACGTAAACAAAGTTTGTAATGGTTATGTCTCCCCTTTGATGCACGCAGCAAAATATGGTCGGTTGGACATGATAAAGGTGCTGGTTGCAAAAGGAGCCAATATTGATTTCAAATATTCAGGCGAATATATAGCAGCTAATGGTGAAACGCCATTAACTTATGCGGAAAAGTACAAGCAAACAGCTGTTGCGGATTATTTAAGATCACTGAAAAATAAGAACTAAATAATCAATACGCTATTGATAATGGATTTTTCAACAGAGCTCATTTATGTAGTGGTTTTTGGATTGGTGTTTCTATTTATTGTTGGTATTATCATTTGGTTGATTAAAGACATTCGAAACGAAAGAGAATTCAACAAAAAATTAAAAAACTGATACGAAGCTTAATGTATCAGATTAGAGACAAGTCGATATACATTTATTTCATCCTATTAAGTGTACACATCGTTTGGTTGACACTAAAAAAGGACCAAAGATGATAGCGCTATTGATACAGGTTGATGTTTGAAGATACCCATTACTCCGTTCTTTATAAGGTCAGTTAATTAAGTGAGGCGCTGCTTCCGGGAGCGGAACAGCGCTTTTTATTTTTAAAAAAGTTTCCATACTTATGTGATAACCTGTACTACTAATAAACCTACTTATACTTATGAAATACGAATTAGAAAAACTGGAAGCTTTGGTCAGTATCTGGAGTTCCGACAAGTCGTTACTTAATTCCGACGAACAGCAAATGAATTTCCAGTTGGAAGCCTGGAATACCAAAAAAGCGATCATTCACAATTTGTTACTACAAAGAAACCAAACGCTTTTAGCCACTTATTTTACCATCCACATGCAAAAGCTGGTCGAGTTATGTGACCGGCTTTTTGATTTAGCGGAGCAGGATACCGCACACGCGGCAGTAATAGGGGTGCTTGATTTGTTAGGCGCGATCAAACGAGCGGTGCCGACGCTTATAGACCGTGACTTAGCATTGCCTAAAGCTTTCAGGTTAATACAAGGTAGGAGGTTAAGGGAACAATGGGATGAATTAGTTCCACGATTGGAAGATGTCGGTGCGTCGCCGGAATTACTAAAGATAGCAGTATTACCATTTGAAGAGTTTGATTCGCTAAAATTAAAACTGTCATGGTTTCATTATATCTGGTTGAAACAATACCTCTATGAATTGGAAAATATAGATTTCACGAGGTTTGAGCCATACCCGTCTCCGGTACACCTGTTAAATGAATGCCTCATTAGGTTAGATTTTAACCATTCTCGTTTAATGGCTTATTGCTGCAAAGTAATACGGGAGAATACCGACAAATTTGAAAGCCCGAAAGAACAGCTTTTGGTATTGAGTATGTCGAAGAAAATTGTGCGGCAATATGCCATGATATCAGCCGAGCCTTTTTATCAAAAAAAACAATCTATCGTTACGGACTTGTGTAAATGGATAGAAGAGGAGACTGATTTCAGGAGTGTTTACGATTTAGGGGTGTTCGCAAGCGTGGGTAAAAAGGTGCCGGTCAACCCCTATAAATTTATCTATGATATGACAATTGAGCAATTGGCTTTTTGGAAGAAGTTGCAATATGACCACAATGTGTATGTCGAAGAAAACCTCGATACGTTCAGTATCAAGATCGCATACAACTCATCGACTAAAAACAGGGAGGAATTATCTTCACGAAGCGTGATGAGTAAGTTTTATACTAAAGATCAAAAAGTTATCAGCCCGGTTTACGAGTTGGTTATCGCGATGATCTCCGTTATACAGCCAACATTAGAACTGTTACAAAAAATGCTTGATGATCTCAAGCCGTTTATGGCATAACGTATTTCCCCAAATTTTCTTTCTCCATAAAATCGATGTATTCGGTTAATTGCCGGTAACCGAACCCAGGGAGTTTAAGCAGATCGTTTGGCTGGTAGGCTAACAGGTCAGTTAACGTAACAAACCTTAACTGACGTGTTTTTTTTATGAAATCTGCTGAAAATTCAAGGTCTTTAATAGAGGCGTTTAAAACGGGGTCTGTGTAGAGCATATCCATGAATATTGACCCTGTTATCCCGGTACAGGAGTAAATTTACGATATAGCGCGGGAAACGACCACACCTGTTGTCAGAGGTCCCGCGAAGAACCCAATACACAAGATAAGCCGCACCCGCGCTTTAGCGCAGGCGACCAGCCTATTTTCCCTTGTGTATTTCAAAAATTTCGCGGGTTTCTGACAACAAGTAAAATAGCGTTCGCTATAATATTTTATACGCCCAAATATAGTAAAAGGCAATGATTAATGGAGGTTTTGATTGTTTGTTCGGAGACTTACACCCTACTTACACTTGACCACTATAAAGAATAATGCGTCTTTTGAAATATACCAACGATATTAAAGCCTATGTAATCAACGCTTACGCATTCCTTGTCTGATGTGATCTAACTATGGCCAGTAAACGGGCAGGACAAGGTTCATTTAACAATTGTAATATGCTGAAAACGCTTAGTGACGAATTGTATGTGCAGTATCTGGATGAGTTAAAAGCAGCTCATTTGAGCGAACGTGATGGAATGAAACGGTTGATCGCCTGCCTCGCAGTTATCCGCAGGTACCTCAAAAAGTTAAAGGAGTTGGTTACTACTAATCCTTTTGCCAGTAAAGCCGAAGAAGCGCGGTTCTTCAAGTATGAAAAACCTAAATTTTATCAATGGCTCACCTACTACCAGGAGAAATACACCATTGATCAGGGTAAACCAACCGAGGGCGGTAAAACGCTGATGCGGTACTTTGCCGATCAGCTTAAAGTCTATTCCCGTTTCTTCCGGCAGAACGAGTTCCATTATCAGTATTACAAGCTGGATGCACAGGAACTGGATAATATCTATTTTATCCGTGGTGCCGAAGGACAACAAACTTTGATACCGGAAGTACCTGATGTTGATCCGGCATTTAGTACGGGTATGGATTACCTGTTTGCGAAGTTCATGGCTTACGAACAATTAGAAGAAGATCTGAAAACAGAGTTCAGGCGGCAGGAAGTGGGTGCTGGCTTATCAAATTCAGCGATCAATGCCGATGGCAAAATACAGCGCCGGTTCAGGTGGACGGGTGAAACGGTGAACCTGATCGAATTGGGGCACGCCATTTATCTGAACCGCCAGGTGAACGAGGGCGAGATCGGTATCAATGAATTTTTTGAGGGCTTGGGCGAGTTCTTCGGAGTGAATTTAGGTGTGCCTAAGCGTGGCTTTGAGGATCTAAAAGCCCGTAAGAGGTTAAGCAAAACGCACTTTACGGATAAGCTGCGGGACGCTCTGCTCAAGAAAATGGACGATGACAATACTTATAATCCCCATAATAAGCAGAACAGAAACCGCGAAATTTAAAGTGTGACAGGGGTTTTAGGGTTATTTATCCCATGTGGGATAAGAGGATTTTAAGGAATTGAAATTTTGCTTTTGAAAGCCAGCCGCAATGGAGCGGCTGGTCAAAAGCAAAGTATATGTTACAACAGTTCACATGGCAGCAGTTTTTGGTTGCCGCATGTATCCTCAGTTTTATCTGGTATGTGGTGGTGCTTTTTGTGATCTACCGCAAGGAAGCAAAGCGAATGTTCAAGGGCAAAGCACCCGCAGAACCTTTACCGCACCGCTGGGAAAATGAAGAAGAGTTTGAAGATGAACCGGAGCTGGACGACCCGGTAGGTAAACCCGCGTTACCCGAAGGGCTTGAAAATGTTGGTTCGGGTCAGTTTAGTTTTATCGGCGGTGGTGATACAAAAGTACAGGCTATCGGCTTGATACCGGATGTGCTGGAAGAATTGAAGTCTATTTTTAACATCCTCGAAAAAGAGGACGGCACCAAACAGGATTTCTTCTCCTTGCTGGAACTGGTGAAATCAAAATATGGTGCCATCGGATCACATCCACATATCGGCAGCATCAATGATTTTATCAGGGAGCGTGTCCCTTTCCATTTATCCAAGCAGGAATTAGAAGACCTATGGAACTAACCAGCAACGAGTTCAAACCCATTTATTCATTACAACCCTTTCCCTATGAACCCATTAAATCAATATAGCAATCCTAAAAAGAAAGCACTTTTAAAAACGCTGATGTTCGCGGCAGCGTTGTTGACCGCTAATATATTATTCGCACAGGACGGCAATTCAGGCATTAACCAGGCAACCACACAGGTCAAAAGCTATTTCGATTCGGGATGCAGCCTAATGTATGCCATTGGCGCGGTAGTCGGCATTATTGGGGCCATTAAGGTGTTTAACAAATGGAATGCAGGTGAGCCGGATACCAATAAGGTAGCGGCGGCCTGGTTCGGTTCCTGTATCTTTTTGGTGATTGTTGCTACGGTATTGAAATCCTTTTTCGGCCTTTAATATGAACCGCCTCTCTGTCTTTGGGCAGAGAGGTTAAAAAAATTTAATCATGAGTTCCATTTATCAGATCAATAAAGGTATAAACCGCCCGATAGTTTTTAAGGGGCTAAAGGCACAGTACATCGCTTACCTCGCGATCGGATTAGTGTTACTGCTGATCGCATTCGCGGTATTGTACATTTTAGGCGCAAGTCTGCTCGTGATACTGCCGGTGATCGGGGGTTCAGGCGCGGCCTTATTCTTTTTTACCATCCGGTTAAGTCACCGCTTCGGGGAACATGGCCTCTCTAAATGGCTGGCTAAACGTAACCTGCCGGATTACCTTAAATTCAGATCAAGGCGGTTATTTATCAAACTTAAACACTAAAACTATGGTTGAAGCCGAAAAAATATTACCCTTATTCAAGGTAGAGCACCATTGCATCCTATCCATGCAGGGCGATATTACCATCGCCTACGAAGTGAACCTGCCGGAGATATTTACGCTCTCTGACCGGGATTACGAAGCCTATCACCAGGCATGGGTTAAGGCGATCAAGGTGCTGCCGCAGCAAAGCATATTTCATAAGCAGGATTGGTTTACCGAGGGCGTCTACAAGGCTGATTTTGAAAAGGCGGCGAACAGTTTTCTATCCAGGAGCAGCGAAAAGTTCTTTAACGAGCGGCCCTGTTTAGATCACCGCTGTTTGATCTTTCTAACGCAAAAACCGAAAGACCGTAAGCTATCGTCCTCTACTTACAGTAACATCCTGCGCAAATCAATGGTGCCACAGCAAACCATCAACCCGGTTCTGTACAAGGATTTTTTAGATAGCGCTGGCCAGTTTGAGCGGATATTAAAGGACAGCGGCTTTGTTTCGTTTCAGCGTTTGAATGATGATGAACTGGCTGGTACGGCTAATCATCCGGGGATCATTGAGCAGTATTGCTTTTTATCTGATCGCGCACAGCAATCTTTGCTTACAGATATTCATTTAAAGGATGAGATCAGGGTTGGCGATAAACATTGCGAATTATACACGCTGGCCGATGCAGAGGACCTGCCACCGCTTTGCGGGAGCCGTATCAGTTATGATAAATACAGCACTGACCGCACCAAGTTCAGTATTGGCTTTGCCAGCCCATTAGGCGGTTTGCTCAATTGTAACCATATCCTGAACCAATACATTTTTATCGAGGATGCGCAGAAAACGATCAAGCGTCTGGAGGCAAAGAAATTGCGTTTGCAATCTTTATCGGGCTACAGCCGGGAGAATGCGATCAGCCGGGATGCCTGTAATGACTTTTTGAATGAAGCCATTGGCGAACAAAGATTGCCGGTCAAAGCGCACTTTAATGTGCTGGCGTGGTCGGATGATGCGGCCAAAGTTAAGGACCTCAAAAACCTGGTGTCATCGGCAATGGCGCAAATGGATGCCACAGCCAAGCGGGAAACCGACGGCCAGGCACAGGTCTGGTACGCGGGTTTACCGGGCAACCAGGCCGATTTTCCGATGAATGATACCTTTGATACATTCGTGGAGCAGGCGACCTGTTTCTTTAACCTCGAAACGAATTACCGCAGCAGTATCAGCCCCTTCGGTTTACGTTTAGGCGACCGTTTATCCGGCAGGCCGGTCCATACGGATATTTCCGATGAACCGATCAAGCAGGGGTTTACGACCAACCGCAACAAATTCATCTTAGGCCCAAGCGGTAGCGGTAAGTCATTCTTTACCAATCACATGATCCGTTCCTATTACGAACAGGGCGCGCACGTGGTTTTGGTGGATGTCGGCCACAGTTATAAAGGGCTTTGTGACCTTGTGGACGGTTATTATTTCACGTATTCTGAAAGTGACCCGATCAGGTTCAACCCTTTCTTTCTCACCGATGGCGATGTGCTGGATACCGAGAAAAAAGAAAGTATCAAAACACTTTTGCTGGCTTTATGGAAAAAGGATGATGAGAACTTCAGGCGTTCGGAATATGTGGCTTTATCTAATGCCTTGACGCTGTATTTTGTTCATTTAGAAAAACAACCGGATATCTTCCCTTGCTTTAACACGTTCTATGAGTTCCTGATGTCGGAATACATGCAGGTTCTGGAAGATGGTAAGGTAAAAGAAAAGGACTTTGATATCGGTAACTTCCTGTATGTGCTGAACCCTTATTACAGGGGCGGTGAGTTTGATTACCTGTTGAACGCGCGGGATAATCTCGATCTGCTAAACCAGCCATTTATTGTCATAGAGCTGGACAATATCAAAGATCACCCAATCTTATTCCCGGTGGTTACGCTGATCCTGATGGAGATGTTCATTTCCAAAATGCGCAAGCTGAAAGGTGTACGTAAAGTGCTGCTGATCGAAGAATGCTGGAAAGCTATTGCGAAGGATGGCATGGCCGAGTATATCAAATACCTGTTCAAAACGGTTCGGAAGCATTTCGGTGAGGCTATTGTGGTGACGCAGGAGGTGGAAGATATTATCAGTTCGCCAATTGTTAAGCAGGCCATCATCAATAATTCAGACTGCAAGATCCTTTTAGACCAAAGTAAATACCAGAACAAGTTTGACGCGATACAGGAATTGCTGGGCCTGACCGAAAAGGAGAAAGCGCAGATACTTTCGATGAACAAGGCCAATGATCCGAAACGCAAATACAAAGAGGTGTTTATCTCTTTAGGTGGCCAGTACAGTAAAGTTTACCGCACCGAGGTAAGCCTGGAAGAATATCTGGCCTATACCACCGAAGAAAGCGAAAAGGTTAAGGTACAGGAATACGCCCGGAAATATGGCAGCATTCAAAAAGGCATCGCGGTACTCGCGCAGGAGATCAGCAGTAAAACGCAGCATCGAACATAAGGGGCCCAAAAAATCACAATGATCACCAAATAAACAAAAACTGAAAAAATCATGAAAACACAACTCATTTTATTGGCAATAGTTGCGACATTATGCGCAGCCTGCAACAGTAAACAAAATCAGATCCAATCGGCTATTTCGGGAACCTACATCTCTGCATCCAGTAGCGATGTATCGACTGCCGATGATACGTTAATGATCAGCCAGCTCATAGACAACTTGTTTATCATTAACCATATGACCGGTTACCGGACCATTCGAAATGGCATAACTTTTCCGAAACGTTTCAAAAAAGAAACCTTGAACGCCGTTTACGACAAGGGGCATAACGTGCTGAATGAAACCACCAACGGCCGGGTGATGGTGATCGACCCGGATAGGCGCACGCTTCAGGTGAACAAAGCAACCTATCACAAGATCAACTAACCACAGCATTCTTAAATTATTAATCATTTGTTTTTCGCCTTTTGGCGAGAGATCAGGAGGGTCTATGAAAAAAAAAATAGAAAACATTAAAACCTACATGGTTATCCTGCCGCTATCGGCAATGACCTTATTCGTGTCTTTACCACAGGGAGCGGATGCGCAGTTTATCATTGCTGATGTGATAAAGGCCGCCATTACCAAAGTGATCAAAGCGATTGACTTACAGGTGCAGCGGATGCAAAATCAAACGATCTGGCTGCAAAACGCGCAAAAAGCGCTGGAAAATCAGTTGCACAAACTGAAGCTTAACGAAATTTCCGATTGGTCGCAAAAGCAGAAAGACTTGTACAACGGCTATTATACCGAATTGAGCGAGGTTAAATCCGTGATAGCTTCCTACGAGCGTATCCGGGAAGTAACCGAAAAGCAGGCAAGTTTAGTTAGCCAGTATAATCATGCCTGGGGACTGCTGAAATCAGACAGGCACTTCACCGTAGATGAATTAAGCTACATGCAAAAAGTGTATTCCGGCATTTTACAGGAGAGTGTTAAAAATCTCGATGAGATCCTGTTAGTGGTCAGCTCATTTAAAACCCAGATGAGTGATGCCAAAAGGCTGGAACTTATCAATAAGTCAGCCGCAAAAGTAGATACCAATTGCAGCGACCTGAAACAGTTTAACAATCAAAATTACCTGTTAAGCCTGCAACGCGCCAAAAGTGAAAACGAAGTGCTCACCTTGAAAAAGTACTATGGAATTGAGTAAGGCAAAGGGTTTGATCCTGATGGTGCTGCTTTGTGTTACCGCTACGGTTTGCCGGGCACAAACGTTCGCTGAATGGTTCAACCAAAAGAAAACACAGATCAAATATTTAACGCAGCAAATCGTGGCGCTTAACGCTTATCGGGGCTATGTGGAGCAAGGTTATCAAATTTCTAAGAATGGTTTAGGCACCATTACGAACTGGACAAAAGGCGATTTTGATTTGCATTCCGGGTATTATAATTCCCTGAAAACAGTAAACCCGGCCTTGAAAGACAACGCTAAAACCAGTGCCATCGCCGGTTATGCGAATGCTATTCCGGCGCAATTTGACCAGGTGTTGGCTTTGGATGGCCTGAACGGAGATAACCGTCCATATGTAGCTACTGTCCGGAATGCGGTTTTAAAGGAGTGTAACCGGGACATTGACGAATTGGAATTGGTTATGACTTCCGGCAAAGCGGAAATGACAGATGATGAACGCTTTAAGCGGATCGACCAAGTTTATGGCCGCATGAAAGACAAATACGCGTTTACGCTTTCCTATTGCAATGGGGTAAAAAACCTGTTGCTCCAAAAAACACAGGATGAACAGAATATTCAAACATTAAGGAGGTTGTATGGAATTAATTAAAAAATTAAAACTAACCAGCATCGGGCTGCTCTGCCTGATGTTGGTTAGTTTGAGCTTCCTGCCGCAAAAAGCAAATGCGCAGGCCCAGGAAATAGAGCAATTGCTGTTGGATATTGAAAAGCTTACGCAATTCAAAGCGATCCTTTCGGATATGCAGCAGGGCTATTCTATTCTCACACAAGGGTACGGGCAGGTTAAAGATCTGACCCAGGGTAATTTCAACTTGCATTCTGTCTTTTTAAACGGGTTGCTACAGGTCAACCCGGAGATCGCCAAATATGGACGCGTCGCCGATATTATCGCGGATGAGGCCAGTATTCTTTCCGAGTACAAGAAAGCCAAAGCAAGGTTTAACGGTAGTGGGCGCTTTACCGCCGCGGAACTGGATTACCTGTCGCTGGTGTATGCGAAGCTGACAAATGCGGCACTGGAAAACATCGATGCGCTGGTGGATATCTTAACCGCATCACGTTTACGGATGTCGGATGATGAGCGGTTTTCAGCGATAGACCGTATCCACGCCGATACCAACGACCAGTTGAGTTTCCTGCGGGATTTCAATAAACGAACGACCATTCTGCAATTGCAGCGGCAAAAGGCGCAGGATGAAGTCAATAACCTTAAAACCCTTTACCCATGAAACGAAAGATCATTTACGGATTAGCAAGCGGGTTATTGCTTTTACTCAGTCCTTCATTAAGCCATGCCCAGGACATTACGACAAGCTTGCAGGGTATGCAGCCGGTATTGAATAATGTGTATAATGAAATGATACCGATGTGCAGCAAACTCATAGATGCCGCGCGGGGCATAGCGGGCTTCGCGGCTTTGTGGTACATCGCTTCGAGGGTATGGCGGCAAATTGCGCAGGCGGAGCCGCTCGACTTCTACCCGCTCTTGCGCCCGTTCGTATTGGGGATGGCGATTATGCTGTTCCCGATGGTCATATCGCTGATGAACGGCATTATGCAGCCTATCGTGGCGACGACCGGTAGCATGGTAACGGATAGCAATAACAGCATTGCACTATTGCTCAAACAAAAGGAGGACGCGGTCAAGCACAGCAGTTCTTACCAGATGTATGTGGGGGATGACGGTAACGGCGACCGGGATAAATGGTATAAGTACACCCACCCCGACGACCCGAACGATAACAACGAGGGTACGTTTTCAAGCTTAGGTAACGATGTGAAATTTTGGATGGATAAACAGTCCTATAACTTCCAGAACAACATCAAAAAGTGGATGAGTGAGGTGTTGCAGGTGTTATATGCCGCTGCTATCCTTTGCGTGAATACTATACGCACCTTTTACCTGATCGTACTAGCCATTTTAGGGCCGCTCGTGTTTGGATTTTCGGTTTTTGATGGTTTGCAGCATTCTTTAACGCAATGGATATCGCGCTACATCAATATCTTTTTGTGGCTGCCGATAGCTAACATTTTCGGCAGTATCATCGGGAAGGTACAGCAGGAAATGATAAAGCTGGATATCAGCCAGATCCAAAGCGCAGGCGATACCTTTTTTAGCTCCACCGATACGGCGTACCTCATATTTCTCTGTATTGGCATTGTAGGTTACTTCTCGGTTCCATCAGTAGCCAACTATGTGATACATGCGCATGGCGGCAATGGCTTACTGAATAAAGTAACAAGCGTAGCGACCTCCACGGTAAGCATGGCCGGAGCGGCTGGCGGTGCCGTTAGCGGCAGGGCAGCGCAGGGTGCGGGCAATCTGATGAGTTTGCCGGGTGACATTGCCGCCGGTTATTCAGGTTCTAAGACCGGGCAAGGCACCACCGGCGCAGTTGGCCAAGCGATGGGCAAAGGCGGCGCTTTCCTGCATGATAAAATATCGGGACATTAACCCTTAAAACCAAATTTATGTTCACACAATTCAAAAATTACGACACGGCCTTTAAGCACATGCGGCTGTTTAATATTATCCTGATCGTCGGGGTCATCTTTGGATGGTGCTATAATACTTACAAAACTGACCAGATGATAGACAAGGCTTCGAGCCGGGTGCATATCCTGTTTAACGGTAAGGTATTCGATGCCATCGCGGCTGACCGTAAGGGTTACTTACCTGTAGAGTTAAGGGATCATATCAAAACCTTTCACGAGGATTTCTTTAACCTTAGCCCTGACGATAAAGCGATACAGGCGAATGTAACTAAAGCTTTGTACCTGGCCGATGAATCGGCGAAGAAGCAGTACGATAACCTGAAAGAGGCCGGATATTATAACAACCTGATCTCTGCCAACATTGTGCAGCAGATACAAATAGACAGTACCCGGCTTGACCTGAACCAGGAACCCTATTCTTTTACCTGCTACGCGACAGAGAAACTAACCCGTTCCAGCAGTATAACGACCCGCAAATTGATCACCAGGGGACAGATCAGGACATTGAATACCGAAACGGATAATAATCCGCACGGCTTTTTGATCGAGCATTGGGAGATTTTGGAGAACGGCGACGAGGAAACTAAAAAAGCGATACCATGAGTTTATTTGAAAAAAGAAACAGGGAGGTTGTTGCCAGTGGCACAGCAACGCTTATCGGCAAAGTCGGCGGTAGCCTGAACACGCAGCAAATGAGATTTGCCGGATACCTGAATGACAAAACAGTTCAGTTATCGAATAAAAGCAAGATCATTTTTTTGGTGCTGGTTTGTATGTTATTCGGCGGCGCGAGCCTTTATTTTTTAATTAACGCATTTAATTAACCATAAACAACATTCAGCAAATGAAGAACGAAGAAAAAAACAAACGGATGTTCCTGTTATTGCTTCCCTTATTGATCCTGCCATTCCTGGCATTGGGGTTTTACGCTTTGGGTGGCGGTAAGGGAGTAACAGGCGACCATCAACAGGTAAGCAATGGTATCAACACCAGCTTACCGGGCGCACAGTTAAAAGACGGGAAATCGCCCGACAAAATGGCCTTATACGATAAGGCAGGGCGGGATTCCGCGTCGGCCCGTTCAGGTAACAGCAATAATGCTTTTGCCGCTTTAGGTTGGGACACCGCGAAAGCGGGTTTAAGTAAAGCGGCACCGGCTAATAATGCGCAGGTTAACGAGGTAAAGATCAATCAACGCCTCGCGGAAATTAACCGGCAGATCAGTCATCCAACTACTACGCCACAATTTGCGGACAGCTATTCTGGTAGCGGTAACCCTGATTTAGACCGCATGGAAAAATTACTGAAGCAAAAGCAACACGGTAATACCGAAGACCCGGAAATGAAGCAGCTAAGTACAATGCTGGACAAGATCATGCAGATACAAAATCCATCTTTGGCCAGCGACAAAAAGCAGATTAACCTGCCAAATGTAAAAGACACAGCCTTTAAGGCGATTCCCGCTTATATTGATGGCAACCAGAAAGTAGCGCCCGGTGGTGTGGTCAATTTGAGGCTGAAAGATACGATCCGGTTGAATGGCCTTTTAATACCAAAAGGACAGGCATTATCGGGTTTGTGTTCTGTTACCAACCAACGGCTCTTATTGGAAATTATCAATATCCGCTTAGGTACGGCGATCATCCCGGTTAGTTTAACCGTGTTTTCCTTAGATGGCCTGGTCGGGATCAATGCGCCGGAAGCGGAATTAAGCGAGGCCGCCGGAGGAGGCGCGAATAGCGCATTAGAGAATATGCAGTTTTTAAGCATGGATCAATCCCTAACAACGCAGGCGGCAACGGCGGGTATCACAGCAGCTAAAGGTCTATTAGGTAAAAAGGTTAAGAAGATCAGGATCAAGCTGAAGAATTACACGGTGCTATTACTGCGCAATAATAAGAAGTAAGGTCATGCGGTTGGAAACAAAATACGCGGAAACGATCATTGGCATCCTGGAAGATGCGCAGGACGTTGGCTTACCTCATGTTGTATTTGAACTGCGGCCGCAGGAGATGGAATTACAGCCACACCAGTTGACTTTGTTTGAAACTATCGGTGAGGCGCTTGACTACCTGGACGATGCGGCGGGAAACAATTACCTGCCGGGAGACGCAGACTACCCTATTTATTACCGGCACGCAGATCAGATGCTGGAAGACCTAAAACGATCAAATCCATTAACCATAAATAAGACAGATATGAATTTAAACAATTTAGAAGATCTCAAAGAGCAGATGAAAGCATTAGGCTTCAAGGATAAGCTTATTGCACAAATGGAAGAAAACATGAAAAAGGATGTGCCCGATTTTAAGCTGCATGACACTTTGCCCGCAACGAAGGGGCAGGTTGACTTGACACTTTCTTTCAAACAATCCGGCCAGTCCGATTTCTATTACTTTAACAAGTTTGAGGCGGCGCATAATATGGGCAAGCCGCTGGAGGAAGGGCAGAAATACTTGGTGATCTCTCCTAACCCCGACGAGCCCGGCAAGAACTATTCAAAAAAGTTTGAAAATGTCGGCGAAGCCATCGCTTTCTTTAAGGAGCAAAAGGGTACCAGCGAATTGGCCATTGGTAAAGATGCTGCGCATAAAACGATGGTTGCCACGATGGAAAAGGACAAAGTTAATTATGTGGACAAGGACTTCAACCGGACTTTTTATGCCAAGCCGGTTAACCAAATTTTTTGGATCGAACGTGGTAAGGGCTTTTCGGCGGAGCAGGCTTCTAATTTGGTACAGGGCCGCGCGGTTTATCGTGATGATATGATGAATTTAGGCGGTGAGCCTTACAAAGCCTGGGTAAAGCTTGACTTTGATAAAGGGAAAGAGCGTAATAATAACTTCAGTACCAACCAGTACCACGATCCCTCTTATGGTTTCCATTTGGAAACAGTGTTGGAGAAATACAAGATCAAGGAAATGGAAGACCCGGCTAAAGCCGTATTGCTTGACGCGGCTTTACGGAACGGTGGCCGCCCCCTGATCACCACGGAAAAAGATGGCCAGCCCATCAAATTGTATGTGGAAGCCGTACCGCGTTACAGCCAGTTGAATATGTATGCAGAAAACGGGAAGCCAGAGAAAAGGGAGCAGTTTTTAAAGGAGCCAGCGGTTGATAAATCCATAGCTCAAGGTAAAGGCAAGGAACCGGAGTTGGCCGAAAGCCAGGGAGTAAGGAGATAACAGAAAATAAATGCCTTTGTAGGTATCAGTCAGTCAGTTATTAATCATCATAAAATTATAATACAATGGAAAAATTCACAGCATTGAAAGAGTTAGTAGCTTCAGCAGAGAAAGAAGCAGCGGCATTTTACGAAAAAGGCAACAAAGCCGCAGGAACGCGTTTACGGAATGCTATGCAGCAATTGAAGGTGACCGCTTCGGATATTCGTAAGGAAGTTACTGAAAAGAAAAACGCTTAGTCAAAAGCCTGGCCGGAAACGGTCAGGCTTTTTTTTCTTCGGAATATCGATATTTTCCTTTGGGTATCGCCCAATGTAGCAGCATCGGCGCATACCCCGTAATGTCAACATGTCGGAGATCATTATCTAACCATTTTGACCTTCCAGATTTAAAATAATCCTCTCCGGTATCAGAGCATACGCTACTGGTAACTTGCATCGCAGGAACAATGTCTAAGCCCGATTCTTCAATCGCTTTTATTTCATCGCCCACAAAATCAATCGACCAGCCAAATACCCCGTTTGGATCTTCCTGGAATTCATATTTGGACGTAACAATAGATCTTTTTGCATACAAAACACCATCCATTTGTATAATTTCAGACATCAAGGGCCTATCTGGCTTGTATGGGAATTTTTCAAGATAACTCCTTTGCCTGATAAGCCAGGTTGAAAATTCATCGTTATTGTCTGGAAATGGCAGATAATCGTTTATCCATTCGTTTAAGTGATGGATATTTCCATAAGCTGAAACCTGGGTTATTTTTCCATTGGCAACGATTCCGAGCGTTACAGATATATTCATATCTACTTTTTGTCCAAGCATATGGCCAAACAAAAGCTTTAGCGCTTCCACAGTTTTATTGAAAAGTTCCCAAGAGTGTTCGCCGTGATGCATAATTAATGGTATGTTCCAATAATTATCCATGCTTTTGATTAGCAAAACATCGGACGGGATTTCGATGTCTTCGCCAAGTCGCATCAGCGCTTTTTTAAATTCAAGAAAGTAATAATCAATGCAACGGTAAGTCTTAGTGGTATCTTCCGCTATATCAAAAGAATGGATAAACCTGCCATGACTTAGGTCTGTCGGAATATTAAAATAAGAGATCAAAAGCCGTAAGCCATCTGTAGGCTCCATGTGGTAGGGAACCAGTTTTTCTTTAATGGTTAGTGGTTCGGATGGCTGAGCTTTTAAAGCCTCTATCTCTTTCTTCAAGCCGAAATATTCATAAATAATAGGATTACCTCTGAGAAAAAGTGTTACCAAAAGCTTCCATGTGCCTAACTGAAGTTGGCCGTTGATCTTAAATAGTTTGGTATAGGCTGACTGTTTGCCGTAAGATTTGAAATCTTTCTCCAGCCGTTCAATCATTTCATAAGTATCATAGGTGCGGATTGCGCCATCAAAATGTTCAAAGCCTCCGGATTCTTTATCATAAACGGTATGAATATACCGGCAGTTAAAATGATCTTTATTTGTCGGCGCCTCTTCATCCATCAATTCTTCCATTTGAAAGGAAAACTTTTGTTTCTTTTTATCCCATTCCCACAAAAACTCACTACGGCTAAACCCATAATAAGCTTTTTCAAACTTATCACAATCATGACGGGCTAATCCTTCTTTGATAGCTTCTATCTCATCGGTATATTTTGGCCCCCACTGATATTCAAGTTCTAAATATTCTTTAAACGAGGGTGCATACCCCAACTGGCTTGGTTCTATTCTCAGATAAAGATCTAAATTAGTCTCTCCTTTTAGCTTAATAAGTTCATCCAGAAAAATGGCATTAATTGTATTATGGACTGATTCCGAGCGCCTAAAATAATGATGCGCAAATACGGTCAGTTCAGATTTCTTATCTTTAAAAACACCTTGTCCTAAATAGTCGAAGTGTTCAAATAAGACCGAAAAAGGTACAAGTTCATCCCGGTACTCTTTATTAAATAGATATGGGTATAAATTTCTGGCTATATCTTCCTTGTTGGCCGTTGTGCAGCTGATATTTGTGATAGATACACCTTCAATTCCAACTTTCTTTAAGATAGCGGCGAATGGTTCAAGGTGTTCCTTGGACGAATTGAAATATTCATTTGAACGGAATATGTTGTGATTCTTTAAAACTAAGCTTTCCTCTTCCTTTGTTGTCGGAATGTTCTGATAAGCCAATAACCTTGTTAAATTGGGTTCAAGGTAAAGAGCAAAGGGCTTTCCCCAGCCTATAGGTTTATGCTGATCATGCCCAAAAAGCATAGGTATTCCTTCGGTCATCCGATCCTTTAACATCATTTCTAATGCAGTTATCATGATCCGGCAACCATAACGGTCCACTGAATCTGTGCTTAATATGATGAGGTTTGTTTTCATTTTATAATGAATTAGAGAAGGTACTACGCTATATTTACCTTTGGAGCTATAATATTTAAAAGTACCTAAAACAATCTGTACATTTGGATAAATGCTACATTTTTTAGTAAAATATCGTCAACTTTTTTTACTTTTAAAATTCTGCTTGATATAAACTCAAAAAGCATTTTTTAACTATCTATGAAAATAAACCTCGGCAATGCAGTCAAATTTTTCTTTCCGAATCCTTCACTGGAAATGGTTTATTATGAAGCGATTGCCAATGCTATTGATGCGGAAGCGACCGAGATTGATGTCCATATAAAAATTGAAGCTTTTGGTAAGCCCGAAACCTTTAGTGTAGAAATCACAGATAATGGAAGGGGTTTCAGAGATAGAAACTTTGAAAAGTTCTCCAACTTGCTTGAAATTGAAGAAAAAGACCATAAAGGTGTTGGCCGGCTCGTTTATATAAATTATTTCAAGAAGGTGGAGATAACAAGTGTTTTTGAGAATAAAAAACGAACATTTGAACTTACAGGAACATTCGACGGTGAAAATGAGGTTGTGGACGCTATAGGTCAACCCGATGCAACAAAACTCATTTTTAAACAATACAGTAAAGAAAAAATACGGTCTTACGATTATGTTAAACCGGCTGCTATAAAGAAATCAATCCTCACACACTTCTATCCGCTTTTTTATAGCTATAAAGTAGATAACAAAGATTTGAAAATCACCGTTAGTCTGACTACAAAGGAACCAAATACCCAATACGATTTTTATACTGATAAAAAGGAAATCATTGTAAGTCAGATACCTGATTTAGAGTTAACTACTTTTGATGCAGAAGGCTTGGATCTTTTTGAAAAATTCAATCTTTATTATTCTGTTCAAAAAAATGAAAACATGGAATCCTCAACCATCACGGCGTTATGCGTAGATGGCAGGACACTTCCAGTAGAGGTATTATCAAAAGGAGGTATTCCTAAAGGCCATGACATCATTTTTCTGCTTTATTCCAATTTATTCACCGGAAAAGTCAATGCATCCAGGCAGGAGTTAAATATGGATGAATCCGAGATACGTTCGATCAAAAAAATATTCGGCGAGAAGATTGCCGAAATTCTAAATGAGAAAATCCCGGCAATTCAGGAAGCAAATTCAAAAACTACATCTTCATTGGTAGAACGCTACCCGCATCTCAACGGATTTTTTGAAGAAAACTCTGTTGGCCTCATAGATCGGAATCAATCTTTAGAGTTAGCCCAAAAAAAGTTTTTTAATGCCCAAAAGGAAGTACTTGAAGCATCTGATATTACCGACGAGGTGTATCAAAAATCTTTAGAACTATCTTCAAGGGTATTAACTGAATATGTGTTATATCGAAACGTCATCATTGAAAAGTTAAAAAAGGTTGATAAAAATAATAGCGAAGCAGATATTCATAATCTGATTGTGCCTCAGCGATCAAAATTATCAAAGGATACTTTTCACAATGATTTATTTACCAATAACGCCTGGTTACTTGATGATAAATATATGTCCTATACCACGATATTGAGCGAAAAGGATATGGGCGAAGTACTTGATACTTTAACACTTGATAGCGAGGATAAGGAAAAGAATATTAAACGCCCCGATATTGCAATCATATTTTCGAATGATCCAACAGAGGGAAAAAAAGTTGACGTAGTTATCGTCGAGTTAAAAAAACTCGGTTTGGGACTGGCAAAAAAAGAGGAAGTTACCAGTCAGTTAAGGCAACGTGCCCGTAAATTATTACAACATTACCCGGATAAAATTCAACGTATTTGGTTTTATGGAATTGTTGATTTTGATGATGAGTTCAAGGTTTCGTTGTTAGAAGATAAATATATTGAATTATTTTCCTGTGGCACAGTCTTTTATAAAGAGCAGCCGATTATTATGGATCTCGAAACCAAAACTGAAATTCCGGTAGGTTTATATGTATTATCGTTTGATGCCTTCCTTAAAGATGCAGAAGTAAGGAATTCAACCTTTTTAAATTTATTAAAAGAAGAGTTAAAGGCCAATAGATGATAGCAAATAATCATAGGCCGATGAACTTATCAGTCTTTAGGTAGAAAGTATGATAAACCTGTTTCAAAACGGAGTGGTTCTGAAATTTTGTTACCAAAAGCTTCTGTGAAGTTACCTGAAGACTTGTAAATATCAAGTTCGGGGAAGTATTTTCTGGCGTGTGCGATGTTTGTAAATTCCTGAAATCCCCGGCCATCTTCTGTTTTTTTTCCGTCGATAACACCATTAACCATAACACGAAGTTCTTTCACCCATTCTGCTAATTCAATATACTCGCCTTCGTCATAGTCAATTTCAATATCAGCCGGAATATCCGCTGATTCGATTTCAAAATTTAACGGGATGGCATCCGCGAAGCTAAATTCCACATCAACTGAAAGGTCGAAAATGTGGTGCTGATAAAGATTGATATATTCTATACCAAGGTAGCGTTTATCTTCATTGTCGTAAGGCCCGTATTGTGTAACATCATAATTGAAAACGGCGTGGACATTTAGCGTGATATGATAAGTGGCTCCTTCGCGGTCAACCGATATAATATCTCTTTCTGCTATTTCCACAAATAAGATATGCACATCGGTGATATCAACCTCTTCTTCCATGGAAACACCATCGTATCCGCACCATTTTAACTTCTCTGCGATATATTGCTGGATAATTTCTTTGTTAGTGTCGACCAAGTTATCTGCGAAAGCTGTAATATCTTCTAATGATTTTTCATGCCTGATAATGGTGTTTAACAATTCCGACATATCTTCCAGATCAAAAAGCCGCTTTTCTGCTTTTATATCCGCTGTCTTTCTAACGGTTTGGCTGATATATGTTTTCCAGTCTGAATCGCCGGATATCACGTAAGTTTTCTGATTAGTAGAATTAACCCACTGATTTATAGTAGCCAACGCAAATGCATCCGGGAACTCACTTTTCCGGTTCTTTCCAGGCTGGCTATTAAACGGCGGTTCATTCAGACAATAGCTTTTAAATATTTCTTTAAGCTTGATCTGATCCGAAGAGATTATTTCAATCTTGCAGTCTGATTTGAATTGTTCAAATGTATCCCGTAAGTATTCGGTTGATTTCGCTTCGGGCGATTCCTTTAAAAAATTGGTGAATGCAGGAATGTATTTTAGTATTCTGGCGTCGCTGAGATTAATCTTCTCATAAGCAACACTTACCACATCTTTAATTTTTTTTTTGATTTCCTGTTCGGTTATATCAGTTAAATAAACTGTAATAAAGTCGTTTTGAGCTAACTCGATCAGAGAAAGCAATTCCTTACTTTTGAAATCAAATGATTTATTGACAAAGTATTGAGTGTCTATAAATAGGTTTCTGCAGACCAGTTCCATATTTGATAATTTATAAATGAGGTATCATTAATTCCGGAAAGATATCAAATATCAACTGGTTTTGCTCCCAGGACTGTTTTGAGCTGTCCGGCCCGCTGAAAAGTTCCATTTTGGGTTTCAGTTTTCTGCTTGTATCATCGGCTATCAATTCGTCATAGTGGCCGAAGCTTTTAATGGCAGAAATATACATGGAGCCATATTCCGGGTATTTTTCTAACATTTTGTGTGCCAGGCGTTTCATACTGTCATAGTTATAACCAATGATGGTGCGATGTTTTAAAGAAAGGATGCCATATAAAAACCTGTGAATAGATTTTAAATCAAAAGCTAAGTTCTTTAGACTTAATAGCGTGTATAATTTGGCGTAGGCCCAGCGTTCAATATTGGCACGTTCACTTTCTGTTTGATTAAAATAGTTGTGGTCATATATGCTTTGCAATGTGCTGCGATCTTCCTCAGTCATCTTATAACCTTTGCGGAAAAGGAAACTTAGGTATAATTTAAATTGGTCAGCATTTTCTATTTCCAGAAGTTCCTGAAACACTGTTTTATCACCCTCATTAAGCAACGCGGTATCAATTAAAATGCAATCTTCGCTGCATAGTAACTTTAAAAAACCTGGCTTTTTTCGCTCATAAAACAGCTTCTTAACCACAAAGGCATTTTCGCCGGTGAATTTTAGTCTTTTATCAAGGGCTTCAACAATAATGGGATCATTGACCAGGTCGAATGGCGATTCTTCTTCCTGATATTTAAGCCAATCTTTTTTATAGACCTGTTTTAAAAAGTAAGCGACATTATCAACGGAATTGTCAATTCGTAATTGCCGTTGTGCTTTACTGCGTTCTGCCTTGATTTGTTTAATTTCCAGTTCAAGCGCCGCCTTGGCTTTGTCCGCATCATAAAAATAAACTTCTGTGGTATCATTTTTAAAAACCAGGTCTTTTAGCTCAATAGTGGCTTTACTCCACTTGTTTAATATTTCTTCTCCATGTAAATAGTACTCACGGTAAAAGCAGGTCAGCATTAGTTTACCGTACTCTCTTGATTTCGCTTGGGAATCGGCATCAAAGACGTAGACATTCAGACGGTTATTATAAAATACATCCTTTTGCGTAAATTTCTGTTGATCAGAAATTAAGGAGAAGTTGGGGAAAACCCAGATCAGGAAGATACCTCTATTCTGATAGAATATTGTCCGGCCTACAATTACTGAAAGAAATGTGGTGGAAAGCTGAAGCTCAAAAGCTATTTTGCCCAATTTATGAAAGACCAAAACATCTGGCTTTCGCCATTTGTCAGAAATAGCCCGGTCTTTATAAACCTGATCGATCCTTACTACCGAAGTGTCTTTATCTTGTTGAGCATAATAAGCGATCAATCGTTTTAATTTATCATGCAGTATGCTTTCTTTTTCACCGTTATATTTTACACAACGTACTTGTTCTTCAGTTAACCGCACACCGGTTTTAATGATGCACCACCTGCTTTTATAGGTGTGCTGAAAGAAGAAATGTTTGGCCTGATCCTGATCTGAACGTCCTCGGATTGCGACAGGCTGCTTACAATAGATGCAAACCAATTCTACGGTATCATTTTGCAGGTCTTTTTCAATTTTGGTGCGTAGCTGAAATATTTCATCTTCCCTGAAATGCTGATCTATGAACAGGTCTGCCACCTCGATTTGCTCACCTGTGGTGAGGTTAAGAATAGTTCCTATCGTTCTTAGGTTGCTCATTTCAATGGCTTGATTCAACTTTTTAATGTTGGCTGGTTATCCGTATCAGGAAACAGAGTACAGCCGATAACTTTGTTTATTTATGGGCAGAACTATTCTGTACTTAGGATTAAAACCGGGTTTTAATTGATTTTGAGGAGAGAATGTTTTTGTTCTTGCTGTTATTCCGCTAATTTTTGAAGGTGCTACGAGAGGCTCCCAATGGTAGTCCCCAGTGATTTCCTTTTTAGCATAATAGGTTATGGGTATGTCAATATAATTAGCGAGTTCCTCTATGGTATCAAGTGCAGTTTCATCCCTCAAAATGCGTATCATTTCTGGCAAGGGGAAACCATGTAAGGGATGTATATCTTCAAATTTCGGGATTTTTACCCGCTGTTTACCTAATGCGTTTGCCCCAGGCTTAAAAAATTTAAGTTTAATCAATTCCGCGTTGCAGGCGGTTAATCCAAATTGGGCATGTTTGTATTTACCAGTGGCTTCGAGCCGGTCTAGTGTGTCATGATCAAAAGTGTAGTTGTAAAACAAATAGCTGGCTAAACCGCCCTTGTTTTTAGCGTACTCCAACAAAAGGTCTATTTGATATATATCGCCTACTTTATGGCTGATGTTAGGGTATTTGTTTTGTTTATTTAGGATTTTGGCCTGACAGGCCATTAATAAATATCCCCGGCGGGTTTCTATAAATATTTCCAGGTCATTGCCGTGCCGTTTTTCATCTTTGGCTTCGTAGATTTCAATGGCAGCATTTCCGTTTTTGTTCTTGTACCAAAAATCAAAAATAAGGTTTTCTGTAACAGTCGTTTCACTGATGCGTTGATTTCTTTCCCTTGCAAAGTGTATTCTATGCCACACACGGCTTGCATATTCGTATAGAAAAACAGATGTGTAATTATGGTCAGGTTGCATAGGATAAGCTAATATAGGTAAATGCGAATCGACCTGATATAAACGCGTTAAATATTATTAAAAAAATCATGTAATGTCTAAGCGATGCCAGTTAATCCAAATATATTATATTGCAACACCACAATAAACCCATATCATTATGAAAATAACAATACCAACCACCACAGGTGCCGCCCTGAAAAAGAAAATTTTTGATCATGTTAAAGATGAAACATTAAAGACCTGGGAAATAACTAAAGGAGAAAGCGGAACAGAATATCTTACTCATAGCCCTGAACAATGGGCTGATAGAGCGATTATGAAATTTAATGTCGAGAAAGATGTTTTGGAAATAATTGCATCCAAATGGAAAAGCAATGACGTAGATAAAGCTGCGAATGGTTATTACATCGGTCGCTTCACTGAAATCTTATTGGTTCATTTCAGCGATGACTTTGATACGTTTACCGTCAGTAAATAACTGTCTACTCTATGAACATATCGGTAGAATACAAAAATACTCATGGTGTAGTAACTAACCAAATTCACCACATGTCGCGATTGGCTTTCGCTAAGCATTTGGCTATAGCGGGACAGGGTTATGCCCCTGCTCCCCGCAAACTGCTTCGAAGTGTCGCTATGTTTCTTCATTATAGTTATTATACACGATCAGGGGCATTCAATAACGATCGGTTTTCTGAACCACCGATAGAGTTATCTGACCCGACAGAAAAAGGGCAATTCTCTAATCTTGCTGGTAGAGCCATTGCCGATTTTTTATCTAAACGTATAGACCACAGTATTTTTACTGTTAATTACGAAGCCGCTATGCGGTTAAAGCACATCCCGCTAAGTGTGGGCCGTAGGCAGGTGAGGCGGCCGGACTTGCTCGCTTTTACACCTAATGCGACATTTGCTATCGAAGCAAAGGGATTTTCCGGCAGCTCGGGAAATATGAACGATCACAAAGCACAATCACAAACTGGAGGGATACCAGTAAATTATACCATCGCATCTGTTTCTTACGATTTGTACCACAATGTAAAATGTAAGTATCATGATCCCTTTAACGATAACATTCCTTTCGATGTTGAGCTATTAAATGGTTTAACAAGAGATTACTATCGCGGACTATCATTATTTCTCAACGAGAAATTGTTTTATTTTAGGACGGTTGAATTTCAGGGCGAACAATTCTATGAGGTTGACTTATCAAACCGTAATTTTTCTCAATACTTTAAAGGAGATTTTCCATTTATTCCGTTTTGGCATCACGAAATATTCGATTACTACAGGCCAGCTTTAATCTTGCCGAGAGATATTTTTTCATATGCTCAAAACGGAATTTCTAACAACACCCGTCCCTTTGTATTTGATACTATAGATCAAACCACTAATATTTATATTGACAATGACAGAATTGGCTTGAGTTTTCGCCGGTAGGATAAGTTAAATAGCTTGGATTGAATAGCATGTTATAATTCAGTTTGTTCTATCCTGTCGCAAACACTGCATGTTCCATTTTCATGCTGGAACCAACTCAGTTCAAAACCCAACTCCCAAAGCTGGCTTTCCCGGCTGCACGTCTGTTTATGCCCCAAAAAAGGTTTGGGCGCGAAATGTGCACTGAGTGGAGATAGGCCAGCAGTTCCAGCCGCTTCCTCGTTCCTCGTCAGCCGCTTCACTGCGTTTTAAAAGACCGGACACTGCCGCCACCGCGCGATGCGCAGGGTCGCCCGCACCCGGACTTTTTGCGACCACTTTACATCTCCTTTTAGCTCCCTTCATAAAGTTCCCCCAGGCTTTTTGGTAGCAAATTTCTGAACAAGCCCTTTGACATCAAGACCAGGCCCTGCGGGTTTGCTGAAAAAAAATCTTCCTCGCTCGTACCTCGCGAGCGTATTTTTTTTCGCAAAGTCTTGCCTTACAAAGGGCTTGTGTTCAGGTGAGGTTGCTTATCAAAAAGCCAGGAGGCTCTGCCGACTGACTTTATAAATAATTAAGCAAGATGGACACAGCAACCGGGAGAAGCCCACCACTTAAGGAAATGGAAACTAAAAACCTTAACACGAAGAGTAAAAAAAAGAACGGTAAAAATTTAAAAATCAAAATCATGAAAACTACAGTAATTGAAAGCGGAAAAAACAACAGTGAAGTAAAAAACAACAATAACCCGGTAACTGCCGAGAACAAGAGCCCGCAGTTTGTGGCAGGTAATCCCGTTAATAAAGATTCGGCGAAGCCACAGCCTGAAACTGCCAAACCTGAAGCATCCAATGCCGAGGTTAAAACGGAAGCACCAAACGTGGAGGTAAAACCCGAAACCCCAAAAGCGGAGCAAGCCAAGCCGGCAGAGTTGAAAGAAGAACCCAAAAAGTTCGTGCTGAATTTAGAGGGTACTTTAAAATTCATTGAGGAAATGCACCGCAAGGCTAAACAACGTGGCAAGCTACAGGAGACCATTAAAAACTTAGATGATTTTGAAGTGGAATTACGGGATGAAGCAGATAGTGCCGATACCAATTATTATACGGGCTGTACGCTAACCCTTACAGACGACCGCAACAGGAAATTTGAAACGAAGAACCCTACTATTATCTGGACAGTAGCGCAGTTGGTAAACAATATGTGCGTGGATAAACTGGCTGAAATCGAAGCGGGTATAGTTATTCCGCAATAATTAAATGGAAACGCCCCTTGTAATGAAACTACAGGGGGCGTTGTTTAAGACATTTTCTAATCTTAAAATTTAACGCAATGTTAGAATTATTTATCGAACTAACCAACCAAATATTTTGGGATGGTTATGCACAACAGTTAGCAAGCGAGCAACCCGCACAATACCAGTACGAACTGGCAGAGTTTATTAATTCCTATAATCCATAAAGTTATGTACGATACTGTTTTTTTATTGGTTAAAGCAACCATACAAACCACGCACAAGAATGTGCATGAGGCTATTACAGAAATACAGCAAACAGCGACCTGTAATATTAGCGACACCAAAAAGGTGAAGATACACGAACTCAAATTTATGGACTACAAATTAAAATCTTAACATCATGGCACACGACATTAATTATAACGAACAGACACAGAAACATAGCTTTTTCAGCGTAAAGGAAAAAGCATGGCACAATTTGGGGCAGATCATAGAGCAGTACCCGACCAGCGCAGAAGCATTGGAACATGCGGGGCTAAATTTTGAGGTGATGAAACGCCCAAATATTCACCAACTGCCAAGCGGTGTAAACATCGTATCCGATAACAGTTACTTTACTTTCCGCACGGATAACGAGGCGGTTTTAGGTGATAAAATAGGGAGCGATTATGAGGTGGTGCAGAATACAGAAGCGTTCAGTTTCTTTGATAACATTGTAGATGGTAAAGGAGGGATTTTGTACGAAACTGCCGGGGCTTTGGGCAAAGGTGAAGTTATTTTTATTACGGCTAAGTTACCTGATTATATCCGTGTGGGGCGTAATGATTGTATTGAGAAGTATTTGTTTTTAACCTCATCTCATGACGGTACAGGCAGTATCAGTATTGCTTTTACGCCCGTAAGAGTAGTTTGTCGCAATACCTTAAACGCCGCTTTGCGCAACCAAACCAACTGCATTAAGATACGCCACACCACGAGCGCAAGTGATAAATTGAAAGAAGCCTACAAAATGCTGGGTATCAGTAACCAGTTATCGGTAGAACTGGAAGCCATTTATAACAGATGGTCAAGGGTACGCATAACTGACCCGCAATTAAAAAGACTGATACAATTGGCGATGGTGCCGAACAAGGAAGTTTTCGACAACCTGAAACACGGAAAAGAGCAGGAACTAAGCAGTCATTTTAATAACATGGTGAGCAGCATATTTGACTATGCGATGACCAGCCCGACCCAACAGGAGGAAACCACCAAAGGAACGGTTTTCGGGGCTTATAATGCCGTTACGGGTTATTTTCAGAATGTTCGCAATTTCAAGGATGATGAAGCCAAATTCAAATCTATTATGTATGGAACAGGCTTTAACAGGGCGCAAACTGCATTTAATTTATGTAATGACTTCGCCAAGAACGGGGCAAGCGGTTTGTTTTTTAATTAATTACCACGGGGGAGAAATCCCCTTTTATCACATTAATTCTAAAAGCATGAAAACGATAGAGCAGTTAACCAACATAGATAAAGCCAAGATCATATTCGATTTATTCAAAGAGGAAATTCCCGAGTTCTTGAAATATTTACAGAGTATGGCCGAAAAAATAGCCCATGACAAAGATGAATTAATTGCCAACTGGAGCAACCCGTTTTTAAGCTATCATCAATGGTTAAACCTTGCCGAGCAGGTAAGTGCGACAGTAAAACGGTATGGCAAGAATTTAGAGAAAAGCAGTAACCTGGATATTCCGCTCCATAGTATACCAGTGATTCCGCTACAAAAGGGACCAGTGATTCCGCTGCAAAAGGGGCCAGTCAAAAGATAAGAGGTTGCTAAAAGATCACCGGGAAAGGATGTTTTTTC
>NZ_JBDSZG010000042.1:0-156926 GCF_039925265.1 Mucilaginibacter sp.
CGTGGACCCCGCATCAGACTATATTCCGTTCCTATGCAAATGAGGCAGGATATGCGGCCGCCGGAGACTATTATTGGATAAACAGCGGCAATTACTTTGCTGGCGGCGGAGGCACAAAGAATTACAGCGCCACATGGGACAAAGCTTTAGCCGGTAATGGATTTTATGTCAGTTCGAACGGACAAGTAGTACGGATGAGCGCGCTTGACAACCTTTATTCTCCATCAAAGAATATCAGTGACATTAATGTCGGTGCGGGTGGGGTTGATAACAATTCGAATGGAGAGAGTTCATTTGGTGTCGTAAGCGGGACTTCCAATTCCGATCCATATTCATACGCTGGAAATTTATTCCATCTTGACGGTACGAAATTACCTGCAAATGATGGCTTGCATCGTCAACTATTTGGTCTCTGTGCTTTTTATTCGTCGGCCGCCGCCAGAAGTTATCTTGGGGGTAAAAAAACGGATGGATTCGGTTTTTTTTTAGAATTCGTTAGAGCACATAGTCTGAATACAGCGCAGGTAGAAGGAATTAAAAAAAGTGGAATTATGACTCAGTTTCTTTTTGAAAAATTACTAACTGGAAATAGAACTAACGACCCGATAGGTGCTCTTAAAAACAACAATCCTGTTGTAGGAGTATATATAAGCCGGTATGAAGATAGAGTGCCACAATACCATCAAGTGCTTATTACTGGGTTTAGCTATTATGTAGATGGCGCTCGTCAAGGTTTTGTTTATAACTATTGGAACTCACAATCTTTTAAATACGAGAGTCGCTATCCATCTGAATTCATCCAAACCTTCCAAATTACTGGATATCGTTAGATACGCCATATATGAACCTTTTAATAATCAGCATAATGAAAAAAACGATTTATTTAGCGATTATCGCGCTTTTTGTCTTTAACAACGTTCGGGCACAGAACAAATCGGCAATTGATACAGTAGAAAGGGTCTTTTACATAATTTATACATCAAAAGACAAGCCCCCGTTGTACACAACAAACTATTATGGAGACCCACAACGGACGGTTACCATGAGCCCACTGCAAGAGCCCGCTTTCGAAAAAGTTTGTCAGTTCCTTAAGGTCAATGGCATGGTGACAATAACCCTTGCGCCAGGAACCCAACTATTAACGTTTGGCGAGTTGTTAAACGTTTATAAAATCCCGCAAAAACCTTATAGTAAGTTACCCGTGTTTATTGACAATGAGCGAATTGATAATCCTGAAACTATTTTAATTTCCATTAATCAAATTGACAATGTCAAAATAGCAGGGAAGCGTAAAAGTATTTATATAATTTTAAAAGGATACTATGAAGATATTAAAGAGAGGAAAAAAAACATTAAGAAAGGGAATATATATGTGCAATAAAACCCATTAGGACTCCGTATCGCTTTACATATTAATAGTATGTTTTGGTCAAATACTTCAAAACAAATCCCGGTGTGAAGGGATCTATATAAACGCTTTTATGGCTCATGCCTTTCAAGGTGTTGAAGCTGCAATATGTTCTCTGTCGAGCGTTTCAGCCCTAACGCAATCGCGAAGGACTAATAAACAGGATTGGAAGATTGCAATAAGCTCAAAAGTTCGCAACGTTTTCCCTAAGCCCTCGACATCTCTTATCACAAGGCTCGACGTATAATTAGTATAGTCGAGTTTAAATATCGTCCGCTGTAAAGTATTTCTTTTGAGGGTTTTTAATAATACGGTTCCTAAGGTCGTCCAGTTGGGAGCACATAAATGGACTATTAAGGAAATTCTCAACTTGAACCTTATTTTCCAAAGCTAAAACAGGTTCCAACGCTGGTAATTCTTCTTGGAGCCTTTTAGCTATGTGCCTAAGCGGGACAATCCAGTTCTCCCCTGATAAATCAAGCTTCCTGTCTTTTATACATAGGTTCCAACCTAAACTCACAAGGATACCTCTCTTGGCCGCTGCTGAGCCTTTTTTGAAGTTATAAACCGCCATCTCCGCAAACGAAAACATTTTTTCAGCAGTTTCAATCCACCCAGAGACACTGTCGTCCGCGTCTTTAATCAATTGTGCAAGACGAGTCTCTTCGGACTGTGTTTTTTGCGCCCTTTCCTGATATTGAGCATCAGTGATTAATCCGCCTGCTCTCATGTCAATTAAACCATCTAATTTGTTGGTCACAACATCGTAGGCAAGTTTATTGGCAGCATTTTGAGCAAGTATTTCGGTAAACCGCTTTTTGTTTTCCCTACGAACCCAAGCCATTAAATACTGGTGCAAGTCTTTGGAAATGTTAATCTCTTGCAAAAGACGCTCTATCTGCGCCTCAAGCGATTTTCCAGAAACAGGCGGCTCCTTACAAAGAACGCCAGGCTTATGCTTTGGACAGAAATAATATTGGTAAGTATGAACGTTGCCGTTCTTTTGATACTTGGTCTTCTCGCAGCCGCTGATTGCGCAACCGCATACGCTGCAATGAAGGGAGCAGCCGCCAAAGGCGAAATAATGCTTAACAGGTCTTGCCCTGCCAGTTTTTCCAATAAGCAATTGTACGCGATCGAATTCCGCCTTGCTAACCATAGGCTTGTGAATCCCCTTGTACCATTCTCCGCCGTTGCGGGGCCATCGGTACTCACCGTAGTAGAAGGGATTGTTAAGCATCTGATACAGCGTCGATTTCGACAACTTAAGCCCTTTTTTACTACGAAGCCCCCATTGCTCGGTTGCGATGTCCAAAACCTGCTTGGGTGTGTACTGCCCGCTAAGCACCTGCTCCCATAACTTGCGGACTATTGGGAAATTAACTGGGTCTATTCTTCGCTTCCGTGCCCCCTTTATTCCGCCCTTGTCGGGGAGGTATCCGAGCGGCGGTCGGCTTGGATAAATGCCAAGTTTCGCGCTTCTTATCATGCCTCCCTTAACATCTATTGCCTTGTTGTCATTTTCAAACTTTGCTTGCAGGCAATGAAAACCGAGCATGAAAATATCCATTGGATTGTTGCGATACACGTGGCTTTCAGTCACAATCTCTTTGAGATGCCCGGTGTCAAATAAGTTGATCAGCTCCCCTATGTCAACAGAATTACGTGACAGACGATGCGGTGCCCACGTGACTAAGGCGTTAATTTTGCCTGCCTTTATTTGTTTTATAAGTTTTGCAAACCCGGGTCTCCCCGGTCGCTTTGCAGACATCATTTCTTCAACTGTTTCTATGATTCTTAATTCGTGCGCTTTCTTCAATCTGTCAAGAACGTCGCGCTGACTCCCCAATGAAAGCACCTGCTTCTCCTTATCGTCAGTTGACTTGCGCAGATATTCGGCGTGCCTAAGTGTTCCGTTGTTGTTCATACATTTATCGTAGTCGCCTCAAAACTCAAAAGAGGGGAAGGCAGTAACCGTCTTAAGTTGCTACACATAAGATTCTGCCCGCCCCTCTTTTGAGCTTAAAACTGGTTAATTATTAATCTGATGTGTAGCCAATTCATTATAACTCGACTTGGTAGAACCGTAAATTGCCACGGCTGACTCGTTGTCTTGTATCTGCAATTGCGTCGGGGAGAGATAGATAATTCCGTACAATTGGGAAAGTTTAGCGAATTCAGCTTCTGCTTGCGATAAATCCATTTGTACCCCATAGTCCCGGTGGTAAATCTCCATAAGTCTATTTAAGTGATGTTCCTCTATCGGCATTCCGATATAATCACATTTATTCAAAGGAGGGGGTAGTAACGGTAATTAACGGTTAGCATGTGAAAACCGATACTGCAACCAATCTTGTGTTGCTGTTAAACTTTGTTGATGCAAGAAAACACACCTTTTACTCCCATTGGACAAACCAACTGGCGCAACCACAACCGAATATTTGGCATCAAGCCCACCGACCGCCTGTACCACATATTCTGCCTGGGCAAGACCGGCATGGGCAAGTCGCATCTGCTCGTCAACATGGCGGTCGACGACATGCACAAGGGCTACGGCATCTGCGTGCTCGACCCGCACAGCGATACCGTCGAGGCCGTGCACAGGAAGGTGCCGGAACACCGAAAGCAGGACGTGATATATTTCGACGCGACCAACCGCGCCGACCTGCCAGCCTTCAATCCGCTGGCAGGCGTGCCGGAGCATCAGCGGCAGCTGGTAGCGTCCGAGATGATAACCACGTTCAAGCGGCTCTTTAGCGACGCATGGGGAAGCAAGCTCGAATACGTGCTGCGTTTCGCCATTGCCTCGCTGCTCGAATATCCCAACGCCACCTTGCTGGACATCTCAACGCTGCTGACCGACAGCGCGTTTCGCGCGCAGGTATTGCAGCACGTACAGAATCCCTATACCAAGTCGTTCTGGGTGAACGAATACAGTCAATACTCCGCGAGCATGCAGGCGAGCACCGTGCAGCCGATACTGAACAAGGTGGGCGTGCTGCTTGCCAACGACACCCTGCGCGGCATCTTCGGGCAGCGGCAGGGCATTTCCTTTGAGCATTGCATGAACGGGCAGAAGATCGTGCTGGTGAACTTGTCGAAAGGGGAGGTAGGCGAGGACGTGGCAACCGTGCTCGGCAGCTTTATCATCACCAGCATCCAGAATGCCGCCATGCGCCGGGCATCAATCCCCATAACGGAGCGCAGGCGGTTCTACGTGTTCATAGACGAGGCGCAGCACTTCGTATCGACCTCATTTGCCGCCATGCTCCCGCAGGTGCGCAAGTTCGGCCTGGGGCTGTTCCTGGCCAACCAGCACCTCGACCAGCTGGAGCCTGACACGAGAAGCGCGATACTTGCCAATTTCGGGACGCTGATCGTGTTCCGCGTGGGATTGGAAGATGCCAAGGTGATGGAAAAGCAGTTTTATCCCGTGTTCACGTATGACGACTTTATCAGCCTGCCGAAGTATCATATTTATTTGAAGCTGCTGATTGACGGGGCGGAGAGCAAGGGGTTTAGCGCGGTGACGATGGAATAAGTGTGCTATTGACATTTATAGTCGTATGTGCTATGATTAATACAAATTGATTTAATGGTTATCAGAGGGAAGATACCTTTTGGTAACCATTAAATCTCGTTCACTATGACACCAAATAAAAAGATAAAAAAAGGGCGGATATGGCCATTAATTGTAATTGTGATAATAATTAATCTGTTAGCCGCTTACTGTTTCTGTTGCACCGAGCCTGATACTCCTTCAAGGACAGTGGCAGGAGTATTGCTGTGCCTCGTAATCGTTGCGATGGTTCCAATAGCAATTTTTTCGTGAAATTAATGTAAGCCACTGCGATGCAGTGGCTTTTACTTATATTTATTTCATGATTGGGTTCGTTATCGTCACAATTTTATTTGGCACCATTTTAGCAGTTTTCGCTAAGGTTGAAGACGGTTTGACATCACAAAAGCTGAAATCAAAATTTCGTGGTTTTAATGAAAAATATACTTTTAAGCAAATCTTTTTTAGGGCGAATCTTTGCTTAGTAGGACTGATTCTATTGTTGCAGGTCGGGCAGGCCATTTACTCCCAATATCTTGATAATCAGAAAGAAAAAAATGCGAGAAAACAAGACAATGCTAAGGCATTAAAGGACAGCTTAAGGCAAGACACGATAATAAAAAAATTTGGTGAAAGCCTGAAAAAAGCGGATACAACCATCAGTAGGTTACAGCCAATTTTACTTGCCAATCAAATGCAACTTTCCTTACAAAAAGAAAACGTTGATTCAGCGAAAAGGATTTTAGAGAAAAATGACTCCCTGTTAACCAAGCAAAACGACACCTACAAAGGAATGAAGCTATTGTTAAATCCGCTTTCTCCACTCAATATGATTTTACAATTTAGGGTGTCTTTTAAAACAGGTTACACAGACAGCTTAGAGGCGTCGATATACGCGTTACGAGATAGGGCATTTTATTCCAAATATATAAATTTCAGTCAGACAAAGGACACGGTTGTAATCCCGAATATGGATAGCCTTAAATCGTTGAACATCAACGTCAGGGCAGAATACGATAATTTCATTAAGACTGTGATAATTGTTACGAAGCAGCCAGTTCACATGTATAAATCAGGATTTCCGAATTCTGGAATGAAGGGCTCCGTTTTTGTAACAGGTCTAATACCTGAATTAGAAGAATACTTGGCATTAAGAACAGAATTTATTCCTTTTCGGAGGGTAATCAAAACGCTCGTCGTAGATTTTAAGAAGCAGGAATTTATTTTTGAAGCCAAATTCTATGACTTAAAAGGGAACGAAGCTTCCGGCAATTTCATGTCCAATGATATAAGTTTCGATAATTTATCCGGATGCAACTTTCTAATTGCTACGAATAGCGATTACAGAGAGCGCATCATACGGTTAGAACGCATTACGGTCAGTTCTACCTACGGCACGAGAAAAGGGTTCTTCATGGATTTCAAAAAGGCACCAATTTTGAATATGGACGGTAAAGCATTCTATTATCACAAAATCAACAATAAGGACTTTAGACCTCCAGACGTCGAATTGGATTTGGGTGATTTTTAGCTAAAGGTACTTATCACCTAATTTACTCAACACTGTCCTGTGCTGCTCCATCATTTCCGTCTGCCGTTGCAGAAGATCGTTATGCTGCTCAAGCAGCTGCGTGTACTGGGTTTGCGCGCGCCTAATCTTGTTGATGCCGAAGAACCAACGGAAGACATATTTAAGTATCCAAACCAATAAGACAAGGCTGACTAAGGGATGACTGTCTATCAAATACGACAGGTTCCAGTGAAAGCGGAGAAGCACAAAAGAAAGAGTCATGGCGACAGGGTTTATGGTTTGCCTAAAGGTAGAAAGCCGCTTTTAATTTTCCAAGAAATTTGCTTTTTTAAATCGCGCTAAGTAGCTTTATGCCAGCCAATAACCTTTGCCATGCCACAAAAAGCCCTCAAGCACGCGTATCGGCATTTCGCCGACCTCCAGCTGTCATCCGACGAATGCTATTCAAAGCTGGAAAAAATCATCTCCTCGTACGATTATCCCGACATCAAGGTAGAGCGTCGCGCGGTGTTCGAGAGCAGGAACGTGCTGCAAGACAAGCGGGAGTACTTAGTCATACGAAGAAAACAGCTGTGGTTTTACGTCTGTGCCGCCCCCTATGGGCGTAGCTATTTTGTCAGCTGGTGGTTTTGGCACAAGCGCAACTGGCTGCTCGACTGGATATACCGAAGCCCGATCATGAGTTACCTGTTCGAGGACACCGAGGCGACGATGTACGCCCAGGACACTCGTATCATGTTCGAAAGGAGCATCGACGCGCTCATTGGCGAGGTGACAGCAACGCTCGACCCCATTCACGCGAAGCGGCAGACAGTCGCGCTGAATTAGCCACATGAGCAGCCGAGGCAAGTCGCTCACCGAGCAGTTTTACGATTGGGAACAGCGAGGCAGGGGATGGCACGCATTTGACGAGCCGGTGCGGCTTGAGCCATCTTTCGTTCCCTTCTTCGGCCATTACGTTGCAGGCGAAATCATTGACGACGGCAGGAGACCCGGCTTCCTGAGCAGGCTGAAAGGACACCTTGCGCCGAAGCCGGCCCCCGCAATCGCCGAAGCCACGGTAGACGAAAGCGTTGCAGTTCCCGACGGTGGAGACCCTCCGCGCCTCACCATATATGCCGTTACCGTTCCCAAAGGATACAGTGCAAGGAGCGAGACGATGGAGCGTCTCCTAACAATGTTCGCATTATGTCGTGAGCCAGCCAGCTTTGAGATTGTTGCAGAATATGAAACAGTGAGCATTCAAATTGTGTGCAGCGAAAATGTTGCGCCCTTTATATACATTCAGCTGCGGTCGTACTTTCCCGAATGCTCGGTGCAGGAGACGCAAGCGGATGATATAATCCGTTGGGCAGACGGCGATAATGCGGTAAGTACGGCAGACTTCGGGCTGCAAGAGGAGTGCATGCGCCCGATAGCGACGCTTCGTGGGGCATACGACCCCTATACGCCGCTGTTCGGCACGTTCGAGCGTTTGAGAGACGACGAGGCGATAATAGTGCAGGTGCTATTCTGCGGCGCGACGCAGCCTTGGGGAGAAAGCATTGTCCGCGCGGCAGGCGACGGCATCGGTGGATCGTTTTTCATTGACGCGCCCGAAATGCCGCAACTGGCGAAAGAGAAGACATCGCAGCCGCTGTTCTTTGCGAATGTACGCATCGCGGCGTTTGCAGACTGCATCACTAACGCTGCTGCATTGCTGCGGCATAGCGCGGTCGCGCTTGTTCATGCCTCTATCTCGAACCATAACGCCTTGCAGCCATTGAGCACGCCCGCATACACGATTGACCAGAGGCTGTCGGACTTGGCATTGCGGCAGAGCCATAGGCTGGGCATGCTGCTCAATGTTTCCGAACTCTCGACCCTTGCACACGTTCCGAGCCAGCAGCTTTCTAAGAAGCTGCTCAGGCAGCACCGCACGACCAGGCAGGCACCGCCACTTTTAATTAGTAATTCGTACGTCTTAGGTATCAACGAGCACCAAGGGCAAGAAATAGCTGTCGGCATAAATATCGACGAGAGGCTGAAACATGTGCATATCATGGGCGCGACGGGAACAGGGAAGTCGACGCTGCTGCACAGCTTGATGATGCAGGATATTGCGGCAGGCAACGGCCTGCTGTGCCTCGACCCTCATGGCGACCTGATTGCTGGATTGCTTGCAAGCATCCCGGCATCGCGCATTAAGGACGTTGTACTGATTGACCCGACGGACAGCGAGTATCCGATAGGGCTCAACATTTTCGAGGCGCACTCGGACATCGAGCGCGAGCTCCTTGCCTCCGACTTGGCGGCAGTCTTCAAGAGGTTGAGCACCTCGTTTGGCGACCAGATGTACAGCGTCCTCTCCAACGCGATACTGGCACTGCTGTTCAATGCCGCCACGTACCACTTGGGCGACTTGCGCAAGTTCCTGATTGAGCCGTCCTATCGCAACGGCATTCTCGCAACCGTCACCGACCCCGACATCGCCTATTATTGGCAGAAAGAATACCCGCTACTCAAGGCTGGCGGCTCTGTCGGCCCGATATTAACGCGCCTCGACAGCTTCTTGCGCCCCAAAGTCATCCGCGCGATGGTGTGCCAAACCAAGGGTCTTGATATTGGCGCGCTCATGGACAGCGGAAAGATAGTATTGGTGAAGCTTTCGCAGGGGCTGATGGGAGCAGAAAACAGCTATCTGCTGGGCGCGTTCATCGTCGCGAAGTTGCAGCAGGCGGCTATGGCGCGACAAGCTCAGGCAATAGGCACCCGCAGGCCATTTTTCTGCTACATCGACGAGTTCCACAATTTTGTCACCCCTTCCATGGCAGCGATCCTTTCCGGCGCGCGCAAGTATGGGCTGGGGCTGGTGCTGGCGCATCAGGACATGCAGCAGGTGCAGAAGCACGATGCGGAGGTTGCCAGCAGCGTGCTTGCCAATGCTGCTACGCGCATCTGCTTCCGCCTCGCTGACAGCGAGGCAAAGCGCATGCAAGAGGGCTTTGCGGCCTTCACCGCGGACGACTTGCAGAACCTGCGCGTAGGGGAAGCCATTGCGCGCGTCAATACCGCAGATGCGGACTTTAACCTCTCGGTTATTGCCCACGAGAACGACAATCAACAGGACAATACCGAAGCAATCATTGACCGCTCTCGCGCGCTCTACAGCGTGCCGATTGTTGCAATCACTTCGTCGGCACCTCTTGCTGTTCCCGAAATTGTGCCGGTCATGGAGCCTCAACCGCAGCCCGCGCCGCCAACTACAAAACGCCCCTCTTTTATTCCTGAAATAGAACCCGCCACCGCGCCGCAGTCGGTGCGGGAGCACCGCTATGCGCAGGCGTTTATAAAAAAGCTGGCAGAAGAGCGCGGCTACACGGCGCAGATCGAAGCGCCGACGCCCGACAGGAACGGGCAAGTCGACGTGCTGCTTGAAAAAGCGGGAATGCGCATAGCGGTCGAGCTGTCGGTCACCAACGCGCCGGAGTATGAACTTAAAAACATTCAGAAGTGCCTGGCTGCCGGATACGAGCGGGTAGTGTGCTGCTCATCTAATAGGAAGAAGCTTAGCACTATTGAAACGTTAGTGAGAAGCACGATTTCACCCACGGTGTTAGACAAGATAACATTTGTGACGGTTGATGAATTTTATACAGTACTAACAGTTGATACGAAGCCACTGCCGAACACTCAACCAACGGTGATGAAAGGGTATAGGGTTAAAGTGCAATATCAGGAGGGGGGAATTAACCAGGCCCTATTGCAAAGCATAGTGAAAGGGTCAAGAAAGTAGCGCACTTCTTTGCCACGAAGTGACGCATAAGGCGAACGATTACCGCGTAGACTGGACTGTTTAATATTGACATAATAATTATCTTTGCAGTATCTATTGCTGATGGCATCCGCCATCAATTGTGATAAGGTTTAGGTTGAAGCCCCCAAGCAGCGAGTCTGAGGGGGCTTCGTATAGTACCTTATTTCAAGCTTTCGTCGCGGCCTCGTTCGGGCTCTAAGGTTGGAAACAACCCTTGCCCCCTTTTTTTTTGCATCTAAACACGAGAGCCCGCGACCCTTAGCTTCTCGCCATCGGCTCAAGCAGCTCGCACACGTCTGTTTTAAGAAACTCCGCAATTGCGTAGAGTTCGGGAATGGACGGCTGGCTGTAGTTGGTGCACCATTTCGATACCGTCTGCTCGCTTACATCAAGTTGCTCGGCCAATGCCTTGCTCTTCACTCTCTTGAGCGCTAAAAACGCCTTGATGCGGTTATAGACGCGCTTTTCTTTCTGCATAATCAAATATATGCAACGGCAAAACTTGGGCTTGAGCAATTAATATCCCCAGTATTTAATAAATATCAAATAAAAGATATTAAAATCTTTGATAATATATTTATATCCCTTAAATTTAATTCATCTTATTTTTTAAAAAGTTTCCAACACCTTTAACTTGTTACACCCATCGGAAATAAATCAATTGAATATATGAAAAAGCCCATCTTGCCGTTAGCGTTTATCCCCGTTATGTTACTTGCAATCCTTTTGACGACTTCGTGCGGCAAGGGAGGCAGTGGCAGCACTCCAACTCCCGTTGATCCCGTTGTGCCGCCGAAGCCGGCCGCTACCGCGCCGAAAGTGGACACGCTGTTTGAGCTCAGCTCCCAGGGCATGCACCCGACCTTCGTCGTCGGTCACGACTCTGTCGCCACGGGCGGCTTCGTGAGCGGCGACGGGGGAGCGACGGTCACCGAGCGGGGAGTATGCTGGAGCGAGACGCCCAACCCGACCATTGCAGGCAGCAGGAGTTCAAGCGGCACTGGCACCGGGGCGTTCAGCAGCCCCATCGGCAAGCTCAAGGTGAACACGAAGTATTACCTGCGCGCCTACGCGACCAATTCGGCGGGCACGGGCTACAGCCCCCAGCTCAGCTTTGTCACCGCCTTCAAGATCGGCGAATACTATCAGGGCGGCTACGTGTTCTCGATAGACGCGACCACGGTGCACGGCCTTATCGCCACAAAGCACCTGTTTTCCGAAGTCGGCTGGGGTGCCGGTGCCGCTGGGGCATACAGCACAACGGACGGCAAGGCGAATACCGACAAGATTGTCGCCCTGTTCGGCACGACCGCGAAGACTGCGGCGGGAACATGCAGGGCGTGCAGGGACGGCGGGTACAGCGACTGGTATCTGCCCGCGATAAATCAGCTGTCTACACTGTACAATTCATCAGCTATTCCTTACGACGCGGTAGAGCACAGCTACGATACGTGGTCGTCGACGGAGCTTACAACAAATTCAACCTGGGCTTACTTGATTACCCATCAATACGGAAATGCCGGATCAGACACGAAGACCGCTAAATATACGGTGCGACCGATACGGGCATTCTGAGCCAGCGACGAATTGCCCTTGCTTCGGGCAGTTCTGGGATAGCGCCGGAAATCAACGATGCTGAAAGCGATAATTTTCGTACTTTGCCAATTCTATTAATGGCGGCATCCGCTGCCATTGTGATAAGGTTTAGGTTGAAGCCCCCAAGCAGCGAGTGTTAGGGGGCTTTATTGTGAAAAAGAGGGCTGTTGTTTTTGCGAGGTTGCGAAAAAATGCACTCTAATTGAAGCAGAAAACTTCACGATTTACCATGAAAAACCGCTACTACTTCTCCGCGCTCGCAGAGGATACGATTAGGAAAACATATAAATATGCCAGTTCCTAAATTTAAAACCGAAAACCTGCATCTTTTTGCATTCGGAGCAGCGTTGTGGCTCGCCTTGCTGTACGCGGCAATAGAAATAATCGGCTACGCTGCCGACTATTTGCTATCTTTAATCAACCTATTCTTTCACCACTAATCCTACGCAAATGGAAGCAAAACGTGTCGGCATTTTCATCCGTGTGAGCACGGACATGCAGGTAAAGGACGACAGCCCCGAGCATCATGAGCAGCGCGCCCGGTATTACGCGCAAGCCAAAGGCTGGCCAATCTTGGAAGTGTACCAGCTCGACGCTGTGAGCGGAAAGTCCGTGATGGAGCACCCCGAAACGCAGCGGATGCTGCGTGACATCAAGAGTGGGCACATAAACGGCTTGGTATTCTCTAAGCTCGCCCGCCTCGCCCGCAACACGCTGGAGCTCTTGGAGTTCTCTAATATCTTCAGAACCCACAACGCCGACCTCATCTCGCTGTCCGAAAGCATCGACACCAGCACTCCCGCAGGCAGGCTGTTCTACACGGTCATTGCGGCAATGGCGGAATGGGAGCGGGAGGAAATCAGCAGCAGGGTCGCGGCGTCGGTTCCCATAAGAGCGAAGCTCGGCAAGCCGCTGGGCGGGCAGGCGTCGTTCGGCTACCGATGGCAGAACAAGGAGCTGGTGGTAGACGAGAGGGAGGCGCCCGTTCGCAAGCTGATGTACGAGCTGTTCATGCAGCACCAGCGCAAGTTCAGCACGGCGAGGGCGCTCAACGACGCGGGGTATAGGACCCGCAACAACTCCAAGTTCACCGCTACCACCGTTTCGCGCCTGCTGCGCGACAGCACCGCAAAGGGGGAGCGGCGGGCGAACTACACCAAGAGCCTCGGCGACGGCAAGCAGTGGGTCATCAAGCCGGAGTCGGAGTGGGTGGTCATGCCCTGCCCCGCTATTGTCTCTTCCGAGCTGTGGCAGTCGGTAAACCATGTTTTGGACATTCAGGAAGCGGGGCGCATGTCGCGCCCGAAGGCGGTGTACCTGCTGTCGGGATTCGTTAAGTGCGACTGCGGCAAGACGATGTACGTGTATCACACCTCGAAGGTCTACAGCTGCAGCAAGTGCCGGCACCGCATATCGGTCGCCGACCTTGACGAGATATTTCAGGAGCACCTGAAAGAGTACCTGAAAGGCATAGACGTAGCGAGCTACCTTTCCGAAACGGACAGCGAGATACGGGAGAAAAAAGCCCTGCTCGAGAGCACGAAGACCGCGCGGGAGCGCCTCCAGAAAACCATCCACAGCCTCATAGACTTGCGAGTAAGCCAGGAACTTTCCAAGGAGCAGTTCGCGGAAAAGTACCGCCCCGCGGAGGAGCAGCTCAACCAGCTGGATGCCCGTCTGCCGATACTCGAAGCGGAGACCGACGTGCTCAGCATCGCTATGCTGTCGAGCGACAACGTTATGCGGGAAGTGAAAACCCTGTATGACGAATGGGAGACTCTGAAGTTCGGGGAGAAGCGCAACATCGTCGAATCGGTAGTGACATCCATCGAAATCGGCAAGGAAGACATCGTCATCACGCTCGCGTACGTTCCGAATTCCCCTCAAAATGCAAAGAAACCTTCGCACAGCGTCATGGATTCATTGAAGCGATAAGCATAAAACTGCTGGGGTAATCTACCGTGAACTTTGCCCGGGAGATGGTTACCTTGCGTTCTTCCAGCGGTTGGCGCATTACCTCTAAAGCCGAGCGCTTAAATTCCGGCAACTCATCTAAAAATAAAACACCGTTGTGCGCCAGCGAAATTTCGCCCGGCTGGGGGTTACTGCCGCCGCCAACGAGCGCAACATCGCTAATGGTATGGTGCGGCGAGCGGAACGGCCGGGTAGTTACCAGCGCATCTGCGGCGGAAAGTTTACCGGCAACCGAATGGATCTTGGTGGTTTCCAATGATTCGTGCAAACTCAGGGGTGGCAATATGGATGGCAGCCGCCGCGCCAGCATGGTTTTACCAGCACCGGGCGGGCCTATCAGTATCACATTGTGCCCGCCTGCAGCGGCAATTTCCAGTGCGCGTTTAATGTTCTCCTGTCCGCGCACTTCGCTGAAATCGCTGTCGTAATTGGTGAGGCTGTCGAAAAACTCGTCGCGGGTGTTTACTACCTCGCGTTCTAATGTGGCGGTACCGTTGAAGAAATCGGCTACCTGTTTAATATTCTCCACGCCGTACACCTCAAGGTCGTTTACTATGGCCGCCTCACGGGCGTTTTGTTTGGGAAGGATAAAGCCTTTGTACTTTTCCTTCCGCGCCTGTACAGAAATGGGGAGCGCGCCCTTAATTGGCTGCAAGCCTCCATCCAGCGACAATTCCCCCATAATGAGGTACTTATCCAGCTCCCCGGTTTCTATTTGGCCGGAGGCGGCTAACACGCCAATAGCGATAGTGAGATCGTAAGAGGAGCCTTCCTTTTTTATGTCGGCAGGGGCCATGTTTACTACCACCTGCTGGCGGGGCATGCGGTAGCCGCAATTTTTCAAGGCGGATTCTATGCGAAAATAGCTTTCTTTAATAGCCACATCGGGCAGGCCCACCACAAAGTATTTGGTGCCCGCCGCAATATTCACTTCCACTGTTATGGTAATTGCCTCTATACCATACACCGCACTTCCAAAGGTTTTAACTAACACTATAGACAAGGTTTTTGTATAGCGAAAGATATAGATTTATTTTGAAGGTTACATGAGGGGAATTTTTATACTTAAAAAACGAGCGATGGACGGATTGAACGGAGTTGGGCTTACAAGAAATACCAGAATTTATTGGTTAATTAGCAAGAAACAGTTGGTATGGCAAAGATAAAATGGCGCGGAAATGAAATTAAAGGTCATTTGGATATTGATGTTGCGGATTGCGAAGACGAATTTGAAGGTGAAATAAAAAAATGGAAGGAGATATTAATTCACGGCGACCCTGAAGGGTTGAGGTCGTTTGCAAAGCTTTTAATTAAAATAGCCAACTTAAATCAAGACCATGAGACAGGCATTCCGATAGGAGCAAGAGAGCATTACCATTTACGCCCGAACATCGAACTCGGGAAAAGCTCTGAAGAGGTGATTGTGGGCAGATTAGATGCCAAGGGAACAGGCGATTTTTATAATTCGTACGTTGCAAAAGACGCTATGAAAAAATAGTTTTATAACCATTCTCGCCGGGCAAGGGTACAATGTATTCATAGCATCGGGCAATTTCACACGCCCAACACCTCCCCACTTCCTCCTTTCCCTCAAAATTCCTATCTTTCCCCTAAAAAGTTACAGGATGCTTGAGCAGGTTAAACAGCAGCAGAACGCTTACGAGGGAATTTACGCGCCGGAACAGCGTTCGGAGTTTGATTTTCATATCACTACTGATCCGCTCACCCGTTACCTGCGCGATCGCCGGCTGTTAAAAGCTCTTGCCGTACTGGAACAAAGCAACGCCAACATCCGCGAGTGGAGCGTGTTACTTACCTGCGGCGGCGTTGGGGGCGAAGGCCTGTTCTTTAAAAAGAACGGCTTTAACAATGTAACCGTAAGCGATATCTCCGAGAACTCCCTTAAGATCTGCAACGAGTTCGACCCATCTATCAGCACCATTATGCTAAACGGCGAAAGCCTCGATGTACCCGATGCTTCGTACGATTTGGTTGTTGTGCAGGACGGCCTGCATCACCTGCCCCGCCCGGTTACGGGCTTTACCGAAATGCTGCGTGTAGCAAAAAAAGCGGTCATCGTGATAGAGCCTTACGATAGTCTTATCGGCAACCTGATGGGTACCGAATGGGAGGAACAGGGCTCCGCCATTAACTACGTATATCGCTGGGACAAGAACAGTTTTACCCAGGCCGTTAAAAGCTACCTCCTCAAAAACTATAAACAAATAAAAGTGCTCCGTTTTTGGGACCATGGGCTCATGGTATCTAAACTGGCCGGCAAGCTACCGCAGGGGATGCAGCTACCCGCCGCCAAAATCATCTACGGCTTATTCGCCCCCTTTAATCTGGCGGGCAATATGTTTGTGGGGATATTGATGAAATAGGGTGCAAGCGTTGTTTATCGGCAGTCGGTTTTGTAAACCCTTTCCATTTTCCCTCTTCCTTGCGTGTTAATTAGGGTTAACACAACTTAACACAATTTCAATAATTATTTTATAAAACACTCTTAGTCCGTTGTTTAATAAATGTGTTGGGTTAACATATTTTACTATATGTCGTGTCATCCTAAGTCTAATAAATACTACCTTCTGACGAGGGTATTGTTCTCAATTGGGAAATAAAATAAGCCAAATTAACGCCCCCCTATTCCACCGCGTGGATGGTGCGCTCTTTGCGTTTGATGAATGGTTTCTCTATAAACAACCAGGAAAGCGTTGCCATTACCACCGTGCCCAGGATCAAATAAACCAGGTTAAAATAGGGTACCAACTTCAGTTCTACCACTACCGTGATGATCATGCCGTGGTAAATATAAATGCCGTAGGAGATATCATTTTTCCGTAGTAGTTTATCCGCGAGGTTTGGCAGGGTATACGCCATCGAAAGCAGGGTAAAGGACAGGAACAGGTATTGGATCACCGTAAAGTATGCCGCGTCTATCCTGTCGAAAAAGAACATGCTGAACGCCGCGTAGGGCACTATCCAGTACAGCGCTTTTCCGTAAATAAATTTTGAGCTGTAGATGCGCAGCCGCTGAAAAATAACACCGGTAAGGAACAGGTAGAAATGCGGTATAAAAGTATAACGCAACAGCTTGGTTAGTTTATCGCTAAGGTGCGATAAGTTGTAGGTGAGCGTTAGCCCTACAAAAACTACAAATAACGCAATGAACCATCCGTTGAGCTTACCCTTTGGCGCTAATAAAAAGCAGATGGGCAGCATAATGTAAAACTGCAGTTCGATGGGGATGGTCCACAAGCTCCCGTTGTAGGAGCCGAAGCCGTAGTTGGCTAAAAAGTTTGGCGTATAAATAAAGCCCAGCAATTGCGTTGGCAGCCAGGCAAGGGTTTGTTTGTTTAAAAAATTTACGCCGGTAATGGTGAAAACGATGAGCGTTAGAATAATACAACCCCAAAGGCCGGGATAAATGCGCAGCGCCCTGTTACGGATGTAGTTTTTGATGGAATTATTGCGTTCGTACGAAGCCGAGATGAGGTACCCGCTGATCACAAAAAAAACGGGCACACCCGGGAAAAGGTACAGTATTTTTAAGCTGGTATGGCTTATGGGCAGCTTAAGGTGCTGGTAATAATGATCGAATATCACCTCAATGGCGGCCAGTAGCCTCAGCAGGTCGAAATTGTTTATCTTAAATTCTTTCAGCGGTTTCATTAAGCAGCTGCAAGATATGGATTTTAAACAATTCCTGTTTAATTAAGCAAACGCGCGCAGAGAAATCGCTTTTAAAACAGGAGGAACCTACGGAGCCAAAAAACTTTTTGAATGATGCTATAAACAGGAGGTTCCTACGGAACTGAGAACTCATTTGTCTGTACTCCGGAGGAGTAACCTGTTTATAGCAAAGAAATTGGCTCCGTAGGCGCCTCCTGTTAACCACCAGGTTTTAAGCGATTTCACTGCAAACGCGGGCGGTTAAGCAATTGCAGAATGCTATTAACAAAAAACGCCGCAAAATTGCGGCGTTTAAATTATAATGAGTTGTTGCGGCTGGCTTAAATAAAGCTTAAGCCGCAGGCGATAAATACATTGAATAATAAAGCTGCCGAGCAAATGTTAACATTGCGGCGGGTGCTTACACGCGCCATTTGTATGTTCACATTTTTAAACCATTTGTTGTTCAGCAAAATAAAGTGATTGGCCACCAGGAAAAGTATGGCGCCGGCAACAATAGCCACGCATACACCCATACCAAGGTTTACCAAATGTCCTTTTATCATCAGCTTTGTTAAAAGCATGGCGTTGGTGAGCAATACCACCAGCAAAAAGCTCACGTTAAACATCGATTTAAATTCTGGTAAGCTTTTACCCTGTCCGAAGTTTTTGAAGTTCCACCTGTAAAACGATACATAAATGGATTGATAGGCTTTTTGCATGGCGTGTGGTGTTTAAGTTAACAGTTAAGTACCGCTTGTTAGACAGTACCGTTTATTAATAGTTTAACGAGTTATTATTTGTTTTGTTACGCAAAGTAAAATTAAATTTTGAGAAACAAGCACATTGCCATATAAAATTAACACTTTTTCACAAATAAAGTGAATTTATATCCTTTTACTTAGCCGCCAACTCCGCTGGTATCGGTTTTTGTAATAAATACTGATAAATAAACCGGTTGGTTTCCATTTGCTGGTGCTCGGCTTTGCTTTTATCACGGAACCCGTGGCGCTGGCCGGGGTACAGCATAAATTCAAAATGCTTGCCCTCGTCCATCAGTTTGCTAATCAGCTGGATGCTGTTTTGGGCGTGCACGTTATCGTCCATGGTACCATGTACAATACGCAAAACGCCTTTCAGCTTATTGGTATAAGTTAATACCGAACTGCTTTTGTAACCTTCGGGGTTGTTTTTGGGCGTGCCCATAAAGCGCTCGGTGTAGTGGGTGTCGTACAGGCTCCAGTCCATTACGCCAAAGTTGGCTATGCCGTGTGTAAAGTAATCGGCGCCATAGGTGAGGGCGTAAGCAGTAATGTAACCGCCGTAGCTGCCGCCGGTGATGCACATTTTTGTGGGATCCACATAGCTGAGGGTGCGCAGGTATTTTACCATTTCAATATAGTCGGCCATTTCCCATTTACCCAGGTCTTTATACATATAGTTTTGGCCAGCCTTGCCAAAATGGCCCGATCCGCGGTGGTCCATCGCCACCTGTATCATGCCTTCTTTGGCCCACCATTGCGCCATGCCGCTGTATTTCCAGGTATCCATAACGGTACCGGCATTTGGCCCGCCATAGATGCTGATCATCACCGGGTATTTTTTGTTCGGGTCGTAATTAAGCGGCAGCATAATGGTCATCGGGAGGTCGAAACCATCCGCTGTTTTCACACGGATAAGTTTGGTGGTCGCCAGTTCGTAATCGCCATACTCGGTGCCTTTGCTATCGGCAATATCTTTCACCAGTTTGCCTTTGCTATCGTACACGGCGGTTTTAGCCGGGGTTTCTACGTTAGAGTAGGTATCGGTAAAGTAAGTGCCATTGGGCGACATAGATACCGCATGGTTAAACTCGCCTGCTGTTAAACGGATTAAACCCTTGCCGTTAAAGGTGGTTTTGTATAAATCCACACGCGCGGTGTTCTCTTTACGGGCGGTGAAGTAAACCTGTTTGTTTTTCTCGTCGATGTATTGGATGCCGGTTACGGTGTAACCGCCGGTGGTTAATTGCGATTTCAGTTTTCCATCCATGCCGTACCAGTAAATATGCTCCCAGCCGCTTTTGTCGCTCATCACAATAAAACCCTGGTTGTTCTTCAGGAAATTAACATCCTTAAACCAGCTGATCCATGTTTTTTGTTTCTCGTCGTAAATTTCTTTTTTGGTACCCGTTGCCGGGGTTACGGCGTATAGCTTCAGATTGTTTTGGTCGCGGTTCATCCATTGCATCCATAGTTCAGTACCATCCGGCGACCAGATAGGTGTGCCCAGGTAAGTGTCGTCGTTCTCGTTAAAATCGGCCCAGGTAATTTTATTCGCCGGTACATTGTAAAAGGCCAGTTTCACCTTAGGGTTCGGGTCGCCCGGCTCGGGGTAGCGGGTAAGCTCTGTAAAGCCGTGCTGCCCATCAGAATTGTACAGCGGGAACATCGGCACCTGCGTGTCGTCAAAATGCATCCAGGCCAGCGTTTTGCTATCCGGCGACCACCAGAACGCCTTGTAGCGCGATGCCCTGCCCAGGATCTCCTCGTAGTAAACCCACGATGCGTAGCCGTTGTAAATTACATCGGTACCATCAGTAGTGATCTTCGATTGCTTGCCGCTGGCGACATCTAAAATGTACAGGTTACCGCCGAAAGTGTAGGCTACTTTGCTGTTATCTGGCGATAGGGTGGGGTTCTGCTCTTCGTCTGCTGTTTTGGTGAGGCGGGTTTCGGTGCCGTCTACCTGTTTCAGGTAAACATCTTTGTCGCGCACGCTCACCGTCATGTTGGTAACGGGCGGGGTGTATGGGGTTTCGGTGCCGGTAAGCACATCTACCGATACGCTGCTACCTCCGCCATTGCCACCCGGGCGGCGATTAGCGCCTTTTATGTAGTGGCTGTCATCTGCCCAGCCGGTGATAGTTGGCAGCGGGGTAATAATTTTATTGGGCTCGTTCTTGAGCATTTGCCCGGTGGTAAGCTGCTTTTTTTGCGCTTGCGCGGAGGACAATGCACAAACAGCCAGCGCAACCAACAGCGCCCGGCGTACACGTAAAGATAACATCATGATCGTAAAAAGTTTAACTGCTAAAGTTTGTAAAATTCAATCACAAAGCGGGTATGTGTAGTAGGAATTTTACAAGTGCTTAGTTTTCATCCTTTTTATTGCGCTAAAAATCTTTTGTCTTATTCGGGCGCTCCCTTCGGGCCAGGCTATCCGCTCATACTGCGCAAGCCTTAGCCACGGGCCGGTATCCGCTCCTATCCTTCGCGCAAAAATTCAGCGCCCCCTTTATGGAGTCGGGGGGCTAACTTTCCGCCACCCACAACCAATAGCACCGCCAGCGAACTGCTCACTTCAATAATTTCTACAATACCTTCCAATCCATAACCCTGCGCCAGGTTACCTATTGCAGCCACCAGCATGGTAAAAAGCATAAATGCTGCTGCAGGCTGTACCACTATTCCAAACACCAACAATATCCCGCCAAAAAACTCCGCCGCCATGGCCATAAAGCCCCAAAAGGCCGGCAAAAAGTTAATGCCGAGGTAGTGCATATTCAGCCCCAGGCGATGCCAACCATCCAGGCCGCCCTGTAGCTTGGGCCATCCGTGTAAAATAAACATGCTACCAATACCTATGCGCAGTATCAGCAGCCCGATGTTGATGCTCCGTTCGTTCATCTTAATGATAATTGGGGATGTTGAGCCCGAGGATAATATCGCGCTTGCAAACCAGTATGCCTGCCGGGTTGCTGGTTAATTTAATGATACCATTGCCGCCACGGTTCTCGGCTTTAGCACGCAGGCTATCAGTAAGTAATTGGTCGTTATCAAACTGGAACTCGTCGATATAATACTCATTGATGCCGGGCTCTTTTATTACCGGGTGAATGTGCGCCGGATTGTTCCGTTCGGGATACGGGGCGGGCATAGTGGTATAAAAAGTATACTTACCGTCGCAGCCTGTTTTTACCCAGCCGCGCAAATGTCCGTGCCGTTTGCCATTCACCTGCCCGGGCAATTGGCTGTAATAACCCTTGCTATCGGTATGGTAAATGTATACGATAATGTTGGGGGCAACGGTGCGTTTGTCTTTGCGATAAACCGTTCCCTCTACGATCATCTTTTTGCCACCTTTGGCCCAGCCGGGCAGATGGGTGCTGTTAGATAGTTGTTTGGGCATGCCCTGGTAAATGAGGTCGCAGCCATCGCAACCGCCGCCAACCCCGGGCGATTGGGACAACATTAAGTTGCTTTTTGCTGATGCGAGCGCTGCTGTTAGCCCCAGCGTTAACGTGGTAATAAATTTTTGCCTGTCCATAGTTTTTAAATTTGATGCTGCAAGTTGGGTGCTTTATACAGCAAAAATTTATTTAGTAGATGAACGCGAACATTAATAGACCAATGGCATCCGCCCCAACTGGAGCTTAGCCGATAATAGCTTACTTTTACTTAAGGATACCCAACCCGCTATGAGCAATATAAAATGGACCAAGCTTTTGCCGCAGGCGTTATTTTGGATAGTAATAACACTGCTGTTCTTATACGAACGCCGCTACCTGATAGATAAGGCCGGGCTGCCAAATTTTATCGCCTGCGTAACCGTACGGGTAGGGCTGCTAATGGTATTGGCCTACCTCAACCTGTTGGTTTTTGTGCCGAGGCTTTTTAATAAAGGACGGCATGTATTATTTGCCCTGCTTTTACTGCTTTCCATTGCCGTTTACGTGGCATTGCAGGGCGCTTATGATATGTTCCTGTTCGGGTTTGTAATAGGCGATATCCGGCATCGCGGGTTTTGGTATAATATCCCGTATAATATGGTTACTTCCGGCTGGTATGTGGTTGTTACCGCTTGCTTTAAAATAACCCTCGACTGGCTCCAGCAGAAAAACACCCCGACACAGCCCATTGAAAACGAACCCCAGATAACGTCCGAAGCGCCGGAGTTTATCTACTTTAAAACCGGGGTTAAAACAGTAAAAACCCGCATTGCCGATATCACCTACGTGCAGGCGCTGAAAGATTACTCTATTATTTACACCCCGACAGAAAAGATAGTGACCAAGGGAACATTGAAATACATTGAAGGCATTTTACCCGGCGGCGATTTCCTGCGCATCCACAAATCATACATTATCGCCAAAAACAAAATTGTGGCGGTAGAGCGTACCAGAGTATTGCTGAGCGCGCAGGTTACAGTACCCGTTGGGAGGAATTACCAGGATAGGCTGGAGGGGTTTTGAAGTTTTGGGCCGAACTCATCTACGCAGTAATGCACCGGGAATTGTCCTACTTAGAGATTGCTTCGTGCCTCGCAAGGACGCGTCGGGATCAATTTAAATAAAAAACGCGCCAACATTTCTGCTGAGGCGTTTAAACTATACTAATTATATCATCGCCCAAAACTCGATCTTATAATTACAATTTGATTTGGTTTATGCGGCTCGTCATCCGGCTTGTTAATTTCAAAAACAACCGGTATTTCTACCACCATTGCTGTTGCCTTGCCATTAACGCTACCGGGAGTCCACTCACCATCAGAAAGGTTAAAAACCCTAAGCACCTCTTCATCTACGCCAAAGCCAAACTTTTTTCTGATGCTATAATTTGTTGCTTTTCCGTTTTCGTCAACCATAACGCTCACCAATACCTCGCCTCCCTTCCTCGCTTCCATAAGCATGGCCGGTGGGCGTATCCCCCTCATTAAAAAATTGGCGAGAGTATATAAGCCGCTAAGATACATTGGTCGGCGCTCGATAGCTGCATTAGTATTGTCGCCAACCAGGCTAACCTTCAAGGAGGTATCAACAGCCGCCGGGGTAAACAAAATTAATTTTTGAGTAGTAAAATCAAACTTCAGTCTTTCGGCACCTCTTGCATATCCGGTCCAAACACCAACTTTTAAGCCTGCTCTATAATTGCCCTCGGCTACGCGGTTTGCGCCCGAATAATATTTCCAGGTACTGTCTTTTACGTTTTGATGGTAGCGCCCAACAACAAGGGGTGCCTGATTATTTCTACTGATGAAGCGGGTATACTCTCCTTCGCGCACGCTGCTATCTGCTTGCAACACGTTATATACCTCGGTCCTCCCAAATCCGTCTACAACAACGACTTTTGTTTGTCCGAATATTTTACCTGTCAGTAGCAGGCATATTAAAAGTAGTTTAGGCTTCATCATATAAATATAGAATTATCCATAAAAAAAAGCCCCAGCATTTCCACTGAGGCATATATTATCTTACTCCCCCCTTCAGGGGGCTGGGGGACTTTACTGTTTCGGCATCCGGCGCATCATGCTGGCCATGGCGGCGGGGTTGCTCATTTGTTTCATTACCTTTTTCATATCGTCAAACTGTTTCATCAGGCGGTTTACTTCTTGTAGGTCGCTGCCCGATCCCTTCGCGATGCGCTGGCGGCGGCTTTGATTGATCAGGTCGGGGTTTTCTTTTTCTTTCGGCGTCATCGATTGAATGATGGCTTCGATACCTTTAAAGGCGTCGTCGCTTACTTCTACATCCTTCATCATTTTGCCAACGCCCGGTATCATGCCCATCAGATCTTTCATGTTACCCATTTTTTTGATCTGCTGTATCTGGCTGTAAAAATCGTTAAAGTCGAACTTGTTCTTGCGGATCTTCTTTTGCAACTCGGCAGCTTCCTTCTCGTCGAACTGCTGTTGCGCGCGCTCTACTAAAGATACCACGTCGCCCATGCCCAGGATCCTGGATGCCATACGATCCGGGTGGAAAACGTCAAGCGCTTCCATTTTTTCGCCCGTACCAATGAATTTTATCGGCTTGTTGACTACCGACTTGATAGACAACGCCGCACCACCACGGGTATCGCCATCCAACTTGGTTAATACCACACCTGTAAAGTCCAGGCGATCGTTAAACACCTTGGCGGTGTTCACGGCATCCTGCCCGGTCATACTATCAACAACAAATAAAATTTCCTGAGGTTTAGTAGCGGCTTTTACGCGCTCTATTTCCTGCATCATGGCCTCGTCTATAGCTAAACGGCCGGCGGTATCAATAATAACCACGTTGTTGCCATCGCGCTTAGCCTGTGCAATACCTTCTAAGGCAATTGCAACCGGGTCTTTCGAATCACGGTTGGCATAAACCGGCACGCCTATCTGCTGGCCCAAAACTTCTAATTGGTCTATCGCCGCCGGGCGGTAAATATCATCGGCAACCAATAATGGTTTTTTGCCTTTTTGTGTTTTTAGGTAGTTGGCCAGTTTACCGGTAAAGGTTGTTTTACCAGCACCGTTCAAACCCGCTATCAGGATAATGGTTGGCGATGCCTTCAGATCGAGTTCGGCAGTGGTGCCGCCCATCAGCTCTGTCAGCTCATCATTCATGAGCTTGGTAAGCAACTGCCCCGGCGAAATGGAGGTTAATACATTCTCGCCCATTGCCTTTGTCCTTACATCATCTGTAAAGGTTTTAGCAGTTTTATAGTTAACGTCGGCATCCAAAAGAGCCTTACGTATTTCTTTCATGGTTTCGGCCACGTTTATTTCCGTGATCGAGCCTTGTCCTTTTAGTACTTTAAACGCCCTGTCGAGCTTATCTGATAAATTTTCAAACATTATGTATTCCTAATTTTTGAGGATACAAAGGTATGATTTTGAAGCATAAACCCATTCTACTAAATGAAAATCAGCTCCCCTTTATCAATTTCGAAACCTCGGTGTTAAAATTCGCTTTATTAATGCCCGTCAGTTTTTCCAGCGCTTTAAAATAATTCGCGTCGCCGGCTTCTTTTTTGCCGCAGCCCAGCAATTCCATCACTGTGGAAAAGCCTTTTTCCTTTTCCAGTTTTTGAACAACAAGCGCGTTGATCATGTACGAGATCTTGAAGATCTTACCGCCATCGTTGTAGTAGTTTTTGGCATCGAGATACAACTGTAACCAGTCGGCATTGGGGTTATCTTTTACGTAGGTGTTAAACATGGCCGAAACCTCCTCCCAGCTTTTGCCCCAGCTACCGCCGTACAGGTAAGCGCACCCTTCATCAACCGGGCGATTAATAACATCGCTGCTCATCACGGTTCGCAGTCTGTCGTGAAAAAGGTCGTGCGGATCGAACCTGTGTTGCCCGGAACTCCAGCCGTTAATGATAAGGCTTACGCCGCCCTCGTTTGCGGTAAGGTTGTTGTTCCCCACGCCCGCGTAGTCCGATTTATAATCAACGCCCAACAGGTGCTGTGCTTCTAAAAAATTATCGCAATAGTAATGCACAATGGGTTTGCCCGACTGTAGCTTTCTATCCAGGAAGGCCACGTTTTTGGCGAAGGCCTTTGCATCTGCGGCGTTTAAGGTATCCTTAAATTTAAAAGTGATATACCCACTCTCCTTTGTTTTCCACGCAGATGTGTTCTGTTTTAGTGGCGAGTAAAAATAAAATGCCCCACCTGTTTGCTGTGCCCTAAGTGTAAACACGGCTTTTAGCTGTGGTCTGCCTTCGGTTACACCCAGGTAACTCAATTGTATAGTGAAGCTGCCGTCGCTGTTTTTAATGAGGTTGTTAAACTGCGGTTTGTAAATGTTTGGGCCTTTAAGGGCGGCATTTTGTTCAACCCCTTTCATCTCATCCAGCAGGGCCGATGTTTCCAACAGCGCTTCTTTTAAAACACACGAGTTCTCTTTGTTTGGTTTTTCTTTCTGTAGGAGAAAACTGTTGAGTGCGCCGACGAGTTGTTTGGTAACCGAGTCTTGTGCGAGCACGATGTTCGCCGGGATTGTAACACCGTCATCCTGCGCGATGGCGGCAAAGGTAAGCCCCGTTATTAATATGCTAATAAAAACAGCCTTAAGGTTAAATCTCATTGTAAATAAATAGGTGCTGTTAAGATAGGCTTATTAAATAAAAAACGCTGGGTTTAGTCACGGTTACTTCAATGGCTTAAAAGTGTAGATAACCCTTAATTTTCAGGAATCCAATCGCCACAAAAACCTAAAATAAAGCTCAATTATGCATTTATCCGTCCCGGGAATATGTTTTTTTGAGGACTATTTAACACATAGCCAATTATTTAACATCTGTTAACTAACATTTAACACTAAAACTTGTAACGTTTTGCAAACTTCGCACATCTTATAGCATTATAAGCCCCCTTACATGAAGGTACTTTTCCTTGCCCTTTTACTCTCTGTTTTATCTGTTAGCGCTTTTTCTCAAAAGGCGAAAAAAACCTTAGTTGCTATTAAAACCGAAACCCCGCCAAAAATGGATGGCGTGCTCGACGATGCCGCCTGGCAGAATGTACCCATAGCTACTGATTTCGTGGAACTGCAGCCAAACGCCGGCACACATGAAAAACCCGAAGAGCGTACCGAAGTAAAGATCATATATGATAACAACGCCATTTACGTTGGCGCGCGGATGTACGAAACATCCTCAGATAAAATGGCTAAGGAAATTGCTACGCGCGATAACGTAGGCAATGCAGATTTCCTGGGGATCATTTTTGATACCTATCAGGATGGCATAAACGGCACCGGGTTCTTCGTAACATCGGCCAACAGCCAGTTTGATGCCAAATATACCCCGCCGGATGCCAACGGAAATACCGAAGACCCTAACTGGAACTCCGTGTGGACCAGCAAGGTGCATATTGGCGAAACCGGTTGGTCGGTAGAAATGCGGATCCCCTATTCGGCATTGCGTTTTGCCAAAAAGGATGTGCAAACCTGGGGCATGAACCTCATCCGCAAACGTCAGCGTATACAGCAGCAATTGTTTTGGAACGAGATAGACCCTAAAGCGAATGGCTTTATTAACCAGGAAGGGATTTTAACCGGTTTAGAAAAGCTGAACCCGCCCGTGCGGCTGGCTTTTTACCCATACTTCTCCACCTACGTAAATCATTACCCATACAATACAGCCGGAGTGCCTAATACCAAAGCATCGGTTAACGGTGGTATGGATGTAAAATACGGCATCAACGATGCCTTTACACTTGACCTTACCCTGATCCCTGATTTTGGGCAGGTACAATCTGATAATAAGGTACTCAACCTTACACCCTTCGAAGTAAAATACAACGAGAACCGCGCCTTCTTTACAGAGGGTACTGAGCTGTTCAACAAGGGCAACCTGTTCTATTCGCGCAGGGTGGGGGGCCAGCCTATCAATTACTACAATATCGACTTAAAGGCTGGCGAGGAGGTTATAAACAACCCAACCGAAACAAAACTGTTAAATGCTATCAAGCTTTCCGGCCGGACATCAAAGGGGCTGGGCATTGGGCTTTTTAACGCCATTACAAATACAGCTTACGCCACCATAGAAGACTCGTTGGGTAACCGCAGGATGGTGAAAACCAGCCCGCTTACCAACTACAACATTTTGGTGTTCGACCAAAACTTGAAAAACAACTCGGCCATAACGCTCATCAATACTAACGTAAACCGCTTTGGCGAAGATTACTCGGCAGATGTTGGTGGCTTTGTGTATAACCTCAACAATAAAAAGAACACCTATAAATTACGCGGTTTTGCCATGATGAGTAATTTGTATGGCAAAAATATGAAAACCAAAACCGGTTATAGTTATGAGGTTATCGGCGGTAAATCATCAGGAAATTTTACCTGGGATATTGGGCAGGATATGGTGGATAGCCATTATGATGTAAACGACCTTGGTTTTTACAACAACAACAATTATTTGGAGCACAACCTTAACATGCAGTATACCAATTACAAACCCAAACACCTGTTTACCCAATACGGAATTTGGACCAACAATTATTACTCGCGCCGTGTGAATGCTTCCAATTACCAAAACTTTAACCAAAACTTTGGCACCTTTGGTACTTTTAAAAACCTGTGGCAGGCAAATATCAACGGCCATTACCGTTTTGAAGGTAACGATTTTTATGAAGCACGGGATGGGGAGCGCTACCGCTCGCCCCGTAACTTTATGCTCAACTGGAATTTAAGCACCAACCGTTCTAAAATGGTATCGGGTGGTTTCTGGTATTCTGATACCTGGGTATGGAACGGTAAAGGCGGCCACGGTAACGACCTTGAAATGTTTCTTAACCTACGCCTGAGCAACAAATTCTCCATTAATGAGGATGTTACCATCAGCCCGAGGATAAACTACTTAGGTTTCTCGACAAATGACGATGCCAACCATCCGGTTTTTGCTTTAAGGAACGTGCACACCGTAGAAAACATCTTCAGCCTTAAATATACGTTTAGCGCCATAATGGGGCTTAACCTGCGGTTGAGGCATTATTGGAGCAAGGTGAACAACAAAGAATTCTTCAGCCTTGGCAAAGACGGTTACGTAGCGCCGCTTACATCAAACAACTTTGATCACAGCGACCGCAACGTAAACATCTGGAACGTGGATATGGTGTATGTTTGGCAATTTACCCCGGGCAGCGAGCTAAGCCTCGCCTGGAAAAACTCTGCCGTAAATACAGACCTGCCGGCCAACGATGGCTACCTCAACAATTTACACAACACGTTTAACCTGCCGCAGAATAATAACTTCTCGCTAAAGGTGCTGTATTATATCGATTTCCAGGCGTTGAGGAAGCATAACACTAAGGGATAAGCCATTATAAGCTTTTTAACCTACGCGTCATTGCGCGGGAAGAGATAACTCTTTACGGGAATTTATATAATATCCCCAGCGATAGGCCTTCGGTGCCCTGTACACTGTCCGACGTATTTTTATCGAACAGGAGCGTACCATTGATAGATACGTTGATGAGGCGGTTTACCTTTGCCGCCAACACCGCGTCAAGCCTGTGGCGAACAAAAGCCAATGCCCTGCCGTAAGGCACAAACATATCATACCGTGCATTAAAGTGCATATTCTTGGCAATGTCCTTATCAAATATGGCCACCATCTGGAAGGCGATATCTGTACGGATGGTTTTGCCCGGGGTTACGCCGTAGTTCCCCGGATTATTATGGTAGATGGTGGTATCCAACACAAAAGTTTGGCGGGCCGTGCCGGTACCCAGGCGCAGATCGAAGAACTTTTCGGCTTTGTACTCAAAACCCACAGATTCGGTTAAATAGCCCGGCGACATAAAGTTGGAGATGAGCACCGGTGGGTTAACCCCCGCGGCATCGTACTGGAAACCCTTATCAAACTGCGACTCGAAACTTAAGGAACCGAAGAAGAACCAGTGTTTAGACATTTGGGTAGCCACCTTATTATCCAGGAAGATCCGGTCGTTGGTTTTGCGGGCACCCTGCCCTTTGTTTTTCGATTTTCCGTAAAGCAGGTTCAAATCTGTTGAGTAGCTGAACGGGGCCTTATTATATTCGATACGGTAAATTAAATTGGTACCTAAAGCGATTGCAGTAACACCACCCGCGCTGTAATTATTGCTAAAGGCCGCCTGGTTAAAGTTTAGTCCCAGGGTAACATACCTGCGCCAGTAGCTCACTTTATAATCAAGCATGGTTACGGGCAACAGTTCCTGCTGTATCAGCAAAGGTTTCGAGGGCACGGGAATAGCATTGGGCTTTGGCGATAAGCGATACCTGTTCAATAGGTTGGTATCAATTTTAACCGTATCTCTTTTAACAGTATCGGTTGTTTGGGCACTGGCTGAGAGTGCAATTGAACAACAAAGTGTGAGAACTACTTTAAAACCGGTTTTCAACATAAACGCAAAGAAAATGGAAAAATCTGTTATTTCAAGGCACAAAATGTAACTAATGTGTTCGCAATCAAAAAAAAGCCAGCCAGTTGCACCATTTCCGGCGGCCTAAATAAGCCATATCCAACTCCCGCTGATAAGCTTCCTGCTCGAACGAGATCATTAGATAAGCCTTGTAATGGCTGCGGTACCGGGCAAGGTTTACCAGGTAATTTAAAAAGTATAGTACATAAAAGGGCAAAACCAGTAGCTCGGCCTGCTGCCTCAAATGTATCCGCTCGTGGTTTAGCAGTACCTCATCGTTGCGCATCTCTTCGTCGCGCAGCAAAATAATGGGGAACAATGCCATGGCGTTAACATTTAAAAACGGGGCAACTATAAGCCAGCCTTTCATTTTATATTGATGTACTGGGTTGGCAACGGGGCCAGCTCAAATGCTTTAGGGTTTCTTTTATAACGCCTTAAACTGGTGCGAACGTATGCCACAAACTCATATTCGTTGGCGGTTGTTACCATATAATAACTTGGGCGGTACTTAAACATAAAATCGGTTAAGTCCGGGTCTTTTAAAAAAGTGATGCCGGCCACAAACGATTTATTGAAGCGGTAATCAATAACAGACTGCCTGTAATCCCTATCAATGATCTCTTTAAGATGCTCGGCATTTTTGCCGCTGCGGCTAAACATATTGTATAAAGCATCAATACTAAAGCCTACACCGCCCTGCCCAATACTCAGCAGATCCTGGTTAGCTAAGGAGCCATAAATTTTCCCGTACTCGCCTTTTGTGGCCAAATAACGGCGCTGCGGGTTCAACACGCTATCGCGGATGGTTACCTCTTTCAGCTGAATGGCTGTTGCCTTCATATAAACCGCAAGCGGCGCATAGTTTTTAACGGTGATGGTATCGGAGTGGTGGTCTGCCTTACCGAAGATGAGCACATCGCCAAGGTTAGCGTTAATGGTAAACTCGCCTTTAATGGTATTGTATACCGATTGCCCGGAGGTGTTATTGCGGACGTTTACCCTCGCTATACGAACTTTGTTCTCCTTATCAAACACGATACCCGTAACCTCCTTTTGCTGGGCAAAAGCAGATCCGTAAACCATGCAGAACAGTAAGGGAAGCCATAATTTCATCAAGGGATTAAAACTACACGTTTAACGAATGGGTTTGGCTGAAATTAACAAATTTTAACACGCTATTTAACCACAACAAGCTTTTGGCCTATCCTTAGCCCATTATCGCCCATTCTGTTCAGTGCTTTCAATTCGTCTACAGTGATACCAAAACGTTTGGAGATGTTGTATAGTGTATCGCCCTGCTTTACGGTGTAAATTTTGTCGTCGGGCGATGTTTTGGCAATGGTATCCTGCTGTGCAACGCCAATATTGCTGTTGATCTGGTCGAGTACCCGGTCCTCGCGTTTTATTTTGGCCACTTCGCCTTCGGGGCGGTCATATTGGTCGAGGTTGTATTTGGTGATGATGTTCAGCAGTAATTGCGGGTACTTGGGGTTGGTGGCATAACCGGCAGCCTTTAAACCGTAGGCCCAGCCTTTAAAATCGTCCTTATCCAGTTCAAAAAGCCGTGCGTAATTTTTCTTTTTTAGAAATTCGGAATGGTCGCGGTAGCTATCTTCGGGGTTATCATATACCCGGAAACAATCGTTGGTGTTATCGTCGTCCTTATAATAGCTTGATCCGCTCCAGGTGCTGCCGCATTTAATACCAAAGTGGTTGTTTGCAGCCACGGCCAGGTCGCTGTTGCCCGCGCCCGATTCAAACAAACCCTGCGCAAGCGTAATGCTGGCGGGGATGCCGTAGGTGTTCATTTCCTGTATAGCAATGGCTTTAAATCGTTCGATATACTCCAGCGACGACATATTACGGTGAGCCGCTATAGCTGCATGGTTGCGTTTTTGAATAGCTTTGTTGTTTTTGCGGGCCTTACTGCTGCTGATGGTGCTTTTATGCGCAGAGCAGGAATTGAAAACAATAGCGAGAGCGAAGAGGATGCAAAATTTCCGCATAATAACCAATAGCCCGCATTGCCGGGCTAAGCTAAAAAGAGTGAAAAATTATTTTTGGTTATTATCTGCTAACTGGGCCGCCGCAGGTGCGTCAGCAGGTTTTTCATCCAGATCGTTAAGCTTGTATTTTTTGATGATCGCCATTACCTGCGATGCCCAGGTACGGCTGCTACAGTAACCGCTGCGCTGGATACCACGGGCCCAACCGCTGTAATCATATTGGGTAAGGTTATCTGCCAGGTGGCTGAATTGCTTCCGCTCCGTCATGATGCGGGCGAAATCCTGGAAGGAATCCATTACCGATTCGTAACGTTTGTATGCTGTCCTTACTTTTTTGTTGTGTTTGTAATAAACTACAGTGCCTCCGCCTTTTACTCCAAACTGGTTGTTCAGGTTTTGGGCTATATTGCTCTTTCCGCTGGCAGATTCGTGCATGGCGACGCCTAAAATGATGCTTGCGGGTACGCCGGTTTCATGCATAATGCGAATGGCATTATCTTTGAACTTCTCGATGTATGATTGTGGAGCGCTTTGTGCCGAAACGGCTGTAGTGGTTGCAACAAGTGCAGATACTAACAGTAGAGTAACAGTAAAGAGTTTCTTCATAATTATTTTTTTCTGATGATCAATAGTCCATCACGAATGGGGAGAATTAGTTTTTCCACCGTCGTGTTAACAGCTATCTGTTCATTTAGTTTGCGGATGTTTACGGTATCGGCGTCCTTTTCGTTGCCGTATACTTTGCCTTTCCACAAAACATTATCAATTATTATTAACCCACCGGGCCTTACTTTGTCAATTACTAACTCAAAATAAGCAAAATTATTTCGTTTATCCGCATCAATAAATACTAAATCGAAGTTATTCTCCTCTAAATCAGCAATTACCCCTTCAGCAGCGCCAAAATGCAGCTTTATTTTTTTATCCACATTTGTTGATTTGAAATGTGAATTCAGCATTTCCTCAAACTCGCGGTTAACTTCTATGGTGTGCAAAACGCCGCCTTCAACCAATCCTTCAGCCAAACAAATGGCAGAGTAGCCGGTAAATGTGCCTATTTCCAAAATGAGTTTTGGTGCCACCATTTTGCTCAGCATACTCAGTACCCGGCCCTGGTAATGGCCGGACAGCATGTGCGGTTTCAACACTTTTAAGTACGTTTCGCGGTTGATGGCCTGCAGCCCGGGGGTTTCCGGGTCCAGGTGCGCATCTAAATAATCCTGGAGGTCTTGTGGGAGAATTTCCATATTTCTGAACCGCTGATTTTAATGATTAAATGATTGCGTTGATTGATGCTTTAATTTGTACTCGTTTGTGATTCTTTTAAACTCCAGACTTTTCGATCCAAAATTAATAAGTAAGCCCGTAGCCAGCTTATATGCTTCTAAATAATTAAGCGCTTGCGCTAAATGCACGTCTTCTAATTTAGTAAGTGCTTTTAACTCTACCATAATTTTATCTTCAACCAGGAAATCCACGCGCCTTACGCCAATGATAACACTATCGTAAAAAATATCCATTTCCAGTTCACGTGAAAAAAAGCAGTTTGGCTTTTTCAAATTCTAATGCCAACGCTTTTTGGTAAATCACTTCCTGAAAGCCATTTCCTAAGATGCTGTGAACTTTCATTGCACATCCGATAATCTTTCCGGTTATATCCGAATGTTGATAGGCTGTATTTACAATTTCTTTCATTCAAATCTATTGTGTATATCAAAAATAAAAATCATCAGCGAAATCATTTAATCATTAAAATCAGCGGTTCAGAAACTTTTACTCATCCAACTCTGCAACAGTATCACCGCAGATATCGTATCCACCAACTCTTTATTCTGCCTTGCCTTTTTACCCATGCCACTTTGGGCAATGGTTGCCGATGCCATTTTGGAGGTGAAGCGCTCATCCAGCATTTCTACGGGAATTTCGGGGAAAGTTTTTTTGAGCAGGTTTACAAACCCTTTTACATGGGGTGCCGATTGCGATGGTGTATTATCCATCTGCTTTGGTTCACCAACAATGAAGCGTTCCACCGGCTCGGCTTGCAGGTATTTTTTCAGGTAGTCGATAATTTTCAGGGGGTGGACGGTATCCAGCCCGGTAGCGATGATCTGCATCGGGTCGGTAACCGCAATACCGATGCGCTTGGTACCATAGTCGAAAGCCATTACTCTCATTTAAGTAGTGCGTTTTAAGTGCTGTGTTCTGAGTTGTACAAAAGTATAAGTATAGTCGGGTTTAATGCATTAAATTAAAACCTCAACCCAAAACTCACTACTTAAAACTAAATTCACTAATTTGCACCAATGCAGTTTAAGCAAATTACCGGGCAAAGCGCTATAAAGCAACGTTTGATCACCTCTGTAAACGAGAACAGGGTGAGCCATGCGCAGCTTTTTTTAGGGCCCGAAGGTAGCGGAAGCCTGGCCCTGGCCGTTGCTTACGCGCAATATTTAAGCTGCGAGGATAAACAGCCCGACGATTCCTGCGGTGTATGTTCCAGTTGCCGCAAGTACCAAAAACTGATGCACCCCGACCTGCACTTTTCTTATCCAACGTTCGGCACACCAAAAGAATCTTCTATCGATTTTATTGAGCAGTGGCGCACGGCCTTTACCGAAAACCCATACCTCAGCTTAGATACCTGGCGGGGGTATTTAGATTCGGGCAATAAACAGGCTAATATCAACATACTGGAGTGCCACCAGATCATCAAAAAACTCAGCTTTAAACCCTTCGAATCGGTTTACAAGGTTCTGATTTTATGGCTGCCCGAATATTTGGATAAACAAGGCAACGCCCTGCTAAAAGTGATTGAAGAGCCGCAGCCCAATACACTGTTCTTGCTGGTCGCGCAAAACCAGGACCAGATCCTGAACACTATCCTCTCGCGTACGCAACTCATTAAAATTCCGTGTTTAAATTTCGATGATGTTAAAAATCATCTCATCGCGCAGCACAACCAAACCGAAACCGCCGCCGCCGAAATTGCCTACTTAAGCAATGGCAACATGACCGAAGCACTGGGCATGTTACAACAGGACGCAAAAGGCTACCATAACCTGTTTGTACAATGGCTGCGTTTGTGTTTTGGAAACAAGGGGCTGGAAGTGTTGAGCTTTGTAGATCAATCCTCCAAAATGGGGCGCGAGAACCAAAAGAATTTTTTGCGCTACGGCATTAATTTTATCCGCGAATGCTGTTTAATATCGGCAGGTGCCGAAGGAATGGTACATTTACCGGATCAGGAACTGGATACGGCCCGTAAAATGGCCAAAGTGATGAACATCGCACAGTCGGAAACCATTATAGACGAGCTGGAAAAGGCTCATTACCATATAGAACGCAATGCTAACCCTAAGATCTTGTTTTTAGATGTATCTTTGCAAATTATAAAAGTACTAAATTTAAAAATCGTCCCTCCGGGGAATCATTATATACCGAATTAATTATGGGATGCGGAAGTTGCTCAACAGGGGGCGGTTGCTCACCTGCAGGCTGCAAAAGTAACGGCAGTTGCCTTACTAACGGTTGCAGCAAACTGGATGTACACGATTGGCTATCGCATATGGATATGCCAAACAATTATAAGCCCTTTAGTATAGTCGAAGTAAAATTCAAAGGCTCGCGAAAGGAATTCTATCATAATAACGACAATATTTACCTGGAAGCGGGCGAACTGGTAGCGGTTGAAACCACCACCGGTGGCTACGATATTGGCCACGTATCTATCACTGGTGAGTTGGTGCGGATGCAAATGACCAAGCGCCACGTAAAAGAAGCCGATGTGGTAAAAAAGATCTACCGCCGCGCAACCCCTGCCGATGTGGACAAGTGGAAAATGGCCAAGGATATGGAGTGGGAAACCATGCACAAATCGCGCACCTTAGCTTTAGAGTTGAAGCTGAGCATGAAGATTAGCGATGTGGATTACCAGGGCGATAAAACCAAGGCTACCTTTTATTATACGGCCGAAGGCCGCGTAGATTTCCGTGAGCTGATCAAAAAAATGGCGGAGAGTTTCCGTATCCGTATAGAGATGCGCCAGATTGGAATGCGCCAGGAAGCAAGCCGCTTAGGTGGTATCGGCTCATGTGGCCGCGAACTTTGCTGCAGCACCTGGCTTACCGATTTTAAGACTGTATCAACATCTGCTGCGCGTTACCAAAACCTATCGTTAAACACGCTTAAACTTGCCGGCCAGTGCGGTAAGTTAAAATGCTGCCTCAACTACGAGCTGGATACCTACATGGATGCGCTGAAACACATTCCAGATAATGTAAACTTCCTGAAGACCGAAAAAGGCGACGCCCGTTTGCAAAAGACCGATATATTTAAAAAGATAATGTGGTTTGCTTACCCGCGCGAAGAAGCATGGATCCCCTTGCCGATAAGCCGCGTAAAGGAAATTCAGCAAATGAACAGGGACGGTGTTTTGCCGGAAGACCTGGGCGAAATTGTTGAGGTGGAAACAACTCCGGTAAAAGTATTGGATTACGAAAATGTTGTTGGCCAGGATAGCCTTACCCGTTTGGATGAGCGCCGCAATGCCAATAAAAATAAGAACAAAAACAAAAGCCGCAATAAGGGCCCAAGGCCGGAAGGGCAGTCACCCGCACAAGCCGGACCGCGCCCCGAAGGTAACCGCCAGCCAAACAACGCGCCAAAACGCGAAGGCGGCCAGCAGGCCGGCCCAAGGCCCGAAGGTGGTAACCGCCCTGAAGGTAGCCGCGGCAATAACCCAAACCGCAGGCCAAACAGACCAAGGCCAAATCCTAACAACCCCAATAATCCAAACCGTAACAACAATAACCCACCCCCAGCAAGGCCGGAATAATGAAGCGGACGTTTAATTTTGTTTTGGTTGCATGTGTTGCCCTTAGCTCTTTTTTGATGCAGGGCTGCACAGACCCGGCTGCTGTTTTAGATCAAAATTCGGAGATAAGCAACCATAACTGGGCGTATGTAAACCGGGTTAAGTTTGATGTGAAGATAGCTGACGAAACCCTGCCTTATAATCTTTACCTAAACCTGAGGGTTGGGGGCGGATACCGGTACTCAAACATATACGTGCTTCTGTTGCAAAAACATGGCAGTAAAACAGCTAAAACCCGTTACCAGTTTCCATTAGCGAACCCGGATGGGGAATGGCTGGGCAGCGGCAGCGGAAACCTATACAGCTACCAGTTGCCTTTACGCAAACAATATAAATTCCCCGCTAAAGGCGTGTACCACATTGAGATAGAGCAAAACATGCGCGATAACCCTCTGCACGAGGTGAGCGACGTAGGCTTGCGGGTAGAAAAAGCGCAGTAAGCACACTTTTTTTTCATACGCCGGGGTAAAGCCATTTCATGTTTTTATATTAGTTGCTTAAACCTATTACTTTAAGCAATGAAAAAACTTGCCATATTACTCTTCTTCACCCCCTTATTTGTAAAAGCGCAAATTGCCGATAGTGTTAAATACGCCGGCTCGGTAAAATACTATACCAAAATTATTGCCGATAAACCCGGCGACGCCGAAGCTTACTATAAACGGGGAAGCGCCAAATCAAAGCTTAAGAGTTACCAGGAAGCAATAAAGGATTTTGACAAAGCAATAAGCCTTAACCCAAAATACCAGGACGCCTTTATTGATCGCGGTCGCGCTAAAGACAACCTGGAAGATTACAAAGGCGCCATTGCCGATTACTCTGCCGCCATCCTGATCAAACCAACCGCGATTGCTTATTACGAACGCGCGGTTACCAAAGCCCACATGGATGACCATAAAGCCGCTATACTCGACTTTGATAAATCCATCGCGCTCGACCCGAACGATGAAGACGCCTATAACGAACGCGGCGTGGAGAAAAAAATACTGGAAGATTATAAGGGCGCTATGGCCGATTATGCCAGGGCCATTGCCATAAATCCTACCGGGCCAAACCCCTACTATAACCGTGGTATTGCAGAAAACATCACCAAAAATTATACCGCAGCCATGGCCGATTTTAACAAAGTTGCCACACTAACGCCCGAAGATCCGGATGTTTATTACAGCCGCGGTAATACCAAACGCTATACAAAAAATTACCAGGCAGCTATTGATGATTATACTACCGCCATTAAGCTCTCTCCCGATTTTATAAACGCTTACAATAACCGCAGCGTAGCCAAATATAACCTGAAAGATTATGCCGGTGCCATTGCCGATGCAGACAAGATCATTGCGCTCGACCCTAAATATGCCGATGGATACTATAATCGCGGGCTGGCGCAGGATGGGCTGGCAAATTACAATGATGCCATTGAAGATTACACCAAATACATAACGCTTACACCAAAAGAGGCCGACGGATACTTTAAAAGAGGGACATCAAAGTTAAACCTCGACGACGATAATGGCGCGGTGGAGGACCTGAACAAGGCTATAGTTATTGATAAGGAATATGCCGATGCCTACTATAACCTCGCTCTTGCAAAAAAATCTCTTGGCGATTATAAGGGGGCCATAGAGGGCTACACCAAATACATTGCCCTGGAACCAAAAGACGGCGATGCCTTTAATAATCGTGGTAATGCAAAACGCCTATTGGGGGATACCACAGGGGCTTGCGCAGATTTTAGAAAAGGCGTAGAATATGGTAATACACAAGCCGTGGGAAACCTTGCTAAATATTGTAAGTAGTCTGGTTTAGTTTACAGCGTAATCGGTAGTTATTTTACTGAAAGAGCCCAACTCCTTGCCCGAATCTGAGGTGCCCGCGGCACCATTATTGGTAATGGTATACGATACGGTGTTCTCGGCGCCCGAGTTCTGGATCTCTAAATGCAATACGCCGCCTACAACCAGGCCCGTTGTAAACTCATAAGTGCCGCTGCTTACCGTTTTGGTATCGATAGCCGAGTTTACGGTTTCATCTGCTTTTGTGGCGGACAGCTTTACCGTAAATGCCGCCGTAGCGGTTACGGTAACTTTTATATTATGCGGGACCGGTGCAGCGCTCCCACTTTTTGAACACGATGATATAAAAAAGCAGCCAACAAGGCTTAGCAGGATAAACGCGTATTTCATAACCAGATCTATTTTGAGAAAATTTAAACATGTAAATATGCTGATTGTAGTTTAAGTATACCAACAAAAATTACCTTCATGAAACAAATAATTTCTTACCTCGTAATTATGTTAGCTGCGGCGCTGTTGTTTTTCACAGCGTGTAAAGGAAACACCGGGCAAACCGGCGGGGCTCAGGCAGATTCGGGGCAAACACACGTTGGCAACTCGGGCCCGGCAGATAGCGCCGGCTACAAAACCAGCCCAACCGAAACCGGCGGGAAAGATACCAGCGGCAATGGCAGCGGTACCATTAGGGCGCCAAAGGATACACTGAAAACAAATCCATAAAAATTTACTGCTGACCTGGCGGATAAAATAGCTACTTTAGGTATTCCTAATATCCTGTCATGAATAAGCTATTCGCCTTCCTTTTTATAATCCCCGCATTCGCTTCGGCACAAAACGCCCAACTAAAAACCACGTCGGCCGATAGCCTTGAAGCCGTGAAAGTTGTGGACTTTTACACCAAAGACATTGCCGATTATCCCAACGAAGCAGATGGGTATTATCAGCGCGGCCACGCCAAAATAACCCTTAAAGATTTTAACGGCGCGCTTATAGATCTTAATAAAGCGGTGAGTTTAAAAATAAATTTCGACCGGGCCTATGTGGACCGCGGCCGGTTAAAAGATGTTTTAGGTAAATACGACGGCGCCATTGCCGATTATGACCAGGCCATCTCTATTAAACCTACCGCTGTTGCCTACTATAACCGCGGGCGGACTAATTTCATCTTGAACAACCTCCCGGCGGCCCTGGCAGATTATGATATGGCGCTCGCGCTCGACCCCAAATACAAAAATGCCTACATCGAAAGGGGGCAATTAAAAAAAGAAACAGGCGACAATAAAGGCGCCATTGCCGACTATGATGCCGCAATTGCCATTGATGCTAATAATGTTGATGCTTTGAACGCCCGCGCCGAGGCAAAGAGCGCTATTAATGATGCCAAAGGCGCTGCGGCAGATTTTGCTCGGTTGCTAAAAATAGCTCCGGCCGATGCTTATGTTATTCGTGGCCGCGCCAAGTATAAAATAAAGGACTATTCTGGTGCTGTAGGCGATTACACCAAGGCTATTCAATCAGATCCTCAAAACTTTATAGCTTATTTCAACCGCGCATTGGCTTTTGATAATTTGGGGCAGTTTACTGCCGCTATTGCCGATTATACCGAGAACTTAAAAATTAACGGCGCAGGCTTTAGCGCTTACGAACAACGGGGTAATGATTATTTAAAAACAGGCAATTACAAAAGTGCTGTTGATGATTACGACAAGTGTTTGTCCATTGAATCTGTTAGTACCCGTGTATTATTTAATCGGGCCTTTTGCAAGCGCAACTTGAAAGACTATGCGGGCGCCATTGCTGATTATAGTAATGTAATTTCCGTCGACCCTAAAAATGGTGAGGCTTACAATAATCGCGGCTTTATAAATCACCTGCTTAAAAATGATGCCGCCGCTTGCCCCGATTTTAAAAAGGCGCTCTCTTTGGGTAATAAAGCAGCTGTAGAGAACGCACTACATTTTTGTCGGTAATTTTCTTTAGACCTGCATCGGCTGCGGTACCACCAATACTTCAAAGGATACACTGGAGAAAAAGCGATAGCTTACCTAATTTTTCGGGCTATTTATAGTCGCCGAGCTTGTTATACCATCCCACGTCAGTCGCGTCGGTAATGGTGAAAATGTTATGCTTAATTTCGGAAATGTAAAAAGTATAAAACGGAGAAAGGTGCATACCTGTCCCCGACCCAGTAACAATATTAGCTTCAAATTGTAAGCCCGGCCCATACGTATGCTTAGTTAAAAATACAGTGTCTGTTTTTGCGCCAATCGCAAAACTTCCTACATCCTGTATATTTTCACTATTTAGTTGCCCGCTCATCATTGTAAACACGACCATGCTTTTAAAATTAACCGAACTGCCGTTACGCAATTCATAGCTTGTAGTGCCGGGATATATCCTTATTTTTTTGAAAAAACACTTTTTCCTTCAATGAGTAGCGATACCGTGTACACTCCTCCTGTCTGGTAAATATGACTGCTTGTTACCGACTGTTGCCCATCGCCGTAATCTACCAGGTAATTGGTAGTATTTACACCGTCTGTTTTAAAATCTACCCGTTCGCCTATATAGTAATTAATTCTGTCTACAGTAAAGGTAGCATTGTAGTTTACTGGCAGCTTGCTGCTGTCATCTTTTTTACAAGCAAATAACAATACCAGCATACAAGTATAGATAATAGTAGTTCTCTTTAACACAGTGATAATGGTTTAGAATTTTTCTCTAAAATAAAAGGAAAAATCAGAAGTTCATATATTTTTCCCTGTAGAGACAATACACCAGGGAAATCGCTTTTAAAATGTGGTGGTTAACAGGAGGCACCTACGGAGCCAATTTCGTTGCTTAATTATTTGTACAAACAGGTTACTCCTCCGGAGTTATAGACAAATGAGTTCGTAGTTCCGTAGGAACTTCCTGTTTATAGCATCATTCAAAATTTTTTTTGGCTCCGTAGGCGCCCCCTGTTTTAAAAGAGATTTCTCTGGATAATACACTTTACCTTTTTTTAGTAATATTAAATTTACTACATTCGTTTTGCTAATTTTTTTATCAAAATGGACGGTGTTATTTTGGGTGTTGCGGGCGTAGTTTTTGTGGCAGGCCTGGTTTTCTTCTTTATTAAAAAGCGGCCCGAAGGACTTATTTCCGCGGATGAATTTGCTGTGGTAAAATCCGAAAATGAATCGCTTAAAATTTCCCTCGCTATCGCCGGGCAGAAGACTGCCGGGCTGCAGTCCGAAAAAGAAAACGTTACCAAACTGCTAAAAGACGAGCAAAACCGTTTGCTGGATGAACTTTTGTACGAACGCACCCAACTTGCCCAGGCAAACCAATCCTTAGAATCGTCCCGCTCCTATTTTAAGGCCCAGCAGGAAAAACTTGCCGAACAAAAAGCCGATATCGAAAATACCCGCAGCCATTTTCAGAAAGAGTTTGAAAACATCGCTGAAAAGTTACTAAAAGAAAAATCGCGTGAGTTTACGGATGTAAATAAGTTGAGCATAGATACCATCCTTAACCCGCTAAAAGAAAACATCAAAGCCTTTGAGGAAAAAGTAGAGAAGGTGTACAAAGCCGAATCGGACGAGCGCAACGTGCTGAAGGGGGAGATCTCTAAATTGATGGATTTGAACAAACTCATCAGTACCGAAGCATCAAACCTGACAAAAGCCCTAAAAGGCGATAATAAAAAGCAGGGCAACTGGGGTGAGGTGATCTTAGAAAAAGTTTTAGAGCGCAGCGGACTTGTACGCGACAGAGAGTACCGTACACAAGCCAGCCTGAACCACGCGGACGGCGGCAGGTTGCAGCCCGATGTGATTATTGACCTCCCGGATGAAAAACATTTAATAATTGATTCTAAGGTCTCCCTAATCGCTTACGAGCGGCTGGTGAATTGCGAAACAGAGCAAGAGCGACGTTTGTTTTCCAAAGCACACGTGGAATCTATTCGTGGGCACGTGCATGGGCTGTCATCTAAAAACTACCACGACCTGTACCAGGTAAACTCGCCCGATTTTGTTTTGCTTTTTGTGCCGATAGAATCTTCATTCAGCTTTGCGGTGCAGTTGGATGCCGATCTGTTCAACGATGCCTGGGATAAGCGGGTCGTTATTGTTAGTCCGAGTACTTTATTGGCCACGCTGCGCACCATAGCCAGTATATGGAAACAGGAACGCCAAAACCGCAATGTACTGGAAATTGCCCGCCTCAGCGGCGAGATGTACGATAAATTCGTGGGTTTTGTTGGCGATATGGAAGGCATCGGCAAAAACATTAAACAAAGCCAGGACAGTTACGATAAGGCACTCAACAAACTCACCGATGGCCGTGGTAATTTAACCGTGACAGCAGAGAAAATTAAAAAGCTTGGAGCGAAGGCGAATAAGCAGATAGATGTGAAGTATATTGGGGATGAGTAGGAGAGCCCGTTAACTAATACATTACCACCATGTCATTGCGAGCGCAGCGCGGCAAACTCAGCCTGCCCGCCACGCAGGAACATGGATTTATTTAAAATAGTTTATGAAAATAAAGTTACATGAATACTATGTGTACATCGTAACCAACCATTCTAACAACGTGCTTTATACAGGTATGACTAATGATTTAAAAGAGCGGGTTCTCCAACATAAGGAAAAAGCTAATTCAGGATTCACAGCCCAATATCAATGTAACAAGCTTGTTTACTTTGAAGAATTTCAGTGGGTTAATGATGCTATTGCCCGAGAAAAACAAATAAAAGCAGGTTCAAGAAAAAAGAAGATTGATTTAATAATTTCTATGAACCCTGATTGGAAGGATCTGAGTGATGGTTGGTATGACTAAGTTAAAAAATTCAAAGGACAAACATCCGGTACTTGCATGGTTGCTTGTCCTATGAGGTTGCCGCGCTACGCTCGCAATGACAAAATTTTTATTTGTAACTGCTAATTGATTAGTACTTACTACTCGCCTGCTTTAAACGCATTCCACCCCTGCGCTTTTAACGGATGCACGTTGCCACTTTTGGTGATCAAATTACAACCGGCATTTGGCTCGGTAATGTAACCGATGATTGTAAAATCCATTTTAAATTTTATCTTATCGTACTCGGCTTGCTTTACGGTAAATAGCAGTTCGTAATCTTCGCCGCCGCTTAGGGCGCACACGGTAGGGTCGAGGCCAAATTCGCGGGCGGTTTCGTAGGTCATCGGGTCTATGGGGATCTTTTCTTCGTAGAGGTTGCAACCTTTGTCGCTTTGCTTGCAAATGTGCAATAGCTCCGAAGCCAGGCCGTCAGATACATCTATCATGGATGTTGGTTTTACATCCAGTTCTTTTAGCAGGTCGATGATGTCCTTACGCGCCTCGGGTTTCAGCTGGCGTTCTACAATGTAATCCTTGCCTTCCAGGTCTGGCTGAATGTTGGGGTTTTCTATGTAGACCAGTTTCTCACGCTCTAACAATTGCAAGCCCGTATATGCACCACCCAAATCGCCGGATACGCAGATGAGGTCGCCTTCTTCGGCGGTGTTACGGTAAACGATATCCTTTCCATCGGCATAGCCCAAAACGGTTACACTAATAACCAACCCTTGTTTGGATGCGGTTGTATCGCCGCCTATCAAATCCACATTGTAATTATCGCAGGCCAGGTAAATACCTTCGTACAATTCTTCAATAGCTTCCAGCGGGAACTTGCTGCTCATACCGATAGAAACCGTTACCTGGCTGGCGGTACCATTCATGGCATAAATATCACTCAGGTTTACCTGTATGGCTTTATAGCCAAGGTGCTTTAAAGGCGTGTAAGCCAAATCGAAATGGATTCCCTCCAAAAGCATATCGGTAGATACCAGCAGTTTTTTGCCGGCATGATCCAACACCGCGGCATCGTCGCCAACGCCTTTAATGGTGCTTTTTTGAGTAAGCTTTATATTTTTAGTAAGGTGGCTTATTAAGCCAAACTCACCTAATTCTTCTAAATGGGTACGTTCCTGGTTCTCAAACATATTTTATTACAAACCACAAAATTACCAATAATAAATTAATCCCCTTAGTGTTAGCGCTGATTGTAACATTTACCGTACATAAAACTATTTAACACACGGTTAATATTTAAGTAATATTTTTGCTTATCTAATAATATCTATATGAAAAACAGAAAGTTACTTATCTATTTAAGCCTGGGGCTATTACTCATAGCCGGTTGCGCCAAGGATTACCGCGGCGGAATTACTGTAGACCCAGCCCCACCCATTGAAGTTGTTGTACCAAAACCATACACCATTACCGAGGGTTTTGAAACCGGCAGTAAGTCTGGATACCTACTTGCTGACGCTAAGTTAAATACCGGCATCTGGAGCCTGGACGATGCTTTAATCGGTAGTTTACCGGCTGACCTTAAAAACGGTTCGAAGTCCATAAGGCTAAAAAACGGCAATCTTACTATGAAATTCGATGTTGCCGGTGTAACGCAGATAAATATCACCCATGGTAAATATGGTAGTGATGCTAATCAAACCTGGCAATTACTGATGTCGGTTGATAGCGGTAAAACCTACACACAATTAGGAACTGACGTTAATGAAACCAACACTACACTCGTTACCGATTCATTTAAAGTAGAAACCACTAAAAAGGTTCGCTTCCAAATAAAAAAAATAAGCCTACCAACTGCTACCGCACGCACCAATATTGATGATATTACTTTTAAAGGCATGGGCGATGCAGGCATTATAGTCGGCGGCAGTACAGATAACAGCGGCGCCGATACCACAACTACTACAAGCCCGCCAACTGCCGAACGCGGCGTAACCACGGGTGTAGATGCACAGCCCGAAAGCGGTGATAACAGCAATTTGCTATTCGGTAATCCATCCGGTGCACAGCCTAATGTGGTTATGCTTAATGATTATTTGATAGACCAAAAGTATTACGTAGAATCTTACAGCAGCACGAAAGGAACACCAAACTGGGTAAGCTGGCATATTGATGCAACTACCATTAACAACGCGGCGCCACGTGTTGATAATTTCGCAGGTTTTAGTGGCTTAGACGCGAGTTTTTACCATGTAGAAAGCAACAGCTATCAAAATTCCGGTTTCGATAGGGGCCACAACTGCCCTTCTGCAGATCGTACCAGTTCTGCAAATGCCAACTCGGCTACTTTTTTAATGACCAACATGATCCCTCAGGCACCAAATAATAACCAGCAAACTTGGGCAAACCTGGAAAATTACCTGCGTGCACAAGTGGTTGCCGGTAACGAGGTTTATATTGTAATGGGGGCTTACGGCACAGGTGGTACAGGTAAAAACGGCGCGGCCACTACCATTAACAACGGGCATGTTACGGTTCCAAGCAATGTTTGGAAAATTGCTGTGATCGTTCCGATAGGAGATCGCGATGTTAGCCGTGTATCTGCCACTACCCGCGTAATTGCGGTTAATACACCAAATATTAATACGATAAATACTGATTGGAAACAGTACCGGGTAACCGTTCGCGATATAGAAAAAGCTACCGGGTATAATCTGCTGAGCTCTTTGCCACAACCTGTACAGGATGCTGTAGAAACTAAAAAGGATAATTTGTAAGTTATCCTTCTCCACGCGTCATTACGAAGTACTAAGCAATCTACATATAAGCAAATCTCTATGCAAAGTTCAGAGATTGCTTCGTGCCTCGCAATGACGGGTTTTATTAAAACATCTAAAGTCCCAATCTCGCGGATATCTCCAGCATCCGCTCAATAGGTAAAACGGCCTTTTCAATAATATGCTGCGGCACATCAATTTCTGGTGTGCCGTTTTTCATACACAGGTATAGTTTCTCCAGCGTATTACGCTTCATGTGCGGGCAATCGTTACAGGCGCAGGTATTATTCGGCGGAGCGGGGAAAAATTTTTTAGACGGATTTTCCTTTTCCATCTGGTGAATAATCCCCGCCTCTGTTGCTACAATAAACTCCGTTTCGGGGCTATTGGTAGCATACTTCAGTATCCCGGTGGTAGATCCTATGTAATCTGCCAGTTGCAGTATCACTTCCTCGCATTCCGGGTGGGCCAATATCTTCGCATTCGGGTGCCGTTCCTTCAGCTTGGTTATTTTTTCACGGCTGAATATCTCATGCACCATACAGGCACCGTTCCATAACACCAGGTCGCGCCCTGTTTTTTTAGCTACCCAGGCACCCAGGTTTTTATCCGGGCCGAAGATTATTTTCTGATCCTTAGGTAAGCTTTCCACTATCTGCACAGCGTTGCTGCTGGTACAAACAATATCGCTCAGGGCTTTCAGTTCCGCTGTGCAATTCACGTAGGTGATGACCAAATGGTCGGGATAGTTTTCTTTAAACTTTCTGAACAAATGTGGCGGGCAGCTGTCGGCCAGGGAGCATCCTGCCTTCATATCCGGTAGCAGAACCTTCTTGTTTGGCGATAATATCTTAGCTGTTTCGGCCATGAAGTGCACACCGGCAAAAACGATAACATCGGCATCGGTTTTTGCAGCTTGCTGAGAAAGGCCAAGGCTATCGCCAATATAATCGGCAATATCCTGTATATCTCCTTCCTGGTAGTAGTGGGCCAGCACAACAGCATTTTTTTCTTTTTTAAGTTTATTGATCTCGGCAAAAAGGTCGAGCGACGGGTCGATGTATTCGTCCACAAAACCATTCATTTTTATTTCTTCGAAGGTATCCATTCCACAAATCAATTAATAATAACTTCTTTTTATATATAAAATAAACCTATTGTTATTAAGGTGTTAGTAATGTGTAAAAGTCGTTACTGGTTATAGTAAAAAAGTTGTTTATACATTTTTATTAACATTTATCAACGCATTTTTATTTTTTATTTTACTGATTTTTAGCTTTCTGTGACAATCAACTATTAATATCAAAACTTAAATGTTAATATTTACTTGCTCAATAAAATGTTAGTTTCGTTGTAATATAGTCTTACAAATCGCTCAAAAGTATTGTAAAAATTGATAAAAATCCGGGTTGTTAACTATTCCGGTTATTTATAATTATTTACTTACACAAACTTAACACGTTTTATACCGCTTATTAACATTAGTATTAATTTTACAAAATATATAACTCAAGCATGACCAGAACAGTGGATTTCCTGGTAGTAGGTTCGGGCATTGCCGGATTAAGTTTTGCACTAAAGGCTGCAAAGCATGGTAAGGTACTGATAGTTACCAAGGCCAACGAAGATGAAAGTAACACTAAGTATGCCCAGGGTGGCGTTGCTGTGGTTGTGGATAAAAAAGAGGATTCTTTTGAAAAGCACATAAATGACACCCTTATTGCCGGCGACGGGCTCTGCGACAAGGAAGTTGTAGAGGCTGTAGTAAAAGAAGGCCCGGAACGTATCAATGAGATTATTGAGTACGGAACCAATTTCGATCGTACTAATGAAGGTAATTATGACCTTGCAAAAGAGGGTGGCCACTCGGAATTTAGGGTGTTACATTATAAGGATATTACCGGTTTTGAGATAGAAAGGTCCTTATTGGAAGAGATACATCGGGAACCCAACATAGAGATACTTACTCATTATTTTGCTGTGGACCTGATTACTCAGCACCATTTAGGTGAGATGGTAACAAAATCGTCGGATAATATCACCTGTTACGGTATATATGCTTTTAATACCGAGAATAATAATGTAGAGAAGATCCTGTCGAAAGTTACAGTAATGGCATCGGGTGGTGCGGGGCATATTTATTCGGTTACTACCAACCCTACCATTGCTACAGGCGATGGTGTGGCAATGGTTTACCGTGCTAAAGGAAAGGTACGGAACATGGAATTTATCCAGTTCCATCCCACGGCTTTATATAACCCGGGGGAATATCCTTCTTTCCTTATTTCAGAGGCGGTACGTGGCATGGGCGGTGTGTTAAGACGCACCAATAGCGAAGAGTTTATGCAGGAGTATGATGAGCGTAAATCGCTTGCTCCGCGTGATATTGTTGCCCGTGCTATTGATGCCGAGATAAAAAAATCTGGGGAGGATTTTGTTTACTTGGATATAACTCATAAAAAGAAGAAGGACATATTAGCGCATTTCCCAAATATTTACGCAAAGTGTTTGGAGATGGGCATTGATATGACGCGTGATATGATCCCTGTAGCGCCTGCCTGCCATTATATGTGCGGTGGTGTGCTGGTAGATCATAGCGGTAGGTCGTCCATCAGGCAGCTTTATGCTTGCGGGGAATGTTCGTCAACGGGCTTGCATGGTGCTAATAGGTTAGCATCAAATTCGTTATTAGAGGCACTGGTATTTGCACATCGCATATATAAGGACGCCGTTGTTGCATTTAATGAATTTGAATTACCTGGTGATATTCCGGACTGGAACGAACACGGCGTAAAACTTTCTAACGAAGATATTTTAGTTACACACAACATCCGCGAGATGCAAAAGCTGATGAATGACTATGTGGGTATAGTACGATCTGACTTTAGGTTAGAGCGTGCAATGCGCAGGCTGCGTTTGTTGTATGAAGAAACCGAAGATTTTTACAAGCATACCAAAGTATCGGTTAAGCTTTGCGAACTGCGTAATTTAATACAGGTAAGTTACCTCGTTGTAAAATCGGCGATGGCCAGGCACGAAAGCAGGGGACTGCATTATACAACCGATTACCCGGAACATGCGGATATGTTGGAGGACACGGTATTTTAGATTTATAATATGGGTACTTTAAAGGAGGATATTGTTTCGCAATCTAAATGGATAGTAAAAGCTTTTGCTGCTGATAACTTGAAATTGGATTATTCTATAAATAGTTTTATAGCGATAGACCAGTTTATTGGTAAACATTCGATAAACGGGCGGGCAAGGCTTGGTGGACGCTTACGGAGTAATTTAGGGTCGGTATTGTTTTCAATTGGATCTTATATAGGAGAAACTATTATAAAGAACGTGCCCGGAGCAAGTTGGATAACAGATGATAAAGCTCCTGATGGAGAAATAACTGTATCAGTATTAATGCCGGATGGTACATTAATATTTCCCGTGCAAAGGATAATAAAGCGATTTAAAAATGGAATAGAAGATTCTATTTATGTTTATGGATATAGCGTAACAAGTGGTTATACAAACATACCTTTTAATGATAATTACTGGATTTCTACCGAGGAGAAGCCTTGGTGGAAATTTTGGTAAGTTGAGCGGAAAACGGGATTCGAACCCGCGGCCTTCAGTTTGGGAAACTGACGCTCTACCAACTGAGCTATTCCCGCGTTTAATTTGAAGGTGCTAAAGTATTAAATTTTAATATGGATAAAAAGAGTAAATACGCTGATGCTATAATTATTGCCTTTTTGATATTGTTCACGGTTGATTCCTTAATTGCTCATTTTAAAAATGGGGTTGGATTACCTTTAAATAATTATCTCGGGTATATAGCCCTTTTTATCACCGTCACGGTTTACTTATTTAGGGCCTCATCGCGACAATATTTTTTATTAACCCTTTTGATTTTATATAGCTGTCATTTAGTAGATTTTAGCTATAAACACTTTTCCATAAGTTCTGGGTCTAATGTAGATGAAACTGGCTTTACAACACCACGTATAGTACCTATAGCGATAATTCTTTTAGTTAGTCATTTAATATGTAAATGGGCTATACCTATACATAGGTTCATGAGCCAAACCCCTTTTTCTAAAAAATTTAAATAGTAATTATACATGCCGCTAATACTCCCCGTAAAAGATAAAAGCCCCATATGGGGAAACGATTGTTTTATAGCCGAAAATGCCACCATCGTAGGCGATGTAGTAATGGGCGATAATTGCTCCGTTTGGTTTAATGCGGTGGTACGTGGAGATGTGCATTACATCAAAATAGGCAACAACACCAATATACAGGATGGTGCCTGCGTCCACGCTACTTACTTAAAAGCACCAACCAATATTGGTGATAACGTTTCTATAGGCCATAACGCCATTGTACACGGCTGTACGCTGCAAAATAACGTTTTGATAGGTATGGGTGCAATTGTAATGGATGATGCCGTGGTGGAAGAATATGTGATCATAGGGGCGGGTTCCGTAGTGCTGGAACGGACCGTTTGTGAATCGGGTTATCTGTACGCCGGATCCCCGGCAAAAAAAATAAAGCTTCTTACCGATGAGCAAAAGGCCTTACTAAATAAATTACCACAAAACTATATTATGTATTCGGGCTGGTTTAAGGATTAGACTGTTCCTTAGGTATATCCAAGGGTTCCTCAGCTTCCCAATTGGCACGCAGCACGATGTCTTTCGGGCTTACCCATATCGTTTCGGGTTGTGCCCTGCGTTTTACGTTACCGCTGTCCCATCGGCCGTTGTGGTTAACGTCGTAGATAACACGAATGGAGTACTTTATAGTAGCGTAGTTTTTATAAACTAAAGAAGTGTTCTTACTGACTATATCGCTGCGGAGCACGGTTTTGGTATCATCTAAAATTTCAACTACATAGGTTTTGCCGGTGTCTGCAGGCACACTCACCTTTAGGGTAAGCTGGCTATAATTTTCAGGCTTATCTACCGTAAAGGGCTTGGCAAACTTCTTATTCTTATCGCCGTAGATGTCTGTAAACGCGCCCTCATTTAACCCTATCTGGTATTTTGAATTCACGCGCCAACGATATTTTAAGTAATACTTTCTCAAATTGGAGGTATCTTTTGTAAGCGTGAAATTGGTGATCGGGATAGAATCTTCCAATAACACTATTTGCGCGGCATCGTAACTATCCAGCGGGAAGTTACCGGTAATAGGCAGGTCCGTTCCGGGTTTTAGTTTATTGTCGCGGTTTACCCCAAAGGTGAAATTTAGGTTTCTTTCAAAGGTTTCGTTTTTACTTTTTAGCTGGTAAACAGTGTCTATGGGTTTGTTGTTATCCAATATGGCGATGCTCAGGGAATCGAATACCATATTGCGCATATAAACGACTGCCGTATCCTTAGTTTTGGTGAACTCCACTATTTTCTGCGCATCCAACGCGGCCGGGTATAAAACCTTTATTGATGGCTTTTGCACCGGGCGGTTAAAGAGCAGTGATAGTTTTCCATCAAGTGTAAACTTCTTTTCGGACACCCTGAAATTATCGGGGACCTGTTTAAATAGCTTTAATAAAATGTTGGAGCTGTCCTTATCAACCTTGATCGGATTTTTTGTGAAAGCTATAAGGTCGTTATCATTGTTAAAAATTTTATCAGGGCTGCTTTCCTTCAGTGCGTAGATCCGATAAGTGTCCTCACGTAAATTATTTAAAGAGAAATTGCCGGCAGTATCTGTTGTGGTAAAAATGCCCGGTTTCTTTTTGCCGAAGAGGAGAGAATCCTGGCTCAGTGTAAAAAGGAATACGGTCGCATCTTTTTCTTTCAGGCCGGTAATGGAGTTAACCACGTTTCCCGAAAGGCTTAGTGAATCGATATGGCTCCCGGTGGAGAAAACGTATGTATAATTTTTGAGCACATTATTTTCGTTCACATCGGCAACGGCTTTACCAAAGTTGATCACGTAGGTAGTGTTCTTTAAAAGCGTATCTTTAAATTGGATCACCAAACTTTTTTTGTCGATCTTGTACTCCGGTTGCTTTTCCTGGGCCGGGCTGATGCTGATCTCCTGGTATTGATTGGTCAAACGGAAGTACTCATCAAAATCTATACGGATTTCTTTTGCTTTAAAATTCCGGGTCTGGTCTTCGGGTGTTGCCTTCAATATTTTGGGAGGAGTGAGGTCCCTGGGGCCACCCTGCGGTTTTTGTTGAGCCGCGCAGCCACAAAACACCAAAACTATCAACAGGAAGAATAAAATTTTACAAAAAAAGACCGATTTTGGATTTAACATAGTTTTTTTGGCCTGTAAGCAACTTTTATGTTTTTATGAACGCTGGTATTAAAAATTTGAAATAATGCTTTATAAACGATATTTTATAAATAATTGATTTACAGCCAATTATAATCTATCTCGACACATGAACCATCAAAACCGATACGTCCGACGGTGAAACACCGGAAATGCGGGATGCCTGGCCCAAAGTGCGTGGTTTTATCCTTTTCAATTTTTCACGAGCTTCTTTAGAAAGTGAAACCAGTTGGCTGTAATCAAATTCGGGATTGATCTCTCTGTCCTCCATTTTTTTCATCCGCTCAACAATTTCCATTTCTTTTATAAAGTAACTCTCATATTTAATTTTTATTTCAGCCTGCTCAATAGTTTCTTTATCGTAGGCCGAGAGTTTGTCCTGTAGGGTAGGGTCGATGCTTTTAAGGTCCTTAATTCCAATCTGCGGGCGGCTTAATAAATTGAACAGTTTAGCGCTTTGGTTTATCGGGCTGGTACCTAACTCTTCCAGCAGGTTATTTACAGCGGCGGGATCAACGCTTTTGCTGCGGGTAAAGGCAACGATGTCATCCGAGTTTTTAATCTTTTGATTTACCTTGTCTAAGCGCTCGTCGTTGATCAGGCCCAGATCGTGGCCCATCGGACTAAGGCGGATATCCGCGTTATCCTGGCGAAGCAACAAGCGATGCTCTGCCCTTGAGGTAAACATCCGGTATGGCTCTTCGGTGCCTTTAGTTACCAGGTCATCTATCAATACGCCGATATAAGACTCCGACCTTTTCAGGATCAGTTCGTGCCTATCGTTTATTTTTTGATGCGCGTTGATACCTGCAATAAAGCCCTGTGATGCTGCTTCCTCATAACCGGTGGTGCCGTTTATCTGCCCGGCAAAGTACAGGTTGCTGATGAGTTTCGTCTCCAGGGTTAAGCCCAATTGGGTAGGCGGGAAGTAATCGTATTCTATAGCATAACCCGGGCGGAACATTTTCGCTGTTTCGAAACCTGGTATTTGGGTAAGCGCTTTGTACTGCACATCTTCTGGCAATGAAGTAGAGAAACCGTTTACATAGATCTCGCAAGTGTTCCATCCTTCGGGCTCTACAAAGATCTGGTGACGGTCGCGCTCGGCAAAGCGGTTTATTTTATCTTCAATGGATGGGCAATAACGCGGACCTAAACCCTTGATGCGCCCGGTAAACATTGGCGAACGCTCAAAGCCCTCTTTTAGTGTTTCGTGTACTTTAGCGTTCGTGTAGGTGATCCAGCAGCAGCGTTGGTCCTTAGCAAGTTCAACATTGGTATAAGAAAAACGCCCGCGTTCTTCGTCCCCCCACTGCTCTTCCATTAAAGAGTAGTTCAGGCTTCGTCCGTCTACACGGGGAGGGGTACCAGTTTTCATTCTGCCGCTATCAAAGCCAAGGGTTATTAATTGCTCGGTTAAGCCGGTTGCCGCCTTTTCGCCCGAACGGCCTCCACCAAACTTTTTCTCTCCAATATGGATAACGCCGTTTAAAAAAGTTCCATTGGTGAGCACAACAGAGTCGGCCTCTATCTCTACACCTATGGATGTTTTTACACCGGCAATGGTATTGCCTTTAACCAATAACGAGGTAACGGTATCTTGCCAAAAATCGACATTGGGCGTTTTTTCCAGGGCAATACGCCATTCTTCAGCGAATCTTGCTCTGTCACTTTGGGCACGAGGGCTCCACATAGCGGGGCCTTTTGAGAGATTTAACATCCTAAATTGAAGAGAAGTCTTATCCGTAATGATACCAGAATAGCCACCTAAGGCATCAATCTCGCGCACAATTTGCCCCTTGGCAACACCGCCCATGGCGGGGTTACAACTCATTTGCGCAATGGTTCCCATATTCATGGTTATCAGCAAAACCGACGAACCAAGGTTGGCTGCAGCAGCCGCAGCTTCACAGCCCGCGTGACCTGCACCAACAACTATTACATTATATTTCTTAAACATATAACCTCCATGTTCCACATGGAACATTGTTTAATATCAATTTTTAATGTTCCACGTGGAACATTATTCGCTCTCGTTGGTAAATGTTCCACGTGGAACAATGAACGAATAAAGGGCAAATAATGCCCAAATGCTCTCTAAAACCACAAAAGGGTAGAAGCTGATTATGTAGGATGATAACCCACACAAGCCCGCTCCTATAAAGTTCATTCCGCTATACCAACGGCTGTGCGACGGTAGTTTCTTGTATAAATTAAGTAAAAAAGCCGCTAATAATATAATAACACCCGTAGATGCAATAACGTCAGATAGCTTCATCTTATGCTTCTTTCAGCTCAGATAACTCTATCCAGCGCATGCTTTTTGCATCAAGCTGCTTATTTAAATAAGTTATTTTATCTGTAAGCTGGTTTAGTTTTTTCGTTTCTATATTGATAGTGTTTAGCTCATCGGTTGTTTCCTTTAGCTTGTTCTCAATATCGCTTATCTCTTTTTCTAAACCTTCAAATTCTTTTTCTTCCTTAAAACTCAACTTGGCTTTCTTCGGTGCTTCTACTTGTATTGGGGTAGGAGCCAAAGGCTTTTTATTAGCCTGTTTGCTTTCTTCCAGCTCTATCCTGTACGATGAATAGTTGCCGTTGTAAACCTTCACATCCCCATTGCCTTCCATAATAAACAGCTGCTCGGCCATTTTATCCAGCAAATATCTATCGTGCGATACGATCATAAGGATGCCGGGATAGGTGGTTAAAAACTCTTCCAATACATTCAGCGTGTCAATATCCAAATCGTTTGTAGGCTCATCCAATATCAGGAAGTTGGGGTTCTTCATTAGGATGCTCATCAGGTGAAGCCTTTTCTTTTCGCCACCGCTTAACTTGGCTATCATGCCGTATTGCTTAGCAGGCGGGAACAGGAACAATGTGAGCAGGGCAGAGGCGGATATCATTTTACCGTCCGCCATGGTAATAAACTCGGCAACGTTTTTTACCACGTCTATAACGCGTTCATCTTCCTTAAAAGACAAACCAGCCTGATTAAAGTAACCGATAACAGTGGTCTCGCCTTTTACAACTTCTCCGCTATCCGGTTTTAAGCCATCGGTAATTAAGTTAAGGAGGGTGGATTTGCCACTGCCATTTTTACCGGCAAGGCCAATACGGTCGCCTTTTTTGAAAACGTAATTAAAATCTTTTATATAAGTGTTGCCATTAAAGCCTTTGGTAACATGGTGCATCTCCATTATTTTGTTTCCCTGCCGCGCAATCTTCACGCTCAGTTCTACATCCTGTTTGCCGCCATTGTTCTTGGTTTTGGCTTCCAGGTCATAATAAGAGTCAATTCTCGATTTAGACTTGGTTCCTCTTGCCTTTGGCTGGCGGCGCATCCACTCCAATTCTTTCTTTAATAACTGTGAGTTTTTTTGGAAAGTGGCTTCGTCGGTCGCTTCGCGCTCGGCTTTCTTTTCCAGGTAGTAACCATAGTTTCCCACGTAGGGGATGATCTTACCGCGGTCTATTTCCAAAATCTCGTTACAAACGTTATCAAGAAAGTACCTGTCGTGCGTAACCATGAGGATGGTTTTGCTGCCTTCCGTTAATAGCTTTTCCAGCCACTCAATAGTATCAATATCAAGGTGGTTGGTAGGCTCATCTAAAATATAGATTTCGGGGTCTTCAATAAGCAGTTTAGCTAAGGCCAAACGTTTCTTTTGACCACCCGAAAGCGTGTTGATAGGCTGGTTAAGGTGATGAATATCCAGCCTGCCCAAAATGGTTTTTATCTTGTATTCATAATCCCAGGCATCGATGTCGCTCATCTCCTCCATTATCTTGTCCATCTCCTTCATATTATCCGGGTCGTTCTCCAACAACTCCTCGTAACGGCGGATCAATTGCTGCTGTATATTATCAGCATGGAAGATGTAATCGCTGATGGTAACGGCGTTTTTAAAATGCGGATCTTGCTCCAGATATCCAACGTTAAGGTCACGCGCTTGTGCCACTTTGCCTTCTGTGGGTTTTAACGAACCTGACAGAATTTTTAAAAGAGTAGACTTGCCGGCACCATTAATGCCCACTAAAGCGACCCTGCGGCCGCGGTTAATGCCAATAGTTAGGTTTTTAAACAACCAGTTATCATGAAAGGAATGGCCCAAATTCTCGGCCGAAATGTATGTACTCACTAAGCGTTCTTTATTTGATCAAATGTATATGTATGTATTCCCGGTGCGCTCTTCAGCGAATTACGGAACATGGCGTTTGCAATGGTAGCGGCATCTATGCTGCGGTATTTACGCCAGCCGCCTATCATCAGGTGGTCTATCACCTTAAAAAGGCCAATTAAGGCGTTTTCCAAAGTGCGCTGATCTTTTCTGCCACCGTATAACATAGATGGCTGATAGATATGCAAGCTTTTTAAACCGACCGCTTTTAAACTATCTTCTAAATCACCTTTCAGCTTTAAATAAAAGGTAGACGAGCCGGCATTGGCGCCAACAGCAGATACCAGGTGGAATTGTTCAATCCCGTTAGCCTTGGCTAATTCTGCTATCTGCAAAGGATAATCATGGTCTATCTTGCGATACTGGTCTTTATCCGGCGTTTTGGCATTGGTAGTGCCCAGGCAGCTAAAAACCGCATGGCCGGTTAACGATGCCGCGTATTTAGGCAGATCGTCAAAGTTTATCACCAATTGCACCAGTTTTTTATGCTCCATCGGCAATTTTTTTCGCACCAAAACCAATATCTCGTCGTATTCGGCATGGTTTAGCAGCACCGTAAGCAGTTTATCGCCTACAAGCCCGCTTGCACCCACTATAATTGCCTTATATTCCATTGATGGCCAGTTTAAACCGCAAAAATACGCATAAATAATATAGTGGTTATAAACGGTATGTTTTTGTTGTGTAAAAGATAGGGGATTGGAAAATAGAAAGACCGACGATGGAAACAGATTAAAGCCGAATTTAATTTATAACCATGTAATAATCAGATATATATAAAAAAATCTGTTGGAAGGTCTGACAGGAAATCACATTTTGGACACAAGACAGGCGGGGAAGATTAAAATCTGAACACTGAAGAAATGCGTTGATCGCTAAGAACCTAAGCCACAAATAGGCCAGTAAACAATTACCCTCGTCCGCTGTTAATCTCCCAACCAGTTATAACTTTTCGTCCGCAGCTACTTTCTTGTTTAGCATAAGTTTTTAAGCCGGAGTTAAATAATAGCCCAACCCAAACAAATACAAAACCAATTGTTTATAACTGGCAAGTAATTAGAATTTTATGGCAGAACAAGCATTAACCGGGTACAAAAAATGGATGGAGGGCGTTGGCGAACAGGGCGTTTTCTTCAGTCGTTTTTTCCGTAATATTTTTACCGGTGGATTTGAGTGGTCGGAATTTGTGCGGCAGTGTTACGAGATCGGCTACAAATCATTTATGCTGGTTGGGCTCACCTCTTTTATCATGGGTTTGGTGCTCATCCTTCAACTGCGCCCCTCTATGGTTGATATGGGTGCCGAAAGCATGCTGCCAAAAACACTCGCCGTATCCTTCATCCGCGAAATGGGGCCTGTAATTACCGCTATCATCTGCGCCGGTAAGATAGCATCGAGTATTGGCGCCGAATTGGGCAGTATGAAGGTAACGGAACAGATAGACGCGATGGAAGTATCGGGGGCCAACCCTATGCAATACCTCGTGGTTACACGCATACTGGCAACCAGCATAATGGTGCCTATCCTTGCTTTAATGGGCGATGTAATTGGCTTATTTGGTGGTTTCCTGGCTTTGAATTTTACCGATGATCTCAGCTTTTCGCTTTACTTTCATAAATGTATCTCCTCGTTGGAGTTCATCGATTTTTTACCGGCTTTAGTTAAAACCATATTTTTTGGCTTCGCGATAGGCTTTGTGGGCTGCTATAAAGGCTTTCATTCTAATAAAGGTACCGAAAGCGTGGGCCTGGCAGCAAATTCTGCCGTTGTAACCGCCTCGCTTTGGATCTTCGTAATAGATGCTTTTGCTGTACAAGTCACCAGTATTTTATTCTACAGGTAACATGGAAGAGCAGAAGAACCAAGCCGCGCAGCAAAAGCATGATCCAAATGAGGTTGTGGTGGATATAGAACGGATCTCCAAATCCTTTGGCGACAATGAGGTGCTGAAGGATATTAGCCTGAAAGTAAAACGCGGTGAGAATGTGGTGGTATTAGGCAAATCGGGACAAGGTAAATCGGTTACAATACAGTGCATAGTTGGCCTTTTAAACCCCGACGAAGGTACCGTAAAAGTATTTGGCGATGTAGTGGCTGATATGGGCGATAAGCAGCTGAAAGCGCTTCGCACCAAAGTCGGTTTCCTCTTTCAAAGCGGAGCTTTGTACGATTCTATGACCGTGCGCGAGAACCTCGAATTTCCGCTTACCCGCGTGTTAAAAATGAGGGACAAGGCAGAGATAGACCAGCTGGTAGAAGAGGTACTGGATGGTGTAGGATTGCTCGACGCGATAGATAAAATGCCATCGGACCTTTCCGGCGGGATGCGAAAACGGGTGGGCCTTGCGCGTACCATGATCGTGAAGCCCGAAATTATGCTTTACGATGAGCCCACAACCGGCTTAGACCCAATTACTTCGCGCGAGATAAGCGAACTGATCCTGAATATGCAAAAGAAATATAAAACGTCATCCATCATTATTACACACGACATGGAATGCGCCAAAATAACCGGCGACCGTGTAGTGATCATGAACGATGGAGAATATATAGCCGAAGGCTCGTTCGATGAATTGCAATCATCTGACGACGAACTGGTAAGATCATTTTTTAACGAAACAACATGAAAACCACATCATCACAAAAAATAAAAATAGGGGTATTTACCGTCGTCGGGTTTGTAATACTGCTGCTGGCTGTATTTTTTATAGGCAATCAAAAAAGCCTGTTCAACTCCACCTTCAATGTATACGGAACCTTTAAAAACGTAAATGGGCTTACCGTAGGTAATAACGTGCGCTTCGCAGGTATTAATGTGGGCGTGGTGGAGAGCATCAATATTGTTACCGATAGCTCGGTAAGGGTAGAATTGAGCTTGAATAAGTCGGTTAAAAAATTCATCAAAAAAGATTCTAAAATGAGCATCGGCAGCGATGGGCTGATGGGTGATAAACTGGTGGTAATAGCCCCCGGCGGTGTTACCAGCACAGAAGAAATTGGCGATGATAATGAGCTAACCTCCGTGAACCCGGTGGATGTAGATAGGATAATAACCAAGCTAACCAAAGTTGCAGATAACGCCGAGGTGCTAACCAGCAACCTGGCCGAAATTGTGGCCAAAGTAAACAATGGCAAAGGCAGTATAGGCCGCCTGCTTAACAACGATAAAATTGCCCGCGACCTGGAAGGTACGGTGAAACAGGCCCAAACCACCATGAAAGGCGTACATGCCACTACCGCCACCCTCAACGAAGACCTGCAGGCCGCCCAGCATAACTTTTTGCTGAGAGGGTTTTTTAAGAAAAAAGAGAAAGCTAAAAAAGCAAAACAAGATTCAATCAAAAAAGTGCAGGAAGATAAGTTAAAAGTAAAGCAGAAAGCGGCAGAAGATGCTAAGAAAGGCAACTAACAGTCGCATAATCAATGGATTATAAAAAAGACGCGCCTCTTATGAGCGCGTCTTTTTTATGAATGTTCCACATGGAACATCGGGCTAATATTTTATGCCCATGTTTTGGAACATGAAAGCCCATTTATCGGCCTGCTCGTTTATTACTTGTGCGGTTGACTTGCCTGCACCATGCCCGGCCTTGGTTTCTATCCTAATAAGTACGGGTGCCGCACCCTTTTGCATTTCCTGCAGTCGGGATGCAAACTTGAAGGAATGCGCGGGTACCACACGATCGTCATGGTCTGCGGTGGTTACCATAGTTGCCGGGTAATCGGCCTGTTTTATAGCATGGTAAGGCGAATACTTGTACAGATATTCAAACATTTCCTTAGAATCTTCGGCAGTGCCGTAATCATATGCCCATCCGGCACCTGCCGTAAACTTGTTGTAACGCAGCATATCCATTACTCCAACCGCAGGGAAGGCTACTTTGCAAAGATCCGGCCTTTGCGCCATAACCGCACCAACAAGCAGCCCGCCATTAGAACCACCAGCAATAGCGAGGTGTTCTTTGGAGGTGTATTTGTTATCAATAAGATATTGTGCTGCGGCTATAAAATCATCAAATACGTTCTGCTTTTGCATTTTAGTGCCGGCGAGATGCCATTTTTCCCCGTATTCGCCACCGCCCCTAAGGTTTGGTACCGCGTAAATACCACCATGCTCCAGCAAAACAATATTGGAGGTACTAAACCCGGGCGTAAGGCTTACGCTGAAGCCGCCGTAAGCATATAGCATAGTTGGGTTTGTGCCATTAAGCACCGTGCCTTTTTTATAGGTTAAAATCATTGGCACCTTTGTACCATCTTTTGAGGAATAGAATACCTGCTTGGATTCGTATAACTCCGGGTTGAACTGCACCCCCGATTTTTTATAAACGGTTGATCTGCCGCTTGCTATATCATATTTAAAAATAGTGCTGGGATATATGTAGGATGTGAAGCTGTAGTAAGTTTCTGTCTCATGTTTTTTCGCCCCGAAACTACCCGCTGTACCAACAGAGGGTAACGCGATATCGTGCTCAAATTTGCCATTCATATCGTATTGTTTCACCAATGAGGTAGCATCCTTTAAATACTCCGCAAAAATTTTACCACCTCCGGTTGATATACCCAATACATTTTGAGTTTCCGCGATCAAGTCTTTCCAATTGGTGGGTTTTGGGTTCGCAGCATCGACAGTTACTAAGCGGTAGTTTGGTGCATTAAAATTGGTAAAGATGTAAAGCTTGCTTCCCACATTATCTATCACGCGATGCTCTTTTTCAAAATTATCTACGATATTGACTATCGGGCTGTTTGGTGCTGATAGGTCTTTGATGTATAACTCATTACCGGTGGTAGATGTAGCCGCGCTGATAACCAGGTAGCGCTCATCTTCCGTTACATCGCCACCAATGTACCTGCGCGGTGTAACATCGCCACCGAATATCATTTTATCTTCGGCTTGCGGTGTGCCGAGCTTATGAAAGTATAATTTATGGTATTGCGTTAAACCCGCTAACTCGCTGCCGGCTTTTGGTTTATCGTAACTGCTGTAATAAAACCCTTCATTTTTATACCAGGAAATACCCGAAAACTTTACGTTGGTTAGCGTATCTCCAACAATGCTTTTATCGGCTGTTTTAATAACGATTACCTTCCGCCAGTCGGACCCGCCTTCGGAGATTTGGTAAGCTGCAAGGCTGCCATCCTTAGAAAAGTCGATACCGGACAGCGAAGTGGTACCATCCGTAGAGAATTTTGTAGGATCCAGGAAAACCTCCGGCTTGCCCTCGCCCAACTGCCTGTATAGTAACGATTGGCTTTGCAAACCATCGTTCTTATAAAAGTAGGTGTATTTCCCTTCTTTGAAAGGAGCGCTATATTTCTCATAATTCCACAATACCTCCAGGCGTTTGCGGATGTCTTCGCGAAAGGGGATCTGCCCTAAGTAATCTTGTGTAACCTTATTTTCGGCAATAACCCAGGCCTTGGTGTCTTCGGCACGGTCATCTTCCTGCCAGCGGTATGGGTCGGCCACAGAGGTGCCGAAGTACGTATCGGTAATATCACCCTTTTTTGTTTGGGGGTACGGGAGTGTTTTAATAGTCATTTGTGCTTTTGTGAGGCTGGCTGTTGCCAGGGCAATGGCCAGCAATGGGATGATTTTTTTCATGTTGACGCAAAAAGGTTTATCGCTAATATAGGTGGAAAAGCTTAAAACGTTGGGCGTATAATAACAAAAAAGGCTGTCTCCGAAACGGGAACAGCCTTTAAAAAATGCTTTGTTGGATTATAACGCGCTGGTGATCGCAGGATCAAGCGGTTTTGTGGCCGAACGGTAACGGTGTATCAGGTTACCATTCTCATCTATCAGGAATTTCTCAAAGTTCCATTTAATATCGCCCTTAAAATCAGGGTTATCCGCAGTGGTCAGAAATTTAAATAATGGGTTAATATCCAAACCAGTAACGCTTACTTTGCCGCTCATCGGGAAGGTAACGTTAAAGTTATCATGGCAAAAGGTCTTGATATCCTGCTCGGTACCCGGTTCCTGGCCGCCAAAGTTATTTGCGGGGAAACCAACAACAACCAATTTGTCTTTGTACTGCTCCGCAAGTTTCTGCAGATCTGTGTATTGTACGGTGAATCCGCATTTAGAAGCTGTGTTAACGATCAGTACTTTTTTTCCCTTGTATTTTTTAAGCGAGAAGTTTTTACCATCGATGGTTTTTAGCTTAAAATCATATACAGATGAGGGGGCAGATGTTACAAACATCAGCGTAAGTATTAATGCAAGTGTTTTCATTGGTTAAAAAATTGGAGATGAATAATTTATACTGTAAAAGTAGGATTAAAAAGTTCTTTCGCCCAAATAATGATCTTCTTTTAAAGTCATTTTTTTCTTATCAGCGGCAGATTTATCTTTATACCCTAATAAATGCAATGCGCCATGTACCATTACCCGGTGGAGTTCCTGTGCTTCGGTAACGGAAAACTTGCCAGCGTTCTCTTTTATCCGCTCTATGGAGATAAAAATATCGCCTACGATGATGCCCTCTTCTTCGGAATTATCAAACGTGATGATATCGGTATAGGTATCATGATCCAGGTATTGCTGGTTTATTTGTAGCAGGTACTCATCCGAGCAAAAAATGTAGTTAAGTTCGGTCAGCTTAAAGCCCTCAGCAACAATGGTATCTGTTAGCCATTTGCGTACCGCGGTTTTGTTTTTTAGTTTATAGCTGATGCCTTCTTCGAAAAAAGTTATAGCGGGCATTATATTTTAAAATGTAGTTCCACCTCATTGCCGCTGGCGTTAAAAATGCACTGGTCGGCAAGGTGTTTAAGAATGAATACGCCACGGCCGGTGAGTTCTTCTAATTTATCGGGCGCGGTTGGGTCGGCAAGGTTGTTATAATCAAATCCGGCCCCCTGGTCGGTAACGGTCCATACCACACGTTTGGTTTCAACTTCGGCATTTACTATAACCATTTTGTTGGCATCAAGCTTATTGCCGTGTACAATAGCGTTCACTACGGCTTCATTAAGGCAGGTCATCATGTTAGCAAACGTATCATCGCTCACCTGGTACTTATCTGCAATTTCCTCTATCAAAGCCTCCAGCAGGTTTATGCTTTCATACTTAGACGGAAGCTGTAGTGTGTATAATCGTCCTGTTTGAACGTTTGCCTGCTCCATATCATTTACCATTAAGTTGATCAAAGTATAGTTTTATTTTTTGCCTGTAGTACAAATTTAGTGCCGATGGAACGGTTTTAAGCTGTTCTGTTTGCTTTGCCTTTACCTGCTCGTAATTTTGCAGGGCTTTAATGTATCCGGGAGGCATATCTGTAGCGGCGCGGGCCTCCCTTTTTTGGTCTTGTTCGCGTTGCTGCTCAGCCTTTTCGGCCTCAAGCAAACGTGTTTGTATCTGCTGCTGCCGCTTTAGTGCTTCATCGGTAATTCTCCTGTTTACGAGATCGTTCTCAGTTTGTTCCATTTCTTTTGAAATTTTGTCCAAACCGCCGGCCTGCCCCGTTCCATCCTTCTTTTGCTCGCGGCTTATTTGCTGCAGGGTTTGCCTTATTAACTGTTGCTCGCGGGCCAAACGTGCCAGCTGTTCGCTCATGCCAGGCCCCTGTCCCGGCTTTCCACTTTTGCCCGGCTGTTGTCCTTGTTGCTGACCCTGCTGCTGCATCTGTTCGCGAGCCTTTTGCATGTTTTCATTTAACTTTTGTTGCATTTTGCTTAGTTGCGATAAGGATGGCTGCCCGCTTTTACCCTTGCCGCCCTTGCTTTTGTTCATTTGCTTTTGCAGCTGGCTAAGGGCGTCGCTTAGCAACAGGGCAAGGTTGTTCATAGATGTCATGGCAAACTGCTGATTGCGTAAGGCTTCGGCGGTACGGCGGTCACCCAGTTTTTCCAGCGCCTGATCGATCATTGAATTGATTGCCGTAACTTCTTTGTTAACCGTTGATTGGATCTGCGGAACGCGGCGACTTATCGAATACAGGCTATCTTCGGCGGTTTTAAGGTTATCCTTAATATCCTTTTGGCTTTGTGCCAGTTTGGTATAGTTTGGGTCTGATGGGTTGGTGCTGCGCAATTGCTGTATCAGTTTTTCCTGGCTAAAAGAACTGTTCACCAACGATTTTAACAACTCGCGCAGCTGCCTTGCATCTATCGCGTTCTCGCTTTCCTCGCCCTCGGCCTCCTGTTGTTGCATTTTTTGGGCAAGTTCCTTCATTTGCTTAGCGGCAGATTGCTGCGATTTGGATGCCTGCTTGCGGTTCTCCTTTTTCAGGTTATCGCTGCTTTGCTCCATCTGCTGCTCAATGGCTTGCTTCTCTTTCTCCGGGTTCTCAAAAGATTCCTTTTTGCCGTTCTGCTCGTTGGTTTTTTGCAGATCGTCCATGGATTTTTTAACGTTATCAAAATCCTTGTTTAGTTTTTCCTGTTTTTGCAGATCCTGCTGGTTATTGCCATCCTTTTGGGTTTTATCGGCAAGCTGCTGTTGGTCGTTGGCCAATTGGTCTAACTGGTTAATAACCTGGTTAAGTTTTTGTTCAAACTCCAGTTTTTTATAAAGCTCCAACATACGGTCGAGCTCTTTTTTTAAAGATTTATTGTCGCTCTGCATTTTGGAGAGTTCATCGCGTGTAGAATCCTTCTGATCCTGGTCTAACAGCTTTTGCAGTTTCTCCAGCATATCTTTGGTCTTCTCATCCAGCACGTTATTAAACAGGTCTTCTATCTGCTTTTGTTTCTCCAGCAGTTCTTCGTTCTGTTTAAAGTTTTCCTGACGGTTATACAGGTTCTTTTTGTTTTCCTTTTGAACGTCTTTTACCAACCCTTCCAGGTCCTTGCGTTTCTGCAGCAGCTCTTCAACCTGTTTTTTCTCATCAAAGGAGAGGTTGTTTTTATCAAGCAGCGCCTGGTTTAGCTTTTGGGCGTCTTTCTCTATCTGCGCGGCAAGCTTTACCGCCGAAGCCATTTTGTCTTTTACCGCTTGTGTGCTGGCATTTAGTTGTTCGGCCAAAGCGGTGGCATCCGGTACGGTTAAGGTCCGTTCGGGCGAGCGGGTAATCTTGGGACCGCTAACACCATCATTATCGGCAACTTCAAAATAATAAGTAACCACATCGCCGGGCTGTATGCCGGTTTCCTTCAGGCTCCAAAAATGGAAAAAGCCTGTTTGTGTTTCCGATAGATCGGCCTTAACTGATTTGGTGAAGGCTTTGTCGCCAATTTTATAATGAAAGATTAAGGAAGAAAAACCGTGATCGTCCTGTATTTTTCCGTTGAAGTAAATGGCTTTAAGGCTAACGCTGTCAGGCTTTTCCTGCACTTCTATTGAAGGGGCTTCATCGGCAATCACGCTGATGCGGTAACTGGCAGAATCGCTGCGTTTAACCGAACTGTTTAGCGGACTAACATTGTAGGATGTGTTTTTTAGGACCCGTTCGCGGTGCTCAAAAACATCGGTTGTCGACGGCTGAATGGTTATATTATTATTGTTGATGCGGAACTCCAGCGTGTTTGTATTTTGTGTATGGAACTGCCAGTTTACCACCGTCCCCGCGGGAAGGGTGAGATCGCCGGCATTGGCAACCAACTCGTTTTTTTTATGGAGATAGGCGGGATAGTTTAGTTCGGCATCAAAATGAAGCAAAACGGGTTTAAGGTTTACCTTAATTTCGTAGGGAACAGAAGTAAAGCCATTGCCCGAAAGCTTAAATATGGTGTTCTGCTGCAGGTTGGTAAACAAGTAATGAAAGCGGCTGATATTCTCCCTATCCAGCTTAAAGGTGTTGCTCGCGGTTTCCACATAAACATCTGAGGGGAGTTTATCGCCGGTTAGTTTCAAATCCAGCTTAAAATCTTCGCCCTGAACCGCGGAGAGGTCTTTATTCGCTACCACAAATTGAAACGGCGCAACCGGTGCGAAATACTCGTTATGGCGGATAAGTCTTTTGGTACTTTCGGTTAATATAGATGGTGCCGCGAACGCGATGATGCAAATAATGGCCGCAGGTGGAATAACATATTTTAGGTATTTGTTATTCTCGCGAATGTTTACCGCCGAGGGGAAGCTTACCGGCTTCAGGGTTTCTATCTTTTGATTGATGCTGGCTTCTATCAGATCGCGGTGCTCGGCATTATCGAGCGATTGTTTTTTTAGCTGCAGCGTGTTCAGCAGTTTATCATTTACATCATGAAAATGCTTGCCGATGATCTCTGCCGCCTGATCGTGCGTGAGTGTTTTGCCTAATTGCAAGCGCGCCAGGAGGGGCGGAAGCACCAACCAGGCGATCAAACCGAGATTCAGTAAAATAAAAAAGTAGAAAAGGATGGTACGTAGCGTGGTATTAAAATTGCCGTAGTATTCGCCCAGGGTAATAACAACATAAGCCGAAAATATACCCGCGCCCACAAATATCAGCCCGCGCAGCAGGTTGTTATAATGGTATTTGCGAATAAAAGTGTTGATCTTATCGATCAACAGGTCATAATTTTCAGCGGGTGTCATAAAATGGCTAAGCTACCAATGTACCGGATAAAACGAAAATACAGTTTAATTAATATGTAAAAGACTTTTTTTGTGACATGCAGAGTACATTGTATAAACAACCAATTCGGTAGGAAACGTTGCTACTATGACAGAAACCGCAAACAGCGGGTCTGTTTACGGGTATAAATTAGAATACCGCTGTAAATAATAGGCTAAACGCATTGTTTTATTTTGGCCAGATTATATATTTGCAGCCCCAATTGTTCGGGATGTAGCGTAGCCCGGTATCGCGCCAGCATGGGGTGCTGGAGGTCGGAAGTTCGAATCTTCTCATCCCGACCAGAAGTGTACTATAAAGGCCCTGTAAATTCATCATTTACAGGGCCTTTTGTTTTATTAAAACCCGGGTTATTCAAGTAAACCCAAATAAAGCGAAACCAATGTGATTGCAATGCCTGATTATACGCTTTGCAGCATACCTGCGGAGACATTTACTTGCACGCATTCATTCCTTAAAAATAAATCTTAATGCCTCAAAATAAGCAATAATCGGCTCTGTCATATGCGTCTCGGTTGGATAGTGTTTATACATATAATTAAGACCGGTTAAATTTTTATTTGAAATCAAGGAATCAAACGTCAATAAATCTAAATGAAAAAAAGAGGAACTACCCCCTTCATTTCCATCGCTATAGAACAGCATTTTGTTTAAAGGAGATCCTTTTTCTAGCTTTTTGTCGGCCAATTTTAAAAGATACTTATTGTCCCACCAAAATGATGGGCTGACAGCAATGTAAGCATCAAACATATCAGGATGCGTCAACATACAATTAATAGATGAAAGCCCGCCGAAAGAGTGCCCTGCAAGAATTTTATAGGGTTTCGTTTTATAGCCTTTGTCAATGGCTGGTATTAACTCAGTGGTGATAAATTTCAAAAAATTTTCATTTCCTCCGCTGGGTTTCGTTAAATTACTGGAATCGGGTTTGCCGGAATAATCAGTTATGCTCGCTGTGGGCGTTAAGTCTCTTCTTCGTTCTGTATTAGGTATGCCAACGATTATCATTTTAGGTATTGCGAGCACATCTGGTCGGCTAAGATAATCGGCATACTGGGCAAGCAGTTCAAAATGATTTTCACCATCCATTAAATACAACACGGGGAATCGTTGGTCTAAATTTGTTGAGTCGGGTTTAGGGTAATGAATATAAATTTTACGGTCTTCATTCAAAACTTTGGAATGAATTGTTATAATATCACTTTGTGGATATTTATAGGGCTTTGTATCCTGTGCGTTCGCCTGTGAAACGACAAACAGGAGCGAAATAGTAAAGTATCTGAAGAAATAATTTACAAATGTCATATTGTATAATTAAAACGGTTGCATTGGCTTGGAATTGTGTTCCTGTTACCGAATAAATTCGTAATCATTTTGCACTCTGAGCCGGGCGGTAATCTTTCCAAAGCCATTCAAGTGCTTCGGGCAGTGTTTGCTTTTTTACTTTATAATCAACATGCCGGGCGTTGCGGGCGAAAACAAACTGGTATTGATAGCCTTTGACCGCAAGGGCTTTTGCCATGTTTTCATTGGCGGCTACCCAATCGTGCATGTCATCGCGCATGATGTTTGGATTAAACAGGTCCTGGTCGCCCACCTCCATCCATATCCGCAATGGTTTTGGGCGGCTTTTGGGGATCAGGGTTGTATGAAATCCCCAGGCGCCCTGTGGCGTTTTGGGGTTGTATGGCCATTGCTGGTTTATAAAGGTCCCCGAATAGGTAAGCACACGGTGATATAGCTCCGGGTGGTACCAGGCCATGATGAGCGCGCATGACCCGCCGGAGCTGCCGCCCATGGTTGCGCGGCCAGATGGGTCTTTGGTTAGTTTTACCTGGTACTTACTTTCCACCAAAGGCAGTATTTCATTTTCAACAAATTCGGCATATACGCCGTTCATAGTATCATATTCCAAACCGCGCTGGCTGCCCTGGGCGTCGCCGCTGCCATTCCCGATAGAAATAGCGATCATCGCGGGCACTTTGCCTTCGGCAATCAGGTTATCCAATACCGTAAAAAGCAAATCGTCGGGCCCATCAGCACCTACTATGAATGGCGCTGCGGTACCCGCAACATATTGTTTCGGAACATACACGGCTATCTGCCTGCTATACGGATCCGGATGGCTTGTAGTAACAATTAATTTTGCCGGGTTCGCCGGATCTGCAGTTCCGAATGTTTTAGGTTCCCGGGCAATGCCGGGATAAATTTTGCTGTCCTTCGAATCGATGGTAAAGCGGTATACAGTTCCTTGCGGGACATTATCCTGCATGATCGATTCTGGTGCGGCATCATGTGTGGGGCCGATAATAAAGTTACCGTTTGCGCTGGCCGAAGGAATGGTTCCATCGGGTAGTTCCGTAGCCACAACATAACCCGGCGTATGCGGGTCGCGGATCGGTACCTGGGCAATCGCCGGGGTTGCATTCCAGATCGCGCCAAGCAACATGCCGAACACGATTGCGCGATTAATTATTTTAGTTGTGTTCATTTAGGTTGATTTAAGGTAAAGGCAGTTACACCAGCCTGATGCACGATATAACTGGTTTATAATTGCCCGGAAAGGCAGTATAAATTTAAGCAATAAAATAGGGGTATTTGCAATCCCAATACAAAACAAAAGCGGCGGGCCTACTGGCCCGCCGCTTTTCGTCTAACGATCCTCTATCTACTACTGTTGTTTTTCTGGTGCTTTGTTTATCAGCTCCATAAACTGATCAAGTTTTGGTGTGATAATAATTTGTGTGCGCCTGTTTTTAACTTTACCAGCTTCGGTAGCGTTATCTGCAACAGGGTTATACTCGCCACGGCCGCCTGCGGTTAAGCGTTTTGGGTCTACCTGATAAGTGGTTTGCAAGGCCTGCACCACAGAGGATGCCCTTAACGCACTCAAATCCCAGTTGTTGCGGATATTCTTTTGAGCGATTGGCACGTTATCGGTGTTACCTTCTATCAATACATCGTAGGTGCTGTAGTCTTTTATGATCTTCGCTATTTTGCTCAATGTTGCACCTGCCTGGTCAGATACTTCGTAACTGCCCGATTTGTAAAGCATATTATCTGACAACGAAATATAAACCACTCCTTTCAGCACTTGTACATCAACACCTTGTGCCTCTGTTTGGCTAAGCGAGCGGGTAAGGTTGTTGGTAAGTACCATGTTAAGCGAATCGCTTTTGTTTTTGGCGTTGACTAATTGCTGAATATAGCGGTTAGAGCTGTTGATCTCATCGACCAGTTTAGAGATATTAACATTGCCCTGGCTACCGGATGTTAAACATTTATCTAACGCGGCCTGCAGCTGTTTTGCATTTGCACGTTCAGATGCCAATTGCTCTTCCAGGCTTACTACGCGGCCGGTACGTACCGCCAGATTTTGCTCGCTGGTTAGGTATTTGCTTTTAAGGTCGCGGTTATTGCTATCGAGTAAACTGTAATTGGTTTCCAGTTCTTTATATTTTTTGGAACTGACGCAACTTTGTGTCATTGCTGCCACAATTAGTAACGCGGGGATAATTACGTGAAGTTTCATAATGTATGTTTTTGATATCAAATTAGTTAACAATAAAGCTTAACTAATAAAATGCTATATAGTTTTACTTTAGCCAAAACTATACTTGTGGTTAAATAAATTGCGCTGTTAAACGGGAATGCATTTGTTGCGGAAGAGGGCGTAAGAGGATCACGGGGAGTCGCCGGGTTATCTTTAACAACCGGTACTGTTGGATTTTAAAAATGTTTTAATAAATTAGCCCCACAACTACCTCATTATTAAAACACTGCCTACTATTTAGTACATGCGCTTATTAACGTTCCTGATGCTTTGCGGCACGGCCTGTATGGCCCAGCAAAAAACCATTGAAAATATTACCAACAGCTGCTCGACGGCCGATCTGAAGAAAAACCTTTACTACTTAGCGAGTAATAAATTGCAAGGCCGGGCCATGGGAAGCCCTGGAGATACGCTTGCGGCTAATTATGTAGCGGCATCGTACAGGGCAAGTGGCTTGTTGGCCCCTTATAACCGAGAACGATCGTATTTTCAATCTATCACGGCGGTGCTTAAACAAGATAAAGCCACACTTACCATCAAAAACAAGCGTTACGATGTTTTTGACGGATGGCAATTGTACCCAGGCTTACCTGTAGACTTGAAAAAGATACATGTGATACTTGCTGATCATGTAGATGTGGATAGCCTTTACCGCGATCTGCCGCAAATGGAAGTGAGACAGAAGGCCGTGGTATTAAACAATATAATTACCAGTAAATTGATGAGGGTGGGTATAGACAGCTTGGAACAAATCCTGCGAAAACGGGGTGCGCTCGCCATTATCTGGAGCGGACCGAGTATTCCTAAAATACTCGAGAGGCAGCAATCGCGCCGGTTTATACAGCAGTATGTGCAGCCTCACGCTCCGGGCCTTGGCGAGATATCACCGCTGCCCGAAATTGCTTTAACCCCCGAACGCATGAAAGAGATGCTGGCACCGGATCACCTGAGCGCAAATCCAGACGGCACGCTCATTAATCCTGGCACGAAAAAGTATCGCGAGCTGAAAACGATCGTAAGCGTGGAGCTTTACCGGCAATTTAAAGAAACCCACGCACCAAACGTTATCGGCGTTATAAAAGGTAGCGACACCTCGCTGGCAAGCGTTGTCATTAGCGCCCATCATGATCACGATGGCGTAAACGGGAAAGACACTTATTACGGAGCGGTGGATAATGCAAGCGGTACCGTAGCTATAATGGAGGTTGCGGCGATGATGAACCGGGCAAATAAGCTTGGCTTAAAACCAAAGCGCACAATTGTGTTTGCTTCCTTTACCGGCGAAGAAAGGGGATTGCTTGGCTCGGCCTGGTACGTGGACCACCCGCTGCAGGAGATGAAAAAGACTTATGCAGTATTGAATATTGATATGTTTGGCCGCCCGGATACCATCCACCTAAACCACCAGATGCCCGATAGCGCCAACTATGCATACATATTGGTAAAAGACACCCTTAACCGGGGCCTGCGCGATGCGTTATACACAGCCAATGATGCCTCAACTAAACTTACCCTGGATACTTATTATGAAAACCCGAAATACATGATGCGGAGGCTGACCGGTTCAGACCAGTATTCGTTTTATTTAAAAGGCGTTCCGTTTATAAGGATAGATTGCGGTTTTTGTATCGACTACCACAAACCAACCGATACCCCCGATAAAATAAACTATGCGTTGCTTACCAAACAAACGCAACTGGCCTTTACAACGCTCTGGAACCTGGCTAATAAATAGGTTTTTAGCAATTTTGGTCCGAATGGTTTAATTTTGCATTTTTTTATTTATCTTATCGAAAACTTTTTTTACGGCATTTTTCGTATAAAACAAGCAATCGGAGTTAAATTAAATACATGCCCCTCAAACATATACGCCAGTTAAAGTTTGGTGTTGCCCTTATATGCGCGTTTACCAATGCCTCGCTTTTTGCAGGGGTGCGCAATCCTCATGTGGATAGCATAAAAAACTTAATAGGCATCTCTTTAGATGGCCAGGCGACAACGGACACGGTTACCATAAACCGGATGAATAAACTTGCGGCCGATTATTTCCAATCGAACCCGGACAGTGCCTATTACTATGGCCAGAAAGGGATTGAACTGGCCCGCAAAATAAAGTACGACGAAGGCATTGCCAATGGCCTGCTGCAAACCGGCCACGTAAACTATTTTAAAGGCCGGTCTGAAAAAGCGCAGCAAGATTTTGATGAAGCTATAACGATATTTAAGCGCTTAAAAAACGACAAGGGGCTTAGTATGTGCTACGTGTCGCTTGGGCGAATGTACACCCTGCTTGCCGACTACAGGCAATCTCTGGTTTACTTAAATCTCGCGCTGCAGATCAACCTGCGCAGTAAGGACGAAAAGGCACTGGCCGATAATTACAAAAACATAGGCGTTGTTTACTATAGCCAGGGAGAGTTATCCAAAGCGCTCGATTTTTACTACAAGGGGCTGTTTATAGCTGTAAAAAACCGCTACAGCGGGCCATCGGCCGAATTGTATAACGATATTGGGCTGGTGCTGCAAAACATGGAGGTGTATCCTAAGGCGCTCGAGCATTACCAAAAGGCGCTCAATCTTTTCCAGGGGACAAAAAACTACCAGGCCATCGCCACTGTAAACGAAAATATTGGCGAGGTGCTTTTGGCGCAGAAAGAATACGGTAAGGCAATTGGTTATTTGTCAAGTTCGCTAAAGGTTGCCAAAAGCCAGGGGGATATTGATGGATTGTGCTCCCTTTATACCGATCTGGGCCTTTGCTACGCTTACCAGGGCAAGGGGCAGCTTGCCGTCAATTACCTGGATACCGCTATACTGTTATCTAAAAAATATAAGTACGTTTACAACCAGGCATATGCGCTTATAGGCTTATCCACAGCATATAATTTGCAAAAAGAGTATAGCAAAGCATACGAGCACGCCTTGGCGGGGCAGGCACTGGCTATCCGGTTGGGTAATTTATCTGTAAGGGCCAACGCATCGTTACAGCTGAGTAAAACGTTGGCCGGCCTGGGCAAGTTTAAGGATGCCTATGTTTACCTTAACCAGTACATGGATATGAAATCCAAACTGAAGGATAACGAGAGCATACAAAAGCTAACCTCTTATAATTACGATCTTGATTTTGCAACCAAAGAGCACCAGCTACAGGAGCAGCAGCGTGAAGAAACTCTGTTGTACCGTCAAAAAATAGCCAGCCAGCGTTCTATCAATATTATCTTTGGGATCATTATCCTGGCAATGGTGATCATCCTTGCAAATTATTACATGCAAAGGCGCAGGCAGCAACAGATAAACGCGAAGCTGGAAGAAAAGAATTACGAGGTGCTGAAGCAGAAGGCGAGCCTGGATGAGCAAACCAACGAACTAAATGAGCTGAATAAACTAAAAGACAGGCTGATATCCATCCTCGCACATGATCTGCGCGCGCCGTTAAGCACTCTGCGCGGGATGTTTGATCTGCTGCAGGATGATACCATTACCCACGAGGAAATGCTGGATATGATCCCATCCGTGTTGAAAAAACTGGAGTACACTTCCGATTTCCTGGATACGCTGCTCTTTTGGATCAACAGCCAGATGGAAAGCTTTGTAAGTTCGGTAACCACATTTTCCTTAAAGGATGTTGTGAGGTACGAGGTAGAAAACTACCACGACGCTGCCAAACAAAAAGGCGTTAAGCTGATAGACCATGTTCCAAAAGGCCTGTCGGCATCTGCCGATCCAAATTCAATCCGTATTGTCCTCCGCAATCTCATTACCAACGCCATTAAATTTACCGGCAAGGGCGATTCTATTGAAGTGTTCTCAGACGTGCAGGATGACGACACCGTTTTGGTGCGCATAAAAGATACCGGCATGGGCATGCCCGCAGAGCAGGCCGACAAGCTATTCAAAAGCAAGGTGGACAGCAAAACCGGCACTAACAATGAGTTGGGCACGGGTATGGGTTTACTCTTCTGTAAGGACCTGGTAGAAAAGTGCAACGGCAAAATATGGGTAACCAGCGAACCCGGCATAGGCACAGAGTTTTCGTTCACCATACCGCTATATTCAGTGTCGGTAGAGAATAGGGTGGTGGCGTAAGTTTAAAAGGATGCTTTTTTATCACATCACCGGCACCCAAACCTTTATGGTGGTGCCTTTATTTCTTGCAGAAAAATAGTCAATTGTGCCTTTCAGGTATTCTATTCGGGTGGCTATATTTTTTAGACCAATGCCGCCAAAGTCGTCTTTAAGCGCGGTGTTAAACCCAACGCCATTATCCGCTATCACAGCATTAATCCCGGTTGCGTCTCGGGTTAGCTTGATGTCCAGCTTATCTGCTTTAGCGTGTTTGATCACGTTATTAACCGTTTCCTGTATCACACGGTAAAGTACCACTTCTACATTGCTTTCCAGTTTATCGGTAAACCCTTTGGCATCAAGGGTAACTTTCAGGCTTTCGGCATCTATCTTTTCAATAAAGCTTTTTATATCAGATGCGATGCCCGATCGCAACAGCATATTGGGCATCATCTGGTGCGATATCGCCCTTACCTCCTTACAGCTTTCATCAACAAGCGCGAGGGTTTTTTCAACCAAAAAACGGTCCTCGTCGCGGCTGAGGGCCACGCGGTCAAAAATACCGGTGAGGTTCATTTTTACTGCCGAAAACAGTTGGCCTACGCCATCGTGCAGGTCGCCGGCAATCCGCTGGCGCTCTTTTTCTTCCGCATCCAAAACGGCTTTGGTTAACAGGTCCTGCTGGTGAAGCATCTCGGCCTGTAAAAGCGCTTTTTGCTTTAATTTGTAACGATTATAAAACAAGTAGCTTAACAATGCCCCGGCAATAATAACTATCAGGATAATACTAATGGCCAGGTTTCTGTCTTTTACCTGCAGGGCCTTATTATTTAACTCCAGTTTCTGTATCCGCGATTGTTTCTGAAGTGATTTGATGTTCTGCTCCTTTTTTTCGGCATCAAGACGTTCGTTAACGAGTATTTGATCCTTGTTTTTTAATTGCAGCCGGTTAATAATTAATGCTTGTGTTTGCTGGGTTATTTGCAGCTGGTTTTTGTTGTTTTGCAGCATACTGTTTTTAAGCAGTAACGATTTGTTGGTGTTCTCTACATTTAAAAAAGCAATGCGGTTCTCTCTTTTTTCGGTTTGGTACTGTACATCCATCTCGGCCACCTTGCCCTGCATCTTATCGGTGTAGATAGAATCTTTTATACCAATGTACCGTTCAGAATATTTTTCGGCTTCTACATGCTTGCGCTGCAAGTGCAGCAAAATGGCTTTACCAAGCATAGCATCGGCCTGGGCCAGCCTGTCGCCGCTTTTTTGCGAATAGTACCAGGCCGAATCTACACAGAGCATGGCGGCATCGTATTTTGCTTGTTTAAGGTAAAAGTCTGACAGGTTGTTGTATAACAACCCAATATTGCCATTATCCCCAATTTGCCAGCTGTTACTTAACGCTATTTTATAATACTTTTCAGCTTCGGCCTGTTGCCCGTTATTGCTGTAAAACACGCCGAGGTTAGTACCGAGCGTAGCCATCCCTTTTTTGTAACCCTCCGCCTTAAAAATGTTGAAAGCCTTAAGTTTTAGCTCAAGCTCTTTCTGCGTGTTGCCTAAACCTTTATAGGCTCTTGCCAACCCGCCCATGTTATTTGCAGCCTGCCTTTTCATGCCCTTTTTGGTAAACATATCTACTGCATAAGTAAGCAGACCCACCGCTTTTTGATATTGCCGCAGGCGGATATAGGAGTTGCCGATATTGCCGGATGCCGCCGCCATACCGCTGGTATCCTTAATAGATTCGAAGTATTTAAGCGCCAGCATGTTCTTACTGATGGCGGTCTCATAGTCTGATTTGTAATCGGCAATATTGCCAAAACCAAGGTTGGCGCGCGCAATTGCCATTCCGCCGCCGGTTTGCATCAGGCGGGTATAAAAATAAGCAGCGCTATCATGCCGGCCTTTATACAGGTAGTATGGCCCTATAGCCATAAAGCCCAGTATTTGTTGTTGTTTAAAGTAGGGATGACTTTTGCCTTCGCAGATACTGATGGCCACTAAAAGGTTATCAGGGGCTTTTTTATCAAAAGCAGTTGCAAGCTTTTTACCTTCAACAATAAGAGTATTCACTTTTATCGAATCGGCGTAAAATGAAGCATCTGAAGGCTTGCCCTTTTGGCCAAAGGCCGGGGCAACCACAAAACAGCAGGCGCAATAGGTCATAATCCTTAAAAAGGTTAAATAATGGCTGCTCATTGCTTGGGTTACGGTTGATAATTAGTGTGTTAAATATAAATCTATAAACGCAATAATTTAGTAATTTAAGAAATATTATGCGCTTTGCCCGTAAAATACTACATATGAGTTATTGAAGACATGAGGGTAAACTCGGTTTTTTGTATGGTAGAACAACAACGCTTAAAACCAAAAACCATGAAAAAATTATTCTTCCTGATGAGTACGGCGGTTATCATACTTACTGCCTCATGTACAAAAAGCAGCGGTGACCCAACCCCAACCGGCGACAACACCTGGACACTGGGTGGCACCAAGCACACGGTTACTTTCACCAACAAAGGCCTAACAAGTGGCGGTACGCCATCAACCCTTATTATCTTTGCAGATAAGATCCCCGTTGGGGCCGACCCGGCTGTAAATACGGTAAACCTTTCTTTTAAAACATCGCCAACTGCAAGTGGTAAATACACCCTGGTAGGCCTGGGCAGCACACCCACCGACAAGCAGTTTCAACTATCGGCAGGCGGCAACGGTAAAGCGTATGGCTATATTGGCGTAGATACTGATGTAGATATCACTATTACCGGTGGAAAAGTTAAGGTAACCATCCCCGAGGTAATACTTAAATCAACCACCTCCGACCCGGACCAAAAGATAACAGCAACCATTTACGAGATCAACTAATCTCATCATAATTAACAAGTGGCCGGCCGGTATTTATACCGGCCGGCTTTTTTATTAGTAGAAATTTTCGTTAAGCGGCTCATCGGTTTCCTCCCGCTCGTCTTCTATTTGTTCTGTTAAAAAGCTATCGCGATTTTGCGGCCGTGTTGGGGCTGCGCCGGTGAGGGAGACGCCCCCAACGGCTAATAGTAAAAATAACACAAGCCCGCAAAGCCGCATTATTTTCTTGAATTTTTTCATTCGGAAAAGAAATGCAGATGGTTTACGCACAGAGCGTAACCATCTTTTCAGAAATTAAACGATATCAATGGAGGTAGGAGTATAGTGCTACTCCGGAATTGACAGTAGAAAAATTGTCGGCAGTGTAATATTGATGGGTAACCGGGAAGGTAATATTAGCTTTGATAAGCCCGAAAAAGGCCAATTGGGTTTTTATGCGGATGTTGACGCCAGAATCGAAACAACGGCCCGCTGTAGCAAGGGCTTGTAAACTGGAAATGTTCTGATGCTTGTTTTTGTAGAGCGATGTTAAAAAGCGCTGATAGCCCGCGCTCTTCTTGATAACAGCCCATTTTAAAAACGCCTGCGTGGTTTGTTGCGAATTTAGCGTAGCACTGGTTGCACTGGCAGATCCCAACACGGCAAAAAAACTTACCAGGAAGGCAGTAACAAGCAGCACGCTCTTTAGCCTGCTTTTTAAGAATAACGATATGGGCACTTTTTTGATCACCAGCGTAAATATAGCGATATTTTGGCAATCGTGTAAAAATGCCGCATTTGCCCCTATAGGCTGGCGCAATAATACTTTATTTGTCAGTTAATTGGCAGCACTTTTGCAGGGTCATATCCTATAAATGCCGTTAAATCAAACTGAATTTTTATGGACAATGCAACAACCGCCCTTACTGCCGAAGTGGAAATAAGGGAATTGATAGATGATAAGATAGTAGCCATTTATAACCGTGATGAACATGCCATTTTAAACCGATATGCAGGCAATGTGATAACTTTTGACCTTGCCCCGCCGCTGCAAAATAACGGCGGACTGAAAGAGCGGCTGCAAAAGTGGTTTTCGGGCTACACGGGTCACATTAATCAGGAGGTTGCCAATGTGGAGGTAGCGGCAAGCGGCAACATTGCATACAGCCATTGCCTGATGCGTACCTGGGGTACAAGTGTGCAGGGCGAAGAACAGGACATGTGGTACCGGGTTACTACCTGTTACAAAAATGTGGGCGGCAGGTGGCTCGTCGTACATGAGCACCTTTCCGAACCAATAGATATGGAAAACGGTAAAGCGCTGTTCAACCAAAAACCATAACCAATAACAAAATAAAAACCATCATGTTAAAAGATTCAAAAGCATTTGGCAGTTTCTCGGTGAACGACATTGAGAAAGCGGAACAGTTTTACAGGGAAGCATTGGGTTTGCCGGTAGAGAAGAATGAAAAAATGGGGAACATCCTTACGGTGACGACGGGAAGCGGGCATTTTATTATTTACCCCAAGCCGAACCACTCCCCGGCAACCTTCACCGTGCATAACTTTCTGGTAAAAAATATCGACGAGGCGGTTAAAGGGCTCAAGGCAAAAGGCGTTGCGTTTGAAAGCTACGATTCGGAATACTTAAAAACCGACGAAAACAACATTTCCCGCGGCGATGGAGGCGAACGTGGCCCAAGCATTGCTTGGTTTACAGATCCTGCAGGCAATATTCTATCGGTAATTGAAGATGCCGGAGCATAACCGACCATTTCCTAATAAGTAAATTTCTTTCAAACCATATAGAAATAAGGCTGTTAATTATTCATAAACAAAATATTAAAGCCATGGATAATAAACAACAGGTAGGTGCGCCGGACAGGAACCTCATCAACGTAAACGAAGATTACGAACTACAATACTGGAGCGAAAAATTTGGTGTAAGCCGGGATGAACTGCGCGAAGCTGTAAAACAAGCAGGTACATCGGTAGAAAAAGTGAAAGCATACCTTAACAAATAAACGCCCATACCATGAGCCTGGAGAAATATGCAGAGAAGCGGGACTTTACCAAAACGGCGGAACCCAAAGCCGGTAAAAGCAAGGATAAGGATAAACTGCGGTTTGTGATCCAGAAGCACGACGCCTCCCGCCTGCATTACGATTTCAGGCTGGAGATGGAGGGGGTGCTAAAAAGCTGGGCAGTACCAAAAGGCCCATCAACAGATCCTAAAAACAAGCGGCTGGCCATGATGGTGGAAGACCACCCGTACGACTACCGCTTGTTCGAGGGTCTCATCCCCAAAGGGGAGTATGGCGGCGGAACCGTTATTGTTTGGGATGAAGGTACCTACGAGCCTATTGAAGAAATAGAAGGTAAAAAGGCCCAGGAAAAACATCTGCTGAAACAGCTTAAAGAAGGATCCTTAAAAATAAAGCTCCACGGCGAGAAGCTGGAAGGGGAGTACGCCCTGGTGAAAACCCATGGTATGGGCGAGAACGGCTGGCTGCTGATCAAGCATAAAGATGATTTTGCTTCGGACAAGGATATCACCAAAAAAGACAAGTCGGTACTTTCCGGGAAAACCATCGAAAGCATGGAAAAAACCGGCGAAAAGGTTTGGCAGCACGGGCACGAGGAAGATGTAGAGGAAGAAAAGCCCCAAAAAGAGATTAAAAAAAAACTCCAAACCGATCAATTTGAAGACGCTGTAGAGGAATCTGCGCCGACTGAAACCGTAGATGTTGAAGCCATCCTGAAAAAAGCACCCAAAGCAAAAATCCCCACCGGAATGAAGCCTATGCTGGCAGCCCTGGTGGATAAACCCTTCGACGACAAGGACTGGGTTTACGAAATAAAATGGGATGGTTACCGCACGCTTGCGTTCATCAACAAAGGCGAGGTGCAACTGCTCTCGCGAAACAACAAGTCATTCAACGAAAAATATTACCCCATTACACAGCTGCTGGAAAGCTGGAAGATAAATGCCGTAATAGATGGCGAGATCTTGGTATCTAACGATAAAGGCGTGTCAAATTTTGGTGCCCTGCAAAACTGGCGCAGCGAGGCCGATGGCGAACTGATGCTTTACGTTTTCGACCTGCTTTGGTATGAGGGCAGAAATCTGATGGACCTGCCGCTTATCCAGCGACAGGCCATATTAAAAGAAGTACTGCCAACGGATGATGACCGCATCCGCCTGAGCCAGGTTTTTACCGCTAACGGACTGGAATTTTTTGCCGCGGCTGAAAAAGCAGGACTGGAAGGCATTATGGCCAAAAAAGCAAATAGCCCTTATTTGGCAGATAATAGGTCTAAAGATTGGCTAAAGGTTAAAATAAATAAACGGCAAGAAGTTGTTATTGGCGGCTTCACCAAAAACGAGGGAACAGCAAAGCAATTCAGTTCCTTGTTACTGGGGGTATATGAGAATGGTCGTTTTCAATATGTAGGCAAGGTGGGTACCGGCTTTTCGGATAAGCTGCAAAAGGAAATGATGGCGCAATTTAAGCCATTAATTATAGAGAAAACACCATTTGAGAGCGAACCCGATGTAAACAAGCCTTCGCGGTTTCGCCCAAACCCGCCGAAGGCGAAAGCCACCTGGCTAAAACCAGAGTTGGTTTGCGAGGTAAGTTTTGCCGAAGTAACCAGCGATGGCGTTTTCCGGCACCCCTCATTCCAGGGAATGCGCGATGATAAAAAGGCGAAGGATGTGGTAAGGGAAACCGAGGTGCACACCGACGAGGTAATTGAAGAAGATGTAAACCCCCAAAAAGAAACGAAAGCCGAAAAGCACGATCTGGTAAAGGCGCCAAAGGAAAGCACCAAACGCACCCTGCTCAACCCCAAGGAAGAAACCCAGGTGAAAAAAATCTGCGGGCACGACCTGAAATTCACCAACCTGAGCAAAGTTTACTGGCCCGAAGACGGCATCACCAAAAGGGATATGTTCAACTACTACTACCAGGTTGCCGAATATATTCTGCCTTATTTAAAGGATCGTCCGCAGTCGCTTAACCGTTTCCCGGGCGGGATCCATGGGCCAAGCTTTTACCAGAAGGATGTAAGAGGCAAATCGCCCGATTGGGTAAAGACCTTCCCCTATACCACCAGCGATGGCGAGGATAAGGATTATTTGGTGGGGCATGATGAAGCTACCCTGCTTTGGATGGCGTCGTTGGGATGTATAGAAATGAACCCATGGTTCAGTCGCGTACAATCGCCGGATAACCCGGACTACTGCGTTATCGACCTGGACCCAGATAAAAATACTTTCGACCAGGTAATTGAAGCGGCCCTTGAAGTGAAAAACGTGCTGGATGCTATCGACGTACCATCGTATTGTAAAACATCCGGTTCTACCGGGATGCATATCTATATCCCACTGGAAGCGAAATACGATTACGACCAATCGCAGATGTTTGCAAGGCTAATCGTAAACATCGTACACAAGCAAATTCCGGATTATACCTCGCTGGAGCGGATGATAAAAAACCGCCACGACAAAATGTACCTCGATTTTCTGCAAAACCGCCCCGGTGCAACCATTGCCGGTCCGTATTCGCTGAGACCGAAACCCGGCGCAACAGTATCTATGCCGCTGCATTGGGACGAGGTGAAACCCGGCCTCACCATGAAACACTTCACCATCCATAACTCCATTGCCCGCTTAAAAAAAGAAGGCGACCTGTTTAAAGGCGTTTTAGGCGAGGGGATAGACTTAGAAAAAACCATTAAGAAAGCCCGGAGTATTTTCCAGCCATAAGATAAATAACGCGAATAGTGTTCCACTTTTGAAAGTGGAACACTTATTGTTAAAACAATGTTGATTATCAGCGCTTTACGGTTTTTCATGAAACACTTTGGAACACCCCTGTACGTTAAGTAACGCCTGTATATATCTTGTTATCAAGGCGTTAATTAAAAATGGAAATTCGATTTTAAACAAGGTGAAATGCTTTTTTGGAACACCCATTTCTTGAACGGATTATTCATTCCCGCAGTTTAACCAATTTTAGTCCTCGCAGGAGACTTTTTTAAATAGCTCCTGCGGGACCGTATAAGCGAAAGTTTTACCGCGCGGCATTGCGAGGAACGAAGCAATCTCGCAGCAATGACGCGAGGTGGAGTTGGGGGTGCCAAAGAACGAAGCAATCTCTTGTTTCTTTTACAAGGTTGCACAATCTAAACCGGTGCGTATAAAATTATCTCATTAATAATCAATTTATTGTAATTTATTTCACCAAATCCTAATCTATTAGTTGCAATCCTAATTCATTAGTAGTAGCTTGCGTTATAATTAGAGAATTATGCAAAAACTGGCTAAGCGCGAAGAACAAATAATGCAGGCTTTCTGGAGCCTCGGAAAATCATACATCAAAGAAATTATACCCGAATTGCCTGATCCGAAGCCTCACTATAACTCGGTGGCCACTATGGTGAAGATATTGGAGGAGAAGGGCTTTTTGGACCATGAGACGGTTGGCAACATTTACAACTATTATCCAAAGATTACACGCGAGGAATACCAAAAGCACGCCATGAAAGATATTGTGAGCCAATACTTCAATAACTCGTACCCCAGCATGCTGGCCTTCTTTGCCAAAGAAGAAAAAATTTCGGAAACCGAACTGGAAGAAATATTAACCCTTATCAAATCCAACAAGAAATGATACCATACATATTACACGTGGCCCTGCTGCTGGCCATTTGCCTGTTGTTTTACAAACTGCTGCTGCAAAAGGAAACCTATTACCGCCTCAACCGCGCTATCCTTCTGGGCTGCCTGGCCATGGCTTTTCTGCTGCCGTTGATACACGTACCGCAGCAATGGGCGCTAAGAGAAAGCCCCCAGCCGGTTGCCGCAGAAAGCATCCCTGTTGTGGCTATTCACCTGCCGCAGGTTACCCCGGCAGAAAGCTATAGTCCGAAACAACAAGCAGAACCTGCCGCCAAGGTTACGCGTGTTGCTGAGCCGCAGGTACCCTTGTTAACACGCATCATAAAATGGGCGTTTTACCTGTATTGGTTTGGCGTGGTGGCTTTCGGCGGGAATTTGCTGCTGCAGGTATGTGTACTGCTTTTCCAGGCTTACCGCAAGCCGGTTATTATTGATGGGCAATTCCGCATTGTGGAGCTGGATGATGATAAAGCGCCATGCAGTTTTGGCAACAGTATTTTCATTAACCCAACCAAATACGAGCCGGATACCTTTAACCAGATCCTGCTGCACGAGAAAATCCACATTCGGCAGGGCCACAGCCTCGATCTGCTGATAGCAGAACTGATGCTGGCATTCCAATGGTTTAACCCCTTTGCCTGGTTATACCGCAAAGAAGTAGAAAGCAATTTAGAATACCTGGCTGATAATGAAGTGCTGCACGACGCAACAGTAGAACGTGCCGATTACCAGATGAATTTATTGAAAGTATCCGTCCCCAATTTATCCCTGAGAATAACAACCAACTATAATCAATCACTCTTAAAAAAACGAATAGTTATGATGAACGCAAAAAAATCAAACATACATACCGCCTGGAAATACCTTTTCCTGGTGCCCATGATGGCATTTTTGGTGTGTGCCTTAAACGAGCCTGCTGCTTCCAGCATAATAAAGACAGTTAGCACAGTAGTTAAACCCAATGTAACGGACGCGACCCGTAACGAAGGTAATTGGAAAGCGACCATAAAAGGCAACAAACTCGACCTTAAACTGTACGAAGGCGACGAAGACAAAAACCACATGAGTAATTCTGATTTCCTGGTGAGCGAATTTACGGCTTTACCGATGGGGCAGGAGGGTGCGTTTAAGTTGACAAGAGAAGCAGGCACTATGCAATTCACCGGCAGGTTCGATGGTACAAAAGGATCAGGCAAATATAAATTTACGCCGGATGCGGCATTCAACAGCTACTTACGCAGCGAAGGCGTAACCGGCATCAGCAGCGACGACGAGATGGCGTTTTTCTTTCTCAACATTAAAAAGAGCTTTATAGCTATGCTGAAAAACAATGGGTACAAAACCTCGTCGAAAGACGATGTTATAGCTTGCGCGGCACTTGGGGTTGATGAGTCGTACATCAAATCGATAAAGCAAAATGGTTACCCTAATATTAAATTACAGGAGTTGATTTCCGGCAAGGCTTTGGGCATCAATGGCGCATTCATCAGCGACATCCATAAAGCGGGATACCCTAAAGTAAGCTGGGATAAACTCATAAGCTTTAAGGCCCAGGGTATTGATGGTAAATACATTAGCAAATTTAAGGCAGCCAACGGCAAACCAGGTGTTGTTAAAAAGGATGTATCTGATGATGATATGGTTGCCTTTAAGGCGCTTAATGTAGATGATAACTATATCAACGCCCTTAAAAAAGAAGGCTATACCAATATCTCCGCAGGCAAACTCACCAGCATGAAAGCTGTTGGGGTAGACGCAGCCTATATTCATGGGTTTAAAGCTGCCGGTTACAACCAAATCTCGGCCGAAAACCTGGTATCACTTAAAGCATTGGGCATTACCCCCGAGTTTATGAGCAGTTTTAAAGCTGCGGGTTATAAACAATTGTCTGTTGGCCAGGCTTCATCTTTAAAAGCATTAGGCATTACCCCCGAGTTTTTGAACGGCTTTAAAAATGCCGGCTACCAGGATATTAGCATTGAAAACGCAAGCGGGCTAAAAGCACTGGGCATTACGCCGGAGTTTCTAAAAGGCTTTAAGGCTATTGGTTACAATGTATCGCTGGAGCAGGCCAGTTCGCTGAAAGCGATGGGGGTAACCCCAGAATACGTCACCCAAATGAAAGAGAAAGGTTTTAAATCTGATGATATTAATAAATACATCACGCTGAAGGCGGCGTTTTAACTATGAAATATAACAAGAAGAGCCCCGGCAAACCGGGGCTCTTCTTGTTTATAAGGATGCAATGTATAATTACGCTGCCAGTTGGTATTCTACTTTGTCGAGTAACACGGTCATATCAAAGGGTTTAGCCAGTACATCATTTGGCGCGCCATCCTGTTTTAGGGCCGATTCGATATCATCATTGCCGGAACAAATGATAACCGGCAGATTTTTAGTGGCTTTATTATGTTTGATGATGCGGCAAATATCCCTGCCATCTACCCCGGGCAATGATATATCCATAATCACCAGGTCGGGATGGGTTTGTTTTATTTGGGCTACCACACCGTCGCCGGTGTTCAGCGTGGTTACGTCATAGCCATTATTGGTCAATATGTAGCTCATCACCTCGGTTATCAGTTCATTGTCGTCTACTATCAATATTTTCTTGTTCATGGCTATGTATTTCAAGTAGTTATACAAAGCCCATGCCGCTAATTAATTTTTGTGAAAATTCTTTTTGCGACAGTAAAAACAGGGTGTGTTTTCAACCCTTTCAGGAGGCTAAAAATCACGCGCAAAATTTCCGCTTTTTTGCAAAAAAGAGGGATAAAAACAGGCTTTTTTCGCGCCTTTTTATCCCCGGAAGGAAAGCCTCAATGAAGGCCGGATCTTATCTAAGTTTCGGACGGAAATTAGATATGGATAAACAATTCGTTTTTCGGACGGCGAACTTTTACCAGTTTGCTAAAGTGGTCGTCATCGGCACGGAAACCTACAGCGGCGATAACGGTTGCCGTCAAACCTTTTTCTTTCAGGCCAAGGATCTCGTCAAATTTTGCAGGATCAAAGCCTTCCATCGGCCCGGCATCAATACCGAGGGCGGCAGCGGCGGCTACCAAAACGCCCAGGGCAATGTAAGCCTGCTTTTGCGCCCACAGTACGCGCTGCTCCGGCGTGCGGCTGGCAATGGCACCAAGCACCATACCTTCTAAACCGCCAAGGGTTTCGCGGGCTACACTACGTGTTTCGGCAATAAGGCTGATAAAGTTTTTGCCATAAACTTCGTCCATATTGGTTTCTGCGGCAAATACGATCAGTTGCGATGCATCGGTGATCTGCGGCTGGCCATAAGCGGCTTCGCGCAGTTTGGCACGTACCCCGGGGTTTTCTATCACAAGCACTTTGTAATGCTGTAAACCGTGTGAGGATGGGGATAGTTGGATAGCGTCCAGCAGTTGATCTAATTGTGGTGCCGAAAGCTTTTTATTGGTATCGAATTTTTTGGTGGCGTAGCGCCATTTTAATTTATCTACTATTGACATGAGGTGCTATTTTTAATATTTGTTCAAACATGCATGTTTGAACAAATATTAAAGTCATGCTTTAGTAAAGGCTATTAATTCGGTAGATAATTGTATTTTGGTGTGACAAACTGTAGCCTATGGTAACCGGCTTTTCATATCTTTTTCTTTATCCTTCATTTCCTGCTTCAACCGCTTCTTTTCTTCTTTCACCTCTTTTTTGGTACGCCCGGCTGTATCCACATTGTCAATTTTCAATTTATAATCCGTTTTCATCGCTTCAATTTCTTGTTTGATGCGGGTTTTGATCATCTCGTTAGTTTCTTTTATCTTCTCCTCCACCTTGGCTGCCTGGCTGGTATCCTTTTTACCCAATAGCCGCTGGAAAAAGTTTGGTCGTTTGGGCTCTTCATATACCGGGGCTTCTACGCCTACGCCGGTATTTTCGCCGCCCTGCTGCATCAGGCTATCAACAACGGCGGTATCTATTGGTGCCATTTGCCTGCGCAGGCCTTCCCTCAGTCGTACACTGTAAAAGCCGTATGCATTGGTGTCCCGCTGTGTGAGGCCCTTGCCAGCCATCAGTCGCCCAATAAGGTTAAAGTAGCCGTGCAACCCGGGCCGCAGGGTTCCGTCGGGTTGGAAAGAGTATAAGCCGGCTTTAGGGCGGGGCACTATACTGGCCAGGAAAATACTTTCGCCAAGCGTAAGTTCCGAAGGCGATTTGCCGAAATAGTAACGCGAGGCTTCGCCGATACCGTAAATGTTGCGGCCCCACTCTATAATGTTAAAATACACCTCCAGCATACGGTTCTTGCTCATCAGGCGGGTGTTTTCAATGGTCCACACGATCAGGATCTCTTCAATTTTACGCGCGAGGGTTTTACTGCGCACCAAAAAAGCGTTCTTGATCAGCTGCATGGATATGGTACTGCCGCCGCGGGTGAATTTTTTGGTTTTAAAATCGGTAGCTAAAGATTTACGGATAGATTCATCCACAAACCCCTTGTTACGGTAAAAGGATGGATCTTCGGCAGTCATCACCGCGTTGCGCAGATCCGGCGAGATGTCTTCAAGACGCGTAAACTCCGGGTTTTCGGGGCCAATGGTATGCGGCGACATCGGTTTGCCGTTTTCGTATGGTGTGTAAACAAATGTTTTGTTCAGCTTATTGAAATCGGTTTTACCAAATTTAACAATGCGGAAGCCCTGGTTATTCAGCCACGAATCGAACACCAGGTCGTCTACATGGGCGGAGTTCATAAAAAAGTTGAGGTTATAGTTCAGCTTCCCGGCAACCTGCATGCCCTCCAGCGATTCGAACATCCCGGTAGGGAACGAATCAAAAAGGTCCTGCGCGTTTATCCAGCCGGTGCGGATCTTCATCTCGTAGATCTTAACCGGGTTGAGTGTATACTTGAGGAATGGGTTAGCAGTGATCTTTTTTAAATGGATAATCGAGGAACTGTCGAGCGATACGTAGTTAGATCCAACAAAAAAATTGGCATCTATCGATCCGTTCGGCACAACAATATCTTTTGTGGAAAGGCCTGCATGGTTCACTAATAAATTACGCACCGCGCAATAGGTGAAGATCTGGGTTTCGCCATCACTGCTTTTTACTTTGGTAAGCTTGGTGGTCAGCGTATCAAAATTCAATTTTACCTTAAATTTCTTCTCAATGATAGGCAACTCTACCTTTTTGCCATCGGCATACAGGCGGATATCGATATCCTTGTCTGAGGGATGCATTTTACCATCAAAATGCCAGGTAGAAGCAGCCAGTCCATCATTTACCAAAATGGTGGAAGTAAGCTTGCCATCGTTAATAATAGCCGATTTGGCCAGCATTGTAATTCGCGTACTATCGTCTGCTCCCGATATCAAAAAGTTATTGAGCGAAAGGTTATCCGGGATCTTATAAAGCACCTCGTTAATGAGGTTGTCGGTCAGATCGGCCAGATCCAATTTATGGCTGGTTTGGGTGCTGTCCTTTTTCTTTTTAAACAGGAAATCGAAGTTTTTAACCCCCTTTTTACTGGTCAGGTTAAGGTGCCCGTTTTGCAGTACCACATCGCCCAGCTTAAGCGTGCCGAAAATGATGGGGAGGATCTTGACGCTTACACTAAACGTTTTGACAGACAGCAGGCTATCGCGCTGGTAGGGTACTACCGATATGTCGGTAAAAGCTACTGTTGCCAGCCCGGTAAAGCGTGCCGAACCTATTTTTACATCTAAATTATAATCCCTTTTTGCTTTTACTTTAGCTTTGCTGATAGCAGATTGCAGGATAGCTTCCCGTTTGGAATAGGCAACAATACCGCCTATAATCAACAGAACTACTAAAACAGCAACTACGATACCTGCAATACGAATATATTTAGGGTGGATACGGCGCATTTGAGAAATTTATTTCAAAACTAAACTAAATATAATGCGCTGCAACGCTTAGTTACAGCAAATTGTTTTTCTTAACAAACGCTACACGCCCCCTGTTTTCGTATTTTTGTAACCAGATAAATATGGAAATTACCCAGCAACAAGTATTACAAGCCCTTAGCAACGTAGAGGAACCCGATCTTAAAAAAGATCTGGTTACCCTAAATATGATACAGGATATTGTTATCGATGGCCAAAGATTAAGCTTTTCGGTAATATTAACTACGCCCGCCTGCCCTTTAAAGGCACTGATAGAGAACGCCTGCCGCAATGCCATTAAGCACTTCATCAGCAAGGATATTGAGGTGAGTATTAACATGACCTCGCGGGTTACCTCGCAAAAGAACACCGGTGTACCGGGGGTGAAGAATATCATTGCGGTAGCATCTGGTAAAGGCGGCGTAGGCAAATCTACCGTATCGGTAAACCTGGCGCTGGCTTTGGCAAAAACCGGGGCTAAGGTTGGTTTAATAGATGCCGATATTTACGGCCCATCCATCCCCATCATGTTCGGGCTGGAAGGCGCAAGGCCACTGGCCAGCAACGTGAACGGCAAAACGCGCATAGAGCCGATAGAGAAATACGGCATTAAGCTTTTATCCATAGGTTTTTTTACAGACCCTAACCAACCTGTGCCATGGCGCGGGCCAATGGTATCTACAGCGGTAAAGCAGCTGTTTAACGATGCCGACTGGGGCGAACTGGATTATTTGGTGATAGACCTGCCACCGGGCACCGGCGATATCCACATCACGGTTACGCAAAGCTTCCCGGTTACGGGGGCGGTTATTGTAACCACGCCGCAAAATGTGGCCCTGGCTGATGCCAAAAAGGGAATAGGCATGTTTATGATGAATGCCATTAACGTACCTATACTGGGTATTGTAGAGAACATGAGCTACTTTACCCCTGCCGAACTGCCCGATAATAAATACTATATTTTTGGACAAGGCGGCGGGCAAAAGCTGGCACAAACGCTTGATGTACCATTTTTGGGCGAAATTCCGTTAATAAAGGGGATAAGCGACAGCGGCGACGCGGGTAAACCAATAGTGTTGGACGAAGATGGCGGCATGAGCATTGCGTTTATGGAGATGGCCCGCAGGGTGGCGCAGCAGGTATCTATAGCAAATGCCGAAAAAGCAAATGTTATGAATGTTGCAAATAATTAATAACTTTACGTATATAAATTAGTAAAAATGAGTTTAATTGATCAGGTTGAAGCAGCGTTAGATTCCATTCGCCCATATTTGGAGGCCGATGGCGGTAACGTTTCTGTGGAAGAAATAACGCCTGAAGGTATTGTTAAGTTAAAGCTGCTGGGCTCTTGCGGTTCTTGCCCCATGAGCATCATGACGCTGAAAGCAGGAATTGAGCAGGCCATTAAAAAAGCCGTACCCGAAATTACCGGCGTTGAGGCCATTAACCTAACAGACATTGACGACCCGTATGCAGTGCTTCCGGAGAATTTGAGGTAGTGTTAAGAATTGTTAAATTGCAATTCGCTTTAAATGAATAATGTATTTTTACCTGCCCGTTTTTAAAACAATAATAAAACGGGCATGGTAGTATAAATACGCATAAGATAAATGAAGAAATTAATTGGCATATTGTTTTTGTTGGTATCGCTTTCGGCATTCGCCCAAAAGGAAAAACCTTTGGTGCAGTTTACCGGCGTTATTTACAATGCCGATAGCGCCAATGTGGTGGTGCCATATGTAAGCATCAGCAATAAAAGCTACCACAATGCGGCGGTTATAGCCAGCTACAACGGCTACTTTTCCTTTGTGGTGCACGAGCAGGATACTATTAGCTTTACAGCGGTTGGTTATGCCCCTCTTACGGTTGTTATCCCTGCAAATCTGCCCAACAAAAGCTACACCACCCAAATAAAAATAAAACCGCAGATCATTAACCTGCCGGTGTTCCGGGTATTCCCGTGGGCCACTACGGATGAGTTCAAGCGCGATTTTGTAACAGCAAAATTGGCCGACGACGACCTGGAAATAGCCCGGAAGAACATCAGCCGTGCATCGCTTGCCGCGCTAACCACTTCGCTGCCGCGCGATGGGCAGGAGATCCAATCGGCCAATGCATCACAAATGCATACCAACCTGGTAAACTCACACTCCATTACCAACCCGCTCCTCAACCCGCTTGCCTGGGGTAGCCTGATCAAATCCATTACGGATGGGGATAAGAAGGGGAATTAAGGGTTAATTAGAGTGAAGAACCAAGAGACAAGATTCAAGACAAAAGATAAAAAGAAGAGCCGCGATATTTACATCGCGGCTCTTTGTGTTTTATACTAAATTTGGTTTGGAATCTTTACTGGTTTCCGCCTCTTAATTCTTGTCTCTTGACTCTTGTTTCTCTTAACTCTCTCTTCCTATCTGCCTTTCTTCGCGTCGGGGAATTTCATTCTGTAATCTACATCAACCGCACCTTTAGAGATATCGTTCAGCTTTTTCTCTATCATGCGTTTGCGCAGGGGGCTTAGCTTGTCGGTAAACAGCTTGCCTTCTATGTGGTCATACTCGTGCTGTATCACGCGGGCGGCCATGCCTTTAAAAGTTTCTTCGTGGTGTTTCCAGTTCTGGTCGTAGTACGACATGCGGATAACCGGCTTGCGCGATACATCCTCGCGGATATCGGGGATGCTTAAACAACCTTCGTTAAAAGACCATTCGGTGCCGCTCTCTTCTAATATAGCCGCGTTGATGAACGCTTTTTTAAAATCGGCCAGTTCCGGCTCTTCATCATCAAAGGGCGACAGATCAACCACAAATAAACGCGCGCTCATGCCTATCTGCGGGGCAGCCAGTCCAACGCCGCGCGCGGCGTACATGGTTTCGTACATATTGGTAACCAGTTCTTTTATATGAGGGTACTCATCCGGCTCAATGGATGGGGCCTTACGCCTCAAAATAGGGTCGCCGTATGCTACAATAGGATATTTCATTATGCAAAAATAAGGGATTTACTGTTTAGGCTCAAATAATAAGGTTATCATACCGTCATTATCAAAAATTTCGTTGCTTATTTCTAATAATTGTTCGGCTGTTACGGCATTTATTTTAGCGAAGATGTCTTCCAGCGAATCGATATGGTTAAAATCGAGCAGGCTTTTGGCCATGCTGATGATGAGGCTCATGCGGCTTTCCTCGGCCAGTGCTATCTGCCCTATAAATTTTTCCTTAGCCTGTTTTAGCTGAATGGTGCCAATGGTATTATCGCGGAGCTTTTTTAGTTCCTTATGCACCAGCTTAAGGGCTTTCTCCGCCTTTTCGGCATCGGTACCAAAGTAAATGGAGAAAATGCCGGTATCGGTAAGCGAAGTGTAATTGCTCTCGATAGTGTAAGCGATGCCGTATTTCTCGCGGATCTCCAGGTTAAGACGGTTGCTCATGCCCATGCCGCCAAGCAGGTTGTTCAGCAGAAGCAGGCCATATTTATTTTGATGTGCCGATGGATAAGCCCGGCTACCTAACACGCAATGCGTTTGCGAGATGGGTTTTTGGATAACGTATTGCCCGCCCATTATTGGCAAAGGCGCTACGCGTTGTTTTTGACTGGTATTCTCGGGCACGTTCCCAAAATACTTTTCGCAAAGCTTCACCAGTTTTTTGAAATCGTAATCGCCGTATACGGCAAATACCATCTGGTGCGTGTTGTTGTTGGCCAGCATAAATTGCTTTATGTCCTGCCCGTTTATAGCGGCCACGCTTTCGGGCGTGCCTAATATGTTGTTGCCTATGGTATGCCCTTTAAACAAAAATGCCTCAAAATCATCCTGGATGGCTTCCTCGGGCTGGTCCAGGTAGCTGGAGATCTCGTCAAGGATAACCCCACGCTCTTTCTCCATTTCGTCCTCCGGGAAGGTGGAGTGAAACAGGATATCCTCAAAAAGGTCTACCGCGCGCTCCAAATGCTGTTTTAGTAACGACGCATGGATGCAGGTATACTCTTTGGTAGTATAAGCGTTCAGGTCGGCACCTACCAGCTCCAGCCGGTTAAGGATCTGGTTGGTGCTGCGGCGCTCGGTTTCCTTAAACAGCAGGTGCTCTATAAAGTGCGCCAGGCCTTCTTTGTTTGGCGTTTCATCGCGCGAACCGGCGTTGAGCACAAAGCAGCAATGCGTAATGGGCGATGGCGAATGTTTAAATAATATGCGGATGCCGTTGGGCAGGGTATGTATCTGGTGGTCTGTCATTAAGGCGCAAAGATAGTGTTTATATTAACCTGTGCGGGCACCACTTGTTTAGGCAGATAGGCCAATTGTTATAATTTTTGTCGCCTGCGAAAAATTTATACCTTGGTATACATATTTATTTTATTTTAGTGAGATGAAACTACAAATAGCCGATCTGGAGTTTGAGCCGCTGATTTCCTACGAGCAGATACAACAACGCATCGCCGAAGTTGCACAGGATATAAACAACGATTTTGAAGATAAGGAACCCATATTTGTAGGCATACTCAACGGCAGTTTTATGTTTTTTGCCGATTTGCTGAAAGAAATAACCCTACCCTGCCAGGTTACCTTTACCAAGCTGGCCTCCTATTTCGGCGGCGTAAGCAGCACGCAAACCATCCGCGACGATTTTGACCTTTCGGGCGATATAAAAGGCCGGGATGTGATATTGGTGGAAGACATTATCGATACGGGTAACACCATCCGCTACCTTATCCAAAAACTAATGGTGCGCGAACCTGCCTCCATCACCGTAGTATCGCTTTTGTTTAAACCCGATGCCGTTGTATACAGTATTGAAGAACTGCGCTATGTAGCCTTCCAGATCCCGAATGACTTTGTGGTAGGCTACGGTTTAGATTACCGTGAGCTGGGCAGAAATTTGAAGGGCATATACAGGAAGAAAGCTTAAAAGAATTAATTTTCCTGCTGTCGCTCGCCTCCTGGCGAGTGACGATTATTACGCGGCATCTTGCCGCCGAACCATGCCTTAAAATATTTTTTGCAGATATCAAAATCTACGCTACATTTACCGCGCAAATCGCATACCGGATATCTTCCCCGATCGTCTCAAAAAACCCTCCCCGGAACCTACAGGCAGGCGATAAAATTTAACAAACAAACATCATGTATTTACTTATTGGATTAGCTATCGCCATTGTGCTGATAGGAATTAGTGCGCACATTGCACAGGAGTATCAACGCGCTATTGTTTTCCGTTTGGGCCGCTACAGCCGCACCGCCGGGCCCGGGCTTTACTTTATTATCCCCTTTATCGACAGACAGATAACCGTGGACATCCGTACCCGCACCGTCGACCTGGAGCAGCAGGAAACCATCACCAAGGATAGCGTAACTATTAAGGTGAACGCCGTGCTCTGGTTCAAGGTGATCAACCCCGAAGATGCCATTATTAAAGTGGCCAATTACAACATGGCTGTTTACCAGTTTGCGGTAACAGCCCTACGGAACATTATTGGCCAGCACCATTTAGATGAGGTGCTGCGCGAACGTGAGCAGATAAACGCTACCATGCAAAAAATAGTCGACGCGGCTACCGAGCCATGGGGTATCAAAATTGTAATGGTAGAGATGAAGGACGTAGAGATCCCCGAATCGATGCAGCGCGCTATGGCCCGCGAGGCAGAAGCCATCCGCGAAAAACGCGCCCGTATCATCAAAGCTGAAGCCGAGCTGGAAGCGTCCATCAAACTTACACAAGGCGCCAAGCAAATGGAAGCCAGTCCGATAGCCCTGGAACTGCGCCGTATGCAAATGCTCTCCGAAATTGGTATCGATAACAATACTACCACCATTGTGCTGGTACCATCAGATTTTACCAATGCCGCGAGGAGTTTTACGGAAATGGTGGCGAAGACAAAGGAAGATAAGTAGTTTTAAGCTTGTGGTTAGCATATTAAAACAAATTACAATTTTGTATATTTGATTATTATGCTAACCGCAATTAAAGGATATTACGAAGAAGGGCAAATCGTTTTAAGCGAGGAGGCCCCAGTGCATACCAAAACGGATGTAATCGTTACTTTTTTAACCGAGCCCATAGAGAAGAAGCAAGGTAAAAGGATTCCGGGCGGATTGAAAGGCAAAGTTTCTCTTCCTGACGATTTTGATGAGCCACTTGATGACCTTAAAGATTACATGTAATGGCAAATAAGTATCTCTTAGATACTCATGCTTTAATTTGGTTTCAGGAAGGAAGTTCTCGTATTCCGTATGCAGCGTCAGCTATAATTCAAAACCCGGATAACGAAATATTATTTAGTCAAATCAGTATTTTTGAACTTGCGATAAAGCAAAGGATTGGTAAACTTTCTTTTCTCGTGCCCCTCGAAGATGTTTACGCCCAAGCATTGGCAGACGGGTTTTCGTATGTCAATATTCAAAACAACCATATTTTCCAATATAATCAAATTGAACTTTTCGACAATCATCGCGACCCATTTGACCGGTTATTAATTGCCACCGCGATAGAGGAAAATGCGATAATTATTTCTGGGGACGATAAATTCAAACTTTATGAAAACCAAGTAAAAACTGTTTGGTAACCCTACGCCCCCAACCACCACAATTCTTCCTGCGCTTCATCGATATTGCCAACACCTAACCCAAAGGTGTTTTGATTTGAAGCCTATTATATATCTTTAGCTAAATATTTTAATACGCCAGCATGAGTTTTGACCTATACTTTTATAAAAAGAAGGAAAGCGCTTTAACCGAAAAGGACGTGGCAACATACCTAAATCACAATCTTCCGTGTAATATAAGCGACCACGCCCGGCAATGGAATTATGCGAATCCGGAAACTGGGGTTTATTTTTTGATTGATTGGAATGACCCCAACGAAGATTATGAGGAAAGCGAAGGGTTTGAGGGCCTCGTAGATCTTAATTTCAATTTTAGCCTGAATTTTTTTAGGCCTGATTTCTTCGGTATCGAAAGCTTCCCGATTGTTGAGAAATTAGCAAGCGATCTGGGTGTAATTATCCATGATCCGCAAGCCGACGGGGAGGCGGAAATATCTGATAACCTAACCCCGGGAGCTCTCTGCGCAAGCTGGCTAAAGCAAAACAAGAAGCTTACTGCGCAGATGTTCGAGGAGCTTAAGTTGAGATATATGCCCGCGGAAAAGTCTAATTATGTATGGCAATTTCAGACAAACCGGTTGAAATTGGAGGCCGGGCTAACAGAAGATATTTTTGTTCCTAATATAATAGTAATGCAAAGCGACGCAGATTTGCAGTTATACACCATATGCGTTTGGCCCGAGCATATACCTATAATGCTTCCCAAAGTAGATTATGTTATTATAAAGAAAGTTTATAAGTCTTTTTTTAAAACAGTTGAGGAGTCGGGCATGGTGCGCTATGATACCATCGTTAAGGAATTAGGCGGTGCTTTCGCTAAGTTTGAATGTGATGTGCCGGATCTAATAATACTCAGGCAGCGAGAAGCAGATAACTGTGTAAAAAAATTCAATAAGTTAAAAATAGTCTCAGCCGTGACCGCATTTGGCAATAGGCTAAGTATGGACAATTTTGCAAACACCCAAGCGGCACAAAGTTAACCCTACACCCCAACCACCAGCAATTCTTCCAAAACCTCCAGTGCCTCATTAATATTCCCCACCCGGTCTACGCTTAAACGCAGGGTGTTTTTAACCTCTTTGAGGTTGGTGCGCCTTGGGTTACGTTGTACAAAATTGAGTACTTCGCGGAAGGCGTCGCTTTCAAAATAGGCGGACTGCTGGTTGGTGATAAAGTAGCCGCGCAGTACGTTGTTTTTAAGGGACACCTTTTCAAAGCCGATGGTTTTGCCCAACCATTGCAGGCGCATCGAATTCAGCAGGTCGTTTACCTGGAGAGGGATTGGTCCAAAACGGTCATGCAGCTGTTGTTTAAAGGCTTCCAGCTCAGTTTCGTTCTCCAGCTTGCTTAGTTCGGTGTACAGGTTATAGCGCTCGGCTATACTGGTTACATATTCGTCAGGGATAAGGATCTCCTGGTCGGTATCTATCTGGGTGAAAGTGATAAATGGCTTCGGTTTTTCATCGGGGAATACGCCTTTAAACTCGTCCTCCTTCAATTCTTGTATGGCCTCGTCCAATATCTTGTGGTACATTTCAAAACCAATTTCGGCAATAAAGCCGCTTTGCTCAGCACCTAAAAGGTTACCGCTGCCGCGGATATCGAGGTCGCGCATGGCAACGTTGAAGCCGCTACCCAGGTCGCTGAATTCTTCTATGGCACTCAGGCGCTTGCGGGCCTCGTTGGTAAGCGTAGACAAAGGCGGACTCAGCAAATAACAAAACGCCTTTTTATTGCTTCGCCCAACGCGGCCCCGCATCTGGTGCAGATCGCTTAAGCCAAACATGTGGGCGTAATTGATGATGATGGTATTGGCGTTGGGGATATCCAAACCGGCTTCGATGATGGTAGTGGCCACCAGCACATCGTATTCGTGGTTCACAAATTTCAGCATCACATCTTCCAGCGCGTCGCCTTCTAATTGTCCGTGGGCAATACCGATGCGGGCTTTAGGCACCAGCTTGTGGATCATACCGCCTAACTGCGGCAGATCCGCTACGCGGTTGTGAATAAAGAACACCTGCCCGTCGCGCTCAATCTCGTGCTCTACGGCTTCTTTTATCAGCTTATCGTTAAACACATGCAGCTCGGTAACTACCGGCTGGCGGTTTGGCGGCGGGGTGGAGATGATGGAAAGGTCGCGCGCGCCCATCAGCGAAAAATGCAAGGTGCGCGGTATCGGCGTAGCCGTAAGCGTTAGCGTATCTACGTTGGCGCGCATTTGTTTTAGCTTTTCCTTAACGGTTACGCCAAACTTTTGCTCTTCATCAATGATCATCAGGCCGAGGTCCTTAAACTTCACATCCTTGCTCACCAAACGGTGGGTGCCAATGATGATGTCCACTTTGCCTTCTTTTAATTTAGCAAGGGTGTCTTTGATCTGCTTACTCGTTTTAAAGCGATTGATGTAATCTATATTGGCCGGGAAGCCCTTTAGGCGGTCGCTAAAGGTTTTATAATGCTGGGCGGCAAGAATGGTGGTCGGCACCAATATGGCTACCTGCTTGCTATCCGCAACGGCTTTAAACGCGGCGCGTACTGCAATCTCGGTTTTGCCAAAACCAACGTCACCGCAAATGAGGCGGTCCATCGGGTGGGGCGATTCCATATCCTTTTTAAAATCGGTAGTGGCTTTCTCCTGGTCTGGGGTATCCTCATACAAAAAGGAGGCTTCCAGTTCGGTTTGCAGGTAGCTATCCGGCGAAAATGCGTTCCCATCCTGGGCCTTACGCAGGGCGTAAAGTTTAATAAGGTCGCGGGCTATATCCTTAACTTTTTTTTTTGTTGTCTTCTTCAACCGCTCCCAGGTGTCGGTTCCCAGCTTATTCATGCGGGGCTGTGTGCCTTCTTTGCCGCTGTATTTGCTGATACGATTCAGCGAGTTGATGTTTACGTACAACAGGTCGTTATCGGCATACACCAGCCTGATCATCTCCTGTACCTTGCCGTTCACCTCCACTTTCTCAAGGCCGGCGTATTTGCCGATGCCGTGGTCTATATGGGTGATGAAATCGCCCGGCTTCAGCTCGCGCAGTTCTTTCAGGGTGATGGCCTGCGAACGCTGGTAACCCTTTTTGAGTTTATATTTATAATACCTGTCGAAGATCTGGTGATCGGTATAGCAGGCGAGTTTTTGTTCCTTATCAATAAAACCTTCGCGGATGGATACGCTTAAAGGGGTAAATTTTACCGTTTTATCCAGGTCGTCCAATATGGCATAAAGACGTTCCACCTGGCGCGAAGAATCGGTGAGGATATAGCTCTCTATCTTTTCCGCCTCGTTATTTTTAAAATTATGGATGAGCAGGCTAAAATCTTTGTTGAATGACGGCTGCGGCCGCATATCAAAGCTGATCTGCGCGGCATCGTGGTAAAAGAATTGTTTGCCAAATTCTACCAGCGGGAAATCGTGCAACTGGTCGGCAATCAGTTTTTCATCGGTAAAGCTAAACTTGGGGTCTATCCAATCGGGGTTCTGATTTTTCTCTTCTGCGGATAGAGCCTTCCACAAGGCGGTTGCCTTTTTATGCCCGGTTTGGATAATATCGAGCGTAAACTGCACATCCTTTATCCACACCTGCGTGCCGGCATCCACATATTCCAGCAGGGAGATGTTATTCTCCGTAAGGAATTTGGATTGCACATTGGGCACGATGGTGATGTTCTTTACTTTTTCGGCAGAGAGCTGGCTCTCTATCTCGAATGTACGGATCGACTCGATAAAATCGCCAAAGAACTCCACCCGGTAGGGCAGATCGTGCGAGAAGGAGAAGATATCTACAATACCGCCGCGTACCGAGAATTGGCCCGGCTCGTATACAAAGTCTACCCTGTCGAAATCATACTCCACCAAAAACTCGCTGATGAATTCGATGCTTAACTTGTGATTTACCGAGATCTCCAGGGTGTTTTTTTCCAGTGAAGCACGGTCTATCACCTTTTCGGCGATGGCCTCGGGGTAGGTGACTATCAATTGCCCGTATTCGGTAGCATGGTTCAGCTCGTTTAATACCTCGGCACGTGCCAGAACGTTGCTGCTATCGGGCTGGGTAAATTCAAAGGGTTTGCGGTATGAGGAGGGAAAAAGCAGGGCTTCTTTACCGGTAAGGTTTTCCAGGTCGGCCTGGAAATAAGCAGCTTCCTCGCGCTCGGGCAGTACAAATATCATGTGCTTGTGCTGCAAAAAATACAATGCTGCCGCCATGGCCGCATCGCCCGATCCGACTAACCCCCTAAGCTGTACTCTTGGATTTTTACCGGCATTAAGCGCTTGCGCCAGTGCCTTTATCCGTTCGTCGGCCTTGTATCTTTCTAATATATCGCGGATGTTCAAAGCGGTGCAAATATATGGAAAAAAGGCGTTTTTGTTTTCGCCGCACAATTATCAAAAATTAAAGCAAACAAAAGCGGGCATTGTTTACTTTTAAATGATATTTCGCTGTTACATGGCGCAACAGCTTTTTTAAATCCAGATACCAAACTTTAATACTACCATGAAGAATTCAGTAATTTTCGGATTAGTAATAGGTGTTTTAAGCCTGATATGGCTTTTTGTAATGCGGGCCACCGGCTACAACCTTACCGATAGCGAAGCATCACCCATAGAATATGTATCGGTACTTATACCGCTTGTTGGCTTGTACTTTGGTGTAAGAAACTTCCGCGATGGCGAACTGAAAGGCAATATGGGCTTTTTAGAGGCGCTGATACAAAGCTTTAAAATATTGCTGGTTGGCGGCGCCCTGGCAGTTTTTGCAGGCATCGTATTTATTAACTGGGGTAACCCCGATTCTCACGACACTACCTTCCAAAGTTTTAGCGGTCGTATTTTTGGCGCGTTGCTGGTTGGTGTAATTATGGCTTTTGGCGTATCTTTATTGCTCACAACCAAGAGCAACAAAGTTGATTAGAAAGCTTTTCGATAAGTACTTCGAACTGGTATTTTGGATAACTGCAATGGTTTGCCTGGCGTTTACTAACCCGGCAAACCATTCGCATTTTAGCCTGTGCCCGTTTAAATGGATAGGCTTTACCTGGTGCCCGGGCTGCGGACTGGGACATTCTATCGCTTATTTTTTCCATGGCGACATCAGCAATTCTTTTCACGCGCACTGGCTGGGGATACCGGTAGTGTTTGGCATATTTTACCGGATCTATGTTTTGGCAAGACCGGTGGATTATTTAGCCAGGATAAAAGCGGAAGAGGCGAAGGAGAGGATTTAGGCAGTTGCGTCTATTTCTTGATCGTTAATTTACGTAGGTTGAACAGCGATAGCGCATTCGGGGTGAGTAAAATAGCCCGGCATAAAGCCCACTCACCGATACACCCGCAACCCGGCGAAACAATCATCCTCACTTCACCGCAAAATTCACCTTGTTTACCGATAGTTTATTACTGACTGCCAATTTTGTATTGGCATTTTTTGTGTTTGGATGTAGTTTTACATCATAAATCATCACAAACAATTTAAAAGTTAAGACAATGAACACGTATCAAGATCCTTATATGACATTCTCGGACATGACTGCCGAAGAAATGGGTTCTCTGCAACAGGCAACAAACGGCCTTACCGAAAAACAAAAGCAATACTTTTACATGGTTTACTCCGGTAAAAGGCGCAGCCCGCAGGAGATACTGATCTTTACCCTGCTTGGTTTTATTTGCGTTGCTGGTATCCAGCGGTTTATTACCGGCCAGATAACAATGGGTATATTCTTCCTGATCACCGGCGGCTTCTGCGGTATCGGTACCATTGTAGATCTGGTGAACCACCGCAACATTGCTACGGAGTACAACCAAAAAATGGCTTACGAAAGCTTCCAGATCACCAAAATGGCCGTTCAGGAATAATTAACACATCATCAACCAAACTTAAAATACATACACAATGAAAACCCTTAACAAAACCGCAAATAAACTAACCGTTCGTTTCGACAAAGAATTGTTGAATTTATTGAAGAGCGACCTGAAATCTGTCCGCGCTAAAAAAGCCTGATAGTAAAATAAATAAGGGCGATTGGCCCTGGAAGATCAAAACGAATGTAAGCATTGGGAAGGGCAGAGAGGCCCGGCGGCGATTAGCCCACCAAAGAAAATATTACATGCGTTTTGATCTTTGTTTGTTTTAGGCCTCACCTAAATCCTCTCCAAAGGAGAGGACTTAAAAAAGATTACAGAACCCTCTCCTTTGGAGAGGGCAGGGTGAGGCTACCAAATAAAAATACCTCCAATATCTTCCAATCTCCCAATTCCTACACTACCTTAGCTAATATGAAATTAGCACAACTCACCGCTTACCTGGAAAGCCTGGCCCCTTTGGCCTACCAGGAAGAATACGATAATTCGGGCCTGATCGTCGGGCATCCCGACTCGGAGATCCACCAGGCGCTTATCTCGCTGGATTGTACCGAGGCCGTGGTGGACGAAGCCATTGCCACCGGCTGCCAGGTGATCGTATCGCACCATCCTATTGTATTTAAAGGCTTAAAAAAGTTCAACGGCAAAACCTATGTGGAACGCGTGGTGGAGAAAGCCATTCGCCATAATATTGCTATCTACGCCATCCATACCAACCTCGATAACATCATGACTGGGGTTAACGCCCGCATTTGCGAAACACTTGGCTTAAAGAACAGCCGCATCCTGGCACCCAAACACCAACTGCTTAAAAAATTGGTTACCTATGTGCCCGTTGCCCAGGCCGAAGAAGTTCGCAGCGCTTTATTTGCTGCCGGTGCCGGTAATATTGGCAACTACAGCGAGGTGAGTTTTAATGCAGAGGGTTTTGGCACCTTTAAAGGGAACGAGCATACCAACCCCTACGTAGGCGAACCAGGCAAACGCCACCGCGAGCACGAGATCCGCATAGAAAGCATTTACCCCGCCAACCTGGAGAGTAAAATTATTATGGCGCTGGTGCTCTCGCACCCGTATGAAGAAGTGGCTTACGATCTTTACCCCATTACCAACCAGCATCAACAGGTGGGCAGCGGCATGATAGGCGAACTGGAGAATGCCAAAAATGCCGACGCTTTTTTAGCTTTTGTGAAAGAGAAGATGCACGCCAGCGTGATAAGGCATACGGCATTTACCGGCAAACCCATCAAAAAAGTAGCGGTGTGCGGAGGCTCGGGAGGGTTTTTATTGAAGCAGGCAATAGCAGCCGGAGCGGATGTTTTTATCACTGCCGATTACAAATACCACGAGTTTTTTGATGCCGAAGGAAAAATAGTGATCGCAGACATCGGACATTTTGAAAGTGAGCAATTTACGCAACAATTATTGTATGAAATTATTCAAAATAAATTTGTTAACTTTGCGGTCCGTTTAACAAAAGTGAATACAAACCCCGTCAAATATTATATTTAATGGAACAAACCGTAGAACAAAAGCTTAAAGCTTTATACGACCTGCAAACCATCCACACCAAAGTTGATAAAATTCGCCAGGTACGTGGTGAATTACCTATGGAAGTTGCCGATCTGGAAGATGACGTAGCCGGATTAGAAACCCGTATACAAAAAATAAAAAATGAACTTGATGATCTTGAGGACGAAATTGTAACCCGCAAGAACCTTATCAAAGATTCACAAGCCAACACTAAAAAATACGAAGCCCAGCTAAACGAGGTTAAAAACAACCGCGAATACGATGCTATCTCCAAAGAAATTGAGATACAAGGCTTAGACATACAGGTAAGCGAGAAAAAAATTCGTGAGTTTGGTTTTGAGATCTCTTCTAAAACTGCCATTTACGAAAAAGCACTGGCCGACCTTGATGCCCGCCGTGCAGATCTTGATGCCAAAAAAGACGAGTTAGGCACCATTACCGCCGAAACCGAAAAAGAAGAAAACGAACTGACCGCGTTAGCTGAAAAAGCTATCCCGAACATAGAGGAACGTTTACTTACCGCTTACAACCGTTTACGCGGCAACGCAAAAAATGGCTTAGCTGTAGTAACCATTCAGCGCGATTCTTGCTCTGGTTGTTTTAACCAGATCCCGCCACAACGCCAGTCAGATATCCGTCAGCGCAAAAAAATTATCGTTTGCGAGCACTGCGGCCGTATCCTGGTTGATGAACTGATGGCTTTGGAAGAAGAGAACGTATAACAAGCAACCAACTATAAATTTATATTTAGAAGGCCCCAGCTATGGGGCCTTTTTTGTTGGCATTTAAATGGAATATACACTTAACCATTGCCGCGCCACATCAATAGTTATTTGCTCGATATTGTTGATATCAGCTCCTTCCCAATAATGCTGGTAATCTTTATTATAATCTAAGTCTCCCCAAGCCCAATTCAATAATCTAAAGTCGAATAGTATATTGCTGCTATCTGTATCGATAGAAATGTCTGTTATTTCAGCCAAGCTACGCCTGATCGAGCTACCACTGCTAATTAATGAAACAAGATAGTGCGCATAACTAACAATGCCACTCTCGCCACTTTTTGGCTGTAAGTTTAGCTCTGATAAAGCGGCATTCAAATACTTAATTGTTTCAAAATAATTACATGGTTTTGAAAGTCCGGCCAATATCAAAATGTTTTCATTTTCATATCCGAGGGTTATCATCTCAATAGCCCAGTCGATAGATTCGCAAGCATTGAAATTAGTAATCACCGGGTAGGCGATCATTTTGTTGGTAAGGGCACTAATAGGCATAACCAAATATAGTTAACGGATGCTGCAAATAAACAGTTATATTCTTCTAAAACATCCCGTATGCTTCGCATCTTTTGCGTAGAAAACATCGAATCGGATTTCAGCACTGCGGCTGTATCCTGGTTGATGAGCAGATGGCTTTGGAAGACGAGAACGGATAACACGCAACCAAAATAAACCTAATATATAGATGGTTCCAGCTATGGAGCCTTTTTGTTGGATACTTGTTTTGTGCGAGGGAAAACTATCCATGTACTTGCGCCCTTTATCCATTTACCCGTAACGGGGTATGCTGCACCTTTGTATTGTCAATAACGACAAACAAAAACAAAGCAAAATGAAAAAGCAATTTTTAATACCTACCCGCGAAGAAGTTACCCCAACCAACCAGGCCATTTTTGATAACCTGAAAAAAGCACTTGGCTTTGTGCCAAACCTGTACGCAACCATCGCCTATTCTGATGCAGGCCTTGCCCGCTACCTTGCCTATCAAAACGCAAAAGCAACGTTGACTAATAAAGAGAAAGAAGCTGTTAACTTAATTGTAAGCGAAGTAAACGGATGTTCATACTGTTTAAGCGCGCATACCGTAATTGGCAAAATGAATGGTTTTACCGATGAACAGATCTTAGATTTCCGCAGGGGAAAAAGCGAAAATCCTAAGTTGAATGCACTGGTACAATTAGCCGACGACATCACCCGCAACCGTGGTAACGCCGCAAATGAAACCGTAAACAACTTTTACGCCAACGGTTACACCAACGAAAACCTGGTAGATTTAATTTTACAGATAAGCGATAAAACCGCTATGAATTACCTGCACAATTTAACAGATATTGCGGTAGATTTCCCACTGGCACCGGCATTGTAATAATGCCGCCCGGCTTAAGTAAATTAAAGATGAGCACAGAAAATAAAAGATACCCGCTACCGCCATTTAATATGGAAACCGCCTCACAAAAAGTACAGGCGGCAGAGGATGCCTGGAACACCCGCGACCCGGAAAAAGTGAGCCTTGCCTACACCATTGATTCGGAATGGCGCAACCGCACCGATTTTATAAACGGGCGCGAAGAGATAAAAGCCTTCCTGGCCCGCAAATGGGAAAAGGAGCTGGATTACAAGCTGAAGAAAGAACTTTGGGGCTTCCGTGAGAACCGTATGGCGGTGCGCTTTGAATACGAATGGCACGATGAGGCCGGGCAATGGTATCGCAGCTACGGCAACGAGCTTTGGGAATTTGACGAGAACGGCTACATGCAAAAACGCTTTGCCAGCATAAACGATATGCCCATTGCCGAAACCGACCGTAAATTATAAGTAATGACAGATCAGCAGAGCTATACGCTGGTTAACCCGCAAACGGGTAACCTTGCCTTTAAGCTTGTCAACTTTACCGATAATAGTTATTTCGACCATGTGCAGCGGAATAACTATTATTCGCTTATTTGGGTAAGGCAGGGGAGCGGTAATGCACGGGCCGATTTTAACGACTATGCTTTTACCGCGAATACGCTGTTTGCCTTTTCGCCCTATCAGCCTTTTATGTTTACACCAAAGGATGGAATAGCCGGGCTCGCACTTCATTTTCACCCCGACTTCTTCTGTATCCACAAACATCAAAAAGAGGTGGCCTGTAATGGTGTTTTGTTCAACAATATTTATAACCCGCCTTTTTTATATTTAGACGAGCCTGCCTCCGCTACGCTGGAAATGCTGCTGACACAGATCCGCGCCGAAATGCAGAACCCGGCCCTGGCGCAGTACGAGTTGCTGATATCTTATTTGAAAATATTACTGATAACCGCATCGCGCTTAAAAACGCAGCAGCAGCCCGAAGCGGAAAAAGCAACAGCCGGCAGCAAGGAGCCTTTTATTCTGCAGAAGCTAAAGGATTATATAGAGCTTCATTTTAAAACCCGCCACGCCGCGGGCGAATATGCCGATCTGCTTAATATTACACCAAAGGCCCTGGCCAAGATAACCAAGGCGCATTTCAATAAAACATTAACCGACCTGATAGCCGAGCGCATCATCATTGAAGCCAAACGCGAATTATACCTCACCAACAAACCCGTAAAAGAAATTGCCTACGAACTGGGGTATAATGACGAAAGCTACTTTAGCCGGTTCTTTAAAACCAATGCCGACGTAAGCCCGCAAATGTACCGGGACACGGTTGGGTTTAATAGGATGGGGTGAAAACTAAGAGGGTGTGGTAAAAGCACTATTTATGAGAGCTTTTTTGTAGGTAGTGGCCTTGGTTTTTGTTGACTTATGATTAATGTCTTATCTTCGATGAACATTAGCAATTAGGCGTTGATAGACTACGTATGGTAAAAAATATTCTAAATAAAAACGTTGTCGAGTTTTTTGCAGGTATCGGCTTGATGCGTGCAGGCCTTGAGAAGGCGAATTGGGATGTTGTTTTTGCAAACGACATAGACCCGGTTAAAAAGCGCCTTTACGTTAACAATTTCGTCGATGCCAAAAGCCATTTTAGCTTAGAAGATATACACAAACTCTCACCAACCTTAATTCCAGACGTGGCATTAGCTACAGCTTCTTTCCCATGCACCGACCTTTCTTTGGCCGGTCGCAGAGAAGGACTAAGTGGTAAACATTCCTCCGCTTTTTGGGGCTTTATCGATATATTAAGGGGAATGGGCGAAAGGAAGCCTCCATTGGTGCTTTTAGAGAACGTTGCCGGATTTTTAACCTCAAATGATGGGAACGACTTTAAAGACGCATTGCTGGCTTTAAATGAAGTTGGATACGCTGTAGACGCATTTATAATTAATGCCGCTAATTTTGTTCCTCAAAGTAGAGTTAGATTGTTTGTAGTGGGTAAGCGTGTTAATCAAGGGTCAGAACGATTTAAAATCCGACATTATTTTCCAGCTACGGAGCTACGTCCCGATAAAATTGTAAAATTTATCTTTAATCACCCAGATATCAACTGGGATATAAATCACACATTGCCATCCTTGCCGATTTTAAGCAGCTCATTAAAAGACATTGTACAAAATATTGATGAACAATCCGATACTTGGTGGAGTGAAGAGAGGCGAAATTATTTTTTGAGTCAAACGTTCGATCGCCATTTAGAAAAATTGATGGAGTTAAAAAGCGCTATTGGCTATACCTATTTTACAGCATTTAGACGCCTTAGAAATGGAAAATCAATGGCCGAAATTAGATTTGATGGAATAGCAGGATGTTTACGTACACCCAAAGGAGGGAGCGCCCGTCAAATCTTAGTACGGGTAGGGAAAGGAGAAATTAAAGTCAGGTTGCTGAATCCTACAGAGTGTGCTCGACTTATGGGTGCCGATGATTTCAAAATATCAGGAACAGCAAATGAGGCGCTATTTGGTTTTGGAGACGCTGTTTGTGTCCCTGTTATATCCTGGATAGCACAAAATTATCTCGAACCTGCTCTAATAAATATTGCTAATACTAAGGAGAGAAAACCTTCGGAAATAATTGGAGACTATGCAAAACCTGCCTGAAGAATTTATAAACTGGTACCAATCTTTAAAGCAAGTTAAGGCTAATAGTGGACCCGCAAATGGAAGCATTGCTACCGCTTTGGTGGTATTGCATCGCTTGCAAGACGACTACGATCTTGATTTCAGTAAACACGTCGCAAACGGTGGTATGCAAATCAAGGGCGCAAGTGGGGCAGCGGTGGCCGCTATACTCAAATCTTTTGGAGAGGAGAGACCATTCGCAAAAGAAGGTGGGCGCACTAATCGAGGAGGTCCTTCAGAAGTTAAATCCTTGTTGTTATCGCTGAAAGAATTGAATCTCGACTCTTTAGATGAAATACAAAGAGGAGACGCGCTAATATCAATGCAGCGTTTCCTCGTTGATAAGGTAATCGATTTTCACAATAGGCAAAAGATAAAACTTGTGTTTAATTCGCATCTTTCAACTTGGTATAATATTCATAATTTATTAAAAGTGGCGGCGCAAGAAGGCAAGTCTGGCTACATCGCACAACACTTGATCGGGGCTAAATTACAATTACGTTTCCCCGAAATTGTAATATCCAATGAGTCGGGAAGTACTGCTGATATGCAAACCAATCGACCAGGAGATTTTTTAATAGGACAAACGGCTTTTCATGTCACAGTAGCGCCAATGCCTGCCGTTTATGAAAAGTGCAAAGACAATATTTCTCAGGGATTTAAGCCTTTTTTGCTTGTTCCAGATAATAAATTAATTGGTGCGAGGCAAAATGCCGAACAAGTGTGTCAGCAACAGATTGCTGTCGAATCAATTGAATCGTTTGTGTCCCAAAACATTGAAGAAATTAGTATTTTCGATCGGACCAATATCGGACTGAGGATGAAGGATTTAATAGAAATATACAATCGACGGGTCGATTCCTCAGAAACGGACAAATCGCTGATGATAGAAATGCCATCCAACCTTATATAGCTCGCCGAGCTAACTAAAACATCCCCATCTGCTTGCCGCCCGTCGGCGTAAACAAGCTCAGGTCATACGAGGGCATTTCCCTTCCCGCTAAAAAGCGCACACAGGCCATACGGTACAATTGGTGGATAGAGTTGGCCACATGGCCATCGCCGCTCATGCGGCGGCCAAATTCGCTATCGTTCAGGTTGCCGTTGTGGCAGGCTTTTATCATGTTCAGCACCTTCTCGGCCCGGTCCGGGTAAGCTTTGTGTACCCAATCGGTAAATATTTCGGCAATGCTGCCGTTGAGGCGTACAATGGTGAATCCGGCGGAGAGGGCACCTCTATCTGCGGCGGCTTTAATAATATCGGGGATCTCGTTACTGTTTAGGCCGGGAATAATGGGCGCCACCATTACCCTTACGGGGATTCCTTTTTCTGATAGCTTTTGTATTACCGCTAACCTGCCCATGCCGGTTACGGTACGCGGCTCCAGCTTTTGGCGAAGCGATTCGTTTAACGAGGTGATGGAGATATTTACATGCGCCAGGTTCATCTGCGCCATTTCGGTTAAAATATCTATATCGCGCAGCACCAGGTTGTTTTTGGTGATGATGCTTACCGGGTTGCGGTATTTGAGGAATACCTGCAGCAGCGAACGGGTGATCTTCAGCTTGCGCTCGGTAGGCTGGTAACAATCGGTATTGCCCGATAGTACGATGGGCACGGGCTGGTAGCCTTTTTTATTAAAATGTTTTTCCAGCAGTTCGGCGGCGTTGCGCTTTACAATGATCTTGCGCTCAAAATCCAGCCCTGCGCTAAAACCAAAATACTCGTGGGTGTTACGGGCGTAGCAATAGATACAGCCATGTTCGCAGCCCTGGTAAGGATTGATGGAAACAAAATGGCTCAGGTCCGGGCTGTTAGATTCGCTTACTATCTTTTTGGCGTTCTCTTCAAAAAGCTGCGTACGGGTATCTTCCAGCAACTGTTCGTCCAGCCCTTCAATGTGGTCCAGTACGTATTTCTGCTTTAAAAACTTGTTGTGTGTGTTTACCTGGGCGCCTCTTCCCTTAAAAAACTCCCCGTTCTCCTCATGTGCCATGAGAACAAATTTGCTAATTATTTTAGCAAATTACAACTGTACCAAATTGTTTTTTATGGCGTAAAGTACCAGGCCAACGCGGCTTTTTATTTGCAGTTTTTCAAAAAGCTGGTCGCGGTAGCCATCAACGGTGCGTGCGCTGATGCACATGTGGTCGGCAATTTCTTTGTAGGTAAGTTCGGTACCGGCAAGTTTTAAAAATTCCAGCTCGCGGCTGTTAAGCTTAATTTCGTCGGCATTGCGGTTAAAGCTGTTTACGAGGTGGCGGGTAACAAACTCGGGGTAATAAATTTCGCCCTGGGCTACTTTGCGGAGGGCGCTTTCAAACTCGTAGGGTTCGGCATCTTTAAGCAGGTAGCCCTTTACGCCGAGCTTTACCATGGTTAAAACCTTTTCGGCATCCTCAAACATTGATAATACAATTACACAAATATCGGGATAGTTTGATTTTAGCCAGCGCGCGGTTTCTATGCCGCCCATTACCGGCATATTTATATCCAGTAAAATAATATCGGGTTTTAGCTGGGGGGATAGCTTGCGGGTAAGTTCTTCGCCATTGGCGGCTTCAAAAAGGATCTTGTATCCGCCCAGGCTATTTATTAACGACACCAGCCCACTTCTGAACAGGCGATGGTCATCAACCAGCACTATTTGTATAGCTTCCGTCGGCATAAGTTTGTTGTAAGAGGGGGTCAATACTAATTGTAATACAACAACCCTTATCCTTTTGCTGCTTTAGTAGCAACAGCACAGGTAAAGGCTGCTCTGTTCTGCCTGTTTTTAATGCCCGACGTGCCGTTTTTTAGTTATATCATCAAAGAAATCGGCGCTGTCATCAGCGAGGGTTAAGTTAAATAAATGTGAAGAATACCACAAACAAAATTTAAACTGTTTACCTGGGCGTGTTTAAGTGCGCTTTGCAGCCCGGATCAGCCTGGTTCCACACCCTTGCGAAAACACAGGAACGCAACCGCCAGGCACGAATAAAGGATGGCATTTGAAGAATTGGCAATGCCCCGAAACAGTAAAAAATAGTTGTAGTTATTTTTATAGGCCATGTAGGTATAGGAGGCAAAGAACATAAAGGTAATAATGCAAAAAAACAGCAGCCCAGTATTTACCCAAAAACCGGGTAGCCGAATAATAGATAAGGGTTGCAAAGTGTAATGCATCAATTCCGAAAAATACAGGCAGCACAAAACAATAAGCACTACGTCCTGCAGCAGGATGCTCATGGTATCGAGTTTCCAGAAACCCTGAAAAAAAGCCATGTTGGTAATGGAGAATACGATAGTAAAAACGATGGCCGCCCCCAGGTGTTTTTTAAACACGGGTGTTTTTAGCTCCCCCAGCAAAAAGAGCGCGTTAAATAAAAAGAAAATTGCCATTTGGATATTAGCGACCCATAAATTAGAGTGGTTAATGCTGAACCAGTTACGGATAGTGCCGAACTCATAAACCACTATAAAAAACAAAAAAGGCATAAAATAACTGTATGGTGTCCCCTTCATTTTTGGCCATTGCACAACGGCAGCAATAAAAGCCATCAGCTCAAATAAAAAGTAGAGGTAGTCTGACCACAACATCGGCGGCAATATACGCATTCGGCTTTACCGGCAATTAGAGTTAGGAGATAACGCCGCAAAAACCTACGGTGCATACCGGCTATTAGCTATGTTGCGCTATGGGTTCGATGATAATGGTGATGGCGCAGCCCTTACCCGGCTCGCTGCTTATATTGGCAACGCCACCAATAAGAGCGGCCCTGTTCTGCATGTTTCTGAGGCCCGAGCCTCCGGTAGTCAAGTTGTCGATGGAAAAGCCCGCCCCGTCATCAGCGATGGTTATTTGAAATGAGTTTTCAGTATATTTCAGGTTGATCTTAAACTGTTTGGCACCGGCGTGTTTGAGTGCGTTGTTCAGCGCCTCCTGGAAGATCCGAAAGATCACCAGCTCCCGTTCGTCGCCCAAACTAAAGGCTTGCCCATTAACATCCATCACGGCATCCATAATGCTGCTTTTGTTTATCCGCTCTACCTCTATAGTAATTGTTTTTACAAGGCCAAGCTGAGCGATATGTTCAAAGCTGAGGCTTTTAGAAAGGTCGCGCAGATCGCCGATGGCCTGGGCAACCAGTTTGCGGCTTTCATCTATTTTATGAGCCTTATCGGTTTCGTTTAAATTGCCGGTAAGTGCCAGGTTGAGTTTCACAAAAGAGAGCACCTGAGTAATATTATCATGGATCTCCTGGCTCACATAGTGCAGGGTTTGCTCCTGCATTTCTATCTGGGTTTTAAGTAGCTCCTGGCTAAAAGCCGCCTTAAGCTGCTCTTGTTCCATGTGGTATTTGTTATGCCTGCGCTGGTAAAGGAATAAAAAGCCAATAATAAAAATGGCCAACAATAACAAAATAACCGTACCGGCTACGATAACCGAGATGATTCCCTGATCTGGTTGAGGCATAAAAAGCAAGTAATTAAACAACCATATAATATCGCGTTAGCTACATTAGTAACAAACCTCCAAACGTACAAGTAAGTAAGGTTATGCTTGTATGCCATATAGCTGAATGACACAAAAAATAAAAATTCGCCCACATAGTAAAATAACACCCCGGTGTTTAGCCAAAACCCGGGGTGCTTTATAAGGCTGAGGCTGCTGCTAAAGGGCACTTCCAGTAATTCCCAAAAGTAGCGACCCGTGATAAGTATTATGAATATCGTTTGTAAAATTATCCCGCTGATATTAAGGTTCCAAAAGCCGTGTATAATAAACAGGCTGAAAATGTTGTAAACAAAGAAAACACCAACCGATATAAGTATTCCCTTTTTATACGCGGGCGATGTAATAATATTGCGGATGAACATGCTGTAAAACAAAAACTCAAAAATAGCTACGATATTAATTATCCATAAATTGCGGCCCTTTACCACAAACGCGCCGTAGAGCGTACAGGTTTCGTACGACACAATGATGATCAAAAAAGGTAAAAAATATTTATAAGGCGTTTTTAAAAGCGCCTTATATTTAAAGCAGGCAGTTGCCAATGCCAAAACTTCAAAACAATAGTAAATATCAAGCTCCATATTGCTGGGGGAAACACCCCGCAATATAATGTTTAAATACAGCAAACGGTATAGTTGTTAAATACTTCCACAAATATCTGGCGGGCACATCTTGCCCCTGTCTAACCCTTCGCCTGTAAGCTCACCGCCCGTAAGTAATGCATTTTGCCTGAGTTTTGTCGGTAGATGGTTCAGCAGGTCTTGGGGCGCATCGGCCGAGCCTTTTGTTGCAACCAATACAGCCATAAGGCGGTTGTGCTCGTGGTCTGCAATATCTGTAAGAATACTGGCCTTATCATGTAAGCCAAAATAAATACGCAGGCCGTAATCGGTATCACCGGCTTTATAACCGTTATCGGCAAAAAGCTGGTCAACACGCTCTTTTGAAAACCAGATTGACCGAGTGTCGATACTGGTATCTAACGGTGCTATAGAACCATCTTTACGGGTAATGTGCAATTTTTTAAAAAGGTTGTTTGATAGGAGTTTAATCAGATCTGCTGATACTGCTGGGGATGACATAGTTAAATTATGATTAAGGGTTTAAAACTGTTTTCTAAGTTAGGATTTGGCGTTCAAATTAAGAGGGTGTTTTCACGGTATTTTTCACCGTTAAAACCGCGATTTTTTTGGGTGTTCTGCTTCTTTCGGCGCTGCCAATTATGGCGTTACTTTGACATATCAGATAATTAGTTGATTGTGCCTCTGCTTAAGGGTTACCACCCGGGCAAAGGAAAAAAAGTGTTACAAGCGCTTAGGCTCAAATAAGCGTTTAAAGTTAATCCCTACTTCGGGGGAATTTAGGGACGGAAGGAATGGTTGGGGGGCAATGCGCCCCCCGCGCCTCCTTCCAATTTAAATCATCTATCCCTCAACAAAAAGGCCCTGCATCTACCAGCAACAATTTAGGCCCCTTGTGCGTTATCCACCCATGCGCAAGTTTTTGCAAAAACTTTTATATAAACCCGTAGTACGGCTTACGGATAAATATTCGTCGAGACCAAGCAAAAAACGGGTGGATAAAGCGCTGAACGCGCTTTATAAAAGCATTACAACCCGGCCCGGCAAAAAAGGGCTGGTGATACCGTTTGATGCCAGCCACGATAAATTCATCATCCTGTCCGATCAGCATAAGGGCGCCCGGGATGGTGCCGATATCTTCGCGCATTCGGAGCGCAACTACCTGGCGGCGCTGGATCATTATTACCGGCAAGATTTTACCTACATCAACCTTGGGGATAGCGAAGAACTTTGGGAGAATGTTTTTTTAACCGTGAAAAGGCACAATAAAGCGACTTTCCTGAGGGAGAAGCTTTTTATTGATCAGGAAAGATTCATTAAAATATTTGGCAACCACGATCTGTATTGGGGAAACGATCCGCTGGCGATGGTGAGCCTGGCGCAAATTTATGGTAAGGTGATAAGAGTGTACGAGGGCGTGGTATTACAAACCACCATAAATAATAAGCCGCTCTCCATTTTTATGACACACGGGCACCAGGGCGATCTGCAAAGCGATGGCAATTGGTTTAGCAAATGGTTTGTGTCTGATGTGTGGGGTCCACTACAGGGTTACCTGCGCATTAACCCTAATACACCAGCCTTTAATAACAAAATGAAAACTGACCATAACCGTATTATGTACGAATGGAGCAGCCAGCGAAAGGATCTGCTGCTGATAACCGGGCATACGCACCAGCCCGTGTTCCGGTCGTTAACGCAGTTGGAAAGCCTGTATATCAGCCTGGATAAAGCGAAAGAAGCGAACGACACCATAAAGACAGTCGAATTAGAAAGAGAGATAACCGGCCTGCACCTAAAGGGAAATACCCCACCCGATTTTAACGGTTACCTTGATACCTATTTTAACACAGGCTGCTGCTGTTTTGATGACGGAGATATTACCGGGATAGAAATTGAGGGCAAGTGTATCAGGCTGATCAAATGGACGTACCATAAAAAGGTGAGCGAAAGAATTGTATTGGAAGAATGTGAGCTGGGAGATCTGAAGCTCGAATAGAATCAAGATACAAGAATCAAGAAAAGGAAGAAGAGAACATAACACGTGGGAAAAAGACTATTAGTTATTGAGGCAAGTCTTGGTTCTTGTATCTTATATCTCTCAAGCTCCTTATCCGTCCAGCAAAAAAACAAATAGCTCTTTGGGGCCGTGGGCGCCTAAAACCAGTGTTTTTTCTATATCTGCGGTGCGGCTTGGGCCGGTAACGGTGGTGATCATAGATGGCAGGCGTGTGCTGTATTTTTCTTTGATGAGTTTAAAGCCATCTTTAAGATCCAACACCAGCTGCGAAGTGTAGGCCAGCACAATGTGTACCGGTGGATAAATGCTTAGCCTGCGGCCCGCCGCGTTGGCGTTAGAAAGCAATATGCTGCCATTGCGCGCTATTAAAGCTTCGCACAGGGTAAAGCCAACATCGGCCTGCTCAAAATCTTTATCGGTTTCAAAAAAGGGGTATTCGTAGGTATTTAGCACTTGCTGCAGGGCGGGTTCCCAGCAGTATATTTTATGCCATTTGCGTTCTTCGGCGAGCTCCAGTAAGTTCTCAATAAATTGTACTTCGTCTTCACAAAAAACAAACTGTCCGCTTACCGCTGTAAATTGTTCTGCAAAAACCACCTCCAATATTTCATCATTGGGTGGGTACATAGGCTGGTCTTCCAGGTTGGGATAGGGGTTGTCGCGCTTCTCTAAAAGCGCCTTGCGCACTTTCTTAAGCAGTTTTTCTTTCGATGTAGTGATATCCCTCATAATATGTTAAAAGTAAAAAGTCTAAAGTTAAAAGTAGTCCTCGCAGGACTTTTACTTTTAACTTTAGACTCTCAACTTAAAAAAATTAGTCCTTTGCTGTTGTATCGGTTTCTCCCGGGTTTCTTGAGAAAGTACCCGAATGATCGTTAACCCCTTCATGTACTAAGCTTTGCGCAACCGGCTCCTGGTTAGATTCGCCTTCGCCGTTTACAAACTCATCGTAAGTGGTGCGGTTATCAAAAGGGCGCTTGCCTAATAGTTCTTCCAGATCTGATTGGAAAAGAATTTCTTTTTCTATCAGCTTATTAGCCAGTTTCTCCAAACCTTCGCGTTTGTCTATCAACAATGCTTTGGTACGGGCGTAAACCTCTGCTATTTGGTTGCGTACTTCGGTATCGATCAATTCAGACGTTTTTTCTGAATATGGTTTGTTAAACTGGTACTCGCCTTGCTGATCGTTGAAGGATACATTGCCAACCTTCTCATTCATACCATAAATGGTAACCATGGCGTAAGCCAGTTTGGTAATGCGCTCCAAGTCGTTCTGTGCACCGGTAGAGATCTTACCAAAGGTGATATCCTCGGCAACGCGACCGCCCAAGGTCATACTCATGCCGTCAAGCAATTGCTCGGTAGTGTATAAGAATTGCTCTTTTGGCAGGTACTGCGCGTAACCCAGGGCTGCAACACCACGCGGAACGATAGAAACTTTCACCAAAGGATCGGCGTGCTCCAGGAACCAGCCAGCTATAGCGTGGCCCGCTTCGTGGTAAGCAACAATGCGTTTTTCTTCCGGCGAAATGATCTTGTTCTTTTTCTCCAAGCCACCTATTACACGGTCAATAGCATCCTGGAAATCCTGCATGTCAACAGCCTCTTTGTTTTTACGGGCGGCTATCAAGGCTGCTTCGTTACAAACGTTGGCTATTTCGGCACCTGCAAAACCAGGGGTTTGTGCCGATAATTTTTTAGCATCCACACCATCTGCCAGTTTAACCGGTTTTAAGTGTACTTTAAAGATTTGCTCGCGGCCAACCAGATCCGGTTTATCGATAGATACCTGCCTGTCGAAACGTCCCGGGCGCAATAAAGCGGAATCCAGCACATCCGGGCGGTTGGTAGCTGCAAGGATGATGATACCAGAATCGGTACCGAAACCATCCATCTCTACCAATAACTGGTTCAGCGTGTTTTCGCGTTCATCGTTACCACCTACAATATTGTTTTTGCCACGGGCGCGGCCAATAGCGTCTATCTCATCAATAAAGATGATACATGGCGCTTTATCCTTTGCCTGGCGGAACAAGTCACGAACACGTGATGCACCCACACCCACAAACATCTCCACAAAATCGGAACCTGAAAGAGAGAAGAAAGGCACTTGCGCTTCGCCTGCAACGGCTTTGGCTAACAAAGTTTTACCCGTACCCGGCGAACCAACCAGCAATGCGCCTTTTGGTATTTTACCACCCAGGTTGGTGTATTTTTTGGGGTTTTTAAGGAAATCTACAATTTCCATTACCTCTTGTTTAGCTTCTTCCAAACCGGCAACATCATTAAACGTAACCGATACCTGGGCCTCTTTATCAAACAAGGTAGCTTTTGATTTACCGATGTTAAAGATCTGGCCACCCGGGCCGCCACCGCCACCACTGCCCATACGACGCATGATGAATAACCAAACACCTACCAGCAGTACTGCCATGATGATGCATTGTACCAGCCAGTTGCTCAGCAAATTCTCTTTGCTTTGCAAATACTCTATAGAGGTAACCTGCCCATCGCCCACAGCCTTATCGGCATTGGCTATAGATTGTTTTAGGCTCTCGTAAGATGCATCGGTAAAATAATATTGCGGGCCATCGGCATTTAGTTTTAAAGTGCCCTGATTTTTATTGGCATCGGCGTATTCGCCTTTTGTTTTTAAACTATCTGCTTTAATGTAAACCTCTGCAACCACCAGGTCGCCGTTTTTGTAGGCACTAATGTGGTCCACATCGCGGGTCTTCAGCATTTTGCCGGCAAACCGCTGAAAGTTTATGGGCTTGCCGTTATTGCCGCCCAAAAAGGTTGGCACCACAAGTAAACCAATAATAGCAATGGCGTAAAGCCACATCAGGTTAAATTTTGGCGGTTTTGGCGTTATTTTTTTAATCGGTATTTTCCTTATCGGTTTTTGGCCATCGGCCTTTTTATCTTTTTCCATTTTCTACAAGCTCAACAATCAATAATAATTAATTAAAAAGGGTATCTATTTTGAGCTTTTGTTTAAGCGCTTTTATAGCTTTTAATTTCAGCATCACCCCATAGGTCCTCAACCCCGTAAAACTCGCGTTTATCAGTACGGAAGATGTGCACCACTACGTCAATATAATCCAGCAGGATCCATTCGCCATATTCAAGCCCCTCTTTTCGCCAGGGGTCTTGCTGTATGGCCTTATAAATTTCTTCTTCAACACTATTTGCTATCGCTTTTACTTGTGTGGCAGAGTCTGCATGGCAGATCACAAAATAATCAGCTACCGAACTTTTGATATTCCTCAGGTCGAGCCTTACCAGTTCATTCCCCTTTTTCTCCTGCATACCATGTATGGCCAGTTCAGAAATATAGGTAGATTCATTTATCACTTTACTTTTTACCATCAAAAAGAATTAGTTTTGAACGATTTGGGTTTATAAAATATTATAACGTTGCAAAATAACATAATTTCAGGATTATTTGTTGGACAAAATTTAGTGACACTAAAAGAAGTTGACTCCACCAATACTTTCCTCAAAAATATCTTGTCAAATTCCAAGCCAGTACCAGATGGAACGGTCATTATGGCAGAGAGCCAATATGCTGGCCGCGGGCAGCATCAAAACACCTGGCACGCGCAGCCGGGTAAAAATTTAACCTTCAGCCTGTTATTAAAGCCTCATTTTATTTCTCCTACACAACAATTCGACCTCACAAGAGCCGTTAGTTTAGGGGTTTACGATGCGCTGCACCCCCTGCTGGGCGACGGTTTAAAAATTAAGTGGCCCAACGATATTTACTTTGGCAACCGTAAACTTGGCGGCATGCTAATTGAAAATATGATACAGGGCGGACAAATCAAAAATGCCATTATAGGCATCGGGCTCAATATCAATCAGGATAATTACCCCGAAAGCGCCGGAAGCGCTATTTCTGTTAAGCAGATATTACAAAGGGATTATGATTTGAAAGATATATTATCTGAAATTTGCAGCCATGTGGAAGGCTGGTACCTTAAACTGAAGGCCGGCAAAACAGATATTGTAAGGAGTACCTATTTAAGCCGACTATACCGGTTAAACGAAGCAAGCGAATACCGGTCTAACGGGGAAACGTTTACCGGCACCATTAAAAACGTGGTAGAGAACGGGTTGCTGGTGGTAGAGCGCAATGGCACAGAAGAACAATATAATTTAAAGGAAATAGAATTTATAAACACATAAGATGAAGAAATTATTTTTAATGGTTGCAGCTTTGGTAATAACCGCGGCAGCCCATGCGCAAATAGAAACACCGGTAAGATGGTCATACGCGGCGAAAAAAATTAGCGCTACCGAAGCGGTGGTGTATTTAAAAGCCACCATCCAAAAGGATTGGCATATTTACTCGCAAAACGTTAAAGAAGGGGGGCCATCTAAAACCGTTTTTACTTTCAAACCATCTAAAGATTACGCGCCGGTTGGTAAAACTGTTGAACCAAAACCGATAAGTAAATACGAGGACGTATTTAAAATGAACGTTGGTTACTTTGAAAAAGAGGTTGTATTTAGCCAAAAAATAAAAATAAAATCGCCGAAGGCAAGTGCTGTAACAGGCAAGCTGGAATTTATGGTGTGCAATAATGTAAAATGCCTGCCACCTGATGAAGTAGAGTTCTCTATCCCATTAGCTAAATAATTTTTAACGAAGGATAGATAATGGCCACAGCAACCAGGCGCAGCATGCTCCTCAAAGGAATCATAGTATTAGCAGCGCTATTTTCCCTGGCGGTTTTTATACCGAAACAGGCAAATGCATTCCAAAAAGCGGATACCGCTGCCACCGGTGAAATGCAATTTACCGATATCCCTACAGCAGCCGATAGTGTTGTTATTCGCAAAAAGGCCGATTCGGTAGCTAAAGCAAAGGCAGATTCTGTGGCGAAGACCGGCGTTGTTACAAAAGCTGCCGGAGCATCTGAAGAGATCCCGAAGTCGTTGTGGCAGCTGTTCTTTTTTGGTTTTGCAGGCGGGCTTGCTGCATTTCTATTGCCTTGCGTGTACCCAATGTTGCCGCTTACAGTTAGCTTTTTTACTAAAAAAGGAGGCACAAGGGCAAAAGCTGTTTGGCAATCGTGCCTGTATGGCTTGTCTATTATATTCATCTACGTTGTTTTCGGGCTGCTTATTACGCTTGCATTTGGGCCGGCTGCTTTAAATAATTTGGCCACCAACGGCGTTTTTAATTTCTTTTTCTTTTTAATGCTGATTGTGTTTGGGGTGTCATTCCTGGGTGCTTTTGAAATAACGCTGCCCAGTTCGCTGGCCAACAAGCTTGATGAGAACTCTGACAAAGGCGGGTTAGCAGGCATATTTTTTATGGCTGCTACCTTAGTAGTGGTGTCGTTTTCATGTACCGGCCCGGCTATTGGCGGGGTATTGGCAAATGCTTTTCTGAAAGGCGAACGCCTTGCACCAATAATTGTAATGTTTGGTTTTTCGCTGGCTATCGCATTGCCCTTTACCATATTTGCCATGTTCCCTTCGGCATTAAAAAGTCTGCCAAAATCTGGCGGATGGCTTAATAGTGTAAAGGTTGTTTTGGGGTTTATAGAAATTGCCTTGGCGCTCAAGTTTTTATCTAACGTTGACCTTGCTTACCACTGGAACCTGATAGACAGGGAGGTTGTGTTATCTATTTGGATAGCTATAGGCCTCTTACTTTCTTTATATCTCATCGGTAAAATAAAATTCTCGCATGACAGCGATGTTACCCACCTCACCGTTACCCGTACGTTTTTCGCTATAGGTGCATTTGCATTCACTGTTTACATGATACCCGGATTATGGGGCGCGCCGCTAAAGTCGATCAGCGCGTTGTTGCCACCGCTGAGTACGCAGGATTTTGATATTTCTGGTGGCGGAGGTGCTGCTGCTGTAATTGCGTCAAACACCACAACCATTAAAGAGAAAAAATACGAAGAGCTTTTTAAACGCCTGCCCAAAGTGAAAGGCCTTGATGAATGGTACGATTACTACCAGGCGATAGAAGTTGCTAAGCAGCTGCACCGCCCGGTGCTGATAGATTTTACTGGCTGGAATTGCGTTAACTGCCGAAAAATGGAACAGGAAGTATTTCCTAACCCTGCCATATTAAAAACATTGCAAAATAACTTTGTAATGCTGCAAATGGTTATAGATGATAAAACCGACCTGCCAGCTGCTGAGCAATACACCTCTGCCGCAACAGGTAAAAAGATCAATACCATTGGTGGCAAGATGCTGGATTTCGAGATCTCTAAATACAATACAAACGCGCAGCCATTTTATGTCATCATCAACGAAAAGGGCGAATCGATGGTGCCGCCGCAGGGTGCAAGCGATATCGAAACGTTTTCTAAATTCTTAAACAGCGGCCTAACTGCCTATAAAGCTGCCAAATAAGCCGTAATCATTTTTCATTAGCGCTTCATTAGCTTTAATGCCCGTCATTCTCAGCAAAAAAGTGTAAATTCGCCGAACTTTTGAAGCGGTATATAAAGGAATGCCTTTTAATATCGTTAAGAAGTAAGTAAATACATTATCAGAAGCTACAAGGGCGTTCCCCAAACAAATGACGCAGATCAAAAAAATAGGACTTTTTACTTCGGGCGGCGATGCGCCGGGAATGAACGCCGCTATTAGGGCAGTTGTGCGTACAGCAAAATACTACAATATAGAAGTTGTTGGCATTCGCCGCGGCTACGAAGGCATGATAAACGGCGAGCTTTTCCCGATGGATGGAAAATCGGTTGCCAACATTATCCAGCGTGGCGGTACCATACTTAAAACAGCACGCAGCGAGCAGTTTAAAACTGCCGAAGGCCGCCGTTTGGCTTACGACCAATTGGTTAAACACGGCATACAGGGTCTTGTCGCCATAGGTGGCGACGGTACCTTTACCGGAGCACGCATATTCGGCAGCGAATATGACATGCCGATTGTTGGCTTGCCGGGTACCATTGATAACGACCTTTACGGAACAGACTTTACCATTGGCTACGATACCGCCATTAACACGGTAATTGATGCCGTGGATAAGATTCGTGATACGGCGGAATCTCACGACAGGCTTTTTATTGTTGAGGTAATGGGCCGCGACAGCGGGCTAATTGCTTTGCGTACCGGTATTGCATCGGGCGCGGAAGCTATTATCATCCCTGAAACAAAACGAGATATTAATGCGCTGATGGACAGGCTGGAAAATGGGCGTAAGGACAAATCATCAAAAATTGTGATGGTTGCTGAGGGAGAAGACCCGGGTGGCGCATTTGAAATTGGCCGCCAGGTAAAAGAGAAATTCCCTAATTACGATACCCGGGTATCTATCCTGGGCCACATCCAGCGCGGCGGTAAACCGTCTTGTATGGATAGGGTGCTGGCGAGCCGTGTAGGCGTAGCCGCTGTTGAGGCGCTTAGAGACGGGCACCGTAACGAGATGATAGGCATTGTACATAACGAGATCGCGTTCACACCGTTTGAACACGCCTGCAAACACCACGTAGAAATTAACGCTAACTTTTTAAAGATCGTAGAGATACTATCGATATAAGGAGTAGATTTTATAAAACAAGAGAGCCCGTTTACGCAAGTAAACGGGCTCTCTTGTTTTACCGCCTTGTCATTTCTGACAATAGGAGTTTGGCTGTCCTTTTAAATATTCTTCCCGTCAACTATCTTAAAGAAATCTTCTCTATACGTATCACCCACAGGGATTATTTTATCGCCGATGAAAATGCGGCTGCGTTCGATGCTGTCTATCTTATTAATAGATACGATGTAGGATTTATGTACGCGCATAAAATGCTTTTCGGGCAGAGCATCTTCCATCTTTTTCATGCCCTGTAACGTAATAATACGCTCGGTAGGGGTGAAGATGGATATATAATCCTTTAATCCTTCAATAAACAAAATATCGTGCAGGTATACCTTTTGAATTTTATGCTCGGTTTTCACGAAGATAAAATCGCTCATAAAATCGTCCTGCTTGGCGGGTTCTGCCGGGGCTGCGGGTTTAGCTGCCGGTGTAATAACCGTTTGCGCTTTTTGTACCGATTTAAAAAAGCGGTCGAAAGCGATGGGTTTTAGCAGGTAATCTATCACATCCAGTTCGTAACCCTCCAGCGCGTATTGCGGATAGGCGGTGCACAAGATCACCTTTGCCTTGCCGTTTGATATTTTAAGGAATTGAATGCCGGTAAGTTCGGGCATTTGCACATCCAGAAAAACAAGATCGATACCACCATCCTGAACCAGGGTTAGCGCCTCGATAGGGTTGGTGGTAGATTTTACCAGCTGCAGAAAAGGTATTTTGGAAATATAATCTTCCAGTATGTGGAGGGCCAAGGGCTCATCGTCTACTACAAGGCATCTGATCATGGTTATAAAACTAAGGATAATTGTACGGTGTAGGTATCGGTTTCGTCGCGAATTTCTAAATTATATTTAGATGGGTAAAGTAGGTCCAGTCGGCGTCTTACATTAACCAGGCCAATTCCACCCGATGCATCGCGGTTATGGGTATGCTTTTTATTCTGCACAAAAAAGTACAGGTGGCTCTCGCTCAGGTTTATTTTTAACACAATGGGCGATGCCGGGTCGTTGGCCACGCCATGTTTAAAGGCGTTCTCTATAAAGGAGATCAGCAACAGCGGCACAATGGATTGGTTGGTTACCTCGCCATGCACTTCGTAATTAATAAAGGCTTTGTTGCCGAAACGGATCTTCTGCAGGTCGATATAGTTTTGCAGGTATTGCAGTTCTTTGGTTAAATCTACCTTATTGTCGTTGCACTCGTAAAGCATGTAACGCATAATTTCGGAGAGCTTCAGTATCGCCTCTGGCGTAGTATCCGATTTTTGATAAGCCAGTGAATAAATGCTGTTTAGCGAGTTGAACAGGAAATGCGGGTTGATCTGCGATTTAAGGAAGGATAGCTCCGCGCTGAGGCGCTGGTTCTCCAAGTCGCGCTGAATGCGTTCGTTCAGGAACCAGTCTACGGTAAATCTTAATATGGTGCTCAGGAATACGAAAACTACACTGGTAAAGGCCGAACTTACAATATACTGCCAAAAGCCAATCTCTTTGCCCGCTCGTACCAGGATGATGGGTTTAAACAGCAAAGCCAGCCCATATTTTGCAACCCCGACGATGATCACCGTGCAAATTACCGTTACTACAAATTGCCAGTACTTCTTTTTATCTAAAAAGCGGGGGATAAAATCGAGGTAGTTTAAATAGAAAAGGCCAATGTTTACCACCCCAAAAACTACAAATATCACAAGAAGGTTTTGCAGGCTGGTTTTACCGCCGCTATAGGCTATAAACACGAAGAACGATATCATGCTTAGCCAAAAAAATAGGTGCCAGAATATTTGCCAGCCTTTTTTCATCAAATAATATACATTTTAACAGCACCTAAAGTAGTATTTTGACGCTAAAAAAGCCCGCGAATTACAGCAGGCTGGCGCTTTTTTCGACGAACGGGCAAAAAAGACCGATGAACAGGGTTTAATCACAAAAAGGGCCGTTCATCTACAATTCCCGCCCGTTGGTCTAAATGATTTTAGCGCGTGGGTTATTTGGTATTCCTTTGTCCTATCAAAATCAAACACACAATGAAAAAGTTAGTTTCAAATTCAAATCCCTTCATTTTATTATTGGCACCAGTATTATTTGCCATTGTAATGGGGGTTAGCTACCAGTTTGAACAAAAAACACAACAATTTGCATCTGCACACGCATCAGCCACCCAAGCCAAATCGCTTTTTGTTAAAGGCATTGGTTTAGTAAAAACTGTTGTATCTGTTGCTCAAGAGAACGTATGGTAATTCGTACCGAAGGCCTATCGTTCAGCTTTGGCAGCCAGCAGGTTGTTAAATCATTATCCCTTCAGGTTCCGCAAGGAAGTATATACGGATTTTTAGGCCCAAACGGTGCCGGTAAAACCACCACCATAAAAATGCTGCTTAATCTGTTACAAACAGATGAAGGCAGCATTTTTGTTTTTGAAAAAGAATTACAAACCAACCGCGTTGCCATACTATCGCAAATTGGCTCGCTGATAGAGCAGCCCGCGATATATGCCCACATGACCGGCCGCGAAAACCTGTTGAACCGCGCCATGCTGCTGGGCGTAAAGGATGCGCGGGTTGATGAAATGCTTGCGCTTGTAAAACTCACAAACGCTGCCGGGAAAAAGGCCGGGCAGTATTCCCTGGGAATGAAGCAACGCCTGGGCATAGCGCTTGCCTTACTAAGCGACCCGAAACTTTTGATATTGGATGAACCCACCAACGGACTGGATCCGAATGGCATTATCGAGATCCGCGAGCTGCTGGTACGCTTAACCCGCGACCATAACAAAACCGTGTTCATCAGCAGCCACCTGCTTGCCGAAATAGAAAGAATGGCCACGCACGTAGGCATTATTAATAATGGCGAGTTGCTATTCCAGGGCAGTGTGAAGGACCTGGAGGCCATTAGCCAGCCACAGGTTTATGTGGAGACCGATAACACGGTAGATGCGGCCAACCTGCTTAAACGCAACAATTACGAGGTTATTGATATCAACCACGAGAACCTTACCGTACCTTTTACATCCAAAAAACAGATGGGCGAAATAAACGCCCTGCTCAACCAAAACGGCATTACGGTATTTGCCATTAACAAACAGCATAAAGACCTGGAGAACTTATTCCTGGCTATAACCAAAAGCAACTAACCACAGATGAAGGGATTTATATTATCGTTCCGGTCGGAATTTTATAAGAGCCGTAAAACGCCCGGTTTCTGGGGTGCCATTATCCTGCCGCTGTTTATAACGGTGCTGGTTAGTGTTGGTGTGTATCTTAAAAGCGAAAAATTTGTGGGTTTGCCGCCGATGGTATTGTGGCTGCAGTATGCAAGCTTTAGTCTGGGTATAATGGGCTCTTTGCTGTTGCCGATGTATGCCATATTTGTTGCTTATTCGGTAAACAATATTGAGCATAAGGCTGATACCTGGAAAACATTATTCAGCCTGCCTATTTCGCGATGGGCGGTTTATGCTGCCAAATATTTTTACGCGCTGTTCCTGGTTTTTTTATGCATGATGCTTTTTGCGTTGTTCACTATAGCGCTGGGAAACCTATTGAGCTTGTTGAAACCCGAGCTTAAGTTTAATGCCTACCACATGGAGCTGGAGTTTATGGAGATCTACTTTAAGTTGTTCCTATCGGCACTGGGCATCTTGTCGTTGCAGTTTCTGATGAGTTTGTTGTGGAGCGATTTCCTGAAACCAATGGGCATTGGCTTTATGTTAACTATTGTCGGCCTTATTGTGGCGCAAAAGTGGGAGTATAGCTATACGCTGCCGTACGCACACCCTATACTGGCGCTGACGAGCATGTTTAAAAAGGGCCTTGGCAAGGCCAGTGCCTCGTCAACCATCAATGTAGATATCTTCACCAAAGACGTATTCGTAAGCCTTATTATAGGGGTTGTGGTTTTTGTAGTGGGATATTTTATTGTGTCGCGCAGGAGTGTGAAGTAGAGACGCAATATTTTGCGTCTCCCATCTTGCATTGTCTTCGCTATTTCGCCGCTCGCTATTTCGCTACCTGTCCTGCGGGAGACGCAAAATATTGCGTCTCTACGGTCGAATTATCCTATATTGGTTTAATGGAGGATAAATTTAAAGACAAGTTTCGCGTTCCTTCTGCTCGATTAACAAACTGGGACTATGGTTCTCATGGATTGTATTCTGTAACCATCTGTACAAACAATCGCATACATCATCTTGGCGAAATAATTTCAACAGAGCTGGACGATGCTGTACTTAAGCCGTCAGAAATTGGCGCTATTGCCGAAACCAATTGGCAAAACATACCCGGCCATTTTCCTTTCGTAGAACTTGACGAATATGTGATAATGCCCAATCACATACACGGAATCCTTTTCCTTAACAAACCAGCAAAAATCGATTGGCAACCAAATAAGTTCGGACCGCAAAGACAAAATTTGGGGTCGGTAATGCGCGGGTTTAAAGCATCTGTAAAAACGTACGCAACCATTAATGGTATCGATTTTGAATGGCAGCCAAGATTCCACGACCACATCATCAGAAGCGAAAAAGAATACACAAACATTCGAAATTATATCGCAAATAATCCACAGCAATGGCTATTAAATGGCGATAAGGAAGATAATTTTCTATCGTAGAGACGCAATATTTTGCGTCTTCCACTTGCAAGGTAGACCGCATCTTGCCTTCCGCTTTATCACCTGTCCTATGGGAGACGCAAAATATTGCGCCTCTACGTAAAAAGACACCTGTACTGTGGGAGATCTTGTTGACCTTTTTTAATTACCTTAGTTAAAACCTATCATCTATGAACCCAACGCTATTTTTAAATATCGGCACACCAGAGCTTTTTCTGATTCTTATATCTGTAGGGCTCCCTATTTATTGCCTGTTTGATATCGTAAATTCTACCTTTAAAGATTCTACTACCAAATTATTGTGGGTGCTAATTGTATTGTTTGCCCCCTGCATAGGGTGTATAATATACCTGTTGATAGGCAAGAAAAACAAGATGGGATAAGCTATTAAATGGTGATAAGGAAGATGATTTTCTATTGTAGAGACGCAATATTTTGCGTCTCCCATGTGCAAGGTCTCCGCTATTTTACCGTCCGCTTGGCTACCCATCCCGCGGGAGACGCAAAATATTTTACCGTCCGCTTGGCTACCATCCCGCGGGAGACGCAAAATATTGCGTCTCTACGGCAAAAAAACTACCGCACCGGTTTAGGCACCACCGGCAAACTCTCGTGCCCGGCTGCATCAACAGATTGCACCGCAAACAGATAATTATCTTTGGAATAACCAATAGTAGCGTTGGTATCCGTTACATAAAACTTCTTTTCCCAGTAGGGGCTAATGGTTTCGCGCATCAGCACATAATAGCCTGCAGGTGCTTTGCCTTTTGGAGCATCCCACTTTAGTTTTGTTTTATTGGTAAGATCGCTGGTTATTACGCCCACGTTTTGCGGTTGCGCCGGGGCGGAGGCAAGGTTGGCCAGGATTGACAAATTCATGCGGGCAATTTTTTGCGTATAATCATAATCTGCAAAGTCGGGCAGATCGCCGTAATCTACGCTATTTTCTTTACGAACATCCTGGTGCTGGCGGTCGAAATTCTCATTCATCTCGGTAAAACGGACAGCGGTGAAGCCTTGCTCTAAAAAGGGGAGATGGTCTCCGCCCCGCAGGTAGCGGTCGGTACGATAAATGAGCTTTACGTCCAGTTGCTCTACATAGCGCTCGCCTATCTCCTTGGCGTAGCGGGCCAGCTGCCGCGATTGGCTGTCGTTTTCGCCGCCCAAAGATTTTAGCGCGGCAATTTCTTTTTCGGTAGCGGCGATTGGCACGCCATCGCTGAATACCCGGATGCTGCGGTTATCCTTTAAACCAGTTTCCATGCCGTAGGTGTTGCCTACAATGTCGTTATTCAGCATGGCATCTACCTGCCATCCCTCGGCTTTGGCGCGCTTAGCCACGTTGGTGGACCCATACAGGCCCTGCTCTTCGCCAACAACCGCCATAAATATAATTGTAGCAGGGAACGAACGTTTTGCCATCACCCTCGCCAGTTCCATAGAAACGGCCGTACCGGATGCATCATCCACCGCGCCGGGTGCAAAGGACGTAGAATCCATCGCTTTGGTAGCCCGCGAATCGTAATGGCCGGAAACGATATAAACCCGGTGGTCTGCTGTATCTGTCCCTTTTAAAACAGCCAGTACGTTCTTCATCGGTGTATTTTTGCTTAAACGCCTGCCCTGCGGCTGTACAAAGGCATCAAATTGTACCTTCATACGCCCGTTTGATGCAGCGGCATATTTTTCGTATTCACTTTTGATCCAGTTGCGGGCCGCGCCTATGCCTTCGGTTTTACTGATGGTATCGCTTAGCGTATGCCTGGTTTTAAAACTCACCAGCTTGCGCACAATGGCCTCGATGTTTTTATTGGAAACCTCATCTACCATTTGTTTGATAGCGGCATCCTGCTTTACCACTGTTTGGGCAGATGCCGTAAGGGCGAAAAAGCAGAAGAAAAAAAGGGCGATGTATTTCATAAAGGCAATTTAATTATTCCTGATGAATATCTGTTACTGTTAGCATTTTAAGGTTGTGCGCAAAGGGTTCCCCTCTCACATCCCCGCCCTTCCCCTCTCTCAAGAGTATAGCCCATCAGAAGACCGTGCTTATTATTTGGTTACGGGTTTATAATAAAAGTTTTAAGATTTATGGTGACACTATTATTGGGGGAAATATGTTAACCCTGACTTTTTTTAGATCATTGATTATCAGCGTATTGAAAAATGATAATTGAAATTGTGTTAAGTTATGTTAACCCTAATTCCTAAGCACTGATGCTTGATGGTTAGTAAAAGAGGGCTAAATTAAAGCGGTTCATTGAAGGGCTTACAAAACTGAATATGCTGTCTTTTAATGGGCAATATCCCTCGAGGAGAGGAAAGAAATCGTTCTATTCTACTTCTTCCCCTTCAACGGTCTCCAAAATGTTACCCGGCTGCTTAAAATTGCTTTTTACAAAATGGCACCAGTCGCATTCTTTTTTGCCGCAGCCCTCGCTGAATTCGTGGTTCATTATCTTGGCATATACCGATGTAATCTGCCCGGTAACGTCCTCAATATCCTGCGGACTTATCACTATTTTCTCCTTAAAATACTCGTCGCTCACTGGTTCTATAAAATCAAACACGGTGTTTACCACCTGCCAGTCGTTAGTACGGTCGTTATCTATCAATATCTTGTAAAACACCGCCTGCCGCCAGTAATCGCCGCCGTTGGGTGCATCGTTGGTAGGGCGAAGCAGTTTATCCTTGGCATTGCGCACACGGCCGGTTTTATAATCCACCACGGTTACATCCTTGCCATCGAACTCTATTTTATCCAGGTTCCCTTTTATCGGAACGCCGCCAACTTCAATGTTTTTAATACTGCGCTCGGTTTGGGCCACCTTGTTCCAGTTGGGGGCATTAAGCTCGTAGTAAGGAGGGAGGATCTTCTCACCGTAATCCACCCGAAGTTTAAAGTCGGTTTTGGTGAACGAATCGCGGTTGCGGTACATGTACCATTTAAATTCCTTTACAAAATCTTCGGTTGGCATAAACTCGTTGCCATATTCCGGCAGTTTACGATAGGCTTTGTTGAGCGCCCAGTGTACCGCCTGCCCAAATGTTGCCGACGGGCTTTTGCCCGATGGTACGCGGATGAGGCACTGGAAGTAAAACCGCAGCGGACAATCCAGGTAGTTGCTCAGGTGTGTAACCGAGAGCGTGTAATTTTGAAGCAATTGGTTAATATAGTTCCTGTCCAGCAGTTCCACCACCGGCTTATCCGCTTCGCTGAATTGGGTGGCGAAGAAGCCGAGCATATCAGTATCGCTTATTTTAGGGAATTGTAATTGCAGGTCGGTATCTGCCAGGATCTCTCCGATGAACTGCGATGGTTCCTGGTCCTTACCTTTGGCATCTTTGCCGGCATAGGAAATATTGAGGCATTGCTTGGCGCGGGTAATGGCCACGTAGAACAAGCGGCGTGCTTCTTCTTTCTGCGCAATGTCGTCTGATGCTGAGCTGGTGAGCGTATCCGGGTAGCTGAAACCGTAATTGCGGCCCTTGCCATCCCATGTTTTTTTATCGCAGCCAATGAAGAATACGTGCTCAAACTCCAGCCCCTTGGAGCCATGGGCCGTTAAAAAGTTGATACCGTTATCAGAGAAGATCACTTTGTTCAGCTCCAGCCGGATATTGTTCTTCTTCATCAGCTCGATAGTAGCGATAAGGCCGGAAAGTTTTATCTCCGGGTCCTTACGGCTTTCATCCTTCAGGAAATCGAAGAAGCTGGTGAGGATCTGCATATGCGTGCCTTTATCCTGCTGCTGCATAATGTATTTGAGGATGCCCATTTTAGCCACCACATCCTGGAAAAACTGCTGCAGCGTAACGCTCACCGCCGATTTTAGCAATTCATCAATATCGTTGATGAGGTACTTCATCTCTACGTTGGGCTGCTTGCTGAACAGGTCTGTTTGGGCAACCAGTTTCATCTCGTGAATATGGCGGCGCAGGCTGGTTACCGGCTCGTTTTTGTTTGCTGTCGCGAAATTCTCTTTAGAAACCGCGATGCTTGCCTTGGCAATTTCGATGGGCGGGATGCTGAACAGATCGTAATGCAGGATCTCGAACAGCAATTCATCTCCGCTATAAGGCGAATCGAGCTCCATCGCCAGGTACCGAAGAATATTTAAAATTTTCTCGCCGAAAGGCACCGTAAGGATATCTATTTTTCGTTTGGTGTTTACGGCTATCTTCTGCGCTTCCAGGTAGGTAAGGAGTTCTTCCACCTGGCTGTGGTTGCGGTAGATCACGGCTATTTCGCCGGGCTCGGTGCCTTTATCAACCAGTTTTTTTATTTGCAGAGCCGTGTTCACTAATTCCTGTGCAGGGTTTTCGTATTCCTGAATGATGGGCTCTATAGTAAGTTCATCAAACCTGGGGTGCGAGGCCTTCAGGTTTTTATCCAGCCGAAGTTGCGTGGTTAAACGCTCGCGGTTATTGTTAATGAGTGCTTTGGAAATATCCAATATCTGCTGGTTGGAGCGATAGTTATGCTTCAGCACCACGGTATGCAGGGCGCTCACGTAGTCCCCGGCAAAATCGAGGATGTTCTTCATGTTGGCGCCCTGGAATTTGAAGATCGACTGGTCATCATCGCCGACCACAAAAACGTTTGGCGTTTCCCAATAGTTGAGCAGGAACTTGAGCAATTCGTTCTGCGAACCGCTGGTATCCTGAAACTCGTCTACCAATATGTACTGATAACGTTCCTGGTACTTGCGCAATATCTCCTCGTTCTCGCGGAAGGCTTTCAGCACCCAGATGATCATATCGTCATAATCGTACCGGCCGCGGGCCTTCATTTTAGCGGCATAGTTATCATACTCCGCAACGGCGGCCAGCAGTTTGGCCATGGTATCTTTGGCTTTGTCGATATCCTTTTGCTTCGGGTCGCCGATGTTGATGCCTGCTTTTAGGTTAGCGCGTTTGTAAATGAATTCCTCGCGGTTGGGCAGGTCGTCCAGATATTCCTGTACGGCTTGCACAATCAGCTCCTTGCTCCAGTTCTCCCGTTTCATGGTAGAGAAGAGGGTTTTTAGGCGGGGTGCATCATAATAAATATCGCCCGTAAAGCGCTTCAGCAAATGCTCGTTGCCAAATTCATCCACCAATTCACGGAATAACATAGCCGATTCGAGATCGGATAACGACTCCAAATTCAGCTTGCCAAAATACTCCAGGTTCTCCTGAATGATCTCGTTACAAAAAGCGTGGAAAGTGTATATATTAATGCGGTAAGCATCCGGGCCGATGAATTCAAACAAGCGCTTACGCATGGCAACAGCACCAGCATCGGTATAAGTAAGGCAGAGGATCTCGTTTGGCTGGGCGTCGGTATCGGTTAATATTTTACCTATACGCGCGGCTAAAATCTGCGTTTTACCCGTACCGGGTCCGGCTACCACCAGCACTGGTCCGTCCATTTTATTTACAGCCGCCAATTGCTCGGGGTTTAAGCCTGCAAGTGCTTCGCGGAATTTGATGTTGTATTTATTGAGGGTTGGTTGCATAATGATAAAAGTAAAATTACTAAAAATAATAGCGCTAACGGCGGACAAAAAATAACGATGTAAAGATTTGCTTTTACCAGCCGGAACCTTACTTTTATAAACGATTAAACCCTAATTCCTTCCGTAAATGGAAACTCCGTATAGTGGCCGCGCCATCATCACCGATAATTTCGACAAAGTGGAAGTTGTTATCCCCAGCAAGCGAAACTATTTTGTAATGCTTTTCTTTTGCGCATGGATGGTGGGCTGGTTTTTTGGCGAAACAAATGCACTAACCATGTTTGGCCACGATGGTGCGATAGACCTTTTTATGATTGCCTGGCTTACCGGCTGGACCTTAGGCGGCATTTTTGTAGTGAGCACTATCCTTTTTATGCTCCTTGGAAAAGAGATTATTGAAGCGGGGCAGGGCACTATCTCTATCCGCAACCGAGCGCTGTTCTTTTTATCGCCTAAGGTTTACGATTTAAATGAGGTTAAACATGTACGCGCCTTAGAAGAGTTTTCGATTTATAATGGGTTTCAGTTTGGCCGACGGGAGCAAAAAGGGTTTTTAAGCAATTATAATTCGGGCACCGTTAAGTTTGATTACGGCCTAAAAACGATAAAGTTTGGCAACGACCTGGATGAAGCGGAAGCACGCTATATCATAGAACGCCTTAAAGGTACGAAGATATTGACGGATAAGAATTTTTGAGACGATACAATTTGAAATGACCGGTACCTTTACGGTTAGCTACTCCGCCCTTATTTTTTCGATAATAATGCTACCGAGTAACTCATTTGCCGTTTCGTCAAAGTATAGGGTTTTGGCAATATCCTTAGCCTTGTTTGCAATATAAATGCTTACTAAGGCCTCTTTATCCACCCTGCTTAAAAGGTTTGCTTCGAATTTTACCCATCCCCGAACAGTAAATAACTCATCATTTGGCGAAGAGTTTAAGGCGTTATAAATATGCCTTACCTGCGCGACAGTACGCGAGCCTACTATTTTGGAGCATTCATTATCGGGATCCTCTTTTCTTATAGTATCACGTATAAACGGTAACTTTAATTTAGGGTCTACAACTTCTTGCCTGGACAAATAAAGCTGTATTATCCACTTTACATGGTCAACGCTTGCTTTTATATCTACAACGCGATATTCCGCCGGGTCATTGTTAATATCAACATTTTTAAGAAGAACTAAATCTTCTTGTTCTTCTATGTATACTTTAAAAATGCAGTTATTCGTCCAGCTACGAGAAAAGAACAATACATCACCCAAAACAAAAATATTCCACTTTTCGTCCATGCTGCCCGCATAAATCCCCGTCTTAAAAGGCTCAAATTGTTCGGCCGACAGCGTTATGCCAAGTTCTGCATTGGTATAGTTTGCGGGAAAAGACGCAGCAATACTTTCGTTACCATCAATATCCATATTTGCTTTGTTTCCATAAAGATAGTTGTAATGATTTCAAACAAAAAGGCGACAGGTATAAAACCTATCGCCTTTGCATATATAAATATTATAACTGCCTACTTCTGCCTGAACCAAACCTGTATAGGCGCGCCCGAAAACTCAAAATGCTCGCGCAATTGGTTTTCGATGAAGCGGTAGTAAGGCTCCTTTACGTACTGCGGCAGGTTGCAAAAGAACGCGAACATGGGCGATTGGCCTGCTATCTGCGTAATGTATTTAATTTTTACGTATTTGCCTTTTAAAGATGGCGGCGGATAATTTTCGATAATTGGCAGCATTACCTCGTTTAATTTAGAGGTTGGGATCTTACGGGCACGGTTGGCGTAAACCTGATTGGCCACATCAATAACTTTCAGCACGCGTTGTTTTTCGGTAACCGAGGTAAATACGATAGGCACATCGGTAAATGGCGCTATTTTTTGTTTGATCTGTTCTTCAAAAACTTTGATGGTTTTGTTGTTCTTTTCAATCAAATCCCATTTGTTCACTACGATAACGATACCTTTTTTGTTCTTCTCAGCAAGGTGGAACAAGTTCACATCCTGCGACTCCAAACCTTCAACAGCATCAATCATCAGGATAACCACATCAGCCTCTTCCAAGGCTTTGATGGTACGCATTACCGAGTAAAACTCGATATTTTCCTTCACCTTGGTTTTTTTACGCATTCCCGCAGTGTCGATCAGCATAAAATCGTGACCGTACTGGTTGTAGTGGATGTGGATACTATCGCGGGTGGTACCGGCAATTGGGGTAACAATGTTACGATCCTGGCCTATCAGCGCGTTGATGATTGATGATTTACCTACGTTAGGGCGACCAACAATAGCGTATTTAGGGCGCTCATTCTCGTCAAACGGAACGTCTTCGAAATGTTTAACTACTTCGTCCAGCAGTTCGCCGGTGCCACTGCCCGTCATAGACGACAGTGTATAGATCTCGCCAAGGCCAAGGCTGTAAAACTCGGTAGCATCTGCCAGTTGGGAGTTGTTATCCAGTTTGTTTACTACTACGAAAACAGGTTTTTTACCTTTACGCAGAATGTTGGCTATCTCGTCGTCCAAATCGGTAATGCCGGTAGTAACATCCACCATAAACAAGATCACCGATGCTTCTTCGATAGCAATTAATACCTGCTCGCGAATGGCAACTTCAAAAAGTTCTTCGGAGTTGGCCACGTAACCCCCGGTATCTATAACTGTAAATTTTTGGTCGGTCCATTCGCTGGTACCGTAATGCCTGTCGCGGGTTACGCCGCTAAAATCGTCAACAATAGCTTTGCGGCTTTCGGTTAAACGGTTGTATAAAGTGGATTTGCCAACGTTTGGCCTGCCTACTATAGCTACTATATTACTCATGTGTATTGGAATCAAGAATTAAAGAGCCAAGAATCAAGACGACATAAAAATCGTATTTCTTCTCCTAATTCTGCATTATTATAAAATTTTCTTCTTGAATCTTGATTCTTACATCTTGATTCTGTTCTGCTATTCGTACCCGAATTTTTTCAGGTAGTTTTTTTTGCTGCGCCAGTCGGGGATAACTTTTACAAACATTTCCAGGAAGACCTTCTTCTGGAAAAAATCTTCCATATCGCGGCGGGCGTAGGTGCCTACTATTTTCAGCATTTTTCCGGCCTCCCCAATAATGATATTCTTTTGCGAATCGCGCTCAACAATGATCTCCGCACTGATGCGGTGTAATTTTTCGCCCTCTACAAACGCGGTTACAATAACCTCGGTGCTGTATGGAATCTCTTTCTTGTATTGCTTAAAAATTTGCGCCCGTATCATTTCTGAGGCGAAGAAGCGGTCGTTACGATCGGTCAACGCGTCTTTTTCGTAATAGGCAGGGTGTTCTGGCAGTTCGTCCAGTATCAGCTCCATAATGGCCTGTATGTTGTGGCCATGCAGGGCAGATATTGCGAACACCGCTTTGGGGTTCAATTTCTCCTGCCAGTAATCAACTTTCTCTTTTACTTCCGTTTCGTCGCTTTGGTCTATTTTGTTTACTAATACAATAAGCGTAGCCGTAGAGCCTTCCAGCTTTTTCAGCACATCCTGCTCGTTGTATTCTTCGTGGATATCGGTAACCAGCAAAATCAGGTCGGCATCTACAATGGAGCCATCTACCTGGTGCATCATACTTTCGTGCAATGCGTAGTGCGGTTTAATGATACCCGGGGTATCCGAAAATACAATTTGATAATCTTCCTCATTCACAATACCCAAAATGCGGTGACGTGTTGTTTGCGCTTTTGGTGTGATGATAGACATTTTTTCGCCCACGAGGGCGTTCATAAGGGTTGACTTACCCGCGTTGGGTTTACCAATTATACTTACAAAACCTGCCCTGTGTGCCATAGAAAAAATAATTAAAATATTATTTGGACTGCAAAGAAACGAATTATATCTTTGCAGTCCAATAAAAACGGAGTGCAAATTGCATTTTGACAATTGGAAACCACTTTCCGGGGTTATGAACGGAAGGTAATAAACACCAAATATAGTGCGGGATGGAGCAGTTGGTAGCTCGTCGGGCTCATAACCCGAAGGTCGTAGGTTCGAGTCCTGCTCCCGCTACCCAGAAAATTAGAAAGCCTCAAGTCTTTACGATTTGAGGCTTTTGATTTCTAAACGGCGGGGCACAAACCCGGGCTTCATTGCAAGAAGGAACAAACATTGCGGATGTTATGGCCGCTATGAAGATTAAATACAGTGCGGGATGGAGCAGTTGGTAGCTCGTCGGGCTCATAACCCGAAGGTCATAGGTTCGAGTCCTGTTCCCGCTACCCAGGTTAAAAAGCTTCTTTGAGAAATCAGAGAGGCTTTTTTGTTTTGTGTCATTATCCGACCTTAATTATTAACTTGCTACTTCAATTACAATTTCATGCTTGACATAAAATTTGTTCCAATTAAAGATTCAAAGAAATCATATATTGTTATTGATGGGCACAAGGATGCGGAGCCTTACGACGAAAACAATACATATCGAGAACATCGCTTCCAAACAAAGGAAGTTTATGACACAATATTAAATTATAGCTCAAGAGAAATATACGAATATTTTGATGAAATTATTTACTATGATTTAGAAAACCCAATTGCGTCAGAACTATCAATATTTATTCATTTTTACGAGATGTCTTTCGATATCAACCTCAATTATTCATTCTATCTAAACGCATGGGACAAGGGCTTTACTTTTGATAATTTTTTATCTGTTTTAGAAAGTCTGTTGCCAGATAAGTACAATGGCGAAGATTCAAAATTTTTGGTTGATGTTGAAAATGTCGTCGGCTTGAATTTAATATTACCATATACATCTGACTCGATTAGTCTTCATGTTAGAGCTTTTATTGAGGAAATAAATTCCTTGATAAAGTTGACATATTTAACGTTGTCAGCAAATAGCGAAGATTCTTTTATCAGCGTCTTCAAATTTCCCGAGTCTATTAAAACCCCATGTCAACAATACCTAATGTATTTTGGACAATTTTTAAGCGATTTAGGTATTGAAGTAGAAACGACTCTAAAGGAACAGGCTCACTCCACGTTATTTTCCGTTACTCCAAAAGATAAAGATGATGCTATGGAAAAGATAAAAGACGTTTTGGAAATGTACATAAACCTTCCTAATTCCGATGCTTTTAATCGTATTAATAATCCCAATGTTGCATTGATTCAAATTCAAGCAAACGTTATGCACCTCAACTCGCAGATAATGCTTGCACACGCTACTATTCAAATGAAAGACGCGACAATAGAGGCTTTAAAAATCTCAAATTATCAAATTCAACAGCAATTATATCACCAAGAAATTCAAAAAGAAGAAGATGAGGAAGCTGTTATAGATGGCATAATTAGTGTTAAAAAATATGATGGACAATGGTTTTCAGTAAACATCCCAGAGATTTTAAGAAAGTTGAAAAGGAAATTCAAGTAAAAGAACGCCATCCGAAACGCCTACCATTCGCTAAACGGAATTAAAAATTTAGTCGCTATCCACCCTTAACAAGTCGTATTTACACAGCATAAAATCCTGCAATACCGCTCATCTTTGTATTGTAAATAAAGGCCAAAAAACATTTTAAATACGGTTTTATGAAAAAGGTATTCAAAGGATCTAATATCCTCCAATCGGTACTAATAATTGCGTTGTTTTTTTTTACGGCAGCTCAGTCGAACGGGCAACAGCTTAAACCAGCCAAAAGCGGTTACGCGCCTGTTAATGGCATTAAAGTTTATTACGAAGTGTATGGCGGGGGTAAACCTCTTATTTTGCTCCATGGAGCCTTTATGACCATTGAAGGAAACTGGGCGCAGCTGATACCCGAATTGTCAAAAACAAGAAAAGTAATTGCCATTGAAATGCAGGGACATGGGCACACCCCGTTTTCGGAAAGGAAATTAGCGTTGGCTACGCTGGCAAGTGATGTGACAGGCGTAATGGACTATTTAAAAATTGACAGTGCTGATGTTGCAGGATATAGCATGGGTGGCTCAGTGGCTTATCAGTTGACTATACAAAGCCCTAAACGCGTAAAAAAATTAGTGATCATTTCCTCTACCTATAAAAGCACTGGCTGGCGGCCTGAAATAGCAAATGCTTTCAAAAGTATGAAGCCTGAACTATTTGATAATAGCCCTATGAAAGCGGCTTATGATGCAGTAGCGCCCGACAAGACAAAATGGACAAAGTTCCTGGAACAAATAATCGCATATGCTGGCGAGCCATTTGACATGGGTGATGCCAATATTGCGAAAATTACCTCGCCTGTATTAATTATTTCCGGCGACAATGATGGCCTGGATAAAGTTGAGTTGATGAAAACGTATCAATTACTGGGAGGTGGGATAATGGCTGATATGAGCCCAATGCCAAAATCGCAATTGGCTATTGTTCCTTCGCAAAGCCATGTAAGCTTGATGATTCAAACCAACACCATATTAGGTTATCTGAATGCTTTTTTAAAGTAAATAAAACGCAAAGACGCGATTTTCTGAACGCTTATCGTAGAAGGAATAAGTTATTCAAAACAAAAATTAGACTTTCCCTATCAAAGCCTCACCTTCAAAAACCACGCCCGGCCAGCCATTGGTAATAAACTGCCTGATGTTTTGATGGTCTGTAGCGGTGGGGTGAGCGAGCACCGACTGGTAATGTTCGGCAAATAAGTAAAGCGTGTCCGTAGCCCTTAAGTTGTTTAATTGGGCGAAGGCAAAAACCTTCGCGCTTCCCTGGTTTTGCGTTGCCTCATTGTAGGCTTCTCCATTTTTAAACGCGGTTGGCTGGTGCCGGTAATAAGTTTCTATAAATGCGATAACCTCGCTGAACGTGATGGTGTTTTCTTTTAAACCCGAAATTAGGGCAAGCAGTTGTTCTTTCATGGAGCAGAATATTTGCCCGAAAATAGAATTAAATAATCTTTCCCTATAGCAACAGCAATTTTCTAAAGTTGTGAATTAACAGTTGATCATTCCTTTTCCGCCGACCATCGACCCGGGTTTTCAACGGTGCCATCGCTGGAGCCTGTCCAAACGCCGTTCATTACCCTGTTATTAGTGGACACATTCATCGTATAAGTTACGCTTTCTATATTACCACTTATGGTTACCGAGCGCATGGTGAGCACCTGTGTTGTAGTGTTGTATTCGCCGGTAACGCTATCTGTACCAGACGCGCTGCCGTCAACGGCGTCCCATAGAAAAAGACCGGTAAATTTGTTTTCACCGCCATCCTTTGTCAGGGTGAAAGAGCCGGTCCAATGCCGGCCATCGTTACCAAGGGCGCTTGTGATTTTCCACTTTCCGGCAAGGGAGGGGTCGGGAAGCGATTTAGAACTGCACGATACGATCAACTGTATCATCAATACTGCCACAAGGATTTTTATTACACGCATAACCATTTTGGATAAAAGATTGACTTACAGTATAAAGATACGTAAACCTGCTATTTGTTTTGTATCCCGATATAATAATCCACAAGTTTGCTTTTCGGCGAAAAGGAGCTGGTTGAGTGCATTCCGAAACAGAAATCCCCGACCGGAATCTGAAGCCTTTACATTTGTGCGTTATCGCTGAAGAATAAAAGCAAAGCCTTTCAAAGGATTAACAAATATTTCGCACCCATCACAAATGTTTAGTATTTAGGGTTTTACAAGGTTAAAAGGATAAAAATCACCTAACTTAAAAAAGCAGGTAGAAACCCCTGATTTTAAAATAATTCATTGTAATGCATTATCGGCTGTGTATGTTTACATAACAAACCTACCGATATGAACGTAAATTTATCACCACAGGAACGACCGGCAACCGGCCATACAGGCGATTATCTGGATATGCTGCTACATGGTCCTCATAATTCATCTGCTATGGATACGGAATTAAAAAAGATAAACGCCCACGTTGTTCAAGGGGACGCTCTGATGAGCAGGGTAATTACTTCTATCGGTATAACGCTGTTCCTGGTAATGCTTTTTTGCCTGTTCTGCCTTCCGGGAATAGCTTCAACCGGGGTTCTTGCTTTCCCGCGTTAATCTTTAGAACGGTTGCTTTTAACTTATGATGTTACGCTTTGGGGGCCAATCACCATATACTAACTGCCGACTGAAAAACAAGAAAGCCCTAAATCTTTCGGATTTAGGGCTTTTCTATGTGTAACAAGTGTTTTCCTTATTTCAAATTCTCTGCAAAAAAATCAATGGTACGTTTCCAGGCGAGCTCTGCCGCGGCTTTATCATAACGCGGGGTAGTATCGTTATGGAAGCCGTGGTTTACATTCTCGTAAACAAAGGCCTGGTATTTTTTACCGTTCTCTTTTAAAGCTGCTTCATAGGCCGGTGCGCCAGCCATGATCCTGGTATCCAGCGATGCGTTATGCATCATCAGTGGAGCATTAATTTTAGGTACGTCGGCAGCCGCAGGCTGGCTGCCGTAAAAAGGTACGGCTGCTGCCAAATCTGGTACTCGCACGGCCATCATGTTGGCTATGCCGCCGCCATAGCAAAAGCCCACTACGCCAACCTTACCGGTGCAATCTTTGTGTGATTTAAGATAATTGTATGCGGCGATAAAATCTTCCTCCATTTCGCCTTTGTCGCGTTTACTTTGCATCTCGCGCCCGGCATCGTCATTACCGGGGTAGCCGCCCAGGGGTGTAAGGGCATCCGGTGCAAGCGAAATAAAGCCCGCCAGTGCGGCCCGTCTGCCTACATCTTCAATATAGGGGTTTAGCCCACGGTTCTCGTGCACTACAATAATACCGCCGAGCTTCTTTTTAGCATCAATGGGTTTTGATAACAAGCCTTTGATAGTGCCCCCACCTTTTGGTGAAGGGTAATTGATGTATTCTGATTTCAAACGCGGGTCTTCTGATTTGATCTGCACATTTCCTTTGTAATCGGGCATCAGGAAACTCATTAACGCTGGCACGGTTAACCCGCCAACGGCATAAAGAGATAGTTTTTGTACAAATGCGCGGCGGTCCAGCCGGTTGTGCGCGTAATCATCATACAGGTCAAACACTTCCTGCTTAATGTCGTCTTTGTTGATCTGGCTCATTATATTGGTTTTACTCAAATGTAAGTATTCGGGGCAACGGCTTGCAAACCAAATAGTAACAGTGTCGTTACGTGTAAGGTTTTGATTGTAATTTTGTGGGGTTGATGTGCTGAAGAACGCGCTTGCATTAAGCTTTTTAGTATATTCACCGAATACCATAATTGCTTATGAAGAAATCCCTTACCCTTAGCTTACTCATGCTGTCGGCAGCAAGTTTCGCGCAGCAAAAACCATTAATTGGCTTTACGACCGCATCGTCGGCCAAACAAATAGCGGCCGAAAAAACCTACGACGCGGCATTGAGTGCGCAACGTATTGGCGAAACCATAAAAACGCTGTCCGCTTACCCGCATAACTTAGGTTCGCCGGGTAGCAAAGCCGTAGCCGATAAAATTTTGGCTATGTACAAAAGTTATGGATTGAATGCGCATATAGAAACCTACACCGTTTTGTTCCCAACACCAAAAACAAGGGTATTGGAGTTAACCGGCCCAAAAGCCTATACCGCTTTGTTAAAAGAGCCCGCATTGGCGGAGGACGGCACATCGGCCCAGGCTAATCAATTACCAACCTATAACGCCTGGAGCGCCGATGGCGACGTAAGCGGGCAGCTGGTATTTGTAAACTATGGCCTGCCCGATGATTATATCAAGTTGGCCGATATGGGGATAGATGTAAAGGGTAAAATTGTGATAGCCAAGTACGGCCGGTCGTGGCGGGGCATTAAGCCAAAGGTGGCTTATGAGCATGGCGCTATCGGCTGTATTATTTATTCGGATCCTGCCGACGATGGATATTCTGCTGGCGATGTTTACCCTAAGGGGGCATACAAAAACGAGTTCGGCGTACAGCGCGGTTCGGTGATGGATATGGTGCTTTACCCAGGCGACCCGCTTACACCCGGCGTTGGCGCAACCAAAGATGCCAAACGCTTAAACAAGGCTGATGCTACCACCATATTGAAGATACCGGTGCTCCCCATCAGCTATCATGACGCGCAGCCTCTGCTTGCCGCATTAGATGGCCCCGTGGTTCCTGACGGATGGGCGGGTTCGTTGCCTATAACTTACCATATTGGCGGGGGCAAGGCCCTGGTGCATTTAAAACTGGCGTTTAACTGGGATATGGTGCCCGCTTATAATGTTGTGGCGAAAATAAAAGGCTCTGCTTACCCGGATGAGTGGGTGATGCGCGGTAACCACCACGATGCCTGGGTAAACGGTGCTAACGACCCTATTAGCGGGCAGGCGGCTATGCTGGAAGAGGCCCGCGCACTTGGCGAATTGCTGAAAACCGGCTGGAAACCCAAGCGCAGCATTATCTATTGCTCCTGGGATGGCGAAGAGCCCGGTTTAATAGGCTCTACGGAATACGCCGAGGCCCACGATAAAGAATTGCAGCAAAAAACGGTGGTGTATATCAATTCGGATAGCAATGGGCGGGGGTTTTTAGGTGCAGGCGGCTCGCAGGCGCTGGAAAGTTTTATAGACGAAGTTACCCAGGGTGTAACCGACCCGCAAACCAAAGTGAGCATTTTCGATCGCAAAAAAGCCATGCAACTGGTTAATGCGTCTTCCACAAGCGATAAAAAGGAGATATTGGAACGCAAGGGGCAAAAACTCGAAGCCCTGGGTTCGGGATCAGATTTTTCGTCGTTTCTGCAGCATTTGGGCATCACCACGCTCGATCTTGGTTTTGGCGGCGAGGATGGCGGCGGCGAATACCATTCCATTTACGATTCCTTTGATGATTACAGGCGTTTTAAAGACCCTGATTTTGCTTATGGCGTTGCGCTGGCCCAAACGGCAGGCCACTCGGTATTGCGTATGGCTAACGCAGAGGTGCTTCCTTTCGATTTCCGAAGTTTGCAAACCACTATCAGCAAGTATGCCACCGAACTCAGCAAACTGGCGGACGATACCCGTGAGACCACAAAAATGGATAACCAACTCGTCGCGGCCAATTACTACAGCATTGCTGCCGACCCAATCCGGCAATACAAAGCACCGGTAGCTAAGGATACCGTGCCTGCCATTGACTTTAAAGCTCTTACCGGCGCGCTGGATTCCTTAAAGAAAAGCGCAGATAAACTGGCTGCTTACTGGAGCGCGGCTGTACTTAAAGATGGCGACCACGATAAACTGAACAAACTATTATTCCAAGCCGAGCAGCAATTATTAACCGCCGATGGGCTACCTCGCCGGGGCTGGTACAAACACACCATTTATGCCCCGGGCTTTTATACGGGCTATGGCGTTAAAACTCTTCCGGGTATTCGCGAAGCTCTTGAACAACGCAACTGGGCAGAAGCAAGGCAACAGATCGCCGTTGTATCGGGCCGGATAAATGCATTGGCTGCTTATCTTAGCGACGGGGCGAATTAATTAGTGCCGATTTAATATCAAAAAACGAAAAGCCCTCGATCGAAATATTGGGGGCTTTGCGTTTGAGGCTGGCGCAAAATAACGAGCAGGTACCCCGATAGAATTAAATCAGCTTTCGGGGTTATCTTTGGGTCATTGATAAAGGACTAAAATCAAATTATTTCGAATAAAGCCCCCTATGCACAAAGAACATCATGTAACCGGCTCAGAAACCATCAGGGATATTGTTATTGGGATGTCGGATGGTTTAACAGTGCCGTTTGCGCTGGCTGCCGGTTTAAGCGGCGCTATCAGCTCATCCGGAATAGTTGTTACCGCCGGGATTGCCGAAATCGTAGCAGGATCTATAGCGATGGGCCTTGGCGGCTTTTTGGCCGGGCGTACCGAAGTGGACCACTACAACTCTGAATTAAAACGGGAGTATGAAGAGGTTGACAGGGTGCCCGAGCAGGAAAAAGCCGAAGTGAAAGCTGTGTTCGCCGCCTTTGGCCTGTCCGAATCTTTACAGCAACAGGTGGCCGATGAAATGGCAAAGGATAAAGATAAATGGGTAGAGTTTATGATGCGCTACGAACTCGGTTTAGAGGAACCGCAGGCTAACCGCGCTACAAGAAGTGCTGTCACCATTGGAGTGTCTTATATAATTGGCGGCATCATCCCGCTTTCTCCTTACATATTGGTTGAGAATTCAGTGACCGCGCTTTATTATTCGTGTTTGGTTACGCTGATCAGCCTTTTTGTTTTCGGTTACTTTAAAAGCAAGCTTACCGGGCAACCAGCCCTCGGGGGAGCAGTTAAGGTGGTTTTTATAGGAGCCCTGGCAGCGGGGGCGGCGTTTTTAATGGCCCGGTTAATTAATAACGGGTAGTTATTAACCCTTGCCTATCATTTGTTCGGTGTTACGCGTTTCTTTTCAGCCAGCGTGTGGCGTTGTATCGCATGAATAAAATTCCTTTAAATTGATGTAGCACATTGGTCTACAGCCACGTAATAGTAATAAATACCAAGATATGAAACGCCTACTCCCTATCCTTACAATGATCATTTTATCGGTTGCTGGCTGTAAAAAAGAAAATTCCATAAACGAAACGACGGGTCCGGATCCTATCCCGCCAAAACTGATATCCAGCGATACGCTTACCACGGGCGGGCAATGGGGTATAGCCATAGGGCAAACCAGCGCCGAGATCTATGCAAAAGTACAGGCTATGCGTGGCGAGCGCGGTATCACCTATATGGGTATTGTTAATAACGTATACACCAATCTGGAGAGCCTGGAAAATAAAATACCACTGTATTCATCAGTTTATTTGGATGAAACTAAAGGAACAAGCACTGGCATCCAGCTCAATTTTGCCGACGATAAAGTGAAATCGATATATACGAATGATGGCGTAGAGCTAAACATGTGGCCTATAGGCAATGGTGCAAGCGCTACGATTGCGGTTGGTAATCCTGTAGATGCCATATATCAAAAACTGGTTAACATAAAAAACAAAGGTACTTACGCTAATAAATTTGAGCGGATGTCCATCTTTTTTAAAGATGTAAACAAAGCTTACGACCCTCAGATGAGCGCATCGCCGCAATGGTATTTTGTTTCAACCATAAGCGATAAGCGTTACAATTTTGTACAGGTTATTTTTACGGCAGGGAAACTTACCGCTATTTACTCTACTGTTTACGAAAACCGGTAAAGCCGGCTGCTGTGGAAATATAGCAGTATCGCCGCCTATGCCTGTTTGCGTTTGGCCGTTAAATATTTGCGCAGGGGCATATCAAAAACTACCATTACCAGCCAGGCAAACCCCAACAGCAGCACCATACTAATGGGAATAATATATTCCAGCTGGCTTAGCGATGGTTTATACTTGGTGTTATAGTTAGCAAATATCCAGATAAAGGTATAGTGCGTCATGTACAGCGGGTAAGAAATGTTACCCGAGAAGATACAAATCTTGGTTAACCCCGGGGTAAGCGTAGCTCCGGCTCCTAATGAAACAAGCAAGGGGAAATAAACCAGTAAAACCAATGGCTCGGTTAACCAGTTCCAGCTGCCAAAAGGCATTACAAATGCCAGAAACAGCAGCACCGCCAATCCTAAAAAGCCAAGCCTGTTTTTGATGATTAGATCATAACGGTAAATAAGCAGGCCCGCCAGGAACGAATACGCTATGCGGATCCCGCCATCCCAAAAGGTGCCACCGCTCCATCCGCCCATTAAATTCCCCGAATGGATGGCCACATAGAAAATGCCTGCCGCAGCCAACAGGGCGGGCAATATCAGCCATTTCCGGTTAAGCCTGTATAGTAGGAGTGCGTAAAGTATATTGGCCACATACTCCCAAAATAACGACCAGGCAGGCGCATTTAAGTTAAAGAGGTTGAAATATCGTTCTGTCACCACCGGGTAGGGGATCATTAAAACAGAGCAAAGAAATATTAAGGCGATCTTACCTGCACTGTAGGCATCCGCCACCGCAACAATGGGGTCGAACAAAAATCCAAGCAGCGCTAATACCGAACCCATAATAACCAGCGGATGTAAACGAATGAGCCTCGATTTAAAAAATTCCCATACACCCATTTTGCCGATACGGTTATCATAAGCATAGCCAATAACAAAGCCCGAAAGGCAAAAGAAAAAATCGACCGCCAAAAAGCCATGGCCGATAAAGTTCAGGCTGTAGTCGGTATAAACTACTTCCATAAAATGAAATAGCACAACAGCCAGGGCCGCCACGCCCCGCATCCCATCAAGAATGTGAAAGTGTTGTTTGCTTTTTAAGATTTCCGGGCTCGGTGCACTCATGCTTTATGGATAGACGCAGGCAAAAGTATTATTAAAATTTAAAACCCGCTGACATTCGATCAACGGGTTTTAAAGATATACGATATTCAGGTTACGTTTAACTTCAGTGGGCGGGGGGGTATTACTTCCAGTCTAAGTACTTCACGCCCGGATAGGCGGTAAGTATTTTGTCGTTGTTGGGCACATCGGTATCCAGGTACAAAGCCCTGATGTAATGCCCGGTATGCGGGTCGTTATCCTCGAGGCCGGCAAGCAGGTATTTTACCTCTCTGTTATAAGTTGGTGTGCTAACGCCATTAAACCTAAAGGTTTTAACAGGGTATTGTTCCAGGTTATCAAAAATAGCTACCCCGCCAAAATCATCGCCCGAATGCGGCTCGGCAAAAGTAAGTACCACATCAACCCCGTTTGCCGCGAAGCAAACATTTTTCATGGGCGGCAAAAGGCTATCTTCGGCTTTATAGAAAACAGGATCTCCGCCTGCGGCTTTGCGGGTTACCATCATGTACTCGTCTGATCCATCAAAATGGTATTTGCGCAGAATGTAAACCAGGTCACCATTTTTGGATATCGCGGCGGAAATAAAATCGTAATAGCCATTATAGCTGGTCATAGCCGGCGTAGTAATAGCCGGGCCGTAAAACGTTATCTGTTCCCCATTAACAACATAAAGGGTTTTATCATCAAAGCTCCAGTCGAAATTGCGGATATCTGCATAGGATAACGATTTCAGCACCGTTCCGCTTTTGTCTACAACGGTAATAGTTGTACCGTTTTGGTAAGCAAACCTGGTATGATCGTGCGACATTTTTACGAACTTTTTGATACCACCCGAACTGGTTATCTTCTGGGCCGCGCCATTAAAATCGGCCAGGTAATACACCTCGCTATTGTAAATAAAAGCGACGTTTTTAATGGCCGGATGCCGGATACTATCCAGCCTGGCTATCACATCTTTTGATACGTAAGGGTTTTCGCCCTTTTGGCAACTTACAAAAGAAAAAAACAAGAAAGCGGCTATGGTTTGGTATAAATACTTCATGGTATTAAAAATTATAAATAATAGCAGCTCCCGTGGTAACCGAATAATAAAAAGTGCCCACGCGCGAATTATATTCTGCCTTACCCAACGGAGCAAATAAATTATACGCCCCCTGAACATTAAGCCGAAGATGATCACTCAGGGTAAAGTTAAAACCGAGTTTTGGGGCTATGTACCCCTGCCTTTCAGTTATATCTTCAGTATAGTTCACAAATGCATCTGATGTGTTCGAGCTAAATTTTGTGAAGTAAAACCCAAGGTTAAAGCCGCCGTAAATGCGCATGGCATCGCTAAGCGAAAGGTTGTAGGCGCCGCCCAGGTAAAACATAATTGTTTTAAATTTACTGTAAGTGGCTGTACCGTAATCATTATCATTAACCAGGTAATAAAAAGTATCCAGTTTGGGTTTATACTCACGGTATCCTAAACCAACCTCCGCCGTTGCAGTTCCCTCGTTTATGTAGAAACTGATGCCAGCAGCCGGCGCGGCCTTGTAGGTGAACTTTAAGTTGCCGATAGGCATATCATACTCTGCCCGGAGCCCGATCCCATAGGTTTTGTCGTCGTCGGCCCAGTTTTGCGCACTTGCTTTAAAGCTGGTTAATAACAATAACAGTAGGGCGAGTTTAAAAAAAGACTTAATAATTTGAGCCGGCCGCGGTTTGCGGCAGAGAATGGTATACATGTATTTTGTGATAAAGATTAGGAGAGAAAGGTAAAGAAAATTCCCGGTGCGACAAATTATTTATTAGCAATTGATAAATAGCCGTTTTGTAAATGTCTTTATATCGGCTGGTAAACATCTGCCGGAGCGCTGAATTTTAAACACATTACTATTCAGCCCATTGCCTATTGGTTTGTAACATAATGTGCTGCAGGCTATCCTAATGGTATAAATTCGCATACCATGAACCTTAAATACATAACCTCCGCATTTCTTATCACCTTAATATCTTTACCATCCTTATCCCGGGCGCAAAACACGACCGATCCTGATAGCATCGACGTGTTTGTAAAGAACAAAATGCAGCAGAAGCGTATCCCCGCATTGCAACTGGCGGTAGTAAGGCAGGGGAAGATCGTCAAGCTTAAAAGCTATGGCATTGCCAACCCCGAGAATAATATCGCCGCAACCAACGAAAGTATCTTCTCCATAAACTCTATCACCAAAGCCTTTGTGGGTGTAGCGGTAATGCAGTTAGCCGAGGAGGGGAAACTGAAGGTTTCGGACCGGGTTTCTGCTTACATAGACAGCTTACCGGCTGCCTGGCAACAAATAACTATACAGCAGGTGTTAACCCACACTTCGGGCTTGCCGGATATTTTAGACGAAACAGAACAGGTAATGGGTAATGGCGACGAGCAGGCTGCCATGAAACAAGTAAAAGCCTTGTCGCTTGAGTTTAAAACAGGCGAAAAATTTGCCTACAACCAAACCGGCTACGTACTAATGGGGCAGATCATCACGAAGTTAAGCGGCATGCATTTCACCAAATTTATAGAGGAGCGGCAATTTAAAGTGGCCGGCATGAAACTGACACGGTTTGGCGATTCGTTCGACATTATTCCTAACTCGGCGGGTGCTTATACCAATGTTAGGCACGTAGGTAACCGCCTTATTCGCAATCGTCCGGGAGTTGGCTACATGCAGTTTCCGGAGTTTTTCCGTACGGCGGCCGGCATATTATCTACCGCGGGCGATATGGCCAACTGGATAATTGCGCTTAAAAGCGGCCAGCTGTTAAAGCAGGAAGCCAGTATACAAACTATGTGGCAGCCCGCCATTTTAAACAATGGCAAAATAGGCGGGTTTAACCAGCTTACTAATGGCTACGCGCTGGGCTGGCCAACGGTTACCCGCGAAGAACACCCCGCTGTTGGCCCTGTTGGCGGCGGCAGGAACGCCGTGTTTATTTATGTAAAAGACGACCTTTCTATTGTGGTGCTCAGCAACCTGATGGGCGCAAACCCCGAGCAATTTGTTGATGAGATAGCAGGGTACTACATACCCGAGATGCACGAAATTAATGGATTTGGCCTGTCGCCTTCAGTAAAGAAATTACGAGCCGAACTTATTAAGCAAGGGTTTAACAAAGCGGTACCAGTAGCCGCGCAGTTGAAAAAGCAAACAAAAAATTTAGAGTTGCCGGAAGGTGAACTTAACGGCTGGGGCTATCAGTTGCTTGGGCAAAAAAAGCCTGCAGAGGCGGTGGCGATCTTTAAGTTGAACATCGTGCTTTATCCAAAAAGCGCCAATGCTTACGATAGCCTGGGCGAAGCGCTCGAGATCACCGGGAACAATAAAGAATCGTTGTTGAATTATCAGAAATCGCTGGATTTAAATCCCGGCAATAAAAACGCGGCAGAAAAGATAAAGGCGCTTTCTAACTAATAACAAAGCGATATTATATTACGGCAGGCATTCAATAATTTGAATGCCCGCTTTGTTTATTCGGCTTTAAGGTCAATCCATACCGGGCAATGGTCGCTGGTTTTTTCCCAGCCGCGCACATGGCGGTCAACCCCGGCGGCCAGCAGGCGGCCTTCCAGGCTGGGGCTAAGCAAAAAATGATCTATCCGCAAACCCGCGTTGCGCCCGTAAGCGTTGCGGAAATAATCAAAAAAGGTATAGATCACTTCATTGGGGTAAAGTTTGCGCAGGGCGTCTGTCCAGCCCTGGTCCACCAGGTTTTTAAAGGCCAGCCGGGTTTCGGGCCTAAAGAGCGCGTCGTCCAGCCAGCGCTCGGGTTTGTACACATCCAGTTCGGTAGGCATCACATTATAATCGCCGGTTAATACTACCGGCAAGCCCGAGGCAATCAGCCCGGTGGCGTGGCTGGCTAAGCGGTTAAACCAATCGAGCTTATAATCAAACTTGGGGCCCGGTGCCGGGTTGCCATTCGGCAGGTACAGGCAGCCGATCACTACATCGTTAATTACCGCCTCTATATACCGGCTTTGTATATCATCCGGGTCGCCGGGCAAGCCCTGGCGCAGCTCTTTAATTTCGAGGCCGCGGGCCAGTATGGCTACGCCGTTCCAACTTTTTTGGCCGTGCCAAATGGCATTGTAGCCGGCATCGTTAATAGCTTGCAGCGGGAATTTTTCCTGCGGTGCTTTTAGTTCCTGCAGGCAAACCACATCGGGCTGGGTTTCGTGTAGCCAGCGCAGCAGTACCGGCAGGCGGCCGTTCACACCATTTACATTATAGGTAGCTATTTTCATATTGGTGGGTTTGAGAGGTTGTCGCATTAACGCGAGCAAGACCAAAGCTATCAAAACAACCTAAAAAATGAAAGGCCTGTGGTGTTTGACAGCTCAAAATACAAAAACCCCAAATTAAAAACTTGAGGTTTGCGGTGGCACCCTATTAGGGTGCCATATATGTAGAGCAGATGCGATTACGCAGCCAGCAGTTGTTTTATAAACGACAGGTTCTTTTTGCGTTGCTGCTCGGCTTTATATTTTTCCAAATCAGCGTCAATGATCTTTTTCAATTCAATATCGAATGCTTTTAACAGGATGGTGGTTTGTAATGAAGTTTTCATATTGTTTGTCAGTTTTAATTTTTCTTAGATGCTTGATATATATTAATAATAATGCCAAAATTCAGGAGGCGGCATTTAACAGATAAAGGGCCTTTAAAGATATTCAATGGCTGTTTTAGTGTCTGGTAAAATATACAATACAGCAAAACGTTTAAGATAAATGCAGCTAAAAATAATCACTATAAAGGGTTTATATTTGATGCTGTTAATCCACATTAAACTACCATGAAATATACCGCATCGCGCCTGTCTGAAGGCAATAAAGTATTCCCATCCGAAATTTACACCGAAGAGAATGGCGTTACTATCAAGGTCCCCGGCTTGTTTAGCGGCGATACTACTACTATCGCCTACGAGAGCATATCGGCCGTAGAAACAGATACGCCGATGATCGGCTTTTCAACCATCCGCTTTTTCCATAGCGGTAATAAAGTTGAGGCGCATGGCTTCACTAAAAACGATGTAGAGGAAATAAAAGCCTACATAGAAAGCGGAAGAAGCCGCGCGAGAGAAGACCGTTAGCGGTTACGCTATATTTTTTTAATAATGTAAAAGTGGATAGTTTTGCGGGTAGCAAAGCCGAGACTTTCATATACACGAAAGGCGCGCTCGTTATCATGGCGTACGTGTAAAAATGGGATCTCCGCAGCGGCGAGGATGCGCTGTACCTGGAACTGCAATACCTTTTTTGCGTAGCCTCGTCCCAAATAACCGGGGTGGGTACAAACGGCGCTTGCCTCGGCGTAGTTAAAAACATGCATCCGTTGCCCGGCCATGGCAACCAGTTTATCGCCATCAAACATGCCGTGGTAATGCCCAAAATCTATGGTCCGCTCGGCAAAAGGGCCGGGGTTAGTTAGCTTGGTGAGGGCGAGCATTTGCGGTATATCTTTTTCGGTTAAGGGGATAAGTTCGACGGTTGTATCTACAGGAACAACGGTATTTTGGTTATGCACCATTTGCAGGCACTTAATGTACACCAATACTTCCCAGGGCGCAGGCATCTCCACCTCAACCGGGGAAACAAACCCGAAAACCCTCCCTACCGGTGCCATGTGGTATAGCTCTTCAAAGCTTGCTTCGGTGTTATCTTTAAAACCCACAAATGGTGAAACCTGCGGGTCGAAATATTTGATGCGTTCGTTGCCTTCAGCTAAATTTTTATTGCCTGATGATAAGGCGTTCCAAACGGGGTTATCCAGTACGTGGTCCATGCGTTTATAATGTTGGGTAATAGTACAAAAAAGATCAGTACGCCCAAACGCGCAATTAAAAGGGGACATAATAATGACACGGCACCGCTAAATGATTATTTTTACCCGTCTATCCTTAACAACGTGCGCTACTTTTTCTATATCGGTTACCTCGGCACCAATTACCACGGCTGGCAAAAACACCCGGACGGCATCAGCGTTCAGCAGGTTTTAGAGAACTGCCTGAGCCAGGTATTTAAGAAACCAACCTACATAACCGGTTGCGGCCGCACGGATGCGCAGGTACACGCCAGCCAGTTCTTTTTCCACATGGATGCAGAAGAGGCATGGGATTTCGATTTGATTTTCAGAATGAATAATATCCTGCCGGATGATATTTCGGTTTTTGATATCATTCCCATGGAAGGCCTGCCACACGCCCGCTTTGACGCCACCGAACGCAGCTACGATTATTTTATCCATACCTATAAAGACCCTTTTCTGAGCAATTTCAGTTCGATGTATTTGGTGAAGGATTGGGATCTCGCCAATATGCAACGCGCCGCCGGGTTATTGCTCAACTATACCGATTACCATGCCTTCTGCAAAATGCCGGGGCGGAATGAGCATACCATCTGTAACATCAGCGAAGCGAAGGTTTTTACCGATAGCACGGGCGATAAGCTGCGTTTCCATATTTCGGCCAATAGATTTTTAGGGCGGATGGTGCGCATCATCACGGGTAAGCTGATAGAGATAGGCACCGGCAAATTAAGCGTTGATGAATTTGAGGCGCACCTTATCGATCCGCAATTACCACAGCTCATTAAACCGGCCTATCCGCAGGGATTGTATCTTAGTAAAATAAAGTACCCCTATTTAGACCTGCCTCAGCGCAGCGATTTTACCCGGATGCTTGCCGGTGCAAAGGAACGGGAAATATAATTATTGGTACGCTTAAATAACTTTTGTTGCATTTAGTACTTAACAACCACATAGCCAGTTTTCCTTAGTGTTTGTTCACCTTTTTTGTATTCCACCGAGTAAAAGTAGGTGCCGGGCTGTTGCAGCGTTCCATTAGCGGCGTGCCCATCGAAAGCATTGCTGTAGTTGTTATAACCCTTTGTGGCATAAATAACCTGGCCGTTGCGGTTGATAATGCTTACCGTATTTTGCGGGTAGGCCGTAATGCCATCTATGGTAAAGCGGTCATTAATACCATCGCCGTTTGGCGATACTGATTGGTGAACCGTCAGTTCGGCGGGTGGCTGAACTTCGGGGTTGGGTTGGTTTTGCACTACGTCGATGCCGTTGTTTTTATTCCTTGTTACTTCAAAGGTTTCGGGAGGGGGCAATCTGTGTATAATAAAAGTTAAGGGCCGTTTGGTTACGCCGTCATCCGCTGTAATCTCTGCCGGAATAGTGGTGTAGGTGCCCATAAGAGGAATATTTTCGTTGTAAGTGCTGCCGAGATTGACTACATTATTTATAGTCATGGTTGCTGCGCGGCTTTTAAGGGTAAAGTAAAGGCCAATATGGGTTACCGTATTTTCTACTTCTGCTGTAAATGTATCTGTTGTGCCAACGCGTACTATTTCATTTAAGGGGTTCATCTTCATATTTTGTATCCCGGTGTCATGCGTCACTTTGGTCGTATATATAGTGATCCATCGTTTCGTCACCCCGTCTTCTGCCGCAATCAGCACGCTAACGCTTCCCCCGGTGGGTAGCAACATTGACGGTGTATTTTGCGGCGTATAGTTAGCCCCATATACATATATATATGCCGGGTCGATGGTCCCGATTGTAAGTTGGTAAGAACTGCCGGTAGTTTGGCCATCAAATATATCCGTTGTACCCACGCGTTTAAAAATTGTGCCGTTACTGATGGCCAGGTTGTTGACACCCGTATTAAAACCTCCACCCTTTTTAACAAGTATGGTCACCACGCGTTTGGTTATACCATCCTCTGCCGTGATCTCTACCGGGACTGTTGTTGTGGCTCCGCTTAACGCTACGGGGGCCGAAAGCGTGCTTTGTGCTGTGGCTACCCCATTTACTTTTATAGTCGCCGGGTCTTTTGTGCCAAAGGCGAGCTCTACACTGGCCAAATTGGAGCTTACTTCCGTTGTCCAGGTATCTGTTGTAGCTACCCGGGTTAGCTTGCCGGGGCTGATGGCCATATAGCTGATACCTGTATCATTAGAGCCCGCTTTATTTACGGTAACCGTTAACAAACGTTTTGTTACACCATCCGCCAGCGTTAGCTCGACCGGTATGGTTGTGGTTGCGCCGGTAAGCGTTATTGGGGCCGAAGCGGTGTTCTGGGCTGTTATCACCCCATTTATTTTTATAGTTGCTGCATTTATGGTAGCAATGGTAAGCCTAACGCTGTTCACACTGCTGCTTACCGATGTTGCCCAGCTATCCGGCGTACCCAATCGGGTCAATAAACCGGGGCTAACCGACCATATGCTTATACTTACATCGTTTACACCTACGCGGGTTACATTTACCGTATACGTTTTTTTAACACCATCCGAAGTGGTTACTACTGTGCTGATGTTATTTGCGCCTACAACCAGTGGTATCAATGGCGATGCGGTACCGCTGCTTACTGTAGTGCCGTTTACCTTTATGGTAGCCGTGCCCGATGCACTATTGTGTAACGGTGCAAGTTTTATACCAGTGGTAGAGTAAGGCACTTTTACCGTGTAATTTTCAATATCAGAGTTAAACGCGGGGCTTAAAGTACCAGCACTGATCGGGAGGCTGGTAAGCAGCGGGGGGCGTTTTATCTTTATTTTATACACCGTTGTGCCTAATTGCCTTTGCGCTGTTACAATTATAGAAACATTGGTATAACCTTCCGGGGTAGTGATGTCGGTCGGTCCGTATAGAGTGCCAATTCTTTCATCGGCAAGCGGGTCGTGGGCAACGGGTGTTATGGTAACAGGGGATGTGCCGGGCGGTACCTCTAAGTCATAGTTTGTTATATCGGGTGAAAATGCAGGGCTTAAAGTTCCTTTGCTAACAAATAGGATAGAAAGTTTGGAGTCGGGTACTTCAGCGGCTACTTGTAAATGATAGGTTTTAACCGCCCCATTCTCTGCGGTGATGGGTATATATACATCTGCTGCTCCATAAGCAACGTTGTACTCGGTCACAGGCACGCCGTTGGGAAAATTGCTCGAATAATAAGTCTGGCCGTCGTAATTTGAAAAATAAGAGGCATGCGAATCCGCAAAATAAAAAGTTATGTCTACAAATTCTGTTCCGGCAGGTAGTGTAACCTTATAATTAAGGATTGCCGGATCAAAAGGATGATCGAAAGTGCCATTTGTTATCCTGATGATCCTTATATTATTATTGCCTGATAGCGTATCTGCCTTAGCTCGTGCATGCACATTGCGGGCGCAAACTAAAAGCATGGCCAAAATAAACGCTGCCCGGCAGAGCTTATGGCCTGTTGCGATTAAATTTTTAACAGTGTGTAGTTGTTTATTCATGGCGAAATAATTAATACATGAAGGGATCCGAAGCTTAATAAAATGGGGGATGTAAATATACTCCTAATATATCATTATGGCTGAATTATAGCAAGTTATAAAATTGATATTTGGTGTACCGATAAACAAGCCGATTGCCAGGCAATAACCACTGACATTACTCTTATGGCGGATATTCTTTTAATACTTCACAACAATGTACCCGGTTTTTCTTAACGTATCTTCACCTTTTTTATACTCTACCGAGTAAAAGTAGGTGCCCGGCTGTTGCAGCGTTCCATTAACGGCGTGCCCATCGAAAGCATTGCTGTAGTTGTTATAGCCCTTTGTGGCATAAATAACCTGGCCGTTGCGGTTGATAATGCTTAC
>NZ_JBDSZG010000043.1:0-34858 GCF_039925265.1 Mucilaginibacter sp.
GCCTGGACGGGAAAATGTGGATACCATTGGGCACACAATTAAAAATGGCCTATACCTTCCCGCATTTCATGGGCTATCGGTTTGCTTTGTTTAATTATGCTACAAAAAATATAGGGGGAGCGGCTGACTTTGACTATTTTCATCTATCTGGTTCCGTTTCCCCAGAAAAATAAAGCTGCTGCTATATTTGTAGTAAGAATAAAAGCAGGATCGGCGAATCAGCGATTAATTGAACCTGGGAGTAACAGTCGGAATTTCATTATACGCGATAGGTTATCTAAAACCAGGACAATTGGCTTCATCATGTAAAATAAACCCAACCAATTAAAACAAAACCTAACCAAGCGCAATAAAAATAAGTTCTATGAAACGCAGAAACTTTGTTCAAAACTCCGTACTGGCAGGTGCATCAATATTAACAACTGGACTTTTAAAATCAAATTCAGCAAATGCCAACACCCCAAATGTTAATAATGGCAAACCTTTCAATTTAAATTATGGCATACATGATGGCATGTTTAAAAACCATGCGGGCGGCGATTTTATTGATCAAATTAAATTTGCTTACGAGCAGGGATTTCGCGGTATAGAAGATAATTGGATGGGTGGCCGACCTGTTGATCAGCAGAAAAAGATTGGAGATACACTTGCCAAGTTGGGCATGACCATGGGCGTTTTTGTACAACCTGGTTTAGGTAATGATACCAACCTGTTAGCATCAGGCAAGGCGGAATACATCGATAAATTTATTGCCAGCTGTAAAGAAGCCGTGGAAGTGGCAAAACGGACCAATTGTAAACAGTATACCGTTGTTCCCGGAGATTTTGTGCGCAACCTGCCTATTGGTGTACAAACAGGCAATGTAATTGAAGCCATTAAAAGAGGAACAGCCATTATTGAACCCCATGGCCTGATGATGGTGCTTGAACCCCTGAGTGATAACCCAGACCTGTTTTTACGTACACCCGATCAAGCTTATGCTATTTGTAAAGCGGTGGGTAGCCCATCTTGCAAAATTTTGTATGACATGTACCACATACAACGCAACCAGGGCAACATTATCCCTACACTTAATTGGGTTTATGATGAAATAGGTTATTACCAGGTTGGCGATAATCCTGGCCGCAACGAACCCGGTACTGGCGAGATTAATTACAAAAACATATTCAAACTTATTTATGATAAAGGATACAAAGAAGTGGTAGGCATGGAACACGGCAATGCGGGTGCCGGTAAAGCAGGCGAGCTGGCTTTGATCAAAGCCTATCGCGAAGCCGATAGTTTCATTTAGGAAACAGGAGGAATTGAGTATTTTTATAAAAAAATGGACAACAATAAAAGAAAACATAGAAATGGACAACAATAAAAGAAAACGTTTTTTACTAATAATTGGATTAGTCGCGGCGATTCCTTTGTTAGTAGTATTTGGGGCCTTTACCAATATTCCTGAAAAACACTCATCGTATAATTTGGCTACGATTGATACGCCGCTCACCGAAGCACAAAAACATTTGGCTAAAAATGGCTTGAAGGAGCTCGACGTGGCGCCTGGTCTGCGTGTTGAAACTATGGCAACCGAACCCATGTTGATTAACCCTACCAATATCGACGTGGATGAAAAAGGGAGGGTTTGGGTAACGGAGGCTTATAATTACCGGTTTGAGATTAATCACAACAAACCCAGGGAGGCCGGCGACCGCATCCTGATTTTAGAAGATAAGGATGGAGACGGAAGTTTGGAAACAAGCACGGTGTTTTATCAGGGCCCCGAGGTTAATGCACCTTTAGGCGTGTGCGTATTAGGTAACCGGGTATTGGTATCGCAAAGCCCCTATGTTTGGGCCTTTTTTGATGACAATAATGATGGTAAAGCCGACCGAAAAGAAATACTATTCCAGGGGATAGGCGGTGTACAACATGATCATGGGATGCACAGCTTCGCATTTGGCCCGGATGGTAAACTATATTTCAATTTTGGGAATGCTGGTAAAACCCTCAGAGATAAAAATAATGAGGTGGTACTGGATCAGGATGGTGATGAGATAGGACCTAAAAAATACAAAGAAGGAATGCTATTCCGTTGCGATCCGGACGGTACTCATGTGGAATGCCTGGGTCATAATTTCAGGAACGAATACGAATCGGCCGTAGATAGTTATGGAAATATATGGCAAAGTGATAATGATGATGACGGGAATAAAGGGGTACGGATCAATTACGTAATGGAATATGGAAATTATGGCTACACGGATGAAGTAACCGGTGCGGGCTGGAGTGCTAAACGCATTAACATGGAAGATTCGATCCCGCTTCGTCACTGGCATCAAAATGATCCGGGTGTTATCCCCAATCTTTTACAAACAGGTTCCGGCTCCCCTACCGGAATGATTTTTTATGAAGGGACGCTGTTAACGCAGCAGTTTCAAAATGGGATGATCCATGCGGAACCGGGACATAATGTTGTTCGGGCCTATCCTGTTCAAAAAGCTGGCGCGGGATATACTGCCGGTATCGTCAACATTCTTAATGGCGAACGGGACCAATGGTTTCGCCCGGCAGATATCTGTACAGCTCCGGATGGTTCTTTAATTGTAGCCGACTGGTATGATCCCGGCGTTGGCGGGCACCGGGTGGGGGATCTTCAGCGTGGTCGCATATACCGGGTTGTTCCGGAAAATATGAAAGCGACCTATAAAATACCTGAACAGGGGTATACCACTCCGAAGGGTGCAGTCATTGCCTTGCAAAATCCAAATCTCGACGTTCGCAGGCATGCTTTCGTAGCATTAACCGAAATGGGGGAATTTGCAATAGCGGAGTTGGAAAAGTTATGGTCAACATCGCCTAATCCCCGTATGCGTGCCCGAGCGCTGTGGGTGCTTTCAAAATCAACAAAGGCCACAAAATATCTTTCCGAAGCCATCAACAATCCCGACCCTGATTTAAGGATAACCGGGCTAAGGGCGGCAAGAGAAGTAAATACCGATGTGCTCAAACTTGCGGGAGCTTTAGTAAATGATCCGGACGCACAGGTAAGGCGCGATTGTGCGATCTCGTTACGGCATCGGAATGAACCGGAAGCCGCGACGATATGGGCGGCACTTGCAGCGAAACATGATGGCAATGACAGATGGTATTTAGAGGCACTGGGTATCGGGGCCGACAAGCAATGGGACCAATTCTTTGCAGCCTACCTGAAGGTAGTACCGGATCCTTTATTAACAGCCGGAGGCAGAGATATTGTGTGGCGTGCCCGTACAAATATTGCGCTTCCATATCTGGTAAAGCTGGCTAAAGATGCAAGTGTTCCATTAAAATACCGTTTGAGATATCTGAGAGCTTTTGACTTTTATCCACAGCCCGATAAATCCAAAGCTTTGGTGAAATTATTAGAAGAAAACAATGGTAAAGATTTGCAATTAAGCGCAATGCTATTGAAGTCCTTAAACCCTCAGGATATATCAGATTCGCCTGCATCCAGAGAGCAGGTTCAACTGGTTTTAAATTCGTACACGGGAACACAGGATTTTGTTGATATGGTAAAACAGTATAATATTACTACAGAAGCCGATAGATTGATGGATCTGGTAAAAAGCAAAGGTATTCAGAGTAGCGGAGGATATCAGAGCGGAGGAATCGGGGCCGATGCGGCCAGGCTATTACTTAAAGCTAATGATGACGTTCGTTTCCTAAATATTATTAAAGGTAAAGATGAAAAAGAGGCGTCCAACGTTTTATCAGTGCTCGGTGCAATAGGCAACGATGAATCGATAGCTATCCTGTCAAAGGTGATTTTATCAGGTCAGTACAGCATGCCCACACGTCAAAAGGCGGTACAAATGCTGGGTAAAAGCCAAAATGGGGAAGACCGCGTTCTGGAAATGCTTCAGGGAAAAAAATTACCTCAAAGTTTAATTACACCAGCTGTTGCAGGCTTGAGCGGAACACTCAGAAAAAGCACATTGGACAAAGCAAAAGCCTTTTTACCCAAAACCGATGGTGTCAAAATTGCTAAAACCAAGATGCCTTCTGCTAATCTTACTGCCATACTTGCTTTAAAAGGAAATGCACTGAAAGGAAATGCCGTTTTCCTCAGAACCTGTTCGGTATGTCATAGAGCTAATAAAGCTGGTTTTGAATTTGGGCCTAATTTATCAGAAATAGGCGCGAAATTACCAAAGGAGGGATTATTTGATGCTATTGTTAACCCCTCTGCAGGGATTAATTTTGGATATGAGACCTCACAGCTTGTTATGAAAGATGGGTCGACCCTGATGGGGATTATTTCGAGCCGGACAGAGACAGATATCGAATTGAAATACCCTGGAGGCGCTATTCAGAAAATAAAAACCAATGATATTAAGCAAATAAAAAAAGTGTCAACCTCTATGATGCCGGCCGGCCTTGATCAAACAATGTCAAAACAAGAATTCGCGGATTTACTTACGTTCCTTGTCTCTTTAAAGAAAAAAGAATAATAAAAATAAAGAAGTAGCCGCCTTTGGGGGAGAGACAAGTCAGAATTGTATAAAACAAGTCGTTTTGAGGCAATTGTGATGAGGGTTGCATGGACAAGTTTGATGTAAGTAAATTAATTTAGTAACATTTGACTATAAAACAAAAGCCTGCAATCATTTGATTTGCAGGCTTTTGTTTTATGATTGAACTTAGTGGAGCCGGAGGGAGGTTTTTTAAAAGCAATTCCGCCTGTATATCAAATACTTATGTGTAATAAAGTTTGACGGGTCTCGAATAGGTCACCACTAAAATGGCTTAATTATCGCAAATGCTTATGAATTTAATATACGATATTTTGTTGAATTATTTGATTTAATTTTCGAATTGGCGCAAACTCTTTACAACATGATCCAGATTAAAAGCCTGGGCCTCTTAGAACGGTAAGGGGTAAAGGTCACCTCCTAACATTCGGCCATTCTGCTGAAAAAGCTACTCTAAAACTCCATAAAGTGAATTTTTAGAATAGTCAAACAAGACCAGTGTTTGTCAAACCAGTTGAGTAAGCGATTGTCCTGTCGATCGGGAATGAAAAAAATTTGGTTATCTTTCATTTCTTGTATAAAAAGAGGCGATTTTCGGTAAGGGAGCGGAACGGCTTTTCCACCTGCGTAGATTACCGGTTCCAATTTAAAATGATCGTCATACGCGGTCAACGCAAAATTTATTTTAAATGAAACAACGGCAACGTCGAAACGGTGCAGGTTTTTTTAAGTGCCCTGAATCGCCAGCCAAAAACGCTGTATAGATTGTAAGAAAAAACATATTTTTCATAGGCTATTAACGGTAACGCCTTTGCCATAAACGAATCACACGCGGCAAATACTTTTCATATTTGTCCCACTTATAAGGGGCTTAATCTTTGCCGATTTTATACATAAATGGTAAAGGTCTTAGTAACGCGATTTATTGCATTATTAATTATGATGATAAACCCTTACCCTATGGCGGCGCGGACGGTTAGGCAGCACAACTGCCGATCGTCTTCGCCGTGGTGGAGCAGGTGGGCGTTTTAAATGTAAACTTATATGCGGTAGAGGCGGATGGGGCGGTGGTGGCGGTAATTTCACTTGCGCATCGGCCTTAATAAAAACAAACATGGCCACAAGGGCTAAAATCAATACTTTAAACGTTTTCATTTGTTGCAATGTAATTTATAATAAGTATAACCGTGATTATAGGGTATTGTTTAAATTAAATCTATGTTAAAACTAAATGGCTTTTTTTACAGTATGTAATAAGAAAAACTTATTCAAATGAATTGTATTCTTTTATCGCTGTGTTTGTTTCTTAATAAACCGAATACGTATAACGGCGATCAAAAACGAGAAAGTATGGACGTTAACGGCATCGAACGCGCATACGTAAGGTACATCCCACAAATGGCCGACAAAAAAAATATAAAAATGCCCATGGTTATTTCGTTGCACGGAGGCTTTGCAACACCAAAGGGCCAGTTTCATTTAGCTGATTTCAGACCATTAGCAGACAAAGATAAATTTATTGTTGTGTGCCCTGCATCAAAACACATCTGGCATGATGGGCGTAACAATAAAGGTATCGATGATGTTAAATTCATAGATCAACTGATCACGTATATGGTCAAAACGTATCATGCTGACCCGGAACGTGTTTATGTTACAGGTATATCTAATGGGGGGTTTATGACTTCGCGCCTTGCGTGCCAATTGAGCAACCGGATTGCGGCGATTGCGGTTGTGGCTGGTAGTATGAACGATAATGAAGGCTACGCGCCGGTAAAGCCAATGCCGGTAATATATATGCACGGTACTAAAGACCCGGTTTTTTCGAACAAAGGGGGTAAGTTTTTTGGCCGTTTAACCTATTCGCAAGATCAGGCAATTAAGTTGTGGGCCACCATTGATAAGTGTTCATCGACACCCGTTGTTAGTAACTTGCCCGATAATGCAAATGACGGTACCAGTATTGTAAAAGAAGAATACAGCAATCCAAATAACGGGGTTAAAGTTGTAGGTTATACCATTAACAATGGCGGGCACACCTGGCCCGGAGGTTGGCAGTACCTGCCCCAATTTATTGTAGGAAAAACCACAAAAAATTTAGATGCCTGCCAAGTGATTTGGGATTTTTTTAAGCAATATAAACTAAATTAAACTGGTTTGGTTAATTTAGCCAAAGCGGAGAAACTTAGTATTATCATATCCAAATATGCTTAAAGGGGTAGGGACAGATCTTGTGGACGTTGAACGGATTGCTCAAAAGTTGATAAAAGCCAACGGATTTAAAGAGTTGGTGTTCTCCGAACGCGAAATAATTTATTGTGAATTAAAAACGAATAAATTTGAACATTACGCTGCTCGTTTTGCTGCCAAAGAAGCATTTTTTAAGGCGTTGGGAACCGGCTGGGCAGACCACACCAGCTTTAACGAAGTAGAAGTGATAAATGATATCTCGGGCAAACCGGAATTGGTTTTAACAGGCCAAACACAAAAAACGCTGAGCGGACAAGGGATTGCTAAAATTTTGGTTTCTTTGTCTCACACCAAATCGATGGCTTCGGCAGTAGTTATAATAGAAATAGCAGAATGAGTTCGTCTACATTAGATAGCTTCGCAATAGTACAAGAGCAAAAACTGAAGCAACTGCTACAGTATGTTAACCAACACTCACCTTTTTACAAGGAATTGTTCGCTAAAAATGCTGTAGACGTTTCCAAAATTGAAACTATTGCAAACCTTTCGGCACTGCCAACTACAACCAAGGAAGATTTACAGCAACGGAATGGTGATTTTTTATGTGTAGATAGTGATAAGATCATTGAGTATGCGTCCACATCAGGCACGTTAGGCAGCCCTGTTACAATTGCTCTTACCGAGAGCGACTTACGCAGACTGACGCTAAATGAATATAATTCGTTTGTGTGCGCCGATGGATCGGCCAGCGATATTTATCAGTTGATGCTGACGCTGGACAGGCAATTTATGGCTGGGATAGCTTACTACTCGGGTTTACGCAAATTGGGCGCGGGCATTATCCGGTTAGGTCCGGGCGTTCCGTCCTTGCAATGGGAAACTATAGGGCGTTTAAAACCTACGGGTATTGTGGCCGTTCCCTCATTTATTTTAAAACTCATTCAATTTGCCCGGGATAACAATATAGATATCAATAGGTCGTCTGTAAAGAAAGCGATCTGTATTGGCGAAAATATTCGTAATGCCGATTTCAGCTATAACATTCTGGGGAAGAAGATAACCGAGGTTTGGGATATTCAACTTTATTCTACATATGCTTCAACAGAAATGCAAACCGCTTTTACAGAATGCAGCGCTGGTAATGGCGGCCATTTGCAACCTGATTTACTTATTGTTGAATTACTTGATGATCATGATCAACAAGTACCCCCCAATACACCCGGCGAAGTTACTATCACAACGTTAGGTGTTGAAGGCATGCCCTTACTGCGATATAAAACGGGCGATATTTGTATGTATTTTGACGATGCCTGCGCCTGCGGCCGCACCAGTTTGCGTTTATCGTCCGTCATCGGCCGAAAAAGGCAGATGATTAAATTTAAGGGCACCACTCTTTATCCCCCTGCGCTATTCGACTTGCTTACCGAGATTGAAGATGTTCTTGATTTTGTTGTTGAAGTTTATTCTAACGAGATAGGGATGGACGAAGTATTGTTGCATATAGTGCCGTTTAATACAACCAAAGCCTGCGATAACGGGATAAGGGCTTACCTGCAGGCCCGCCTAAGAGTTAGCCCTCATGTAGAATATATAACTTATGAACAACTAAAAAAAATGCAGGACCAGGAAACTGGCCGAAAAATAACTAAGTTTTTTGATAAAAGAATTTGAACGTATAGTAACATCTACCTGCGTTTTAATCGTCAACGGGATATAAACCGCCGATTGAATAAACAAAAACCTATATTTGATGGTAGATGCTTTTGAACTTATATAATTAGCCTATGATACCAGTTGGACAAAGCGTCCTTACTTTAAATGACCTCTCTGACGTCCTATTCAAGAACAAAGCGATCACCCTACCCGAAGCTGCTTTAGAAAACATAAACACCAATTTTGAGTTTCTCCAGCAATTTTCGTCAAACAAACTTATTTATGGTATAAATACGGGTTTTGGGCCAATGGCCCAATACAAGGTAAGCGAAGAGAATTTATTGCAACTGCAATATAATTTAATTCGCAGCCATAGTTCGGGCAGTGGGGTGCTTTTATCGCCTTTACTTGTTAAAGCGTTGATGGTGGCGCGTTTGAACAGTTTAATGCAGGGCTTTTCGGGTATACATCAAGATATCGTGGAATTACTTCGCGATCTGATTAATAAAAATGTAACGCCGTGTATTTACGAACACGGAGGAGTGGGCGCCAGTGGCGACTTGGTTCAATTGGCCCATTTAGGCCTGGTACTTATAGGCGAAGGGGAGGTAATATACGAAGACTGCTTACGCCCCACTGCCGACGTATTTAAAAGCCTCGGCGTTACACCTTTGTCTATTCATGTCCGCGAGGGTTTGGCTACTATCAATGGCACATCGGCTATGACGGGCATCGGCTTGGTGAACATTATACAAGCGCAAAAGCTATTGGGTTGGTCGGCAATGCTTTCGGCAATGACCAACGAAGTAGTTGAGGCATATGACGATCATTACTCACAGCAATTAAACATTGTTAAGCATCACATAGGCCAAAACAAAGTGGCGGCAATGCTGCGCGAAATTTTAGAGGGCAGTAAAATGATACGAAGCCGCTCAAAACATTTGTACCATGCAGATGGAATAAAACACGATGTTTTTGAAGATAAGGTGCAAGAGTATTACTCGCTCCGCTGCGTTACGCAGGTTCTGGGCCCAATATACGATACCATAACCAATGCCGAAAACGTATTGGTGAATGAGCTGAATTCTGTTAACGATAATCCGGTAGTGGATCATGTTAATCAAAATATTTTTCACGGAGGCAATTTTCACGGCGATTATGTATCGCTTGAAATGGATAAACTGAAGATCGCAATTACCAAATTGTCTATGCTGGCAGAGCGCCAGCTAAATTATTTGTTGAATGACAAGCTAAATCAAAAATTTCCACCTTTTATAAATCTCGGCGTTTTAGGTTTAAACTTCGGTATGCAGGGAATGCAATTTACAGCAACATCAACTGTTGCCGAAAACCAAACATTGTCGTTCCCAATGTATGTTCATAGTATCCCTAATAATAATGATAACCAGGATATAGTGAGCATGGGATGCAACGCCGCGTTAATGACAAAAAAAGTTATAGATAACGCATTTGCGGTGTTGGGCATACAATTAATGACCATAGCACAAGCCATCGATTATTTAAATTGCCAGCAAAAGCTGTCACCTCATACACTGGAGTTGTATAACCAGGTTCGCGAGATGTTCCCTAAATTTATTGAGGATCAGCCAAAATACAAAGAAATGGAAGCGGTACGGCTGTTCCTGGAAACAAACCACCCGGCAATTTCAATTAAATCTTAAATTTGGTAAGATGAAAACTGCATTAGTTACCGGGGGATCAAGAGGGATAGGCCGAGCAATTTGCCTTAAACTTGCCTCTATGGGGTACCATGTACTGGTAAATTATAAAAATAATGCACCTGAAGCGCAGCAGACCCTTTTGAAGATAGAGCAAAGTGGCGGTACCGGCGCATTATTACAACTTAATGTGGCGAACAGAGGTGAAATAAAGAGCATTTTGAGTGGCTGGATAAAAGATAATCCAGAAAACGTTATAGAGGTATTGGTAAACAACGCCGGTGTTAGAGATGATAGCCTGATGGCCTGGATGACCGATGAACAATGGGATAATGTGATACATACGGGTGTTGACGCCTTCTTTTTTGTTACCCGAATGTTGCTTGATGGCATGATGATGAACAGGTATGGTCGGGTTATCAACGTAGTCTCCTTATCAGGGTTGAAAGGTTTGCCCGGTCAAACCAATTACTCAGCAGCCAAGGCAGGTATTATTGGTGCTACCAAAGCGTTGGCACAAGAAGTTGGCCGAAGTGGGATCACGGTGAATGCCGTTGCCCCGGGTTTTATAAAGACCGATATGACCGCAGATCTTGATGAAAAGGAACTTAAACGATCAATACCTGTAAACAGGTTTGGCACAGCCGAAGAAGTTGCGTCCGCAGTGGGATTTTTAGCTTCTGCTGATGCATCTTATATTACCGGCCAGGTGCTGTCTGTAAACGGAGGGTTGTATTCTTAAAATTTTGAGATGAATTACCCGGAAATTTTGTTATTTATCCCTCAAAAACCACCGTTTGTAATGGTTGATGAGTTGCTTTACGCGGATGGCACCGGCACACAAACCGCCTTTACGGTTAGCGCAGAAAATGTGTTGGTTGTTGACGGTCGGTTTACCGAAGGGGGTCTTATGGAAAATATGGCACAGACGGCCGCTGCGGGTTTAGGGTATCACAATTCGATTAAAAATGGCGCGATAAGTAAAGGATTTATTGGATCCGTTAAGAACTTTGAAGTTTTTGACTTGCCGCGTATCGTCGACAAATTAATAACCGATGTGCGCATAGTAGAAAAAGTGCTTAACGCAACCATCATTTCCGGGGTTGTAAGATCTAACGGCAACCTTGTTGCACAATGTGAAATGAACGTTTATATTGATCAATAATGGCAGATGTTTTTATTACTGCTGATAATATTTTATCGCCAATTGGTGCTACCACCGCCGATAATTTTGAGCGCCTTAAAGCCGGTAAAACTGGAGTCCGGAAACATCGCAATAAACTGCTTGCTGACGAACCATTTTATGCTTCCCTGTTTGATGATAATGAAGCCATATTAAAGGGGGGGAGTACGCATTACACTAAATTTGAACGGCTGATCATCGCATCCATAACAGATGCGCTTAAACAGTATACCTGCAATTTAGCTTACAGAACAGCCCTGATCATTTGCTCAACTAAAGGCAATATTAGCCTCTTGGAGACTGGTGACAATACACCGGTGTTGCAGCAGCGTATTTCCTTATCAGCTTCAGCAAAATTGATAGCAGATCATTTTGGTTTTACCGGCCAGCCTTTGATTATTTCCAACGCCTGCATATCTGGTTTAATGGGTATTATTACCGGCAAGCGATTAATACTATCGGGCGAATATGACAATGTAGTAATTGCAGGGGCCGATGAGATCTCGAAATTTATTCTTTCGGGTTTTGGGTCATTTCAAGCCATCAGTTCAGGCCCGTGCAAACCTTTTGATATCGGTCGTGATGGTATTACGTTGGGCGAGGGGGCAGCTACCATGATTTTATCGGCACATCAAAATAGCGGCGATGACATTAAAGTAACCGGTGGCGCCGTAAGTAACGATGCCAATCATATTTCGGCCCCATCACGCACGGGCGAAGAGCTTAAACAGGCCATTACCAAATCGCTTGCTGAGGCAAATTTGCGTAACACCGATATCGATTTTATTTCGGCGCATGGTACAGCCACCGTATATAATGATGAAATGGAAGCCAAAGCCATCACCCTTGCTAATATGCAACACATACCTATAAATAGTTTAAAAGGTTATTATGGGCATACACTGGGAGCCGCGGGTTTAATAGAGTCCATTATCGCCATACAATCATTAAAGCAAAATATTATGATCCCTTCGTTGGGTTTCGAGGAAATCGGTACAACCGATAGCTTAAATATTTGTACGGAATTATTGAGCGGACGTTATCAAAACTGTCTAAAAACGGCCTCAGGTTTTGGCGGATGCAATGCCGCCGTAATATTTAGTAAAAAATAAAGGGTTTTGAAACAGGATAACTATATTACTTCGAGTTGTATCATCAGTAACCATACGGTTTACAAAAACGGCGCTGTTTTGCTTTCAGAGCAGGCTGCAATAGATGTCCCTGGATTTTTGAATGCCGTTTATAAAACGTTGGATACCAATTACGCCAGGTATTATAAAATGGATAACCTGAACAAGTTAGGTTGGCTCGCATCCGAAATACTGTTAAGTGGTGGTTTTGATAAAACAAAATACAAGCCCGAAGATATTGGCGTTATCTTGTCAAATCGAAATTCGAGTTTGGATACCGACCAGCGATATTTAAAAAGCGTAGCTGACGGTGCCAGTCCATCGTTATTTGTTTATACACTTCCCAATATTGTAACAGGCGAAATATGTATTCGTAATCATTTTAAGGGGGAAGATGCCTTTTTTATAGCGGAAGATTTTGATGCCGGTTTCATCACAAATTATGTTGGCAAGCTACTTGATGATGACGTTTTACAGGCTTGTATTTGCGGCTGGGTTGAATTGCTCGGCAAGGAATACAAAGCCGCATTATTTTTGATCGAAAAAGTAAAAACCGGCGACGTGACGCTGTTTACAAAAGAAAAAGTGACTAAGATATTTGAGAATAAAAAGCCCCTGCAAGACGTTTTTATAGCCGGTATTGGAGTTATTACTGCAATTGGCAATAATGTTGCCGAGTGCTTATCATCCTTTGAGAAAGGCGAGGCGGGGATGGCTAATATTACACATTTGGATACCGTACATGCCGGCAAAGTGCCAGTAGCCGAAGTGAAAATGACCAACGTAGAGCTTGCTGATATTAATGGCATGGAGGTGGCAATGAGCCGAACTACCTTATTAAGCTTAACTGCTGCCAAAGAGGCACTAAAGGACGCTGCGATACCTGGCATAGAAACATTGCGCATTGGTTTTGTTTCGGCTAATACAGTGGGAGGAATGGATAAGAGCGAGGATTTCTTTATAGATTTTATTGCCAATAACAGCAAAGGAAAACTTAAGAATGTTTTTGATCACGAATGCGGCAGCATGACCGAAGTTGTGGCAAATCAACTGGGGATAAAGGATTATATGACCACCATTAGCACTGCTTGTTCTTCATCGGCTAATGCCATCTTTTATGGCGCGAGACTCATCAGAAATGATGTGGTAGATATCGTGGTAGCAGGCGGGGCAGATGCTTTAACAAAATTCACACTCAATGGCTTTAACACCCTGATGATATTGGATAAGGAATTTTGTAAACCCTTTGATGAAAATCGGCGCGGCTTAAATTTAGGTGAGGGTGCCGGGTATGTTGTATTGGTCTCTGAGAAAGTAATGAAAACATTAAACCAGTCTGCTTATTGCAAATTGAGTGGATATAATAACAGTAACGATGCTTTCCATCAAACAGCTTCGTCGCCTGAGGGGACCGGCTCATACCTGGCTATGAAGGGGGCTTTAGAAAAGGCGGGATTAACTACATCTGATATTGATTATATCAATCTTCATGGAACGGGTACGCCAAACAACGACAATGCCGAAGGAACAGCTGTTAAACGTTTGTTTGATCCACATTATCCACCTATGAGTTCTACTAAATCATTTACAGGGCATACTTTGGGAGCCAGCGGAGGTATTGAAGCTGTATTTTCTGTATTAGCTATAAAACATGGGTTAATTTATCCAAACCTGCGGTTTGAAACCAAGATGCACGAGTTTTCATTCGAACCCGAAACAAGATTTAAAAAAGGACAGGCGATTAGCCACGTTATGTCTAATTCGTTTGGTTTTGGCGGTAATTGTTCATCATTAATATTTTCTAAAATTTAATATGAAAATTTATATCCGCTCGGCCGCCTGCATTTCACCGCAAAAAACATTGCACCAGGATGATTTGCTTACCAACCCGGTTGAATATAACGATACTCGATTAAAGGCAATTGAGCCAGATTATTCTGCTTATCTCGACCCAAAGCTCACCAGGAGAATGAGCCACGTTATTAAAATGGGTGTAGGTGCAGCTATGGAATGTTTGCGAAACGGCGAAATAACCATGCCGGGTGCCGTAATTACCGGTACGGCTTATGGCTGCCTGGAAGATACGGTGACATTTTTAACCAGGATGATTGATATGGACGAGGAAATGCTTCCGCCAACGGCATTTATTCAATCAACTCATAATACAGTTGCAGCGCAGATAGCCTTAATGCTAAAATGCCATAGCTATAATAACACTTTCGTACACAAAGGGATTTCGTTTGAAAGTGCGTTGCTTGATGGCATAATGTTATTGAACGAAGGGGAGGCTGATAACGTACTGGTTGGCGGTACCGACGAAATGACGGATGTTAGTTATACTATTTTGAAAAGGCTCGGCTTATATAAAAGGTTTCGGGGTTCAAATTTATCGTTGTTTAAAACCAATTCTACGGGTACTATTGGTGGCGAAGGTGCAGCCTTTGTTTTGTTGAGTGATAAGGCATCCGCTGTTAACCTGGCGGAGCTAACAGGAATGCAAAATTTTTATAAGCCTATAGGCATAGACGATATAGAAGCACGTATTATAGCTTTTTTAAAGAAATATAATTTAAGCATAGCTGACGTTGACCTGGTGATAACCGGAAAAAACGGCGATCTTAAAAATGACGCAGGCTACGACCAGTTAGCGAACACCACTTTTAACAATTGCGCCACAGCAAATTACAAACATTTGTGTGGCGAATATCCAACTTCGTCTGCTTTCGCTTTGTGGATGGCCGCCAACATTGTTAAAAGCGGAAAGGTGCCCGCTTCGGTATTGGAGGTCGGGGCTGAAAATATCATGCCCAAAACGATACTTATTTATAATCACTACCTCAACTTATATCATTCACTAATGCTGGTATCTACATGTTGAAAGACAGGCTTTTTGCCATCACTAAAATTGCCCGCCGAGAAACGGAAATTGAAGCTGTGGTTACTATTAATGCAGATGATGAAATATTTGAAGGACATTTTCCAGGTCATCCGGTTTTGCCGGGTGCCTGTATGCTACAAATAATAAAAGAAGTTTTGCAAGAAGCCCTCGGCGAACAATTAATCCTAAAAAAGGCAAGTAGCATTAAATTTTTAATGCAGGTAGATCCAACTATAATTAATTGTTTAAAGGTTAATATCAACTATAAAAAAATAGATGCATCAGTCGAAATCATCGCGGCTATGATGGCCGGCGATTCGACGTGCCTTAAGCTAAAAGCAATTTTCGTGCGGCTTACTTAGTTCTGTTTTTATTAATATAATCAACAATGGTGTTTACATCCACCAATATTTTGCGGCCTTCTTTAGGGTCTTGAATAATTATTCCGTACTCTTTTTTTAGTAAAACGATCAGTTCAAGTGAATCTATCGAATCTAATCCAAGCCCGTCGCCAAATAATGGTTCATCGTCTTTAATTTCTTCTGGGGTTAGAGGCGACAGGTTAAGAAACTCTATAATTTGTAATTTTAATTGTTGTTTTAATTCTTGAACTTCCATTTAGCTTTATTTATTCAAATTAAATTTTTCATTTTCAAACCAGCTATACTTAACGCTTGCAGGCATATTGTAATCAGCAATAAAGGTATAATATTTATCAAAACATCGTTTAGGGTGCCACCCTCTAAAAATAAACCGTAGTAGGCTTCAAGGCACCAATGCATTGGCGAAAGCTTCATCACGAGGGCAAATGATTGGGGCATTGCAAAACTGGGCACCATTAACCCGCCGATAGCGGCAAGTATAACTATAGAAACCGCACCAAATCCGTTCGCCTGCTCTGGCGTATGTGCAAAAACGCCAATACAAATGGCATAGCTTACCGCACACCAACCGCATATTAATGATACAATGATCAATCCAAAAACATCCACCGGCAGGTTTAGCGCTGGTAGATGGATCAGCGGAAATAACCAAATACCTATAGCAAATATGACAGCCGCCTGCAACATAGTAACGGCGAGGTAGGTTATTTGTTTGGAGATCAAAGCAACCATGTAGTTAGTAGGAAGCGTTTTAAGTCTGATAAAGCTTCCACTCAATTTTTCGCGAACCATGCTTCCACCTAAGGAAATTACTACGAAAAACATGGCGAAGAGGGTCCATGCTGGCACGTTATGCTGCGACGCGTTGGGGTTGCTGCGACTCCCGTTTTTGGAAACCGGTATTTCGTTTATTGTTATCTTGTTATCAAGTAATTCGTTCTCCAGCCGGGCCGGTAAGGGCTTTTCGTTAATGGAAAAATATAGGTTTTTTAATATCTGCTTACTTTCAATTAGTTGTAGCGCGCTATATATGGCACCCTGGACAGATCGCCGGAACGACTCTTGCAGTATAGGTTGGTAATATAATGTTATAGGGCCAACGTTGCCAGAGTTGGGGTCGGTTTTATTACTCTCCAAACCAAATGTATTTAGTGCTTTACCGGCAATTATTTTCGCCTTTCCGTCCATCTTCACAGAAAAATCGTTTGGGATGATGAGGGCCAGCAGGGCATCCTTGCCTTTCATGCGCGCCATTACTGTAGCATTGCTCTCGTTTTTTGGGAGCGGGACGAGTTTAAACATACCTATTTTATCTATAGATTGAATAAACTCTTTGCTAATCTTGCCTGTATCTCTATTGGCTATCAATAAAGATATTTTATTTTTATCGATCAATTGGAACGTGCTGTTCTGGATGCTGGTAACAATAATTACCAAAAGTATGGGCATGCCGAACATGAGCAATATGCCAACTTTGTCTCGGGTTAGTATACGAATGTCCTTAATAATGGTAGCCCAAAGTTTAAACATCCCTGTAGTTTTTACCGGTTAAATTTAAAAACAGGCCTTCAAGCCCAATTTGTTTGTGTTTTACCAATAAAGCGTCTAAATTATCGTTCACAATTATTTTTCCGTCATCAATTAATGCTATTCGCTCGCACAAGCCTTCAGCCTCACTTAACTGGTGTGATGTGTATATTAGGGTGGTTCCGTTTTCGTTCAATTGTTTAAGGTAATCAATTATAGCAAAACGGGTTTGAACATCAACACCCACGGTCGGCTCGTCTAAAAATAGCAACGCAGGGTTGTGCATTACACCTATAGCCAAATTTACCCGCCTTTTCATACCACCGGAAAATTTCTCTACGGGCTTGTTTCGTGCGTCCTCCAATCCTAAAACGTTTAATAACTCATTTGTTCGGAGTTTTATCTGTTGCCTGCTTAAGCCGTACCAGGCACCAAAAAACTCCAGGTTTTCAGCCGGGCTAAGTTCCTGGTAAAACGAAAAATCTTGGGGCACATAGCCAAATAACTTGTTTGCCAATTTTCGATGGTTGTTGATTTTTACATCAAGAAGCTGTATGCTCCCTGTTTCGAAAATCAACAAGCCGGTCATCAAATTCATTAGGGTTGTTTTGCCGGCGCCATTTGGGCCAAACAAGCCAAATCGCTCGCCTTTTGCTATTTCAAGATCGAAGTTTGACAGTATTGGAACAGGTTGCCCGGGATAGCTAAAGGTTAGATTGCTGATGTTTACCGCAGATAGCTTCATGTCTTCCAGTTAATTTTAGATAAAGCTACAAAGGCTCTCCGCTCTATTTCGGCTATCTCTAATAAATAATCGCCCATTACATTAAAATCGTGCTGGCTACCAATGCGGCCTTTAAAAATACCCGCGGCCTGTACTGCAGCAGTGCGCCATAGATCGCCCGATTGGGTGAATGTTTTTGAGATCTCTAATAATTCGTCAGCCGGGTGATAGGCGTGGGCCTCTTGCAGAAACGCAGCATAAATATAACGGAACCCGCCGCCACCGGTGCCTATTTCTTCCTGCATGCGTACGAGTTGTGCGAGGTACAAGCCTGATTTTTTTTCGCCCAAGCTGTCGCGCCACTTTTTTATACGGTTACCGGTATACTTAATTCCATTTACGCCCAATATCGGCATTGGCGATAGCATATCGTTAACGGTTTTTTTAATTCCGGTTATGATCCCTTTTTTTATTTGGTCGTTAGTAACAACGGACGCTGTTTTTGGATAATAGATTTGCCCATTAGGAGCGAGCGTCCCTTTAGCAAATCGAACACGCTCTAATTCATAATCGCTTAAAATGGTAGTATTTTCCATTATGGGATCGCTGATCAGATAATGATCTTCATCGTGCCCATAAACGATAAGGTTATGCGCGTTAAAGTGGAAGCGGTATTCTTTAGGAAAATATGAAAGGTAGTAAACGCCAACCTGGCAACCTACCGGATGCCCATCGGCAAGGCATTCATCTAAAAACACTTTTGCTTTTTCCTTCGAGCTAAACTTTTTTCGAACTATCTCGATCCCCAACGCTTTGCAGGTGCGTTTAAATATCAAACCGGGCATTACCCTAAAGGCTATCACCGGCCCGTTGTTTATTTTGAGTAATGGAATGTAAACAAAGAATAATCCCGACCCAATGCCAAACGCCAGCGGTTCTGTTATCTGGCTAACGCCTATATTGTTTAATAAACTTCGGGTAACCCCATTTTCGCAGTGCGCCGACTGTAGGTGTTCAAAACTAAGTTCCATGTACAGTCATGTTTTTAAGATCATCAACACTTACATTAAATACTTCAGCATAGCGTTGTAATTTTTCGAGGGGTAATTTGGCAAACACATTGGGTTTTAAATGTCGTTTTATCTGCCATTGCCAAAAGCCGGTATAACCGGCTAAAATACCAATATCCATTAAGCCCTTTTCCATAAAAAACAATATCGGGCTTGCTTGCTTATTCAATACTTTTTGGCGTGCATCGGCAATGCGTAATTCAACGTCGCCCCATGCAGTATCGAGCGCAGTAATTTTTATATCCCAGCCACGGCTAAGCTCGGTCACGTACTTCCCCAATTCGTCAGTGGCGTAGCAAACCTCTTTGGTGACCTTACCCAACGAGCTCAAGTCCTGCGGAACGTCTTGCTTTTTCATTTGGCTGTGTTAACAAACGGTAAGCATGGCGTACATGTAAGAAAAACGGGCACTTTCCGGAACGAGTAACAAAATTTTCTCACCTTTTTTTAAGGTGCCGTTATTAAATAATTCGTTTATCATCAGAAAAACTGAAGCAGCGCCTACATTTCCAACGGTATATAAGTTAATAAACCATTTTTCGTAAGGTATACCACCACCATACAGCTCTACCATATCATAGATCTTCGGCCTGAAAAAGTCACTGGAGATGTGGGGTAAAAAATGATCAATATCAGAAGCGACGAGGCCTTTCCTATCGAATATTTCCTTGATCTTTTTTCCGCCAAGGGGCACTATATTATCACTCAACAAACTAATATCCTGTTTAACGCTGAATATAGATTGCGTCATGATCTCTTCAGGGGTATAATCCATAAAACCTTTTAACGTGCCGTCTGGCAGTTTATCGGCACCCATATACATACAGGTTTGCATTTCGTTAGCGTAAGATACACCCTCGATCCATTCTAACCGAAGGCTTAGGCCAGTTTCATTCGGTTTATCAGACATCAGGAACGCGGATGCACCATCGGATAGCATCCAGCGTAAAAAATCTTTTTGAAAAGCAATATAAGGGTTGTCGCTCAATTCTTTTAGCTTCAGCGCTTCTTCTTCAAAAACATCTGCCACAAGCAGCCCCGAAAACCTTTCGGAACCGGTTGCCACAGCTAATTTCACATCGCCGGTTTTAATGGCCAGGTAGGCATATTTAATAGCATGCATGCCCGCGCAACACACTCCCGATGGGGATACAACTTCTATAGCTTCCGCCTCGGGCAACCACCCATGCGTCATTACGCCATGGCTGGGCATTACCTGGTCAGGCGAAGATGTTCCGCAAGAAAGCAGTTCAATGTCCTTTATTTTGCTGGGGTTGGTTTTAAATAACTCTTTTACCGCCAGCGCGGTCATCTGGGCATTTGTGTGAGTAGGTTTACCGCCTTTAGTTAGGGCGTAATAGCGATTTTTTATGCCGTTATTCCGTAGTACGATATTTTTCGACTTGGAGGGTTTACCATTAATAAAACCCAGATATTCTTCCATAGCATCGTTGGCAACGGGGTCGTTCGGGAAATAGGCCGATGTACTATTAATAAAAACTTCGGGCATGAGACATATATCAGTTTAAATTTAAAAAATATTGTTTTCTTGCTGCTATGCGTTTAGGGCTAAAAAATCTAAAAAAAATGGCATCAATGGTTAAAACTATAGGGGCACCTATCCAAAAAGCTATCAACAAATAGTACTTGAATGCGGCGAGCCAAAACGCTCTGTTTTTTCTTTTTACTATAAAATTAGCCCAGACACCGAATATTTTGCCGGCAACAGTTTCAATGATCATTAAATTGTAATTCAATTTAACAGCACCTTCTTTAACAAGCTCATTTTGTAATCCATCCCAATTGTTATTATTCAAATGTGTAAGAACACTTTTGCCAAAAACGCTGGAGTGTTTGATGTCTCTATCCGAAACGCCCGGTGGGGGGAAAATGTTTAAGTATTTGTCTTTTTTTCCGTGCAGCATCCAGTGGAAAATGGTGATAAAACTAATTGGATTTGGATGCGTGTCAACTAAAGAAATATTACCAACAAGTTTAGCTCCCGCCGCGTTGATCAACTTTTTTACCCTTACAAAAGCATTTAGCCACATATTTCGTGCTCCCGTTACGGTAATAACGGGTGTGTTTTTTATTGTTGCCTTTAGTTTTGCCTGCTGCATTAAGGAGTTAAAAGGGATGCTGGGCGATAAAAACCAGGCTTGATAACCTAATATCACCAGGTCGTAACTTGTTTCTTTTAATTCAAATGGTGCCACCTCGGCCGTTACATCCAACACGCAATCAGGCATTACGCTGAAAAATGTACCAGCGGTCCACGGAAAGGGAAATGGCTTGGTAAGATGAATATTTACTATCTCGACCGAGGCCCCTGCCTCAACAAGGGGCGCTGTTAAATGATCAATAATCTGACCCAATTGGCCGGATTGTGAGTAATAAATAGCTAACACTTTTTTACTCATACTTACAAAGAAAGATCTTGCGGGTGCAGTATTTTTGAATTTTTGCTGTAATCAGAGATCGCTTGCTGAACGCTAACGGGCAGAGTTTTGTACGTTGTTTTTACAAAAAGTTTATCTGCTTCAATTTCCTTCCTGTATTTTACAATCTTAGGTGCATGCTCTTGTATAATAAGGCGTAAAAAATGAAATTCGCCGTTACTGTTATTATCGAGTAACGCGGATTCTAATTTAATTCGGCCTTTTTTAAAAAAGATTAATTTTTGGCCTGGTATTTTTACTAATCCAGCTTTTCTCATCAGTAATGTACCCTCATATGCTTGTTTTTCAGGCAATTCGGCAGCGGCCAATAATGTTAGTTCCCGGTTAATTTCTTCAAGCTTACCGGATGCCAGTATAGCGTAAAACGCAGGTTTGCTAAAGTTTTGTGCCTGGCTCTTCTCAGTTGCCGGATGCAGCGCCGAACTACAAAACAAGAATATTAAGATAGCTATTTTCATAATTGTATGCGCACGTATCTGCAAATATATTAATTATAATGGTTGCCAGCTAATAACCGCAATGCCGTGTTTTTGTTGTGTTGGTAGCCGATAAAAAAAGTCGGCTGATTTTTATTGGCTGTGAATTTCGGATCTTTTGTTATCTTAACACCGAATAACTTAACACCAATGGTAGCGGTAAACTGAGCAGCTAAAACAATTGGTGATAAAACGCATTAAATAATTACGTGTACGATAAAAGGAAATTTAGTGATTCCTGGGCGATAATCCTGGGTGGATCAAGCGGTTTTGGATTGGCAACTGTTGAAAAGCTGGCAGAGTATGGTATGAATAGTACCGTGGTGTATCGCGAAACCGCCACGCAAGAACGCAGTCTGAGATTGAAAATGGAGGCCCTGGCCGAGAAACAAAACGTTTCAATTGAATTATTTAATATCAATGCGCTGGATGCCGCAACCCGGCAGGCACTTATCCAAAAATTAAAAGAAGATAAGCGCAAGGAAGGGGCAGTGAGGTTATTACTTCATTCCATAGCCAGGGGGAACTTAAAACCATTGATGCCGCAAACGGGTATGAATGTTGATTCTATTGAAACGCTATCAGTTGAAGATATACGATACACTACTTACGCTATGTCGACAAGTTTGCTCGATTGGGCAAGAGAACTTTTAGCAGCCGGACTTTTCCAAAAAGACGGGCGTATTATCGGTTTAACCAGCGAAGGAGCCCATAAACATTGGGATGGTTATGGCGCGGTATCAATAGCTAAATCATCACTGGAAAGTTTAAGCACTTACATGGCAGTAGAACTGGGGCGGTTTGGCATCAAAACCAATTTGATTCAAGCGGGAATAACAGAAACGCCCTCGCTTAACAAGATACCCGGAAGCGAAAAACTGATACAGGTGGCAAAAGAAAGAAACCCTTTGGGCCGTGTAACCCAAACTACGGATGTTGCCAATGTTATTTACCTGTTGTGTACGGATGAAGCGGGATGGATAAATGGTTCGGTGATCCACGTGGATGGGGGAGAACATTGCAGGTAATTTGTTAAAGTTTTTGAGATGTATAATAATATCATAGCTTGTTTACCTTACAAGTCATCGTTCCTTTTTGTTGATAACGTAACGGCGTTGAGTGATAATGGGGTTACGGGAGAGTATACTTTAAAACCCGATTCTTTTTTTTATGAAGACCACTTTATAGGCAACCCGGTAACACCGGGCGTGATCATCACCGAAATAATGGCGCAAATAGGATTAGTTGTATTGGCCATCTATATAATGATGGATGATAAGATCACTACAGATGTAGTAATAAGTAAAGATTCGTTTCCGCTGCTAACTTCAACTGAGGTGTCTTTTTTTAAGATGGTATTACCCGGCGAAAAAGTAACCGTAAGTTCTAAAAAGGAATATTTTCGTTTCGGTAAATTAAAATGCAAAGTGGAAATGCATAATGAGCAGGCTGAGCTGGTGGCGAGGGGTGTATTTGCGGGCATTGTAAAAAATGCGCTAATTAAAAAACAAAAATGAGCAAGCGTGTAGTTATAACTGGTTTAGGTGTGATATCGCCAAACGCAATGGATGTTCCTGGTTTTCTCCATGCGATCAAGAATGGCGTTTCGGGTGTAAAATTTATGCCGCAATACGAAGAGCTAAAATTCAATTGCCAGGTAGCAGGCTCACCGGCATTTGAGTGGGAGGATTTAAGAAACTACCTCACCGAAACGAGTTTGTACGGTTTGAAAGGTAAGGGCATAGCTTTTGGAATAAAAGCAGCGCTTGATGCCTGGATGGATGCCGGTAATGAAATTACCTGCGAAGAAACACTGTGGGAGACAGGGTGTGTTTTTGGCAGCAGTGTGGCTGATACTGATGTAATAAAAAACGCAATTACCAGGGTAGACGCTAAGGAATCCAGGAAACTGGGGTCGAGAGTGGTAGAACAGATTATGAACAGCGGTGTAACCGCTTACATATCTGGTAGGCTTGGATTGGGTAATAAGATCATAAGCAACTCGTCGGCGTGTGCCACAGGCACACAGGCTATATTGATGGGGTATGAATATATCAAATACGGTATGGCCAAACGCATGGTGGTGGGTAGCAGCGAATACGTAGATGCGTATATATTTGGCGCATTTGATTCTATGCGGGTATTATCCAGAAAACACAATGATGAACCTGTGAGGGCATCAAGGCCGATGAGCATCACAGCCGGTGGTTTTGTTCCCGGCTCAGGCGCCGGCGCTTTAATATTAGAAGATCTTGATTTCGCGCTTGCCCGTGGTGCACGTATTTATGGCGAAGTGCTCGGCGGAAGTAACAATTCGGGCGGCCAGCGTGGTGGCGGATCAATGACCGCCCCTGCAGCAACAGGCGTTATCAGGTGTATACAGGAAGCCATGAACAATGCCGGCATAACTGGGCAGCAGGTGGATCTGGTAAGCGGCCATTTAACCGCAACCATAGCAGATAAATTAGAGATACAAAACTGGGCGCTGGCTTTGGGCCGTACAGCCGATGATTTTCCGATGGTTAATTCATTAAAATCTATGATTGGCCATTGCCTTAGTGCGGCCGGCTCAATTGAGACAGTAGCCGCGGTTTTACAAATAGTTCATGGCTTTGTACATCCCAATATTAACCTGGAGGATGCTAACCCTGAAATAATAAATTTAATTGGCGCAAACAATTTACCCACAAAAATTGTAAACAAAAAGATTAATATTGTTGCAAAAGCTAATTTTGGCTTTGGCGATATCAACACTTGTTTAATTATCTCCAGATACGACAAATAATAAAAATACGACAAATAATATGGATAGAACAACTATTTTAACTGAACTAAAAAAAGTGATAGCGCCTTACACGGAAGATAAAACAATGCTTGATGGGATCACCGAGGACACAGACCTTATAAAAGATCTTAAAATAAACTCGGCAAACCTGGTTGATATCATCATAGATGCAGAATCGCAGTACAATATCGAAATTGATTTTGACTCGGCAGAAAAAATGTACCTGATAGGGAATTGTATAGATATAATATCTGATAAAGTAAATCAATCTGCTTGATAAGCACCGGTAACGATATTGTAGCCCTTGATCTGATAGATATCAACCGAACTAAACAGGTTCGGTTTTATACACAAATACTTTCGAGTTCCGAGCAAAGACTTTATCAGCAGTTGATTTGCCCGCAACTTAGTTTTGAACTTTACCTGTGGTTGCTATGGTCAGCTAAGGAGTCCGCATATAAGTATCTCAAAAGATTAACTCCGGAATTAGTATTCTCGCCAACGCAAATCATCATTCAGGACCTTAAATTTCCCGGTAGTCAAAAGGAAGATATAAACACAGTGCTGTGGCAAACCACGGCTGGCGATGTGTTTTATAATGGTACAATTGTGCATCTGTCAACCACTCTTTATTTCCGCTCAAAAATTTCTGCGAGTTGGATAGCCACCGTCGTCAATCATCAGGAAAGTTTTCAAAATATTTATTGGGGTGTTAAATCGATTAGAGAAAACTCAGCAGAATCTCAATCAGTTGAGGCGCGTTCTTTTTTGATAGACAAGCTGCGCCCTTATTTTAATGATCTCCACATCAAAAAAAGCCCGGTAGGATACCCTGTTATCTTCAATAATGGCAATGAGCTTAATATACCTGTTTCGATTGCGCATCATGGTAACTACGTAAGTTATTCTTTTGTATTAGATCAGGCCGAACTTATATCAGATTAAGCGGAAGGCGTAGCCTCGACCCTTATAAATAGCGACTTATAAGCTATCTGGTGACCTGTCGGCCCCGAAGTAAAATAGGTCATCAAAAGGTAACCAGAGTATTGCGATTTATTAAATAATTTGGGTGGCTCCGGAAATAAAAAAACGCCTTAAATGATGCATTTAAGGCGTTTTTGAATAGTCTGAAATATACTTTGCGGAGAGGGAGGGATTCGAACCCTCGATACACTTTTGGCGTATACACACTTTCCAGGCGTGCTCTTTCGACCACTCAGACACCTCTCCGTATCTTTTTAAAGGACTGCAAAAGTAGTAAACTTCTGTACAATTGGGCAAAGAAATTTGAGCGCCCCTTACGGCGGGTTGCCTAGCGTAGATTTTAAGTATAAAAAAGCAGGCCCCGTGTTACCGAAGCCTGCTCAAACGAAAACTCTAACTCACAAAATCAAAACTTATATACTGTATCATAAATACACTTAATAGAGTGTTTCGGCACACAAAGGTTTAATGGAGCAAAAAAAATATACGTTTACGCACATGCATTTTTTAGCTATGTTTGCTTCAAATTAAACGGTTAGCAAACCAGGGCATAAAAAAAGCCATTTATTGCAGATGCTGAACATCAACGAGATCAAAAAACCTATTGCTGCAGAAATTGATGTTTTTGAAGAGAAGTTTAAAACTTCGATGCAAAGCTCGGTACCCTTGCTGGATCGTATTACCCATTATATTGTAAAACGTAAGGGCAAGCAGATCCGCCCTATGTTCGTTTTCTTTTCTGCCAGCATTTGCGGCGGCATCAACGAGTCTACCCACCGTGGGGCAGCTTTGGTAGAACTATTGCACACCGCTACCCTGGTGCACGATGATGTGGTAGATAACTCCTACCAGCGCCGCGGCTTTTTCTCTATAAACGCTTTATGGAAAAATAAGATAGCCGTTTTAGTGGGCGATTACCTGCTATCGAAAGGCTTGCTGCTTTCTATTGATAACGGCGATTTCAGCCTGCTTAAAATTGTATCCGAGGCGGTAAAGCAAATGAGCGAAGGCGAATTGCTGCAAATAGAAAAGGTGCGCCGCATGGATATCAGCGAAGCGGTTTATTACGAGGTTATCCGCCAGAAAACGGCATCGCTGATTGCATCCTGCTGTGCTTGCGGAGCTGCATCTGCCGGTGCAAGCGACGAAGTGGTTGAAAAAATGCGCCTGTTTGGCGAAAATATCGGTATCGCCTTCCAGATAAAGGATGATATGTTTGATTTTGGTACCGATGATGTGGGCAAACCCTTAGGCATCGATATCAAAGAAAAAAAGGTTACCCTGCCACTGATCTATGCGCTTAACAACAGCACACCCGGCGATAAAAAGCGCATGATAGGTTTAGTGAAAAACCATAACGACGACCCAAAGAAGATAGCGGAGATAATCGCTTTTGTAAAGCAAAAAGGAGGCCTGGAATACTCGGAGATACAGATGAAAAAGTACCAGGAAATCGCCTTTGCCATATTGGACACCTTCCCGGCGGGGGATGCCCGCACAGGGCTGGAGCAATTGGTACGTTTCACTACCGAGCGGAATAAATAGCGGGGATAACTTCCGCCGCTCCCATATGATGTTAGCCAAAACTTATTAACTTCGTATCATGCATTCCTTAGACCTCAGCTTTCTTAAACCTACTATCCCTAATATACTGGATGTACTGCTGGTGGCATTTATTTTATACCAGCTGTATAATTTAATAAGGGGCACTATAGCGGCCAATATATTTATTGGCTTTATAGCTATTTGTTTGCTATACAAGGTGGTAGATCTGCTGCACATGCAGTTACTTACGGCCATCCTGGGCAAGTTTGCCAATGTGGGCATCATTGCTATTGTCATCGTTTTTCAGCAGGAGGTGAGGCGGTTTTTGCTGCTGGTGGGAAAAAACGCGTCGCTGCAGCGCAATAAGGCCTGGTGGAAATATTTTTTCGGCAAGGCCGAGGCGGAGAAGAACAATTATGCCCGCATAAAACCTATTATAGATGCCTGCAAAACAATGAAGCAAACCCGCACCGGGGCGCTTATCGTTTTTGCAAAGTATTACGATGAGCAATTTTACCAGAACAGCTGCGAACTGGTAGATGCCAAGATCTCCAAGCGGCTATTAGAAAGCATCTTCCAAAAGAATAGCCCGTTGCACGATGGTGCTGTGGTGATAGCCGAAAACAAGATTAAATCCGCCAGTTGCATATTACCCGTTACAGAGAAGGCCGACCTGCCGGCCCAGTTTGGCCTGCGCCACCGCGCCGGTATAGGTGTTACCGAAGCTAACGATGCTACAGCTATTATCGTATCAGAAGAAACGGGTGAGATCTCTTACGCCAAGCAAGGCCGCATTAAAATGAACATCAGTTTTGCCGAACTGGAGAAGCTCCTGAATAAAGATTTTTAAGCCCGGTTTATAGCTGCTTGTCCAAAGCGTCCAGTTTTTATTTTATGGACTGGGGTGGACAGGATGAATAAAAACGACCGGTAATTTTAAGGATTAACAATTGTTGCCCTGCTTTTCTTATCAGCATCTTTACCGGCGACCGGCATCGTGTAAATACCCCCGATCTTTTTTACCGGCATGTTTGAACGGCCACTTAACACCGCCACAGGTGTTGTGTAACTTTCTGTCGCGTCAATCAGTTTAGTTTCGGCCAGGGGATTTTGATTAAAGTTTTGCAGCGTGGTCAAATTTTTCAATGTATTTGCATCAGCCATTTTTGTAAGCTGCTTTAGCGTGGGCGATTTAAGGGTAGTATCAACCTTTATTTGAAACAGGGGTGAAAGCTGCGCTTCCGGCAGTTTAAGATCGTTTTGAGCCATTAACCGGCCGGTGCCTGCAATTAACGCAACAAATAATAATACCTTTTTCATAAGTGTTTAGTTTGGTGGTGCTAATTTAACTAAATCTTTGTTTAACTAAATGTTAAACAACGTTAATATTTTTAACTAATAATGCCGTACCATTTTTAAATGGTACAACGTGGTACACCCCCTTTGTGGAAACCTTTAAAACGCTGTCACCAAAGGTATGAACAGATTTGATATGTATTGTCTCGAATTGCTTTAACCTGGGCACGAATACGCTCCGCATTTCAATGCTGCATACTCGCGCCAGGTTGAGGGGCGTGCAGCAACGGCATCTCATCAATCGATTCCATCTAAATTTACCGCTTTGTAAATGTATATCTTTTTTAGACATTTGAATATCAGGGTTTCAAACAGAAAACCTTGTCGACTCCAATTCCACAACTTAAAAATATACAAATGAAATTTAAGCTCATCTTATCGTTTCTGCTTCTGGCTTCAAGCTTTACTGCTTTTAGCCAGGAAAAGCAAAAAGGCAACAATTCGGCTGTTGCCGAAAAAGGCCTGATTAAAGTATCCGTCCTATACCCGTTTGCAGAGGGCAAAACATTTAATATGGAGTATTATGAAACTAAACACATGCCGATGGTTGCAGGGTTTCTCGGCTCAAATTTGGTAAAATACACCATCGAAAAGGGCCTTGCCAGCGGCGTTCCGAACCAACCATTACCTTATATGGCAATTGGGATATTTTATATAAAGAGCCTTGCTGAATATCAGGCGGCAATTGCCCCGAACATAGCTGCCATAAGGGCCGACTTTGCTAATTACACAAATGTAGCCCCGGTAATTTTGGTGAGCGAGGTGGTAAGGTAGAGCATTGCAGCCCTTCATTGCAATAGTTAGGCACGAGTACGCCCCCGCTTTTTCCCCGCGCTGCATACTCGCGCCAGGCAAGACGGTATTATTCCATAAATTGTTAAACACCAATTAATATTGCACGTTATCAAGGTTGAATAAGATCGTTATGAAGTGTATAATCAATGTATTCATCAAAAACTTTACGGAAAGTTTCGAACTGAATCTCATAGCAATCAACCGGACCGTCCATCGGGCGTTTGATTATAAAAATCACGTTGGGATACTTATAAAGTAATAAAGTATGCCCGGTTTGATTAGAAAATTGATCCCCAAAAAACAAATAAAAACTCTGGCGTTTATCAATTTCTTTTAGCTCTACATTGTTACCTTCATCGGTAAAAAAAATCCCAACCAAGTAATATTCAATATCAGCAGGAGAAAAATTATCAAATACTGGCAGATGATAATTTTCCTTGTTGATAGCAAACTTTTTGTACTCCCTGATAGATGCGTTCAATTCACCCGCTTTGGTAAATGAACCCAGGGGTTTGCCTTTTATCCAAAATCGTAATTTATATCTATATGTAGTTTTAGTAAAACCAAGTTCAATACCGAAGTAATCTTTGTCTCCAAATAGTATACTTTTCATTATTTTATTAAAAAATTTATGTGCCAGGTTTTTTAGGCCTTCACTGGCGCACACGCACCGCCAGCGTTTGTTTGCCTGGTACGGGATTTAGCCTTTTTCACTTAAACTCAGCTTAAGGAAAATTTTGTGTATTTCCGCGAATAGTTTTCCCTCGTAAAAACTAAAATCTCCATATTGAGTAATCGAATAAGACGGCAATATTTTTTAAACTGCAATCTGCATATTGCCCTCTAATAAGTCCTCTTTAACACTTTCAATAAAAAGGAATGCCCCCTTGTTTTTTTTAATTCATCTATTAAGACGTCTAATTTTTCAACTAATTCTTTCATTTTTTTAATTCTTGATCTACTTGGCAGCAGCGATAAACTAATCCTAAATATACAGAAAAAGCCTTCAGAAAAATCTGAAGGCTTTTTGGTCAAAACAAATAATTCTTATTTCAACGGCTCAATTGCTTTATCCGCAGCGGTTGCAGATGCGGTATCGCCCATTTTGGTGCGGGCATCTTTTATGCTGGTTAGTAATTGTATCACCGTTGGTGCAACGCCAAATTGTTTGTACTTAACGCCAAGCTCGCCAATGGTAGTAATGGCTTGCTGCGCGTATTCCGGGCTTTTTACACGACCGGCGTACTCAGCCGTTTTCCTGATCATCTGGAACTGCGCGTTCGGGTCGCCGTTTTTAAAGGCATCGTAATAGTAAGGCCATTCAGCATCGGTACCGTTAGTTGCGTAAACACCCAATACGGCTTGTTTAAGCGCGCCTTCGCTATCATTTTGATAGGTTTTCGCTAAAGCCACGGCCTCGGTTGGGCTGATCATCCCGATAGCATTCATGGCAGCGCCCTGTATGGCGTAGCTCTGGCTGGTTAAGGCTTGTTTAAACAAGCTCATGTTGCCCGATGCTTTTAGCTTGCCTAAAGCGGTAATGGCCGCAGCGCGTACTAAGTTGTTATCGTCGGTTTGTGCCAGTTTAACTAAAACAGGTACGGCAGCGTTGCGTACATCATCGTAGCTGGTAAGGTTGGCAGCAGCAATAGCTTTAATACGTAAACCGTAATATTTATCCTGCAGCGCAGCGATTATGATCTTCTGCGCAGCTTTTTCGGTTTGACGGGTCTTTGCAAAATCGATAGCCTCGTAACGGTCCAGGAAAAGCGGCGCGTTAAAGTATTGGAAAGCGAATTCATCCAATGTTTTGCTGTCCGTTTTCTTGGTCAGCAAAATTTTATCACCATCAACATTCACCAGGTCGGGTTTTGATGGTACCAGGAAGGTAAGCGTATCGGTTTTTTCGCGCATCCAAACTTGGTGGCGTGTTTTTTTGCCGCCGGCGTAAATATCAATGGCCATTGGCAGGGTAAAGCCATTGCCATCCTGTGTTTGCTGTAGGTAAACGGTTTGGGTTTTAGTTGCCTCATCCCATTTGTAGCTGATGTTAAGCACCGGGTGGCCAGCACCATAATACCATTGGTTAAAAAACCAGCTCAGGTCGCGACCGCTGGCTTCTTCCATTGCCAAACGCAGTTGCTGCGCTTCGCCGTTTTTAAAGGCATTGGTTTTCAGGTAAATGTTTAAGCCTTTATAAAATGCGGCATTACCCAGGTAGTTACGCAGCATTAACAGGATGCGCCCTCCTTTTTGATAGGTAACCACATCAAATACGTCTTCCTTATCGTTATAATGAAAACGCACCAGGTCTTTTGTTTTGGCCGAGGGCTGGTTCAGGTAGTTTTGCATAGCTTCCAGGCTGTGCGCGTCGCCGGCATCTTTTCCGTATTTGTATTCGGCCCAAATGGTCTCGCTAAAATCAGCGAAGGATTCGTTAACCGTTAGGTTGCTCCAGCTTTCGGCAGTAACATAATCGCCAAACCACTGGTGAAACAGTTCGTGCACGATGGTGCTGCGGCCTGCATCGTAATAGCGGTCGGCAAGCTCGCGTTTGGTGCCCTGTACATACACGCCGTGTAGGGTAGCGCTGGTGTTTTCCATAGCGCCGCTCACGTAATCGCGTACTACTATCTGCGAATATTTGTACCAGGGGTAATCAACACCCAGGGTTTTAGAGTAAAACTCCATCACCTCGGGCGTAAAGCCGAAGATATCTTTAGCGTAAGGCGCGTATTTTGGCTCCAGGTAATAGCTTACTTCTTTGTTGCGCCATTTGTCCTTATAAATTTTAAAATCGCCCACGGCCATCATAAACAAGTATGGCGAGTGCGGCAATTCCTGTTTCCAGGTATCGGTACGTGTGCCATCTTTATTTATTTTTTGCAGCGCCAGGCGGCCGTTAGATAACGTTACGTACTGCTTAGGTACGGTCATGCTGATCTCTTCGGTAGTTTTTTGGTTGGGTTTATCAATGGTAGGGAACCAGGCGGAAGAAGCTTCGGTTTCGCCCTGTGTCCATATCTGGGTTGGCTTATCCTTTTCGGTACCATCGGGGTTTACAAAGTATAAACCTTTGGCATCGTTAATGGCCGCGCTGCCTTTAACCTTTAGTTCGTTTGGTTTGGCGGTGTAATCAATATAAATGGTATAGCTTTCGGCACTGGTGTAGGTTTTATCCAGCTTAATGGCTACAGTTAAGCTATCGTATGTAAACGTAAGCGGCGTAGTTTTACCGTTTTTTACAATGGCGATGGTTTTAAGATCCATGCCCTTGGCATCAAGGCGCAGGCTGTCGGTAGGGTACATGTGCGGTTTTAAAGTAACCCACTCCTTGCCATACATATAGCGTTTTTTGTAATCGAACCTTACATCCAGTTTGGTGTGTACCAGGTCGTTAATTTTTGTAGTGGTTGCCCGGTAAAGTTTGTAGGCCGGTGATTCGGCCGCGGGAGCTTGCGCCATAGCTGTGCTGAGGGCGCAGGCGCTGATGCCGCCGGCTAATACGGCAGCGTAGAGTGTTTTCATATATAGTTAACAGTTTAATTGATATGCGTGCATAATAATAAAAGCTAAATTATTAGTTTTTATTTGGATTTAAGACGCTTTGGGTACAGGAAAGTTACAGCGGGGGCGGGACAAATGCGGGACGGATTATCCATAGCCTCACCCTGCCCTCTCCAAAGGAGAGGGTTTAGGTGAGACTTTGTGAGTGCTCACAATTTATCTATCATTGTTACACACACCCAATACTATAATCTCCTAAATTAGCCTTTACCAATTATTGCAAAATACATTTACCAAAACCGTTTTATGCAACGCAGAAAATTTATCCAGAATGTGGCCGTTACAGGCAGCAGTTTCCTCATTGGCTCCCAAATGGCCATGGGTGGTGTTTTTAAAGGCTCGCCAAATAAAAAAGTAGTTTTAGGAGTGATGGGCGTAAACAGCCGCGGCGCGTTTTTGGCGGCGAAGCTGGCCGCAATCCCCGATGCCGAGATAGGCTACATTTGCGATGTGGATACCGTTGCCATGAACAGGTGTATTGCCGAAATTGAGAAAATAACCGGTAAAAAACCAAAAGGCATCACAGATATCCGCCAACTGCTGGAGAAAAAAGACCTCGACGCGCTGGTGATAGCCGCGCCCGACCACTGGCACGCCCCTGCAACCATTATTGCCTGCCAGGCCGGTAAGCATGTTTATGTGGAAAAACCCTGCAGCCACAACCCCCACGAGGGCGAAATGGCCATTGCCGCCGCCGCTAAATACAACCGGCTGGTACAAATGGGTAGTCAGCGTCGCTCGTTCAACAACGTGCAAAAGATGGTGCAGGAACTGCACAATGGCATTATTGGCAGGGCTTACTTTGCAAGGGGCTGGTACGTGAATAATCGTAAATCGATAGGGTTTGGCAAGGTTGCACCCGTGCCTGCTAATTTAAATTACGACCTATGGCAGGGCTATGCGCCACGCAGGCCTTATAAAGATAACCTGATCCACTACAACTGGCACTGGAATTGGAACTGGGGCACCGGCGAGGCCCTAAACAATGGTACGCACGAAATTGACGTGATGCGCTGGGGTTTGGGTGTCAATTTTCCGGATAGGGTAACCTCATCGGGCGGTCGTTTTGCTTTTAAGGATGATTGGGAAACACCCGATACGCAAACTATACTGGCCAACTTCCCCAATAATACCGCAATAAGCTGGGAAGGGCGCAGTTGCAACAGTTTCAACTCCGAAGGCGTGGGCCGCGGCGTAGTATTTTATGGCGATAAAGGCACCATTTACTACGGTGGCGGAAATGGCTATAAGGTTTATGATTATGATAACAAGCTGGTAAAAGAAATAAAGGATGAAACCCCGGTTGACGCGGGCAACAAAGTAAGCCCAACCGAACTGCTGGACAGGGTGCATCTGCAGAACTTCATCACCTCTATACAAGGCGATACGCAGCTGAACCAAACCATCATCAACGGGCATAAATCTACCGTGATACCGCAATTGGGTAACATCGCGCAGCGCATGGGCAGGGTGCTCAACTGCGACCCAAGTAACGGTCACATCCTGCACGACCCTGAAGCCATGAAGCTTTGGAGCAGGGATTACGAACCGGGTTGGAATTTGAAAGTGTAGGAATTTTTAGGTACCGTAAGGGTTAACATAACTTAACACAATTTCGATATTCGATTTTCAAGTATCTGATAATCAATAAATTGAAAAATAACAGGGTTAACATATTTTTCCATAATTGGTGTCACCATGAATTCTAAATATTTTGTTATGAAATCGTAAAAAGAATTTTATAACCAGTAGCCCCCTCTTCGGTTATACGCTTGGGGAGGGGCGCGGAAGAATTGAAGTGGCAGGGAATGGGCTTCGGCGATATGCAAGGCGTGACACAACCCTGCACCCCTGTCAAGAGCAATAGCCTATCATTAGACAGACGGGTAACTCATAAGACGTTCCGCTGGAACGTTAGAGGGTTCTTTGGCATTTTCTACCCATAAAACATCCCGAAGGGATGAAGAAACAAAAT
>NZ_JBDSZG010000044.1:0-11577 GCF_039925265.1 Mucilaginibacter sp.
TGCTTCTACAGCATTTGCTACACGTCGAGGGTGGTCAGTTTGTCCCGGAATCCCCTGGTCAGTTTGCCCCGGAATTGGTGGTCAGCTTGCCCCGGAATCAGGTGGTCTGGTTCATCAGAATCTCCAGGAAATGCACGAACGGATCTTAAATGGTGCGCGTAAAATATTTTTAGCCAAAGGTTACGAACAGGCGAGTATGCGCAATATTGCCAGTGAGATCAATTACAGCCCTGGGTCGCTTTATTTTTATTTTAAGGATAAAGGTGAGATATTCCAGGAGTTGCACAAAGAAGGGTTTAGGTTGTTGCTTAGCCAGTTGAAGGTGCTCGACAAAGTTGCCGATCCTTTTGAACGTTTAAAAGCCGTGGGGCGCATTTTTATTCAATTCGCACAGGATAACAAAGATTACTACAACCTGATGTTTATTGTGGAAGAACCAACAAAAAGCCAACAGTCGGGCGGTTTTCAGATCGCACAGGAAGCAATAAGTCACTTACTTAATGTGGTTAAAGAATGCCAGACTAAAGGTAGATTTAGTGGAATGGACCCGGAGTATTTTACCTTTATGATACTTTCTACGGTCCATGGCATTTGTGCCCTGTTCTACAAGGACCGTACCACGAGTTTTATAGGTAAAACGAATGAAGAATTGATGGAGCACGGCTACGAGTGTTTTGTAACGCTGCTTGAAAAAAGTTAACTTTTTTTAACTATATACTGAACGGTGTTTAAATTTATAACGATGATTAAAAATGAATTTTCAAATTAAAAAAAACAGCCTCCTTTTATTGATCGGCGCCGCCTTGCTGGCCGCCCCATCAGTAAAAGCCCAAAGTAAGCTGGATGATTACATCCGCGAAGGGCTTACATCCAGCCAGAGTATCAAACAGCAGAATTTTGTGCTCGAAAAGAATGTCTATGCGTTGAAGGAAGCGAAAAGCATGTTCCTGCCCGACGTAACCTTTTCGACCACCTACACGAAAGCCGACGGCGGGCGTACGATAGATTTCCCGACCGGTGATCTGTTTAATGGGGTTTACTCCACGCTGAACAAATTGACCGGCAGTAATGCCTTTCCGCAACTTCAAAACCAGCGCATCCAGCTTAACCCGGATAATTTTTATGATGCTAAGATCCGTACCAGCCTTCCCATTTTGAATGCAGAGCTGATCTACAATAAACGGATCAAAGTGCAGCAGGTGGATATGCAAAAAACAGAAGTGCTGCTTTACAAACGCGAACTGGTGAAAGAGATCAAAACGGCCTATTACAATTATTCGAAAGCCGTTTATGCTACCGGGATCTATGAGTCCTCCCTAAAGCTGGTTGAAGAAGGCCAAAGGATCAATACCAAGCTATATGATAACAGCAAAGTAAACCGCACCGTTGTGCTGAGAAGCCAGAACGAAGTGTCCCGGATCAATGCTTCCCTCATCGGCGCAAAGAAAACCGCGGAATCGGCCCGATACTATTTTAACTTCCTGATCAATCGCCCGCTGACAGATAGCATCCTGTTAGATGACATTAAGGAACTACCCGGCAGGGAACAATTGCTTGGAACTAATATCAGCGGCAGGGAAGAATTATCCAAGCTGCGGATCGCCAAAGACATTAACGGCAACCTGACAGGGATGGCCAAATCTTACCTCATCCCCAAAGTAGGCACCTTTCTTGACCTGGGCTCGCAGGCTTTCGACTGGAAGTTCAACAACCAAAGCCGTTATTATTTACTGGGCGTATCGCTGGAATGGAACCTCTTCTCCTCCGGGAAAAACAATTACCGGGTAAAGCAGACGATTGCCGACCGCGAAGCCCTGGCAGCCCAAACCGATTATGTGCAGCAACAACTGCTTGCCGAACTGAAGGTTCGGCAGGCCGGTATGCAAAGCGCTATTGCGCAATATGAAGCCGCCCAATCTCAATTAAAAACCAGCCTGACCTATTACGGTGATATGCTGAAATTGTACAAACAGGGATTAGCTATCTACATCGAACTGCTGGATGCCCAAAACCAGTGGATAAATGCACAACTTAACACCAATATCGCCCTTTACGACACCTGGATCGCCTACACGGCCATCGAACGCGCTAACGCCAGTTTCACTATTCAATAACAAACAAAATCATGAAAAATCCCGAAGGGTTCTTGAATACCTTAAAAAAACATACAATCATGAAAAACTTTCAATTACTCAGCATTGCCATAGCAACAATCGCCGTAACGCTGCTGGCAGCCTGCAAAGGAAAACACAACGAACAAAATGCCATGGGTGAGCCGGATATCATCCCCGTTAAAACAGCATCGGTTTCCGTATTAGGCGTACCCGACCAGATCAGTGTCACCGGGCTGGTGAGCACAGAAGATGAAGCCAAATATTCCTTCAAGATAGGCGGTGTGATTAGCCGAATCCTGGTACAGGAAGGCCAGTTCTTTAAAAAAGGCCAATTGCTGGCAACACTCAACTCAACTGAAATTTCGGCCGGCCTGGCGCAATCGAATCTTGCTGTGGAAAAAGCACAACGCGATTACAGCCGTGCCATGAATCTTTACAAAGACAGCGTTTACACGTTAGAGCAATTGCAGAATACTAAAACTGCTTTGGATGTTGCTAAAAAATCTACGGAGGCGGTAGCTTTTAATGATCGCTATTCTAAAATATATGCAGCGTCTGACGGTTTTGTCAGTAAGAAGATAGCAAATGAAGGCGAAGTGATTGGCGAAGGTATGCCGGTGCTGCTCATCAATTCTACCGAGCAGCACAACAGTTATTCACTAAAGGTTGGTGTAACGGATCGTGAATGGGCCATTATTAAACCGGGACAGACCGCCAAAGTAACGTTGGATGGTTATGTCGGTCAACAGTTCGACGCCACAGTATTTCGTAAGTCGCAGGCCGCAGACCGTGAACTTGGCTCTTTCCAGATAGAGTTAAAGCTGAATTTAAATGGCGTAAAGCCTGCGGTGGGCATGTTTGGCAAAGCCGAAATAGCTACCCACCAGGATGAAAGCGTGATGGTGATCCCATACGGATCATTGGTAGAAGCTGACGGGAATAAGGGCTTTGTATTTACCACCATCAGTGCGACCAAAGTCAAAAGAGTCCCGGTTACCATCCTGAAGTTCGATAACGAGAATGTATATCTCAAGGATAAACTGGAAGGCATAGATCAGATCGTGATCTCGAATAGCGCCTACCTCAACGAACAGTCTACTATTAAAATCATCAAGTAAGGCCATAGTTATGAAAATCACAAATTTTGCCGTTAAAAATTATCAGTTCACACTGATCATATTCCTTCTGGTTGCCGTGGTTGGCGTACTTACGCTATTTACCATGCCCCGTTCGGAAGACCCTACAACCCATCCTCCGCAATACATCATTACCGTTATTTATCCTGGCACCAGCCCCAAGGATATGGAAGAGCAGGTAGTTAAACCTATTGAAAACAAGATCTATGGGCTTGAAAACATTGAAAAGATCCTCACTACGGTGGAGGATGGTGTGGCAGTTATCCAACCAAAGTTTAAATACGGCGTGGATGTAGATAACAAGTACCAGGAAATATCCACGGAGATCAACGCCTTAAAGAACAGCGAACTTCCCAAGGATATCTACCTGATCAAAACAGAAAAGGTTTCTTCTTCGGATGTAAAAGTATTGCAGGTTGCCCTTGTCTCAGATAACGCTTCCGGTAAATTACTCCGCGATCAGGCGGACATCCTGAAAACGCGCTTAGAAAAGATAACTAACCTAAAAGAAGTGAAATATTTCGGGATGCCTGAGCAGGAGATCCGCATTGATATGCAGCTGGATAAACTGGCCCAGTTGAAAATACCGCTTAACGTGGTCATCGGCAGCTTGCAAAGCGAAGCTGCGGATATCCCCGGTGGAAGTATTAATCTGGATAGCAAGATCTTTAATGTGAAGACCAGCGGCAAGTTTAAGAACGTTGACGATGTTGCCAATACGGTTATCTACAACGCAAACGGGAAGATCATTTATCTGAAAGATGTGGCCAATGTGAGTTATAAGGACGGCATTGTCAACCATATTACCCGTTTGAACGGGCACCGTGCTATCCTGGTTACGGCAGGCATGAAAGACAATGTGAACATTGCCAGCGTACAGAAAGAGTTTTTACCTGTGCTGGAGGAATTTGGCAAAACGCTGCCGGAGAATATCCGCATGGTCAAAAACTTCGACCAGGCCAATATGGTATCTGAGCGTTTGGGCCACCTGGGTTTCGATTTTGGATTAGCAATACTTTTAGTGGTGGTCACACTGTTACCATTAGGCTTCCGGGCCTCATTGATCGTGATGATCTCGATTCCACTTTCTTTGGCTTTGGGTCTTATCGCCATGAATTTATTGGGGTACTCGTTAAATCAACTCAACATTGTAGGCTTGGTTGTGGCCTTGGGTCTATTGGTAGATGACAGTATCGTTGTAGTAGAGAACATCGAGCGCTGGCTCAGGGAAGGCCATTCCCGTAAGGATGCCATTTTGAAAGGAACTAAACAGATAGGTGCGGCAGTAGTTGGTTGTACAGCAACCTTGGTTATTGCGTTTTTGCCGCTTGCCTTTTTACCAGATATGGCCGGTGAATTTATCCGCAGCCTGCCCATGGCCGTGATGACCAGTGTACTGGCTTCTATGATCGTTGCCTTAACGCTTGTCCCTTTCCTGGGCAGCCGGATGCTAAAAACGCATACGCATGGAGAGGGCAATTTCTTCTTAAAGCACCTACAACGTTTCCTGACGGTATCTTATGCACGGGTGATGCCACTTGCCTTAAAATGGCCAAAAGTCACCATCGGAATATCATTGGCCTTAAGTGTGCTGGCCTTTTTCCTGTTTACATTAGCCGGATTCAAACTCTTCCCCACTTCAGAAAAGCCGATGTTCCTGATCAATATCAAACTGCCCCTGCAGGCCGATATCCCGGAGAGTGACCGGGTGACTAAACTGGTAGAAGGTGAATTGAAGAAACACAAGGAGATCGTTTATTACACTTCGAACGTAGGCAAAGGCAACCCCCAGATCTATTATAATGTGCATCAACAAGATATAAAGCCCGATTTTGCCCAGGTATTTGTGCAACTGGATGAAGAGGCTAAACCCGCGGAAAAAACAGAACTGATCAAAAAACTCAGAAAGAAATTTAATGATATGCCGTATGCCAGGATCGAAGTGAAAGATTTTGAACAGGGAACGCCGATCGAAGCCAACATTGTGGTGAGGGTATTTGGAGATGACCAGGATAAGATCCGGGAGCTTTCTTTTAAAGTGGAAGACATCCTGAAAAAGAATCCCGGAACTTTTTACGTCAATAACGAGCTGAACAGCTACAAATCGGATGTTAAGATAAAGATCGATAAAGAGAAAGCACGTACCCTGGGTGTGCTGACCAGCGACATAGACAAAGTGGTACGTATGGCCGTAGCAGGATTAAACGTGGGTGACTATATTGATGACCGGGGCGATGCGCGTAACGTGGTGATCACCTTGCCGAGAGATAAATTTTCTAACCTGGATGCTTTAAAAAACCTGTACGTAAACAACGTAAAAGGCACCCCGGTACTGGTGGATCAGATCGCTACCATCTCATTTGAAACCTCGCCCACAGCGATCAATCACTTCAATAAATCACGCTTTGCGAAAGTAACATCCCTGACTAAAGAAGGTGTGTTAGCCAATGATGTATTGAAAGAGATCGTTCCCGAACTGAATAAATTGAAAATGCCGCCGGGCTACTATTACAAATTATCGGGCGAGGCAGAATCTGAAGGCGATGCTTTGGGGGGTAACTTCCTGTCAGTGATCATATTGAGCACCTTCCTTTTCATCGGCGTTCTGCTGTTGCAATTCAAAACTTTTAAAGGGATCATCATTGTGCTGTCGATTATACCGCTGGGTATACTTGGTGGAGTGGTGTTTCTACTCTTGACCGGCAACCCGATGTCACTGGTTTCTATCATTGGCTTCATTGGCTTATCAGGTATCCAGGTTAAAAACTCTTTGTTACTGGTTGATTTTACTAACCAACTGCGGGCTGAGGGGCACAGTATTGACGAAGCAATTGCGATGGCCGGCGAAACCCGCTTTCTGCCGGTAGTACTTACTTCTGTAACTGCAATTTGCGGATTACTTCCAATTGCCCTGAACCCTAATCCGTTGATAGCGCCATTGGCTATTGTATTAATTGGCGGACTCATAAGTTCTACCATACTATCAAGAATTGTAACGCCGGTGATGTATAAACTGATCCCACCAAGCATTGACAATGACTAATTTAAATTAAGTAGAGCCAATCAGATGGAAATGAAAGCGTGTTTTTTAGGAACTGTAAGAAACACGCTTCAAGAAACTGATAAACAACACATTTTTAATATTTGTTCGCATAAAGCGAGGAATAGTATGTGCCGAAAAGGATTGCACCGCAATATGTAAATGCAGGTACAAAACCTTTAGGCTATCCTGATTACTTTGCTTACACACTAATTATTTGCAAGGTGCTTGGCGTAATAGCGATCTCTTATCCTCAGACCCCGGCAAAGTTAAAGGAATGGGCATATGCAGGATTAACATTTAACCTGATCTATGCGTCTATCAGTCATGCCTGCGTAGATCGAAATATCGGGTTTATGTTACTGCCACTAGCAATCCTGGGCATTCTTGCCGTCTCTTACCTGTATAACAATAAAACCAGAGATCAGGGCAAAGTAACTGAACAGCCGGTCGTACCATCGGTAAGTTTAGCATGAAGGTTTAGGAAAGATAATTGATAAATCATAAAATTAAAAAAGATGAAAGATAACACAGTTTCGTTACACAGGGTAATTAAGGCAACTCCTGAAAAGGTATTTCGCGCCTTTGCAGACCCGATAGCCCATTCCAGTTGGCTGCCCCCTTATGGTTTTGTATGCCAGGTTCATGAAATGGATTTTAAAGCAGGAGGCAAATTCCATATGAGCTTTATTAATTTCGGTACCGGTAACGCTCATTCATTTGGTGGCGAGTATTTAGAGATAAAACCAATTGAATTCATTAAGTACCGTGAAAAATTCGACGACCCCAATTTACCCGGGGAAATGGTAACTACCGTATGGCCGAATAAGGTTTCCTGCGGTACAGAACTTAAAATAGTACAAACCGGTATTCCTGAGGTAATACCGGCTGAAATGTGCTATTTGGGTTGGCAGGAGTCTCTGGAAAAGTTGAAAAAGCTGGTTGAACCCGAAATACCGGATGCATAATTTATTGTACCATGTTAGTTGAAGCTAATGACAGATCAACAGGCGGGATTTTCATCACGTTTTCCGGGAATTGCAAAAAAGCGCTTACTTTTTACCAGACCTGCTTTGGCGGCATGCTGCATTTTGAAACTTTCGACCATGAATTACACGGTTACAGAGAAACACTTGTAATTCATGGTTCCCTGGTTTCACCTTGTATAGTCATTCACGGCTCGGATCTGGTACACAACGAGGGCAGAAAAATTGGAAATTACCTTTCCATTTTCCTGCCCTGCAAAAATATTTATGACAGGAGGGCACTGCTTGAGAAATTAGGCTCTGACCGCTGTAGTGCAGTAACGAGAAACTATGAAGATAGCCTGATTGAAGTGACCGATGCTTTTGATGTGAGGTGGGTGTTGGGGCTATGAGTTGTGCGACCAAAATATTATAAAGTGAGCTAATCTTTACTCTGCCCACCATTGAAGGCTATATTGACCAGTTGGTCGATAGCCGTCAGGATATCTTCACGTCCGGTGTCAGTAGATAAGTCGAGATCGGTAAACAACCCACCATTATACCGCGTGTGCAAAATTGTATAATATATACCTCCGACGATTAAAGCGGCAATAGCCCGGAAATTAATTGAAGATTTGTTTAAGTAGGGGTCTGCCATTTCCAATACCTGCTGGCCCATCATTTCCCTTGTCCGGTGGATACTTCGCATCAGGTCGCTGTTACTGGATAGCTCCCAAAGAATCAATTGCTGCATCTCCTTGTCCGCCTGAAAATAAAGAAACTGATTTTTTAAGATGTGACTGATCAGGCGTTTGGTTCCGTCCATATCTTTTGGAACGGTCAGTTGGCGTAATTCACCGGAAAACTGCATCCAGTAATCTGTTTCTATCACATAGGCTTCCACAAGCCGTTCAAAGCTGCGGAAATAACGATATATCAGCTTTTTGCTGACGCCGGCAAGTTTGGCGACCTTATTGACCCCGAGACCGGCATAACCTTCAGTCCGGAAAATATGGGCTACCGCGGCAATCAGTTTACGCTTGGTCTGTTCTTTATCAGTCATGACTGATAAAGAATTTACGAAATCAATCTGACCACTTGTCTCCTGGTCAGGTACTTGAATTTATAAAAATGCCCGGCGATCAGGCAGAAAAGCGGTAGGTATAAATAAGTCTCTGATCTATGCCTAAATACCGACGGAACTATACGTTCAACGATGAAAGTTCGGTTATGTTTTCGCTTGGTTTTGAATTAACTGTAAATCTAAGTAGAATAAATGAGTGCTATTTTTATTAAATTTACCTTACGAAAAGAAATATTCCTTAAAGAGGCGCTATTATTCAGGTTGTCTTTTTTTAATCAAATCAAAAATTTTTAGGAATTGATTTTAAGATCATCATCAGTAAAGAGAAGATTTAATGAATATAGATTACCCTATTCTTAATATTTAATCAAATGGAAAACATAACAAAGACGATCTCAATACTTGAAAACATTGACAACTTCTCATTAGGAGAATCATCCACGCAAGGATCCATTTTCGAAATACTTGATTTGAGCAAAGTTGATTATGATAACGGATTATTTCCTTTTGAATATTCCAGAAAAGCATTCTACACCGCTACGTTATTGCAAGGGGATTATATCCTGGAGTTTGAGGATAAAAATATTGATCTATCAGGAAATTCTTTAATATTTACCAGTTCCAAAATTCCATTTGGCATTCAGGGAATGGATGGAACCTATAAAGGCTTAAGCTGTGTCTTCAAGGAAGAATTCATCACTAAGAATAATACCGGTTACCGTCTGCTGGAATTTCCAATATACAAACCCGGCAGACAAAATATTTATTCTCTTACAGAAAAACAAACGGAGAAGTTCATCGAGATTTATATGAAAATTTTTGATGAGAACCTTGCCAAAAGTGCCTATAAAGACAGTTTACAGCGCACCTATTTATTAGAACTTATCTTTAATGCTCAGAAGCTTGATCCTGTAAAATCATATATCAAAACAAACAATACGACCGAAGAGATAGCCTGTTCTTTTATCAGATTATTGGAATCTCAATTTCCGATCGAAACTCCCAATGATGCTGTCAAATTTAAAACTGCGGGTGATTTTGCAGGTCATTTGTCACTTCATCCCAATTATTTAAATCGCCAGGTAAAGCTTGCAAAAGGAAGAACCGTCAGCGATATTATTAATTCACGAATTGGTCAGGAAGCAAAAATTCTATTGAAGCTTACCAACTGGAATATTGCCCAGATCGCTTACTCACTGGGTTTTGAAGAACCGTCTCATTTCAACACGTTTTTCAAAAAGCTAACAAAAATCTCTCCCACGGATTACCGGAAGTCAAAATCACATTAAGGTTCTATTTCTGATGACACAAAGGTTTGATTTTTATAAGGATTGGTTTTGTATGCGCTACCTTCCATCGAGCCATTCATTTTACTTTTGTTCTTTAATTAAAACAAATTAAAATGACAAAGATAGCATTAGTGACCGGTGCCAATAAAGGCATTGGTTTTGAAACAGCGAAACAACTTGCACAACATAACATCAAGGTTTTATTAGGTGCAAGAAATGAAACTGAAGGAAAAAAGGCTGAAAAAGTGTTACGAGAATTATCGTTAGATGCCACCTATGTAAAACTGGACATCAGTGATTCGGCAGATATAGAAAACGTTAAAGGCTACATTGAAAGCGAATACGGCGTATTGGACATCCTGGTCAACAACGCAGCCGTATTTTTAGACGGCGAATGGTTCGGAAACAACACCGAAACTGTTCCATTACAAACCCTACGAGACACGTTCGACATTAATTATTTTGGAACTGTGGAACTGACCCGGGCTTTATTACCGGCGATCAAAAAAAGCAAGGCGGGGCGTATTGTAAACATCAGCAGTGTTTCCGGTTCTTTCGGTGTTCACCTGGATGAAGCTCATTGGCTGTTCGCTTTAAAACCATATGCTTACAGTGCATCAAAAACGGCTTTGAACCAGTTTACAGTTTTTCTGGCCCACGCACTACGCGACACTAAAATAAAAGTAAACGCAGCAAATCCTGGCTGGGTTAAAACATCCATTGGCTCAGATCAGGCACCACTTACACCTGAAGACGGTGCGAAAACAGGCGTAGCATTAGCCCTGCTGGATAACAATGGATCGACGGGTACTTTTTCGGAGGCGGGAGAGATTTTACCTTGGTAAAACTGATCCCATATTTTATACCGGAAATATGAAGCTACTTATTTAAGCTATGCCGGTTAATCTACCCGGATATTTCAGAGCCGTAAAAACATGAATGGCATGCCCCCGCGTGCTGTTGATATTTGCATCAGTAAATAGATCATCATGTTATTTTGAACTTTCCTCCAACTCTTTCTGCTGTTTTTTAGTCAACCCTGCAACAACCAAATCATACGAATCCTGTACTAAAGATTCAATTTTGCTTTTTGGAACATCCTTTTTAAAATGAACACTTATCCAATGGTCTTTATTCATATGATAGCCTGGAGTGATCCCTTCATATTCGTCCTGAAGTCGTTTTGATTCTCCCGGATCGCATTTCAGATCACAAAAATCAAACTCTTCGATATTAACAAAGCAAAACCACTTATCCATGACGCTGAAAGTCAATATGTTTTTATCATAGTCAGCAGTTGCTTTGTTAAAGGGCATTTTATCATGAGCCCCTTTAAATGACAAACAGTATGCTCTAAATTCTTCGATATTCATTGCGGTAAATTCTTTTTTGAAATTTATTCTGGTTGGACAAAAATGTTTCAATGCCATCCAATCCTAAATTAGGTAATGTTTTTCTTGCCTTTAAATATTAATAAGGATTAAAGCATCACTTTTCCGGACAATTAAAATTATACGGTTTTTTCAGAATGAAAATTATTTCTAAATTCCTTTGGTGTCATACCGGTGTGTTTGCGGAACATACGCACAAAATAAGACGGCGTTTCGATATGAAGTTTATCACTGATCTCTGCAATAGATAAATCAGTGTATCTGAGTAAATTTTGGGACTCGCGGATTGTCTTATTTAATATGTATTTTTTGGCTGATGATCCCAAAACCTCTTTTGCTATTTTGTTCAGGTAGTTGGTTGTAATAAATAACTTATCCGCGTAAAATGGAAGATCGCGTTTGGTCATAAAATTAGCATCCACCAAACTGGCAAACGATTCAATATACCGGTTTATGATTATGATTTTTTTTTGTTCTGAATTCTTAAGGGCTTTCAATTCGCAATTTCCCAGTAGGCTTAAAATAAGGTACAGCAAAGCCCTTAAAATATCTATGTTG
>NZ_JBDSZG010000045.1:0-34416 GCF_039925265.1 Mucilaginibacter sp.
ATGGAAAAAACATCCTTTCCCGGTGATCTTTTAGCAACCTCTTATCTTTTGACTGGCCCCTTTTGCAGCGGAATCACTGGTCCCTTTTGTAGCGGAATCACTGGTATACTATGGAGCGGAATATCCATACAGATCTGAAGCTGAGCCGCTCATTGATATTCATCTATCGCAGGATGCAAAAATGATCTTTATAATATTTACCGACAATGGCTGCGGAATAGACCTTGACCGGCATGGGGAAGATTTATTTAAACCTTATAAACGGTTCCATATCCATATTGAGGGTAAAGGACTCGGTTTGTTCCTGGTAAAAAGCCATGTGGAGGCTTTAGGTGGCGTGATCAGTTTAACCAGCGCGATGGGCATGGGGACAACGTTCAAGATCACCTTGCTAAAAGGCGATATGCCCCGTCTCAATTCAGGATGAGCGTAAATTTAAACATACTGCCACTTCCTAATTCACTTTATATCCATATCTTCCACCATGGCGCTCAATGGTCTTGGCGGATAAATAAAGGCCGATGCCAAAACCGGCGATCATTAAAGAAAGAATCGTCAACACTCGCAGGGATTATTAGACGGAATTTTGTATGAATCAATGAATAGACCTTTGATCCGCAGTTCATGGCTAAATAGTGGTACCGAAATATCTTATATTAAACAATGGTGTCCTCTTTATGTTGATATAACAACTAATTGATAACTACAGATGAAAAGAATATTACTTTTTTGCGTTTTGGCACTTTTAAGCAGCATAAATATCTTTAAAGCTGCTGGTCAAATTTCAGTTCACGTCAATATAAGCAACCCACCCGTATGGGCACCTCCGGCAGAAGCGCATGTAATTCGGTATTATTATATTCCAGAAAAGGATACCTATTATGATGCTGTCCGCTCGGGGTATTATTACAATCATAATGGAAGATGGACATTTGCAAATAGGTTGCCATCTGCTTACGGCACTTTCGATATTGGTAAACTTCATCATATTGCCGTAAGATATTACGGGAACGAGCCGTATACCTATTTCAAGGATCAACGAATTATTTATGTGAAAAAATACCGCGATGATCGGCGTGAAAGTGGGCATAGTCGCCCGTATCATGTACCACCAGGTCAGGCTAAAAAACAGAGGAACTGGATGCCGCCAGGTCAGGCTAAAAAACATGGACATAATAAAAAGCATGGTAAAGATTAAATTATCGCATTACTAACGCCCATGGTTTATTTCAGTCAATTCCCTTTTTTGTTATCGCTTATATATTGTTAATCTCGCATTTTGATGAGTAAAGTTTTTACCATAACAGATGGTTTGGAAAACATGGGTGCCCTACGAACAGGTGGGCAGGGTTCCGTTTATAAAGCAAAGCGCGTAGGTTCGTTCATAACCGCTGTCAAATTATTGCCAACGCCAATCCATACCGAAGATATGGAGGATAAAAATTTCCGCAATTTTCAGAATGAAGTTGAAAAGCTAAAAAAAGTAAATGAAGTACCCAGCGCCAATATTGTCAAAATATTGAGCTCTGGAATTACAGAAAGTGGCTCTTTGCCATTTATCGAAATGGAATTTATTGAAGGCCCTGACCTGGAAGAATTACTCAACCCCCCCCACGAACAAGTCTTTACCGTCAAAGAGGCAATCAAGGTGGCAGAGCAACTGGCCAGCGCCTTATCCCATTGCCACCGCCTCGGTATAAAACATGGCGATATCAAAAGCAACAACATAAAATATAATATCCAAACAGGCAACTATATCCTGCTCGATTTCGGGATGGCGATTATGACCGAAGAGCAACGGCGGACAAGTTTAAAGCATGCCGGGGCTATCGAATTTATGGCACCTGAGCAAAATGACGGGGAGATGCTGTTACAAACCGACATTTATAGCTATGGGGTGGTTATGTACGAATTGCTCACCGGCCAGGTGCCATTTCCCTTAAACGGGAATAGTGAAACATCTCGCAACACCGTTATGGTGGCTCATATGGAAAAACCCGTACCCGATCTTTTAAACTTACGGAAGCAAAACCAGCCAGCTAACTGGACCGCAGAGGTGAAAAACAGGGAAATGCAAGTGCCCCTGTGGTTGTTAAACGTTATTGCCAAATGCCTTGAAAAACTTCCGGAAAACAGGTTTTTGGATGGTCATGAACTCCAAACTGCGCTGAATAATGGGGGTATTACAACAGCACCTATAACCGAGGTGGATAGATCTGAAATAAACCGCCTTGAAAAGGAAAATGGACGTTTAAATGCTTTGGTACTCAATAATCAATCCTCAAATACCAGGAGTAACTCAGTGCTACCAGTTGACTTTTCTAATGGTTTCCAGGTGCACGCAGTTTCTATTGCAATTTCTAAGACATTATTCAAAGTTTTTAGCATTGTATTTTCAATCCTTTTTGTATTTACAGTCCTTTGGTTTTCAGCGAAAAAAGCAAGCACTGCTGCTATCACGACAACTCAGGACACTCTAAAAAATTCTGCGACCGATCAGGATAGCACTTTTGATAACAAACCGAAACCAGGTACAAAAGGGAAAACTTATCATTTGGCTGTTTCGCAGGTGTATTTATATGATCAGCCCGATATCAATTCCATTTCGCCGGTATATCTGGAACAAAAAAACGATGCGGGAGTCGAAGCAGTGGACGAGACGACAAGTTTCGTTTATATTGAGCTCACTGATAAGGATAATAATGTCACTAAAGGCTGGCTCCGAAAAGCGGATTTAAAAGAATAAATCAATATATCGAGTTACTCTTCCTCGCTTAACCCCCCAACTTAGCAACCAGCCGAAACGCATCAAAACCGTAACAAAAAAAAATGTTTTCAGCATTACAAAAAACGGTATTAAGCTATCGGTAAGGTGAACCAAAAGGTACTTCCTTTGCCTAATTCGCTGTCTACTCCAATTGTTCCATTATGTTTTTTAATAATTTCAGAACATATGTAGAGCCCAAGCCCCAAGCCAGTGTAAGTATCCCCGCTGTGATCTACTCTGTAATATCGGTCGAACAGAGACGGTAAGTTTTTTGCCGGAATACCGGCCCCCTTATCAATAACTGAAACTTTTACCATACCGGGAAAACTTGCAGCCCGAACCTTAATTTCTTTAGAATCAGGGGCATATTTCATAGCATTAGTGATAAAATTTGTAACGACTTGCTCAATACGCGAAAAGTCAGCATAAACCTCCAGGGCCGCATCACCTTCAATCTGATATGTAAAATCGCTTCCTTTAAGCACATTCTCACAACATTCGCTTATGGCAGTTAGCAAATTATATTTTTGATGTTTAATTTGAAGCTGAACCTCATCTGTATTGCTTGTATTTAACAAATCGTTAATCAAGATATAAACTTTATCCAAACTTTTATTAGCCTGAGTAATCAGCTTAGGAAGCATTACAGGTGAGGGGCTATCTTTCATCCTGTCTAATAATTGAAGGGAGGCTCTAAGACTGGTAATGGGTGTCTTCAGCTCGTGACTGGCAATATTGATAAAATCGTCTTTATGTTGCTGCAATAGGCGTAATTCATGGATATCAGTAGCAGTACCGACCCATTGCAGTAATTCACCTTCCGGACTTTTTATCGGCATTAAACGAATCAGGTGCCATCTGTAAGCGCCGTCAGCGCGTTTGCCGCGGATCTGAAATTCACCGCCTTCAAGGCTTTTGTATAGCAAACTAAATTGATGTAGGCCTTCTGCAAGGTCATCGGGGTGGATTACGTTGATAAAGCCGTTTGTATCAGTTTGCTCAAAGTTCAGTCCGGTGTAGTCATACCACCGCTGATTATAGAAATCGGCTTTTCCGCTGATGGTGTTCGTCCAGGCGATCTGCGGGATAGTTTCCATCATATTGCGAAAACGATTTTCACTTTCCGCCAACGCTTTTGTGCGGGAAGCAACCCGGTCTTCCAGTTCCAGGTTTAACTGGCCCAACTCCTCGTTGATCGATCTGACTTTTTCTTTTTCTTCAATGAGTAATTCATTCGATCTGCGTAATTGCTGTGCGCTTTTCTCCTTCTCTTTATTTTGAAAGAGGAGTTCGCGGTTAGCACGCACTAACTCGGTTGCCTGGGTTTGTAACTGTTCGTCGGCAAGTATTTTTGCGAGCCTTATTTCTGTATCTTTTAGCGCCCGCTGTATTTTTGCAGGCAGCATAAACAGGTTATTTTTAGAGGCATAGTCCGTAACTCCGCTGTTGATCAGGGCAACCGCGTTTTCCTCACCAATAATGCCGGAAACAATGATAAATGGCAGCAGGGGGTAACGGCTTTGTTTGATCTTAAAAGCCGTTACTGCATCAAAAGACGGCAGGGAATAATCCGAAAGAATAATATCAGGTTGAAAGCTTTCAAGTGCCCGCTCATAATCGCTCCGGTTTTGAACAACTTTTGAAGTGAAATTAATACCTGACTTTTTCAATTCACGGCAAAGCAGATCGGCATCTGAATCGTTGTCTTCGAGAATCAGGATTTTCGGATCGGTCATCTTTATAGCTATCTTTTCAGTTATTTTTAATTGCTTTATTGTCTGAGTGCTTTCAGCCATTGTTATTTTTCCCGTTAATGCGCCGGCTGGCTTAGGATCATCCAATATAAACCGATCTCTTTAATAGCATTAAAAAAGTTATCACTGTCTACCGGTTTAACGATATAACTATTGGCACCAAGTTCAAAGCATTTTTCTATGTCCGGGCCTTCATTTGATGAAGTAAGCATAACTACCGGTATTGATTTGAGATCAGGGTCCGACTTAATTGCTTCGAGTACCTGTATGCCTGATATTTTTGGCATTTTAAGATCAAGCAAAACCAGTTTGGGATAATGTTTTTTATTACGTTCTGCATAAATACCACGGCAGTATAAAAAATCAAGTGCTACCGCACCATCTATAACATGATGAAGTTTGTTAGCAAAACCACTTTTTGAAAGTGCCCTGATGGTTAAGACAGCATCATCAGCGCTATCTTCCACGAATAAAATTTCAACATCGTCGTAATTCATCATATGTTCTTTAAATAGATTTTGGTAAACTAAAATAAAAACAGGTGCCTTCATCTAAAATGGATTCGGCCCAAACTGTCCCTTTGTGCCTGTTGACGATCTTCTGCACGATCGCCAGGCCAATTCCGGTTCCTTCAAATTCTTCCTGTGAATGTAAGCGCTGAAATACACCGAATAATTTATCATAGTATTGCATATCAAATCCGGCACCATTATCCCGAACGGAATAAATTATCAAGTCATCCTTTTCATTACTACTGATTGCTATTGAGGTTGTTGGCTTATATTTGGAATACTTAATGGCATTTGAAATTAGGTTGACCCAGACTTGCTTAATTAAAGATTTATCCCCTTTGGCAGGCAGGAGGTTGCTAATAGTGAAGACAGGAATATTATCTTTTTTATCAAAGATTAGTTCGTCCCTTACCGTTTGTACAAGATCAATCATGGACACTTCAGCAACGGTAACCTGTTTTCTTCCCAGTTTAGAGAAAGCAAGCAGGTCATCAATAAGTACCCCCATTTTTTTGGAATTGGTGATGATAGAAAGCAAAATTTTGTTTCCTTCATCATCAAGCTTGTCGGCATAATCTTCTGCAAGTATCCTTGAATAACCGTTAATGGCTCTGATCGGGGCGCGTAAATCATGAGAAACGGAATAGGAGAATGAACCTAACTCTTTGTTAACGGTTTCCAACTCGGCTGTCCGGTCAATTACTTTTTGTTCTAACTCTTCATTTAATTTGCGAATATCGTCCTCTGCCTTCTTTAATTCGTTGTTGGCGTTTAGTAATTCCTGGGCCCTTTTTTCCTTCTCCGTATTTTGAAAAGCCAATTCTTTATTCGCGATGATCAATTCGGCTGCACGGGCTTCTTTTTCGGCGTTCTGAAAAGCGAGTTCCTTATTCGCGATGATCAATTCGGCAGCGCGCAATTCCTTCTCTTTGTTTTGAAAAAGAAGCTCTTTATTAGCGACGATCAATTCGGCAGCGCGCAATTCCTTCTGTTCGTTTTGAAAAAGAAGCTCTTTGTTCGCAATGATCAATTCTGCTGCACGGTCTTCTTTCTCCTGTTGTTGGAAAGCTATTTCCCTGTTGGCAATAAATAATTCATCTGCATCTGTTTTTTTCATGCGCTAAACTTGCGATCTATTTGAAGTGATTATTAAAGGACCATAACTCTGAAAAGCCCCTGCTATAAAGCTATAAAGCTAACATAATATCCCGGTTATCATTTATCAGCCACTGTCTCGTCAATCGGATACTTTTATATATAGCATGGCGATCACCTTCAATTCAGCCCTGCCAATGGTATATTTGATGGTCGGGCCGTTGACGGCTGCTTCGTATTGATGATACCATTTAATTGGATGCGTCAAATATATCTTACCTTTTTTTGGGGTGGCGGCCTGTCGGGTAGCTGGTTCTTAGGAGATATTTGGTAGCTGAAATGCCTTTGAATATTTTTCAACCAGTTCCTCAACCGTCCCCATCCGTGGATGTGCATGTATAAGATACGTGGCTCTTCATAAAGTTGTGATTATGGATTGCCCCAGTTTCCAAGCTAGCTGATTGCGTTGCCGTAATCAAGGAGTTGATCTCCCCCTGCAATAATACGCTGTCGCCCATAATTACGGCTGAATTATCATCCATTGTCATTTTATTGGATACCCACGCGCCAAAAGGAATGGGAACGGCTTCGCCTTTCAAAGTAACTTTCAGGGAATTACGTGTAAAAGGAATGGTATAAATCGCTTCGGCATCCTTATAAGAGCCTTTTTTACCGATAGCTAATACCTTTTGGAAAGCAACAGGTTTTGTCCATTAACTATAAAAACATAAAATGTCTTTGAAGTATATATATTAAGCAATAGGGGTCTGTCGGATAGCCGTGATTAAACCTTATAAAGGCGTTTCCGTTTAACATAGTACACTAATTAAACCAATTTATATGAAAAAGTTAATTTTATTTTCCGCTGCCCTTTTAGGTTTGAGTTTTGCATCCTGCAAAAAAGACAGCGCAAATTCAGCCGGCACTGCCCGCGTTACGGTGAAGCTGACTGATGCCCCGGGGGCTTATGATGCCGTGATCCTGAACATTAAACAAGTTGTTATCCTTTCATCAGGCGGTGAAAAAACGGTAGACGTTAACGGAACCCCGATAGACATCCTCCGTTTCAGAAATGGCAAAGATACCGTGCTCGCAGGCGTTGATGTTCCCGCGGGCCGCTTACAGGAGGTACGTCTGGTATTGAATAATACCGGTAACAGGGTAGTTATCAATGGCGTTTCCTATGACCTGAATACTCCAAGCGGACAAACGTCAGGTGTAAAACTTAAAGTGCAGGATGACCTCACCTCCGGTATTGCCTACACATTACTGTTAGACTTTGATGCGGCACAATCGATTGTAACCACCGGTAATGGCAAATACAATCTGAAGCCAGTGATCAGGGCCATTCCGGCTGCTGTATCGGGTGCATTGACCGGGGTAGTTACCCCTGCAGCTGCTTTCCCTCGGGTTTACGCTATTATGGGAACAGATACCGTTGGAACGATTGCTGATGCAACCGGCAAATTTTATTTCCCGGGTTTGGCAGCTGGCACGTACCGGGTAAATTTTGCACCCGTAACACCGTATGCGGTTAAGACAATTGATAATGTAACCGTAGTTAATGGTGCCGTTAAAGACCTGGGAAGCGTTACAATAACGCAGTAAGTAGGTTTTCATATCTTTCTATGTGTTGCACGTGGGTAGACACGAACCGGTAGATCAATTTAATGAGTAATAAATATTTGCTTATTAAATTGATCTTTTTTTTGTCCTTTTATTCCGGACAATGGTGAATAGGAGGGTATTATTTGAAGTAATTAAAACGACTGTTCTATAGGAGTAGCGATAAGTATATCATCATATATGTTACACTATAATCCCTATTTAATTTTGAGTAAACCATTGTCATAAACTACATTTCCGTTTACCATAGTCAGCACACTTTGAGTCCCCATGATTTGCGAATCTATAAAAATATCTTTCGACAGAACCGCCAGGTCGGCAACTTTGCCAACGGTTAGTGTGCCTTTGTTCTGCTCTTCAAACTCCGCGTACGCCGCCGTACGGGTATAGGCAATTACAGCCTGTTCGCGGGTTAGCGCTTCGCTATGGCGCATAGGATGGGTGGTGGCCAGCATGATATTCAAAAAAGGATCAAAAGGGCCATCAGAACCTATTGCGAGTGGAATCCCTGCTTTTAATAATGAACTTAAAGCCATGCCATGAGTAGCTTGCGGTAGTTGCGTCATACCAGGCACGGGAGCAAAATGCGTTGGATTCTGCACGATGATCACACCCATTTTAAGTGCTCTCTTTAAATATTCAGGCGAGTAATCAATTTCGTCACCATGCTCAAAACGTGGCCGCAGGGGTTTCCAATCAACATTCATGGCTTCCATCATATCCAGCACCTTGCCAATCGATCTGCTTTGTTCATCTTCAATTTAAACCAAGCTGTATTTGACAATTCCGAAGGCTTGAGGTTATATTTATATTTACTATCATTGTCTTAATTGAATTGATCTTTCAAACTATAGGACTTGAGTAAAATCTCGATGTCGTCAGAGTTCAGATATTATATTATTATATCATTTTCCCGCGTTTTATCCCGTAAATTTTCAGATTCAATTTTAAACTCCTGATAGCTATTTCGAGCGTTTTTATATCTAAATTCTATTGTCTTATAGTTTACTCCGGTAAGCTTTAAATCCTCTATTTCTCTTCTAATATCAACCAAAGTTTAGATAGTCTTTTTTCGCCGACTAATTACATCTTTGATGGACAATATTGAAGAAATTAAAAACTTTTATTTGGAAAGTTTTAAAGCAAAATGTTCGACTGTCGAACAGTCCTTGATTTACAAAGTGTTATGTTTCGATTGCCTGTAAGATGTTTACTTACAGATGTTTATAGTTTGCTGTTTGAGCTTACCTTCGAATCACGAAGCCAATCAGGATATCCCGGGTAATTCTCACTAATAGAATTACACGTAGGTTTGAAAGGTACTTCAGCCATTGTAAAATCCATTTTACTTTCTCGAATGTATCCGGATCGCCCATTCTACAGAGGCTGTCAATTGAGATGATTTAACAGAATGGTATTGTATAGAAGGTTTTTTCGGAAAAAAGAATAGGCGAAACCTGCGATCAAATTAGCAAAGGACCTATATATTGGATGCTCCACCTGGCAGATATTCTTGAGTTCATCGGTGACCGTTTCAATAACGGAACGTTTACTTAATCTTAGCTTTTAAGTGGAATTACAATATTCTTCATAAACAATGTAGGCGATATTAATTTATGTTATTAATTTAGTAGAGTAAATTTTTCTTATGAAACCTAAACAAGCCGCTTTAAAAAAACTAAAAGCTTATACCCTTACCGAGATATTGGTCGTACTCGTTATTATTGGTATTTTAGTATTGCTGGTGTTACCCAATTTGCTTCCTTTAATCACCAAAGCAAAAACAGTTGAAGCAAAAACACAACTCGCGCACCTGCAAAGCTTAGAGCAAAGCTATTTTTACGAGCATTCAAAATATTCCAGTGATTTGACGGAACTTGGCTTCATACAAGAAAAACTGGTTACCGATGGTAAAGATGCGAGGGCAAATTACCGGATCGAAATAACCAATGCTACCAACACTACTTTTACGGCACGGGCAGTAGCTGTAGTAGATTTCAATGGCAATGGAACGTTCAATGTTTGGGAGATCAACCAGGAGAAGACGTTGAAAGAAATTACAGCGGACTAAAGTGCTCGAACTCAGAATTATTATCGTGTTGCTCTTAGCCGGGATCTTTTTACAAGATCTGATACATCGGGCTGTCTATTGGTTTTTATTTCCGCTGTTGGCGGCTTTATTTCTTGTCCTTAATGTACTTGACAGCATACCTTTAAAAGAGATCCTTCTGACTACGGCGATAAACTTTGTTTTTTTATTCCTGCAATGGCTTTTAGTATCGGCTTATTTTTCCTTAAAACAAAAAAGTTGGGTGAACATCACAGCACATCTTTTAGGCTGGGGCGATGTACTATTTCTTTTAACACTTTGTTTTTACGTATCAGTGTTGAACCTCCTTTTTTTTTACATGACCAGTCTGGTGCTCATTTTAATGATATGGGCAGTGGGGCAAAAAACTTCTTTAATTAAAAGTAAAAAAATACCGCTCGCCGGGCTTCAATCTCTAATTTTTGCATTATATTTAGCACTTGACTGGTGCAGCTCAACGGTAAATTTAACTAATGATTACTGGCTGCTGCATCTGATGACCAAATGGACCTAAGCACAGATATCACCCTTCAAACTGAACATATTCACTGGCTGACCAAGGACCAGGCATGGCATTACCGTGTTCTTCCCAAAGGCAAAGAGAACAATACACTACAACTTTTTTGCGAAGACGGCGCAGACCAATATTCCTTATTATCTGAATTGGAAATATTGCTCGGGCAAGATGTTGCGCTACAGCCTCTGGCATCATCACAAATCGCAAGGCTTTTATCTACTTACTATATCAAACAATCGGCAGCAACTTCCGGAGCGGCACGTCTTCAGGCAGATAATGCCGACGATTTTTTGATGAACCTGATCGGGGAGGCGAAAAATCTCAAAAGCAGCGATATCCACATAGAAAGTTACGAGAGCAAATGCCGGGTGAGGATCCGCATTGACGGCATGATGGTGGAAAGGTATTTGCTGGAACGCGCAGACTATCCAGCACTGATCAACAAAATAAAAATATTGGCTAACCTGGATATTGCTGAAAAGCGTTTGCCGCAGGATGGCCGTATAGCTTATAAGTTTGGCGATCAGCAGTTCGATATCCGGGCATCTGTTTTGCCAACGCTGCACGGAGAAAAAGTTGTTCTCAGGCTATTGAATAACGATGCAACAGAGATCGATCTGAATACACTTGGCTTTTCTAAAACAGATCTCGAAAATTATCTCCAGGGAGCCAAACGGCCTAACGGAATTCTATTGATCAGCGGGCCTACGGGGTCCGGCAAGACAACGACGCTATACGCCACTTTAAAACTCCTCAACAAAGAGATCAGGAATATCCTGACTATCGAAGACCCGATAGAATATACTTTAGAAGGCGTTAACCAGGTACAATTGAAAGAATCCATCGGGCTAACTTTTGCTGCTGCGCTCAGAACCTTTTTAAGGCAGGATCCGGATGTGATCATGGTAGGGGAGATCAGGGACGTAGATACCGCCAATATGGCCATCCGCGCTGCTTTAACCGGCCACCTGGTGTTATCTACCATCCACACCAATTCGGCATGGGGAACGGTGTCTCGTTTAATCGATATGGGTATCCCACCGTTCCTGGTAGCCAGCACACTGAACACTACAGTTGCCCAGCGGCTAATTCGTCAGTTATGCCCGCATTGCAAAGAAAAACAACCGTTTACCACCGAACTCTATCCCAGGCAATTTAAGCCTTTTGTTGAGGTGCAAAGCCATTATGTAGCCAAAGGCTGCGAACACTGCTTTTACACCGGCTATAAGGGCCGAAAGGCCGTTTATGAAGTAATTCCTGTTGATCAGGACCTGGCTTTAGAAATAAAGAACGGCAATATGTATATTCAAAACCTGCTGAAAGAAAAAGGGATACAATCTTTGGCAGAGAATGCATTTAATTTATTCAGTGAGGGGCTTACCTCCATTGAAGAGATCTATCCCTTGTTATTTAATTACTAAACCATGCACAAAACGTTTACCCGCACCATCATAATTGTACTTTTCCTTTTCTTCTCCCGTGCCTCTTTCGGGCAACAGCAGGACAGGATACAATCGATCCAGCAGAAGCTGGAGGTACTGTCAGCAAACGTCCCAGGGCTGAATCAGCGTGTGCAGCTACTCGTGAGCGGCATTTCCATCAAAGAATATCTAAACGCACTTTCCAGGTCAAACAACATCAGCATCAGTATCGACCCCAGCCTTAGCTTTACCATTTATGATTCTTTCAGCGGCGTTACGGCGGCCAATATTTTGGTCCTGATGGCAAAAAAATATAACCTGGAGATCGCCACGGTGGGTGCAATAATCTATATCACCCCATTCCAGGACCCTAACCAGTTCATCAGGCCCCCGGTTAAAGAAATTAAGGCCCAATACAACCCGGCGGAAAGTACCTTATCGCTCGAACTGGACAATGATAGTTTAACCGCTGTCGCCCGGAAGGTGACGCAGATATCCGGTAAAAACGTGATCGTACCGCTCGCCATGCAAAACAAGCGGGTATCGGGTTTTATTGGCAGTGCCCCTTTTGAAACTGCGCTGGAAAAGCTGGCCTATACCAACGAGATCAAAATGATCAAAACCAGTGATAATTTTTATCTTTTTCAGCCCTTGGAAGATAATGAACAACTGTATGTGAATGGAGATAAAGCCACGTCGATACGGAACAATTTTAAACCGGCCAATAATGGCCCTGCTATAACCACCGGTTTATTCAGCCGGACGATAAACGGGCAAAAATTATTGTCGGTTGATGCCGTAAATGGGTCTATTGCAGACCTCGTTAAACAAGCTTCACAGGAATTAAACAAGAGTTATTCTATTTACTCCGAGCTTAAGGGAACGATCACGCTTCATGTTACCGATATAGATTATGATACATTTTTAACGCTGCTGTTCAAAAGCACAGAGTTTACCTTTCATGCCGAAAAAGGAATTTATATCATCGGTGACCGGAAACTCGAAGGCCTCAGAAGCTTCAAGCCAATCCATTTGCAAAACAGGTCTATTGATACCGTGATGGCAATGATCCCGGCTGATTGGAAAAGAGGGGTGGAGATAAAAGAGTTTCGCGAACAAAATACGATCCTGTTATCCGGTTCCAGTGCACAGATCAACGAGATCGAATCGATGATCAAGCAATTGGATGTTTTGGTGCCGGTGGTGCTGATCGAAGTAACGCTTATTGATATTCATAAAAGCAGGATGATATCTACGGGTATTGCGGCAGGCGTGTCCGACAGTGTAAAAACAGGCGGTTCTGTGTTACCCGGCATTAATTATACGTTCGGTGCAAGATCGATAAACGACTTTTTGAATACGGTAGGTAAAGCCACATCTATAAATTTGGGGCACGTTGTACCCAATTTTTACGTTAGTTTGCGGGCGCTGGAAAATAACCGCAATGTAGAAATAAGGTCGATCCCTAAATTGGCAGCATTAAACGGACATTCCGCCACGTTGAGTATCGGTAATAAATTATATTATAAAAATACAACAAGGGATATTATTCCCTCTGCATCAACAGCACAATCCATATTCACCAATGTTTACCAGGAAGTTAATGCTGACCTCTCGATAGCGATAAAACCAATTGTATCCGGAGACGACCAGGTAACCCTGGGGATCAAGGTAAATATATCTGATTTTACCTCCATTCCTACAGATGGTTCGCCGCCGCCGCAGGCAACCAGCAAGTTTGAAACCAGTCTGCGGGTGCATAGCGAAGATACCATCGTGTTAGGTGGGATTGAAAGAACGGAAAATAGTGATGACACAGGAGGGACGCCGCTATTATCCCGTATACCGATTCTTAAATGGATCTTTAGCAGCAGAACCAAATCTACTTCCAAAATAGTCACGGTACTGTTTATCAAATCAACCATCTTACGATAAGGGTAATGCTGGAACAATATTACCACATCGAAAAATGTACCGGTATCAGCATTTTTTTGCAGCCGGACGGAGGCGTGGATGCTGCCCTTTGCTCGGTAACCAAAAATCGTAACCAGCTTAATATCGATCAGACAAAAACCGGGCTAACCAACATAAAAGAACTATCGAAATACATTAAGCAAAAGGAGTTTGTTTCGTTAAACATCTACGGAAAGGGCATACTCATCAAGCGGATAGAAAAGGTACAGGAAGTTGAAAAGAATGCATTTCACACCATCTTGCCTAATGCCGAATCTAAAGACTTTTATATTCAGAATTTTATTTCGGGCGAGTATTCTTACGTTTCGGCTATCCGCAAAACAGAAGCAGATCATTTGATCAATCAATTTAACGGTCAGGGGTTCAAGGTATTAGCCGTTTCACTAGGCCCCTTTGCTGTGCAAAACATTATCGATCAATTGAATTTTTATGGGGAAGAATTTTTATTCGCAGGGCATAAGGTGAGCCGCAATGAAAGTGGAGATTGGTTAACTTATAGTTTTAATGAGATAAATAAAAGCCCCTATCCTATCAAATTAGACGTTGATGTAATCGATGAAAGGGCTGTTTTACCATACGCCCAGGCTTTTCAACTCATCCTTGCCGATAAACTATCGCCGATATCAGCATTTGTGGAGAGTTTAACCGAAGCCTATGCCAACACTATCAGGCATAGGAAATTTAAGGCAGCTACCTACGTAATACTCGCGGTATTTTTCGTGGCGCTCTTAGCTAATTACATCCTGTTATCCGGGCTTAACTCACAGAATATTCAACTGGTAAACCAGCTGGCTTTAACATCAAAAAGCACAGAAGACATCGATAGCCTAAGTAAAAAAATAGCTGGAAAAGAAGCGCTGTTGAAAACACTTGGCTGGGACGGCGGCATCAATAAAAGTATGCTGATCGATCAGTTAGCAGCACAATCGCCGGCTGAAATCATCTGGACAGAGGTCAGCATCAACCCGGTAGATATTCAAAAAACCCGGCTGGAAAAAACGTTAACGTTTAAAAACAAACGGATCCATATCATTGGGAATTCGCAAAGGATCATCCCTGTAAATGAATGGATAGCAAGGATAAAGGCACTACAATGGGTAAAAAATGTACAGTTAGAGCGGTTTGTTTTTAGTACCGAAGAAAACACGGGGCAATTTGATATTGAAATAGATTACTAAATGATGAAAAAGCTGCCTATAAAAGACAATCACCTGCTCATTATCTTAACCGTAGTGTTTGCTTTGATATGTTATCGTTTCGCTTTCAGGAATACGGTGGAAGCCTGGCACCTGAATAGCAGCTATAAAACCCAATTAGCAGGCGCTGGCAATTTAAGTTACGAACCGGGGTACCTGGAACGTAAAGCGGTTAATATTAATAAAGTAATCGACCGTTACAAAACAGACACCGTTACCTTTAGAAATATTATCGTTAATAAGATCTCGCTAATGGCCGAAAAGGAAAACGTCAAATTGATCGAATTGCCTTCACAGGACCCGCTTTATTCCACCAACCAATTCATCGTGCAGCGTATTCTGTTACAGGGAGATTATTTTGCTTTGCTGAAAGTGTTGGTCGCGGTGCAAAAAACTGAAAGTATAGGGGTCGTCAGAGCCTTGAATTTGAAGAGGCCTGCAAGAGGAAATGAAAGAGCATTGCGGCAGCCTATTCTCGAACTTTCTTTAGAGACAATAAAATTATAACGATCTAAATACTTGATTATTCGCGCTATAATTTCCTTTAAAGGAAGGTTCGTCAATAGAGATAAACGGCTTTTGTTTGAGATTTACCTGCAGACAATCAAATAGTATTTTTATAATTATAACTCACAATTATTGCGTAAAATCAAAGCAAAACGGTAAATTGTTCCCGATTTCATTTAACTATGCTTTTTAACTCCCTAAACTTTGCACTTTTTTTGCCGGCGGTATTCGCCCTTTACTGGTTTACCGGCAGCAAAAACATGCGCTTGCAAAATATACTACTGTTAGTTGCCAGTTATTTTTTTTATGCCTTTTGGGATTACCGATTCCTTTTTCTGCTCATGTTTTCCACTTTCCTGGACTATTCCACAGGTATTAAAATATCCGAAGCAAAAACAATTAGAAGAAAAAAGTTTTGGCTCTGGCTTAGCATCATCGTCAACCTTGGGTTTTTGGGAGTGTTTAAGTACTATAACTTCTTTACCGATAGTTTCTCCCATATGCTTTCGCATGTGGGCTTAAAATCAAACTTTGGAGCAATTGATGTAATATTGCCCGTGGGTATCTCTTTTTATACGTTCCACGGCCTGTCTTACATTATCGATATTTACAAAAAACGAATAGAACCCACACGCGACTTTATTGATTACTCAGTATTTGTAAGCTTCTTTCCGCTGTTAGTGGCCGGGCCGATAGAGCGGGCTACCCATTTGCTCCCCCAGATACAAAAGAAACGCAAATTTGATTACAGCCAGGCAACAAACGGGTTGCGGCAAATACTTTGGGGATTGTTTAAAAAGATTGTGATAGCCGATAACTGTGCCGAATACGCCAATATGATATTTAACAACTACACGCATTATGCCGGTAGTGTACTGGTGATGGGTGCCATATTTTTCGCTATCCAGATCTATTGCGATTTTTCGGGATACTCTGATATTGCGTTGGGGACAGCGAGACTTTTCGGGATAGAACTTATCCGCAACTTTGCCTTCCCCTATTTTTCGAGGGATATTGCAGAATTTTGGCGGCGCTGGCATATTTCCCTCTCGTCGTGGTTTCGCGATTACGTTTACATCCCGCTTGGCGGCAGCAAAGGCAGCAAGCTAAACCAAGTGCGCAATATCTTTGTGATATTTATTGTGAGCGGCCTTTGGCACGGTGCTAACGGGACCTTCATCATTTGGGGTGCCCTCAATGCTTTATACTTTATGCCATTATTGTTGCTAAAAAGAAACCGCAACAACCTGGAGATAGTGGCGCAGGGCAAACTGCTACCCGGTTTTACCGATTTACTAAAAATGGGAACAACCTTTGCCCTAACCGTTTTTGCCTGGATATTTTTCCGTGCCGAAAGTGTGGGGCTGGCTTTAAATTATATAAAAGGGATTTTTTCGCGTAGCATTTTGGTAGTACCCAAAGGCGAAATGTTTATGGGCGGATCGGTAAACGTTGCGGCGCTGGTGGTACTGATTGTTATTTTTATTGTTATAGAATGGCTGGGCCGCGAGCAACAGTTTGCTATAGCTAACACTGCTGTAAATTGGCCAAAACCTTTGCGCTGGGCATTTTATTTTACGGTGGCCATCTCTATTTTCTACTTTACCGGGGTGCCGCAGCAGTTTGTATATTTTCAGTTTTAGTATGAGGAAATTTATTTTTAACCTACTTGTGTTTGTGGTGCTTATGGTACTGCTGGCCTTTGCAATGAACCGCAATTACTTTCCCACAAAAGCAATGGGTAGCGACGGGTACATCGGTGCTATGGTTGACAAACACACTTACGCCGAAAAAATGAAGTCGCCGCGTATTATTTTTGTTGGGGGGGCTAACGTTGCGTTTGGCATTGATAGCAAAGCCATTGCGGCCGCAACCGGCTTGCCCGTTGTAAATATGGGGCTAAACGCCAGCTTCGGGCTCGATTTTATGCTGAACGAAGCCAAAGCGATTGCCCGCCCAAAAGATATTATTATTATCTCTCCGGAGTATTTCCTATCTGTTGACGGCGATTATAAATTTAAAAAAGAAGCTGAACGCATGTATCCTCCAGCCGGCAAATACTTTAATCACACTCCGAGCCAGTTTCTGCACGATTTTTTTATCGACGACTTGCAACATAATTTCTTCATTACCTTCTCTAACCTTACCGGCCACCCCACTCGCAAATTCCCAACCAACGTGGTTTATTCCCGCACTTCATTTAACGAGAATGGGGATGTGGTACGCAATTTCGACCCTCACCCCTCGCATGAATTTTTGAAAAAAGTTGTTATTGATTATCAAAAAAACCTTGATATAGCACCTCTAAATAGCTTTAAAGAATTTGCAGATACACACCATATCAAAACCTATTTTTTATATCCCTGCCTTGATGAGCAAATCTACAAATCAAGAATTAAGGTAATAGAGGCAATTCACCGGGATTTTAAGAAAGAAATGAAGATAGAACTACTAAACACGCCCGAAGATTCGGTTTTTCCAGATAGCTTATTTTACGATACGGAATATCATCTTACTTTAAAAGGCAAGCAATTGCGTGGCGAAAAAATAATCCGTTTACTAAAAGGCAAGATGATAATTGCTTCTAACTGATAGATGCTTGTTTATTCAATAACCCATTTGTTTTTATTACAGTGGTAACACTTGTATCGTTTTAAAGGCAACCAAAATAGGATTGTTTTTGCAATGACATTTCTTGGTATACGCTGTTGATTAAATTGATTGGTTAACCCGCAAGGACATAAAGTCTTTGAATATTCGGGTTTGGCGTTATCTGCAGCCATAGTTTAAAGTTATTTAGTAGGGGTAACGTAGTCTAAAATCATAAGTTACTTATTGCTAATATACGTTTTTTTAATGATCGAGCCGACAGTATAATTTAATCGAGATAGAGAATTTAATAATTAATTATTAGAAAAATAATTATAATATTAAATATTTCCATTTATATTGCTTTCGAATCGCGGATATAGTAAGCCGTTATTTCCTTAACCTTATTACTCATGAAAAAAATTCTATTAATTGCATTATTGGTTTCCGTATTGGTACAGGCAAAAGCACAATGGGCTGGCAATACCACCACTATCTATAACACAAATACGGGTAATGTAGGTATTGGAACAAGTACCCCATCAGCCACGTTAAACGTAGACCCCAAAGGTGGGGGCGGGATTACAATCGGTAATCCAAGTGTATTCAATGGTGGTTGGACGTCTCTGCAATTAGGTATCTCGGCAAGTCAGAATGGTTATGCATCAATTCAAGTGGTTAAAAGTTCCGGAACCAGTATGGGAGATCTTATTCTGGCACCCTCAGCCGGAAATGTTGGTATAAAAACTACAACGCCTACTGAGGTTCTCGACGTTAACGGAAATCCTGTTGTTGGTACGCTGCCCGAACGGCTTTCATTAGCCAGTATGGGAATTGGGTTTAACAGAAAAGTTGCGACGGGTGGTATTTATGATAATACGCATTCCGCATTTCAATTTACACATAAATTTACTGCATCGCCTGCCGCGGATTACTTAGCATTCGAAGTTTACAATCCTTCCGGAACGAATGTAAATCCTTTAGCTTTAACCATTAATAATACTGCTCAAATTGGAGTTAATACTGCTTACGTACCCGCCGGGTTTCAATTTGCAGTTAACGGAAGTGCAATAGCTACCGCTATAACAGTCAAATTGAGGTCTAATTGGCCCGACTATGTCTTCAAAAAGGCGTACCAACTGCCCACTCTATCCTATATCAAAACCTACATTGATCAAAATCATCATTTGCCGGAAATGCCTTCGGCTAAGGATGTGGAGGCTAATGGTATGGATGTAGGTGAGATGAACACACTATTGTTGAAAAAGGTGGAAGAGCTGACGCTGTATTTGATTGAGAAGGATAAGGAAATGGGCAGGCAGCAGGAGCAAATCAATCAAATTAAACGTGCCCAGCAAAGACAACTAAATTTATTGAAAAAAGCAGTAACACAATTGTCAAAAAGTAACCGGTAAAAATCCACTCCGCCTTTAAGTAAAAATCTATGAAGTTTAATCGATCTTCCAAAGAGTTTTTGGTGCTATTTATTGCCTTGATGATACCGTTTGTGAGCAAGTCACAGGTTGACAAATCTTTGGAAAATTTAAGAAACCTTATGCCACCGTCTCCAAACGCCTCAAGCCTGGGGAGGTATTCGGAATGGCCGGTGAGCCTTTACACCGGAGTTCCAAATATCAGTATTCCTATTTATGAAGTAAAAGGCCGAAGCATTAAACTTCCGATAGATATTTCTTATCATGCATCAGGCAATCGCGTAGGCGATATTGCGTCCTGGGTTGGTTTAGGATGGAATTTAAATGCAGGAGGAATGATCAGTCGTTCGGTGCGAAATCTGCCAGACGAAGATTCTTACTTCAGTTACGCAAACAACTACACCAATCCAAATGACTTCACAACAAATACTGCAACAGCAGAATTGTACAAAAAGCACCGTACGGATGCAGCTGATAACAACGGGGATAGTCAACAGGATATTTACACCTTAAGCGCTATGGGAAAATCTTATCGCTTGTTATTGAAAGCAGACGGTTCCGTAACAACGATGCCTTACAGTAATTTAAAGATCACCTATAGCATGGCCAGCTCCTGGACGGTAATCATGGAAGACGGTACCACATTGTTGTTTGGCGGCGCCGGCGGCACTGAGAGCAACAATAATACCCGATACGGCAACAATGCCGGAGGGATAGCCTATAATTCTTCATGGCTTTTAAAAACAATTACATCTCCGGTGGGGGAAATAGTCAACTTTAGTTATTCATCTAAAAATATAACACAAGACACGCACTTTACTGAAAGTGACGCCATAGAATATAAAACCGGAGATAATAGCAATGGTCAAGGAGGCTGCTCTATCATCACCAACACAAGTCGGGCTTCAAAAGCCGAAGAACAACAGGTTACCGTTTTGTCCCTTACAACAATTGAGACTGATTTAACAAGGGTAGAATTTATACCTTCAACCATCCCTAGAACAGACCTTAATGGTGGCGTGGCTCTATCGGAAATAAAAGTATTTTCAAAATTTGCTGGAAAATACATCGATGATTATCTTTTTAATTACACTTTTTCTCAGGCTAGCTTAACAATAGGCAATGAATACACAGGCAGTACGGCTGATCCATCTTACTTCCGAAGTCGACTTCGCTTAGTAAGTTTAAAGCGACAAGCGCCAGACAATTCAGCATTTCAACTTTGGTCTTTTCAATACAATCCTTTGAACCTTCCATCCAGGCGTTCTTACGCACAGGATCATATGGGGTATTACAATGGCGCTACTTCAAATACGACACTTTTACCCGCTGTATTTTTTGCACTACCCGGCTCCAGTTTCTGGACAGCCTCCTTTCAATACTCGGCCGGCTTCGTACCAAGCACCAATCATTTGATTGGCGGGAAACGCATTTTTAATGGTGATTATATGCAGGCTGAAATGCTTACAAAGATTATCTATCCAACAGGTGGAAGCACCCAATTTAATTACGAACCGAACAGTATTCCTGTTACTACTGAACAGTTCACTGATTTTCCGTTGAACTCCGTCTTAAATGTGACCCCTTCACAACAAACAACCACGCAAAGTTCCACATTCACGATAACGAAACCCCAATACGTAGAATTGCTTCTAACCGGAAATATCAGTTCCGAGATTATGGCAGGCCAGCCAGGAGCAAAAGTAAATGCACAAATAATAGCCTCCAATGGAACGGTTATAGGAAGCTTGCAATCTTCCGGTAGTAGTTATTCGGGCGACACCTATTTCAGCCTGTTAAATTCGGGTATTTACACTCTTAAAATTTTTACGAATGTACCTGCAACAGATGTCACTAATTCTAACGACCATGTTTATATCAGTTCAACGGTTAACTATTCTAAATCGCTTGGACAGCAAAGTTTCAACCAGATGGTTGGAGGGCTCAGGATCAAAAGCATACTCAACTATGACGGAGTTAATCCGCAGCCGATTAACGACAGGTATTTCACGTACGCCGATGCTTTTGTCATTAGCCCCATCGATTCTTTAAACGATTATTTGACAGCACAGGATAAAATGACCGTCAGTCCGTCAACTGCATCGTGTAATTACAGACGCATAACAAGAAATACTTCTACTAAATATTCATTAGGGTCTATTCAGGGAGGAATTATTGGCTATGGAACGGTAACGACCCAATATGGACTAAATGGAAGCAATGGAAAATCGATATCTCAATTTAGCAATGAATCTGACAACGGGACTTTAAATGCGAGCTTATTTCCTTATCCACCTACTGATCCCCGCGAATGGCGAAGGGGGCTGTTACTTAACCAAACTGATTACAGCACTACTCAAAAGGTGAAAGAGATTACCAACAATTATTCGTTTCAATTTAAAACACAGGTTATCAACTTTGCATCGGGTTATTCTATTTTATACGATCCTTCTCTTTGCACAACAATTTACCATTACTGTGGTGTCAATGCCCCTCCATTTAATATCTCTTCCGAGCAGGTGTTTCTTAACAACTCCACCGAAACCGCCTACAATTCCATAGGGACAGGCTCAACGTCAACAAGCACAAATTACTTTTACGATAGTCCGCAAAACACGAAGGCGGTCAGAATAGAAACGACAAACAGTAAAGGCGAAACGCTCAAACAATACAATCGAACCGCCCTGGAACTCGCTGATATTAATGCCAGCATCCCGCTGACAACATCGGCTACTTCAGCGATAAATACAATGCTCAGCCGCAATATAGTGGCCGTTCCGGTCGAATCAGAAACATATAATGGCAACTCTATTGTCAGTAAGCTGCTCATCAACTACCAAACATCGTCTAACAATATCGTTCCGCTCGAAATAGTGAGTCAGGATGGAACTAATCCAACCCAAAGCCGTCTTCTTTTGCCAAACTATGATACTTACGGAAATCTGCTCGACCAACAAAAGACTGCGGGTCCGGTTGCAAGCTACCATTGGGGTTACAGCAATCAATATCCTATCGCATCAGCTGTAAATGCTTCAAGCACAGAGTTTTATTTCGAAGGATTTGAAGAGAATGCAGCAACTGGTACGGTTGCGGGGCTTTCTCATACCGGCGCTAAATACAACACGACCGCAACCGTCAGTTGGACGAAGCCCAATAGCCGGACATATATAATCAGTTACTGGTATTTAGCAGGGGGAGTGTGGAAGTTTTCCGGCGAACAGCCCTATATATCAAATTCCTTTTCAATGCAGGCTGCCAGTGGCTATGATGATATACGGATCTACCCATCCGATGCGCAATTATCAACATATACATATGAGCCGTTGATTGGTATGACCACAGCAACCGATCCGAAGGGCCTAACTACCTATTACGAGTACGATAGTTTCTTACGGTTGATCAATGTTAAGGACCAAAATGGCAATATCGTTAAGCATACCGATTACCATTACAAGGGGCAATAAGCCATCCGTTTACGTAAAACCTAACCCAGCATGTTATTCAAACATATTCTTAAGGTAAATAAAGCCTGGCAAATAGCCTTGCCCTGCCTGCTTTTGCTATTTACTTTTACCGCAGAAGCGCAATATATTGCCAGCCCCGCACAGTTAAATACACCGGCAACAGTAGCAGGGAATTTCTATAACGAAACCAGCATAACGCTTATGCCCGGCTATGAGGCAACGGCCACCAGTACAAATACCTATTTGTATTACATCTCTAATATTTTATGTGTTCCGCTCGCCGCAACCCCAAGTGCAGACCAGAATTATATCCGTACTACCATGCCAAGATTGGCAGGTATCAGTCCCCTGTCGACCGGGTTAACCACTTGCGAGGCGATGCAGACCATTCAGTATTTCGATGGACTAGGCAGGCCTTTGCAAACTGTGCAGGTAAGAGGCAATTTTGACGGAACAAAAGATATCATACAACCTGTCGTTTATGATGCCTACGGGCGGGAAGCCACCAAGTACCTGCCCTATGCCGAGGGCGTGGCGGTATCCGGCACCTACCGGGCCAACGCACTGAGCACCGGAGCAGGCGTGGCAAACTTTTATTTCCCGTTAAGCACGGCCACCCCGGGCAGCCAGCAAAGTAATGGCATTGTAAACAATCCGTACCCGTTTGCCCAAACGGGATTTGAAGCGTCTCCGTTGAACCGGGTAGTAGAACAGGGGGCACAGGGTGGACCCTGGCAATTAGGAACGCATACCATACAAATGGTTTATGGTACTAACAACCAAAGCCCTTTTAGCGGCACCCCTATAGTTGATAACCCCGGGAGCCAGAAAGTGGTACTTTATACCATAACCATAAATCCTAATTATAGCCGTAATTTAGCTGTTGGCACTAACCCTGCGACGTATAATTCCAACGAATTGTATCTCAATATTGTTAAAGACGAAAACTGGCAAACCGGCGACGGCTGCCTGGCCACTACCGAAGAATACAAGGACAAAGACGGACATGTAGTATTGAAACGGACCTATAACCTGAATGCCGTTCTCAACCAGGTAGAAATGCTGAGCACGTATTACGTTTACGATAACCTGGGAAACCTTGCGTATGTGCTTCCGCCCAAAGCCAATCCGGATGCAGGGCTTACCACCGCCTCCAACCAAACCACGTTGAGTAACCTCTGCTACCAATACCAGTACGATGAACGGAACCGGCTGGTAAAGAAAAAACTACCGGGCAAGGACTGGGAGTTTATGGTTTATAACAAGCTGGATCAGGTAGCTGCCACCCAGGATGGCGTGCAGCGTAATAAATTCCCACAGGATTGGACGGTAACCAAATACGATGCGTTTGGCAGGGTCGTGATGACCGGTGTATTTCAGTATGGTGCAGCTGCCGGGTCGGATTTTAGCGGAGATATACAAACACAGGTAAACGCTGCAACGCTATGGGAAACAGCTACCGGCAGTTCGGCCAACAACGGCTACACCATGACCAGCTTTCCAACAACAGCATTAAGCGCAACACTCAGCGTGATGTATTACGATGACTACCGTTTCGACGGCAGTAACCCCTATCCCTTTGCCGGGGGCAGCAACCAAACCAAAGGATTGCTTACCGGCGCCAAGATCAATGTACTAGGTACAGCGAATATGCTATGGAGCGTTAATTATTATGATGCGAAAGGCAGGAATACCAGAACCTACAAACAGCATTATTTAGGGGGTACCATAAGCGTAAATGGCTACAATTATGACGAGATCTTCAGCGACTATAACGATTTTACAAGCGAACTAAAAGGTACAACGCGCAGCCATTATATCAGTATCAATGGAGGGCTAAATAAATCATCACCGGTGATCATTGCCACCCGTTATGAGTACGATCATATGGGCAGAAGGATCAACTCGTTCCAGGCGACAGGGGCCGAGGGCGCGACCGAAGTGCAGCTGTCAAAAAGCGATTATAACGAAATAGGGCAGCTGAAGGCAAAGCATTTGCATAGCATTGCCGGTTCGCCGTTTAAACAGGATATCGTTTACGGGTATAACGAGCGGGGCTGGCTGAGTAAAATAAACGAGCCGGCGAGCGCACTAACTGCCACGCAGATGTTCGCAGAACAGCTAAACTATAATAACCCTGTGTATGGAGCTACTGCCCAATATAACGGCAATATAGCCGAGCAGGCTTACGCGGTTTATAATTCGCTCTCCCCCGGAACGCAAACGGTAAAATACACCTATGATAAACTTAACAGGCTTACCGCCGGCCTGAGCAGTTCCACTTTTAGCGAAACGGGCATTACCTACGACCTCAATGGAAACATTAACGCGTTGACCCGGGCCAATAATGGCAGTTTAACCTACCAGTATACCGGCAACCAGTTAACAACCTTAACGGGTTACAAATCAGGAAGCTACGCATACGACCTCAATGGCAATGCCACAACGGACGGCATCCGTAACAACGCTTCGCTAACCTACAATTTGCTTAACCTTCCGCAAACGGTAACCGCCGCAGCTATAGTAAGCCCTGCAACACCCGCTATAAATCTCACCTACACCTATGATGCTACCGGTCAGAAACTCAGGAAAGTAAGCAGCGGTTCGGTAACGGAATATATTAGTGGCATTCAGTATAAAACGGATGGCACCATTGACTTTATCCAGACAGAAGAGGGACGGGCCATGCGAAGCGGCACAGTTTATAATTATGAATACACGCTTACCGACCATTTGGGGAACAACCGGGTTACTTTCGATACCCAAAGCGGCACGGCTAACAAAGTTGGAGAAGACGATTATTATCCCTTCGGTTTAAACGAGCATCGCTTAGCAAATGCCGCAAATAAGTATCTTTACAATAAAAAGGAGCTACAGGAAGAATTAAACGAGTACGATTATGGCGCGCGGTTCTATGATCCGGTGATTGGGAGGTGGGGAGCGATAGATCCACTTGCAGAAAAAGACCGTAGATGGAGTCCTTATAGTTACGGACATAACAATCCGATCAGCCATATTGATGTGGACGGGATGTTCGATTGGGTTCAGCTATCAGGTGCTGGTGATAATACACCATTTTGGGATGAAAGTGTACATAGTACAGCGGATGCACAAGCAAAATATGGAGCAAATGCTGTTGATGCCAGCGGCCAAACGCTATCGGATCCAAATACAGGATATCAATATTATTTTGGCTACTCCAGCAGCGATTGGAGTATTCAAATGAATAAAGCCAAACAAACCCCGTTTGAGCAAACTTGGGGTGCTTTTCAAAAAGGTGTAAGTGATAATTCCCGTGGCCTAGCAATGGCAGAAGGTGTTGCTACTGCAACTGCTATGATAGCTGCCCCTGGTGCAGGAGCAGCGGCAGGCGAAGGGTTTATTTCCAAAGTAATATCAAAGCTTTTTGGAAAAGTAGGCTCTGAAGCATCTAGCTCTTTAGTTCCAATGGCTCAAGAAACCTTTCAGCAAGCATTATTTAAAGAATCTGTTGGTGGAGCAGAAGTCATTGGAAATTATACGATAAATGGAACGAAAGGGTTGGTTGGAAATGTTTTCAACAGAAATATATTTGAATTATCGACACCTCGAGCAATGAAAAGTCTTTCTGGGTTAAGGTCATTAGTAGGAAGTATGGAGTCTGAAGCATTAAATGCAGGGGCAAACAAGATTTCTATCTATGGTTCTTCGGTTGTTAATAGCGGTTTTTTGAATCCAGCCGTAGCTGCTCGATTCGGTTATACGTTTGAACAATCGGGAAGTGGAATTTTTTTACAAAAAATGTTGGTGCCTTAAATGAATACAAAAGATAAATCATCAGTATTATTATCAATTTTCTTAAGGAAAGGCGGGGAAGGGCTATTTACAAAGGTTGTTAATGAAAAAAACAAGCATTTATATCAAGAAATAAACAAATATCTTGAAAATGTGGAACGGCTTTTAATAATTTATTTTAACGATAGTAACAACTGGGTTGGGATAACGAATGAACGAATTATTTTTGCCGATAACGGCCACATATCCGACATTTTTCATTCCGCTATAAAAGAAGTTAGAATGGGATTAAATGAGGAGGCTAAAAAAGGTATTATGGATAAAACTCTTTTCACTTTAATTAAAGTAAAAACTACAGATAATAAAACGTATCTTCTGACATTAGAAAAGGGTATGGGCTTTCAAGGGTTTTTCCAAGTTCTACATTTTTTAGCTGGTTAACCCGCCCCGCCCGGTCAGGCATCCCCGCCTAACTTTAAAAGTTGGCAGCGTCCACGCTGGCGGGTATGAGTAAATAATCTTATTGCCCACGGCTTGTATATGCTCCTGTACTGATAAATATTGTAGCTTCCACGGAGCCTGCTTTAACCGGTAAATGAGCGCAAACATTTAGGTGCCTTTATGTTAACCTTGTGAAATATTAACATATTAGTTATCAAATAGTTATAAAACTAAATATTGTTTTTTGTTAACCTTTGTTACCCCCCCCGCCAGGTCAGGCCTCCCACGCCTAACTGTAAATATTTGTCAGCGTGGACGCCCTAGCCGTTAACTTAAGGATTTTTCGAAAAGTTTTTACCCGCCCGGTCAGGCGTCCCCCGCCTGACTGTAAATGTTTGTCAGCGTCCACGTTGGCGGGTGTCACTCATTTGGGCAACCTTTACTATGGGGTGCTGATACAAGTGCCGGGATAATGGTTAATTATCTTACAAACAGCTGTGCGTTGCCGGGTGGAGTTGATGGAAAAAAGGCGAGAATTAGAAAAACACAGAATATCCTGTATAAAACACAGAAAAGATAGATTTTTTGCAGATTTCCTCCGATTTCCTCGGATTTTCAGAATTCGCGTTTCAGGTGTACAGAATTGTACGAAACTGTGTGAATTTACAATTTGCGCTAAAATTGTGCAGGTTGTACAGAAAACAAAATGTTGTACACCTGTAAAGACGGTGTAGTTTCGCCTCGCGTAAATGTGCAGCGCGGGCCAAAAGAGGTGGGGCACTCCTGGGCCGTAGGGTGTACCCTCGGTAACCGGTTTAGATAAAAAGATTGTGGCACCATCTAAGCCTGCTTTAACCGGTAAATAATCAGAAACATTTAGGTGTGTTCAGCAAGAGCAAATAGTATCTTTTTATGTTAACCCTGTAAAATATTAACATATTGATTATCAAATACTTAAAAAAATAAACGCTGTTTTGTGTTAACCTTTGTTAACCCAATTCCTGGTTTCGGGCAGGCTTAATGCTGTTGATTTGTTTACTGAAAGCTATTACTCATCTGGAACAGCGGCAGATACATAGAGATAAGAATAAGCCCAACGATCAACCCTAAAAAGATAATGATCAGAGGTTCCATAACACTACTGAGCGTTGCCGTTTTGTACTCTATTTCTTCGATGTATTGCTCGGAGATCCTGGCGAAGAAGTAGTCGAGCTGGTTAGTTTCTTCACCCACCTTTAACAATTGGATCATCTTGGCCGGGTAAATGCCAAATTGCTGGAGGCTTTGATGTAAAGAGCGTCCGTTCATGATATCATCTTCTACCTTTTGTAGCGAGGATTCGATAGGATAGTAGCCGATCATTTGTCTGCTCAGCGCGATAGCCCTAAGCAGGGGGAGCCTGGCATTGATGAGCAGCCGCATAGAATTACAAAACCTGGCCAGGTAAACTTTTTGGATAAGGTTACCAATAACCGGGATACGCATCAATACTTTTGATGCGATTTTTCTGAATTGCTCGGTCTTACGGGTATATAAGATACCTGCTATTATTAAACAAATTACGATCGCAAAACGCCAGAAGTTGTTTTCCATGGCTTGGGAAATGCCGATGATCTTTTCGGTGATCCAGGGCAACTTACCGCCAAAGCGTTTAAACACATCGCCAAACATGGGCACAACAAACTTCAGCATAAAAAATACAGCACCCAGAGAGGTAGAAAGTACCACTACCGGGTAGGTAAGTGCCCCAACAATTTTGCGGCGTTGTTTGATCTTGTTCTGGTAGAATTTGGCCAGATCCTGTAACACCTCGGTCATTTTGCCGGTTTCCTCGCCTATCTGCAAACTGTATACTTCGTATAAGGAAAAGCGCCCCGTCTCTTTTAGTGCCTGTGAAAAAGCAGTGCCTTTAAGCACCAGACCTTGTATCGTTTTAAAAAGTTGTTTGTCTTTTTCGTTCTGCTGGTCGGCAGTTATCAGCTCAAAAGCGTCTTTAAAGTTTATGCCCGCTATTAATAACGAACTCAGTTCCAGGTATAAATATTCCTTCTTTTTATCTTTAAGTTCCTTGCTTCCAAATGAAATATCTTTATTCAGCATGGCCAACAACCCACCTTCATTTAGAGTGGGGGCAGCAGGCTTTGCAACCTTCTTTTTGTCGTATTGGCGGAGGTCAATTGAGGGCATCGGTATTGCGTTTTACCAGGTCGGCAGAGCTGTATTGCTTATGGTAATGATACGGAATTTTTTCGCCCTGGTAAAATACGGTGATTGAAAGATCATCAACCAGGCTGTCTGTCGAAGTTGCGGCCCCTTCAAAGGAACCGGTCATTTGCTGTGTGCTGACTTTAAAAGTGTCGGTTCTAATCTGCGTCCGTAGCGTATAATCCGGTGTTATTTGATAGCTAATTGTGCCGTTGGTATCGGTCATGAATAATCCCTCTTCGGTTTTCAGAATAATTCCGGAATGGGCAAAATCTTTTCTGAGGAGCTTGTCCAGTTGCAGAAATACCTGCATGTCATCGTTTTTACGGCTGAAAGAAATGTAAGATTTGCTAATTATATTATAAGTGGCGTACGTGATGCCGATGAGAATGGCCGCCAGCAGCATGGTAATGGTTACCTCCATAATGGTAAAAGCTTTGAGTTGATGCTTAGTCATGGGCGATGATTAGTTGCTGAACTTTTGCTACCGTATCGCGGTTAATGTCTAAGGCCACCAAAGTAAACTGCATTAAGCGGCCACTTCCGTTTACAGGCAGGGCCTCTTGCTGAATACTAAAACCGTCCACCTCAAAAGACCGGTTTTCGTACTGTTTGGATTGATTGGCAGCCAGCAATGTCTCCTGTAAAATAGCCTCTGCCTTTATTTTTTTACCCGAGAGCGAAAATCGGAGCACGTTGGTATAGATCATCATGGCTATACCAAATACGATGACGATAATTACCATGGCAATTACAACTTCCAGGATACTGGATGCAGGCAGCTTGCTACTTAGTTTTAGTTGCCTTCTATCCATTGCAATACTTTTTTTGTTTTAGACGCAGCAGGGAATAATGAACCGCTCAGGTAATGAGGCGAAACTTTGCGGGAGTTGATCTCGAGGTTGATCAAGTAGTTTTCGTAAGCAGAATAACTATTTTGGTATAAAAAGCGATTGGCTGAAACACTTCCATAAATTTTAACCCCATCTTTTAGGGATAGTGTGCCCTGGGAATATACCTGGCCATACACAATTACGTTTTTATCGAGGCTAATGATGATGGGTACCTCGCTCTTTTCTTTATCGTAGCTAAAGATCACACCGCTTATTTGTGAAGCGTTGCCAACAAATAGTTTGGGCGGGGTAGCCACTTTTTCATTTTTGGTGCGAATGATGCCGATAGCCGACGGATATTCCAGATGGCAACGTGGTTCGATACGGATAGAGTCGGTTGCGAAAAGCTGACAATTGCCTTTAAAACCGCTTTTGATAACAATAGCCCTGGCGAATACCATGGTGTTGTTTAGTGTAGCTGTACTGTCAATGGTTAAGGTAGTGTCAGCGTAGAGGATAATGTTCCCATTGATTTTGATATCAGCAATAGCCGCAGCTTTCTTGGGCAGATTGATAACTCTCGTTGGGTTTAAAAATGAATTGTAAACCGAATCCCCCCTAAAAGCAGTTGCTCTGCCGGTTGAATCGGTAAAGTGCGAAAGCAGTTCATCTATCTGTGACGGGTTTAAAGGTGGCAGGCTTTTTTCGCTGTTATACTGATGGCCTTTTACAAAATCTTTGTCACCCTCGTAGGCTTTATTATCCACATAGGCAGTACGTATGCCGGCTTTAGGAATGTAAACATTTCCGGATATGGATGTTTTACCGCTAACAGAAAGCGGTCGGTCTTCATCGATCAGATAAAGCGCCGCCCATTTAGCGGAATCGATGCTGTTGGCAATCGAAAAGGTTTTAAATAAAGTGTCGTGCTGGATAAAAGCCTGGCAGGTTGCCATTTCGTAAACGCCCCATTGTCGCCGGGTGATCGTTACAGAATCTTCGGGGTTGTTAAACAAACTGAATGTCTTGTTTTGGGTAGAACCTTCTGATCCGGCTAAGAGATAATTGATGCCGGAGGTAAGGTTGTTTTGAAGCCTGTCGTACCTGAATTTCTTTTGGTATTCCTCCCTGTAAAAATAAGCGGTGGCCACAAGTGCAGAACAAAGCACGGCTATCACCAGCGCAATAATGATCACGATATACAGGGCCGATGCTTTGATCATTATGGTTTGGTTGCAGCCTCTTTGTTTTTCTTTTTGAAAATGTTGATCCTTTTTAAAAATGGTCGGGTGTCAGGGTTTATATGCCCATCTTTATATTTCACGATGTGGACTGAATCTTTGTTCACATAAAACTTAATAGGCCCGTTCAATAAATCATTACGATAATGCCCCGACTGGCTTACCAGGCTGGAATCGTTGTACAATGCGTATTTGCCGGCTTTTACGCCATTATGCCAGGTAATGCTGCTCACTAACCTGCCGCCTGTGGCCCAGCTCTTCCATACGCCGTCTTTAAGGCCGGCTTTGAATCGCCCTTCTTCTTTCAAGTTTTTATCCAGGTAAAATTCTTTGTAGCTGCCGTTCAACAGTTTTCCGCTAAAGCCGCCCTGGGTTTGATGAACGGTGTTAGCGCCGTACCAATAGTACGTCTTATCCGGCGAAACATCCGGCTGGCTGGTTACGGGTATAGTTTCGAACAACAGGGTTTTATCTTCGAGATAGATATGCACTCTATTAATTCCGTAATCCGGCATCTTCTGGGCAAACGCTATGTTGGTTATAAAACAAAAAGCGAGTAATATTTTATTCATTTTGTTTAGCTTCGGGTAATAAATTTTGATTTATTCCTGTAAAGTATCTTTACCGAATCGCGCAGGTTTTTAAGCAGCTTCACTTCGTCTGCACTTTCACCCTCTGCCAACATCACGCTTTTTCCGTTGATCGTTAAAATGGCGATCATCTTTTTTGATCCCGGATTGGCAATGAACCCGGCATATTTTACAAAGCCCCAATTAATTTCGGGTTTGGGAAGGGTTATCGCACGGCTAAGTTTAGATGGGGTAATTTTAGCATTAACCGTATCTCGAAATTTTACCAGGCCGAAGGGATCCCGGTAGTTCAGTAATAGGTGCGAGGTATCTGGTTTGATTTGATAATCGTTGTAGGCTTCTTTTTTTGTCACTTGTTGTGTAGGAGCAACCATTTCATCATCTCCCGATGCCGCATCAAAAACACGGTACAAGATAAGCCCCCAAACCGCTGCCACAGCTACAATCAAAACATACGTCAACTTTTTGTTTTTCATAGTCCTACTGTAAAACGAAGCTTCTCATAACGCTGGCTTCTCCTTCATTGCCGGCCTGGTCGATAGCAGACACTTTCCAGTAAACTTTATCACCCGGAAGTCCCAGGTTAAAGGAGTAGGAATTGGTATTCAATATCACCGGGAAGTTTTGATTGTAAACCGATGTCGAGTCACTTTTAAGTACGTAGAGTTTGTATTTAACCGCTGTACTTGCCGCCTGCCATTGGAGCGGTACCGGCGTAACTACTGTTTGACCGTTAGTAGGAGAAGTGAGGCTCACTTTTCCAGGTGGTGTTCGATCCAATGTGATTTGATAGATGCCCGACCATCTGGCATCTGCCGTATCATTTTGCGCGCGGACCCGCCATTGATAAGTTTGATCTTTTGGCAGCGTGAAACTAATTTGCTGGCCGGGTACCGTTTGGTTATAAACCAAAGCATTTTCGTTAATAAAATTATTGGTATCGATCTCAAATTGGTATTTCGTAGCACCGAATAAACTGCCCCATTGGAAGACGTTTGCGCCCTGATTGGTTACGGCATTATTTCCGGGTGAAGTCAGCTGTACTGCCTGGGTCTTGATGGTAGATTGCAAAACTATAAAACTGCGCGGCAAGCTGTAACCGCTTTGGGAACTTCCGTTTTCCGCCCTAACCCGCCATTGGTATTCCCCTGGATCAAGGTTCAATGAAAATTTGTTGCCAGCAACTAAAGTATCTGCAATCAAACTTCCGGGCGAGCCGAAGTTTGGAGTCACTACCTGGAGCCGGTATCCTAAAGCATCATCCATCTCATCCCACCAAAAGTTGATGTTGTATTTAGTACTTTGATATAGGTCTGTTGGAACTTGTAAGTTAATTTGTCTTTTTGACAGGGATGGCTCTATAAACTCTTTGCAGGAGCAAATAATTATGGCTATAAAGCATAAAAGTCCCCATCGAATATTAGATAATGGTTTAGATTTCATTATCTACTAAATTAAGATTATTCAGTGAAATCGTAACATTTTAGGAGAATAAAATAGTATGCTTATCATAGAGTCTTCCTCCATAAGTTTATATTTGATGTATTTTGTAGACAACCATGGTTATGGCAACCCAATTAGCTCAAAGCAAGCCATGTTTTGGTCGGACCAAAACGCTTGCAGGGACACCCGGGCCCGGTAAGCGGCAGCAGTTAATTCTAAAGTTGAAAACATAGAACCGATACTTAGGAAAGCAATTACAAAATTGACACAGATGGACATAATCTATTCAAAATCAATAAGTTCTGAGGAGCGGGAATTAATTGGTTCGATGTACCCCCAAAAATTCACTTTCGAGGAATTGCAACATCGAACCGCTTTTACAAGTGAATTATATTCTTGTATCTACTTGATTAACAGCAAAATATCGGGTAAAAAAGAAGGGCAAGCGACCGATTTTTCGTGCTTGCCCATTCTGGCTCCCCAAACATGGGCTCGAACCTTTACAATAAACTCGTTATTTCTTTCAAATTTCCCAGAAAATGGTTCGAAAAACGTCCAACAGGGTTCACGTCTATATGCGACCCCTTTTGGACGTTTTTCGAACCAATTTATAAATGAATTAAAGGTAGTAGCTGGTTTTACTTAAATGGTTCGAGCCCAGTTTGGCGGACATGTAAATTTTGTCTTATTTGAAATAGTCAAATAAGAGCAAGCCATTGTTGACGCTGCATTTGTGGTTTTAAACAATGGCTTTAAATGATTTTTAATTATTCATCAAATGTGTCAGTCTACTTAACAAAAGCTTGGATAGTCTCATTCTGGAGATTCTGATGAACCAGACCACCTGATTCCGGGGCAAGCTGACCACCAATTCCGGGGCAAACTGACCAGGGGATTCCGGGACAAACTGACCACCCTCGACGTGTAGCAAATGCTGTAGAAGCA
>NZ_JBDSZG010000046.1:0-229261 GCF_039925265.1 Mucilaginibacter sp.
TGCTTCTACAGCATTTGCTACACGTCGAGGGTGGTCAGTTTGTCCCGGAATCCCCTGGTCAGTTTGCCCCGGAATTGGTGGTCAGCTTGCCCCGGAATCAGGTGGTCTGGTTCATCAGAATCTCCAATATCACGCTCATAATTTTCATTCGATTTACCGTGGATATGCCGGTAGTTAATGACTAAGCCCCTGTTGATATTTGCCATGTTTCGGTTCTATGATTAATAGTAAAGTTAAGATTATCCCCGCCTGTAATACCATCCCGGAAACAAATCCCGCGCAAGTGCCTGCCTGCCGGATGAGCGCGATGAAACAGTCGTATAGCGCAGCTTACGGTCTGTTTTGGACTGCGGGTCGGCCATACGGCAGGCCGGCTCTTGCCTCCTGCCCGAACCTGTTGAATGGATGAGCGAACGCGAAGCAATGAACTGGGTGCAGGGTAGCTATTCCCCTCATCATTAACGCCCCTAAAGAGTAGATCAGTCCCGGAATGCATCAGGATAGCAGCGGCATCCATCGCAGAAGATACAGCGGATAGCCCGGCCGGCGGAAGAATGACGTTTCGGGATGCCAGAGTGACAAAAGGGTTAACAGTTTTGGATAACAATACTTCGCCTTACCGGAACAACTCAAACCGTTTTTGTTCGCATCAATTCATACGATTCCCTCAGATAAACAAATAAGGCTGGCCGGATATCATCGAGGGATTCTACACGAATATGGTTCTCGAACTTTTTGCCGGTAGCCGAACTTTTCAACACAGGCTTTTCTGGGTGCGCTGCGGCAGAATAGAACTTAATGTCAAGCCATTTCTTCATCGGCCGGATAATGAGAAAACCGACACGGCGCGTAAAGACAATACAATTCGGCGTAACACCGACGAGTACTTTAGGCCAGTCCGCTACCTCGGCAAGGATCTTGTCAAACGCCAAAACCAGTTCCGGCGACCGTCCCTCAAACAAACTGTCCAGACTGACCCGCGCACAATAATGGCGGTAATCATTCCAGGGCAGTTCACGGTCACAATTCGGGCAGGTCCAGCTCATCTTTGCATGTTTTTAAAAGCACAGCCAAAACTATGCCGCCAGGGGCCTTCCACATATTCCCAGAGATCGAGACCAATTGTACTTACTGCGAACGGCTTGAAAAGGTCTCTCAGTTTCAGCAGTAGTTGTCTGGAAGTCTCCGGCATCACTTTATTCTGAATAACGATATGCGGTTCTTATCGTTCGAAAGAGATAAAGAACAACAACTATAGTTAGCGCTTTGTCAATTTTTAAAGTACCGGCGGCGAAGGTACTTTTTGATATTATCTTTGTGTATCCGACAGGATAACAGTAGTTCTTGCATTTATATCAGTATTTATATTTGGTTACCCTTCGCCAACATTTTTTCAATTGGTGATGGGCATAATTAGTGTAAACGGTTTTGTAGAAAAGCTGGATTTGAAGGATATGAAAATATCAACTTTGATGTACAGCTACCCGGCTCTGATAACTTATCAGTTTGCCATGGGCATAATTAGTATTAACGATTTTGTAAAAACATTAAATTTAAAGGATATGAAAAAAAACATAATAAGGTGGATTGGGGTCGTTGCGGGGATGCTTCAAAAAAGTTGATCCTGCTGAGCAGATGCACGAACGAATTATCATAACACCCCGGGGGTTCGAGTCCCTACATCTCCACTAAAGCCTGTCCCCTTACCGGGACAGGCTTTTTGTTTTTAAAAATGCCAGTGTACAATTCCAAACCATCCCCCGTGCCCCATTACAAAGCTTAGCGATTCCCGTCCGGCCGATGTGCGTTCTGTATTCGCTGATTAACTCCGTTTAGGCAATGTGATCGGAATTCCGACCTTTAAACCAAAACCCATGTTCCGCTGGCGGAAGTCATCGATCGGCTCTGCCTTGTTTGTCTTAATGGTGGTTCGCTGCGAATCAGTAAAGTCTTCGTAACGAAAGTAAGTGATGACAGATAGTACAGTTTTATCCTTTTCTCTGTTATTGACGTTAAAAATAAAACCGCCCTCTGCGCCGATCTTCCAGGTATCATTTTGCCTTCCTGCGATAGCGGGAAGCTTAAACAGATCACTTTGGGCTACATTCCCTGATAAATATAAGCCCGGGCAGGAAGATGCCAGCGGAAGCAGATAAAGTTCTACGGTACCCTGCTTCATAAAAGCAGACTGTATATCGCTGTTATTATATGCTGAGCCGGTTTTCGACTTCTCGGTTACAGATGTGCCGTAAATAAACATGGGATTCCTGGTCTCATAGTTATAAGCCGTCAAATTAGCCAGGTTGTTACTTTGAGAAAGAGACAAGGCCCCTCTTAAAAATACACCAAGCTTTCCCGGATTGACCCAATATTGATTCAAGGTAAGGGATGCACCGTATGACCAGCGGTAACCTGATTTAAAGTAAAGTGAATCGCGCCCTTCAAATAAGGTATAGTACTCATTGGCTTTGTCCGTTTTAACAAAAGGAGAAAATGTTAACCAGAGATAGGATTTTTGTGTCCATATAGTGCTGGCATTAGCGATCACTTTATTAACCTTATCAGCGGGAAGTCCGTCAAAGGCCTTTTTTTGTTTCAGGTACAGCAATACCACATCATTATTGAAAGTGGCCGGGTCCATCAGTCCGGTTTTTGCATCATTTTTAGCCGGCGGCAAAATGGCCATAATGGCGTCCAGGGATTGATCCGTCTTAATGACTAAACCAGATTTGCGGATAAGTTTGGGTATCAGATATGCTGCAATGCTTTTTTGCGCCTCAATATCTACCGTTACCTGCGGTAGTGTCTTAGGCTGATTCAATATGCCCAGATGATGATTATAAAGTGCTGTTACGACGTAAAATGTATCAATTGATCTGCCAGCCTGTTCAAACACAAGTTCATTCTGCGCTGCTAATATTTGCTTTTTAGGCCCGTTCGTTTGCTTAGGGCCAAACTTTGCGCTATTGTGTAAGGTAATAAAATGCCACGACGGCCTGAACTCGAAAGCGGAGCTCGCGCTGTTCAGGCCTTTTAAAAAACTAAAGTTCTTGTCAGTAACGCCGCCCTTTAGTTCAAAGCTGAAAATATCCCAGGGGACTTTAGAATTTTTGGTAGGGAACACGGCAGAGATCGTTCCTTCCGGCTTGGATACATCGATCTTAAATCCACTGACCGGCGTGTTTTCGCCTGTAATGGCATAAGTGATATCATCGACGATCATTTTGGTGAATATAGAATCGGGGATCAGTTGGCTTTTCTGCGCAAAACCCGGGGCTGTCAGAAGGATAAACCCTACGGTAAACCAGCTTCTGATCAGTTTGATAAGTAAGTTTTTTTTCATGAAAGGTGATTAAGGTTGTCTAAAGTTAACGATATGAAATTAAAGAACTCAAAATAACTTCTTCCGGGTGTTTTCACGGTAATTTTTTTTCAAAACCTGAAACTCACCTGCGTACCCGTATAGTGATCATAGGATGGGATATAAAGTATGTAGTTATACTTTACAAGTTGATTAACGCAATTATGGTAGGTTGAAATTGAACTTATTTTAGCGAGTAACATCATTTCGCGCCTGGTAATTTTGAAATTCGCATGTTTACCGCTTTTGATCCAAGTTACAAATAAGGCAAAAAACAGGCTGATATGCGATTGTAATAACCTTTCGTCATTAAGCACTCTCAGCGATAAACGAAAAAACGGTCCGTTCACTTTCCCCCACCTTCCATTAGGAGTTCTATGTCCTTCCTTTTATAATAGATCAGGCTACCTATTTTGGTATATGGCAAATTATGCTGAATCCGGAGACTTTGCAGGGTACCTGCGGATATATGCAGCAATTTGCGAACCTGACTGGTTCTTAGCCATTCATCCGATACTTTATCGGTTGTAGAATTATTTAATATAGTCTTAAATTCCGTAATCAGCTCTTTTTTGAACTGGACGAGATCTTCTTTTGTAATAATTTCTGCTGCCATAAACTTATTTATGGCAGCAAAAATCCTGGCTTTAGTCCGCCTGAATTGAGGAGGTCTTCTGTACTACAGATAAATAATTATTGCTGAACCAGTTGCTGTTCTTTTGGCCCCACAGCCATTTTTCGCTTTAACTGCATCATATCTTCACTAACTTTAACGTCAAGGATCTTTGCATAATGCTGTGTCTGTTTCAGGTTTTTGTGCCCGAGCATTTTAGAAACGGATTCTATGGGGACACCGTTACTAAGTGTTATGGTAGTAGCAAAGGTATGCCTTGCGATATGGAAGGTTAGCACCTTATTGATACCACAAGTATCTGCGATTTCTTTCAAATAAGCATTCATCTTCTGATTACTAAGAATGGGCATTACAGTTCCCTTAACCATACACACGGGATGCTTATCATATTTTCTGATAATGGCCTGTGAGACCGGAAGTAATGGAATTTTTGAAATGGTGTCGGTTTTCTGACGGGTGGTGTCAATCCATTCTTCCCCGTCTATACCTATAACGATCTCTGTGCGCCGTAGTTTCTGAACATCTGCGTAAGCAAGGCCGGTATAGCAACTGAAAAGAAATATATCCCTGACTATGGACAAACGGTCAGTAGGGAATTCCTTCTCAGAAATAACAACCAACTCGTTTTCGCTGAGGTAGGGCCGTTGTATATATCTTTTGGCTAAGCTGAATTCAGAAAAAGGATCTTGCCTGATCCAGTGCCGCTTTACACAAAGCAGAACTATTTTCTTAAAGTAAGTAAGGTATTTGATGGTTGTATTATGCTGGCATTTTCTTTCTGATTTAAGATAGAAGGAAAATTGGCTTATAAATTCGTAGTCCAGTTTTCTGATATCAAGGTCAGGTGCATCATACTTCCATAAAATAAATCGCCGGACATGCAGGAGCGTTCTTTCAAACAAATCCAGTGTGCCGGGTGAATATTCCTCCGGCACCAATGCTTGAATCTGCAGGTTATGAGCCTGAAATTCTTTAAGAATATACTTCCGGTCATCAACACCCAGCAGGCAGTTTTTTATAGCTAACGCAGTGATATCTTTATTGGCATCGATAAGAGCCCGTCGCGCATCATGAACCTTACTGGACAGCAGGTCAAGGTATAGATTAAGCGATTTGGCATCCTCCTTAGAACCGGCAGCTCTGCCGCTCCTGCTGTTCCAGCGGTTGGGGTCCCAGGTACGTTTTGCTGAAATTGCAATTGGATCGCCGTCAACGGTGATCCTTAAATAGATTTGGTATGGATCATTGTCTTTGTAAAACTTTGGTTTTTTCAGGTAGACCAATAAACTGAAGGTTTTCTCTAACATAAAATGCTGAATTAAGAGTGAACAAAATTCGACTCACAGCACTTACAAAACAAGATGTTTTATAATCGAACATCCTTATTGCCAATTAGTTATGGCACTTTTAGAGAGTAGTAAAACCAAAATCAAGTACTCCTTAAATTACTCTTTTTTATTTTGGGCTTATATGAATGATTTGTGATAGTAGCAGAAATAAAAAAGCCTCTAAATCAACGATTTAGAGGCTTTTGAAACCCTTTGATATTGGTCTTAGCGGTGAGGGAGGAGATTGAACCCTCGGTGTGTTCAATATGAAACGGGCTTAAATGAACAATATTGATAGGTTTATGAAAAAAATCAAACTAATAAATGCTATTCGACTACAAACAGTAACAAATTAAATGAGAGTAATTTGGAGATTAGTTCAATTACATCAAATAACTATCTAATTAACAGGATTTTATATAATACATAAAACAACAAAAACACTTCGAACCTAAAATTCTTTAACGAAGAATTCGACACAATTTAGATTGCTTTATGAAATCTTCCTATAGCATCTTACATTTTCATCCCGGCCATACTATTACCATTCCCGTTTTTAAAAATTGCTTCGCTATTCAGTAAGTAAGCACCATTAATGACGACCACATCACCGGCATTTAAGCCCGATAAAATAGGTACATAGTTTTGGTTCCCGGTCCCCGTTTTGATCATTCTCGGGGAGAAGCTGCCATTCGTATTTTTAACCCAAACCATGCTGCCCTTACCACTGGTCAGGATAGCCGAAGCCGGCACCGCTAAAGACCGGTTATTCCCGCCGGCTATCGCGATATAAGCCTGCATGCCCGGCCTGATCAAACCCTGAGGATTAGGAATACTTATTCTGATCAGATCTACTTTGGACGCGTCTGAAAGTTCAGGATTGATAAAGTCTACTTTGCCTTTGATGATGGTACCGCCAAGATCAGGCAGGGATACATTGACCATCTCATTCTCTTTGTAATTGCCGGTTTCACTGGCGTAAAGCTGCGCTTCCACCCAAAGATTGTTTAATCCCTGCGTTTTCAGTACCGTCATACCCTCGGTCACATAATCGCCCTCGTGAACGGCGATGTCACTTACCGTACCGGCAACGTTACTTAATATCGTGGTGGTGGCAGAAACTTTCTGCGTTGTTGCCAAATTCTTGATCTGTGATCCGGACAATCCCCATAATTTTAATTTACTTTCTGCGGCAGTGATCAGTTGTTGATAGTCCACGTCGGGGTTATGCAACACTTTTTGTTGCTGTTTAGCCAATAAGTATTCTTTCTCGGCTACTTGCAAGTCTTCGCTGTAAAGCGCATAGACCGGCTGACCTATGGTGATCTTTTCGCCAATAGCCCGGATAAACAATTGCTGTACCCGCCCGGCCAACCTGGCACTAAACTCCGCTGATGTATTTTCATTGGTAGTGACGGTTCCCGTCAAGGTTTTCTCGTTGCCGGTGTTTTCTTCCCGGATCGTATCTGTTTGTATCCCTGCCAATTGGATCTGCGTTGCGTTCAAAGTGATCGTGTTCGCGCTGGCAGCATCATTGAGTTCGACCTTGATCAGTTTCATCCCGCAGATCGGACAGTTGCCATCATGGTCTTCATGCACCTGCGGATGCATAGAACAGGTATAATAGGCTTTTTGCTGTTGAATCGCTGTCTGCTTTGGCTTTTGTTGGCAGGCTGCAAAAAACAGAGCCAACAGCAGGGTTAATATTTTGAGGTTATTCATGACCTTTAGTTTTAAGAAAGCTTTCACTATCTGTTAAATATTGGGCATTGATCGCCAGGCTGTCTGTAACGGCCAATCCCTTGACGATCTGCATTTCGTTTCCATTGACCGCTCCGGTATTGACCTCATGCGCCCGGTATAAGGCACCGGATTTTAGCCAGACTACTTTAGAGCTGCCTAAATTAATGATAGCTGATCTGGGTATCCATAAGCCATGTTTGGTGCCGGTTTGTATTTCGGCTTTGACCAGGCTGTTTACTTTGAGGTCATGATCCATATTATCGAGATACACCCGGATGCTGGTGGTCTTATCTCCATTTTGTAAAGCAGGTTCTATAAAATCAACTTTCCCCGCTATTGTTTTTTCAGGCTTATCTGTCAATATCAACTGAACTGCCTGGTTTAGTTTTAAGCTTGCTATGACTGATTGATCAATTTTCAGGATCGCCCAGAGCTTGTGCGGGTTGACCACATTAAATAATGTCTGGCCTTTCGCTACATTCATTCCTTCTTTAATGGCTAAAGGCAGGTTGTTGGCAAAGCCAGCCACCATCGGCGCATCGCCACTGACCTGGTCATGCGGCGTATCATGTACATGGCCCTCGTAGGGACTAAAAACCGGCAAACTGTAAAACGCTTTACCTGTTTTAACCACCTGGGTAACCTGCTGCCGGGTCATACCTGACAATAAAAGTTTTTGTCTGGCCGCGTTGATCAATTCCGTTTCCTGCGCCGAGTTTTTGCTCAGATAGATCAGATCTTGCTGTGCGCTAACTAAGTCAGGACTATAAATATCAAAAATACGCTGCCCCGCACGGATCTCCTGAAAGGCGTACTTGATGTACAGTTTTTCGATACGACCAGAAAATCGCGAAGCGATATTATTGAACGTCCGGGTATCAAAGTCTAAATAACCCTGTGCAGTTATTTTGGTCGGCATATCTTTCTGTACCGGGGTGATCGCCTCAACATTAGAAATTACAGTACTGTTGACCGGCTGCAAAACTGTATTCAAGCTAATACCTGCACCCTCGCTGGCCTGGCCAGATCTCTTAACCAAGGTCATCCCACATATCGGGCAACTGCCGGGATGATCTTCCATGATCTGCGGGTGCATCGGGCAGGTATATTTTACATCGCTTTTTACGGCGGTTGCAGCTGACGCCGGTTTTTTATTTTCGCAGGCGGTTACCACCAGCATGATGGCTAATGATAAGGTTAAAATACTTTTAATACTTTTCATATTCCCTTTCATAAGCTACCTGTAACGTTAATAATTCCTGTAAACGGTCTAATGCCGCCATCCTTGCTGTTTGCAAACTTTTGATCCCGTCGAGTACGGATGGCAGATCACCGGTGTTTTGCTCGTAAGCCAGTAAGGCGGTTTTATACGTATTTTGCAGAGCAGGAATGATGTTTTGGTTATAGTTCCTTAATTGCCTTTTTTTGCTGCTCATATCCGTTCTTAGTCCCGCTAATCGCCCTTGTGCCTGGTTAAGTATGTCCCTTTTCTTTTGTTGTAATTCTTCCACCTCGTACCGGATACCTTTCAAATTGGCTTTATATTCTTTAGAAGCCCAGGGTACGATCGGGATGGTGACCGAACCCATTAAGACATATTGATTGGCCATACCACCGTAGCTTTGCATGTGTGCTGCTTGTACGCCAAAGTCTGGCTTGCGCCTGGCGTACTCCATTTGTGAGTTCAGTTGCTGTAATTCGATATTCCGGTTGATTCCTTTGATATCACTTCTTTGGTTAGTAAGAATAGCTGTATCAGTAATATTGGTTTCGTAATCTTTTAATACGAGCGTTGTATCCACCGTAAAAGTGGTTTGCTGCGACCGGTTCATCAGTGTATTGAGCATGATGTTCCTTTGGCTGATCTCATTATTCAATTGGTCACGGGTATTATCCAGTTCAAACAGGTCAGCTTTAGCTTTATAAATATTGGGCAGTTTTTCCTTGCCGTAGGTCAGCCGGATATTGGCATCCTTCAGCATATATTCCAGCAAATTTTGTGTGTTCTGCAATTGCACTAATTTCTGTTCCAGTACCACCCGTTCATAGTAATATTGCCTGGCTTGCGCGAGCAGTTGATTTTTCAGGTAGTTTCTATCTTCCTTCGTGATGTTGGATAAGCCTTTCAGGTAATCTTCTTTAGCCTTAAGCTTGGCCGGGTTGGTAAACATCTGCTCTGCCTGGATCATAAAGGAGCCGCCATTGGGGTTAACCTGGTAGGGCACCTGGTATTGCCCGGCGCTGATCTTTGGCGCATCCAGGCTTTTTGCCCCGGTCGCATAAGCATCCTGCGCGCTGCCTTTGGCATCATAAGCCAAGAGTGCCGGGTTAGCGGCCATACGGGCTAAAACACTGTCTAAAGGCAGGCGCTGTGCGTTTGCAAAAGTGGCTGCACATAGTAAACCTGTTAGTATGATCTGATATTTTTTCATGATTCCTTTACCTCCAATACTTCCAGCTTGCCATATTTTTTGAGTTCGTATTCTTTTACCATCAAAAAGATGAGCGGTGTAACCAATAAAATATGGGTTGAAGAAGTTAATACCCCACCGATCATCGGCAAGACTATAGGCAGCATCACATCGCTGCCCGTCCCGGTTGCCCAAAGCACCGGCACCAAACCGAACAAGGCTACGCAAACCGTCATCAGTTTTGGACGCAGGCGTTTCACCGCGCCGTTCATCACGTAGAACCTTAGATCTTCTTTAGTGATCGTTTCCTTCGAATTACCTTTTAGTATCACCAATTGCTGCATGGCATCATTCAAATAGATCACCATCACGATACCCGTTTCTACGGCGATCCCAAACAGGGCAATAAAGCCGACAGCTACGGCAACCGATAGATGCACCCCGAAAAAGTACACCATGTAAGCGCCGCCTATCAACGCGAATGGAATAGAGATCAGGCTGAAGAATGCTTCTCTTATAGAATTGAAAGCGAAGTAAAGGCAGGCAAAGATGATGATGAGCACGACGGGTAAAATCATTTTTAAAGTATGTTCTGCCCGGATCAAATTTTCGTATTGCCCGCTCCATTCGATATAATATCCCTTGGGCAACGTTTTGACGAGGCTATTGAGTTTATCCTGCGCTTCCTTTACGGTACTACCAAGATCACGGTCACGCACGTTAAATAAAACTGTACCCCTTAACAGCGCATTTTCCGATTGGATCATGGCCGGGCCATCGCTGATCTTAATATCCGCAACGGACGATAAAGGTATCGGGCCATTATTCATCGTTTGCACCAAAGTTCGTTTGATCGCCTCCAGGTTATTACGGTAATCCTGCGCCAACCTGGCATTGACGCTAAAACGCTGCCTGCCCTCGACGGTCATGGTCAGATTCATTCCGCCTAAAGCACTTTCCACTACTTCGTTCACATCATCCACACTCAATCCATAGCGGCCGATAGCATCCTTATTGACCTGTATATCCAGGTATTTGCCACCGGTGATCGGGTCGACATATAAGTCCTTTACGCCATTTAACCCGACTAATGCCTGTTTCATTTGGGTGGCCAAAACATTGATCGTGTCCAGGTTCTGCCCGTAGATCTTCAATCCCACATCCGTACGGATACCGGTAGAGAGCATATTGATCCGGTTAATAATGGGCTGTGTCCAGCCGTTCACTACACCGGGAATTTGGAGTTTGGCGTTCAACTCATCGATGATATCTTCCTTTTTTATGCCCGCGCGCCACTCACTTTTTGGTTTTAGCAGCACGATAGTTTCCGTCATACTGATGGGGGAATTATCGGTAGCGGTATTCGCCCTACCTGCTTTGCCCAACACATTAGCTACTTCGGGTATGCTTTTGATGATCTTATCCTGTACCTGCAACAGTTGTTTAGCCTGTGCATTGGATACATCCGGCTGGGTAACCGGCATAAAAAGGATAGTTCCCTCATCCAGCGGTGGCATAAATTCACTGCCTAAAGAAAGCAATAAAGGTATGCTGACGAGCAGGGCAATGATATTGATCCCGATAGTTGTTTTGCGCCATGTTACGCACCAGTTGAGTATTGGCCTGTAAATTCTTTCCAGTCCCCGGTTGAGCGGGTTATGGTCGTCGGTTCTTAATTTGCCTTTCAGGAAAAAGGAGATCAGCACCGGTGCCAGTGTTACTGCCAAAATAGCATCAATAGCCAGTATAAATGTTTTCGTCCAGGCTAATGGGCCAAACAACTTGCCCTCTTGCCCTTCCAATAAAAATACCGGCAGAAATGAGGCTACGATGATCAGCGTAGAAAAAAACACGCCCCGACCCACCTGCTTACAGGAGGCTTCTATGATCTTGATTCGTTCTGCTGTGGTCATGACTTTTCTTTTACTTGTGCAATGGATAAATTCCGGTGCGAGTTTTCTACCATGACGATCCCGTTATCTACGATCACCCCGATAGCTAAAGCAATACCGGTGAGCGACATGATGTTGGATGATATGCCAAACGCATTGAGCAAAATAAAACTGGCCGCGATGGTGATGGGTATTTGAATAATAATGCTGAGCGCGCTTTTAATACTTAACAGGAATAGAATAACGATAATAGACACCGTGATCATTTCTTCGATAAGCGTGTGTTTGACAGAACCCACCGCGTTTTCGATCAGTTCGCTGCGGTCATAAGCGATTTTGAAACTCACACCCGCAGGCAAACCTTTTTGAATATCCGCCATTTTAGCTTTGACCGCATGAATCACTTTATCCGCGTTCTCTCCATAGCGCATCACGACGATACCGCCGACCGCTTCACCGTTCCCGTTGCGGTCAAAAATGCCGAGGCGTTCATCGCCGCCCATTTGTACCGTAGCCAGATCTTTGATCCTGACCGGTATCGTATTGTTAACACCGACAGCAATATTTTCTACATCGGATAATGACTTGATATAACCCAGGCCACGCACAATATAACCGGTGCCGTTCATTTCAAACTTGCGCCCGCCCACATCATTGTTATTGCTTTTGATGGATTTGAGTACCTGTGACAGCGGAATATTATAATAGTTAAGTTTATTGGGATCAATGCTTACCTGGTACTGCTTTTCAAAACCACCAAAGGAAGCGACCTCGCTCACACCCGGGACCGTTTGTAAGCCCAGTTTTACATACCAATCCTGCAAAGCCCGCTGCTCGCCCAGATCCATATTCTTGGTATCCAGCGTGTACCACAGAATATGCCCGACACCGGTACCATCCGGCCCGAGCGTTGGGGTAATGCCCGGCGGCAATAAACGCTGCGCATAATTCAGCCGTTCCAGTACCCGGCTTCTTGCCCAATAGACATCGGCCTTATCTTCAAATACAATATAAACAAAACTCATCCCGAACATGGAGGTCGCACGGATCGCCCGAACTTTGGGAATACCTTGCAGGTTGCTTACCAGCGGGTAGGTAACCTGATCTTCCATTACCTGCGGGCTGCGGCCCTGCCATTCGGTAAATACGATCACCTGGTTTTCCGACAGGTCGGGAATGGCGTCAATGGGGTTCTCGCTTACCGCGTATACGCCCCAGGCAAAAAGCCCGATAGCAGCCAGCAATACGAGATACCTGTTTTTTAAGGACAGGCTTATCAATTGGTTGATCATCTTAATTGATTTAATCAGCCCCGCATGTTGCGGGGCTGAAATGAATTACATTTTCATTTTTCCTGCCGGTTTCTTTTTATCGACCTTTTTTACCAGCGTCATACCGCATTTAGGGCATTTGCCGGGTTTATCACTCAATACTTCCGGGTGCATGGTACAGGTGTATTGTACTTTGGCAACAGGCTTTACCTTTTTGGTTTTGGTGGTATCAGAAACAGGGTTAGTTATGTGTGCGGCAAAAACGGTCGCGGCAGAAAACAAGATGGCAACAGCCATCAGTATTACTTTTTTCATGGGTTTAAAATTTAAGAAATGAATAAATAGCACAGGCAAAAACCTATACGGAATTATGAATTAAGATGGATCACGAGGGGAAATACAGGTCAGATCCTGTAGGCGCAGTTTAAAGTATAGATCGGTGTAGCTGGGCATCCTGGTGGAGCGTGACTTCGATAGCCTATTGCCGCAATTTGTTCACTTACAGACACATCAGCATTCCAAGCGCTTTCTGGAGGCAGGATCACCGGTGAAAGATTGACTAAAGCAAAAGAAGCCGCGTTAACATGCGTATCCTTTACCTTAAAAGACTTCACATCATTTTTGCAGCAATTATCTTTATCTGTATGATCCGCAATTGCATAGGTTAGTTTAACCGATGCGAGTTTACCGCAGCAATAAAAACGGTTCACCCCGATACCCACGCAGGATAACAGGTAAATTGCCGTTAATAAAATAAGCGCGGAGCGTTTCATTGATACGAATATACTTATTAATTTATAGTAACTGTTTATTCCAACTGCCGGGACTAAGATTTTACTTTTAACAGACTCGCGTTGATCGCCACCACGACTGTACTAACCGTCATCAGTACTGCACCAGCCGCCGGACTTAACACAATGCCCTGGTTATACAACACACCCGCGGCCAGTGGTAAGGCCACCACATTATAACCGGTCGCCCAGGCCAGGTTCTGTATCATTTTACGATAAGTCGCCTTACCAAACAGGATCAGGCTGACTATATCTTTGGGATTACTATTCACCAAAACGATCCCGGCAGTTTCTGCGGCTATATCGCTGCCTGAACCTACAGCGATCCCAATATCAGCCTGGGCAAGTGCAGGTGCATCATTAACACCGTCACCGGTCATCGCTACAAATTCGCCCTTGCCTTGCAGTTCTTTGATTTTCTCTAACTTCTGATGTGGCAACACTTCTGCAATAAAACTATCCATGCCTAATATTTTACTTACGCTGGCGGCTACTTTTTGGTTGTCCCCGGTTAGCAGGATGGATTTGATGTTTTCTTCCTTTAAGGTTTTAATAGCTTCTGCAGATTCGGGCCGTATTTCATCGGATAAGGCAATATATCCCGCCAGCTTTTGATCGATCAATACAAATACTACTGTTTCGGTGTCATTAGCGATAAATCCATCCGGTACAGCTAATTTATTTTCATTCAAATAGCCAGGGCTGACGACCAATAGCTTTTTGCCTTCCACGGTGGCTTCAACTCCCTGGCCAGTGATCGCCTTAAAGTTTTCGGCTTGCGGGATTGTTAGTTTCAACTCTTTAACTTTTTGCAGGATACCTGTCGCGATAGGGTGTTCCGATTTTTGTTCTAATGCCGATGCTAAACGTATGATTTCATTTTCATTGAGGTCTTTTTGTAAGGAAACCACTTTTGACACTTCAAACTTCCCAACGGTAAGCGTACCGGTTTTATCGAATACAATGGTGGTGATCTTCCTGGCATTTTCAAAAGCGGTTCTGTTTTTGATGAGTAAGCCATGCTTAGCCGACAAGGCAGTTGATTTGGCTACGACAAGTGGTACCGCTAAACCCAAAGCATGGGGGCAGCATATAACGATAACGGTTACCATTCTTTCCATCGCGAACGCTAAGGTCTGGCCTGTTAGATACCAATATAGGAATGTGCCGATGCCCGTAACTAACGCGATAACGGTTAACCACTTGGCGGCGGTATCTGCTAAAAGCTGTGTCTGAGATTTGGATTTTTGTGCATCGTCCACCAATTTAACTACCTGGGACAAATAGGAATCTTTGGCCGCGTGGGACACGGTTACCTTAAAGGAGCCATTTCCATTGATAGAACCAGCGATTACTTTATCGCCTTTTACTTTTAATACCGGCTTGGATTCCCCGGTCAGCATCGATTCATTCAGGTAACTTTCGCCTTCCAGTATGATCCCGTCAGCCGCGACTTTCTCGCCTGGCTTAATTAGGATAATATCATTTTCTTTCAGGGTATCGGTTTTTACATCATGCACCATGTCCGGCATGACCATATGTGCATCTGCCGGCATAAGCTGTACCAATAACTCCAATTCATTTGACGCGCCCATAACCGAACGCATTTCTATCCAGTGCCCCAATAACATGATTAAAATAAGGGTAGCGAGTTCCCAAAAGAAATCCATCCCTTTCAAGCCGAATACAATAGCCACACTATAACTGTAAGCAACGGTAATGGCAAAGCCGATGAGGAACATCATGCCAGGATTTTTTGCCTTTACTTCAGCTACTAAACCCGTTAAAAAAGGCCAGCCACCATAAACAAATACGATAGAGGATAAAGCAAACAAAATGTAGGACGACCCTGTGAACTGCCAGTTAACACCCATAAAATGCTGTATCATCGTTGATAACAGCATAATTGGAATGGTCAATACCAGTACTACATAAAACCGCTTTTTAAAATCGGCGATCATCATGGCATGGTGTTCATGCTCCGACATGCCCATGTGCGGATCATGACCTTTGTGCATTTTACTATGATCCATCCCTGCCGTCATTTTTTCCATATGCATTTTACATGAGTTTAATTGATAGATCAGTTTCCCGATCTTATTCTACCGCATAGCAAAATTGCAAATAATTGATTACCAATTAAATGACGACCATCATATTATAAAATGTCCCCCATTGTCATTTAATGCTGACTAATTTTCGCTGCGATAATAAAGTTACACTTAATAAAAGCGCAGTTAAAATCCCTCCATATAAAAAATCCTTGCCCGGATAATGGCTGCCCATAAAGCCCGCTATAGGATAAGCGACGGCCCACCAAAGGTGCGAAAAGGCAAAGTGCGATCCATAAATCTTGCCCTGTTCATTTTCGGCAATATTTTCACCGATCAGGGTTTCTGATGGCATTTCCGCAAGGCTTTGGCCCAGGCCGGCAAAGAGCCATAATACCAGCATTACCGGGTACCCAACGAAATTGGTGATGGAGATGGTGATCGCCAACACCGTCGCGCCAATAATCAATGATAACCTGCGTGATTTGGTTTTATCTAGACTGCCGGCCACAAATGCTGCAATACTGGCACCTATACCAAAAGCAGCCATTATCCAGCCATAGTGCTTATCATCCAGGTGTAGTCCGCTCTTAATATGTCCTACGGTATTCACCAATATTTGTGCTCCCGCAATCGCTGAAACAAATTCTATGAGCAATGCAAAGCGGATCAGCGGATTTTTAAACAAGAGCCGGATCCCTTTGATCGCATCATGCCAGGCGGTGAATGCCTTTTCATTTTTCTTTATGGCGTGCTGTAGTTTGGTTGCCGGAAGCATCAATATCAGAATAGCGGCGATAACGAACGAAACTGCATCAATAAAAAAGATATCTTTTGCGCCAAACCACACCGCAAGTATCCCCGCTAAACCGGGGCCTAATACGCCTAAGATCTGAAAAGTTGCTGTAGACAAACCTACTGCCTGCCTGTAATTAGCTTGATCTACCACTTGCGGTATAACTGCGCGATAGGTAGGCGTAAAAAAGGCATTGAATATGTTAAGTAAAAAAACAAGCACGTAGATCTGCCACTCCTGATCCACAAAAGGCAAACACGCGACAATCGCCATTCGGATAAAGTGAGTCACGTATAGAATAGTTTTTCGACTCATGCGGTCAGCCAGCACGCCCGCGAAGGGCGAAAAGATAATAAAGGCAGTAACCCGCAGGGTTAGCGCTGTCGCTAAAATAACAGCTGATTTTTCTTTACCAAACTGATAGGATAATAAAGCCAATCCAACCCAGGTAAAAGCGTCACCCAGTAAACTAATGGATTCAGCAAAGTATAATATAGAGAATATCCGATTTTTTAAGACCTGAAAGGATTCTTTTAGCGCGTTTAGTAATGACGTGGACCTGACTGCTTTATTCATTATTTAACTTGGATCTTTTGGATAAAGACAGCCGGATTTATATTAGCTTCCTGCTAACGGATAACCTTTACCGATCCAATTGGTTTGCAGGTTAACGGGAAGGTTTAACAGCTTAACATTGGTAAACCCCATTTTCTTCAATTCCTGGAAAGCAGGCCTGATGTTAGGGCATTTAGGAAAAGGACAGCAACCGCAGTAAATAACGATCCCTGTATTTTTAGGCAGCGTGGCCACCATACTTTTTAACGCTTTCAGATTTTCTGATTTACTAGCCGCACCAATATGTTTAGCTCCTTTAATATCTTCAACCGCACCTATATTTATTATTAACGGAAGGGTAGCCGTGTTTGCTTTGATACTGGCAGCAAGTGCAGCAGGCTCTATTAGTTCACTGTCTGTCCAGGGATAATTATTCAGAACGGCAGGTAAAGCTACCGGGGATGTCTGCGCTTTGCCTGTTGACACCCATAGCGCTGCTATGATAAGGCAAAAAGTTGTTAGGTGTATTTTATTTTTCATTTAGGTGAAATTATGATGACCTTTATTACCGAGATCGGATTTTATTCATGAAAGATAATCAAAAAGCACACTGGGAGAATGTTTATTCCAATAAAACTTCTGAAGAGGTAAGCTGGACACAGGCGGTGCCCCAAACATCTTTGGATTTTATTCACGGGTTTAAGCTATCTAAAAGTTCGAGTATCATTGATATTGGTGGGGGCGATAGTAAACTGGTAGATTTTCTTTTACAGGAGGGCTTTCAGAATATTACCGTTTTGGATATCTCCGAAGCCGCGATCAACAAAGCAAAAGCCAGGCTTGGCGAACAAAGCAAATTGGTTAAGTGGGTAGTTTCTGATATTACCGAGTTTAAAACAGATGAGCATTTTGACCTGTGGCACGACCGTGCTACTTTCCATTTCCTGACCCGGGAAAGCCAGGTAGCAGCTTACCTGAAAATAGCAGGCGATGCAATCAGTAGCTATATGGTTGTAGGTACATTTTCAGAAAACGGGCCGGAAAAATGCAGTGGCCTGCCTATAAAACAATATACAGAAGATCAGTTAAGATCCCGGCTACAAAAAGACTTTGAAAAGATCAGATGTATTAATGAAGACCATATTACGCCTTTTCAAACCAAACAAAACTTCCTGTTTTGCAGCTTTAAAAAGCAAAGTGTCAATTAATTAATTTAGACCACCGTTATTAATGCCCGGTTGTTTAGAGGCTCCAACCAACCGATAGGCGCCAAATTATGCCCCAGGCTTTTTAGTTCTGCTTCAAACGCCGCAGCACCCTCCTCCGCAACGGCTACCAGCAGGCCGCCGCTTGTTTGCGGATCAGCCAGGATATATTTCTGTTCTTCGGTCAACTGCCCAATTTTGCTTCCATAGCTTTTCCAGTTACGCTCAGTACCGCCCGGAAAGCATTTTTGTTCTAAGTAGCCCGCTAACGATGGGATCACCGGGACTTTATCAAACTCAATGATCGCCGCTAAACCACTGCCCTCGCACATTTCTGAAAGATGGCCTAATAAACCAAAACCGGTAACGTCAGTCATGGCTTTTACATGATCCATTCGGCCAAATACTTCGCCCAACTTGTTTAAAGTGGTCATGCTCCTTAATGCAATCGCTGCATCTTCCGGTAACAGCACACCCCGCTTTTGAGCAGTTGATAAGATGCCTACACCCAAAGCTTTTGTGAGGTATAACCGGCAACCCGCAGTGGCTGTTGAATTCTGTTTAAGCTGTGAAATATTCACTATACCATTAACCGCTAAACCAAATACCGGCTCGGGGCAATCAATACTATGGCCCCCTGCTAATGTTATACCTGCTTCGGCGCAAATAGCGCGGGAGCCCTCCAATACTTTTTGAGCGACTTCCGGCAGCAATTTATCAATCGGCCAGCCCAAAATAGCAATGGCCAATACCGGTTTACCGCCCATAGCATAAACATCACTGATCGCGTTAGCAGAAGCGATACGCCCGAAGTCATAGGCATCATCCACAATCGGCATAAAAAAGTCTGTCGTAGAGATTAAGGCCGTACCGTTACCCAGATCTAAAACCGCTGCGTCGTCTCTTTTATCATTACTAACCAACAACCTCGTATCCGGAATTGCAGCGATAGGGCTGTGCAGTATCTTGTCGAGAATTGCGGGGCTGATCTTACAGCCGCAACCTGCACCGTGTGAATATTGAGTAAGTTTTATGGTTTGATTATCCATTAGTAATATGCGTATTGACTGTAAAATTTAATAGGTGATAGGCCTGGTTAGCGATAGCGGAATCGTTTAATTCTAATGAAAAGACCTTCTCCGGGTTTCGCTTATTTAAACCGGTACGATAGGTTTTATCATAATAAACCAGCACTATCTTCACAAAATCTCTCATGCGGCCTTCCATAATGGCCTCGATAGCGTATTTGGTTTGTTCGTGGCCAAGCCGTTTGCGGATACGTTCGGTAGATTCCATCAGGAAATTTTTATCTAAAGACCCGTATTCAGCAGCCAACGCGTTAACACGCAGCTGCAAATTAACCTTGATATCAATCATCGGAGCACCCCGCATTTGGTGCCAGAATGAATTGGGTATAGAACGTTTGCCTATGGATAAGCTTTCATCTTCTACCCAAATTTTTTGCTGCTTATCCAGTCCTTTTAACTGATCGGCCAAATTGTTTTCAAATTGTTCCTGTGTCGGCTGTACCATTTTATTCATGCTGCCATAGGAAGAACCCTGATGCTGTGCCAGATCTTCCAGGTCTATCACTTGTTCGCCCATTGATTTGAACTTTTGCAATAACTTTGTTTTACCTGAACCGGTCATCCCACCGAGAATTTGAAGCTGATAGGGTTGCTCAAATTGCTGATGCACCCAGCCGCGATATTTTTTGTAGCCACCTTGTATTAGATAGACATCGAAGCCGTAGAGATCAAGCACCCAGGCCATTGCCCCGCTGCGCATACCGCCGCGCCAGCAATGCACTCCTATCTTTTTGTCCGGTGCGATAATCAAAGCCTCTTTAATAAAGCCCGACCATTTAGAACCGGTGAGATCAAAGCCTAAAAGGATAGCTTCTTCACGGCCAACTTGTTTGTAAGTTGTTCCTACGCTGACCCTTTCTTCATTAGTAAACAGAGGGAGGTTGAATGCGCCGGGCACATGGCCCTGTTCAAATTCAGCCGGTGTGCGTACATCAACTAAAGGGATGATGTTATGGAGAAGCAGGAAATCATTAACTAAAATCGGCTTGGTCATTAAAAGCAAAGATACGTTACAAATCAAACAACGGAGGCGGCTAACTAAGGAAAGCAACTAACGCTTATATTTTGTTACTACTAACGATATGATTCATTTTAGATAAAGCATCACGGCATTTCATGTTGAGAAAACGCTAAAGCCGTAACTCTACATGAAGCTAAAATGGGTTCAAGGCGATCAATTAATCGGCCTACAGCACGAATCCCCTTCCTGTACAGGCGGACATTTTACAGAGCCATAACTGCAAAACACACAACAATCGCCCGCCATTGGTTTGAGTATCTTTTTACAATTTCGCATTCATAAAAATAAGTACAGGCGTTTAACGGCATTAGTTCTTGTTTTTTAAAACCGCAATACGGACAGGTAATCACCGTGATATTTAATATAACTTCAGCCATCGAATCTTCGCTTAATCATCACTTCCTTCCATTCTGATAAAACAATAACCTTAGCCCGTTGAAAACAACCACCAAAGTCGATCCTTCATGACCGACTACCGCCGGGCCTATCCCGGAAATTCCGAGAATAGTTAAAGGTATCAAAACGACAACCATACCTAAACTGATCACCAGGTTTTGTTTGATGATCCGGCGGGACTGGCGGCTTAAGCCGATAGCGAACGGCAGGTTGTCCAGCCTGTCAGCCATTAAAGCGATATCTGCTGTTTCTAAAGCTACATCGGAACCTGCCGCACCCATGGCGATACCCACGGTACTTTTAGCCATTGCCGGTGCATCATTCACGCCGTCACCGATCATGGCGACCTTCTTTTCTTTCTTAATCAGATCCTGTACTGCTTTAACCTTTTCTTCGGGAAGCAGACCGCCCATCGCATCGGTGATGCCTATTTGTTTAGCAACGGCCTCCGCTACCTGTTGATTATCACCGGTCAGCATGATCATCCGTTTAATGCCCAGGTCTTTCAATTCCTGTAAGGTTTCCTTTGCTTCGTTACGCGGTACATCCATCAGGGAGATCAAACCAACAATTTCGCCGTCCTGTTCGACTAGCATAGTTGTGTTGCCTTCTTTTTCCAGTTTTTCAACCTGGGCATGCACCTCATCGGAAAGTTTTTTAAATAAACTGCGATTACCGATAATGATCTTCTTACTACCAACGGTTGCTTTGACCCCATGCCCGGTAACCGCTTGCAGGTTCTTGGCTGACGGAATATCCTTCTGCTTTAATCGTTCCAAACCGCCTTTGACAATTGCCGCAGCTAATGGGTGATCGCTTAATTTTTCAACAGCGATTGCGATCTCCAAAATTTCATCTTCGGACAGTTTAGCTAATGCCACCACGCCGGTTAGCTGTGGCTTACCTTCGGTAAGTGTACCTGTTTTATCAAAAGCAATGGCGGTCAGCCCGCCTAATTCTTCCAAGGGTCCGCCGCCCTTAATGAGTACACCACTACGCGCCGCACGGGCGATGGCGCTTAAAACCGCGCTTGGCGTAGAAATAGCTAAAGCGCAGGGACTCGCCGCAACCAATACTGCCATTGCCCTATAGAAGCTTTTGCTAAAGGGTTCATCGATCACCAGAAAGGCGAGTAATAATAGGCCTACAAGGATCAATACAGCCGGCACATAATATTTTTGCAGCTTATCGGTGAACAACTGCGTGGGCGATTTTTGTGCTTCCGTATCGTTCACCAGTTTAACCAACCTTGATAAGGTTGAATCAGCGGCCAGTTTAGTCACCTTTACTTCCAATACCTGGCTACCGTTGATCGTGCCTGCAAATACTTTATTTTCGGCTTTGAGTGTTTTGTCATCATGATCTTTGTCCGGATCGGCAACCGGCGATTTATCAACCGGCACACTTTCACCCGTGATCGGTGCCTGGTTAACACTGCTTTCCCCTTTGATCACGGCACCGTCGGCAGAGATCTTGCTGTTAGGTTTGATAATGATGATATCTCCTAAAACCAATTCCTCGATCGGCACTTCTGTTTCTTTACCATCCCGGCGAACTATGGCTGTTTTAGGCGCCAGGTCTGCCAATGCCGCTATAGACTTAGTCGCTTTTCCCATGGCGTAATGTTCCAGCGAATGGCCGAAGCTGAATAGGAATAACAATAACGCGCCTTCAGCCCATTGTCCCAAAAATGCCGCACCAACAGCGGCAACCAGCATCAAAAAGTCGATCTCAAACTGTCCTTTGCTGATCGCTTCGTAAGCTTCTTTAGTGGTATAAAATCCGCCAAAGAAATAACCAATACCGTATAATATCGTACTGGTGAGCGGTGGCAGCGCGTGTACGAATGATAAGCCAAAGCCTAACGCAAGGAAGACACCAGAAAGCGTCGCAAATATGAGTTCCGTGTTCTTGCCGAAAATGCCACCATGCTCGTGATCGTGACCAGCTTCGTTTCCTTCATGTTTATGATCGTGTTTATACTCTTTATCTTTTGCAATGGATATATCAATGCTGGGTTGTTTTTTTGCCGTTTTGGCTGTATGTTGGGTTTGCTTTTTCATAGGTTAAATTATTCGTCTTCGCCTGTATTTACCATTTTAGCCAGCACGAAGAATGTCTTTTTCACTACGATCTTCGAGCCTTCTTTTAATTCCTTTACAGGGGTGATCTCTGTAAAGCCAATATCCGATACCCCTTTGGCTAAGGATACCCGTTCAAATACAATTTCATTGGCATCCTGTTTTTTTACCCGGAAAATATAATCCTGGCCGCCGTTGCTGACGATGGCCTCTGAAGGGACCGCCGGCACCACCGATGTGCCGATACTGATAATAGCAGTAACATTCATCCCTTCGATCAGCCCGGCTTTATCACCCATTACCACGGCATGTACCGGGATAGTTTTGGACTGGCTGGCAAAGGCCGTACCTATAGAATAGATCTGCGCATCATATTCCTTGCCTGCACTATTGGTCAGGGTAAAATGGATACGCTGCCCGGCTTTCACTTTAGGCAGGTCTTTTTCAAATACGAACAGGTCAAGGTGGAGTTGTGAATTATTTACGATCTGCGCTATGGGTGTGGACGCATCTACGTTGGAGCCGATCTGTGCAGAAACCTCACTCACCGTACCGCTGATCGGCGCGCGCACAGGTATGCTGGTTACAATATGCCCATTATTAGTTGCGGATTGGGAGATGCCCATGGCCGATAATTGCATTTGCTGTGATCTTTGGGTCGCCTTTAATGCCGACAATTCTGCTTCGGCCTTTTGCAGGTTTTTTAAAGGGGCAGCATTGCCCTCAACCAGTTCTTTCTGCCTTTGGTATTCCTGTTGGGCTAGTATCAGTTGCGCCTGGTTGGTTTGAGATTGTTGCTGTAACTGCGCTATTTCGGGGTTCATGATCGTAGCGATCACCTGGCCCTTGTTCACATAATTGCCGGGCTGTACAGTCAATGTCTTTATTGTTCCGTTAGTGACCGAAGTAACCAGGGCCTTGTTTTGGTTGGGAACAGACAGCAAGCCGTTAGCTTTTATAGCTGTCGCCAGGTTCTTCATTTCGATCGTGCCGAGTTCTATACCAGCTGTTTTGATCTGGTTAGTAGTTAAACTTACCGTATTAACGGCTTCGGGGGTGGCCTCCTGTTTCGCCTCTTCTTTGGGTTTTTCCTGCTGCCCACAGGAAATGACCGTAACTGACACAAGGGCGAGGAATAGGTAGCTATAATATTTCAAATATGCTTTCATGTAATATCTTATTTGCTGTTATTGGTGTAATAGTTCAGTTGAATGGCCGATTGGTTGTATTCATTCAGCACGTCCAGATAGTTCCTTTGAATATCAATCGCCTGGGTAAGGTATTGTGATAACTCCGCAAAACCGATCTCGCCGGAACGGTAAGACAAGTTAGCCGCCTTGATGATGGCATCAGCTTGCTTTAACCCGGTGGAGCTATAATAGTCCAATAGATCATTGTTCTTTTGTAAGGTCTCCTGTTCCTGATTGTAGGATGTGCTGAAGGCCAGTTGCTGATCGGCCAGTACGGTTTGCTGGTACCTTTGTTCCAGTTGGGCAGCTTTGACCGAATGCTTGTACTGCCCCATCCCAAACAGCGGGATACCGACCGTTACCGAGAATCCGGAATAAGACGGGTTAACGCCATACAGTCGCTGTGAAAAGAAGCGCCCCTCGAAGGAGGGCATCTGACCCTGGCCGGCAACTTTTGCTTCCGCATCTGCGATGTTCACGTTCTGCTGTTGTAATTTTAATAAGGGATGTGCAGCGGTATCCGGTGCGGAGCCATCCAGTTTGACCTTTTGCAATGATGAACTATCCGGCAATAAATTCAACTGCGTATTTAACAGCCGCTTTAATGCCCGCTGCTGGTTACTGATATCCCTTTGTACCAATCGCAACTGCACTTTGGTTTCTTTAGCTTTAGCCTGGGCGGCGATACTATCCAGTCCGGCATTTTCGCCCGTCTTCACTCTCAAGACGGCAGCTTTAGCTAAGGTGGTGTAGATGCTATCCAGGCGTTGCCATAAACGTTGTTTACTTTGGTAATACCACAGGTTATAATAAGTTCCGGAAATATCTCTTTTGATCCCGGCAAGTTGTACTTGTTGGGCATACTCAGCCGATCTGGTTTGTTCATTTAATAGCCCTTTTTTAGCTTTGTATAAACCCGGCCAGTCCAGGCTTTGGGAAACACCGATCTTTAAAATGCCTTTCTGATCATCCGGATTGATGTCCTCGTTCTCGACAAAAACACCTGTTTTAGGTAAGGTGAAAGCTGTTTTGCCGAGTTCCTTACGCTGGTCTATCTTTAAACCCGAAGAACGCAACTGCAAATTATTTTGTAGTGCCATTTCATAAGCACCGTTTAGGCTGATCCGTTTGGCAGGATTGGTTTGCGCGAAGGTTGGTAGGGTGACGCCAATGACCAACAAGGTGATCAAAACTTTTTTCATTTTACCTGATGGGGATTTAGTGTTTTTAGTAAAGATCAAATAGAGTAAAGGCAACACGATCAGCGTTAACAAGGTCGCTGTCAACAAGCCGCCGATCACCACCGTAGCCAATGGTTTTTGCACTTCCGCACCCGCGCTGGATGAAACTGCCATCGGCAGAAAGCCCAGCGAAGCTACCGCTCCCGTCATCAGTACCGGGCGTAGGCGGTCTTTTGTGCCCTGATATATCCTTTGCAATACGTCATCCTCACCATCTTTGGCTAACTGGTTGAACGTACCAATGAGGACGATACCATTCAGAACGGCCACGCCAAACAGGGCAATAAAGCCCACACCTGCGGAAATGCTAAATGGCATTCCACGTAATAACAAAGCGAACACACCGCCAATAGCCGACATGGGTATGGCTGTAAAAATAAGGGTCGCCTGTTTAACGGACTTGAACGTGAAATACAGCAGAATGAAAATGAGCAATAGCGCTGCCGGAACGGCGATCATCAGCCGGGCACTTGCCTGTCGCAGGTTCTCAAAGGTGCCGCCGTAAGTGTAGTAATAGCCGGTAGGCAACGGGACTTTGGTATTAAGCTTGGCCTGTACTTCCTTCACCACGCTTTCTACATCCCTGCCGCTTACATTAAAGCTGACCACGATACGCCGCCTGGCATTTTCGCGACTGATCTGCGCCGGGCCAGTTTCATAGGCCACGGTTGCTACCTGCGATAAAGGGATCTGGTTGCCATCGGTCGTAGGGATAAACAGGTCGCTGACATTTTCTATCGCCTTGCGATGGGCGGAATCTAATCTAACTACGAGGTCAAACCGGCGTTCATTTTCATAGATAGCACCTGTCGAAGTTCCGGCAAAGGCCGTACTGATCACCTGGTTCACCTCTTCGATATTTAAGCCGTAATTGGCCATCCGTGCCCGGTCATATTTAACGGTGATCTGTGGCAATCCGCTAACCCTTTCCACCTGTGGGGCAGTAACGCCTTGAATAGGCTTAATGGCCCGCGCTACTTTAGCCGCGAGCAGGTTTAAGGTATCGAGGTTCTCCCCAAAGATCTTGACGGCGACATCCTGTTTCACCCCGGTCATGAGTTCATTAAAGCGCATTTGTATCGGCTGACTGGGTTCTGCGATCACGCCGGGAATATCAGCCAGGGTGTTGCGCATATCATCTGCCAGTTCATAAAAACCTTTACCACTTGGCCATTCGGATTTATCTTTCAGGATCACCATGAGGTCAGATGCCTCCGGTGGCATCGGGTCGGTCGCCACATCGGCACTGCCTGTTTTGCCAACCACCATTTTTACCTCCGGATATCTTTTCAGCATCCGTTCGGCCTGCATAATGGTTTCCACGGTCTGAGTGACCGAGGTGCCCTGCGGCAATACAAATTCTATCGCATAATCACCCTCTTCCAGTTGCGGGATAAACTCACCGCCCATCCTGGAAAAGATGATCCCGCTGACAATTAATAAGGCAACCGCAATGGCAACTACCTGATACTTAAAACGGATCGCCGCTTTTAAGACAGGTTCGTATTTCCGCTGCAAAAACCCGATCATCCGGTTGGAAAACGTCTTTTTGGGTTCGGCTTCTTTGGACAGGAATAGCGCCGACATCATCGGGATATAAGTAAGCGATAACAGCAAAGCACCTAAGATGGCAAAGCCTACCGTCTGCGCCATTGGGCGGAACATTTTACCTTCGATACCTACTAAGGTTAAGATCGGTATATACACCACTAAAATAATGATCTCGCCAAACGCAGCGCTGTTACGGATACGGGAAGCGGATTGGAAAACTTCCTCGTCCATTTCAGCCTGCGTGAACCGCCCTGTATTCTTTTTCAGCAAAAGATGGTGCATGGTCGCCTCCACAATGATCACCGCGCCATCCACTATCAGCCCGAAATCGATCGCCCCTAAAGACATCAGGTTAGCCGACACGCCAAAAAGGTTCATTAGCGACAAAGCGAATAGCAGTGCTAAAGGAATAGCTGAAGCGACGATCAGGCCTGCCCGCCAGTTGCCTAAGAATAGCACTAGCACAAAGATCACGATCAAGGCACCTTCGATCAGGTTACGCTCAACCGTGCTGATCGCCCGGTTAATGAGATTGGTCCGATCTAAAAACGGCTCGATAATCACATCGTTTGGTAACGATTTTTGTACAAGTTTCATGCGTTCTTTCACCAGGCCTACAACTTCGGCGCTATTTGCACCCTTGGTCATGAGCACAATACCGCCAACCACTTCTTTTTCGCCATTATAAGTCATCGCCCCGTAGCGCGGCGGTGAACCTAATTGGATTTTGGCGACGTTCTTAATGAGTATCGGTACACCATTCGCCTGCCGTTTAATGATGGTGTTTTCAATATCGGGAATGCCGGCCATCAAACCCACACCACGGATAAAATAAGCATTTGGCTTGCGGTCAATATAGGCGCCGCCTGTGTTTTGGTTATTTTTTTCTAAAGCCGTAAATATCTCGGGGATAGTGACCTCCATTGCTTTGAGCTTATCAGGATCAAGGGCGACCTCGTATTGTTTGGCTACCCCGCCAAAAGCGGTTACTTCAGCTACGCCAGTTATGCCGTACAACTGACGCGTCACAATCCAGTCCTGCATCGTGCGCAGGTCCATCGCCGAGTATTTCTTTTCACTACCTTTTTTAGGGTGTAGAATATATTGATAGATCTCGCCTAAACCCGTGGTAACAGGTGCCATTTCAGGTCTGCCGGTGCCTTTGGGAATCTGCTCCTGTACCTCGTTCAGTTTTTCGGCGATCAGTTGCCGAGCGAAGTAAACGTTCACGGATTCCTTAAAAACAATGGTAATAACGCTCAATCCAAAACGGGACATCGAGCGCATTTCGGTAATATCAGGCAAGTTGGACAGCGAACGTTCTACCGGATAGGTGATGAACTGCTCCACTTCCTGCGCGGCTAAGGTTGGTGCTTTGGTGATCACCTGCACCTGGTTATTGGTAATATCGGGTAAAGCATCGACCGGGATCTGCGATGTGCTCCAGATACCCCAGGCGATTAATGCCAGGGTAAAAAAGCCGATCAAAAGTTTATTACGGATACTGAACCGTATAATGGCATCTAACATAAATGATAAAAATTAATACGAATAGAAACAGGCCTGTCGAAGATCTTTCGCAGGCATACTTAATCAAGAACAGGTCGTATTAACCGATTTGAGGGGGCTGCCAGATGGAAAGGCTTACTTGCTGGATGGCCGGCGTAGAATGTATTGGATACTCCAAACAAACTTGTGCTACCGGAAGAACTGAAAAAACATTTTGTTGCAGGACACGAACGGTCGAACAGCAAGCGCAGGTGCAAAATGGAGAACACGTTTCCTGCTGGATTCCGCTATTGCAAGAATGGCTCTTTTGGATTGTCGTGTAAAGCTTAACAGTGTTGTCTTGCGTATCACGGCATGGCATAATAGCCAAAACCGTCATATATAAACTTATTACCACTGCTAAATACTTCATTCACAACAAAAGTAACAATGTTTACTCAACTTACTTATATCTATTAACGATGAATGACAAATTCAATGGCAGCCGACAATGATGGTTGATGCATCCCCATCCCTAACATAGAAAACAACAAGTTATTGGAGAGTACTTAATCAATAAAGTAATCGTTTAAATATCTTTAATGAATAACGTTATTAAGCATCTTAAATTTATTAGATATTTATGTAAAACTAACCTTTCTCAAAAAGTTGTTCTACATCAAATTCCTTATAGTACATAATTCCACCAATCTTAGTAAACTTTAATAAACCATTAATTCGTAAGTTCTGTAAAGTTCCAGGTGAGATGTTCATTATCTTAAGCACGTCCGCACTTTTAATCCATTTTCTTTTTTTATTGTTATCAATTCGAAGTAGCACAGAAAGGTCTCTTAGAAGTTCGTTCTTAAATTCCTCCAGATCCTCTTTCGTAATTATATTAATTGCAGCCATTTGGTTTTTGGACAAAATTATAATTTCAAACTAGGGTTTCGAGATATTAGCAAGCCGCCAAAGTCGGTCAGTTAACGAATGTTTAATTTATTTGACCTATTTGCATAGCGCTCAAAACCACTTCTAAATTATTCATGTCCTGTCCTACCCTTTTATCTAATAATTTGGCATAATGCTGCGTTTGCCTAAGACTTTTATGACCAAGCATTTTTGAAACTGATTCCAGCGGCACCCCATTGTTAAGTGTTATTGTTGTTGCGAACGTATGGCGCGCGATATGAAAGGTCAGGTTTTTTGAAATCCCACATACGTCTGTAATCTCCTTCAGATACGAATTCATCTTTTGATTACTTAAAGTTGGAAGCACGGTGCCACGTACCTCACACACCGGATGGTTTTTATACTTCTCTATTAAAGCAATTGGGAAAGCTAAAAGCGGCACTTTAGAAAGCGTATCTGTTTTCTGGCGATTAATGTTGATCCATTTTTGATTTTTCTCACCTACAATAATTTCAGACCTTTTTAATTTTGCTACGTCTGCATAAGCCAATCCTGTATAGCAACTGAATAAAAAAATGTCCCTTACTTGAGATAACCTTTCTGAAACGAAACATTTATTTATCATCTTATTTAATTCATCATTAGTAAGATAATCTTTCGGTACTTCTTTTTTTGTTAATTTGAAGTTAGCGAATGGGTCTCTTGTTAACCAACCATATTTAACACATAAAAGCACTATCTTTTTAAAGTAAGTCAGGTATTTAATAGTTGTATTATGCTGGCAGTTTCTAACTGTTTTAAACCAAAAAGAATACTGATCTATAAATTCATGGTCAAGTTTTTTTAACTCCAGATCATCCATCCCGTATTTCCAAATGATGAAATTGCGGGTATGTTCTAATGTTCGTTCGAAGAGATCCAGAGTCCCAGCGGCATATTCTTTGTCTAATAATTCTTCTACTCTTTTGTTGTGGTCTTTAAATATTACGAGTATGGTTTTTCTATCATCGACGCCAAGTAAACAATTTTTGATGGCTAAAGCCGTGATATCCTTATTAGCATCAATAAGTATCCTTCGCGCTTCATGAACTTTATTTGTTAAGAGGTCGATAAAAGTGTTTAATCCCCGCGCATCTTCCTTGGTGCCAATAGCTCTGCCACTTCGTGCGTTCCATCTCAAAGGGTCCCAAGTGCGTTTGGCGGAAAGTTCAATAGGAACACCATCTACTGTTATCCTGAGATAAATTTGATACGGATCTTTGTCTTTGTAAAATTTCGGTTTTTTCAGGTAGACAAGTAAACTGAAAGTCTTTTCTAACATACTGCTTCAATTAAAGGGTTAACAAATGTCGAAATGCAGCACTTACAAAACAAGATGTTCGATAATCGGACACCTTGATTACCAATTAAATATGGCATTACTAAAGAGTAGTAAACTTATTATCAACTACTCTCTTAATTACTCCAATTTATTTTGGGCTTATATGAATGATTTGGCAAAGCAGCAGAAATAAAAAAGCCTCTAAATCAACGATTTAGAGGCTTTTGAAACCCTTTGATATTGGTCTTAGCGGTGAGGGAGGGATTCGAACCCTCGGTACAGTTGCCCGTACGTCAGTTTAGCAAACTGATCCTTTCGGCCTCTCAGGCACCTCACCAGGTATTAAAAATAAAGTCCCTTTTTTCGGGATTGCAAATATAGTAATTCAGGCAAGCTGTCAAAAAAAAAAATCGTTTTATATGGGGGAGTTTTTAATAAAATGAGCGTTGCACCAGCATAAACCCACAAACAGCTCACTTAATCAACCACTTAACCATTCACCAAACAATTAATAATCTATTCTTACGTGATAAATACTCATCAGCATCCGCTTGAAGATGGTTTTAATGGTTTCGAGGTCTTTTAGGGTTATATTACTGTCTTTCAGCTGGTTTTGATCCAGTTTGTATTTTACAATGCGATCTACCAGTACACTGATGGATTCTTCATCTGGCTCCTTCAAAGAGCGCGAGGCGGCTTCAACCGAGTCGGCAAGCATCAAAACGCCCGCTTCTTTGGAAAAAGGAATAGGCCCGGGATAACGGAAAATGTTCTCATTGATGAATTTTTCGGGGAAGTTCTTTAAAAACGACTGGTAGAAATAATCTACCCTGGTATTGCCGTGATGGGTGCGAATAAAATCAATAACGATCTCGGGCAGGTTTGCCTTACGTGCCATTTCAATCCCCTTACTTACGTGGCGAATGATGATCTGGGCGCTTTCCTCATAAGGCAGCTTATCGTGTGGGTTAAAATGTGAGGTTTGGTTCTCTATAAAAAACAGCGGGTTCTGCATTTTACCAATATCGTGGTACAAAGCTCCTGCCCTAACCAGCAACGCGTTGCCGCCTATGGAATAAATAGCATTCTCGGCAAGGTTGGCCACCTGCAGGGAATGCTGAAACGTACCCGGGGCACTAAAAGCCATCTCGCGCAGCAAGGGCGCGTTGGTGTTGGTCAGTTCTATCAGGGTGATATCTGATGTTATGGCGAACATCTTTTCGAAGGCATAGATGAGCGGATAGGCCAGCAAGGTGAGCATTACGCTGCCCGCAAATGGCAGAAAGTCCATCCAGTCGATAGTAGTGAACGAACCTTCGCGCACCAGGGATATCCCCATAAAGGAAACAAAATACGCGAAAGTGATAATAAGTGCAGATATGAGGAATTGCTCGCGGCGCAACAGGTTCTTAATGCTATAGATGGATACCATCCCTGCCGTGATCTCGAAAAAAGCAAATTCGAAACTGTTCGGTACAAAAAAGCCTGCCACAAGTACTACCAGCAAGTGAATATTAAGCGCCAAACGGGTATCAAACAATATGCGGATGATGATAGGAACAATACAGTAAGGGATGTAGTACAAATTGCCCGGCCATTGCAGCTTAATAGCAAGCGATAATGTGGCCAGCATGGCGGTCACAACAAGCAATATCAAACTTACCAAACGGTTATCGTCATAAATATCGCGCCTGAACAGGTATAGAAATATCATCAGCAGTGTTATAACCAGGCCCACCAGTAAAAACTGGCCAAGCAACACCAGCGTATGATTACCGTTGATTCGCGCGTTATCTTCAAATGCTTTTTTAAACGAACCTAACTTTTGAAAAGCCTCATCATTAATAACCGAACCCTTACTGATAATGGTTTCGCCTTTTTGTACCATACCACGGGTTATGGAAAGATTTTCTACTACTTCCTGCTCCAGCCTTTGGGTAAGTTTTAAATCGTAAGTAAGATTGGTTTGCAGCCTGTCCTGCATCAGGTTCAGCAGAAAGGCCCTGTCAACGTAAGGCACTTTACCTATGGCGTTATCGCAATAGGCAATTGCCGTTTCGCGGGTAAGCAAGTCGGCCGTGTTGCGTTCAGTAGCAATGTTGTTGTTAAGTATAGTAACCTTGTAATTAGGGTTACCCTGCTGATATTTTGAATCGGGCTTAAAAACACCACGGGTGTAAACGTCGGTAAGCAGGGAGATGCCTGTTTGCAGGTATTGCGCTTTTAATTTATCGTTGATACCTGCGGTATGCCATTTGATCTCCAGATCTGTTTTAAACCCTTCCACCAGTTGCTTACCCACCTCTGTATTTAACTGGTAAACGGGGGTTACGGTAGCCAGCGCTGCTTTTTCGTCGGCCTCTATCTCCTGGTTGGTTTTTAAGATAGCGAAGTTATAAGGCGATACCAGATCCTTTTGGTTCCAGATGCGGCTTTTTTCGTATTCATAGCCAAATTTGGCCTGCTTGGGCAGGGCGTAAACAATAACGCTTACGCTGGCTATCATCATAAAAAATTTAACATTTAGCGCGTATTTACGCAATAATGCCTTCTGCCGCGACGATGATAATTTTGCCATTTGCGAGTTTAACCTATCAAAAATAATATAAGTTTCGGTTAAATGTGTTTTTTCTTGTTTTTATCAAAACAAAGTTGATATCTTTATGATATCATTTTAAAATCATTTCAACCATGAACTCTGAAAAAGTTATCACAGCGCCTTCGGGCTATTTAGCATTGTTATTATTCTTTTTGCTGGGCGGGGCGGCAGCATATTTCTTTATAACACTAAACCCTGTGCCGGGTGCTATTATTACAGTTGCAGATATTATATTAGTGCTTTGCGGACTTATCGTGGTAAACCCGAATGAGTCGCGTGTGCTTATCCTGTTTGGTAATTACATGGGCACCGTTAAATCGGGCGGTTTTTATTGGGTAAACCCTTTCACCGTTAAAAAGAAGGTTTCCTTACGCGCTTTTAACCTTAACGGGCAGCAATTAAAAGTGAACGACAGCGTAGGTAACCCCATAGAAATTGCGGCGGTAATAGTTTGGCAGGTAAAGGAAACCGCTAAAGCCGTTTTCGCGGTAGAAAACTATCTGCAATATGTAAACATACAAAGCGAGGCGGCGGTACGCCACCTGGCAAACTCTTACCCATATGACCATATTGAAGATGAAACCGCCAGCATTACCCTCCGTGGCGGCGCCGAAGAGGTAAGCCACATGCTGGAGAAAGAATTGAACGAACGCCTGGAACGTGCCGGCATAGAAGTGATCGAGGCACGGATCTCTCACCTGGCTTATGCGCCTGAGATAGCACAAGCGATGCTGCAGCGCCAGCAGGCATCGGCCATTATTGCAGCACGCAGGCTCATTGTGGAAGGTGCCGTAGGTATGGTAGAAATGGCTTTGAACAAAATGGCCGAAAAGAACATTGTAGAACTCGACGAAGAGCGCAAAGCAGCTATGGTAAGTAACCTGCTGGTAGTTTTATGCGGCGAGCGAGCGGTTTCCCCGGTTGTGAACACAGGCACCCTATACCACTAAGAGAATGAATGATTTTAGAAATTTTGACCAGATAAAAACAAATGAGCTGTTTATTACCCGGCATAAATGGTTCTTTCCCTATTACGAGCTTACAGACGGCCAGTTTGTATATGGTAAACTAAGTTATAAAAGCCATTGGCGCAGGTACGCAATCATAGAAACAGCCGAGGGCCGCTGGACCATCAAGCACAAGGGTTGGTTTAAATGCGCTATGCTGCTGAACCAGGATGAGGATCATACCATAGGCACCATTGAGCCGCAACGGTGGAAACGGGATACCTTATTAAAGCTGGATAATGGATTTGAGGCCACTTACTTGTATAAAAAGCTGTTTACTAAAGCTTTAACGCTCGCCAGTGCTACACAGGGTGATTTATTGCAGATCATACAGAAACCATTCGGGATAAAAACGCCCTTTAAAATACAGGTTGATGCGTCGCCGCAGAAGGTGAAGCTGAATATACCTTTATTTACTTTGATAGGTGTAAACTTAATTTTACTGCGGCAGGCACAGGCTGCCGCAGCGGCTTCGGCATAAGGAATGTAATGGCAGAGAAAAAAGCATTTATATTGAGGATTAACCCAGAAGTACTCAAGGAGATAGAAGCCTGGGGTGCCGAAGAATTCCGTAGCACTAACGGGCAGATAGAATATTTGATGCAACAGGCGCTGGCCGGACGGAAGAAAGCCACGCGCAAGAAAAAGGACTAAATTTAAGCCAGGTGCCTACTGGTCCAATCTTTGAAATATGGACGGGTGGTCAACAAATCATTTCTGGTTATCACCGCAATTAGCCGAACAATTTTTGATTGAGCAGACGAGTAAAATCAACTCGGTATAATAGAAGAGTGCATATTTACTATGCATGCATAATAAATTATCCACACCGCGTTATTCTTAAAGCAAAAAATATAACTTTGCGACACCAAATATAAAAGGCATCCAACATCATGAAAGAAGTATATATCGTATCGGCAACGCGTACCCCTATCGGCAGTTTTGGCGGTAGCCTGGCGAATTTATCGGCAACGGCTTTAGGCGCTGTGGTGATTAAGTCGGCGGTTGAAAAGGCCTGTCTGCAACCCTCCGATATCCAGGAAGTTTACATGGGCAACGTGCTTTCGGCCAATTTGGGCCAGGCACCGGCCACACAGGCCGCTATATTCGCCGGCTTGCCTTTTATGCCCGCTACCACGGTTAACAAAGTTTGCGCATCGGGCATGAAAGCTATTATGCTGGCTGCCCAAAGCATCGCCAATGGCGATAACGATATTGTGCTGGCAGGCGGTATGGAAAGCATGAGCAATGTGCCATATTATTTGGATAAGGCCCGCAACGGCTACCGCCTGGGCAACGGCCAGATAACCGACGGCCTGGTGAAAGACGGCCTTTGGGATGTATACAACGATTATCATATGGGCTCCGCTGCCGAACTTTGTGCTGTAGATTGTAATGTTACCCGCGAAGAACAGGATGCTTTCGCGATAGAATCCTACAGACGCGCGCAGGCATCGCAAACTGCCGGAAAGTTTGCCAACGAAATAACCCCGGTAGAGCTAAAAGATAAGAAAGGCGAGGTAACCTTATTCAGCAACGATGAGGAACCTGCTGCGGTGAAATTCGACAAGATCCCCACGCTAAAGCCGGTATTTAAAAAAGACGGTACAGTTACCGCCGCCAATGCGTCCACCCTCAATGATGGTGCTGCGGCGCTGGTTTTAATGAGTAAAGAAAAAGCCGAAGCGATGGGCATAAAGCCTTTAGCCAAAATAGTATCTTATGCCGATGCACAGCAGGCACCGGAGTATTTTACAACCGCGCCCTCAAAAGCTATCCCATTGGCTTTACATAAAGCAGGATTGTCAGCAGAGCAAATTGATTTCTTTGAGATAAACGAGGCTTTCTCCGTAGTATCGGTAGCAAACAACAAATTATTGAATTTAGACCCTGCTAAAGTTAACGTAAACGGCGGCGCAGTGGCTATAGGGCACCCGCTTGGCGCTTCGGGCGCGCGTATTATTGTTACGCTGATACATGTTTTACAGCAGAATGGCGGCAAGCTTGGCGCAGCCGGGATATGCAATGGCGGTGGTGGCGCAAGCGCAATGGTGATAGAGAATTTGGTGTAGATTTTGCGGGATTATTTGTAAATTAGCGTTATGACAGTTGTAGAAGAGAACGACGAAATTGTAGTTAGGTTTTCAAAAGGGGTAAACCTTGATGAAATTCAAAAGCAATTGGATTATATCCGGTTTAAGGAAATAACTGCAAAAAGCAAGGCAACGCAAGAAGATGTGGATACATTGGCAGCAGAAGTAAACAAAGCATGGTGGGAGAAAAACAAGTCAAAATATTTCCCCGCTGTCTAAGTGGACATCATTGTCGATACCAATATAGTTTTCAGCGCAATTTTGACCTCTACCGGGAAAATTGCAGAATTATTAGCCAACAAGCCCGCTGGGCTTAATTATTTTACTCCTAATCATATGTTGAAAGAGTTAGAAACTCATTCTAAAAAACTTCTTTCACTTACCGCGTACACTCGCGATGAATACGATGAAGCGAGAAATTTCGTTATCCAACAAATACAAGTAGTTGCAATCACCAATATTAGTTTAGTTAATCAGAAAATAGCCGGCGAAATTTTAATCGATATAGATAAAGAGGACGCGCCTTTTTTAGCATTAGCCTTTGAGAAAAATGCCATGCTATGGACGGGCGACAAGAAGTTAATTAAAGGCTTGTCGGCAAAAGAACATTTTAATATTATTACCACAGATATTTTATATTCTCAATATTATTAACGGTGCAAAAAACATCCATTATTTTCTTCTTTTTACTTTTTAATGCCTGTTTTTCCTTTGCCCAGCATTCTGATGATAGCGGCAATCAAAAACTGCTGCGTATGTACCAGGATAGTCTTGCTAACCTGGGTAAACGCTTTATAAACGACACCAACGACCTGGCCCGCAAAGCGGCTAACTATAAGTTCATCCCCACGCTGGTATCTGCCTTAAAAGTTAACAATTCATTCCGTTTCCCGTTCGATTCGGTAAAAAGTGTGAGCATTATTAACGCGCCCGATAACCGTTTCCGCATCATCAGCTGGCATGTAATGAATGCCGATGGCAGCTACCGCTTTTACGGAACCATACAAATGAACACCGGAGATAAGCTGGTAATGTACCCCCTGGAAGATTACTCCCCGCTATTAAAAAACCCCGAAGACAGCCTCACCAATAATCGCAAATGGTACGGCGCCCAGTATTATAAGATCATCCGGGTAGATACCGGCAATCCCTATTATGTTTTACTGGGCTGGAAAGGCAGCACCGTCCGCTCCAATAAAAAAGTGATAGATGTGATCTCATTCAACCGGGACAATAAACCGGTAATGGGCATGGGCGTTTTTAATGGCAACGGCAAAAACCGTAAGCGTGTGGTGTTTGAATATACCCGGCAAGCATCTATGTTGCTGCGCTATGTGCCCGAACAGAACCTCATCGTTTTTGACCACCTGGCCCCGCCAGACCCAAAAATGAAGGATAAGCCCGATACCTTTGGGCCCGACCTGAGTTACGATGGCTATAAACTAAAAGAAGGTAAATGGGTATTTGTAGAGAACCTGGATATGCGTAACATCCCACAACCCGAAGACGCTGGTTTTGTAGACCCAAAAAAGCAAGCGATCATTGATAGAGACCAGGTACCGGTAAAAAAAACAATACAGCAGTAAATAAACCAATTAACCATCATTGATATACCCTTCTGTAATAATTTCGGTATAAAATTTTGGTTTAGTATAATTATAGTATTTTTAAAGCAAATTTTATCCCCACCACGATAATGCAGGAAACCCCGATAGCGTCAGAAAAGCCGAAAGGCCGTATCCCCAGTAGTGTACCCTTTATTATAGGCAACGAATTTGCCGAACGTTTTAGCTTTTACGGAATGCGCAGCATATTGGCTGTATTCCTGGTGCACCAGTTTTTCAGTCACGATGCTACCGCCATAGCCAACGCAAAATCAAACAGTATAAACCACACCTTCTCTACCCTGGTATATGCCACTCCCCTTCTCGGCGCCATCCTGGCCGACTGGTTCTTTGGCAAATACCGGGTCATCCTCATCGGTTCGTTGATATACACCATAGGTCACTTTTTACTGTCGATGTTTGATACCTCGCTTAGCGGCTTCCAAACCGGATTGATCATCATCGCGTTCTCGGCAGGGGCCATTAAATCCTGCGTATCCGCCAACGTGGGCGATCAGTTCGACCATAGCAACCAGCATTTAATGAGCAGCATTTACAGCTGGTTCTATTTCAGTATCAACGCTGGCTCCATGGTGAGTTTAGCGCTGATCCCCGTTATTTACGAAAAATGGGGCGCTTCATGGGCGTTTGGAGTACCGGGGATACTGATGGCATTAGCCACTATCATCTTCTTCTCGGGCAGCAAACGGTATATTAAGCTACCGCCAAAAGGAATTAATAAAGATAATTTTGTATCAGTAAGTTTCTATGCACTCATGTGCAAGTTCAATGGCAAAACAAAAGCCAGCGGGAAAACCGCTTGGGAATGCGCCGAAGCCAGGTATGGTGAAGAAAAAGTTGACGGCATAAAAGCAGTTTGGCGCGTTATGGCCGTATTTGCCTTTATCCCGGTTTTCTGGTCGCTTTGGGATATGAACAGTGCCGAATGGGTGCTGCAATCGAAAGAGTTAGATCTTAGCCTCGGCATTTTTGGCTGGACGGTTCTGCCATCGCAGATCCAAACCGTAAACGCTTTCTTCCTGCTTGCGTTTATCCCTATCTTCAATTACGGCTTATACCCTTTAGTACAAAAACTGGGCATTAAGTTAACCCCGCTGCGTAAAATTGGCTTTGGTTTGTTTGTAACCGGCTTTAGCTTTGTCATCATCGCTTTACTGCAAGTGAAGGTTGATGCAGGCCAGCACCCATCCGTTTGGTGGCAAATACTGGCTTTTGCTATCCTTTCTGCAGGCGAAGTATTGGTATCTATCACTGGCCTGGAGTATGCTTACACCCAATCGCCGCCATCTATGAAAAGCACCATGACAGCCATTTGGTATTTCACTTACTCTATCGGTTCGTTCTTCAACGCGGTAGTAAATAACAGCATCGCGGGTGGCGGTATGTTTAAAACCTTTACCGGCGCATCGTTCTTCTGGCTGTTCGTGGCCATCTGTTTTGGTTTTGTGGTGGTATTTGTGTTTGTGAGTCCCTTCATCAAGGAGAAAGCTTACCTGGCTGCCGATGTGTTGGCAAAAGGCATGGATATCCGCGACGATCACACCAGCAAAATTCATCCCGATAACCCTATCGTGTAAAATATTTACTCGCCTAAGCCGTTTGCATTTAAGGCAAAAGATAGCGTGTAAAGAAAATATTACCTAAAAATTACAGGATCGCTGCAGCTTTCCTGTTTTTTTATTTTGAACCATTATAAATTGGGTTATTTTAGCCGTTTACATTTACCTCATTTCAACTATTGATAAGTGCCGGATAGTATAGTAATTATACCAACCTACAACGAGAAGGAAAACATCGAAAGGATGATTCACAAGGTATTTTCGCTTGTGCACGATTTCCATTTACTTATTGTCGATGACGGGTCGCCCGATGGCACTGCAAAAATTGTAAAATCATTACAGCGCGATTACGGCGAAAAGCTTTTCATTGTAGAACGAACGGGCAAACTGGGTTTAGGTACGGCCTACATCCACGGTTTTAAATGGGCCATTGCCAACCATTACGATTATGTTTTTGAGATGGATGCCGATTTTTCGCATAACCCAGACGACTTGCTTCGCCTGCGCCAGGCCTGTATAGATGATAACGACGCGGTTATCGGTTCCCGGTATATCAAAGGGGTTAACGTGGTTAACTGGCCCATGAGCAGGGTGCTGATGAGTTATTTCGCATCGGTTTACGTGCGCTTTATTACCGGTATTGATATACAGGATTCTACCGCCGGCTTTATGTGCTACAGGCGCAAAGTACTGGAAACCATCGAACTGGATAAAGTAAAATTTGTAGGTTACGCGTTCCAGATAGAAATGAAATTCACTACCATAAAACATGGTTTCAGGATAAAAGAGATCCCCATCATCTTTACCGACCGCACTGCCGGCACCTCCAAAATGTCAAAAGGCATTTTCAAAGAAGCCGTGTTTGGCGTACTGCAAATGAAATTCAACAGCATCTTCAGGAAGTATCCAGAGGGGTAGATTTGAGATGTGAGATATCAGATGTGAGATAAGGCCTTGCTGCTAAGCATTTTTGTCTCAAATCTCAAATCTCGTATCTAACATCTAACTAAAAAATACTAATTTCGTTGGCAATGAATGAAAATCTCGACCCGGAACGTGAGCACCTATCCCCTGCCGAACGCGATATAGAAAAAGTATTGCGCCCGCAGGCTTTTGAAGATTTTACAGGGCAACATAAGATATTAGCCAACTTAAAAATATTTGTACAGGCCGCCCGCCAGCGTGGCGAAGCGCTGGACCATGTGTTGCTTCACGGCCCGCCGGGGCTGGGCAAAACTACCCTCTCGCACATTGTGGCCAACGAGATGGGCGTGGGTATTAAAATAACATCGGGCCCGGTGCTTGATAAACCCGGCGACCTGGCCGGCCTGCTCACCAACCTGGAGACCGGCGACATCCTTTTTATAGACGAGATCCACCGCCTCAGTCCGCTGGTAGAAGAATACCTGTACTCGGCCATGGAGGACTTTAAGATAGATATTATGCTGGAGAGCGGGCCAAACGCGCGTTCGGTGCAGATCTCATTGAACCCTTTCACTCTTGTTGGTGCAACCACCCGCTCGGGATTGCTTACCGCGCCGTTAAGGGCAAGATTTGGGATCAATGCCCGGCTGGAATATTACGATGCTAAACTGTTAACCACCATCGTATTACGTTCTTCATCCATATTAAAAACGCCCATCAGCGATGAAGGTGCCTATGAAATTGCCCGCCGCAGCCGCGGTACGCCGCGTATAGCAAACGCCCTGTTGCGCCGCACACGCGATTTTGCCCAGATAAAAGGCGATGGCAATATTGATACCGCCATTGCCAAGTACGCCCTGAACGCCCTTAATGTGGATGAGCACGGGCTCGACGAGATGGATAACAAGATCCTGAGCACCATTATAGATAAATTTAAGGGCGGCCCTGTTGGCCTGAAAACCATAGCCACCGCCGTTGGCGAAGAAGAAGGCACCATTGAAGAAGTTTACGAGCCTTTTTTGATACAGGAAGGTTTTTTAATGCGAACAGCCCGCGGCCGCGAGGCTACAGAGGCCGCTTATAAGCATTTGGGCAGGATAAAACTGGGGGGCAATCCGTCATTATTTTAACATAATTGCGCGACGGTGGAAATTTATCATTGGTTAAATATTTACCAATCAGGAAATTAAAAAGTGTCTGTTTTACACAATGTGATACTTTTTTAACATTAAAACATTATTGGGGTTGCAGTTGTAGTTAATTTTTTATTATTTGCCTGCACCAATAACAGCCTATGTTAGACGTAATACCTTGCGAAAACGAGTTACTCCTAAGAGTTGCCGGTGGAGATGAACACGCCTTTAGCGAACTGTTCAACACCCATCACCAGCTTTTAGGTACCCATATATACCGTATAACCGGATCTGCTGAGCTTGCGGAAGAAGTGGTGCAGGACGTTTTCCTGAAAATATGGCTCAGCCGCGAAAGCCTTGCGGCGGTGCAGCATTTCAAAGCCTATTTGTTTGTAATTTCTAAAAATCATGCGCTCAACTGCCTGCGAAAGCTCGCTAAAGAACGCCTCCGCCAAAAAACCATCGAAGAAAACGCGATGGTACTGATCCCTGAAGAAAGCAGCGGCTTAGATGCTTACTACAGCCTGCTTGACGAGGCCATTGACCACCTGCCGCCGCAGCAGCAAAAGGTATACCTGCTTAGCCGCCACAAGCGCTTAAAGTATGATGAGATAGCCAGCCAGATGGGCCTCTCTCGCGAAACCGTGAAGAAATATCTGCAGGCATCTACCCATTCCATCACCAATTTTGTGCAGTCGAACATGGATATGTCTGCCGTAATTGCGCTCGCTGCAATTATTTTGAAAAAAAGTTAAGAAGCAATAGCCCCTTTTTATTCGCCGTTTGTGTCTTTAACATAAAGCTCCCCTGCTTTATACGCTGCCAATTATTGAACAACATTTAATGAAAACATCCAGGTTGAGGTTGCAATACCTTTTTGATAAATATTATAACAAAACGGCCACTCCGCAGGAGCGCGACGAGCTATTTGCTATAGTAGATGCCGGCAAGTGCGATGAAGAGTTGTCACGCTATGTCCGCCAGGCCTGGGACGAGCTTAAACCGGGTGAGTCTTTTTTTGATGCTGATAAATCAAATGCCATTCTAAAAAACATACTGGGCTCCGTCGATACCGATAACAGCCGGAAGCCCGGCCGAACGTTGATCTTATGGGGGAAAATTGCAGCGGCTGCTGTGGCACTTATTTTTATCTCGCTTTGCACTTACTGGCATTTATATCCTAAAAAGGAAACGCAAACACATGCTAAAGCAGTTAAACACCCTGCGCATGACGCTTTACCGGGCGGCAACAAGGCTATACTTACCCTCGCCAACGGCAAAACCATTATTCTGGATAACGCCCAAAACGGAACGCTGGCTAAGCAAGGCGCTACCATAGTTAAAAAAACCGCAGACGGCCAGCTACTGTATAACTCCGCCGCCATGGCCGATAATAGCCCCATCCCATCCATCAATACCATTGTAACGCCACGCGGCGGACAATACCAGGTTATTTTACCCGATGGCACCAAAGTTTGGTTAAATGCGGCATCGTCATTACGCTTTCCTACGGTTTTTACCGGCAAAACCCGCGAGGTTGATATAACCGGCGAGGCTTATTTCGAAGTGGCCAAAAACCCGGCGATGCCTTTTAAAGTGAAAACCAACCGTGCCGAAATTGAGGTACTGGGCACCCATTTCAACGTAATGGCCTACGATGACGAGACCACGATGAAGACAACCCTGCTGGAAGGCGCCGTAAATATTAAAAGCGGAAGCTTTAGCGCCATCCTCAAACCCGGCCAGCAGGCACAGATAACCGCCAACGGCCAAAGCAAAGTGGTTGATGATGTGGATGTAAACGACGAAACCGCCTGGAAAAACGGCATCTTCCAGTTCAGGGACGCGGGGATAGATATGATATTGCGCCAGGCATCACGCTGGTACGATGTGGACGTGATCTACAAAGGCAAAATCCCCCACCGGGAATTTAATGGCCGCATAGCGCGCAGTGTAAAAGCATCGGAGTTGCTTAATATGCTGGAGTACACCGGCTTTAAATTAAAAATTGAAGGAAAGAACATCATCGTTTTATAAAGAGCCAAAAAAACACGCAATATACATTACCAACATTCACCTTTAAAAAACGCACCATGATTGAAGAACTACGACGACGACCAAGTTAGCCCGCAAAGCGAACCCGGTTGGGCTAAACGTGCCAACAGATCATAAAAAAACCGGGAAGTGTTTCGACCACTTCTCCGGCTAAATATCTGGGTTCCCCAACCATCGCAATCTGACGAATTGAAACTTAATGTTTAACCCAAACTCTACAAACTTATGAATTTTAATTCTAAGGCCCTGCCCCTGGCGTGGCCTAAACTTTCCAAAATTATTTTGGTTATGAAACTCACTGCCATTTTAATAATTGCAGCACTCACCAACATCAGCGCCAAAACTTACAGCCAGGTGGTTTCTTTAAAACAAAAGAACACCTCGGTTGAAAAGATCCTGCGCCAGATAGAAAAACAAACCGGTTATCATTTTATGTATGATAAGCAGGATGTATCAAGAGCGGGCGCTATCAATATCGAAGTATCGAAGGTTACTATTGCCGAAGCACTCGACAAAGCCTTTGAAGGACAGCCGCTTACCTACAAAATCTTCCAGGAGACCATTGTAGTAAAAAAGAAGGATGCCGACAATAACCCTGTTGAAATTAAAGCAGTAGACATTGTTGGTACCGTTACAGATGCCAAAGGCCCCTTGCCTGGTGTAAACGTAAAGCTTAAAGGTACCACAACCGGTACAGTAACCGATGTTAACGGCAAATACAAGCTCACCGTACCAGAGGGCAACGGCACGTTGGTATTCAGCTTTATTGGCTACAACTCGCAGGAAGTTGCCATTAATAACCGCGCCACCATTGACGTGGTATTGGCAGAGCAGCCACAGGCACTAAGTGAGGTGGTTGTAGTGGGCTACGGCACTCAAAAACGTGTGGACCTTACCGGTTCGGTAGGCAGCGTGAGTGGTCGCCAGTTGCAGGACAGGCCGCAAACCAACCTGGAGCAGGAGCTTGCCGGAAAAATTGCCGGTGTAAACGTATCTACCAACTCGGGCGCACCGGGTGGTGCTACCAAGATCCGTATTCGTGGTTACAGCTCAATCAACACCAATACCGACCCATTGTACGTTGTTGACGGCGTGGTTTGGACAGAAGGCGGTAACTCCATTAACCCTAACGATGTAGAATCGATAGATGTACTGAAGGATGCATCCTCTACCGCTATTTATGGCACGCGCGGTGCAAACGGCGTTATTTTGGTAACCACCAAGCGTGGAAACAAAGGCGCGCCGTCATCAGTAAGTTATGATAGCTATGTAAGCGTAAGCAAAATGGCACGCAAAATACCGGTGCTAAATGCGAAACAATTTTTAGCGGTGGAAGACCAGTCGTACGCCAACATCAAAAAATACGACCCGGTTGGCTGGGCGGCAGGCAAATACGCCGATGACGACCCGAAAGTGATTCGCACGGCATTAATAGGCAAGCTGTTCGATAGTAATTTACAGCCGCTATATGATGTAGACTGGCAGGATGCAACCACCCGCACCGCGGTTAGCCAGAACCACAACCTATCGTTCACCGGCGCTACAGAAAAGCTGAACTACGGCTTATTCTTAAACTATGCCGACGACCAGGGTATCATCATCAATAGCTACTTAAAACGCTATAATGCCCGACTAACTTTTGATAACCAGGTAAAATCGTGGTTAAAAGTTGGCGCTACTTTAAACTACAATGCGCAGGATGGCCGCCTGCAGGATAATGGTACCGGTGGTAACAACATCCCGCGTATGTTAATTGAGATGCCATCTATCATCCCTATAAAATACCCCGACGGCAGCTACGGCAAACGTACCGACTACCCCAATATGGAGGGCGGCGATAACCCTGTTGCTCAGGCAAACGAAATTGTAAACCTTAATAAGATCCGCGTGTTTAGCGGTAACGGTTACTTAAATTTCAACCTGTTCCCGGGCTTGCAGTTCCGCAGTACGCTGGGAGTAACCACTTCTGCAAATTACTTCCCTAATTCGCAAACAGGTTTGGTTGGCGGCGCAACTGCCGATCAGAAGTACAGCTCGGCTTCTATCAGCGAGCGTAACAACACGTTCTGGCAATGGGAAAATCACTTCACCTACGATAAAACCTTCAACGACATCCACAAGATCAATGTGGTGGCGGGTTTCGAACGTCAGAATTTTAAACAAACAGGTTTTGGCGCATCAACTGGCAGCTTATCTGACGATTTTTATGGTTATTACAACCTTGCAGCAGGTAAGATTCCAGGCATACCTGGCTCTAATTACGACGCGTGGCAAATGCAGTCGTTTTTCGGCAGGATCAATTACAATCTCAAGGAGAAATACCTGTTAACTGTTACCGGCCGTGAAGATGGTTCATCCCGCTTCGGTAAAAACGTTAAATATGGTTTCTTCCCTTCTGCCGCATTGGCGTGGCGCGCATCGCAGGAAGCGTTTCTGAAGGATAACAAAACCATATCCGACCTAAAGTTCCGCTTAAGCTACGGGCTAACCGGTAACTCAGAGATTGGACAGTATCAATCGCAGGCCAGAATTGAGACCACCAACTATATTTTTGGCGGCGCGCAAGCCATTGGCACGCACCAAACCACTATTGGTAATGAAGATCTGTCATGGGAGAAAAATTCCGAGATAGACTTTGGTGTATCACTTGGCTTATTTAACAACCGTGTTACTTTGGAAGCCGACGCTTATCTAAAGAAAACCCAGGCCTTGCTGCTGAATGCGCCATTACCGCAAACCAGTGGCTTTGGCAGTGTTTATAAAAACATTGGCAGGCTGCAAAACAAGGGTTTGGAGTTCACCATCAGCACACAAAATATAAAAACCGATAATTTCAGCTGGAACTCTTCCTTCAATATTTCGCTGTTAAAAAGCAAGATCATTGCATTGGGTGCTAATAACGACGATATCTACCTGTCGCCGGGATTCCTGTCAGATTTTAACCTGATGCGTGTTGGCCTTGCGCCGGGCAGTTTTTACGGCTACACGGTATTAGGCACCTGGGGTACCAGCGAAGCTACTGAAGCGGCTAAATACAACCTGCTTCCGGGTGATCTAAAAATAAAGGATCTGAATGGCGACGGCAAAATCAGTGCCGACGACCGCGAAGTATTAGGAAAATCAACTCCGGATGGTTACGGTACCTTTACCAACAACTTCCGCTATAAAAACATCGATTTGGGTGTAGAGTTACAGTTTAACTATGGGAACCAGATCATGAACCTAACCCGCCACTCGGGCCAGGACCGTACCGGCCAGGCAAACAGCTACGCCACTGTATTAAACGCGTGGACACCAGAAAACCAAAACACCAGCATAGCCGAAAACAGGCCAGCCTATGTGAGGTATCAAACCGAGATCTATTCTACCAAGGTAGAAAACGGATCGTTCATACGCGGCAGGGCGGTAACACTGGGTTACAACTTTTCGAATAACATTCTTAAGAAATTAAAAATGAGCAGGCTGAGGGTATATGCACAAGGGCAAAACCTGTTCCTGATAACCAAATACACCGGTTACGATCCTGAGGTATCTACCTACAACGGCAACAGCAACTTTACCCAGGGCATCCAGTTTTATGATTATCCAAAACCAAGAACATTTCTGCTTGGTGTAAACGCAAGTTTCTAATTAAACAACAATTAATATACAGTATTATGAAGTTTAACTTAAAAAAATACAGGGTCGGGTTGCTATTACTGATCCTTACTACAGCACTTGGCAGCTGCAGAAAATATCTCGATGAAGAAAATAAAGGTAACTTTGTAAAGGATAATTACTTTACAACCGCATCGCAGGCCCAAACTTTTGTAAACGGTATTTATACCTCGTTATATATGTTCCAAAACGGCGATGCCTATGGCGAGAGCCCTTTTATTACGCTTGAATTATTTGCCGGGCATGCTACCTCACTTGGGCAAAGCGTAAACAACCGGGCCGTTATTACACAAACTACCAGTTCGGTTAACCCGGGTTTTCAAACGGTTTGGGCTAATAGTTATAACGCTATTTCAAACGCCAACATCGCCATCGCTAATATCCCCAAGATCACTATGCCCGATGCAGACAAAAAACGACTACTTGGCGAGGCCTACTTTTTAAGGGCATTCTTCTATTTCCACCTGGTAAGGCTTTATGGCGATGTGCCTTTAATTACCGAACCTGTTGCCATTAACAGCGAGAACCTGTACCCTACCCGTACCCCTATTGCCGATGTATATGCTTTGATTGTGAGCGACTTGCAGGCGGCCAAAACTTCGGGCTTAGCTGAAAAGGAAGAAACAGGCCGCGCGTCGCTTGGCGCTGTACGTACATTACTGGGCAGCGTATACTTAACTATGGCGGGCTTCCCTTTAAATAAGCCGGAGAACTATGCTTTGGCTGCACAGGAGGTTTTACCCGTGTTGAGCCAATATACCCTGTTTGACAAATACGATTACCTGCACGATAATGCCCATAAAAACACAGGCGAACTTATCTTCCAGATAAATTACCTGTTGGGTGTACGTACTAATGCCATTCCGCAACTTACACTGCCATTTAATTTACAGGTAGGTGCCTACGGTGATCACCTTGGAGCCATGATCCCCACCGATGAATTTGTGGCAAGCTACGAGAGCGGCGACCTGCGTGCACAGGAAAGGCAATTTTATTTCTCCAGTTATCCTAAAGACAAAGACCCAAATACAATCATACAATTTGGCGAGCACGCTTTATACAAGTTTTTCCATGTAGAAAGCGCATTAGGCAATGGTAGTTCTGACGAGAACTGGACATTGCTGCGTTTACCAGAGGCAATGCTGATATATGCCGAGGCAAGCAACGAAGCCGGGGGTTCGCCTAATTCAACTGCATATGCGCAGATAAATGCCATCAGGACCCGTGCTAAACTTGCTCCGTTAAGTGGTCTGTCTAAAGATGCCTTCAGGGAAGCCGTTTGGCGCGAGCGTTACCACGAGTTGGCCTATGAGGATAAAGCGTACTTCGATATCCAGCGTACGCATAAGGTGTATAATGTTACAAACAACACCTTTGGTGATGCCACCTCCACCCCTAATGAACAGGGTGTAACCATGAAACAGCAATACTACCTGTGGGCAATACCGCAGCGAGAAATAAACACCAACACTAAACTCACTCAAAACCCCGGTTGGTAACAAAATAAATATAAAAGACTGGCAATACCCGCCAGTCTTTTATATTTACCGCCGGTTTAGTCCGCCAACATCAATTCACATATGAAAAAAAGTTTCCTTTTTTTAAGTTCGATACTCTTAGCCACCACCACATTTGCCCAGCAGGCACCAAAAATAACCGACCCGGTTGAATGGATAAACCCATTGATGGGCACCCAATCTAAATACGACCTGAGTAATGGTAACACCTACCCTGCCATTGCCCTGCCCTGGGGAATGAACTTTTGGACTCCGCAAACGGGCAAAATGGGCGACGGATGGCAGTACACTTACGATGCTTATAAGATAAACGGCTTTAAACAAACCCACCAGCCATCTCCCTGGATGAACGACTATGGGCAGTTTGCCATTATGCCTGCAACAGGCAAGCTAAAAGTTACGCAAAACGGCCGTCAAAGCTGGTTTTCGCATAAAACAGAGATTGCCAAACCCTACTACTACAGCGTTTACCTGGCCGACCATGATGTTACTACCGAGATAACGCCTACGGAGCGCAGCGCGCAATTCAGGTTCACCTACCCAAAATCAGATAGCTCATTTATTGTGATAGACGCCTTTGATAAAGGTTCCTACATCAAGGTATTGCGTGGCGAAGGTAAAATAGTGGGTTACTCTACCAAGTATGCCCGCGGTCCGTTAAAAAACTTTAAAAATTACTTTGTTATTTATGTAGATAAACCAATAGCGCTGTCACAGCTTTACAGCGATAGTACTTTGAACGACGGCAGCGAACTCACTGCAAAGCATGTGAGCGCGATCATTGGTTTCAAAACTGCAAAAGGCGAGAAAGTACACCTGCGTGTAGCTTCGTCATTCATCAGCATTGAACAAGCCGACATAAGCCTGCAAAGAGAAGTGGGTAAAGATAGCTTTGATGCTACCGAAGCGAAGGCCAAAGCCACCTGGAACAAAACACTGAGCCGTTTAGCGGTTGAAGGCGGCACGGTTGACCAAACCCGCACTTTTTACTCTTGCCTTTACCGGATGCTGTTCTTCCCAAACAAAATGTACGAGGTAGACGCCAAAGGGCAAATTATGCACTGGAGCGCACAGGACGGCACGGTAAAACCCGGCTATAAATTTGCTGGTACGGGCTTTTGGGATACCTTCCGCGCTTTGTACCCTTTCCTGAATTTGGTTTACCCGGCCATCAACAAAGAGATGCAGGCCGGTTTGGTTAATGATTATAAAGAAGGTGGCTGGCTACCCGAGTGGAGTAGCCCGGGTTACTCGGACGTTATGGTTGGTAACAACTCCGCGTCGGTAGTATCTGATGCTTACCTTAAAGGTGGCCGCGGTTACGATATCAATACGCTCTACGAAGCCCTAACCCATGGTGCCAATAATGATGGCCCGAGGGCTACCGGCCGTGATGGTGTTGACTATTACAATTCGCTTGGATATGTGCCTTACGACGTAAAGATAAACGAGAACGCCGCACGCACTTTGGAGTATGCATATGACGATTTCACCATATATAAATTAGGCAAAGCCCTGGGACGCCCAACTGCTGAAACCGACGTGTACAAACAACGCAGCATGAACTACAAAAACCTGTTCGACCCGCAAACCGGGTTAATGCGCGGTAAAAACAAGGACGGTAAATTCCAGACCCCTTTTAACCCTTTTAAATGGGGTGATGCTTTTACCGAAGGAAATAGCTGGCACTACACCTGGAGCGTTTTCCATGATATCAACGGGCTTATCAGTTTGATGGGTGGCAAGGAAAAATTTGTGACCAAGTTGGATTCGGTATGGTCGTTACCACCGGTATTTGATGACAGTTACTACGGTGAAGTTATCCACGAGATCCGCGAGATGCAGATTGCCGGCATGGGCCAGTACGCACACGGTAATCAGCCTATCCAGCACATGCCTTACCTGTACAACTACGCCGGCCAGCCATGGAAAACCCAAACCCATGTGCGCGATGTAATGAACAAGCTTTATAAAGCCACCCCCGACGGTTACTGCGGTGATGAGGATAACGGACAAACATCGGCCTGGTACGTATTTTCGGCAATGGGCTTTTACCCGGTTTGCCCATCCAGCGGCCAATATGTGTTGGGTACACCTTTGTTTAAAAAACTCACACTGACCTTGGAGAATGGCAAAAAAGTGATCATTAACGCGCCAACAAACAGCGATGCTAACCGTTATGTAAGCGCTTTAACCGTAAATGGTAAAGCGTACGATTACAACTGGCTTAGCCACGCGGCGTTATTAAACGGCGGTGTGCTGAATTTCAGCATGTCGGCAACGCCAAACAAAGCAAGAGGCATTAAGGCCGAAGACGTACCATATTCATTATCAACAGAAAAGTAAAAAAAGAGGATATATTAGCAGCATGAAATTAACGCGGTTTTTATTTTGCCTGGCCATACTTTCGGCTGTATTGAGATCATTTTCTTTTGCGCAGGATACGGTAAAGGCAAAAATTACCCCGCCGGTGGTAAAGGTGCTGCCTCCATCGCCGCCGCCGGTATTGATGAGTACGCTTAGGCTGGGCATAGCGGGCATGTCGCACGATCATGTGAACGGCATCCTTAACGACTACCAGCAGGGCAAAGTTATTATTGTTGGTATTGCCGAAGCGGATAAAGCGCTCCGCGCCAAATACCAGGAAAAATACAAGTTACCAGATTCCATCTTTTTTGACGATTTGAAGAAGATGGCCGTAACCACCAAACCCGATGCGGTACTGGGCTATAACCCGGTTGCCAAACACATTGATGTGGTGGAGATCTGCGCCCCTTTAGGCATCAGCGTAATGGTAGAAAAACCGCTCGCTGCTACCCTTGCACAGGCTAAGCGCATGGAGTTTTTAGCGTTGAAGTATTATATTAAACTGCTTACCAACTACGAAACTACCTGGTACCCCTCCTACCAGCATGTTTATAACATGGCATCGAAGGACAGCATAGGCCGGATCCGCAAAATGGTGGTGCACGATGGGCACCAGGGACCAAAGGAAATTGGTTGCAGCAAAGAATTTTTAAGTTGGCTGACCGACCCTGAACTAAACGGCGGCGGCGCCCTTATCGACTTTGGCTGCTACGGTGCCGACCTGATGACCTGGCTGATGGAAGGCCAGAAACCAATTGCCGTAACGGCTGTTGCACGCCACTTTAAACTGAATGTTTATCCCAAAGTGGAAGATGATGTTAATATTTTAATAGAATACCCTACCGCCACCGGGCTCATAGAAGCATCATGGAATTGGCCATTCTCGATAAAGGACCTGGAAGTTTTTGGCGATAAAGGCTACATGCACGCGCTCGACCGAACCAACGTTCTGACCAGGGTAAACGATAACGTAAGCAATGCCAACATCACCAATGCTTTGGAAGCACCGCTGGATAACCCGGTTACCTACCTGCCGCTGGTACTTAAAAACCGACTACTTGGCATTAACGACCGCTCCTCGCTAAAATATAATATGACGGTGATGCAGATACTCGACGCAGCCAAACGTTCCATTGCCGAGGGTAAGCGGATAGTGCTTTAATTCTATTTTATTTATTAACAGTTAATAATATATCCTTTAGAATTGTATTATTTTAGCGCCCTAACTATAAACAATCATCCATCGCTATGTTAAAACAATTTTCTGCCCTGTTACCATTGTTCGTTTTTGGCATGGTTTCCTGCCAGTCCAAACCATCATCAACCGATAAAAAAGCAAACGATACCGTTGCCACCACGCAAACCAGCTCGCCCGATGTGGTAGCCAAGCTGGCAACCGGCCCGGTAGATAATGCCGCAGTAATGGCCCGCAAACAAGTACCAATTGTTTGCTACCACCAAATACGCGACTGGAAAGCTACCGACAGCAAAGGCGCTAAAGATTATATTGTACAAATAGCGGCTTTTAAAGAGCACATAAAAATGCTGGCCGATAGCGGTTATCATACCATCCTGCCAAATCAGCTATATAATTATTTAACTACCGGTGCCGCGCTACCCAAGAAACCTATCATGCTCACGTTTGATGATACGGATCTGGATCAGTTTACCATTGCTGCCCCGGAGTTGAAGAAATATGGTTTTAAAGCCGTTTATTTTGTGATGACCGTATCTATAGGCCGCCCGCATTACATGACTGCCGATATGGTTAAAAAACTATCAGACGATGGTAACGTGATTGCCAGCCACACCTGGGATCACCATCGTGTAGACAAGTACACGCATAACGGCATATTGGTGATAAAAGGCAAAAACGGCAAAATAACCAACCGCCCGGTTGATGATTGGGTTACCCAGATAGATAAGCCAACCAAAAAACTGGAAGAAATAACCGGTAAAGAGATCGTTTACTTTGCCTACCCATTTGGGATCTGGAAAAAACCGGTGTTGCCTGAGATTCAAAAAAGAGAATTCAAATTGGCTTTTCAACTTGCTGACAAACGCGACCCGGACTATCCTCTACTAACTGTTCGCCGCATATTGGATAGTGGTTACTGGAGCACCAAAACCTTCAGCAACAGCGTTAGAAATAGCTTCTAAAAAGACTTAGGCATAAGCCATGTACGGATCTCATCTTCAAAACATTGCTAACAATGGATTCACCGTTGTAGATGATGTTTTCACCGAAGATGAGATCCGTTCTGTTTTGCACGAGATCAGCAAAGCCGACGCTAACAAAAGCACATTCCGTAAATCAGCCGGGCTTTTTGCCATCAGGCAATTCCTTAAAGAAATTCCGGCAGCAAAGTCGCTCATTTTTAACGCAAAACTAAGGGCAGCTATTACCGCCTTATTTGGGGATGGTTTTGTCGTTGTGAAATCCATTTATTTTGACAAACCCGAAGAATCTAACTGGTTTGTGGCTTGGCACCAGGACCTCACCATCTCGGTAGATAAGCGAACCGACCTGCCGGGCTTTGGGCCGTGGACGGTTAAGCAAGATCGGTTCGCGGTACAGCCCCCATTACAAATTCTTGAAGATAATTTCACTATCCGCATCCACCTGGATGATGCAGATGCAGGCAACGGTGCGTTGAAGGTTGTGCCCGGCTCTCATCTCAAAGGCATCTACCGGCCCGAAACGATCGATTGGGATGTAGAGACCGAAACTACCTGTACTGTTAAGGCCGGCTGCATCATGGTAATGCGCCCTTTGCTGCTCCATGCCTCCAACCGTACAATCAACCACAAGCCCCGTAAAGTGATCCATATTGAATTTAGCAGGGCCGGGTTGCCAGGAGAGATAACCTGGGCAGAACTTTGCAAAACTCAATAATTTAAAAAATTGTTGCCACAACATAATTTTTATCCCGGATTCTATTTTCGTCCTGTAAAGCAACCTAATTAATTTATTACTGATTTTATGTTTATCACTATAACTGCTACGCAATGATGCGATAAGTTTTAGCACACCATCGCCATGAAGGGAAAGGCAGAGTTGCTTAGTTTATCAGATCAGCTTAAAAAAAGCCAGAAAAACACCGTCAGCTTAGACCAGGTTGTGCTCGATCATATTTCCGGCTAACTGGAAAGGCTGGATACCGTGATCAACAATATGGCACACGAAGCCCCGGCGCGTACCATTTACAATTAATCAGCTTAGCATCAGCATTCCGGCACATAACATATTCCATTTATTTTATCCGCTCAAATGAGCTATATTATAGGTAAATTGCGCGTATATGAGCACCCAGGAGATCATCACCATCACCATTGTACTTACTGCTTTATTTGCCTACATCAACAACCGGTTTATAAAATGGCCGCCCACCATTGGTATTATGGTACTCTCGTTGTTTTCTTCGGTTTTACTTGCAACGTTAGGTAGTTCACAGTCGTTACTCTCGGCAAAAGCCATTCAATTAGCCAGCTCGGTAGATTTTCAGGATGTGCTGATGAACTTTATGCTTAGTTTCCTGCTCTTTGCCGGGGCCATACATATCGATGCCAACAAACTTAAAAAAGAACGCTGGCCCATTTTATTACTGGCTACGGCGGGCACGCTTATTTCTACCTTCTTGGTAGGTGGCATGGTGTATTACCTCCTAATACTGTTTCACATCAGCGTACCCTTTATCTATTGCCTGCTGTTTGGCGCACTGATATCCCCTACCGACCCTATAGCTGTTCTGGCGATATTAAAGCAAGCCAAAATACCCGCCTCTCTCGAACTTAAAATATCCGGCGAATCGTTGTTTAACGATGGCGTGGCGGTGGTTATCTTCATTAGCATTGCAGAGGTGGCGCGCTCCGGTGATTTTTCTGCGATGGCCGTTAGCAAGCTATTTTTGCAAGAAGCCGTTGGCGGCTTAATATTTGGCGGTGTACTTGGCTACGCAGGTTTCTGGGCATTGCGCTCCATAGATGATTATAAGGTAGAGGTTTTAATTACCCTCGCCATTGTAATGGGAGGGTATTTTTTAGCAGGCCGTTTACACATATCGGGGCCGTTGGCCATGGTGGTTGCAGGCATTGTTACCGGCAATAAAAGGCACGAGGGGTTGTCCGACGTAAGCCGCGATTACCTGGATAAATTTTGGGAGCTGATAGACGAGATCCTAAACGCGGTGCTTTTTCTGCTGATTGGGCTGGAAATGCTCATCATCAAAATAAACCCGGTGATGATGACCATTGGAGGCATCACTATCCTCATTGTTTTGCTGGCGCGATGGATCTCGGTTTTTATCCCCATATCACTATTGCGTTACAAAATAAAGTTCGAAAACAACGCGGTAATTATCCTTACCTGGGGTGGTTTGCGCGGGGGGCTTTCTGTAGCCATGGCCCTATCGCTCGGCACAAATATGTACCGCGATGAGTTTGTACTGATCACCTACATCGTAGTCGTATTCTCCATTTTGGTGCAAGGGTTAACGATTGGCAAGGTGGCGAAGCGGCTGCAAACTAAGACTTAGTTTGCACAATCAGTTTCTTCAGCCCTAAAAACTTTGCATACTGTTTTGCCGCTTTTTCAACCGCCATCAAATTCTTCTGGCTTAAGGGTTTAAAAGGCGTTATCTCTATTTCCAGCAAGTCCTTTTTTATGGTACGTTTCCAAAGCCCCTCAATTTTGCCATTGATGAGGATGGTATGGTTAAAAATAGTGCCGCGCGGGTCCACTTTGTTGATGTGCTTGACATCGACGGCAGCGCTGCGGTCTTTATAGCTCACTATATACTCGTCATAATTGGGTAGCAGACGAACGGGGTTTGCTTTAACACCGGTTAATCCCGGCTCTGTAAACCAGTAAGTATTACCTTCAGCCTCGTGACTGCTCAGTTTCGATCTAACGGCTTCCAGCCCGGCTTTGGCCTCGGTATTGGTCAGGCCGCTCCACCAGGCAAAATCGGCTACAGTTGCCGGGCCATGCGATATGAAATAACGTTCGGCAAGGGTGGCAATAGCTTCCTCTTTTTCGAGGGGTTTTGTTTTAGGCACACGCGCATCAAACAAAGCATAGGTAAACTGCTTGCCTTCCCGTCCGCCACTGCACACCAATTGTTCCAGTTCCAGATGCATCATGATGTGTACAAATCGCTGGTCGTTAGTGGCAACTCCGTGAAGATTAAGATAATCTGCGAGTTCGTCCCGTGCCATCTGCTTTTTTCCTTCCAGTGCTTTAGCTACCAACTTTTCGCATTTGTCAAGAACATGTTCATCCAACTGGAGTTCCCGATGGCGAGATGCCGCGGCAGATTGGATCCGTCGGGCCGTCAAATCAAGCATCCAACGAATATCATCGGGATGTACAAAATGCCAGGTGGGGCGCAATACGTGGGTGCGAATAATATCACCATCGGCTAAGGCTTTGTCCATTAATTCATCAGTACCATTTTTTAAACGCTGGCCCACTGCCCATTTGGCCCCGGCATAATCCTGCGACTGCACAGCGCCCATGTGCTTTACGATATCGGCAGGGCTTGTAAACTCCGGGTTTACCAAATGCTGGTTTTGAAGACGTAATTGGGTGATGCTGAAAATACTCATGACTGGTTAGCAATACACTAATATAGTAAGGTTAGCGTAATATATTTGTTTGGCAGAATTATCCGGTAAACGTCTCATCCCGGTTCGCTAATCGTGTTTAAGCAAAACCATTCACCGCTCACTACTCACCACTTAACTAACATTCCCCCAACTTTTCCACAATGGCATTAATCCAAAGGCAATGGATTAAATTAGCAGATTATTAAAAGGACAAACTTGGCCAAAACTACCGAAACCAAAGAAACGCCCCTAATGCAGCAATACAATGCCATCAAGGTGAAATATCCTGGTGCGTTGCTGCTATTCCGCGTGGGCGATTTTTACGAAACTTTTGGCGAAGATGCCATTAAAGCCGCCGGCATTTTGGGCATTACGCTCACCCGCAGGGGCAATGGCGCTGCTACTTTTATCGAATTGGCGGGTTTCCCACACCATTCGCTGGACACTTATTTACCCAAACTGGTACGTGCCGGCCAGCGCGTGGCCATCTGCGACCAGTTGGAAGACCCTAAAACCACCAAAACCATTGTAAAGCGCGGCGTTACCGAGCTGGTTACGCCGGGTGTGGCCATTAGTGACAACATTCTGCAGCAAAAGAGCAATAATTATCTCGCGTCGTTACATTTCGAAAAGAACAGTATCGGCATTGCCCTGATAGATATTTCTACCGGCGAGTTTTTAACCGCGCAGGGCAACGTGGGTTATATAGATAAACTGCTGCAAAGCTACGCGCCAAGCGAGGTGATATTCCCCAAAAGTCGCCAACACGATTTTAAAGACAATTACGGCGACCGCTTTTACACCTACACCCTTGATGATTGGCCTTACAGCGGCGATTACGCGCAGGAAACCCTGCTGAAGCATTTCGGTGTAAAGTCGCTCAAAGGTTTCGGGATCGATAAATTGAATTTAGGCATCGTAGCGGCAGGTGTTGCACTGCATTATTTAAATGAGACAGAACACCGCAACCTGCAGCACATCAGCGCTATCGGGCGCGTTGAAGAAGACCGGTACCTGTGGCTTGACAGGTTCAGCATCCGCAACCTGGAACTGGTTGGCTCGGCCAACGAAAACGCTTTAACACTGGTTGATGTGCTCGACCATACCTGCTCGCCTATGGGCGCCCGTTTGCTGCGCCGCTGGATAGTGATGCCGCTGAAAGAAATAAAACCAATAAACGACCGCCTTGGCGTTGTAGAGCATTTTATAGCGCAGGAAGAACTGCGCGAAACCTTACAGCAATACATCCGCCAGATAAGCGACCTGGAAAGGCTCATCTCTAAAATAGGGCTTCAACGCGCCAACCCCCGCGAGGTTTGCCAGTTGAAGAAAGCACTGCTGGCCATTGCCGAAATAAAAAAAATAACAGAAGCTACCGGTAGCGAACCACTGCGCGCCATTGGCGAGCAGCTAAACCCATGCCCCACCATTTGCGAAAAGATTGCCCGCGAACTGCACCCCGAGCCGCCGGTAATGCTGGTTAAAGGTTCGGTAATGAACGAAGGGATAAACGAGGAACTCGACAGGTTGCGTAAGATCGCTTTTGGCGGTAAAGGCTACCTGCTGGAGATCCAAAAGCGCGAAGCGGAAGCTACGGGCATACCATCGCTAAAAGTATCATTTAATAACGTGTTTGGTTATTACCTGGAGGTTACGCACAGCCACCGCGAAAAGGTACCCACCGAGTGGATCCGCAAGCAAACGCTGGTGAATGCCGAACGTTACATCACCCCCGAATTAAAGGAATACGAAGAGCAGATATTAGGTGCCGAAGAAAAAATACTGGCGCTGGAAACCCGGATGTATAACGACCTGCTTTATTCGTTATCGGAATACATCAAGCCTATCCAATTGAACGCGCAACTGATAGCCCGGTTGGATGTGCTGCTAAACTTCGCTACCATATCTATCAAGAACTATTACGTAAAGCCAAACGTGAACGACAGTCGCGTGCTGGATATAAAAGGCGGCCGCCACCCGGTGATAGAAAAAAACCTACCGCTGGGCGAAGAATACATTACCAACGATGTATATCTCGATTCGGATTCGCAGCAGATCATCATCATTACCGGGCCAAATATGGCGGGTAAATCGGCCTTGCTAAGGCAAACCGGCCTTATCGTGCTGATGGCGCAGATGGGCTGCTTTGTACCGGCCAAGGCCGCTTCCATTGGTTTGGTGGATAAGATCTTCACCCGTGTTGGTGCATCGGATAACCTGTCCTCTGGCGAATCAACCTTTATGGTGGAGATGAACGAAACGGCGAGTATCCTCAATAACTTGTCAGACAGAAGCCTGATTCTTTTGGATGAGATAGGTCGCGGCACCTCTACTTATGACGGAATTTCCATCGCCTGGTCTATAGCCGAATATTTGCATAACCAGACAACGGCGCGTGCCAAAACCCTTTTTGCCACCCACTACCATGAACTGAACGAACTGAGCAACACCTTTAACCGGATCAAGAATTTCAACGTATCGGTTAAAGAGGTTGGGCAACAGATCATCTTTCTGCGCAAGCTGGTACCGGGCGGCAGCGAACACAGTTTTGGGATCCACGTAGCCAAACTGGCCGGAATGCCGCAAAAGGTGCTCAACCGCGCGCACGAGATATTAAAGAAACTGGAAAACGAACGTACCGGCGGCGAGCACATCAAAGAAAGCATCCGCAAGGTGCAAAAGCAAGCGGTGCAGATGCAAATGTTCTCGATAGATGACCCGGTGCTGGTCAAGATCCGCGATACACTAAATAACCTGGATGTAAATACGCTAACCCCGGTAGAAGCCCTGATGAAACTGGACGAGATACAGCGGGTGATTAAAGGATGATAGATGTGCGGATATGCAGATGAGGATTGACAAATTTAAAATCCACGCGTCATTGCGAGGAACGAAGCAATCTCTGAACTGTGCATTACCGCTTTGAATGCCGTCGCGCGTCCTATCGGGAGATTGCTTCGTACCCCGCAAAGACGTGGTGGAGAGGCTTTGTTGAAATGTTTATAACATCCGCTGTAACGTTTTTGCGTTTAGCGATATCTTTAGTGCATGTTTTTTAAACGCCATACCAATTTTGCCTTCCTTTTTGCTGCCGCGATACTTTTAACCGCCTGCCACTCCCGTAAACTAACTGTTCGCAATATACCGGTAAGGGTAAATCGCGGCCCTTACGTAATGGTGAAGCCTGAGAAGGAAATAGCCGATAAGTACGCCACAATTATGGGCCTTAAACGCAACGATATCCAAAACGGCAGGCTTTATAGTTTTATAGACGAATGGATGGGCACCCCCTATCGCTTTGGCGGCATGGATAAAGAAGGCGTGGATTGCTCTGGCCTGGTATTCTTACTGCAACTGCAGGTATATGATCTGCCCCTACCACGCACCTGCGCCATGCAGGTAAATAATATCAAGCGTAAATATGAGGATGAACTAAAAGAAGGCGACCTGGTTTTCTTCGACTTTGATGGCAAGCAATTTAGCCATGTGGGCGTTTACCTGCAAAACGGCTACATTGTACACGCCAGCACCCGCCGCGGTGTAGTGATTGTAAAACTGCACGATAACGGCATCTATCAATATTTTTCCCGCGCGGGCTCGGTTATCGATCCCGCTTTAGCAACACCGGGAAATTAGCGCCGGTGCAGTAGGGTTATAATACTTTAATCAACTACTTCAACAGGTTTGGAAACCAGTTTTTTGCGCGAGGTGAACAGCCTGCTTAAAAATGGCTGGCTATCATTTTTGGGATAATACCTCCGCTTTAACCTGCCCATCAAAATGCCAAAAATAGCAAATACGTATACCACCATCTGCGGGTATACCGAGAAATAAGAAATCACCCACATTGCTGCAAAAACAACCGGCACTGCAACGTAGTTGAGCCGCTGTACACGCCACTCTAATATATTCTCTACTTTGGCGTTTTTGATGCAGAGCGTGCTTTTTTTTATGATCAAATAATGGATGAGTACCGTTTGTGCCACGGTTATCATCAGTATAATGCCAAAGTATATATTGAAGCCCCAGGAGTACATCATCATTTTGCGGTTCAACGCTATTAGCGACGCCGCGAAAGGGAAGAGTGATACAAAAAACAAGAATGCCAGGTTGAGTATGATCAAACCCTTATCATAATCCTTTAAAATACTGAACATGCGCAGGTGCCTTACCCAAAAAACGCCAATGAGGAAAAAGCTTAAAATGTACGCCAAAAACCTGGGCAGCAGATCGATGATGGCCTCTTTTACCTGTATTTCGCTTGCATGCCTTATGCTTTCGGGGAGTTTCATCTCCAAAACCATAATGGTGATAATGATGGCAAACACCGCGTCGCTGAATAGCACCACCCGCTCCAGTTGAAACTCTTTCTTTATTTCTTCTTCCTCGGTTATATTCATGGCTAAATATAATTTGTATATTTTTGTAGTATTATGGAGAAACCAAAACAGGATTACTCTTTCTGGACTAAATATAAGCGTTTTGCAGGCACCGAGATCATGCTCTACATCATCATGATCGTTGGCATCATCCTGGGTATTATCATCTTTAGCTGATCAATTCTTTACCAGCGATACATTGTAATTATCTGCCTCCACTACCTGTTGGTAAAACTCTACCAGCTGGCTATAAAGCTCTTTGCTGTAGGTGCCGTCAATCAGTTGCAGGCGGCGTTTAAAGGTTAGTTTATCGCCGCTGATCTCCATATTAGCTGTAAATTTCCCGAAGGGTTTATCAATAGCTACGTGTAGGGGACCAAACTCGGCTTTGTACCCAGCCGGCAGCTTGTAGGTAATTTCATCCTCATCAGTATACCCGCTGTTGATGTAAAGCGCCGTATTGCGGTTTCGTACTTCGCGCGGGGACCGACCACTACGGTTTAGGGGATTAAGCGAAAAATACAGCTTACCATTATCGGTTGTGGCAAAATCCCGCGCGTTCAACTTCACTTCCTCGGTAATTACAGGCAATATGTTTTTCTCCTGTTTAAAGCCAAAGCTCTCTATATCAAGATTGTTCACAGCCGGGTATAATTTGGGAAACATTTTCAACTGCTCGCTGCGCGGCTCATCCAGCATATCCTCCCGGTTATCATATTGCGTCCCTTTAAAAACGGTTGTGATACTGCCGTTAAGCTCGCCGTTATTATCTATTACAAAATCGGCGCGGCGTGTCTGCAGATTCACTTGTGGACTATACCTGGCGGTACGCATCAGCCTGCCACCTTCCGGGGTGCAGGCCAAAACGGTTCTGTCGTCGGTAAAATCGCTTAAAAACCCGAAGGGGATCTTTTGGCTGGTGCATTCTAAAAAAGTAGTATCATTTTTAAAGGGCAGGCACAAAATAATATGGTTGCCCTGACTCATGCTGGCAAAATCCTTCATCAGGCTTACTTTAGGGTTACCGGCTTCTACAACGCAATACCACGACTCGATACCCACCACATTTAGCAGCGCCTGTGTATAGTTTACCAGGGCCTTGCAGTCGCCGTAGCTGTTACGGTCTACATCTGATGCCAAAAAAGGTCGGTAGCCGCCAATGCCGACCTGCACACTAATGTAGCGGGTCTTGCCCTGCATATATTCATAGATCTTTTTGGCCTTCAGCTTAGGGTCGGTGATGCCTGCCGTAAGATCTTTGATAACCTGCACAGTTGGCGATGGCAGTTCCCTGCGGTTAACCAGCAACTTATCATAGGTCCATTGGCCAAGTTCTTTCCAGTTGTTGAACGATCCGGTTATGCCCTCGTATTTAAAATTTTGCGGCGCAATTTTTACCGAACTGAGGTAATCTTCTTCATTAGGGCTATAAGGCTCATATTTAAAGGCTTTTATATCGTTTAGCTGCCAGGTGTAAGTTTTAAGCCCCTCTTTTGTTGTAGCAATGCTCACCTTACCGGGCATATTAATCTCCTTGTACCTGATGTTGAAGGAGGGGGCGCAAGTAAACGTAAACGTGCTTTTTTCTACCGCCAGCCCGGGCGAGTCGTTTGGCGTCCAATCACTAAAATTAAGCGATTGTTTTGACCGCAGTTCATATTCATACTCAATGGTGTAAGGGTAAGCGCCGATGGAAGGTATAAAGTGCTTTACCCGGGAATCATCAAATAGCGAATAACTTGCTGTAGCGCTTTGGTCAACAAGGTCTTTCTCGGTGAATTTACCTATTGGTTTGCCAAATTCGTTATAGGTAGTTCCCTTAAAGTTGCGTACTACATTGGTTTTATTATACCATAAAACTATACGGGCAATATCATCTCCGTTTTTGTTCATTACGGTTATGGCCTTTTTTATATGGTAAACCGTATTATCGTCGTCTTTTACCTCGGTATTTACGTCCTCGCTTCTCACAACCGCACTGGCATAGGGTAGCAAGCCTTTAGATATAAGGCTTACATCGTAATTGGGCTGTGCTTTGGCCAGGGTTGCCAGCATCAGCATAAAAACGGTAGTACAAATTAATTTCATTTACTTCTTTTTAAACACAATTTCTGCCTTCTCTGTTGCTATAATCTTATTGTACAGTTCTTTTAAGTACGGGTATTCTTCGGGCTCGTACACGGTTTTGGTGAATTGCAATACGTTAGAGAAGGTGAAGGTGTTCCCTTCCGCCACAAAATTGGTAATAAATTTACCGCCCTGATTGGGCAGGCTCACGGCCACGCCCTGCGGCGCGCTGTCCACTACGTAATCTGCCGGCAGGTGCATGGTTAGCATAAAACGGTCGTCTGATGGCATCCCTTTATCCACGGGGTAGTTACGTTCGTTCAGTTTAAAAGGGTTATTGGTTATCCTGTCAAAAAAGAACGGGTTAAACGCCAGTTTGCTGTGGTCTAAATTGTCATATACGTCTATTTCTACTTCCAGCTTCTCAACCAGCGATAGGTTAAGGCTATCCAGGTTAGTAATATCGGCAGAAAGTATTTTGGTTTTAACAAGCCTTTCGTCCAGGTCTTCTATATACTCATCCTGTGTGTTGAATTTTTTAATAGCAGTTCTTTTCTCGTAGGCATCATAACCATTATAATAGGTTGTAATGGTGCCTTTTAGCTTACCATTGCTTTGCAACGTGAGGTCGTAAGCGCTGGTTTGCGATTTACGTTGTTTTGATAACGATACCATGTCTATCCAAAAGCTTGGCTTATCTAAACTCATTACCCGGCCCTGGTCGTTTAAACATTTTAGTGGCAGCATATCAAACCCAAGTAAAGGGTCGGTGGCATCAAGCATATAAGTTTTATCGCCAATGTTTGCCCTGGCAACCACATAGTTAAAATCGTCTTCTACCGGGTAAAGCTTATTAATGAAGCCATTAGTGCGGGTGCTCAACAATACGGCCTCAGTTCTTATCCCCGCGGCACTTAGCGCGGCAACCAGTGCCAGGTTTATATCGCCAACGGTACCGCTGTGGCTATCCAATGCTTTACGTACATTATCGCTGCCGGTGGAGGTTAATTTGTTCCACTTTATAGTTTTTTGGATGTAGGCATACACGGCTTTTGCCTTCTCAAGATCATCGGTTTTACCGGCAATTACCGATGCTATGTAGGGTTTTAACTGATCTTTCTTTTTTAATTGAGAGCCGAAATAATCCGACCGCTTAAGGTTGAAGTCGATATCTGCCCATTCTTTGGCAACCTTTATTTTTTGCCCGGTACTGGGGTTGGTATAATCGGAGAGTTCGAAGTAAACAGCCGACATGAAATTTTTAGGCGACGTCATGTAATCCTCTTCAACAAATGCCGGTATATTTTCCATTTGGAAAACCATAAAAGAGCAATCGGCCTTAGCGCCGTACCAGCTAAAGCATTCTTTTTCAATTTCGGCGGTATTCTTGGTGAGTTTTAAATTACCACGCAATGAGATGTTAAAATTCCAGAACCCTGGGATGTGAACATCATACCTGGAATTTACTTTTGGGATATCATCCTGCAGCTTCCACGACGGAAACAAGCCCAAAGCCGCCGACTTTGTGGTGTATTTATACTCGATGATACAGCCAGGGCGCAGATTAGGCAGGGTGAATTTAACAGTTTTCCAATACTTATTCTCCTTCGTGGTAAAAGCCGACTTTGAGTCCAACTCTACAGTTTGGTGGTTACCGCTGTCGTCCAAATAAGTAGTGTAACCCTTTATATCGCTGGCTTCCTCTTCCGAGTTGGAGAGGATCCGCAATGGGATCTCTACGGTAGCTTTATCAAACCCTTTGGTAGTAAGTAATTTTATTTTGACGTGATAATCCAGCGACAGCCTGATATTGCCTTCGCTGTTATCGCTTATGCGGGCCAGGCCATACTCATTTAACACAACGGCACGGGCGGCGGTATCTTTATTATACTTTTTCATACTCATTTCCTCGGCAGAGTTGTCGCCGTAAACAAAATCCTGGCTATGTGCCAGCGGACTTAAAAGGATGAAAAAGAAAACTACAAGTAAAATTTTATTCATATCAGGTTTAAATTGACTTAGGTGCAATGAAAATAACAAAATTACGTCACAATTTATTCATAAAAATAAAAGCCGATAATTTTAAGGTTTTTGCCACCTTTGCATTCCTGATAAAATAACCAATGAAATTAAATTTAAAGCGGCCTCTCGCCTTTTTCGACCTTGAAACTACCGGTATAAATATTGGCGCCGACCGTATTGTAGAAATATCTGTTATAAAACTTAACCCCGATGGCAGCGAGGAAGTTATGACCTGGCGTGTACAGCCGGGCATCCCTATCCCACTGGAATCATCTATGGTACATGGTATTTATGATGAGCATGTACAAGACGAGAAGCGCTTTCATGAATTAGGTGAAGATATCGCCGCGTTTATTGGCGACAGTGACCTTGCGGGATACAATAGCAATAAGTTTGACATCCCTATGTTGATGGAAGAATTCTTGCGCGCAGGCGTAATGTTCGACCTGGAGAACCGCTATTTTGTAGATGTACAGAACATTTTCCATCAGATGGAGCAGCGTACGCTAAGAGCTGCTTACAAATTTTATTGCGAAAAAGACATCATTAACGCGCACTCTGCCGAAGCGGACACCCGCGCCACCATGGAAGTTTTACTGGCCCAGGTAGAGCGTTATGTTGATACCGAATACGAAGATAAAAAAGGCAATCGCAGCAAGCCTGTAGTAGGCGATGTGGAAGCCTTGCATAAATTCACCAACCTGAGCCGCCCGGTTGATTTTGCCGGCCGCATGGTTTATAATGAGGACGGTGAAGAAACGATAAACTTTGGCAAACACAAAGGAAAACGTGTAGAGGATGTATTGAATGTAGAACCAAGCTATTACTCGTGGATGATGCAGGGCGATTTCCCGCTATACACCAAACGCAAGCTGGAAGAGATCCACAAACGCTGGAGTGCCAAAAAAACAGCCGAAAGGCAGGCAGCCAGGCCCGCGCAAACTGCAGCTACCACTGCCCCCAAACAGGAAGCCCCTAAACAGGCCTTCGCAAACAACGCGCCCAAAACCAGCCCGCAGTTAAACAGGCCATACAACAACCAGCCTTTTAAAAAGAAGGAAGAACCTGCCAAACCAGTTGATGACGATATGCTGAAACAACTGGCAAGCAAGTTTGGAAAAGGACTTTAAGGGAGATAAAGAATAAATACACGGAAGCCTGCTAACCGATAGCAGGCTTCCGTGTATCCTGACTTCCCGGCTCTTGCATCTCTTTTCTATTGATATTATGGCTAATACGGTGGTTTCAACACTAAATGGGGCGCAGGAAATTGATATTTCTTTTCAGGCCTTCAAACTTTGTGCGCTTTACGGCGGAGTTTTTAAACACTTTTTGAAACACATCCTGGGTGATGTCTTCCCAATCTTTCTTTTTTAATCCCTGGAGTTCGGGGTGCGGTGTAAAAGATGGTTCGTTGTGAAGTACGGAGAAGCGATTCCAGGGGCATACATCCTGACAGATATCGCAACCAAACATCCAGTTATCCATTTTGCCCTTAAATTCCTGCGGAATCTCGTTCTTCAGCTCAATGGTGAGGTAAGAGATACACCGGCTGCCATCCACCACATAAGGGCCTACAATGGCATCTGTAGGGCAGGCGTCGATACATTTGGTACAGGTGCCGCAATGGTCTGCAGTGGGCTCTACGTCGTACTCCAGTTCGATATCCACGATCAGCTCTGCTAAAAAAAAGAAAGACCCGACCTGCTTACTCAGCAGGTTTGAGTTTTTACCTATCCAACCAAGCCCGGCCTTTTTTGCCCAGGCTTTGTCCAATACCGGCGCCGAATCTACAAAGGCACGGCCGCCAACCTCCCCTATCTTTTCGTTAATAACCTGTAAAAGCTGCTTTAGCTTATCTTTAATAACCAAGTGATAATCAGCTCCATAAGCATACTTTGAGAGCTTTGGAGCGGAGGGATCGAGCTGTAACTCGTTAGAATAGTAATTGAGCCCAAGGGAAATAACAGACTTGGCACCATTTACCAGTAAACGGGGATCGAGGCGTTTATCAAAGTAGTTTTCCATGTAGCGCATTTCGCCGTGCATGCCTTTATTAAGCCATGTTTCCAGCCGGGGTGCCTCCTCCTCTAAGAACTCCGCCCTGGCTATACCACAAAATAAAAAGCCCAGGTTTTTGGCCTCGGTTTTGATCATTTGCGAGTATGCATGGCGGTTTTGCATGGATACAAAGATAAGGAAAAGCTTAAGTCAAAAGTTTAATGTAAAAAGTTGAAAGTTGAAAGTGCGAGCATAGGTTAATTTTGACTTTTTGAAACTGGTACGATTTTTTCTATCTATAATAAGTTACCCGTACCCGGACATACTGCAGGTAACTACATCAACCTTAAATTATACAGATATGGAAACTACAATTGAAAAATTCGACCGCGCCAACAATCAGGGCAAAAACCATGATACTAAAGGCAATATTGCCAATGCAGATAACGATATGGTAAAACCGGAAACAGACGATACCGAAAAGCAAATGGAAATACCTACCGTTACGCCTGATAATGATAACGAAGAACTGGAGAACCCGCAGCCGCAAAACGCCTCCAATAAAGGGCAGGGACCGGCCGGCGAAAACCTCTAAAACAATAAAGCCTCTTCAAATGAAGAGGCTTTATTGTTTAGTTGCCGTTATGGTAAGCCATTGCATTGGCATAAGTGGCCTCGCCGCTTATTTTATTTTTATCGTCGATGCGGAAGATGCTGCATTTGCGTACATCGTACCGTACACCGCCATTGGTTTTATCTTTTAAGCCGATCACATCGTATTCTACAATCACAGTGGAGTCGGTATTGATTACTTTATCAACCAAATACTTCGCATCCGGCGATACGTAAAACTCAAGGTGAAAGATCTGATCGGCACCTTCGGGGCCGGTTGCCATGCCTTTCCAATCGCTTGATGTAATGTTGGCTTTCAGCGCATACTGGCCAACGATGCTTTTTAGGTCATGGTCGTTCAGGTATCTAAAGTGTTCCTGTATCAGGGTTTCTGATTGTGCCTTTTTATCTACAGCAGGTTTTTCCGGCTGTTGGGTGCAGGCCGCAAATGCCAGGGCTGCAAATAAAATGTAAGCGGTGGAACGAAGTGTACTGCGCATGGCTAAATATACGATTTGATTTACTTATACCGCCTTAACTTCCTTATTCCGCCTTAATATCGAAAGGAAGAAACCGATAACCATAATAATGGTACCCGCCCAAAAGAAATTGATATATGGGAATTTAATTGCGCGCATTACAATGTACTTTTTAGCACTCTCGGGCTGCTGATAAACAGATATTTCCACCTTCTTTTTATCCGGGATAATTTTGCTGAACTGCAGTTTTAAGCCGGCCTCTTCCACCTTGGTCGGAAAATCAAATACGCCGCCGTTTTTCTTCAGCATGTAAACCGGTGCGGTATGATAGGTTTTACCGTGCGTTACAATTTCCAGTTCGGCACCAACAGATACCAGTACTTCGCTTGCCGCGATGTTTTGCAGTTTAACACCGTTGTTGAGTTGTTTTAACACCATATAACCTTCGCGGAAACGGATAGTATCGCCTACGGCTACCTCATGTGGTACGGCGGGGTCGTAATCTTTAGTATCGTCTTTAGGGGCTTCTTCCTCACCCGCCACACCCTTTTCCTCGCTGGTACTGGCCGAGTTGGTCATGGTGATGTGAGTGTACAGATCGTGGAACAGGTAGTGCCTGGTATCCGGCGATGAAGCAAGCGAACCTTTATTTACCTGTACTTTAGGGTACAGGGTAAAATCTTCGGCTACTTTGCCTGTGGCATCAACCCTGCGGTAATTCACTTTATAAAAGTGATCGGGCAGGTTGAGCGAGTCGCCTAAATAGGTAACGGTGTAGTCGCCCATTTTTTGTGGCTCGTTGCGGTACACCAAAATATTTTCGCGGGGGTTCTCGTCCTTAGCAAACTCGGCGGAATAGCTCTCACCTGTATTGTTGATTGATATTACTGTACTTGTCCCCGCGGATATCAGCGCGCCCACCATCAGTAAACCAAAACCAATATGCGCAACCGCCGAACCAGCCAGTTTAAACTTACCTTTAAAAGCATCGGCCAAAACCTTACCGTTGGCAATAACCGAATAGATAGAGCCGCACATCACCAGCACAAAAACAAAGTTTAGTTTGTAAAGGCCTGTAGCGTAAACCACCAGCGCGGTTATCAATATTGAAAACACCAGGTAAACAGCTGTAGTAATAAAAAACTTAGTTACATCGGTCTTTTTATACTTCAGGAATTGCGTAAAGGCAGTCAGTATAGTTATCACAAACACAAACGACGACTGGATAACATTATAGTGGATCATCCTGGCCTTCTCGGCAGGTGGCGCAATGTTAAAACCGAACATGGCGTTCCACACCGGCACCGATGTTACGACCAACAAATGGAAGCAGGATAAGCCCAGGAATACGGCACCTACAAACATCCAGAACTCGCGGGAGTAAGTCTCTTCATCTTTTTTGGTGATCGGCAGTTCTTTCCAACGGCTTATCAGCAGCCAAACCGACATTACAAAGAAGATCAGTATCCCGGTAACCAGCTGCCAGAACATACCGAGGTCGGTAAAGGAGTGTACAGAAGTATCGCCCAAAATACCGCTACGGTTCAGGAAAGACGAGTACCAAACCAGCACAAAGCTGATGAGCATTAAAAATGTTGCGGTAAAGTAAGAGTGACCGGTATTTTTATACACAATAAGCACGTGCACTGCCGCAACCATCGTGATCCACGGAAAAATAGAAGCATTCTCTACCGGATCCCATGCCCAAAAACCACCAAAGTTTAAGGATTCGTAAGCCCAGAACGACCCCATTACTACACCTGTTCCCAATATCATACAAGCAAACAGCGCGTATGGGATAGACGGTGCTACCCAATCTTTATAGCGTTTTTGCCAAAGGCCGGCAACCGCATAAGCGAAAGGAACAACCATAGCCGCAAAACCCAAAAACAAGGTTGGCGGGTGGATGATCATCCAGTAGTTTTGCAGGGATGGCACCATACCTTGCCCGTCTTTTATAAACGACATGTAATCGGGGCTTTTAAATATCGGGGCTTCCGACGCCGACATAAAATCCCTAAGCAGCAAAAACGGCGAGCTGCCTAAATGCACACCCAAAACGTTGATGCCCAAAACCATGGTAGCCAGCGTTACCTGCGACAGGGCGACAACCGTCATCACTGGTCGCTCCCAGGTGCCAGCTTTCCAGATCAGCACAATGCCTAATACGGCCTGCCAGAAGATCCAAAGCAAAAAGCCACCCTCCTGCCCGTTCCAAAAGGCGGAGATAATATAGCGTACCGGCAACGTTTTGGAAGTATATGCCCAAACGTAATGGTACTCAAAAAAGTGATTGTAAATAATATAGAATAAACAGGCACCGATACCTAATATAGATAACGAGTTGATATAAAAACCAATACGACCAAGTTTTTGCCAGGTACCGCCGGGTTTGCCGGCATCATCTGTAGTAGAAAAATAATAGCTGATGAATGATAGAAGCGCCGCCCCGAAAGCGAGAACGAGAAAAAACTGGCCTATCTGCCCCGGTAAAAGGTGCTCGCCTTTAAAAACTGTATCCATTAAAATTGGTTATATGCTGGCCTGTTTGGCCTTGTATTCTTTCGTTTCTAACTTGTCCTGGGTGTATTTAGAGGGGCATTTCATCAGGATATTGGAGGCATGGAATTCGTTGCCTATCATTTTACCGGTAAGCACAATTTGCTCAGAGCGTTCAAAATCTTCGGGTTTGGTACCGGTGAACACCACCTTACATTCGTTACCCACGGTATCGCGCATGTAGAACGAGAAGTAATTGGCATCCTTTACGGCATCGTAATGCAATTCTTTTTGTTTATTAAGGCGACCAACAACTTTTAATTCGCTGGTGGTTTGCTTAGCATCGTTAAAATTACCGTAACTACTTGTGCTTGAGTAAACACTAATAATAACCGCTATAGCAATAGCTATCACAATGAGGCCAAAAATGGAACTTTTCTTCATGCTTTGATCAATACGTAAACCGGACTACAAAAATACAAAACGCTGAGCTAATAATGTTTATTACAAGGGATATATGTTATTTAGAATTGTTATTAATAGGTTGTAAGGGTTGTAAGGGTTGTAAGGGTTGTAAGGGTTGTAAGGGTTGTAAGGGTTGTAAGGGTTGTAAGGGTTGTAAGGGTTGTAAGGGTTGTAAGGGTTGTAAGGGTTGTAAGGGTTGTAAGGGGGAATGCGAAATGAGGTTCGTTGTTTTAGATTATGAAAATTCTTTAATCCTGAAAATTCTGATTCAGACAAATTATGGGCGATGCCTGCGGCCCGGGCTCTGCACTGCAACTCCTCATTCCATCCCCACCGATAGAAGTGGGTACTCCATTCCGGGGTTTCCGTTCCTATCCCTATCGCGGGTTCCTGAACTTTGCCACCACGTCATGGCAATGACGCCTTTTTACTAATAAAAAAAACCGTGTTAATCGTTAAATCCATTAATCCTGTTTATCTTTATCTCATTAAAATCTCTTTATAAAATATCCCACCCATTTGCATTGCATTTGATAGGCAGTGTACCTCTTGTGCCTCGAACGGCATAAACATAATTTCTTATACCCTTTTTTTATAAAGAACACCATGCAATCAAACATAAAAGTTGCCGTAATTGGCGGCACAGGTAAGGCCGGTAAATATCTTGTTAAGCAATTAACAGCCCAGAATATCCCCGTTAAATTCCTTCATCGCAAACCGGAGAATTTGCAAATTGACAACCCGCTTATAGAACTTATAAAAGGCGACGCCCGCGATTACAACGCCCTGCTAAACCTGATGGCAAGTTGCAACGCTGTCATCAGCACCGTTGGCCAACCAACAGGCGAACCGCCCGTTTTTAGCGATGTTACCACCAAGATCTTAAAAGCAATGGGCGAATTAAACATTCGCCGGTACATCAGCACAACTGGTTTAAACGTGGATACTCCCTTCGATAACAAAGGCCCTAAAACAAAATTCGGAACCGAATGGATGTACCAGAATTATCCAAAAACCACCACTGATAAACAGGTGGAATACGAGGTGCTCGCTGCCAGCCAACTCGACTGGACCCTTGTCCGCCTCCCCATGATTCAGCAAACAGACGACCTACCCGAAGTAGTAACCAGCCTGCTGGATTGCCCGGGCGATTTCATCAGCGCATCGAGCCTTGGTAAATGGATGATAGCCCAATTGAGCAGCGATGAGTTTGTGAGGAAAGCGCCGTTTATTGCGAATAGGGAATAGTTATAAAGGTTGGGAGAAGTTGGAAAGGTTAAAAACGTTTTAGAAGTTAAAAAAGTTCGAACTTTTCCCACCCTTTTAACTTCTCCCCAACCTTTTCAACTTAATACTACCACACCAGCTTATACCCCACCCCTCTTATATTAATGATCTGGATATTAGGGTCGGCGGCGAGGTGGCGGCGGAGTTTGGTGATGAACACATCCAGGCTGCGGGCGTTAAAAAAGCTATCATCACCCCAAACGGTATCGAGCAGCATTTTGCGGGGCAATACTTCATGGCCGCTTTTGCAAAGGAGTTTTAAAATATCGCTTTCGCGCGCGGTTATTGGCCAGGTGTTAATGCCTTGCTGCAAGGTGTTTTTTACAGGGTTAAAACGCAGGTTGCTTATCTGGTAATGTTCATTGGCCGGCCTTTCGGGCGTTTTACGAATAAGCAGCCGGTTATGGCTCAGTAATACCTTCATCCTTACGATCAGCTCTTCTACACTAAAAGGCTTCTTGAGGTAGTCATTTGCACCACTCTCAAAACCAGCTACCACGTCTTTAGGCTGCGATTTGGCCGTCAGGAAAATGATTGGCGTTATTTTATCTATCTCGCGAATCTTGCGCGCCAGCTCAAAACCATCCATTTTTGGCATCATCACATCCAGGGCTAAAATGTCGGGCTTTTGCTCCCGGTATTTTTGCATGGCTTGCTCACCATTGGCGCAAAGCACCACCTCAAAGCCCGATTCCTCTAAACTCTCGCGCACGATATGGGCCAGCGCCAGCTCGTCCTCGGCCAATAAAACCTTTATTTTATCCATTTTTTAGCGGGATAGATACTGTAAACTCACTGCCTTTGTTCACCTTACTGGCAACCGATACTTTGCCGCCATGGGCCTCTGCAATGTATTTAACATAATTAAGCCCAAGGCCCGTTCCTTTTACATTGTGTACATTCCCCGCTGGTACACGGTGAAATTTGTCAAAAATGTATTTAATATGCTTTGCGGGTATACCCATGCCATTATCCTTTATCGAAAACACGGCGTATTTGTTATGTTTTGTAAGGTTTATTTTAATATCCACGGGTTCGGTTGCGTACTTGATGGCGTTATCTATTAGGTTGAGCATAATATTGCGTAAATGTACCTTATCCGCCTCTATCTCCCCGATCCCATCGCGGTTGATGTAGCTAATACTTACCTCCTTCGTCGTTTTTTGTTTCTCCGCTTCTATCAGCTCGTTCATCAGGTCGTCAATGGCTATTTTTTCCTTCACCAAAACCACCTTTTTGCTTTCGAAAGCCGCTACGTTAAGCACCTTGGTTACCAGCCCATCCAACCGGCTCAGTTCGTTGCGCGATGTTTGGAGGTAGCGTTGGGTTTTCTCCGGGTCGTTTAAGCCGTTAAACTTCTGCAGTCCCTCTATGGCAACGGTGATGGTGGCTATAGGGGTTTTCAGTTCGTGTGTCATGTTGTTGATAAAATCGTCCTTTAGCTCCGTTAGTTTCTTTTGCTTAACTATGGTAAGGATAATATAGAACAAACAAAATTTGGTAAACACTATAAGGAATCCCGACAGGCAGAGTATCAGCACCATCTCGCTCAATATGCCTACCTGTGCCCTGTCGTACACAGCCCGTACATATAAGGTGTTTTTGGGGGTGTCCTGCAAAAATAAAAATCCGTGGTATTTGTAGGTAAACTGTTCGCTTTCACTATATCGGAGTTGTTCCACATGATGAGGGTCGAAATCACTTGCCGGTATCGGCATATCAGACCACACCATACTAAAATCACCGATCCTACGATTTTTGGGATGCAGCTGGCGCATAGCCTCTTTAAAATAACGGTGAAGCTTTACGCTATCTGCACCGCGATAGTTGGGCGGCAGTTCATACACGCCACTTTGGATAATGTTATTATGAGCCATCACGCTATCACTTGGCTCGTTACTATGGGCCTTTAGGAAATCCCGCAACTGGACGGAATGAGACGAGATATCTTCAAAGCTAAACGACATCTCCACCATATCCATTAGTTGGGGTACATAAAACGACATTTCGGCAACTACCTCGGGTACCGTTGCTTTGTGCGCTATTTTTTGACGATAATGGTTGAATTTAGGGATAGTAGTTTGAAAAGGTTTTGACATTCCCACGTACTTGTTCGATATGCCGATCTCTAAACCTACATGTATAGTATCCTGGTCGCGTATAGTATCAAGCTTTATTTTGGTACCCGGGTCTGATAATCGTTTTACTATTACCACCCTAATGGAATCGAAGTAATCTTTTTTGCAGCTGTCGAGTGCGCGCTGCATGGCGACATTAATGTCGCCATCAAATTTTTCTTTGTTCAGTTTATAGGCAGTAAAGGTCCAGTAAAGCTGGAGTGCTATAATCCCGGAGAGTAAAATAGTGGTTAAAAATAATACGATGTAAAGTTTCTTTTTCATGATTTTGGTTGCTTAAGGTAAAAGTAATTTGCCCAAAAGCAACCTGCTGCATCTGTTAACATTCGTTAACGTTAAATAAGGGTGGGTAAGGGAAAAGCAGGTATAATACTATTCCCTGGTAAGCTTGCTATCCCTCACTATCTCGATGTTGAAAAATCCCTTACTAAGAGTTAACACCGCAAAATGCGAATCGGACAGGGTTTTATCGTCATCACAATTCACACTAAGCCCAACCCGCTTATAATTAATTTCCGCATGCGGCCCGCTTCTCGTATGCCGGTAATACTTATACTCAATAAGCCTTTTAACGGTAAAAGTCTTCCCTTCAGCAAAAACACTGTTAACGAAGAAAAAAGCACCCGCAGCCAAAAACCAATAGTACATGGTATAATAATTTCGTTTGCTGCAAAAAAGTAGTATGGGCAGGCAAAAGACGACAATAGACAGCAAAAACCATTTATCATCTAACACGATGTTTCGAAACGCTATCAGCAAGTAAAAAGCCGATAAAACAGACAAAACCCCGGCAATAACAGTTAAGTTGCCGGGCCAATTAAATTGCCTTTGCTTGTGCTTCTTTTGCGTACGTTTCTGCTCGCGTTGTTTTAATGTAAGCATAACTTATCGTGTCAGTTTACTATCTCTTATAATTAAATATCCCAGCCGGCCTCTGCTTACTTTTAAAACCAGGTAATTTGCTTTTTTCATTTCACCATCGTTGCCAACATTAAACGACCTGTTAAAATCGTTATATCTTACATCCACAGAAGACGGATGTCTCCCTTGCCGTTCATTCTTCTGTATTATATTCAGTTTGATATCGATGGTACTTGTATCTGTAAAGGCGTTATTAATGAATATTGGTATAGCAACAACAAGGGAGCCATATCCTAAAAAAGCAAAGAAATAATTCTCTCGCTTTTTGGCAAACAATATGCCTATAAGCCCGCACACAGCACCGAGCGCCAATGGGATGATGTTATTTATCAAAACATCCCTTATATTAAAAATACTATAAAAAAAGCAAAGCACGCAAAACACCCAAAACGCTATCAACACCGGCGACCCCAATTCAATTTTAGGTTTATCGGGCTGTTTACTTTTTATAATGGCTTGTAACTGGGGAACAGTTAATTTACGCAGGCGCTTCATCCGGCTAAATATAATATTATCAAATGTATGAATACAAAAAAGGATGTCTTTATAGCGCCCTCTTCACGTTGCTGTAATGCGCGCATTTTATATACTTTACTATCATTTCACCAACCGTTGGCCTCTGATGATGTGATAACCAAACAATCCTTTATCAATAGTGATCACCGCGTACGCTGCTTGCTTTAATGCCTCGTCGCTTGCGGCTTTAACTGATAGTTTCTTATCGCGGAAGTTAACCATCGCTTGCGGGCCGTATTTGCCATAGTGGTTATATTTTGCCTGGATGCCGACTTTAAAGTCCACCTTCTTCCCATCGGAAAATACATCATTTAGAAAAAATAATACCGAATTGAAAATAAATGCGACCACTAAAACTATCGCCAAAAAACCTTTTACCCTCTTAGCGAAGAACGCAGCTACCAATACACCAAAGCTGCATCCGGCAAGCACGGGGATATGCCATGCTACCAAAGTACGGTCATATTCTATTAAGGGATAAAAGAACGTGTAGTAACCCAAAACAAATATCGCTGGAACTTTTATAAGGCACGACCAGCAGCCAAACCTGCTGTTTAAAGTCCACCTAAATTCTTTTTGGAAGGCTTGCGGTTTAGTCAATGATAGGTTCACCGTCGGGATGTTTTCATTCGATTAAAGTAGGAATATTTTCCAATCCAGCGGCACAAAAAAAGAGCGCCTTTACGGCGCTCTCCATATCTAAACGGCAAATCAATCTTATTTCTTGATTCTTGCCTCTTGCTTCTAACCAAATATCACGGCCAAACACCAAGGTTTTGGTACGATACCGCTATTTTGTTGATAGCGCCTACCATGGCTGCGTTACGCAGGGTTCCTATCTTAGGGTTGTTCTTGTAGATCTCGCGGATCTCGTGGTACGAGCGGATCATGGTATCTTCCAAACCGGAATTTACCAGTTCCAATTCAGACGCGCCTTTGATGATAGTTGAACGCTGCATTGGCGTTAACGCTGTGCCGGTGATGCCTTCTACCATGTTCACCAAATTCAGATTAGAGTTTTCCTCAAACCTGCGGTTGATGCGGCCGAATGCTACGTGACTCAGGTTTTTCAACCACTCAAAGTACGATACCGTAACACCGCCAGCGTTGGCATACATATCAGGGATGATCATACCACCATTTTTGTAAAACGCGGCTTCTGCTTCCGGCGAAGTTGGGCCGTTCGCGCCTTCGGCAATAATTTTAGCTTTGATGCTGCCTACGTTTTGTGAGGTGATCTGGTTTTCTAAAGCAGCCGGCACCAAGATATCGCAAGGCTGCTCCAGGCCGTCCATGGTGTTTTTAAACTCTTTTTTTGCGCCGGCATACCCTAAGATAGATCCGCTTGCTTTGCGGTGCTGAAATACAGCTTCCACATCCAAACCATCTTCGTTGTAAATAGCACCTTCAAACTCGCAAAGGCCAACTATTAGTGCGCCAAATTCCGAAAGGAACTTTGCAGAGTAGTAACCTACGTTACCCAAGCCTTGTACAATTATTTTTTTGCCGCTTAAGCCGGTGGTTAAGCCAATCTTCTGCATATCCTCAGCAACACCCACGCATTCGCGGATAGCAATGGCAACGCCACGGCCGGTTGCTTCTCTCCTGCCGGCAATACCATGCAGTGCAATAGGCTTACCTGTTACAGCACCCATAGCATCCAGTTGACCAGGATTCATGGTAGCATAGGTGTCGGCAATCCAGCTCATTTCGCGTTCGCCGCTACCGTAATCAGGTGCAGGTACATCAATGCTTGGGCCTATAAAGTTCTTTTTGATAAGCTCTACCGTGTAGCGACGGGTAATATTCTCCAATTCGCTTACGCTGTAACTTTTAGGATTTATTTTTATGCCGCCTTTAGCACCGCCAAAAGGAACGTTCACTATGGCGCATTTGTAGGTCATGAGGGCAGCAAGCGCCATTACTTCATCCTCGTTCACCATTTCGCTGTAGCGGATACCACCTTTGGTTGGGCTTTGGTGGTGCGAGTGTTCTACACGCCAGGCATCAATAACTTCGAAACCATTGCCCCTGCGTATAGGGAAACGGAAACGGTAAACACTGTTACACGATTTTATCTGGTCTAACAAACCGGCATCGTGTTGGGTAAATTGCGCTGCAAAATCAAAGTTTTTACATACATCACCAAAAAAGTGAGTATCCTGATCTGCAGTCGGATTATTAATATTCATAATTTAGAATTGGATAAAAAATTAATCTCTCAAAAAACTGCGCAAAGTTGGTTCTTTTTTTGCGAATAATGCAAATTTTTAAAAGACAGTATCTGTTTAAAATGTAAAGAAATTTAAAATCAAAGTTTAAACAGTATTCAGGGGGATTAGTTTAATTCTCCTTCTCTATTTTTTTTAGTCGGCGGTCAATACTGAACAAGTAAATGGCCAGCCCGGTAAAAATTATAACAATGGTGATCACTACCACGTAAATCATCCCCGATGTGCGAAGCGCGTCCGCCATTTGTACATCACTGCCCGGCTGGGCGTTCACGGTAATAAAACTAAGCAGCATAGCCACTAAAAATACCAGTTTCTTCATCTCTTAATTTATCGCGTTCTTTTTAAATTCTATTAAACGTATACGGTAGCGCAGGGTAGCTATCCAAACCGCAATAAGCGCCCAGGCAATAAAAGCCGGGTAAAGCACTATACGCATGCGGTTGTCCATATCCAATTTACCAAACGCAGGGTTACCACCGTTGCCGGGGTGTAACGAGTCGGTTAGGCGGGGCAGAACCATTATGAGCACCACCATAATAGGGAATGCAAAAATGTTGTATATGGCCGATATTTTGCCGCGTTTTTGCTCTTCGTCTATCGAGTTGCGCAGCACCAGGTAGGCGCAGTACAGTAAAAAGGCTATTGCGGCGCTGTTTTGTTTGGGGTCGTTGCTCCAGTATTCGCCCCAGGCGTATTTGGCCCAAAGCATGCCGGTTACCAGCCCCAGTGCAAAAAAGAAAAGCCCTGTATTCACGCATTCGACAGCTATGAGGTCGTGCTCCTCTTTACCGCTTTGTAAGTATCTGATGCTGTAAACTACCGATATGGTGAACACCGTAAACATGGCTATCCACATAGGTACGTGAAAATAAGTGTTGCGTATTGTTTCGTGCAGGATAGGCAGTCGGGGTACGCCTATCAAAAAACCGGCTGTGAGTGTATAAAATATCAGCACAACGGCCAATACTTTCCACCAGGTTTGATAAATGAATTTCATATTGTGCGGCAAAGGTAATTATTTGTTTGTTGAAGAATAGCGCGTTTATGTATAATTAGTATTATTGCAGTGCGAGGCTTTAACAGTTATAATGTTATTTTATTTAAGTTATAAGCGTTGAGAAAATGGCAGGGTTAGCGGTGAGTTGTGAGTTGTGAGTTGTGGAATACTAACCTGCTTCCTTTTGTTTTAAATTCTAAAAATTCATTCAGTTCTTTAAACTCGGGTTCAGACAATGAATGATGGCGATGCCTGCGGCCCGGGCTTTGCAGGGCTGCGCTACGCTCCGGCCCTTCGGGCTAAACCCTTCCAATCCCTATCGCTTCCGAACCGCTGATTTTTCGTTTATAATTTGTTTTTCTAAGGTACTCAAGAAGGCTTTGCCGTTTTAATGATTTTGAGATTACGCTGATGATACCTTCCTAACTAATAAACAAATCCACCAATGAACTAATGAACAACTGAACTAATGAACCACCCTAATCCCCCGGCTCATAATCAACCGGCAGCAGGTTTGATAGCTTCGATTTGCTCCAGGTACCTTCGTAAAGCGGACTTTCGGCGATCACAATGCCGTTCATATCAAAAATAGCGTAGCGTTTGCTGTAAAGGCTTACCACGCTGGTTTCAAAATTCTCCATATCCAGCGGGCGGTATATATCCCTAAAGTTTTCTTCCTCGTGCTTTTTGGTGTACACCACATACAGGTAAGCCGGGAACGTAATAGCAAAGATCCCCTCCTGCCCCGTAACGCGTAACACATCGATAGATTTCAACGGCGGTTTTATCAAATTCTCCTGGGCCCATTTAGGCACGTTCTGCTGATCTATCCAGTACCTTGCCGAATCGCGGTTAACCATCTCGAACTGCTTTATTTTCTTCTGGATAAAGCCTTCCTGGTAACGGTTTGGGTTGAGGATACGGGTGTAGTTATAAATGAGGAAACCCTCGTCCGCCAGTTTATTTTTGTAAAGTGACCTGTAAAAATGCTGTGCCGACCCATAATAGGCATCCTCGCGTTTGGCCTTCCACTTTTTCTTTTGCGATTCGCTGCCCGGCAGTTCCTCGAAAAGCGCCTTGCCCGCGTACGAGATGGTATGCGTCAAATTATCGCTGCTGAAGCTATTCAGCAAAAATTTAGTACGATAGCCAAGGGCATTGTTCTCCACCACCAAAAACTCATCAGAGGATGCTTCCAGTGTTTGCTTTCTGCGGATGTAGGTAAGATCGAGCACATGCGGGTTGGTCACCTTGCACTGTTTAGCGTTTTCGGTAGTACCTATAAAATCTTTTTTAAACTGCTCGTAGTTCTTTTTCCAGTCGGCATTACTGGTGATATTTACCGCCCGCATCATCATCACTTTGGGTGTCATTTCAATAACCAGGTTAATAGGCTGGCTGCCTACCAGTACCTGTTTGGTGTATTCTTCATAACCCAGCGTAGTTACCACCAGGTTATACTGCCCGGGTTTTATGCCGTTCAGTGTGAAAGTTCCGTCATCTAAAGTGGCCGTGCCATAACTGGCATTACTCAGGAAAACACTGGCCTTTGCAACCGGGTTATGCGTACCGGCGGCTGTTACTTTACCGCTTATAAACCCAGCCTGCGCTGCCGCCATTAAGGGTAACCATAAAAACATCAGTATAAACCAGCTGCGGCGCATTGTTTTTTTAATTTTAGAGGACGCTAATAAAGATATAATTTATGAAGCAGAGATGAAAAAAATGGATGGTAATTAAAAAGATACAAGGGGGTTTCCCTTAATCCCTCCACAAAAACGGGAACAATATTAACGAGGTGGTGATCACGATAACATTGATGGCTACCAGCACGCCAATGGTGCCGTAGCTGTGCCCGCGGTCTATCCCGTCCATAGCGGCTTTACTTACTTTTATCAGCAGCAATATCACCGGGATAATTACCGGGAAGCTTAATATGGCCATTAACGTACCGTTATTACCCGCTTTGGATGCAATGGCCGATATCATGGTGAACACCGTAGAAAAGCTGATGCTGCCTATCAGCACCGTGATAAAGTAGAAAAACAGGTCGCCTACCGTGTTGGTGAAGAACAGCATATATACCAACAAGGCCAATATACTCAGCAAGCCCATGAGCATGGCATTGTAGATGGTTTTAGATAAGATAATGGCCTGCGGGCGCGCTATGGTATAATAATACAGCAAGCGGCTTTTACTCTCCTGCATAAAACTTTTGGCGATAGCGTTAACCGAGGCAAACAGCATAATGATCCAGAACAAAATATTCCAAACAATTGGATACCCCTGGCTGCTTTTAAAACCGGGATTTAAGTTAAAGGAGATATAGCAGATAAAAACCGTAGAAACGATGTACAGCAACACCCCGTTAAAGGCGTATTTGGAGCGCCATTCCAGGATGATCTCCTTTTTTAATAAGTTATAGGTCTCGTTAAAAAGCCTCATTGGGGCAAATATAGCAACTTGTAAGTGTTCCACTTAGAATGTGGAACACCTATTTTAAAAATGCATTTGATTATCAGTACTTTACAGTTTTTCGTGAAACACTTTGGCCCCCCCTGCTATTTAGGTGATTTATATAAATATCTGATAATTAATCAATTAAATAAAGTAGAACTTACAAAAATATAAAGTGAAACACTTTATATGTCATATTTTCCCAGAGCCGCCTTTCTTAAAATTTCAAGATTGGCGATTTCGGCTAAAGCCAATTCCGTTGGTTTTAACTTATCCGTTGGCTAAAGCCGAACGGCAATGGACCTGAAAAAGCATTGTGTCTAAATATTGCCGTCCCCTTTAGGGGGCGGATTATGTATACCGATCCCTGGCTTCAGCCAAAATCAACGCAAAAGTTTAAAAGCGATTCTCCACTCATACCTTTTGCAAAAATCTGTTCTTTCCCAATATTTCCTTAGTTTTACCTTTCAACATGAAGAAATTAGACTTAGCGGATAAATGGATCCTGGTTACCGGTGCCTCATCTGGTTTGGGGCAGGAAATGGCCAAACAACTGGCCACAAAACACCGCGCAAACCTCATCATCGCTGCACGCCGTAAAGACAAACTCGATCAGCTTAAAACCGAACTGGAGGCATCCGCAGGCATCAAAGTAAAAGTAATGGTAGCCGACCTGTCCGTACATGAGGATGTGGTGCGGATGATAGATGATAGCTTGGCCGATGGCACGCTCTATGGCGCTATATTAAACGCGGGCGTAACCTACTTTGGCCGCCACAGTGATATGCCCTGGGAACAAACCGAGAACATCATGAAAACCAACGTGAACAGCGTGGTGTATATGACCAGCCGCCTGGTGGCCCATTTCGAAAAGGCAAAAACCGAGGGCGGCGTCATGATCGTATCCAGCATGGCGGCTTTTTTCCCGGTACCTTACCAGGCGGTGTATTCGGCAACCAAGGCTTTTATTATGGCCTTTGCCAATGCCTTATCTGTTGAGATAAAAAACCCGGCGCTTTCTTTAACCGTGTACGCCCCGGGGGGCATTGCTACAGAAATGACCGAAGGCAAAAACTTTAACGACCTTAAAAGCTGGCTGATGCCGGTTGATCAGGCAGCTATTGAAGGGTTAAATGCCTTCATCTCGCGCAAGCATGTGCATATCCCGGGCTTTTTAAACCGGGTGGGTAATGTATTTATGAGTTTTATGCCGCGCAAGTTCATCACCAAAAACATGGGCAAGGTGTACTACAAAGCTTTGCTTAAAGCAGAAAGTTTATAACCATATGTACGAGGCATTCCATAAAACGCCGGTTGGCTTTGTCCGCATCAGGGCAGATGAAACGCATGTTGTCTCTATCAGCATCCGCGATGAAGAATGCGCGGAAACACCGTCAGATTCGCCGGTGATCAATCTCGCCATTAAGGAACTGGATGAATATTTTGATGGGACCAGGAGACAATTCGAGCTGCCGCTTAACCAAATAGGTACCGATTTTCAGAAAGAAGTGTGGGAGAACCTGCTCACCGTAAAATATGGCAGCACCATGAGCTATTTGCAACTGGCCAACCAAATGAAAAACCCATTGGCCATACGTGCCATAGCGGCATCTAACGGTAGAAATATGCTGTGGATAGTAGTGCCCTGCCACCGCGTTATTGGAAGCGATGGCAGCTTAACCGGCTATGCCGGTGGCCTGTGGCGCAAACAATGGCTGCTTGACCACGAAGCCCGCGTGATGGGCGTGGGGCAAACTAAACTGTTTTTTTAAGTTTATCTCCTAACAGTTTTACAATTTTACTGTGCAGTTCTTGCGGTTCAAACGGTTTTGGTAAAACATCGTTCATACCGGCAGCTATGGCTTCTTTATGCTCGTGCTCATAAGCCGCGGCAGATAACGATATAATAGGCACGCTCCGTTTAGGTTCAGTAAACTCCATCCGGATGGCTCTTGCCGTTTCGTAGCCGTTAAGGCCGGGCATGTGGGTATCCATTAAAACCAGGTCGTAATCATGCGCTTTAAACTTTTCGAGCGCATTGGTACCATTATCGGCCACCATTACATTCACTTTCCAGTCTTTTAACATCTTTACCAGCATAAACTGGTTTATCATATTATCCTCGGCCACCAAAATATTTAAACCTTCAAAAGAGGTGAGTGCTTCGGCTGGTTTAACAGCTTTATGTTCGGGCATTTTAGCTATCTCAAACCAGTTGGTAAAATTAAACACGCTGCCCTTCCCTATCCGGCTGCTTACGGTAAGTTCTCCGCCTTTTAGCTCAACCAACTTTTTAACAATAGTAAGCCCCAAACCTGTACCACCATATTTGCTGGCGGTATCATCTTCGGCCTGCTCAAAAGATTCAAATATCCTCGAAAGGCGGTCGGCAGGGATCCCGATACCACTATCCTCTACGCTAAATTTCAACTGTACTTTATCGCCGATTTTCTGAAGCAACGCAACCTTAAGCTTAACAGTTCCCCTGTCTGTAAATTTAATGGCATTACTCAACAGGTTCATCAGTATCTGGTTGATCCTTAAGGAATCTATCAGCAAAACCTCGGGCACCTCCTTATCAATTTCCAGCTCAAACTCAATGCTTTTCTGGTCGGCACTGAATTTAAGCAAGCCATGCACCGATTCGATGATATTGCGCAAATTATGCGGCGACCTAATAATATTAAACTTACCTGCCTCTATTTTAGAAATATCCAGCACATCGTTTATAACGCCCAGTAACGATCGCGACGATGTTTCCAGCATATCCAACAGGTTACTCTGCTGGGTGGTTACGCCCGTTTTGCGCAGCAAATTGCTAAGGCCTATAATGCCGTTCACCGGGGTGCGCAGCTCGTGGCTCATGTTGGCCAAAAATATTTCTTTTACTTTTTTACCGTACTCGGCAGCTTCTTTAGATTTGATGAGCTGTTGCTCATAACTCTTTTGAGGCGTACAATCGCTTATGTTCATAAAAAGAACCTTGTTGCGGTACGATACGCGGCAATCTACCCATATAGTGCGCTTATCAAAGGTATTAAATTGAAACTCGAACACCGAGAATTGCAGGTTATCTTTAATTATCTCGCTAAGTTTCTTTTTAAAGGCATCTTTATCCGCATCAATGGCCAAATCTAATATGCTGCTATTAAGTACCTCTGACTGCCGGTAACCCAATATTTTTTCTACTGCCGGGTTAACGGTTTTTATCCGCAGGGTGGTAGCATAAACAGAACATATCAGGTCGGCACTATTTTTCACTACAACGGCGTAGTCCTCCAATTCTATATTTTTGGCTTTTATCTCGTCTTGCTGGCGCGCAAGCTGTATAAACGAATCAACTTTTGCAGAGGTGATGTAAGGGTCGAGCGGTTTGTAAAGGTAATCTACGGCGCCGGCACCAAAACCTTTAACAGCGTATTTGCTTTCTTTGGATATGGCGGTTACAAATATCACCATGATGTCCCTGGTACGTGGGTTCGACTTCAGCATCTCCACCAGTTCAAAGCCGTCCATTTCGGGCATTTGTACATCAACAAGTGCTATGGAAATATGATTTTCCCAGGCAATCTTTAAAGCGTCGTTTGGCGACGTAGTAGTAAACAAGCGGATATCATTACGCTTTAAAAGTGCTTCAAGCGCAACAATATTTTCTTCTCTGTCATCAACGATTAGAATATTAATAGGGGTCATTTAATATGTAGGTGCGTTAAGTACCATTCTGTAGTAGCTCAAATATCTCCGTAGTCCGTAATATGTATTCAGCACCATCAATGCTAATGGCCGCGTTTGGCATTTCCGCCATTTCTGCATCTTCGGGGTGCTGGGCAATAGTTAGCGCGCCGCTTTGGCGCAGTTTTAAAAGGCCCTCCGCCCCATCCTGATTAGCTCCCGAAAGTAGTATAGCTGTGCAGCTTTTGCCAAAAGAATCGGCAGCACTTTCAAAAGTTACATCTATAGATGGCTTTGAATACCATATCGCTTCTGATACATCCAGGCTAAAAAAACCGTTTTTCTCCATCAATGTATGATAGTTTGCCGGCGCTATGTAAATAGCGTTGCTTTCTATCGGTTCTTTGTCACTAATTTCCCTGAGCAACATACGGCTGTTCTCGGCGAATAGTTTCTCAATTTCGCTAAAAAAATTCTTTTTCCGGTGAATAATGATAACAACTGTTTTATTAAAGTCGTGTGGTAATAATTTCACCAGCCTGAACAACAATTTAAACGAACCCGCCGAGCCGCCCAAAAGCAGCATTTTCGATTTGTTAAACCGCCCGATCAGTTGAGTATTAAGAGCCAATTTTTTGGTATATATTTTCCTTTTGACTGATCACCTTAAACTTTTTGCGAAAACCATCGCTGCGGATGGTCTCTTTGTTACCCAAACAAAGGTAACCTAATGGACAGAGACTTTTGTAAAAAAGATCGAGGATGCGCTCCTGCAGCTCTGTTTCAAAATATATAAAAACATTACGGCAGCTGATCATCTGAAACTCATTAAATACTGTGTCTGAAATAAGGTTGTGTACGGAGAAAAGTGTATTTTGTTTCAACTCGCTGTGAATAGCAGCCGCATCGTACATAATGGTAAAATGATCGGTTATGGAGCCGGGCAGGCCGGTAAACAGGTAGTTTTCTGCGTAACTTTTTATTTTGCGCAAGCTATAGATGCCCTTGCGTGCTTCCTTTAATACTTCGGTGTTAATATCGGTGCCGTAGATGAAGGATTTTTTGCCCAACCCTTCCTCCTTTAACAGGATAGCCAGCGAATAAGCTTCCTCACCCGATGAGCAGCCCGCGCACCAGACCTTGGTATGCTGATAGGTAGAAAGGTAAGGGATAACCTGCGTATTTAAGGCTTTGTAAAAGGAAGGATCGCGAAACATCTCGGTTACGTTAACCGTGATCTCTTCCAGAAATTCCTGAAAAAAGGCCTGGTCGTTCACCAGGATATGTTTCAGATCGTAAAAGGAAAGCTTTTTTAGCATCATGATCCGCGCCAGCCGCCTTTTTAGGGAGGCCTTGGTGTAATCACTAAAATCGAAGCCGTGGATCTTTTTTACAAGGTCTATCAGTTCGGTTAACTGCGGTGTTGTTAAATTGCTATCCTTACCTAAAATTTCTCTCATGTCAGCTATCAAGCCACAATTGCATCAATGAAATGAGCCTGTCCATATCTACCGGTTTGGTGATATAATCATTAGCGCCGGCTGCTATGCATTTCTCGCGGTCGTCTTTCATTGCTTTTGCGGTTAACGCGATAACAGGTAATTTGGCCCATTTGTTTTGCTTGCGTATATACCTTGTGGCCTCGTATCCGTCCATTTTAGGCATCATGATATCCATCAGTACAATATCTATATCGCTTATTTCTTCGAGCTTGGCTATCGCCTCTTCGCCGTCATTGGCTATCACAACATTAAGGTCATACTCTTCCAGCGCGCTGCTCAGGGCGAAAATATTGCGCATATCATCATCTACCACCAAAACCTTTTTACCCTTAAGGCTGTCTTTATTGGCAGTTATTGATCTTTTTGGCGATATAGGGGTCGATGCCTGCGGCGTGCCCGGTGATTCGCTTATTTTGTTCAGGAAGAGGTTCACCTCATCTATCAGCCTGTCTGATGATTTGTTGGTTTTAACCACCATAGCGTTTGCATAATGCATCAGCCTGTTTACTGAGGATTTATCGAGTTCCATTGCGGTATTGATGATCACCGGTAACGCGGCAAACTTATCCACCTCTTTTATCTTATCTAACAGGTCGAGGCCCGAGATATCAGGGAGGTTCAGATCCAATATTACGCACTGGTATTCGTTCTCATGCAGCATCCTGAAAGCCGACTCGCCATCGTAGGCCTGGTCAACGGTAATGCCCTGGCTTTGCATCAGGTCTTTCAGGGCCTGGCTTTGGGCCTTATGGTCTTCTACCAACAGTATCTGCTTAAAGCGGGTACCGCTGTTCACCATAATATCGGTAAACAGTTTATCAAGCGTTTCGGTATCCACCGGCTTTTTAAGGAAGCTGATAGCCCCTTCTTTACGCACACGGTTTGCCGCCGCCTCACCTGCCGACATCAGGTGTACCGGGATACCGAGGGTTTCCGGGTCATTCTTCAGTTCCTTCAATATCTGCCAGCCATCTTTACCGGGTAGCATAATATCCAGAATAACCGCGTCCGGCTGCTTTTCTTTTATTATTTCAAAAGCGCCTGTGCCTTCGTGCACCATAATAGCTTTGTAGCCATGGTCTTTGGCGTAATCCTGCAAAATATTAGCGAAATTCTTATCGTCTTCTACAATTACCACCGTTGGTTCGCGGCCGCTTTCCGGCTTTTTAGCGATAGTATTCAGGAAGCTGGCTGCGGGTTTAAAGGTTTCAACAGTTGGCAGGGCCTCCCCCTCAACACGCTTGGCCTCCAATGGCAGGGTAAGTGTAAACTCGCTGCCTTCGCCCGGCTCGCTGGTAAGGGTGATGTGCCCGCCAAGCAGGCTTGCCAATTCGCGGCTGATGGATAGGCCAAGCCCCGTGCCGCCGTATTTGCGGCTGGTAGAACCATCTGCCTGCTGAAAGGCCTCGAATATGATCTTCTGTTTTTCGGCAGGGATACCAATGCCCGAATCTTTTATGCTGAAACTGACGGTTTTGGCCAACACACCTGGTTTTGCCGTAACCGAAATAGAGCCACCCTCGGGTGTGAATTTAAACGCGTTCGATAACAGGTTTTTAATAACCTGCTCCACCCTTTGCTTATCGGTAAAGAAGGTTGCGGGAACATCCAGCGCATGTGTTTTAAAGGTGATGTTCTTATTCATTGCCATTTCGGCAAACAGCGACTGCACATCGCCCAGAATTTCGGAGATCCGGATATCCTCGTTCTGCATCTCCAGCTTACCCGATTCTATCTTAGAGAGGTCGAGGATATCGTTTATCAGCGTGAGCAGATCGTTACCGGCGTTGAAAATTACGCTGGCGTACTTTATCTGATCCTCCGACAGATTTAGCGGCTTGTTATCTTTCAGGATGCGCGCCAGTACCAAAATACTATTTAACGGTGTGCGCAGCTCATGGCTCATGTTGGCCAAAAACTCCGATTTATATTTACCGGTAATCTCCAGCTCGTCGGCTTTCTGCGTAATGCTCTGGCGGGCCTCTTCAATGGCCTGGTTCTTCTCTTCCAGTAAACTGGCCTTTTCTTCCAGTTCGGCGTTAATGGTGCGCAGTTCTTCCTGCTGTACGCGCAACTCTTCTTCTGATGCCTGCAACATTTCTGTTTTGTTCATCAGCTCTTCGTTGGTAACGCGCATTTCTTCCTGCTGTGCTTCCAGTTCTTCTGCCTGCTGTTGAGTTTCCTCAAACAGATCGTGCATAATGGTACGCGCCTGGGCGGTGTTTACCGCTATGCCAATATCATTTGCAACAAGCAAAATGTAATCTTTCACCTGTTCGCGCAGTTCGCCGCGGAAACCAATCTCCATCACACCCTTTAATTTGTTGTCGAAAAAGAACGGAACGATGAAGGTTTCTATGATCTCCTCGCTTACGATAGATGAACCCAGCTCCAATTTATCATTCAGCTTGCCTTTTACCACAGCGGCGCGTTCGTCCTTGGCGGCCTGGCCTATCCAACCTTCGGAAATTCGGATAGATTTTTTGAGTGATGCAGGGTCGTTATAAGCGTATGACGCGTACAGGTCCAGGCGTTCCTCTGCTTCGTTAAACAAGTAAAAAGTGCCGGTGAGGGCGTGGGCATATTTACTTACTTCGGCTAATATATTTTCTGAAAGCTCTTTTTCGCTTTGCTGCCCCTGTATTTTATCATTAAGCGTGCCTGTACCGGTAAGCAGCCAGTTTTTGGCCTCGTTTTCGGCCAATACTTTTTCCAGTTGGATATTGGCAACTTTTACTTCTTCCTCTATCTTTTTCTGCCTGGCAAACGTTGCCTGGATGTAGAAGAACATGATAACAACGATGACAAGGAATATTAGCGAACCAATAATGATAACAATAATGGCCCTTTTCGATGCATCATTAGATGCCGCTTTTCGCTTTGCAAGCAGGCTGTTCTCTGTTTCTATCACGCGGTTTTTAAGATCGCGGATACTATCCATATTGCCTTTGCCAGCCAAAAACATGTGGCGGGCAACCATATAGTCAAGCCCTTTGGCTTCGCGGGTATCAATGTTTAGTTTTAACACGGCCATTTGGCGTGCCACAAGTTCTTTAAGCGAGTCGATACGTTTCACCTGGACAGGGTTGTCGGCTATCAAGTCGCCAAGCTGTGATAAATTCTCGTTGATGCGCGGTACTGCAACGTTATACGGGGCTAAAAAAACCTTGTTGGCTGTTGCGCCGTAACCGCGCATACCGGTTTCTCCGTCTACTAAATTTTGCAGTAAGCTATTGGTGGTTTTTATAACCTTTTGGGTATGGTCTACCCATACGGTGTCGTCCTCCAACTGCTTGATGCTGTTAAAAGAAAGTAAGCCGACGAATAATACCAATACAATGGAAACAGCAAAGCCTGCTAATACCTGGTTGCGAAAGGAAAGCTTTAACATTTAGTAGAATATAGTTTATATGTGATACAAATATGTTTAAAAATTCAATCGTTAACTAAATTTAATACAACGAAAATAACTTTAAACAGATTAGGAGTACCTATACCGTAGCGGCAGGTGATTTAGCCGGTACAATAAGCTTCTTTTTAGAAAACAGTGCACCTAATACTGCCAGCAGTGGGCCAACAAACAATACATACCACCCCCATTTAAATTTGATCTTACTGGTGAGGAAGGCATTGATACCCTTGAAGGGGATAAAGCTAAAAGTGGTTGTAACCTTTAGAAACGCCGCCAGCAAAAGCAAGGCTACCAGCGCCAAAGACATAAAAGCGGTAAACCGTGTTACTTTAGTTTGGTTAAAAAACGTGCACAGTATGCCTATGATACCTACCAGCAATAGCAACAAACCAAAGGGTTGGTTCATTTTGTAAACATTCATGGTAACGAGGCCAAAGGCGCTCAGCATGGGGCAATACGTAGCGGCAATAAGTATTATAAAACCAATAAGTGATAAGAGTGAAGGCAGGCGCATTATATTATTTTTTAATGTCCATTTTATCGGCAAAGTGGGCGCAGTAATCGCGCAGGTCTTCTACAATGTTTTTCTCCCCGGTTGCGCGTAAGAAGGTATCGCCCATGGTTTGCAGGGTTTCGTAAAAGAAACGCTTCATCTCATCAACCGGCATATCTTTGGTCCAAAGGTCTATTTTCAATGTATTTTGATAGCTCTGATCCCATAAGGAAAGCATGAACGCCTGCACAGGCAAAGCCTCTTTATTTTTTGAATCGGTTGATTCCCAAAGAATTTTTTCGGGGATGTTATTATCGTCGAGTTGTACAGTCAGCTTTATTTCAGCAGTCTTCATCAGTTCTATTTAACAATTAAAAATATGATCGCCACCAAAGTTATAAAGCTTAGCTCTACAATCCATAGTTTTTTGGTTTCGGCAAAGAAATTACGGAAAATTATATCCAGCAATGACACAACCACGCCAAACAATATAAATATCCAGGTGATGGTGCCGCTCCAGTGCTCATAAGGGCTGCCCGTGATTTTAGCACCGTTAATAAATATGTAACCGGCCAGTATAAAAAAACCGGCGGTAGCAAAGTTTAACGGGCTTACCCTGAATTTACGTGGTTGATCAGCGTTTTTTGCCGGATCTATTTTGGCTTCCATATTTTTTTATGGGTTTCTTATTGGTTGGGTGATTAGGTTGTTTTTTGGCTTTGGCCGCTTCAAACTTCTTGATCTGCGCTAATGATTTCTTTTCGTGGAAGGCTCCTTTAAAGTCGGGGTCCTCTTTGCGTTTTTGCAGGTCTATCTCTTTGGCCTGCTCCTGGCGTTCCTCGTACGGGGTTTCTTCTATAAACACACCCTCCGGGATATTGTAAACCGGGATGGTTTGCCTGATGAGCTTTTGGATCTTATTTACATAATACTCCTCAGAAGGAACCGCAAATGTGATGGCTACGCCCGAGTTATACGCCCTGCCAGTACGGCCAATACGGTGTACATAATCTTCTATCACCACGGGTACATCATAGTTTATTACGTGGCTTACATCGCTCACATCAATACCGCGCGATGCAACATCGGTAGCTACCAGTATCTTCACCTTATCTTCTTTAAACGAATTGATGGAGTTGATACGGGTATTTTGCCCTTTGTTGGCATGCAGCACCTTTACGCCTGTTTCACCGTATTTGCGCAGCAGGAATTTATATACATCCTCTGCTGCCACCCTGGTTTTGCAAAACACCATCAGTTTTTTAATGTCGCCTTCTTTGTCCATCAAAACCTTCAGCAAGTTTATCTTGGTTTTATTGTTAGGAACGTGGTACAACTGCTGGGTAACCGTTTCGGCGGTAGTTGCCTGCGGGGTTACCTCTATCACGGTAGGAAATTCCAAAAAGTTATGCGACAGCTCCTGGATCTTCTCCGACATAGTTGCCGAGAACAGCAGGTTTTGGCGTTTAACCGGTACTACCTCTAAAATACGGTTTATCTGCGGCATAAAGCCCATATCCATCATCTTATCGGCTTCATCAAGCACCAGCACCTGCAAGGTTTTGGTAACAATGTGGCCTGCTAAATAAATATCCAGCAAACGCCCCGGTGTGGCTACAATAATATCAACGCCTTTGTTTATCTGCTCTATCTGCGTTTTGGGGCCGAGGCCGCCGTAAAGCACCACAACCCGCAGATCGGTATTTGCCGCGAAGGCTTTGATGTTCTCTTCTATTTGCATAGCCAACTCGCGCGTTGGCGAAACAATGAGCGCGCGCGGACTATCGCCCTGCGCGTATTTCAGCTTCATTAATATCGGCAACACGTAAGCGGCGGTTTTGCCCGTACCTGTTTGTGCAATGCCCATTACATCCTGCCCGTTCATTATCGGCGGGATAGCCTTTTCCTGTATCGGCGTAGCTTCAGTATAACCAGCATCGGCGATAGCATTCAATATCTGCCGGTTAAATTTAAAATCTTCAAAGGGTATGCCCATGGCGGCAAAGATAAGGTTTTTGTTTTAGAGGAGGAATGAAGGAAGAAAACACCCGGGAAATCGCTTTTAAATTTCAGGGTTGGCAATTTTCGGCTAAAGCCAATTCTCGGGTTTCAACTTAACCGTTGGCTAAAGCCGAACGGCAATAAATGTGAAAAAAACATTATTTCTACCTCTATTGCCGTCTCCTTTAGGGGACGGATAGAATAAGCAAATTCCTGGCTTTAGCCAAAATAGTATAAAAGTTCAAAAGCCAGCCCCAGAAGACAGCGCCAATTATTACTACCGGTGGGTTGTAACATTCACCCCTATTTCCCCGTCATTCCAAAAAACATTTATCTTCGCACGCATATTCTCATCCATGAAAAAACACTTACTTACCGCTTTAGTCGTCTTATTATTTGCGGGCGCATCATTTGCCCAAACCGGCAAAGGTGCCAAATACGTTGGCGGCAGCTTTTATTTAAACTATAACGAAGCCGGCACCAGCAGCTACGTAACTTATCCGCAGGGTGCTACCCAATATTACAATACGGGCATTCTCAACATGAATGTTAGTCCGGAGTTTGGCTTCTTCCTGGGCAATAAATGGACCATCGGCATCCAGCCCGGCTATTCGCGCGTATCGGGTACCGAAACCAGCTATTACTATTCTGCCACCAACCCTTTAAACAACTATACTTATGTACATAAGTATCACACGGATATTATAGGCCTGGCCATTAACCTGCGCTACTACTGGATGCTGAGCGATAAATTTGGCATTTACCCCCAAATGGGTATCAGCAGCAACCATGTGCTTAACAATTTTACCGTTGGTTCGCTTAATGTAGGCGGCGGCCCGAATGTAGTTTTCTTCCCAACGAAAAAGCTGGGCATCAATATGGGCTTTGGCACGGTTAACTATAATTACAACTACCAAACCAATGGCACCACGTTAAACCTATCACTGAACAACAACTTTAGCTTTGGGCTGAATTATTATTGGGGAGGGAAGAATTAGAATCAAAAGACAAGAGGTTAGAATCAAGAGCCAAGATATAAGAGCCAAGACGAAGGACATACTAACACTTCTATCTTAATTCTTGTGTCTTGATTCTTGACTCTATCCCCCTATCTTTGCCCCTATGCCAACTATCCTCATCAAAGCCGCTACCATTATTAACGAAGGCAAACAATTTGTTGCCGATGTACTGGTGAAAGACGGCCGCATCGAACGTATCGATAGCACAATCAATGCAACAGCCAACAGGGGAATCAACGCTGAAGGGCTACACCTTTTTCCGGGTTGTATAGACGACCAGGTACATTTCCGCGAACCGGGGCTAACGCATAAGGGTAATATTTATACCGAATCGCGCGCGGCAGTGGCGGGCGGTATCACCTCTTTTATGGAGATGCCCAATACCGTACCCAATACGCTCACCCGCGAATTACTGGAAGATAAATATGCGATAGCCGCGCAAAACTCGCCGGCCAATTACTCCTTTTACATGGGTGCCAGTAACGATAACCTGGACGAGGTGCTGCGTACCGACACGGCAAACGTATGCGGTATTAAGGTGTTCATGGGATCATCAACCGGTAATATGCTGGTAGATAACCCTGCCACGCTGGAGAATTTATTCGCCAACTCTCCTATGCTCATTGCTACGCACTGCGAAGATGAGGCTACCATCAAAGCTAACCTGGAACATTTCAAACAGTTGCTTGGCGAGAATATCCCGATAAAACTTCACCCCAAAATAAGGAGCGCCGAGGCTTGCTACCTGTCATCAAGTATGGCGGTAGAACTGGCTAAAAAGCATAACACCCGCCTGCATATCCTGCATATATCTACCGAGAAAGAAACACATTTATTCAGTAATGATATCCCGCTGGAAGAGAAGCGGATAACCGCGGAGGCCTGCATTCATCATTTATGGTTTAGCGATGCCGATTACGAAACAAAAGGCAACCTGATAAAATGGAACCCGGCCGTTAAAACGGCAGAGGATCGCGACGGAATATTAGCCGCCGTACTGGATGGCCGTATAGACGTAATTGCTACCGACCACGCCCCGCATACCAGCGAAGAAAAAGCGCAAGCTTACCTGCAGGCACCAAGCGGTGGCCCCTTAGTGCAGCATGCGTTAGTAGCCATGTTGGAACTTTACAAGCAAGGCAAAATAACGCTGGAGCAAATTGCCGAAAAAATGGCGCACAATGTTGCCAAGTGTTTCCAGATAGAAAAGCGCGGTTTTATCCGCGAGGGTTATTGGGCGGATTTGGTGCTTGTTGATCTGAACCAGGCATGGAACGTGAACAAAAGCAATATTTTATACAAATGCGGCTGGTCGCCGTTTGAGGGGCAGCAATTTGGTGCGAGCGTAACGCATACCATTGTTTCCGGCAATGTGGTTTACGAGGGCGGAAAAGTGGCAGAAGGCACCTACGGGCAGCGGATGAGTTTTGTGAGATAGTTGCTGCGAAATTTTTTTTAATTCCCCTCTTGAGAGGGGCGAGTGCCGGCATGTGTGGTGGCGGGGTGTGTTCGTCACTTTGCAACCTAAGAAACACACCCCTCCACCCCTCTCAAGAGGGGAATCGCACCGCCCCCTGCTCTTAATTCAATTCTCGCTGCCGTCCAATCAATTTATAAACACCTCATCCATAAACACCCAACCCGGCTTTCCTTTTGCGGAATGCCAATCGGGGACTACTTTAATTGGCCTGGCAATTAGTTTTATACAGGAGATGGTTTGCGCTTTATTCAATTTACAGCTTAATGGCACTAAGCCAAAAGGATCATCCTTATGCGGTGTTGCGGTTTTCAAGGTACTGAGCAGTTTCAGGTGATCTTTATCTGCCCCGCCCCATATTTCTATGCTGGCGGCTAAAAATATCTGTGAACCAATATTGCGCATGGTGTTGAGTTCCAACGAATGCATCTCAATGGGTTTGTTAAACCACATCATTATAGCCAGATTCTTTTGCGAGGCCAGCCATTTGCCGTTACCGAAACTGGTGCCTCCAAGGTCTTTATCGATGATGGTTTTGGCGCCATCGCCCTTATACTTATCATCGGGGCGGGTTATAAACATAACGCTATCGGGCGTGTACCGGCATTTGTAAACGTTAAACTGTACCGTATCGCTGCATATCCACCCGGTTTTAAAAGCACGTGCTTTTATCACCGTGCTTTCGGTTATAACTGTACCCGGCTTATACAACATGGAACGGACGCTATCCGGCGCGCTGTTATCTGTGGTGTAACGGATCTCAACTCCTTTGATAGGGTTGGTCAGCTGTGGCGGATAGCTTTCGCTAAATATCACCGACGAATTTTTCAACTCCGGGTTGGTTAACTTCACCGGCTTGCCATCGTCTTTAAAACCGGTTAATATTTTCAATTGTTTGTTGGTGGCTTGCAGCAATTGAAAATCGGCAGGCTTTAGGCCGGTATCCCAAACGGCCAGTTCAGTCAGACTTTTTATGGCGGCTAATTGTTTAATGTCCGCTACGGTTAGCTTTACCCCTGCTAAAGAAAGACTACGCAGGTTTTTCAATCCGGCCAACTCTTTCAGACCAGTTCCGGTAACATCACTAAAGTTGAGCACCAGGCGGCGCAGGTTCTCCAGTTTGGCAACGGCTTTCAGGTCGGCATCTTTTACCGGCATTTTATTCAGATCGAGCGATACCACCTGTTTGCTGATCGGGCTCAATTCCTCCAAAGCCTTTACGTTGAAAGTGCTTTTATTGTAGATGTTCACCGCCAAAGCAGGCGACTCGGCAGCCAGCGGATAAACCACACGATAATTGTTATTCAGTTTTTTGATATCATCCTCGCTGGCGGCAGAAAATGCATATGTTTCTTCCGTACTCTCCACAGGTTTTAAGAACGTTGAAGCGATCATCCTCAGGGAATCGGTAGCGGGCAGGTCGATAACTTTCTTCTTGAAATCGGGGTTATTCTTCACCCAAAAATACAGGAGCAGTTTTTCTTCGTCGGTAAGCTGCGGTTTGCCTATGGGCGGCATGTGTTTCTTTTCACCTTCGGGGAGGTGGATGCGTTGGAGCAACAGGCTTATTTGTGGGTTACCCGCTACAAACAATTTCCCTTTTTTTCCACCTTTCAGAATAGACTCCTCGTCGGTGAGTTTTAAGCCACCTTTTGTTTTATCTGCATTGTGGCAGCTTTGGCATTTAGCCTCGAAGATGGGGGCGATCACATCGCGGTAAACCAGTGCCTCGTTTATGGGCACCTGCGTTTTATCCTTATCCATCATGGGGCCAAAAACAAAATCATCGCCATGGGTAATGTTCCCGCCGAAATGCCCGGCCATTATCAAACAAAAAACGGTAACCAGGGCACCCGTTTTGGCCATGGCAGCCGTATAACGCTCGCGGTTGCGGATAAGGTAAACGCCATAGCCCACAAAGGCCACACCCACACCAAACCATTTATGCCATTGTAAATTACTGCCCTCGTAACCGGCTTCGTGCGAGAGCAGCAAGCCCATAATTACCGTGACCGAAGCAAACAAAGCCCCCAGCACCAGCAAATAATCGGTAAAGGATTGATAAAATTTCTCGTCGACAAACTCCGGCTTGAAGCGGAAATACTCCATCAGCATGGCCAGCATCAGTATCACTATGGGGAAATGCAGCACAAGCGGATGCAGCCTGCCCGCCGGTTGCAGCCATTGCGGTACCACCAGGCTACTGCCGGCCAGCAATAAAACCAAAATAAAAACATTCAGCGCGAAAAGCGCCCCATCCGCAAAACCTTTATGGCTGCTCTTCATATATTAAACGTGCTGCTGCAAGGGTTTAAACGCGTGTAAACTTATAAGGATAAACCTTGCCCGATGCCCACTGCGCCACATACAGGTTCTCGTCGTTATCTACGCATACATCATGCGGGTTCATAAAGATCTTTTCGGCCTGGGCCATGGGTTGTAATACCCCGTCGATGTAAACCGGTTCGGTACCGCCGAGGTTGGAAACCACTTTATTATTTTTATCGAGAATGGTTGTAAAGCCCGAATTTTCCTTACCCAGATCGGGCGAGCGCAGCACGGCGGCGTAAAGGTGATCGCCTTTAATAACCGGGCGGCATACGCAGGCACCGGGCAGTTTTATAATTTCCTGCAGCTTGCCATCCATGCTGAAACGTTTGAAGCAATTGCGGGTACGGTCGGTAATTAATAAAGTTGGGGTGCTGTAGCGCCGGTCGATCACAATACCATGAGCATTATCCAGGTGCTCGTCGCCCTCGCCTTTGCCGCCGAAAAAGCCTTTTAGCTTGCCGTCTTTATCGTAATGGGTGATGTATTGCGCGCCATAACCGTCTGCAATAAAAATATCGCCATTAATATCTATCGCAGTTTCCGTCGGGACAAACTCCTCCACTTTTTTGTAGACACCCGTTCCCATCGGCACGTTAATGGTCATTAATATTTTGCCATCCAGTGTGGTTTTGTAAACCTGGTGTTTCACGGTATCGGTGATGAACAGAACCTCGGTACCATTCTCGTTAAATAAGGTAAGCCCATGCGCTCCCGGGAAATCGTGCCCCCAGGTGCTCAGTAACTTGCCCGATTTATTATAGATGAGCACGTTATTCTTTGTCTCGTTCGTCAGCAGCAAAATGCGGCCCTTGCTATCCTGTACCATCTCGTGGCAATCGTTCACCGGGTTCTTCTGCGAATTGGCCTTGCTCCATTCCTTATCCAAACGATAGCGCATATTGCCATGGCCGTAGATAGGTCCGTCATTTTTGGCGAACATATCTTTTGCAATAAAAATACCTGCGGAGAGGACTGATGTATTCTTTATAAATTGTCTTCTTTCCATTGACACGATTTTAGGATTTATGGATAACACGATTGTTGAACTATTTTTTTCAAGTCTCCCCCTTCAGGGGGAGATTTAGAGGGGGCTTTGCCTTACGTTATTATCCCCCTTACTACATTGCCTGCCACGTCTGTTAAACGATAGCGGCGGCCCTGGCTTTTAAAGGTTAATTTTTTGTGGTCGATGCCCAGTTGGTTGAGGATGGTTGCGTGGAAATCGTGTACGTGTACCGGGTCTTTCACAATGTTATACCCAAACTCGTCCGATTCGCCATAAACCATACCTGGCTTTATGCCACCGCCGGCCATCCAAACGCTGAAGCAGCGCGGGTGATGGTCGCGGCCATAATTGGCCACATCCAGCTTACCCTGGCTATAATTGGTTCTGCCGAACTCTCCGCCCCAGATCACCAGTGTTTCGTCCAGCAATCCGCGTTGTTTTAAATCCGTAACCAATGCTGCCGAGGCCTGGTCTACATCCTTGGCCTGCCCGGCCATTTCCTGCGGCAGGTTATTATGCTGATCCCAGCCCTGGTGGTACAGCTGCACAAAGCGAACACCGTTCTCCGACAGTTTCCTCGCCAATAAACAATTGGCCGCGTAGGTACCGGGGATCAAACATTCGGGACCATACATTTTTACAATATCATCCGACTCCTTCGATACATCCATTATCTCGGGCACCGCTGTTTGCATGCGGTAGGCCATCTCGTATTGCTGGATCTTGGTGTTTATCTCCGGGTCGCCAAATTCTTTGTAGTTGATATCGTTCAGCGCTGCCAAATTATCCAGCATTTTGCGGCGTTCGTGGCGGTTCAAGCCTTCCGGGTCGTTCAGGTACAGGATAGGATCCTCGCCACTGCTAAACTGTACCCCCTGGTGAATGGAATCTAAAAAGCCATTACTCCATAGTTTGGAGTATACACCTTGCCCGTTGCCTTTGCCTTTGGAAAGCAGTACCGTAAAGGCAGGGAGGTTTTTATTCTCGCTCCCGAGGCCATAGCTCACCCAGGAGCCCATGCTGGGGCGGTTACCCTGCTGGGCACCGGTCTGGAAAAAAGTAAGCGCAGGATCGTGATTAATGGCATCTGTGTTCATTGACCGGATGATGCAGATATCATCTGCTATCTTGCCGATATGGGGGAACAGGTCGCTGATCCAGGCGCGAGATTCGCCGTATTGTTTAAAATCGTAAAAAGAGCCTACCAATGGGAAGGACGTTTGCTTGGCGGTCATCCCCGTCAGGATCTGGTTACCACGTACCGATGGCGGCAGCTCTTGCCCCATCATTTCGCGCAGTTTGGGTTTGTAATCGAAGGATTCCAGCTGCGAGGGCGCACCATCCTGGAACAGGTAGATCACCCGCTTGGCCTTTGGCGCAAAGTTGGGGATCCCGGCAATAAAATCGGCCTCGCTTTCCTCGCCCTTCCCGCTGAACAGGTCCGGTATCAACAACGAACCGAGGGCGGCGCTACCAATGCCCAGGCTCAGTCTCGAAAGGAACCTGCGCCGGTTGATATTGAGCCTGCTTTCTAAAAAGTCTTTTTCCATATCAGGTTTTTGTTATCGCCTCTTCTAAATTGTACATCGCGTCAACCACTTTCATCATCGCCGCCAGTTTTACTTTATCTGCATTGGCCGGCACGGGGTACTCGCCAACTTTAAGCAATTTTTCCGCATCGGCTTTCGTCATGCTCTTTAGTTCGTCGTTGTAGTAAGCCGTTAATATCGCCAGTTCTTTTTCCTGCGGATGCCTGCACATAATGAGGCGGAAAGCTTTGATGATCTTATCCTTAGATTGACTGTTATCCTGCAATAATTTTGCTGCCAATACCCTTGCACTTTCCAGCACGGTTGGGTCGTTCAGCATCACCAGCGCCTGCAGCGGCGTATTGGTGCGCAGGCGTTTCACCTCGCACTGGTCGCGGTTACTGGCATCAAATATGGCCAGCGATGCCGGCGGAACCGTGCGTTTAATGAGCGTGTACATGCCCCGGCGGTAAAGATCAGGCCCATGCACTTGTTTATAGGTGGCCAGTTGCCCCCTGCCCGATGTGGCATTCTCCCAAAGGCCGGGTGGCTGGTAAGGGTTTACGCTTGGGCCACCAATTTTGTGGTTCAGCAAGCCGCTGCTGGCCAAAACCAAATCGCGCACAAACTCCGCGGGTAAACGGTTACGCGGGCCGCGGGCATATAAAATATTATCGGGGTCGGTTCTTAATTTCTCCGGACTAACCACAGCCGACTGCCGGTATGTAGCCGACATCACCACCAATTTCACCAGCCTTTTCATATCCCAGCCATGATCCCTAAAATCTACCGAGAGCCAGTCCAACAGTTCGGGATGCGAAGGCAGATCGCCCTGCATACCAAAATCGCCCGAGTTTTTTACAATGCCCCTGCCAAAAAACTCCTGCCAAACCTGGTTCACAAAAACTCTCGCGGTAAGCGGATTTTTTTTATTGAAAAGCCATTCGGCAAGCCCAAGCCTGTTTTTTGGGTAATTATCCGTAAATGGCAGTATAGCTTTTGGCGTGCCGAGCGTTACCTCATCGCCATGCGCATCGTAATTGCCGCGCTTAAGCACAAAGGTTCGGCGCACATAGTCGCTATCACCCATGATGGATACAATGAGCTTATCAGTATCCTGCTTATTTATAAACTTCAAAATATTCTTAACATCGGCATTACTGATCTGCATCATCGGCCGCTTGGCGTAGGTTTCGGGGCCGCCCACGGAAGATTGCAGCCCTGCTTCTTTTACGCTATTGAAAAAGGCGAATACCTGGTAATATTCTTTTTGCGAGAAAGGGTCGTATTTATGGTCGTGGCAGTGGGCGCATTCCAGCGTTATGCCAAGCAGGGCCTTACCAAACGTGTTGGTACGGTCGGTAACATAACTTACGCGATATTCTTCATCTATCACGCCACCTTCCTCGGTAATTTTATGATTGCGATTAAAGCCCGTTGCCAGTAATTGTTCTTTGGTGGCGTTTGGCATTTTGTCGCCGGCGAGTTGCCAGGTAATAAATTTATCGTAGGGCAGGTTCTCGTTAAAAGCGTGGATCACCCAATCGCGCCAGGGCCATTGGCTGCGGTAGTTATCGTCCTGGTAACCGTGCGAATCGGCATAGCGCGAAACATCCAGCCAGTGCAGCGCCATTTTTTCGCCATACTGCGGGCTGGCCATTAATTCGTCTACCACCTTTTGGTACGCATCCGGGCTTTTATCGGCCAAAAAGCTGTCCATCATTTTAAGAGTTGGCGGCAAGCCGGTAAGATCCAGCGACAGCCTTTTTAGCAGCCGTTCTTTATCAGCTTCGGCGTTCGGTTCAAAACCTTTTTGTTCTATTTTTTGCAGCACGAAATTATCTATCGGGTTCTTTACCCACGCGGTATTTTTTACCTGCGGAACGGGGTGAGCGCGCGGCACCACAAAGGCCCAATGCTTTTCGTATTTGGCACCTTGCTTTATCCATTTCTTAACCAGGTCCACTTCAAACGGGGTAAGTTTTTTTAGGTTTGATGATACTGGTGGCATTTGCTCGGCGGTGTCTTTGGTAGAAATGCGGCGGTAAACTTCCGACAGGGAAGGGTCGCCAGGAACCAGTGCGTGGGCGGTTGGATTGTCTTTTAATGCCGCGTAAGCTATCTCGGGGATGTCCAGCCGCAGGTCGGCTTCGCGATGCCCGGCATCGGGGCCGTGGCATTTATAACACTTATCAGAAAGTATGGGGCGGATGTTGAAATTGTAGCTTATCGTATCGGGGATCTGCTCCTCATCCATCTGCTGCCCTGCAGAATTGCAGGCGTGCAGGCAATATAAAATGCAACCGGCTATCAAAAGCCATACGAGATGCAATTTCCGGAACATGGGCAAAAAATTTGGTTTACGATCAGTGCTTTTTCAAATGTAACTAAACCAAAACATTTTTTACTCCAAAAAATTAACCTTTAAACAACGTAATTAAACTTTTACTTTGGCCATGATGGAGAACGAAGCAATTTATCCGCAATGCGACCGGCTACTGGACCAACTATCCAAATTCGACAGTGAATTGCTGGACCTCGGTGGCTACATCAACGATGACCGCTTCCGGCTTTTTGAGAAAGGGATCGGCTTTAATTTGCCGCTCGATTTTAAATACATCCTTACCCTGCACAACGGCATATCCCTGATGGGTACCAAGGTGTATGGGCTGGATGATGATTTGAAGGAATCGTCGCTAAACAAGGTGTATCACTTTGAGCACCTCGGAGCCGGAAACCCCATGCCCGCCCACTTCCTTCCTTTTTCGCCGGATGGCACCGGCAACCACTACTGCCTCGATCTTTCTAAAATAACGGATGGACTTTGCCCGGTAGTTTTCTGGGAGCACGATGTTGCCTATCTATCATTGAATAACGTAGAAGTTTGCAACAAGAGTTTTACCGATTGGATGCAACAAGTAATGATAGACTGGACGACGGACGATTATAATTACGACGGGAGCGAGAAATAACCCGCTCCCGAAATTCGCTTAATCTACGGCTACGTAAACCTTCGATTCAATATCCTCAAAACTTTTGCCGGCAACATCGTAAACATCAAAATCGGCGGTGTAGATCCGGCCCTCGGCAGTGGCCCAAATGTGCTGCCAGGTGGCCGCGATGTTTGCCGGAAATTTTCCTTCGGGCGTATACACGTTGTACTTGCCATGGGCAATAGCCTTGCCGGTAAAACCCTCTGGCAGGTATTCAATGGAACTTACTTTACAACCGAGGATGGCGGTGTAGTAATCGGTATGATCCGATTCGTAATCGGTGTATACACAATATAGTTCGTTGCCTTCCTTGTCTTCCAATTTGTCGGCCAGGTTCTCCTGGGTGAAGCGCTGCCACAGGCTACCAATATCTTTATCTGCGCGGCCTTCCTGGTTAATGGTACGTACGGCGATGCCCGCTACGAAAAACATGGGTAATTCTACTGTTTTGAAGTCCATTTTGCTGTATTACTAATTGTTATATAGGTTTATAATTTCGCTAATTAACAGATTATTATAGAATTTATATTAATAAACTGTTTATATACTAAGCGGCTAAAGAAGCAGCGCTTTGTTATAAGGTATCTTACAGTATTACTATTTGTTATACCGATTCATAATTAACTAATAAACAGCTATTTACAATATTCACTTAAAAGCGTTTATCTATTTGCCCCTCCAAGGGTCTACGCCCGATTTTTTCCCATTTTAGCTGTCAAAAAGGTGAGATTTTTCTATCAATTCTTTACAGCCAGGAAAGGATTCGGCGGCTTTTTATCGACCGTACCGGGTCTTCATTAGTCAGAAAGAAAAAGGCAGAAACAATAGTTTCCCCGCTCCTAAACCTGTGACCAGTGCAAAACACATGGCATAAATATAGCATGTATTTCGCCAAAAAAATCGGCAGCATCAACATATTTTCATGCCCCTGCCCTACCCTTTTGTCTTGCTTAATTCTCCTCCAGCAACTTCTTCAAGCCGCCGAATATCGCTTGCCAGCTCCCTTCCGAATGTTGTTTTGCAGCTTCGTCTTTAATATTATCCTGGGTTATTATCAGGGTAGTCACGCCGTCCGTTTCCTTAAGTTGGTAACTCACTATTTGATAATTTTCCGGCTTATCTTCCAGGCCGCCCATGCTGCTCCAGTAGCTGTATTTCACATATTCGCCGGGCGTAATTTCCAATATGGTGCCCTTGTCCTGATAAGCTTTGCCTTCCCATTCGCCGCTCCAAACAATGGGGCTGCCCTCCATCCAGGCCGATTCCTGGCTGGTACCAAAGAAGTATTGCTTCACTATTTCGGGGTCGGTTATTCCGTTCCACACTGCTGCTTTTGGCGCGTTGAACGTTATTTCGGTTGTTAATTTTAAGTTTCCCATTATTTATAATTTAGTAGTAGGTGTCAATTCTCCTGTTATCATTGCCGATCTGATCAGCTTAAAATCCAGTTCGCCTATCTCAAAAAAGCCGAATCTGAATTTAAATCCCCAGGCTTTCTTGTTTTCTATAAACTCCAATCCGTCTATCAGCGGAGCTATTGGTGTTTCATCGGCTTCATAAAATTCCACGTTACGGCGGTAAGGCGTAAAGTCTTCGGCCATTTTATGCTGATAAATTACGCCTTCGCATACTCTGCCAATGGCGGTAAAAGCCTGTAAGGGTTCCTTGCCGCTATAGCTAAGTTTTGGCGAGTAGAACACAACCCAATCGCCCTCGTGCAGCCGTTTAAGCGGCCCTTCTTTGCCATGGTTGGCCTGCATAAAACCACCGGAAACGCCGCGTTGCAGGTGGTCTTTTGATACAACGGTTATCCAATATTGGGTTTCAGCTTTCATGTATTTAAACAAGGTTAATGTTATTTCGTTTGCAAGGGATGGCAAAGAAAAGAGGGCGGAGTGACAACTGTATGTCAGCAGAGGTTAGAAATTTTTATTTGGTGAGGTTTTAATGTAGAGTGCATTTACAGTGGCGGGGTGACTCACTCCAATGGCACTTCATACCTCGAATCTCTAACTGTATTAATGAGAATTAAAGAAACGTTCAAAAAAACAAGCAGAAAAAAACAGCAAAATATGTTAACCCTGCTAAAATTCAAACACTTCATTATCAATTAGTTATAAACAGATTTCCGAAATTGTGTTAAGTTATGTTAACCCTGATAGACACACCCCTGATAGACACATAAATTCAATTCCGCGCTACTATCTCGCCTGCTATCGCCTTTATCCTATCCCTTACAAAGGCCGGACTAACGATCTCGGCCTGGTCGCCGTACATCATAAACCAACGTACAAAACCCTCTACCGACATGGTGAGGAAGGTCATTTCCAATTGGTCGGCCAGTTGCACTTCAGATACAAAACCGTTGTAGTATTTCTGGTCGTTAAGGTACCGCGCCATACTGTTATCTACCCGCATTACAATGGTTTCCAGCTTATGGTCAAAAGCGGTTTGTGCGATATAGGCCTTTAGCGTGGGGTGCTTACCCTCAAATGTATGCTCGGTTTCGGTAAGGGAGCGGATACGGTCGGTACGGAAATCACGGTAATCCTGGCGCATGCGGCAAAAGGCTATCATATGCCAGTAACTATCAAGGTAAAATATGCCTACCGGCTCTATTTCGCGGTTGGTTTTTTCCTGGCTGTAGCCGGCCATATAATCAATGCAAAGCACCTTTTTATTGGCTATGCCATTGAGGATGGGCTGCAGGTGGTCGTTATTATTGATGCGGCGCTGGCTATGGCTTTTAAGCACCGCAATGCTGTTATCCATACTTTCCAGCAGGTCCTTTTCAGCTGTTTTAAGGATAGCGCGAACCTTATACATGGCCGATTTATGCTGCGCAGCGGTAGACGCGTCGGTCATTTTCTCCACAAATTTTTCGGCGGTTAAAAATGCTGTGGCCTCCTCGCGGGTGAACATAATGGGCGGCAAGCGGTACCCTTCTACCAGGGAATAGCCCACCCCAGCCTCGCCGATGATGGGGATGCCTGCCTCCTCCAGTGAGCGCACATCGCGATAAACCGTGCGCAGGCTGATGCCGAACCTATCGGCAATATCGCTGGCTTTTACTACCCTGCGCGATTGCAATTGGATCAGGATGGCGGAGATACGGTCGATACGGTTCATACCTCAAAATAAATGAAATTAAACTAAATTAGCCCAAAACGTGTTTAATAATTATGAGCGAACCTATCAACGACAGAATCATCACTTTTGAGCGTTATTACGACCCCATGCTGGCCCATATCATCCGCGCGCGGCTGGAAGATGCAGGCATCCCCTGCTTTATTGCCGACGAAAACACCGTCAGCGCCCATCCATTTTATAACCAGGCCATAGGCGGCATCAAGATAAAAATATTTGAGCACGACCTGGAGCGCTGCCGTGAGATACTGGCGGAGGATAATGAGCTGGGGGAGTAACCATCCTTTTTAAAGACGAGGCTCTGGCTTTTTTTTAAAGTCCTCCTCCTGTGGAGAGGACTTAGGTAAGGCTCCTTCCCTGGGGTACATCAGCGGGACATCTGTATCAAAACTGATACAAAAGCAAGTATTTATACCTGATAATTTTATATTAGCCTCATGATCGATCGCCGTAAATTCCTTAAAGTAACCGCCGCAAGCGCTTCATTGGCAGCTATATCTAAGTACAGCCTGGCAACACCTGCAGGCAATAATACCGGTACTGCCGCTGCGGGCCGTTTACCCATCGTAATTTCTACCTGGGATTTTGGCATTGCCGCCAATAAAGAGGCATGGAAAACCCTCGCCGCCGGCGGGCGGGCCTTGGACGCTGTAGAAGCAGGCGTAAAGATCCCCGAAGCAGACATGAAAAACCATACTGTGGGCCGTGCCGGCTACCCCGACCGCGACGGGTATGTTACCCTGGATGCCTGCATTATGGATGAGTTTGGCAATTGCGGCGCAGTTGCGGCCATGGAAGATATAGCCCACCCTATTGCGGTAGCGCGTTTGGTGATGGAAAAAACCCCGCACGTAATGCTGGTTGGCGATGGTGCAAGTCAGTTTGCCGTAGAACAAGGCATTAAACGCGAGAAACTACTCACCCCCGAATCGGAAAAAGAGTGGAAGAAATGGCTCGTTAAAGCCGAGTATTCCCCAAAAATGAATATAGAGAACGACCAGCACCGCCCCGGTGGCAAATACAACCACGATACCATTGGTATGCTGGCCATTGATGCCAAGGGCAATATCAGCGGAGCCTGCACCACAAGCGGCATGGCGTTTAAATTGCATGGCCGCGTTGGCGACAGTCCCATTATTGGCGCGGGTTTATTTGTAGATAACGAGGTTGGCGGCGCTACTTCTACCGGCGTGGGCGAAGAAGTGATCCGCAACGTAGGCAGCTTTTTGGTAGTGGAACTGATGCGCCAGGGTTTATCGCCCGAGGACGCCTGCAAGGAAGCTGTTCACCGCATTATCAAAAAGAAGCCGGAGACCGCTAAAAAGATCCAGGTTGGTTTTTTGGCCATCAACAAAAAAGGCGAATACGGCGCTTACGCCATACAAGAAGGTTTCTCCTTCGCGGTATGCGATTCGAACAAGCAAGATTTGCTTATACCCGGCAAAAGCTTTTATAAAGACGAGAAGAAGTAGTTGATGGTTCATGGATCATAGTTGGTGGTTCATAGTCGAAGTTATACGTTTGCCTGCTCTACCATGAACCATCATCTATGAACTAAAGGAATTGATGGTTTATAGCAGAAAAACTACCTTTGCCATCGCCCCCATTAACCATTCACAATGAACTAATATGGTAAGCTTAGAAGTTTGCTCCAATTCAGTAACCTCAGCGGTAGCAGCACAGGAAGGCGGCGCTATGCGGGTAGAACTTTGCGATAACCTCGCCGAAGGCGGCACTACCCCATCTTACGGCCAGCTGGTATTGGCCCGCAAAATTTTACACATTAAACTTTTTGTACTGATCCGCCCCCGCAGTGGCGATTTCCTCTACTCCGACCTTGAGTTTGAGATCATGAAAGCCGATGTACGCGCGTGCATTGAGACCGGCTGCGATGGCGTTGTCATTGGCATACTCAACGCTGATGGCACCATAGATAAACCCCGCTGCCTGGAATTGGTGCGCATGGCCAAGCAATACGGTTTGGGCGTAACCTTTCACCGCGCCTTTGACATGTGCGCCGACCTGTACCAATCTTTAGAAGATGTAATAGAACTTGGCTGCGACCGCATCCTTACCTCTGGCGGTAAAAGCACCGCCATGGAGGGCGCCAGTGTGCTCAACCATCTCGTAGAAAAAGCGGCGGGCCGCATAACCATTATGGCCGGCAGCGGTGTTAACCCCAATAATGTTGCCGACCTGGTACATTTTACCAATGTTACCGAAGTACACAGCTCCGCCCGCATCAGCGTCCCCGGCAAAATGGAATACCAAAACGAGCATATCTTACTCAGCAATGGTTTAAAAGACGAATACGGGATTGAAGTTACCGGTGTGGAAGTGGTGAAGAACATTATCGCGGCAGCGAATAGTTGATACATTCATCATGGGCACCACAACTTTTGTATACAGCAAGACAGTAGGTTTTACGGGACTCGCTTTTTTTGCAGGCTTTATGTCTGTATTCTTAGTGTTGGGATTTATCGCCAACGATAGTAAGCTGTGGATGTTTGTCAGCTTTATAGAGATTTCCATCCTCGTCAGTCTTGTTTTTTTTGTGAGGCGCTGCCTTGTTCCCGCCATCAAAAATCAGCCAGCCCTTTTGCTGGATGAGGAGAAATTAACATTTTATGTAACCGGTAGCGTTATTTATTGGAAGGATGTTGTGGAGATCTCCTTCGATAAAAGCCGCTACACCAAATACCTGTCGTTCGACCTGTTGGGCGACAAAAAGAATATCGGGCTCGGGCTTACCTGGGTAAGAGGCAACAACAAGGAGATTTACGAAACTGTACTGGCGTACTTTGAAGCTTCGCTAAAGGAAGATGGGCAACTGGGGTATACGAAGGATGATGTGGTGTAAAGCATTCCTTAAAATATACTCACCGGCAATACCAACTCTATCCTGTTCCTGCCATTCCCGCCAAACAAATCGTCATCCAACAAATAACTGTAACGGATGCCGAACGATACCGAACCCTGGTTAAACAGCTTCCCATCAAAAAACAAGGCTGCGCCGGCCGAGCGGAAATCAGCTTTAAAAGGCTTGCCGTTCAGCAGAAAACTACCGTCTGTAGCGTGAGTATGATCATAAAACAAATAGCCACGTACGCGCAAAAGGTAAGCGAGGTTGGCAAAACCAGCATCGGGGTAGGCTATGGGGAAGTGGTAGCTGGTACCAAACTTTTGCATTTTTTCCAAACTTTCGACAGTGTACCCTTTAGAGAAGGGAAAATCGTTAGAGAACCCGATGCTGTTGTTTGCCCCCTTTTGCTGGTATGCACCGCTGATAACGAGGCTATGGTTTATAGAGAGGCCCGGGAAATAAAAGGACCCTGTTCCCAAAAATTGGGTGGCGCTTAGTCCGGCAATTGCGGTTTTATAATTGAGGCTGATGCTTTGTGCCAGGCGCGGGTTTATTTGCTGTTTGGCCTGTTGGATCTCGTTACTGAAACTGATATAGTTATTAAGGTAGGTATAATGCCTGTCGGCAAACTGGCTGCGGAATGCCTCCTGGAAACGGCGTTGGCTGTAGTACACATCGCTCCCGGCGGATAAAAACGTGGAGGTTTTACCAGCAGTAAAGTTCAACGGCAACTCCAAACCGGCGTGCAGGTCGGTCTCATTAAAGTAAACGCTGTTGCCTTTAGAAAAGCCCTTGCGGTCGAAAGTATAATTGGCACCTGCCGAAATATAAGGGAAGAGCGCGCCATATATGCCGGTATAACCAATGCGTTTGTAACCTTCGTCCCGGTTGTAGTTAAAGGAGAGGCGCGACTGGAAAGTGTTCAGCACATTCTCACCGGCGAGTTCCAGGGAGTAATTGGGATCGTTAAGATTAGGGAAGATACTGTGAAAATTGAACAGGCCGTGCGCTTTGCTGTATTTGGTGATGGTAAGCGGGGTGCTTGGTACAGATGCGAAAAGGTTGGCGGCAGAGTCCTGTTCTAATTTAGTGACACCAAAATCGGATATCGGTTCTGCCTCGCTTAGTGGTGTTTCATTAAGGTCATTTTCTGATAGGGTTCCCTCACGAATATAATAGCCATAGGGTGTAAAGCCAACCCACGCCATCTTAGAATTAATTACCGCAGGTTGATATGCTCCTATCTCCGGGCTCATGTTTTCCTCACTTGTGTCCTTCAAAAACACCTTCCCCGTTTTTACGGAGAGCACAAATAATTTATCGTAGGCACCCGTGGTTTTGCTGAATATAATTTTGCCGTCGCCCACTGCGATAAAACCTATTGGCTCAAAACTAAATGGGGTGAAATATTTTGCCGCCCCGGTTTTTATATCTATCGAAGCCAGCGCCATCTCCCCTTTGCCATTCCTTACAGCGGTAACTATTTTATCAGCGCCATAAAATTTAGGGTAGGTATAAAACAGTTTATCACGATTTGGGATAGCATTAAGCAGCTTTCCGGTCGAAGCATCTAATAAATGCAGCGTACTATTTCCGGATGGTTCTACATCAACAGCCACAATGGTTTTGCTATCATCGCTAAAGGCTGGCGAAAAATATTTGGTTTTATGGGTGATGCGTTGCTCTTTGCGGGTGTTGATATCCAGCACTACTAATTCGTTGTAATTACGGTATCCCCATCGTACGTCAGGGCGATAGGCGGCATAAATCACCTTGCCGTTGTGGTAAGTGAAATAGCTATCGGTATTGATGCTTTGTACGGCTATGAAACGCTCTTTCGCCCCTGTTCGCAATACAAATTGCGGTATGTGGTTATAAGTTGTTTTGAGGTAGATAAGCGTGCTATCATTCACATAGGCCGGATATTCTTCATGGGCAACAAAATGAGCCGGCGGTTGATCATCTATCATATTATCATTGGCAAACTGCTTTTTGAAATGAGCAAATGCATTCTCTCTGAAGTTTTTATAATTCAGGCCCGAATAATTTTTGATAGCATTTTGAAACGGATAAAAGCCGGTTTTGAAAGCGGCTGCATCATGTGTTACTTTCCCCCAAAAATCATTACCATATTTTTCTCGTCCGTACGCCACCATCATATAGCCAAGGGGGTAATGATCGGGGATATAATCTACGTACGAGCCATTGCGCAGTTTCATCCAGCTATAATTCTTCCCCGTTGCCCAAAGCGCACGGAAACCGTTATAAAAGTACGGCAACCGGCCCCTGCCCTGCTGGCTTACCAGTGTTTCGTTGTAAACGGCATCCCCCTCGAAGAACCAGTTGGGGATAGAAAGATCGTTACCCAGTGCCTGCCCGCCTTCGCCAAAAACCACGCGCAAAGCATGGGAGAGCCCCACATTAAAATTGTTGTACTGCTGCACATGCCTAAATTCGTGAATGGCCAGTTGCCCCGGCCAGTACAAGCTGCCAATCTCGAAACTATTTTGCGATGGCGTTAGGTAAAACTCACTGCGGAAAGGCGCTAAACCAACATAGGCGTTGGATATGGTGGTTTGGTTTTGCAGCACAATACTCACCTGTTTCTGCTTAAAACCAATAGTCTGCTTTATTTGCGGGTTAATGTATTGGATAATATTAGCCACCCGCATCGCCGCCGAATCCATCCCCTCGGGAAAGATCACCTTGCTTGCCGGGGTGTTCACCTGCTTCCATTTGATAGCTGGCGGGTTGCCTCCAAACTGCTGGGCGCTGGCGAAAGTGGCGGTCGTAAGTAGCAGTAGCAGGGTTTGGCAGAAGCGGTTTATCATTAGGGTGAAAGTAGGAAAAATTGTGTTAAACGTGATGAAACAGATTTGAGAATTCATTTTTTAGCAGGCTTCCTCTCCGTTGCGTCATTGCGAGGTACGAAGCAACCTCCCGATAGAAGATAGACGACAAGTAAAGCGGTCATGCACAGTTCTGAGATTGCTTCGTACCTCGCAATGACGCCTTAGTGTGCAAATCCGAAATCCACATGACATTTCCTCCCCTAAAACTAAGTACATTTGCCCTTTGTTATTGATACATCATGGCTAAAGTTTCTATCAACCTGGCAACGGGCTCTATCCAAAAAGAAGATATTATTGTAGGGATCGACCTTGGCACCACCAATTCGCTGGTGGCCTTTATCGACCCTGATAAAAACCCAAAAGTAATTAACGATACAGGCAAAGGTGTGTTGGTACCCTCTATAGTGCATTTTGGCGCAACCGGGGATATCAAAGTAGGCAACGAAGCCAAAGAATTTTTAATAACTGATCCGCAGAACACCGTGTTCTCGGTAAAGCGCCTTTTGGGCCGCTCTTATGCAGATGTAAAGAATTACCAGAACTTTTTCTCGTACAAAATTATTGATGATGATACCGAAAGCCTGGTAAAAATAAAGGTAGGCGACAAATTCTACACCCCTATCGAACTTTCGGGCCTGATCCTGAAAGAACTGAAAGAACGCGCCGAGCATGCCCTTAAAACCCCGGTGAACCGCGCGGTTATTACCGTACCTGCTTATTTTAACGATTCGCAGCGCCAGGCAACACGCGACGCGGGTAAACTGGCCGGGCTGGATGTTTTACGCATTGTGAACGAGCCAACAGCCGCGAGCCTGGCCTACGGCATCGGCCTGAACCCCGAAGAAACCAAAACCGTAGCGGTGTACGACCTGGGCGGCGGTACTTTTGATGTATCGATACTACAAATTCAGAACGGCATCTTCGAGGTATTATCAACCAATGGCGATACCTTTTTAGGCGGCGACGATTTCGACCGTGCCATTGCCGATTACTGGATAGAAAAGAACAACATAGATAAAACCGAACTGGCCGAGAATCGCGAGCTTACCCAACAGCTACGCCTGAAAGCTGAGGAAGCCAAAAAAGCATTCGCGCATCAGAGCATCTTCAACGAGAAGATAGGTGACATCTGGTGCACTATCGACCGCAATACCTTTAACGACCTGATCCTGGCCAAAGTACAGAAAACCATCACCGCTTGCCAAAACGCGTTGAAGGATGCCAAGCTAACCATTGCTGATATTGATGAAGTAATTATGGTTGGCGGCAGTACCCGCACCGCATTGGTGAAGAAAATGGTGGCGGAATTTTTCGGTCGCCCCGTGCATGATGATGTAAACCCGGACGAAGTGGTTGCCCTTGGCGCGGCCATTCAGGCCGATGTTTTGGCCGGTAATCGCAGCGATATTTTATTGCTTGATGTTACCCCGCTTTCCTTAGGTATTGAAACCATGGGGGGGTTGATGGATACCATTATCCCCCGCAACAGCAAGATCCCGACCAAGGCCGGCAGGCAATACACCACCAGTAAGGATGGGCAGGTGAACATGAAAATTGCCGTTTACCAGGGCGAACGCGACCTTATTAAAGAGAACCGTAAACTGGCCGAGTTTGAACTGAAAGGCATTCCCGCCATGCCGGCAGGTTTCCCCAAGGTAGATATCAACTTTATATTGAATGCCGATGGGATACTAAAGATCCAGGCTATTGAACTGCGCAGCGGCGTAAAACAGGAAGTGGAAGTAAAACCCGCTTATGGCATAAACGACGAACTGGTAGAGAAAATGCTGATGGATAGCATCACCAACGCAAAAGACGACGTTGCCGCCCGTATGCTAATTGAGGCCAAAACCGAAGGCGAGCAGATGGTGTACACCGTAGAGCGTTTCCTGGAGAAACACAGCACACACCTTACCGCACAGGAGATCAGCGATACCCACGAGCATGTTACTTCGCTAAAAGCTGCTTTAGCCTCCGGCGATAAAGACCTTATCCACAGCAAAATTGACGAAACCAACAACTTTACCCGCGACTTCGCCGAACGCGTGATGGACGAAGCTATTAGCGTAGCCATGAAAGGTAAAAACATAGAGTAAGTTTTTAAAGAGTGCCGGTGAGGACACCGGCACGGGGGATTTAATCCCCTTCCTTGCTGTGGTGTCCTCACCACAGCTGCCGCGAGATTAGCGCAGCGTATCTCGTGGTGTAGCACAAGGTAAGCATTCTGCTTACGTCAGCTGAAAGCTGACCACATGCATACCACGGGTTGAAAACCCTCGGCTGCATTTAAAAAAATACCGCATTTTGTTTAAAACCCATTGGCATAAAAACCGTTATTTGTAGCAACCAAATAACACTGCACTTGAAAAACATCTTCCGCATTCTGCTCGTCACGTTTATTGCATCCATCAGTACCGCATCCGCTCAAACTACACTAAAAGATACCACGCTAAAACCCACCCTTGATACCGCCAAATACGATTCATTGATGAAGCGGATGGCCAATGGTGATAAGCGCTGGCCGGTTAAGAACGCGCCGCTCCCTTTGCCGGGTGCTATATTGCCTTTTAAACGCATCGTGGCCTACTACGGTAATATGTATTCCAAAAACATGGGTGCACTGGGCCAGTACGAGCCTGTAGAGATGCGCCGCAGGTTAATGACCGAAGTAAAAGCATGGCAGGCGGCCGATACCCTCACCCCTGTTGTGCCCGCCCTGCATTATATATGTGTAACCGCCCAGGCAGACGCTGGCCGCAATGGCTTGCATAACCTGCGGATGCCATTTAGCCAGATAGATAAAGCCATTGAAATGGCAAAACCCATTAACGCGCTGGTGTTTTTAGATATCCAGGTTGGTTTTAGCACCGTGCAAACCGAGCTGCCCCTGCTGGAGAAATACCTCAAAATACCAAACGTCCATTTTGGTATCGACCCGGAATTTTCGATGAAGGAAGGCAGCGTACCCGGCAAACGCATCGGAACTTTCGATGCCGCCGATATTAACTTTGTGACCGACTACCTGAGCAAGCTCTGCATAAAATACAACCTGCCACCAAAGGTTTTTGTAGTTCATCGTTTCACCAAACGCATGGTTACCAATTATCAGGATATCAAACTGCGCAACAATGTACAATTTGTAATGGATATGGACGGATGGGGCGGCCCCGATCTGAAGAAAGGCACCTACAAATACTTTGTACAAGGCGAACCTGTACAGTTCACCGGGTTTAAACTGTTCTACAAAAACGATATAAAACCCGAGCCGCACCGCATGCTTACCCCAAAAGAGGTTTTAAGCCTGAAACCAATGCCGGTTTACATACAGTATCAGTAACCCAGCCGTCATCCCGAATTTATTTCGGGAACCTACGTGCAATGTAGCCAATTTGCTATATTGCATGTGAGATGCTGAAATAGATTCAGCAGGACGTCTTTTTCAATGTATACCCAGCTTAAACAATTCCTCGCCAAAAACATGGTTGCCGATGAGGCGCAGCTGGATGCTTTTTGCCAAAAATTCCGGTTGAAGAGAACCAAACGGAACGAGATTCTGCTCACAGCCGGGGATGTTTGTCCTTATATCTACTTCGTCAATTCCGGTTGCCTGCGTATTTATATGATGGATGTGAATGGCAAAGAGTCTACCCGTTTTTTGGTGACCGAAGGTAGATTCGGCACAGCTTTCCCAAGTTTTACCTTACAGGAACCGTCGCTGGCCTACATCCAAAGCATCGAACCTACCGAGGCCCTTTACATCAATTATCATGATTTTAGGGAACTACTGGATATCATCCCCGGCTGGGAACGGGTATACCGCATCAACTTAGAGCACGATTATATCGCTTCCATCAAACGCATCGAGAGCCTTATCACCATGGATGCCACCCAGCGGTACAAGCAACTGATGGAAACCACCCCTACCCTTATCCAGCGGCTGCCTAACAAAATCATTGCCGACTACCTCGGCATTTCCCAGGAAACCCTCAGCCGACTGAAATCTAAAAAGTAAATTATTGACATTTGTCAAATTCCAGCCGAAATCTTATAGCTTGCTTTGTTGTATGAAGTTTAAAACCATGTTTAAAAGAATTATAGCAACCATAGCCATCGGGCTGCCATTACTGGCAAGCGCGCAAAACGTAAAAATAGGCCAGCGTACCATCAAGTTTAATGATACCGCCAGGCAGCGCCCTTTAGTTACCGAGGTTTGGTACCCCACTACCGACAGCGGCGACCCCTTTGTTATTCCACACTACCCCTTCGTGCACATCTCCACTGTAAGGGATGCAAAATTGCCGGACGGTAAACACCCGCTCATCATGATCTCGCACGGGACGGGTGGCGGTCGCATTACTTTAGAATGGCTGGCCGATGCACTGGTGCAAAAAGGCTTCATTGTGGCGGCTGTAGACCATTGGGGAAACACTTATGATAACAAGATAGCCATTAATTTTGTAACCCCGTGGCAGCGCCCGCGGGATATCAGCTTTGTACTGACAGGCTTACTAAACGATAAAGACTTCGGCCAGCTTATAGATCCTGCTCGCATTGGCGCGGCAGGCTTTTCCATCGGCGGTTATACGGTAATTGCCCTGGCCGGTGGCAAACTGGATCTGAAAGCACTGGATGCTTTCACCAAAACACCTGAAGGCATCAGAGAGATCACCCTGCCCGAGTTCCCAAATTTGGCCAGCCAGATAGACGACGAAGCGGTAGCATTGTCGTTTAAAACCAGTCCCGATTTAAAGGATAAGCGCATCAAGGCATTTTTTGCCATGTGCCCGGCAGTTGGGCAAGGGTTTACCAATAAAGCGCAATTAAAACGCGTCACCGCTCCTATGTACATTGTGGGCTCGCAAAGCGACAGTATAGCCCCTGTGAATACCAATGCTTTGGTATTCCGTAAACTGATCCCTAAAAGTAAACTGCTTATTATCCCCGGCAAAACAGGGCATTACGTTTTCCTCAACGAGGGCTCCGAAGAAATGAAACCCACCGGGGGAGTTTATTTTAATGACGATGCCACGGTAAACCGAAAGGCTATTCACCAACAAGTTGGCGATGTGGCAGTAAAGTTTTTTAGCGGCGCATTGAAATAAACGATTGCGATTTGTAAGAAAATTTATATTTTTAGTACAAATCTTATTAACAAATGCGCCGCATTATACCTTTTTTACTTTTTTCAGTTATTTTATTGCTATTCAACAGCGTATCTGCTCAAAATATGGGGGCGCTTAACGCCATGCTCGCCAGGCAAAACATGAACATGCAGATGCAAATGAATATGAATGCGCGCCAAATGTGGGCATTGGGCAGTAATGAAAATTACAATCCTAAGCATACGTTTTTGATCACTATGATTGATGGTAGTAAAAAAGAGGTGTATTCGAGAATATATGCCGATACTGTTGCCCATAAAAGTTATTTGGTGTTTGAAGATAAGTCGTTACCAAAATCAGATACCAATAGGGTAAGGAAAATCTATCCACAGCAAACTATCAATATAACCCGCAATATGGCACTCGCGCCGTCTATTATAAAACGTGCCGATTTTCCAACGGTGCCGAAATATTACACAGGAATAGCTAAAGATAGTTGCTGGATGTTTAAGGTAATTGCAGGCCCGGTAAGCGCCTATTCGCTGTTAAGCGAAGAAGAGGGCCAAATGTTTAACCCGGGAACGATTGTAGCTATCCAGCTAAATGATGGTCCTATTGTAAAATGCACCGAGGAGAACCTCAAGACAATGGTTGCGCACGATGCCGAAGCAATGGAGAAAATACAGGATAAGAATTACTTAAAGGCAATTAAGAAGTTCAACCGTAATATAGAAAAGACAGCAGCTAAAAAATATTAAAGCCCCTTGCGGGGCTTTAATATTTTCCAAAAACTCCCCCTTTAGGGGGTTGAGGGGCTTACAGATTATCAATAATTTCCTGCTCTTTCAAAGCAGCGATATTATTTTTATCGCTATACGTATCTGTTTGGCTTGCAAAATCTTCTAAGATGGAAGCGATTGTGTCCAGGTTATCTGAGACACGCTGGTGCATATCTGGCAAGTCTTTTTCTAACCTTTTATTACCCAAGTCAAAATTATCCACTTCTATTTTGCCTAATTTGGCAATTATAGCTTGTTGACTATGTTTCAAGTCTTCTAATTCATGGACTATCTTTTCCATCAATTCAAATTTTCTTATCTTATCCATGGTATCTGTTTTTAGTATTTATATACAGTCAACATCAAAAACATAAAATTGTTTAACATTTGGAAGTTTGATTTATAACTAATAACTTAGTTATATGAAATACATCCTGTCTGTTCTGCTTTTTACCTGCCTCTTTTTTAATGTTTCGGCGCAAACCAAAGTGGATGATGCCCTGCTTTTGGATTACTACCAAAACCAGCGTTTTGCCGATGCTTCCGACTACCTAAAAACTGTCTATACCGAACCGGTAACCGATTTGAAAGCACTCTCCCAGCTCGCCTACACCTCCAACATGGCCGGCCGCCTGCCCGAGGCCGAAGGCTATTACCAACGCATCTACGATATCGACTCTACACGGTCGGGCGTGCTGTTTAGCCTTGGGAGCATCAACCTGCGCCGGGGCAACTCCGCAAAGGCCGAGGTTTATTATAAACGAATTGCCGCGAAGGATACCACCAACTTTATGGTGTATAAGCAGCTTGCGCAGATCAGTTTGGATAAAGGCGATATCGGTTCGCAAATTGCTTATCTGCAACGGGCAAATAAAATAAACCCCGCGGATGCGGATATTGCATCAGACCTGGCGAACCGTTACATCGACATCAAATTGTTGCCGCAGGCCGAAAATGTATTAAACAAAGCGACAGCTGCCGATCCGGAAAACATCATTTTGCTGGAAAGCCTGATGAAACTGAGCTACGCCCAAAAGAAATGGGCCGAAACGGTAGATGCCTGCCTTAAGTTACTGAAGAATGGTAACGAATCGAGCATCGTACGCACCAAGCTGGGTGTATCGTACTATAACCTAAAGAATTATAACTGCGGTGCAGAAACCTTCGCGGATATCCCCGCTCTGGTGCAAAACGAGTACACCTATTATTATGCCGCCATGTGCTACAAAGCCTTGAAAGACCATAAACGGGCCATCGCATTCTTAGAAAAAGCGATTAACGACGGCATCTCTACCAGCATAGCATCTTATTATGGTGAAATTGCCGATAGCAACGAGAAGCTTTCCAAATACAAAAAGGCAGTGCTGGCCTACCAAAAAGGGCTACAGTTTGAAGAACGCCCAATGATATACTACTCGCTGGCCAATTTGTACGAGGTTAATTTAAAGGATAACAAAACCGCTGCTAAGTATTACAAAAAGTACCTGGCCAGCAACCCACCGGCTACGGAGAAGAATTATATAGCCTATGCGAAGAGCCGGACACGATTAAACGATTAAAAGATTTGACACGACTTTTTTTATCGTAGAGACGCAATATTTTGCGTCTCCCGCATGCAAATCCGAATTGCAAATCCCAATTAGTAATGCCTACCGCTGCATTAACCTCGCTACGTACTTGCCAATAATATCAAACTCCAAATTCACAACGCTGCCTTCGCGTACGTTATGGAGGTTGGTATGCTCATAGGTATAAGGAATTATAGCTACCGAGAAATAATTGAGGCCGGAATTGACTACTGTAAGGCTGATCCCATTCACGCATATCGAACCTTTTTCTACCGTAACGTTACCCGTTGCAGCATCGTACTCAAAGGTGTATTCCCAGCTGCCATCCAGTTCGGTGAATTTGGTGCAGGTGGCCGTTTGGTCGACATGCCCTTGCACAATGTGGCCATCCAGCCGGGCGTTCATTTGCATGCAGCGCTCCAGGTTTACGGGTTCGCCAATTTTAAGGTGGCCAAGGCTGGTTTTATTCAGCGTTTCCTCAATAGCGGTAACGGTATGTGTGGTATCGGTAAGCCCAACTACGGTAAGGCAAACGCCATTATGCGCTACCGACTGATCTATCTTCAATTCGTTGGTAATGGCCGATTCAACAGTAATATGCAGGTTACCCTGCTCCTTGCGTAGGTTGGTTATCTTACCTAAAGTTTCTATAATTCCTGTAAACATAAGAGTAATGCAGATGAGCTTTGTTATTTAGCAGCAAAGCGCACAAAGATATTCACGGTGCGGCACAAAGAAGATATCTGAATGTCAAATTTAGCTATGGCCTTGCTTCGGATGTTTACTTAAAACAACTGGCCAGCTCCACACGTTTATTCCGCAGATCTTTACCACCCTCCATTACCGATTTTAGGTTGGCGAGGTAAAACGTCCACCCTATCTGGCATTGCACCAGCAGGTTTTTCTCGGGGTCGCTTTCCTGCGGAATGTTTTCCTGTAACAGATCCACAATAGTCAACCCGTTGCGGGTACTAAAAGAAACCGTTGCCGTACTACCACCTGTAAATGTAAATTTGATCAGGTCCATCCCGTTGGCCTCTAATATTTGGCCCTTTTCCACCACGGTATTATCGTATCCGTGCCAGTGCCATTCGTAGGTATCTTCCTTTGAGATCTGCTCATCGCCCGACCGCAGTCGTTGGGGAACCGTAAAAAAGTCGGCTTTCCGCAGAAACCATTTTTCCATTCCGCCGGGTGTTGCCCAGGCCAGGTAAAGACTGCGCATATCCACGTTATAATCGCCGCAAAGCTTAAATTTTTTCCACCTGATGTCTTCCATAACCGGTTTAATTAGCCAGATAAAGCTAACGATAATACTTTGTGTTTTATTAATTTGCCCCAAAATCGTTTACTGATGCCAAAACAAAGCGCCGGGATATTAGCCTACCGAAATACGGATCAGCAGTTGCAGGTTTTCCTCGTTCACCCCGGCGGGCCGTTCTGGAAAAACAAGGATCCGGGCGCCTGGAGCATCCCAAAAGGCGAGTACGATGAGGGGGAAGATGCGCTTGCCGCTGCCCAACGCGAATTTGAAGAGGAAACCGGCCAGACCATCTCCGGTGATTTCTCGCCCCTCGCCCCCATCAAATACAAAAACGGCAAAGTAGTACATGCCTGGGCAGTGGCTGCCGACATAGACCATACCAACATCAAAAGCAATTACTTTGAAATGGAATGGCCGCCACGATCTGGCAAGGTGGCCAGCTTTGAAGAAGTGGACCGTGCCGACTGGTTTGACATAGCAACCGCCAAACAAAAAATAGTACCGGCACAGGTGCCGTTTATAGAAGAATTGGCGGCGATGCTAATAGGGTAATCTATTGGGAGGTTCGACGTAAGGCAGGTCTTATCTATCCCTCTTGTATTTCCGCTTAAATCAGCCATACTCTTTGATTGTAAGCACCCCGTAAATCCCCTTTGCAGATACCGCTTAAAATGTTAGTTTTGGGTAGCGATTCCCGTTACCAATATTTACCAAAATGCCAATTACAACCACCGTTATCACCGGCGCCACATCCGGCATAGGAAAAGAGACTGCGCTGGCCCTCGCAAAAAAAGACCATGCGCTGTACTTACTGGTGCGCGATATGGATAAGGGTGAACTGGTAAAGCAGGAATTGATAAGCGCATCAAAAAACAATAACATCTATACCGTATTTTGTGATCTGTCTGATATGGAAAGCGTGCACAACGCCGCCCAGGTACTTAAAACCAGCCTTTTTAGTATCAATGTGCTCATCAACAACGCAGGCGGGGTATTTAACAACCACCAACTTACCAAAGACGGCTTTGAGATGACCTTCGCCGTAAACCATCTCGGGCATTTTTTGCTGACCAATTTGCTCCTTCCGCTACTGGAGCGCGGCCAGGCCCGTGTTATTAATGTAAGCAGCGATGCGCACCGCATGGCCAAGCCTCAATTTAAGGATCTGCAATGGGTACATACCCCTTACTCACCGCTTAAAGCTTACGCGACAGCTAAACTCTTCAATATTTATTTTACCCGTGCGCTGGAGGTAAAGTTTGGGCCGAAAGGAATTACCTCTTTTGCGCTGCACCCGGGGATAGTCAACTCTAATTTTGGAGAAGGCCTTGGTGGCACGGGCAAAACTTTATTATGGCTGGCGCGCCCTTTTATGATAACACCCGAGCAGGGTGCCTTAACCAGCATTTACCTGGCAACCGCCAGCCGTATAGATTCAAAGAGCGGTAAATACTTTAAAAACATGAAGGTTACCGCCCCATCGGCAAGAGCAATTAACGAAGAGGGGCGCAATAACTTATGGAATAAGAGCATGGAGTTGGTAGCGCCATTCCTTTAAACCCATGTTAATGATGTTTAAACATTGTTAAAATGACATTTCTGTAACATTTCTGTTTGCATGCTAACATTTATTGTTTTTTTAAGTTAGATTAGTGCTATTAAACCAGACCCCAAACAGATGACAATTAACAGAAAACTATTTGCAACCGTAGCCTTGCTATCCGTAGTAGCTTTTATGGCTATGTCGCCCGCTCCGAAACCAGAAGAGGAGCATAAATTCCAAAACCTTAAAGTACTCCCCAAGAACATTACCGAAAAAAAATTGCACGAGGTAATGGACGAGTGGAACGCATCGTTAGGTGTACGCTGTAACTTTTGCCACGTGCGTAACGAAGAAGCCAAAAAAATGGATTTCCCGAGTGACGATAAGCCGGAAAAGAAAATGGCCCGCCACATGTATAAAATGATGAACGACATCAACAAAAAATACTTTGAGGCGAAAAAAGATAGTTTGGGCATGATGATGAAAACAGGTGTTAACTGCTATAGCTGCCACCGCGGTGTTTCACATCCGGAAGTAGTTGCCCCGCCGGCTCCGCAACGCCGTGGCCCGGGTGGTCCGCCTCCGGGTCCTGGTGGCCCTCCTCCGGGTGGTCAGGGTGCTACGCCTCCGGCAGGCAGTCCTCCGCCGCCACCTGCGCCTCCTCAAAATTAAGATAATTTGGATAATGTAATGAAGCTGTTATGAAACGATTTTTTTATTGTGCCATAACGGCTTTTTACTTTTATGGCTGCGCAGGTACACCGCCTGTTGCGGGCAATGATGCCGATAAAAAAGCATTGGCCGAAACCAGCAGGTTAATAGGCGCTGCTTTTGCTAAAGGCGATGTTAAAGCTGTAATGAAGTTCCATCACCCCGATGTGGTTAAGGGCTTAAGCTACGGCAGTTTAACCATTGGGCGCGATTCCGTTGAGGCCAGTATGGCGCGTACCTTTAAATCTTTCAGGCTCGAATTTATTGCCAATAAGATAGAAGATGAATTGTTTGAAGGGAACACGGCCACTCAAATAAGTTCGTTCACCATTAAAGGGACGCCCATAGCAGGTGGGCAACCATTTATATTTAAAGGCCGGGCCATGGTGGTTTATATTAAGTATAAAAAGAGCCCCACAGGTTGGGCATCCATCCGTGAAGTGATACAGCCCGCCCCTTAACAAACGTTTTTGTATTTTACCAGCATGAAAAGCAAAGCACACGCTGCCAACTCCCGCAGAAAATTCATCACCCAAACCTTAACCGCCGCGGGTGGCATAGCCTTATTAGGTACAAACTCGGCATTTACGCAAATCAAAAACACCCCCATCAGGGAGCTGGGGGACTTCGCCGACATGACCGTTCAACAGATTATCGATCTGATATTGAAAGAGGGCAACTTAACGCCGTTTGCCGGTACAGTTGATACACTGAAAAGCGGTAGCGCTGATATGGTGGTTACCGGCATTGTTACTACCATGTTTGCAACCATTACCGTAATTGAAGAAGCGGCAAAACTTGGCGCTAACTTCATTATTGCGCACGAGCCTACCTTTTATAACCACACCGATAACCCCGAATGGGTTAAAAACAATTCGGTAGTAAAACAGAAGCAGGCTTTGCTGGCAAAACACAAGATCACCGTTTGGCGTTTTCACGATTATATCCACTCCATAAAACCCGACCTGGTAGCTTATGGCACCGCCAAAAAGCTGGGCTGGTTGCAATACTTTAAAACGGGTAAGTATGATGTTACCGTACCGGCTATGAGTTTGCAGGCATTAATAAAGCATTTAAAAACGTCGCTGGGCATCAAACACCTCCGCTACATTGGCGACCTAAACCAACAAGTTGCACATATTGCCCTGTTACCGGGCGCTCCAGGGGGCCAGCGGCAAGTTACTTTCGCCGAAACCGAAAAACCGGATGTAATAGTGGCCGGAGAACTTTCCGAATGGGAAACCGCCGAATACATGCGCGACCAAAAATTATTGGGTGGCAAAATGGCCCTCGTACTCTTAGGCCATAATTTCAGCGAAGACCCCGGCATGTGGTATTTGGTAGAATGGCTGCAGCCAAAGTTGCCCGGCATGAAGATAACGCACATAGCGTCGGGCGACGCTTTTGAGTGGATGTGATGAACACGAATTGCACTAATTATTCGAATTTAACGAATTAAAAGAGCACCTAAACCGGCTAACGATGAAGCGCTAATCTTACCATCACGATTTGTGAAATTCGTCACATTCGTGAAATTCGTGTTAACTCAATTCGTGTTTATAAATTCTGCGCTATTACAAAGCCGCTGGCCCAGGCCCATTGGAAATTATAGCCGCCAAGCCAGCCGGTAACGTCCACACATTCGCCACCGAAAAACAGGCCCTGTACTTTTTTGCTTTCGAGGGTTTTGGAGGACAGATCGTTGGTATCTACGCCGCCGGTCATTACTTCGGCCTTATCGTAGCCTTTGGTACCCGCCGGTTTTACTTTAAATTCGTGGATCAGTATACTGATGTCTTCCAGTTCGGTTTTGGTGAGGGAGGCGAGGTTTTTTTCCGCGGGCACATAATCGCTCAATGCATCAGCAAACTTGCGGGTAAACAAGCCGCTGAGGTAAGCCAGCAGCATTTTCTTGCCATTTTGTTCCCGTTCGGCCAGTATCATTTCTACGATATCTTTTCCGGGCAGCAGGTCGATGTAAATGGATTCACCCGGTTTCCAATAAGAGGAAATCTGCAAAATGGCCGGGCCGCTTAACCCCCAATGAGTGAACAAAATGTTCTCTTCAAAGCTTGCCCTATCGTTCCATACCCTGCAAAACACGCTGTTGCCGCTCAGTTTTTCGTACCAGGGCTGATCCTTACCCGTAATGGTAAGCGGCACCAGCGCGGGTGTAGTTTCGGTAACCAGCATCCCAAATTTACGTGCCGTGCGCATTCCAAAATCAGTAGCACCCATCTTGGGTATCGGCAACCCACCGGAAGCTATCACCACTTTTTGGGTTGATAATGTTTGTTGCTTACCGTTCCGCTCCAGGCTAACGGTAAAACCATCGGCGGTTTGTTCCACAGCCATTACCTCTGCATCGCACCAGATCTCCTGCCCAAGGTCATCGCATAAAGTGGTAAAAACGTTCACCACATCCTTTGCCTTATCGCTCACCGGGAACAGTTGGCCAAGGGTTTTCTCTTTACCTTCTATCCCGTAGGTTTCAAAAAAAGTCACGGTATCGTCCACCGTCCATTGCGCTAATGCAGAGCGGCTGAAGTGCTCGTTCTGCGAGATGAACTGTTTGTGCGTAGCGTACAGGTTGGTGTAATTACACCTGCCGCCGCCGCTGATGAGTATTTTTGCCCCTACTTTGTCGTTCTTCTCCAGCACCAATGTGCGTTTGCCTAAAAAGCCGGCTTGTACCGCGCACATGAGTCCGCAGGCGCCGCCGCCGATAATTATAGCATCAAATTGGGTTTGTTTTGTTAAATTTGCTGTCATGGATGATGTTTCGCAAATATCAGAATTTGGAAAGATACTTATCTTTTTAATTACAGGCATTGTAATGATACTGATGTTGTTTGGCGTAAACCGCATTCTTGCTCCGCGAAACCCTAATACAGAGAAACTTAGCACCTACGAATGCGGCGAAGAGCCTACTGGTAATGCCTGGCTGCCCTTCAACTCCCGTTTTTATGTGATCGCGCTGGTGTTCCTGTTGTTTGATGTGGAGATGGTTTTTGTATTCCCCTGGGCTACCGTTTTCGGGAACAAGGAGATCATCCAACTCGACCCGCGCTGGGGATGGGTATCGCTTACTGAGATGTTTATTTTCTTAGGCATCCTTATCCTGGGCCTCGCCTACGTTTGGGTAAAAGGCGACCTCGACTGGATAAAGCCAAACCCTACCGTACCCGATTCGGGCACCAACATCCCGCAATCGCTGTATGATAAAATAAACCTGCAGCAAAGCGCATTCAAGGTAAAAGAATTTAGCTCAGAAGCTTCGGCAACCCTACAATCAACTGCCACCGCAACTGCTACTTCCACTGCTACTCCTCCAAAACCCATGTTTAAACCAAGTTTTAAAAAGCCAGCAAATGACGCCTGATCTAACTAATGAAAGCGGAGGCGTAGTGGTCACCAAAATGAATGACCTGCTTAACTGGGCGCGCCTGTCCTCGCTTTGGCCGTTAAGCTTTGGTATTGCCTGTTGCGCCATAGAAATGATGGGCGCCATGGCTGCTACATACGACCTCGACCGTTTCGGTGTATTCCCCCGCCCGTCTTCCCGACAGGCGGATGTTATTATTATAGCCGGCACCGTTACCTTTAAAATGGCCGAGCGCATCAAACGTCTTTACGAGCAAATGCCCGACCCAAAATATGTGATCAGCATGGGATCATGCTCCAACTGCGGCGGCCCTTACTGGCAGCACGGCTACCACGTAGTAAAAGGCGTGGACAGGGTAATCCCCGTTGATGTTTATGTGCAAGGTTGCCCCCCCCGCCCCGAAGCACTTATCGGCGCTATTCTGGAACTGCAAAAGAAAATTGAGCAGGAGAGTTTAGTAGGGTAAAACGTTGATGGCGGTACCTGTGTCAGTAATCCGCTATTATCTCCGCAAGTTTATGATTATTGTTCCGTGTGCCTTGTTAGGATCGTCCAATAGGCTATTTCAAACCTGTGGATGTTCATGTCTTTTGACAGCAAAAGAAACGAACCAAAGAAAACTGCCGGCCACGTTACGTTCTGTGTAAGTTGGTGGTCGTTCAGAGCCTGTGCCACCCAAACGTTCCTGATGCCGGTTTTTTAAGGCTTCGATGGGTTCCTCAAAGTCGGTTGTCGAATTTTCTTAATCTTCTATTCAAAAAATCGACTCTAAATCAGCAAACTAACTGCTAAAGCAAAACCTTTAATAGAACAGGGCGCAGCCGAGAGTTTTTTCTTTGGTTACTTTATTTTTTGCGGAAAAAAAGAAAGTAACATCCACAGGTTTGCCATAACCAACAGCACAACCCTAACGAAGCACTGCGGGCCAATAACCAGCAACTTGATAAACCTCCGAAGGAAAACCCACACCAAATTTCCTTCTTTCAAATAATGCGCTACATTTGTTACCTATGCAAAAAATACTGGTAGCAAACCGTGGCGAAATTGCTTTGCGGGTAATGCGTTCCGCGCGCGAGATGGGTATAAAAACTGTTGCCGTTTATTCGGCTGCCGACCGCGAGGCTCTGCACGTTCGCTATGCCGACGAGGCGGTGTTCATTGGCGAAGCACCATCCAACCAAAGTTACCTGGTGGGCGATAAAATAATTGCCGCCTGTAAGGAAACCGGTGCCGAAGGCATACACCCCGGCTACGGTTTTTTAAGCGAGAATGCCAACTTTGCCCGCCAGGTGCGCGAGGCGGGCCTGATACTAATCGGCCCCTCGCCTGAAGCGATGGAAGTAATGGGCAACAAGCTCTCTGCCAAAGCCGCTGCATTAAAATACAACATCCCTATGGTGCCCGGCACAGAGGAAGCCATTACCGATATTGCCGAAGCCAAACTTCGCGCGGTGGAAGTAGGTTTCCCAATACTCATCAAAGCGGCTGCCGGTGGTGGCGGCAAGGGTATGCGCATTGTTGAAACTCCGGAGGATTTCGTGGAACAAATGGACCTCGCCGTATCTGAGGCCACCTCGGCTTTCGGTGATGGCTCGGTATTTATAGAGCGCTACGTTTCTTCGCCAAGGCATATCGAGATCCAGGTTTTGGGCGATACGCATGGCAATATTCTGCACCTGTTCGAGCGGGATTGCTCGGTACAGCGCCGCCACCAAAAGGTGGTGGAAGAAGCGCCATCATTGGTACTAACGCCCGAAATTCGCGAAGCGATGGGCAAATGCGCGGTAGATGTGGCGCGGTCGGTTAATTATACCGGGGCGGGTACGGTGGAGTTTATTATGGATGAGCAGCTCAATTTCTACTTTTTGGAGATGAACACGCGCCTGCAGGTGGAGCATCCTGTTACGGAACTCATTACCGGTATCGACCTCGTGAAAGAGCAGATCCGCATTGCCCGTGGCGAAGCCATCAGCTTTAAACAGGAGGATCTGAAAATAAACGGCCACGCCATGGAACTGCGCGTATACGCCGAAGACCCCGCCAACAATTTCCTGCCGGACATCGGCACGTTGCAAACCTATGTAACTCCAAAAGGCCCCGGCGTACGTGTGGACGATGGCTTTGAACAAGGCATGGAGATCCCCATTTATTACGACCCGATGATAGCCAAACTCATCACCTTTGGTAAGGACCGCAGGGAAGCCATCGAACGCATGATTCGCGCTATTGACGAGTATATCATCACCGGCATTACTACCACCCTGCCCTTCGGCAAGTTTGTAATGCAACACGATGCCTTTACATCGGGGCAGTTTGACACCCATTTTGTAAAAAAATATTTCACACCGGAATCCCTGGATACCGGCACCGAAGAAGAAGCCATGATAGCCGCACTGGTAATGGAACGATTACTGGGCACAACAAAAATTTCATTGGCGGAAAGCCCTACTACAGGTGTTTCTAATTGGGTAAAAAACAGGTCGTAGAGATACATACTTCGCGTCTTCTTTTAGGCGGGGATCAACCCTACACAACCGTTAAGTGTTCACGACACACAAGTGAACACCGTGAACATTTATAAAAAACTCAAAATCAGCTATTTACAAATTACAGAGTGATGTCAATATTGTGTCACCACTTATATTGTTGCTGTTAACTATTTAGCGGGTAAAAAGACACGCAAGCCAAAATGATATATGAGACCACCAAGTGTTCTTGATATATTGGCAAACCGGCTTTGATACAGCTTCTACATCAAAAAATCACCCACCTCACATAGTATTAATCGTTTAATCCTTAAATCGTGTCAATTCGTGTTAAAATTTGTTAAATAATTTGGATAATTACGAAATAGTCGTAGATTTACGAAACAATCGTAGAAAGATGGAGAAATTATCACAGCAAGAGGAAGATGCCATGCAAGTAGCCTGGCAGGCGGGCACCGGTTTTATCAGGGATTTTTTGGAATTACTTGCCGAACCTAAGCCACCTTATACCACCCTTGCATCAACCATAAAAAACCTGGAGAATAAGGGTTTCTTAAAAAGTGAGAAGCTTGGTAATTCTTACCGGTACACCCCCGCTATACAGGAAGAGGAGTACAAAAAACGCTTTATGAGCGGCTTTGTAAGTGATTACTTTAAAAACTCCTATAAAGACCTGGTTACCTTTTTCGCTAACGAGAAAAAGATTAGCGCCAGCGAGTTGAAAGAGATCATTAAACTGATAGAAAAACCTTAATAACCACTACAATGCCAACCTTATTTGTTTTTTTATTTAAAGTGAACATGGCCCTGCTGCTTTTTTGCGCTGGCTATTACCTGGTGCTACGCCACCTTACTTTTTATTCGCTAAACAGGGTTTATTTAATAACGGCTATCATATTTGCCAGCGTCTACCCCAAAATAGACCTGACGGCATTCGCACAGCGGCACGAGAATATCGCCTTGCCGGTACAGTCGGTAATATTAAACTGGCAGGCCCCGGCGGCAAAACTGGTAAAACCTCTCGCCCAGCCCGATTACTGGCAATGGGCAACAATAGTTTTCTGGGCGGGTGCGGCGTTGCTGGCTATACGTTTACTGGTGCAGCTATTTTCGTTATTAAAACTTCACCGCAGGTCAACATCGGCCAATGTACTTAACCACCATGTAAGGCTCATCAGCGGCGAGGCGGCACCATTCTCCTTTTGGCGAAGCATCTACGTAAACCCGGCCAACCATTCCGCAGCCGATCTGAAAGCCATCCTGCTGCACGAACAGGTGCACGTAAACGGCTGGCATACCATTGATATTTTGTTAGCCGAACTCAGCAGCATCTTCTACTGGTTCAATCCCGGGGTATGGCTGATGAAGAAGGCGGTGCGCGAGAACATCGAGTTTATTACCGACCGTAAAATCCTCAACAACGGCATCGATACCAAAGCCTACCAATACAGCCTGGTGAACGTGAGCTTTAACGCAACCACGCCCGGCATTGTAAACCACTTTAACATTTCAACCATTAAAAAACGCATAATTATGATGAACGCGAAAAGATCTTCGAGGGTAAACCTCACCCGCTACGCATTTGTGGTGCCGGCTGTGGCGCTGCTGCTGGTGTTCAGTTTTTCTAATGCTGCTGTTGTTAAAAAGAATGGCGTAAAAGCATATAAAGCGATCAGCAATACAATAACCGAAAATTTAAAGGATGTGATGCCTTCGGTGTTTATCGATAAAGTTATTGACTCCGCTAAACCAAATAGGGCATTGTCTGAAGATAACGATTTCGGCTACCCGATTTATGTAAACGGCATTAAAAAGAGTACACAGGAACCGCTTCCACATGACAACGAAAGCATGTATTTCCTAAGCGGCAGAGATGCTAAAAAATATCTTAATATTGGCAATGGCGAAGGAAGGGTAACATTTACCTTTACCACCAACTCTACCAACGGAAAAGCACTGAAAGACAAAATTGAAAAATTGATAGCCGAAAATAAAGTAAAGCGCGAACAGGTGAGCCCGGAAGGGCTTGCAAAGCTTAATGCTAAACTTGTAGAAATGGATTCTTTCGACAAGGAAATGGACGCAGAGAGAAAAGCCAATTTCACTTCTACGCCAAATAAAGAGAACTACGGGGCGCTTGTTATCGATACCACTAAGAAAACCTCCTTCAAGTTCACTACAAACAACATCAGCCTGCTGGATTCCCTGAACTATGTATTGAATGGTAAAAAGATCACCATAGAAGAGTTTAACAAGATCGACCCTAACAAGATCATCGCGGTAAACATTGTTACTGCCGATATAGCCAAAACCATGCTGAACGATTATGACAGCATGAACTTCAAACCACACAGCAAGATCCTGTTTGTTACCACCAGCGATTCTGAAAAGGGCAAACAACTGGCCGAAGCGCTCGGCGTTAGGCAAAGGATAACTGCAATACGCATAAATGGTAAAGATCTTAGCCCAATGCAGGCAGATTCTATAGTGATTAATAATGTACGATTAACAAAAAACCTGAAACTCAGGAAAAGCGGTGATTTGTTGTCTCGCGATATGGATTCGGTAGTAATAGTGGGAAACGGAACAAAAAACCTATACCGGATGAACAGTGACCTGGCAACGGTAAGTGGCTTTAATACGCTCACCTACTCTACCACCTCGCCAGCCGATGTGAACAAGCGATTGAATACCGTGAGCCTATATGCCCGCTCCGGCAAAAACAGCGACATTGCCGAAGTGCGTGCCCTGCAGGGCAATGTATTTTACAGCGACAAAAACATCAGCCGCATATCTGATAAACTTATCGTGATAGATGGCAAGGAAGCTACTGAAAAGGACCTTAAAAAACTCTCCGCTTTCGACATCGACCGGATGAGTACTTCATCAGATGCCGATACCGTAAAAAAATACGGAGCCAAGGCAAAGTACGGCGTGGTTTACATCTACACCAAAAAAGCGAAATAATAAAGTACCAGTTATAGTTAATTTAAATTGGTAAGGCCGGGTAGCTAATACTGCCTGGCCTGCTGTTTTTTATTGTAGGCTATGGTGTAGTCAAAATCGGGCAAAGGCGATCACCGGCTGCATTTTTTTACCCGCAAACTTCATTTGGCAAGCATTTTGTTTAATAGTTAATATCACCAAAAAACTACTATACTATGTCTATTTCAGCATACCAACAAACCGCAGATGTACAGCTAAAAGTTGTAAACAACGCGCCTGATACCCGGGTAAACACTGGCGTAGCATCAGCAAAAATATTCAATATTTCGTTCAGCTATTTAAAAAAAGCTTACCGTACCAAGGTGATGAAGGTGCTTTACGCTGGCAGAGATGCCATGTATAAAGTGGTAATGCCCAGCAGCCTTAACGAGGGTAGCTATATGCACTGGCTGCAACGCCAGGATGAAGGCTGGGTGGTGATATTGGGTGAACCTATGGACGCCAAATTATTAAAGGCGGTAACAACTGCTATAGGTACCCAGGAATAAAGCGGTATTGAATTTATAAAAGATCTCCAAGCTCAACAATTAAAAAGGCCCCGAAATTTCGGGGCCTTTTTGTATTTTATTTGACGAATATTTTCAATTAAACAGCTGGCTCATCGGCAGTTGTATCTACCGCGTCATACGGAGAGCGCTCTTTCTTCAGGATAGCAGCGGTTACTAATGCGATAATACAGCCCGATATTAAAGAACCTATAGCCGCAGCAACCGCGCCAAACAGAGCACCATATTTTTTTGTCATTTCAATTGCCTGGTCTATCTGTTCCTGCGACATGTTCTTCTCTGCCAGCACGGTTTGTTGTTGCTCGGCAGCTTTATCCAAAGCGCCGGGATTTAAAAAGGCAAGGTAAACGTAAAAGAAAATAGCCAGCAAAAAGCCCGAAAAGAGCGAGTATTTAAACCCGGTATTAAACGCTTGTCCAAATGTTATGTAACCACCCAACTGATCTTTAAACTCCTTTTGTGCTAAAAAGCAAAAGGCGATAAACGGTAAATAACTAAGGTATTTCACAGGAGAATTTGGATCAAGGTTCAGCAACTCTGTTCCATAGGTAATTACAATTGTTGTGATAGTATAAATAACCGCCCATTTGGTGGCTATTTTAACATTGGTGGGTTTGGTTTCCATTTTTTGGATTTAATAAGGGTTAATTATAAGTTTAAATTTTATTTAAAGCTAATTAATATTTCCAACACAGCCATATCAAAAGATTTACTTACCGCGTCATCGGCGTAAGCGCTCTTTTCGGCCTCGGTTGGCTCGGTATTCTGGAAGAAGCAGATCATCGGGTAAAATAGTTCTTTCAGTTCCGAATCATCAGGTAAAGTACCGGCAACTTTGGCTATTTCGGCAGCCGGGCTTTCAACCAATATCTGGTTAGCGATAACCGGCTCGTAAATACGGTACTCATCCTGAAACTCGTCCTCATCAACCAGCAAAAATTCTTTCAGGTAATCTTCCAGTTCAGGGTCAATATCCTCATCTTCGCACTCGTTAAGGTAAAGCAGCAGGTTAAGCAGTTCGGTGCCCCTATCCAGGGTTTGCTCTTCAATTTTTTCCCACTCGGGCGTTTCCAGGTAATCGTCTTCCAGTTTTTTAACGTCTTCGCTAAAAAAGTTCACTAAAAGCAGGTCGAAGAATACTTCATGCAATTCTTCGAGCTTTGGGTTATCGTTAAAAACTTCGTCAAGCGAGTCGACTTTTTTCAGGAAAGTATCATCTGACGAAAAAACAGATTCGAATTTGGCGTTAAGCGCGGTAGCGTTAAAGCTATCATATTTAGAGAAAGCCGACAGCGCGCCGGTAATAGCCGCGCTTATTTTTGGGTCAGTCATGGTTAATTAGAGTTAGATATTTGATTATTATTACAGGTTAACAAAACTTTTCCTTTTAAGTTGTGCCCCAGGAATGGCGAGTTATAGCTTTTAGACAAGTTAGCGCCACGGTTGTATTCCCATTCGGTCTCGGTATCCAGCAAAACCAGGTTTGCTTTCTCGCCTTCGGCCAGTGTAGGTATAGCTACATTTAATATTTTGCGTGGATTGATCGACAGCAATTCCACAATTTGGTATACAGATAAGCCTGCTTTTATAGCCAGCGAGAATGCCGTTTGTAAGCCGATGATACCATACTCGGCCACCTCGAACTCTACATCCTTAAATTCTATCTCGTGCGGGGTGTGCTGGGTTACCAGCGCATCTATGGTGCCGTCTTTAAGGCCCGCTATCAGGGCATCCACATCTGCCTGGGTACGCAGCGGCGGTTTCACTTTATAAAGGCTGTCGAAGCCCATCAGCGCCTCGTCTGTTAATACGATGTTATGGATAGCGGTATCGCAGGTTACTTTTAGTCCGCGTTTTTTTGCTTCGCGGATCAACTCCACCGAGCGGGCTGTAGAAATAGTAGTAAAGTGAATATCGGTTCCCGAATCTTCGGCCAGGTAAATATCCCGGGCTATCATCAACTCTTCGGCAAGAGAGGGGATGCCCTTCATGCCCAGCATGGTGCTTACCACGCCTTCGTTCATTTTTGCCTTACCGGCGATGAAAGCGTCTTCGGCATAAGAAATTACCTTTGCGCCGAAGCCCTGCACGTACAATAAAGCGCGTTCCATCAGGCCGGCATCTTGTACCGGGCGGTTGCCATCGGTAAAGGCCTTGGCGCCGCTTTTAAACATATCGTACATTTCTGATAGGTCCTTGCCTTCGCGTTTATGCGAGATGGTGCCCAGCGGGTATATATCCACCAGTTTGCCCTTGGCACGGTTAAGCAGGTATTCAACTTCGGCTTTGGAATGTACGGGCGGATGCGTGTTAGGCATGAGGGCTATGCCGGTAAAACCACCGGCTGCTGCCGCCGCGGTACCGGTTTGCAGGTCCTCTTTGGTTTCTAAACCCAGTTCGCCAACGTTGCAGTTAAGGTCGAAAAAGCCGGGCGCGAGGTATTTGCCGGTGGCGTCTATCACCTCCGCTTTATCATCGCTCAGCGACGCGCCTATTTTTGCGACGATGCCCTTTTGAATTAAAATATCGGCAACCTGGTTATGAAAGAGAGACTCGGGATATACAACAGTGGCAGATTTGATAAGCAAATTCATTATCGCTGTTTAAAGGTGGGTTTAATGATTATCCGGCTTGCGTGGCTATACTTTTATCGGTTTTATAGAACCGGATGAGCATCGTTTCGGCGGCCAAAAATATCAAAGCCAAAATTATACAAAGTTTCCATAATTGAAGACCCGAATTTTCGGCACTGTTGATATTGTTCACATTAAATTTATCGCCCGCTATAAAATTGCTCTTTTGCGGGAAAAGTTTAGCCAGATCATTGCGATTGAGGTACGACAGGTCCGATTCGCTCCTATTATCATTAAAGGCCAGAACGGCGGCGGTGCTGTCCTGTTTTTTTAGCTCATAAATACCGGTTTGGTTAAGCTGGCCGGGTAGGTAAAGCACCGTGCTTCCCTCCTGCTGTTTTACATCGGGGATAATGGATTCAGTGCCTTTTACCAGTTTCACCACCTGTTTCTCCGTAGATTGCAGCGGCACGGTCTCAATAGCCTGGTTACTGCCAAGGGTGTAGAATAAGGATTGATCGTGTCCGCTCAGCAGGGCCACCCTAAACATCACCGGCACAAACAAGGCGTGTACGGGCAGGTTGCTAAAATCTTCGTTCAACGCAACGGCAGCTATATACAGCTTCCCCTTGCCCAAACTATAGCCCTCCCAAAGCGATTGCCCGGTTTGCAATTTCATCAGGTTTTCGGCCTGCCTGGAAGCGCCGCTTAGGGCGTAGTATTTCTTCACCACCGGCAGATCGGGGTTTTGCGGGAAAGATTCGAAGATATTTTTAAACACCTGGCTTTGCAGGTTAAGGCCCGATACTTTATTAGCCTCGGTAATAGTTTTGCCCGGGTATGCCGCGCCCATCGGCTGTAAAAGGGCCTGGTAGCTCAATAGTTCGGCTTCCGCAGAGGGGAATATCATTAGTGTGCCACCTTTGCTTACATAGGTTTTTAATTGCTGCACAAGGCCTGCCGAAACATTATCGATATCGCTCAAAACAATAAGCGGATAGGTGTTCAGCGCCGCGTAATCTACATTACCGTCCTGGGTGCGTTTAATACTGAAGAAAGGGTCGGCAGCAAAAACGGCGCTGAGGTATTTATTGGGCGTACCGCCGTCTACCAGCAATAAGGGCAGTTTACTATTTACATTAAAGGTGAAGTAAAAGCTGTTATCAAAGGTCACTGGGTTATCCTGCAGCTGGATCTCGCCACGCTGCCAACCGGCCTGCAAGCCCGAAAAAGTAAGCGTATCAACCTGTACAGAACGTGCCGCCACCGTAAAACTGCCCAATGCCTTTTGCACGCCGTTGATCAGCAGCTTCAATGGTATTTTCTCTGCCGATTTGCCGGCATAGTTTCGCAACCGTACCATTAATTTTTCGCTTTCGCCGGGGCGATGCGTGGCGTTTAACAGCCATACCGAATCTACGGCAACGTTGGGCAGTTCGCTGGCGCTAAGCTGTATGAGGTTTACCGGGAGGTCTGTTTTGGCGATATCGGCCTTACCTGCTATATTCTTTTGAAAATCGGAGATGATATAAAATTGCTTCAACGCACCTGGGGTCATCCCCAGTAAACTTTGCTGGCGGGCTGTTATCTGGGCAATGCTCCGGCTTTGCGGACTTATCTTTACCGCATCCACGGCATCGTTAAACTCCTCGCGGTTGAGCAAGCGTTGGTGTTTGCCTTCGAAATCTTGCGTGAGGAGTTGAAAGCGATCGTTTATGGCGTATGCCGATGCTATTTGCCTGGCCTTTTGTTTGGCCTCGTCCAACAGACTGCCCTCGCGGTTGAGGGTTTGCATGGAGTAAGAATTATCTACAAAAATGCTTACCAAAGCTTGTTTTCCGGCATCGGCGCTGTCCTTGCCGGGGATAAATGGCCTCGCGAAAGCAAAAACCAAAAACGCCAGTGCCAGCATCCGCGCGGCTAATATCAAACGCTCTTTAATGTTGCGGCGCGATGCCTGCTGCTCCTGCACTTCTTTCAGGAACTGCACATTACTAAAGTAAACCTTTTTATACCGCCTGAAATTGAACAGGTGAACGAATACGGGGATAGCCAGGGTGAACAGCGCAAACAGGAAAACCGGGTACAAAAAGTGCATTGATGCGGATTGGATGTGTTACAAATTTGCGAAAAATAAACCGGGATTAAACAGCTTTAGCCGATTAATGGATCTCGCCTGTTGTAATTAACGGGGATGCCTTTTTAACATTGCAAGCAGCCATCAATTGTGATATAAATTCTGTAATTCTTCTACTCCATCTATATCTGAAAGAAAATATTTGTATTTGACGGGTTGTAGGCAAAAGCAGAGGACCGATCATAAAAAAAATGCCCTGGCAACCACCCGGGCATTTTTTTATTTGGCTGAAAATCACCCGTTTATTACTTATAAAGAAATATAATTATCCAATTACATCAACGCGTGTGGCTTCTGGCACGGCTTTGGCTTTACACAAAACATGAAAGTTGTATTCAAAAGAACAAAAGCCGTAAAAAAGGATTCTTGCACAATAGTAAGCCTGTTTGCAAAGAAGATAATGGAACTGAAAGAGGTTCATTTCGCCACGTTGAACTTCCCAGGGTTTATTGCATAAGGTCTTCAACAAAGGTGCTATCTCTGCGCATGGTGCTATAGTGCCAAGTAATCCTGGATATGCATGTCTTCCGCTTTTCTATCTAAGATCGCCTCGTACATCGCCGTAGCCTGATGGTGAACAATTACCTTATCCCCTCCTTCTTCTCCGTTTCTTTTTAGCTTCCGCTTTTTTCTTTTTTGTAGATTTCTTAACTACAGTTCTCTTTTCGGGTTCTGCTTGCTTTACTGTTTGGGCAGCAGGTTTATCGTTTTTCACCGCTACAGAATCTTTACTTAATTGCTGTACCGTAAAATTATTATTACGCAAACCATATTGTATTTGCCTTTTGGCACCGGTTGGTTTGGCAAGGCTATCGTTCCGGTCATAAATCGGGAATTCGCGGATCAGCAAGCCATCTTTAATATAAAAATTATCGTCGCCCCTGTAGCCTTTGCGCTGCGAGGTGGTCAGTTTTGGAAAATCGAGCTTGTTAGCATTACTGTTGTTAAACTCATACGCGTATATTTTGGCATATTTAACCGTATCCATCGCCCTTGCCTGGATCAGAATCTCAGGGTTACCATCGGTATCCATGTCGGCATTGTATGCATCGGCAATGGTTCCGTCCAGGTCGCCCGTGGTGGTGATATACTTGGCGGCGGAAGAATCGGAGTGCAGGATCATAAACGCGCCAACGGCGCTTGCTCCCCGGCCCCAGCTCAGCACATCATACGTTTGCCCCGGCGATACCTCTATCGCTTTATGAAACCGAAATGGTTCCATTAAAGTTGGCTTTCCGGGCGCTACTTTAGCCAAAATGGCTTTTTGCGGGTCGCTGCTACATGCTGCTAATAGTATGCAAACCGTCGCTGTTAATAAACAATATCTTGCATTCATCTTTATATCGGCTTAATTGTAAAGCATTTCCGGCGATACCTCTCCTTTTGGCTTGCCGGGGATAGTCATGTAAACGCGCAGCATGCTGTTGCTGGTATAAGCATCCACATACTTAATGGTGATCTTGTGAAAACCCTTCAGTAAGGGTACTACGGCGTTTGTTTCGTTATTGCCTTTACGGCCATCGTTATCCACCAAAGGCAGGTCATCTATGTACAACACCGAACCATTGTAGGATTGTGTGGAGAAGCCATAATTGCCATCCACATCAGCCTTAATATAACCGGTATAAACCACGCCATATTTACCAAATGCTTTTTTAAACGCCGAGTTGGCCGTTTGGAAGCTTTTGGCAATACCCGTATCTATCACCGCGGCAGGGTTTATCTGCGTTGTATTTACATAAGCACCCTGCGATACCTGGTATTTAACCCCGGTGTTGGTGCCGGTAAAATCAACCGCAGGCATAGGCGCTTTGTTGTAAACCATGGTGCGGGTTATTGGGCTGCGTTTACCAGATGGGGTAACCACGATAGTTTGGAGCTCTCGGTACTGGTCTATAGGCACCTCGTAGGTCATGGGTTTGGTATACACCATTTCCGTTTCGCGCGGGGTGTAGCCATCAATGGTGTAGTATACGGTAGCGCCCTCCACCGGCGATTTTAAGTTCACCGTTAGCTGTGTACCAATAATGGTGGTATCGGCACTGCCAATGGCAACTGGCACGTGGTACTCGTAGCCTGCCTTATCCAGCCATGCTAAATGGCCCGGTAAACGGGTTTCCGCAAAATCCTTATAGTTTTTGTTGGCCACAGGTGCCCATGCAATTTCTGAAAGGGCCAGCATCCTTGGCAACAGCATAAACTCTACCTTTTTATCGGTTGTAATGTATTCGGTCCATAAGTTGGCCTGTACACCTTTAATATGTGCCTGCTGCTCGGGTGTTAAAACCGCTGGCGTTGGGTTGTAGCTGTAAATTTTCGAGATGGGCTCGTTACCGCCAATGCTTAATGGTTCCTGGTTAAGCCTTCCCTGACCATGGTCTATATAAAGGCCCTGGCTGCCCGGCGTCATAATTACATCGTGGTTTTGCTGCGCGGCAGCTATGCCACCTTCTTCGCCCCTCCAGCTCATTACGGTAGCGTTTGGCGCGAGGCCACCTTCTAAAATTTCGTCCCAGCCGATAATACTGCGGCCCTTGCTGTTCACAAATTTTTCCATCCGCTGGATAAAGTAGCTTTGCAAACCGTGTTCGTCCTTCAGTTTTAATTTTTTGATGAGGTCCTGGCAAAACTTGGAGTTTTTCCAAACCGTCTTGGGTGCTTCGTCGCCGCCAATATGGATATATTTACTTGGGAAAAGGTCGATAACCTCGGTCAATACATCCTCCAAAAAGTGGAAAGTTTTTTCGGACGGGCAATAAATATTATTGAAAACGCCCCAGGTTTCGGCAACCTTATAATCTATTTTGGGGTCGCAGCTTAGTTCGGGGAAAGCGGCCAAAGCAGCTTGTGCATGACCCGGCATTTCAATCTCGGGTACAATGTTGATGTATCTGTCGGCCGCGTATTTAATTACATCGCGGATCTGATCTTGCGTGTAATACCCGCTTACCTTGGTATTATCAAACTGTTGCGGGGTACGGTCGCGGTAGTTGCCTATAACGGTTTGTGCGCGCACGCTGGCCACTTGGGTAAGGCGGGGGTATTTCTTTATTTCGATGCGCCAGCCCTGGTCGTCGGTAAGGTGCCAGTGGAAATTATTGAGTTTATAACCCGCCATCAGGTCGATGTAGCGTTTCACCATTTCTACTGAGAAAAAGTGGCGGCAAACATCCAGCATTACACCACGATAGCCAAAGCGGGGATAATCTTCGATAGTTGCACAAGGCAATTTAGCGGTTGCGGCACGTTCTAAGGGCATCAATTGCATTAAGGTTTGGATCCCGTAAAACAAGCCGGCCCCTTTGCCGGCAACCGTAATTTGCTGTGGTGTGATGGTGAGGCGGTAACCTTCGGCAGGTAAACCTTCTGTACCGGTTGACGTTAGGTAGATGACATTTGAGCCCGCATTTGCATTCCGCATCCCAACCTGCTTGTTGTAAGCCATATTATTGGCCAAAAAGGAGGAGAAAAACAGCACCGCTTTATTATTTGGCGTATCGGCCTGTATTTTGGTTTCCTGGCTGAGGATAAACTTGCCGGTAGACCTTTTAACAGAAACCGGGACAGGAATGATACCCATATTAGGATCCGCATCCTGGGCGTTTACGGTAGTAGCAGCGGTAATTAATAGCGCAAAAAGCAACGAGGGAATCTTTTTAAACATAGGAACAAATTAACCGGGTTTATTACGAGGTGGTGAATTTAAGATTTTCTTGCGATTTCGCCGATTACTTTTTGCGATTACATCGATTTTGTGTGGGCGGCAACGCCGAAAAACTTTAGGTCGTTTGCGAGGAACCAAGCAAGCTCTAAAAAGGAAAAGCGACCACGCATATTGTCTACCAGTCTATCGAGAGGTTGCTTCGTTCCTCGCAATGACGCGGTAGTGAATTGCTTCCTCTCAAACTACTCACTACTCACTACTCCACCACTCACCATCTAATTCAACGTTGGGTTCTCCGGGAAATTGGCGATGTGGGCGTAGCGCTGGCCAAGGCTAATAACGGTTTCTTTCCAGAGGTTATGCTCGTTGTTGGCAAAAACGGCGTCTGCCTCAAATTTATTGGTCACTATCCAGGCGTCTTCGCGTAATTCGTTATCCAGTTGGTCGGGCGTCCAGCCGCTGTAGCCGGTAAAGAATTTTATCTCATCTTCCGTAAGCTGATAATTGGTTATCAGCTCCTTTATCTTGTCAAAATCGCCCCCCCAAAAAACGCCTTCCGCTATTTCAATGCCGCCTTCAATTTTGTCGGGGCAGCGATGAATGTAGTGCAAGGTATTTTCTGCTACGGGGCCGCCCATATAAACCGGGATCTCCGAATAAGATACATCAGGTAGGATATCGCCCAGCATATAGTCGGTTTGGTGGTTCAGAATAAAACCCATAGCGCCGGCCGGCGAATACTCGGTAAGGATAATAACCGACCGCTTAAAGTTCGGGTCGGGCATAAATGGTTCTGATATTAATAAGCGCCCTGCGGCTGCCGGAATTTGACTAAGCATGGGTGTAAAATTTATTATGTTATAACGCCAATTGTAAAATTATGTTCAATATCATTTAAAATGAACACTTATACAATATGTACGGTATAATTAATTTGTAAGTTTGCGATAATGAACGAGCAAGATATAGAAAATTTAAGGCAGGATTACAATGCGGCTTCGCTAAACGAAACCGATGTAGACGCCAACCCGATGCGCCAGTTTGATAAGTGGTTTAACGAGGCAATTAACTACAAAGTACATGAGCCAAACGCCATGACTTTGGCCACTGCCACGCATGATGGCCGCCCGTCGGCACGTATTGTTTTGCTGAAAGGCTTTAGCGATGATGGCTTTAAATTCTACACAAATTACCTTAGTCGCAAAGGTAAAGAGATAGCCAAAAACCCGCTGGGTGCCTTAATATTCCACTGGGGCGATATGGAACGCCAGATCCGTGTGGAAGGAACGATAGAAAAACTCGACCGCGATTATTCTGAAAAATATTTCCATTCCCGCCCAAAAAAGAGCCAGCTTGGCGCGGTGGTTTCTCCACAGAGCCAGGAAATTAGCGGCCGCGAAATGCTGGAACAAAAAATGGCAGAACTGGAAGCAGAATATGCCGATAAAGAAATACCAAAACCATCTTTTTGGGGTGGATATGTGCTCCGCCCGCGCCTGATCGAATTTTGGCAAGGTCGCCGCAGCCGTTTGCACGATAGGATAGTTTACAAAAAAACCGATAACAAAACCTGGAAGATAGTTCGCCTGGCGCCATGAGTTTCGACGAGATCAAATTATTGCTTACCGAAAAGTTTGGCGATGGCATCATAACCGGCGAAGAACGCGGCGGGATGCAGCCGGCCTTGCTTATTGAGGCTGACCGGATAGCCGAGGTTTGCCTGGAGCTGCGCAATAACCCGCGTACATACTTTGATTTCCTGAGCTGCCTGAGCGGGGTAGATTATGGCGTGGAAGCCGGCCGCTTTGGTGTGGTGTATCATTTATCGTCTATCCCGTATAATTTGCAGTTGGTTTTAAAGATCAGCAAACCTAACGACCGCGATCTGGAAGAACTTCCCTCCTTTCCCAGCATCGCCTCCGTTTATCGCGCTGCCGATTGGCACGAACGCGAAGCGTATGATATGCTGGGTATCTATTTTGATGGCCACCCGGACTTACGCAGGCTTTTAATGCCTGATGATTGGGAAGGGTTTCCGTTGAGAAAAGATTATCAAAATGCGGAGTATTATAAGGGGATAAAAATAGATTAAATGATTTCGGAATTCGGATGTTCGATTTCGGATTTACGGAAGAATTATTTTTGATTTTGAGATGGATAAAGTCGAATTAAAAAAGAGGACAAAAAAATTCACTGTAGACATTATTAAGTTTGTTGAAAGTTTACCGAATGGTAAAGCAATGAATGTTTGTGTTAATCAATTAATACGTTGCTCCTCGTCTATCGGTGCTAATTACCGGGCTGCTTGCCGTGGTAAATCAATTCCGGATTTCATTAATAAAATCGTAATTGTAGAGGAAGAGGCCGACGAATCGATGTATTGGTTGGAAGTTATGCACGAGGCTGATTTAGTGAAGTTTGAACAAGTAAAATACTTTTTAAATGAAGCAAATGAATTGACGGCAATTTTCACCGCAATCGGGAAAACGGCCAAAGAAAATCAAAGAATTTCCAAAATCGACAAATCAAAAAATAAATAAATCCGAAATCGAACATCCGAAATCCGAAATAACATTGACTTCAAATCCCAAATATAGTACCGCCCTCGAAAGTTATCACAAAAAGATAACAGACGCTGCCGTTGAAGACATGGTGCTGAACATGGGGCCGCAGCACCCCTCTACGCATGGGGTTTTGCGGCTGGAGCTGATCACTGATGGCGAGATCGTTAAGGAGGTTATCCCTCATATCGGTTACCTGCACCGCTGTTTTGAAAAACACGCCGAATCGCTTACCTATCAGCAAACCATCCCTTTTACCGATAGGATGGATTACCTCGCATCTATGAACAACAGCCACGCCTGGGTAATGGGTGTGGAACGCATGCTGGGCATTGATAAGGATATCCCAAAACGTATAGAATACATCCGCGTGCTGGTTTGCGAGCTAAACCGCATCGCGTCGCACCTGATAGCCATTGGCACCTACGGCATCGATATCGGCGCCTTTACCCCCTTCCTTTGGTGTTTCCGCGACCGCGAACATATCATGGGCATGCTGGAATGGGCCTCCGGCTCGCGCATGCTGTATAATTATATATGGGTGGGCGGCTTGTTTTACGATCTGCCGGTGGGTTTTGAAGAACGCTGCCGCGAGTTCCTGGATTACTTTAAACCCAAAATGGTAGAGCTTAACCGCCTGCTTACCGATAACCAGATTTTTATTAGTCGCACCGCTAACGTCGGCGTGCTGCCCCTGGATGTGGCCATAAACTACGGTTGCAGCGGCCCGGTGTTGCGCGGCTCGGGATTGAAGTACGATTTGCGCCGCATCGATAATTACTCTGCTTACCCCGAACTGGAGTTCGAGGTGCCTGTTGGCACAGGCCAGATGGGTAAAACCGGCGATTGCTGGGACAGGTATAAAGTTAGGGTGGATGAGGTTGACGAATCGCTTAAAATAATTGAGCAGTGCCTTAACCGCCTGCAAAAAGAGCTGAAACGCACCCCGGATTTCGACCCGCGTGCCAAATTGCCCCGTAAGCTTACCCCGAAACCACAAGATTACTACATGCGCGCCGAAGGTACCAAAGGCGAACTGGGTTTTTATTTTATACATGACAGCGACCGCAAAGAGATCCCATTCCGCGTAAAATCCCGTGGACCGAGTTTTTGTAACCTCTCCGTATTGGAAGAATTGGGCAAAGGCGTGATGATTGCCGATCTGATTGCCACCATTGGATCTTTGGATTTTGTGCTGGGGGAAGTGGATAGGTAGCTGGTTAGAGGTTAGAGAGCAATGCAGATTAGTATGCTTTGTTTAAATTCTGAAAATTCTTTTCCTTAAATTCGAGTTCAGACAATGTTCTGGAAGTTCTGATTAAGATATGGGCGATGCCTTTGGCCCGGGCTCATACGCTCATACTGCACAGGCCTTAGCCACGAGGCCGGTATCCGCTCACATCCCTATCGCTGGTGGAGTGGCAATTCATCATCCCAAAACCGTATAACAAAAAAAAGGAGAAGCAATTTCTCGTCTCTCCTCTTCATATTGATTTTTTTGGATGTTACTGGTTATAAACTTTCACTATAAACACGTAGTTTTTCAGTTTTTTAAGCTGCTGTGTACGATTTAAACCCGCTAAAGTATTTTTAGTATTCAAAATTAATGGGGTGTTTTTTAAAGAGTCTGCAGGAATATCCTGGATAGTCTTTAAGAATAATGCAGATTTTTTAGCAAACGCAACGCCCTGTGTTTGGGTTTGCCTTCCGCTGATAATACCAATCACATTACCTTTGGAATCGAAAAGCGGGCCACCACTATTCCCTTGATTCACGGGAACGGATACCGTATATTCTGCCGTATCGCCTTGAAAACCTACGTCAGACGTTAACGCCCCGGGACCAAAAACTACAGCGTCTGTAGGGTATCCATATGTATAAACATCTTCGCCCAACTCGCTTTTTCCTTTTTTGAAACCGTAAGGAACGGTCCCAAGGTTTTTAAAAGCAGGGTCGTTTATTTGTAATACCGCTATATCGTGGCTGGCATCGGTAGCAATAACCTTGGTATGGAAAGATTCGCCATCAGCGTTTTGCACATACACTGAATCTGCGCCATTTACAACATGGAGATTGGTCAAAATATAACCGTTAGACGATAAGGCAAATCCTGTTCCGCGGTACTTTGCAGTAATAATTGGGCCTGTTTTTCCACCTCTTTTAATAAGGTCGTTTGTTTTAACCTCAAGTTTCTTAGTTGAGTTTTCAACCTGGTTAACTTTACTTACAAGTTGTTGATAATCGGCTTTCTTATTGCTTAAATAACCTGTAAAAAACAAAGTAAGCAAAGTAGCAAATATGGCTATAGAAGCCGCTACCGATATTTTGGAGTGATGTTGGCGCCATAAACGTACCACGATTGATGGGTGCGCCATCAGATCATGCGCGAGTGTATGCACATCTATCTCATCATGGATGGCGTTTAGCCTTAGCTCCATCGTATGCCTGTCGTTATACTGCTTTAGTAAGCCGGTGAAGTGTTTATGCTCCTCCAGTTTTGTTTCAACCGCTGCATCCTTGTTACGTAATGCATCAAATTCCGCACGTTCTTCAACGGTCATCTCGCCGTTTAGGTAACGTTCGATCATCTCTAATAGTTGATCATTTTTCATTCTTCGCCCCTCTTTCTATTGTTGCTGAAAAAACAATTTTTTTAGCCTTTGCAGGCATTTGTATTTCTGCGTCTTCGCGTTATCCGCGTTTGTATATCCAAACCGTTCGCAGATGTCCTGCATCGATTTATTGTGCATGTAAAAGTCTTCCATAATGGTTTTGCAGGGTTCGCCAAGCATTTTAAGCGCCTCGCCCATTTTGTTGAGCTGCAAGTCTCGCTCCTGGTGCTTTTCAACCTCATCCTCCACCGGCAGGTAATCTTCAAAATCCTTTATATCGCCACCGTACCGGTTCATTTGCTTTAAACGTTTAAGCCAAAGCCGCCTGCAGATGGAGTAGATATAAGTTTTAAGCTTGCTGCTCAGTTCAAAATCGCCCCGTTTAACCTTATTATAAAGAACTATGATCGCCTCCTGGTAAACATCCTTTGCATCGTCTTCGTTACCGTTATTATTGATAACCAATTGCAATATCATTGGAAAGTAAGCCAGGTAAAGCTTTTTAAGAACAACTTCGGAATTATTAAGTATACCCAGTATTACTTCACTATCCGCCGGTATCTCCACATTTAAATGATTATTCACTACTTAATACGCTTTATACTAAATTGTAACCCAATATTATCAACTATTTTTTTTGAACGGAAAATCGCCCGTTTCTATGCTGTAAAGGCGGCAAAAACCGCCGGAATTAACCTGCAATATCGGGTTAATATTTGAGAGCTTTAGCGGCCTGTGGCATAATAATTGAATTTGGATGGGTATTAAACTTGTATTTAAATACTTACAAACGTTAAAACATCCACTATGAAAAATTCCATTAAGTGCACATTCGCGGCTTTAGCTATCGCGATAGCAGCCACGGCATGTGGCGGTGACCATGGCGGCCAACATTCCGATTCGCTTAAGGCCGATACATCCGTAATGGCCGATTCTACCAAAGCGCCTGTTTCACCGGCACCGGGTTCAAACGGTTCGGCAATATCGGCTGATACAGGGCTGGACAGGTCGGGTTCGGGCGGTACCGATACCGTGAAGAAACCGTAAAATTTAATATCGAACACCGAAATCCCCCCTCATCATTCGATATTCAACATTCGGTGTTCGATATCATTCAACCCATTTGTCTCCTTTTTTTCGATAGGGTTACCTTTTTCATGTTCGGTATATTAATACCAAAGTCAAATCAATCATGAAAAATCTATTCAAACTTGCCCTGGTGGCTTTTGTAGCATCTGCCACCATCATCGCCTGCGATCCGCCAAAACCAAAAACCGAAGAAACCGAAAAGATCGACTCACTTAACGTGACCGATACCCTCAAAAAAGATTCGGTTACAGTGAAAGCCGATTCGTTAAAAATTGATTCTATAAAAAAATAATCAAAATCGAAAGGTTACCTTTTCAAGTTTTAAGTATTAACTACAAAGTCTATAAGTTTAATATTTAAAACTTGAAAGGTTAACTTTTAAAGTTGAGACATTAAGGTAAACATTTAACAAAACACTGATCATGAAAAATTCATTCAAATTAGCAATTGTAACTTTAGTAATAGCCGTTTCTGCTGCTGCCTGCGGTGGCGAAGCAAAAAAAGATGTAGTTGATAGCACAAGCATAGATTCTACAATCACAAAAACGACTACCGTAGTTGATTCGACCAAAAAAGACACTGTTTTGGTTGTTGATACCACTAAAAAAGACACAACTAAAAAATAATTTAAAATAACGGGTTACCTTTTTAGGTTTCCGGTATTAACCAGCGTAAGAATAAATATATTTATAACTCCCAAAACAAAAAAACATGAAAAATTCATTCAAACTTGCGGTTTTAGCTTTAGCTATCTCTGTTTCTGCTGTAGCTTGTAAAGGTAAAACTGCTTCTGAAGGTGCAGATACAACTGTAAAAGACACTACTGTTAAAGTTGATTCAACTGTTAAAGTTGATTCTACAGTAAAAGATACAACTGTTGTAGTTACTGAGAAAGACACTATTAAAAAATAATCTTAGCCTTTAAAGGTTTTAAGATTCATTAGTTTTTCAATAAAAAAGGTGATCCGTGTATTTTTTTAAAATACTTGGGTTACCTTTTTTTGTTTTGAGTATTAAGCTGTGAAAACTATTAAATCACTTAAAAAAACACAAACATGAAAAATGCATTCAAAATTGGCTTTTTAGCCTTAGCTATCGCGGTATCTGCTGTTGCTTGTAAAGGTAAAACTGACGCTGCTGCTGCAGATTCAGCTGCAATGGATTCAGCTAAAATGGATTCAGCAAAGATGGATACAGCTAAAATGGACACAGCTAAAATGGACACAGCTAAAAAAATGTAATTCATTTTTTTAAACAAAAAAGCCCTCCGGTTTATTCCGAAGGGCTTTTTTGTTGACATAAATTCATGTAAAACATTTATGCCGGTATTTGTTTATTGCTGAAAGCGTAGTTTATATGAGATACAGGGATTGGAATAAACTCAACGAAGAAGAAAAAATGAGTACACACCGGAAGCAACACCCGCGTATAAGAGTGGCTACCATTTTCACCATTCTGTTTGCTGTTGTATTTGGTGTAGCACTTTTGCGCATCTTTAAAAACAAACGGGTGTACGTAAACCGCAAACCAAATAAACTGGAAGCCTTTACGGTTGCTAAATCATTTGTAAAAAATAAGCTAACACGTGCCGCAACATTCAGCAATCATAACTTCGATGCAGAAATAGATACGGCCCAAAACGCATATCACATCTCATCCTACGTAAACGCGCAGGACAGCACGGGCCAATTTGTTAAAACGAACTGGCAAATAAACCTCAGCTATGCTGGAGGTGCCTGGGCCGATACCACCAGCTGGCGTTTAATAGATCTTAAATTTAATAGGTAGGCATGCGATAGCGGAAAATAAAAAAAAGAGCATTCTATAGGATGCTCTTTTTTGTGTCTTAACAGCCAATATTTTAATGCAGAACGCCGTCACGCAAGGCTTTTACGGTATCATGCGCGGCTTTTAAATTGCTTTGCTGCCGGGTAAGCAGTTCGCGAATGTAGGCAGGCAAGGCTTCTCCGTCGAGTGCGGTTTGATAGGTTTTCTTTATGGCATCTTCGCCAAATTCACATTCCTCTAAAATACTGTGCGTACTATGCCCGTTAAAGGCAGCCTTCAGATCCAGCCAGGTACGGTGCAGTTTGCCACTGGTTGATGTACCGGTTTCAATATCCTTACCAAGAGCGGCTATTTCGGTAGCAATTTCCATTTTAAACCGGTGGCTATCGCCAATAAAATTCACAAAGGTGTTTTTAAGATCAGCGCCGTCATCTTTTAACTCATTGATTGCGCGCTCAAAACCTGCTATCCGGTCGTTATTTATCAAAACCAGGTCGTTCAGGGTTTCTACAGTTGCTTTTGTATTTTCCATAACTTATCCTCTTTAATAAATAAAACCGCATAAAAAAAATATTGTTTCAATTAAGAAACAATATTTCATAGTTAATTTATAAAACTTTGTTTATTGTTTCCCCCTGAATGCAGAAATGATCCAGAGGATAATGCCGATGATAACGATAACGGCTATAACACCAACCGCCGCGCCGGCTTTAAATATGCCGCTTATGACCGAGCAGCTACTGAGGGCAAATAATGCCACTGCAAATAATAAAAAGTTAAGTTTTTTCATGGTAAACTATTGATAGATTTTTGTAAAAAATCTCATACAATAATCGCACCCGATTTTAAAAAGCGGAGATTAGCCTAGTTTTCCTCTATATTATTGGCTTCTGCAGGCAAAAAGCGTACAGCAATCAATACAATAAAAAAACTCATTAAAAACAGTGGTACCACCGTTTCGAGTATCAATAGTAAATTCATTTCAAGAAATTAGCAGGTGCAAGCACCGTTAATAATTATTTAGGTTGGTAGTCCCGGCTCAAATATGCTGTTTCTCAGATAGGTTCTACTAATTTAAAGATTGGTTATGAAAAAAAAAACAGTTTAATGAAAAAAAGATGAAATTTTATTAAAACATAATTAATAAGAAAATTAAAACAGTTTTTAATTAATGTCAAGCATACATTAATTAGAAAATATGGGCACCGTGCTTTAAAAGAATGTAAATTTAGCCCCTGATATGAATTTTCTGTTTTCGCTAAATAAAGTTATTGTAAAACTTGCCGGGAATACGGCCATAGATCAATTAAGCCTTACCGTAAACAAAGGGCAACACTGGGCGCTAACCGGTAAAAGCGGCCCGGGGAAGAGCGTACTGTTGCAGGTTATAGCGGGCAATATCAGCATCAGCGGTGGAAAGGTTGCTTATAACTTTACCAACCAGCATGGTGAGCCAGCTATTGATTTCCATCCCTACATTGCTTTCGCAGGTGCCAGGCACCATTTTAAAAACCTGTCAAACACCAGTAATTTTTATTACCAGCAGCGTTACAACTCCACCGATTCGGAAGACGCGCTTACCGCAGAGCAATATTTGCGCGTTATCAAACCCAATACCCAGTCCCCTGTTTACTGGTCGTTCGAAAAAACGATATCTGCACTAAACCTGCAACACCTGCGCGATAAGCAGGTGATCAAGCTATCCAACGGCGAAACAAAACGCCTGATGATAGCCGCCGCTTTACTAAAAAACCCTACGTTATTGCTATTAGATAACCCGCTTACCGGGCTTGACGTAGCCACCCGCCAGTATTTTAATACCTTGCTGAGCGAAATAGGCGCATCGGGGATCACCTTAATTGTCGCCACTTCCGCACATGAAGTGCCGGGTATCATCAGCAACGTAGCCGTATTAAATAACGGTACTATCAGCAAAAGCATGCCCAGGGCGGCGTTTGAGGCTGATGCGACGCAATTCCCGGAAAAGCCCAATGTGGATGCTGCCGCCTTAGCATCCCTCATTAATACCGATACGCAGCCGCACGATTACAAAAAAATTGTGGCTATGAATAATGTGGTGATCCGGTATGGTGAAAAGATTATCCTCAACCACATTAACTGGACCATAAACCCCGGTGAGCGCTGGGCGTTGCTGGGGCCAAACGGCGCGGGTAAATCTACCCTGCTCAGTTTAATAAACGGCGATAACCCGCAGGCGTACGCCAATGACATTGTACTGTTTGATAAAAAGCGCGGTACCGGCGAAAGTATTTGGGATATAAAAAGCAAAATAGGATTTGTATCGCCCGAGTTTTACCAGTATTTTCCTACCGATAACTCCTGCCTGCAGGTGATAGAATCGGGCTTTTATGATACGCTGGGGCTTTTCCGCCAAAGCAGTCCGGCCAAAGTTGCTATGGCCCTAAGCTGGATGAAAGCCCTGGAGATTGATAAATATGCCCGTGTACTATTAAAAAACATCCCCGCCAGCGCGCAGCGCCTATGCCTGCTGGCTCGTGCGCTTATCAAAAACCCCGCGCTGTTAATCTTCGACGAACCCTGCCAGGGACTGGACGATCATCAGCAGCTTCACTTTAAAATCGTGATAGATGCCATTTGCAGCATCAGTAAGGTTACACTGATATACGTTACTCACTATCAGCACGAGATACCGGATAGCGTGGACAGGGTTTTGAGGTTAGATAAGGGGGAAGTGGTGATGGCTTAGTAATGAGTGGCTATTAACAGGTACCCATATTCCTTCGCTTGCGTGCTCTAAAAGAAAAAAATATCATTAATAAAAATGGTATCGAAGTAGGCCAAAGTGATTTAACCGTAGTTATAAATTGTGCTGTTGATTGATAGGCCAAATCTTGCCGCATAAACACATAGGAATTGCCACAAATAAAAAGCGGAGTTGCCTTTATAACACTGCCTTCATCAGTTTTGTAGTACGGCATCACAAAATAAACTTTATCATGATAAGGCATAAAGTTTATTTTTCCTTTAAAACTATAACCCAAGTCCAATACATTAACGAGGTCGCTGTACTGTGCATTGTCGGTTAGACTAACTGTAACGCCACTACCGGCTTTGTTCTTTTTTATCAGTTCGGTGCAGTTTAAGGCAAGTTGTTGTAGCGCCTTGGCGTTGTCTTTTTTATCGCCTGCCAGGGTAATAACCTGAAAATCCTTATAGTCCGAAATTTTTAACTTAGGCTTGGTGTACTTGTTCCAGCTCTTAATGCTTGCATCATTCCACCAAACAACATCCATCCCCACACGCGCAGATACTTTCACCTTATAAAGGTAAATGCTCACCCCTATCACCGGCAAAAAAACCAGGCTAATCAGTCCGGGGAAGTAAAGTCGGAAAAATTTTGGTTCCATTGGTTATGGGTCTTAGGTTAACCAAATCTATATATAAATCAGGGCTTTGTCAACCCAATACCACCTTTCGCCATTTACCTTTCTGCTTTCCCATCCCACTGTGTATATTTGTACATGAATACAGCCGATCTGTTGCAGCGCGCTTTAGCTTTCGATTTTTTGAGCCAGGAGGAAGGGGTTTACCTCTACAATAACGCCTCCACTGCCGACCTTATGTACACCGCTAACGAGCTGCGCAAGATCCAGGTGCCCCACGGCAAAGTTACCTGGCAGATAGACCGTAACGTAAACACCACCAACGTTTGCATCGCCAACTGTAAGTTCTGTAACTTTTTCCGCCGCCCCGGGCACGATGATGCTTATATCACCGATATTGAGACCTATAAAAAGAAAATTGAAGAAACCTTCCGCTACGGCGGCGACCAGCTTTTGCTACAAGGCGGTCACCACCCAGATCTTGGGCTTCAATTTTATACCGACCTTTTCCGCGAGCTGAAACAGCTTTATCCAAAATTAAAGCTGCATTCTTTAGGTCCGCCGGAAATTGCCCACGTAGCCAAGCTGGAAGGCATGAGCCATTACGATGTGCTGAAAGCCATGAAGGAATCGGGGTTGGATTCCCTCCCAGGTGCCGGTGCCGAGATCCTGAACGACCGTGTACGCCGCCTCATCTCTAAGGGTAAATGCGGTGGCAAAGAGTGGCTGGATGTAATGCGTGCAGCTCATCAGCTCAACCTGCCAAGTTCCGCCACCATGATGTTCGGCCATATCGAAACCATCGAAGAGCGCTTTGAGCATTTGGTTTGGATCCGCGAAGTGCAGGCAGAAAAGCCAGAGGGCCATCACGGCTTTGTGGCCTTTATCCCCTGGCCGTTCCAGGATGATGGTACGTTGCTGAGAAAGGTACGCGGCATTACCAACAACGTAACCGGTGATGAATACATCCGCATGATTGCTTTAAGTCGCATTATGCTGCCCAATATTAAAAACATACAAGCCAGCTGGTTAACCGTAGGCAAGCAGGTTGCACAATTGTGCCTGCACGCCGGCGCAAACGATTTTGGCTCTATCATGATAGAAGAGAATGTGGTATCTGCAGCAGGCGCTCCGCATCGTTTTACCGCCAAAGGCATCCAGGATTCTATCAAAGAAGCCGGTTTCGAACCGCAGCTCCGCACTCAAAAATACGATTGGCGCGATGTGCCCGTAGAAATTGAGGAACAGGTGATAAATTATTAAGCGCCCAACTTCTTTTACAAGCCCATCATTGTGAGGCACGAAGCAATCTCCCGACATGCAAATGGCGATTGCAAGGTGGTTATGCAATGCTTAGAGATTGCTTCGTGCCTCGCAATGACGAGGTGGAAAACTCCCCCGAACAAAACCCACCCCCGCTTGTTAATCTACCATGGAACGCCACAATCTTAGCATTACCAAAGACGACGAAACTTTTCGTTTCGAGATAAGCGATTACCCGCATCACACGCACGATCATTGTAAATTTGATGTGTACCAGGATGGTGTACTGGTTGCCGGCTTTAACCCCGATGAACAGAACGTCCTCCACATTTGTAACGACAGTGGCACGGTTCCGGCCGAGGTTTTAAACCTGCTGGCCGACGAGATAGAAGCGCATCACTGGATGTAGACAATTTCTCGCTTAAAATTCCCTGTCTTTCATCTTTCCGTCGTTCATCTTTCAGCCTAACTTATATATTTGCAGCGCATGGAAGATATCGGGCAATACATCGAGGCACTCATTTTCGCGTCTGAACAAGGCATCCGTATGGAAGAAATTTTGTACTGCCTGCAGGCCGCATTCGAGCACGATTTTACCGCCGATGAGGTAAACCAGCATATAGATACCATCCGCGCCAAGTACGGCGAAAGCCATTATGCCATCGAAGTGGTAAAGATCAATAACGGTTACCAATTCCTCACCAAAAAGAAATTCCACCCGGTTATCAGTCTGCTACAGATGCAGCGCTCTAAAAAGAAACTGAGCCAGGCAGCGCTGGAAACTCTTGCCATCATCGCCTATAAACAGCCGGTAACAAAGCTGGATGTGGAGCAGATCCGCGGCGTAAACTGCGATTATTCGATCCAAAAACTGCTGGAAAAAGAGTTAATTGCCATTACTGGAAAGGCCGAAAGCGTTGGCAAGCCCATCCTTTATGGCACCAGCACCCTCTTCATGGACTATTTTGGTATAAACAGCATTACCGAACTGCCACAGCTAAAGGAATTTACAGAAAGCACCAGCACTATTGGCAAGCCTCCAGAATAAATTCAAAAGATGTTTTTATTGAAAATGATTTTAATTATTTTTACTCTTAATAAGTTGATTATTCAACAACAACCTTTACATTTAAAAACAATTAGGTTAACCGATAAAAATTTTAACAAATAAACATTTATTAAAATGGCAACTCCAAAAAAACCTGCTACCAAAAAAATAGCTGACGACGAGGATGACGACTTGGATGATGACGTAACGCCAGGCAAAAAAGTAGCAGACGACGATGATGATTTTGATGACGATGTCCCACTGGACGATGACCTGGGAAGATTCGACTCTTTTGACCCCTATGATGACGAAGACGACGACTAATACCGCCGCATAACCATATTTTGCAAAGCATTCAGTAGCCCGCTGGATGCTTTTTTTATAAAGGGCATTTTACTACCTGATGAAGATAACCGAAGTAAAAAGTAAAGCTGATAAAAAAGCGTTCCTGGAGGTCGCGCGGATTATTTACAAAAACGACGATAACTGGGTTTGCCCGCTCGATAACGATATCGAAGCCGTTTTTGATCCAGTCCGCAACAACTTCCATACCCATGGCAAGGTCATCCGCTGGATCGTGGCTGATTATAATGGCCGGCTTATAGGCCGCGTGGCCGCTTTCATCAACGAAAACAAAGCTTACCATTATGAGCAGCCAACCGGTGGCATGGGGTTTTTTGAATGTATAGACAGCCAGGAAGCTGCCTTTTTACTTTTTGATACCGCAAAAACCTGGTTGCAGGCAAACGGCATGCAGGCTATGGACGGCCCCATCAACTTTGGCGAGAATGATAATTTTTGGGGACTGTTGGTAGAGGGCTTTACCCCACCATCCTACGGTATGAACTACCACCTGCCTTACTACCAAGGTTTTTTTGAAGATTACGGTTTTAAAACGCAATACGAGCAGATAACCAACCATTTGGATGTACACAAGCCCTTTTCAGAGCGGTTCACCAAAATAGCCAACTGGGTTATCAAAAAGCCGGGCTACAGTTTCGAGCATTTTAAAGCGAAGGAAATTGAGAAATACGCGGCCGATTTTTTAGACATATACAACGACGGCTGGCAGGATTTTGAGAATTTTGTACCGATAAACCACACCACTATCCTGGAGAGTTTTGAAAAGATGAAGGCTATTATGGATGAGCGACTAATATGGTTCGCCTACATCAACAACGAGCCCGCGTCTTTTATTGTGATACTGCCGGATGCCAACCAGCTGATAAAGCCGCTAAACGGCAAATTGAACCTGATAGGTAAGCTGATGTTTGTTTATCGCCGTTGGAAGGGGGTATCGCGTATGCGGGCTATTGTTATGGGTACCAAGCAAAAATTCCAACACCACGGGCTCGAATCGGCCATTTTTATCAAACTAAAAGAATACGTTTTACCCCTTAAACAGTATGATGAGCTGGAATTATCGTGGGTGGGTGATTTTAATGAGAAAATGATAGCCATGCACGCAGCGGTAGGCGCTACATTTGGCAAAAGGCATTTAACGATGCGATGTATTTTTGAGCCCGGAAAATAACTCCCGGGCCAAAAACTTATGCAGTAACTTTTTTGTGCCTTAATTCTTCAAAAAGTTCAATAACTTTCTTCTGGAGGTCGATAACTTCGGTTTCGCGGTCCATTAGTTTTTTATTAACGTTCTCTAACTCACTGGCGATCTTTTGATCGTGCTCAGTTTCGTTATAAGTAAGCAACTGCACAACCGACATCTCAAACAAAGCAGAGATCTGCTCCAAACGAGAAAGGTTAATGTCAGTAATTCCGGTTTCGATCTTCGAAAAGGCGGGGATAGAGATATCTAATCGCTTAGCTACTTCTTCCTGGCTCCAGCCTTTTTGGTGGCGTAACAAGCGGATTTTTTTTCCAAGTGTCTTCATATGTGGTTAATTAGGATAAGGGTTTCTCAATAGTTAATAAAGTTACAATTAATTTGAATAATAAACTAATTACTAATATTATTTATAATAATTAATTTTTTAATCATCAAATTAATTTTCCTTCAATCGGGGGTTCAAAAAAAATACTTTTTTGTTTGCCGGGGCAAATTTCAAAGTAGCGGCATAAGATAGTTTCTTTATCCTTAGTGTTTTATGGTGAAACAACACCATCGCCCATTTTGCCGCCAAAACATTCTTTAAACAGCTAAATGTATACAATTCTATGCAGTCAATCAAGGGATGTTAATAAAATATTGTTAAAAGCAAATTCATTTTATAGCGCATTAAGGCGCTATAATTTTTTAAGAACAAATAACATCGCGTTACTTTAACAACAGCACAGGAACCGGCGAACTTGCAGCCAGTTGCTGCGATATACTGTTATGCAATATCGACTGGAGGAAACTATAGGTATGCGGTAAGGCTATCACCATCTGTGCGCCTTTTTCAACCGCGAAATCAAGCACGCCCTTAATAATTTCAGGGTCGTTTATGTAATAATATTCAGGTTTAAGGTCTTTAAGCATTTGGTGCAGGGCAGTTTCTTCAGCCAGTGTTTCGGCATCGGCAACACCTTGCTTTCCTTTGGCTACTGCGTGCACCACTAAAAGCTTAATATTCCTCTTATCCAATAACTTATGCAACGCCTCGGCAGGAACGCTATCTTTCACTTTTTTAAAGTCGCAGGCTACAAGGGCCGTATTAATCCGCTGGTATTTATAAGCCGGCGGCACTACCATTACCGGCACCGGGCAGGTTTTTGATATGGCTATTACATGGCTGCCAATCCCTATATTTTTTTCACGCACGGTGCTGTTGCCAATACTACCCAAAATAACCAGGCCCACATTGTTTTGCGCAACGGCATCAACAACAGCACGCAGCAAATGCGAGCGATGCAAGCGGGTTTGAATAATTACCCCCTCTTTTACCCTGCTTTGCAGTGTATATTTTAAAGTCTCCAGTTGGCCTATACGGATGCCGGCTTCCTCTTCTACTTCGCTCTCGCGCAACATCATCATATCCGCATTGGGCAAAAGCGATTCATAGGGAGAAACGTAGTAAGCGTTGATGAGTATAATGCGCTCAACATCGGTTTGGTGGCTTAGCTGGGCGGCATAGTGGGCGGCGTTAAAGGCGGCTTCGGAGAAGTCGATAGGTACAAGATAAGTTTTCATATCGATACATTTAATACTTTCTGACTATTTTGGTCTAAAAGTTAATACAATACAAATTTAACAAACCCAGTGTGCGGCATTGTCAACCGGGGTTCATTTTTCTAATGGGTACTTTAAAGGTATTGATTTATTAGAAAACATCCCTACATTTGTACTGTAATAAAAATTATTACATATAAGACATGAACGGACGGTTCCCTATAGCACTACATATTATGACACTGCTTTGCAGTGCGGAGCGTATGCTATCGTCGGAATATATGGCGGGCAGCATCAATGTAAATTCGGTTTTGGTGCGTAAGGAACTCAGCAATCTTATTAAAAACAAGCTGGTAAGCAGTCAGGAAGGAAAGAACGGTGGTTATACCCTCGCCCGGCCTGCCGCGCAGATCACCCTTGCAGAAATTTACGAAACCGTAAAACCTGAAGCTGTTTTGGGCCAGGCAAAAAATCAGCCGAACCCGGCCTGCCCTATCGGCAAGCAGATCAATCAGCATATAACAGACCTATATGTTGATGTAGATAAGGCGTTGATGCAAAGGCTGGGGAATACAACTTTACTGGCATTTGTAGCCAAATTCAATTAAAAAAATTTAAAACAAACTGTAACATATTTAATTACAATTAAACAAACACAATTATGAAAGTAGCAATAATAGGCGCGACAGGCTTTGTAGGCAGCGCGGTAGTAGCAGAAGGCGTTTCGCGCGGGTATGAGATAACCGCCATCGTTCGTGATACGGCAAAAGTGCAAAAGGCAGCGGGCGTAACCGCCGTATCCGCAGATGTATACGATGCAGATGCGTTGGCAGCGGCCTTATCCGGTCACGATGCCGTTATAAACGCCTTTAATGCCGGGTGGAAAAACCCAAACTTGTACGATGATTTTACAAAAGGCTGCAACAGCATACAGGCAGCTACAAAAAAAGCAGGTGTAAAACGCTACCTGACTATTGGTGGCGCCGGTAGTTTATATATTGGCGAACATCAACTGGTAGATTCTCCGCAGTTCCCGAAAGAGTATTACGCCGGTGCCTCTGCCGCCCGAGATTATCTTGCTGCCCTGCGCAAAGAAGAAGATTTGGATTGGACCTTCTTGAGCCCCGCCATTAACCTGCACCCCGGCGAACGTACCGGCACCTTCCGTTTAGGTACCGAAAACCCGGTGTTTGATGAACATGGCAAAAATGATATTTCGGTAGCCGATTTGGCCGTTGCGATATTTGATGAGTTGGAAAATAACCAGTTTGTAAAATCAAGATTTACAGTAGGATACTAACTTGAATATAAAGTTTGAATAGGGTGGGCGAATTTAGGGCCCATCCTATTTACGCTTTATTTAGATACCCGGCCAAAAAAATAATTAAAGCCTACCTGGTATGATGATAATTTAGTAGCCATATCAGCCAACCTGGTTGCGTCAACGCTGTTATAGTAAGCGCCATAAATTTCCAATCGTTTATTTAAAACAATTCCCGTTTTAAATTGAAAGCTTGCGTAATCCTTTGCAATTAAATTATCCGGCGTTGTAACTGTAGTAATGGGGCTTCCACCTCTTATTTTACTAACCTCGTTTTTGCTTAACGACAAAATATTTAGCGAGTACCCCAAATCAGCAAATACCTTTAAGGCCGCAGTGTTATAAAAATTATAAACCAATTGCGGCGTTAGAGAGATTACATTTTCTCTTAATTTCAAATTATAAGTTATCGGGTCAGCTTCGTTATAAAGCGGATCGGGCTTGCCAACAATGTCGTAGTTGCTTTGGGTGTAGCCAAGTTCTAATCGTAAAATAAGGTTACCAATATCTGGTTTAACCATCAAATCAACGCCCGCAGTAATTTTCGGGAATACAGAAGTAGACGGTGATGCATCATAATAAAGAGATTTAACAGGGTACTTTAAGGTACTGGATTTTAGCGCTGCCCCAGCAAATAACCTAAAAATAGGATTGCCCGAGGTATAAGACACCTTTGATGCATTGTCGCCATTCACTTTATTCGTAATCTCCCCCAATTCGTCACCCCGGTAGGCTGCCCTTTGAGCCAGTTGCATCAATTTAACGTCACTTGGCTTATATATGATAGCCAACTTACTCAACTGATTCCGATAGGTGTTGCGCTCTATAAAGTTGTTAAGGTCTTCTGGGTTTTGATATATCCCATAAACCAACTCCGCTGGTACATCCTGAGAACCCTCCTTTACATAAAATCGCTTTTTAATGCCGTCTGCATACGAATAAAGTGTAACGTTTTTACCAGTATTAAGTATTTTCAAAAACACCGTTCCATTTGATGATGCAGTATCCTTTAACGAAGGCGGCGATGCAATATCCATACGATTTATACTGATGCCAACTGTATATAATTCATAGGCAGCCCTATCCGCAATCTCAAAATATTTTATGTCATGAGCAGTCAACAGCTTAGCTTTTTCGCGTAATGCAGATTTAAAGTGTATGCTTGTGGGGTTCTTCCCCCATTCTTTATAGTCGATATAGCCTTTGAGCGTATCACCTTTTAAGTTTATAGCGTAGCCGACTTTATAGTTTGATTGAGCAAGAGATAACAGCGGAAATAAAAACAAAGCGGCGAAATAGAATATCTTCATAATAAGTTAGGTTGAACTTTAAAAATATGGTTTTTCCGATGCAAAAGCAATAAGTTTCCACAACTTGATAACTCAATTTAAGTAGAAAAATGTAAAGCAGTTGCCAGCGTTTGGTAGCTCCGTTAGAACGACAGCTCTAAGCATCGGTATAAATCTAAACTATAAATTTCGCCGCCACCCACTCTTTGTCCTTTTTGTGGATGATGTACTTTAGGCCATACTTACCGGCTTCGTTAATGATGATATCCAGGTCGGGCGATTCATAAAACCCGCTGAAATAGATCTCGCCGCCAGGTTTTAAAGCTTTGGAGTAGCTCTCCATCTGGTCGAGCAGGATATTGCGGTTGATATTGGCGAGGATAGTATCGTACTGCTCGTTTGGGATGGCTTCTTTGGAACCACATAAGGCTTTGATATGCTGAACATTATTCAGCGTCGAGTTTTCGATAGTGCTCTCGTAACAAACGATATCATTATCGATAGCGGTTAGTTCCGCAGCGCCTAATTTGGCAGCGAGGATGGCTAAAATACCTGTTCCGCAGCCCATATCCAGCACGTTTTTGCCCGCAAAATCGTTTTCAAGCATCAAAGCCATCATCATAGCGGTGGTTTGATGGTGACCTGTACCAAAGGCCATCTTAGGGTCGATAACGATCTCATAGGGAAATTCCGGCTTAGGGGCATGGAAAGTAGCCCTTACAAACACCTGGCCGCTTACCTCTATCGGTTCAAAGTTACTTTCCCAAACCTCGTTCCAGTTCTTCTGCGGAATAAGGGTGATCTCATAGCTGAAGATAAACATCTCCCGGTAATCAGCGAGTGTTTCATCAAGCGTTTCCTGGTTAAAATGATCTACCTGGATGTAGGCCTTAAAGCCGGTTTCCACCTCTTCAAAAGTATCAAAACCTATCTCCCCCAAAGCCGCGATAAGCAGGTCCTGCTGGTAATCTTCGGTAGTAATCGTAGTGAAAAAGAGTTCGTAGTAGTTCATGGGGGAGATTGGAGTATTGAGATGTGAGATATGAGACCGAAACTCTTTGTCTCAATACTCATATCTAACATCTCATATCTAATTAATTAAACGCTTTAACAATATCGGTAAAATCGCGCGATTTAAGGGAAGCGCCACCTATCAGGCCGCCATCGATATCTGCGCAGGCAAATAGTTCGGCCGCGTTTTTAGGATTACAGCTGCCGCCATAAAGAATGGTGGTTGCATCAGCAACTTCCTGGCTATATTTAGCAGCAATTTCCGCACGGATAAACGCATGGATCTCCTGTGCCTGGTCTGATGTTGCAGTTACACCTGTACCAATAGCCCAAACAGGTTCGTAAGCTAAAACCAACGTACCAAACGCATCTGCGTCTAAATGGAAAACGCCTTCAGCTAACTGGCTTTTAATAATATCAAAATGTTTTTCAGCTTCGCGTTCCTGCAAAGTTTCGCCGATACAGAAGATTGGTTTTAAACCGTTTTTAAGCGCTGTATCTGTTTTTTTGGCAAGCAGTTCGTTGCTTTCGCCAAAGTACTGGCGGCGCTCCGAGTGGCCTAAAATAACGTATTCGGCACCTGTTGATTTTACTTGTTTAGCAGATATTTCGCCGGTGTAAGCGCCAGATTCGGCCTGGTGTGCATTTTGTGCGCCAATGGCAACATTGCTATAGCCTTTTGCTAATGCCGCAAGGCTGTGCAGGTGAATAAACGGGCTGCACACAACCACTTGCTGATTGCCTGTTGCTTCGTCTTTAACCATGTTCACCACTTCAGAAAACAAGGCTAAGCCCTCGCTGTAATCAAGGTTCATTTTCCAGTTTCCGGCTACAATTTTCTTTCTCATTTTTTTGTTGTAAAAGTTATAAGGGTTATTAAAAGTTATAAAGGTTATCAAAAGTTGTAAAGGGAACAAAAGTCGCAGAGGTTAATGAAGACGATAAGAATTTTCATTTCTAACTTTTCCAACCTCTCTTAACCCCTACTAACCTTTCTCAGCCTCTCTCGTTAATTCAAACACAGTTTTTAATATATTATGCTCTGCTTCGTCAAAGGTACGGTGCTCACGGCGGGCAAATACGCGCGCCGTGGTTTCCATTGCCTTATCGTAGGCATACTCTTCAAATCCGGTGCTGCCTCCCCAGGCAAAATCGGGGATATGCGTGCTTGGGTAGCCGCCACCAAAAACATTGGCGTTTACCCCCACCACCGTACCGGTATTAAACATGGTATTGATGCCGCTTTTAGCATGATCTGCCATAATAAGGCCACAAAATTGCAAACCAGTATCCCGATAGCTTTGCGTACTGTAATCCCACAGTTTTACTGTCGAATAATTGTTCTTTAAATTAGAGTTATTGGTATCGGCACCTAAATTACACCACTCGCCTACTACGGCGTTGCCTAAATAACCTTCGTGGCCTTTGTTAGAATAACCCCAAACCACGGCATTGTTCACCTCACCGCCAATGCGGCAATAAGGGCCAATAGTAGTAGCGCCGTACACCTTCGTGCCCATTTTCAGCTGTGAATACTCGCCTAAAGCAAAAGGGCCGCGAATGTTGGTACCTTCCCAAACCTCGGTGTTGTTAGCCAAATAAATAGGACCGTTTAGGGTGCTGAACGTACAGCATTCGGCCTGCGCGCCTTCTTCGGCAAAAAATGCATCCCCTATGATGATATTACTGCTGCTGATGGTGGCACTTGTGCGACCGTTGGTCAGCAGGGCAAAATCCTTGCGGAGCTCGGCATCATTGTTTCTAAAAATATGTTCGGGGTATTGGATACGGGTGAGTTTGCTATCGTATTTAAGCGCGCCTGCTAGGTAAAGATCAGGCGAGAAACTTTTGGCTTCGGCCATATTAAGCCGCACGGCTATCATTACATCATCTAAGGCGATGGCCTCACCTGTTTGCAATTCGCTAATGATAGCAACCAGATTTTCATCCGGGCAAACAGAGCCGTTGATGAAAAAATTATCACTCTCCACAACCATCGGAAACTTTGCCTGTAGGTACTCTTCGGTGTAAAACGAGAAATCCCGGGCCAGGTGTTTGCCCCATTTTTCGGCAATGGTAAGGATACCTATGCGCAGATCGGCAACCGGGCGGGTGAACGTTAAAGGCAGAAGGGTATTACGGGCGTTATCGTCGAAGAGAATGATTGCCATGGGGCCAAAAATAAAAAAAGTCCCCCGGTAAACGGGGGACTCGTAAATATTTTATTGAAAAAACACTTATTTTTTGTTGTAACGGCTACGGAACTTGTCTATACGTCCGGCAGTATCAACTAACTTCATTTTACCTGTGTAGAACGGGTGTGAAGTGTGTGAAATTTCTAATTTAATCAGCGGATATTCATTGCCATCTTCCCATTTTACGGATTCGCGGCTATCGATGCATGATTTGGTTATGAAAGAATAGTCGTTAGACATATCCTTGAAAACAACTAACCTATAGTTTGATGGGTGCAGATCTTTTTTCATTGCTATTGTATACTTTTCTTTCTTATAAAAGAGGTGCAAATGTAATGAATTAATTCAAAAGTTGAAAGTCAAAATTAAAAAGTTTTTAACAGCTGTTGAGAGATCGTGCTTGGAAGCACTAATCCGCTGTTTTTTTCGATTCTGTTACTCCATTACGGCGACACCCTTAAATTAATGCTCCGCAGCCCCAATATCGAAAAAGCCGCCAAGAGGGCGAATAGCACCGTAATAATCAGTGCTAACGCCGTAAAGAAGAACGTTTATACCATCATTAATTAGTGGCGAATTGGCTTGTAAACGGTAGTCATCCGCGCTGTAATTTACAAATTTGCATCCGTTGATGTTTTTGCCCGTAAAATTTTTCAAGATAAGGGTTTTCACTCTCCTGCTGGTTGCATTTATTGCAACACCCGCACCTGGCACAACAATAACATTGTTAATAACGGTATTCATTGGGATACTTTCGGAGTTTAATTTGATGCCATCTAAAGCCGGAGAGATGATAGTGTTATTAATAAATTGAAAGTTTGGGCCCGGCGTGTACCTCGAATCGGCATAGATACCATGCGCACCCGAATTAATAATGATGTTATTACATACCAGATTGTCGCCCAGCCCCAATACAATAATGCCGTTACCCGGCGCATTCTTAACAAAATTACTATAGCATTTACCGCCAGTACCTTCACCTATCTGAATTCCATTGTTCTGGCCGCTTGCAAAGGGCGTTAATCCGGGCGATTTAACGGTATTACTATAAATTTCGGCCCCTGCAATTGCGCTACCCACCTGGATACCTTCGCAACCGGTGGAGTCGGTGAAATTGTTGTAAACCTTTAGGTTCACGACATCGTGCGGCATAACCGTACCACAGGAGAGCGATCTACCTTCGGCATAAAAGGAATTCCCTATATAAAAGCCTTCGCCCCCGGTTTTGTGCACATAGTTATCATGAATAAATATGTTACTCATGGTAAAGTGGCCGCGCTGCGTTTCCAGATCGCAGGATGGGTCTGTTTTAGCCATGATCCCGGCAAATCCGCTGTTACGCACCTCAACGTTTGCTATCTCGAAATCTGAGCTAAGGTCATCAATCGTCATACCGATGTTGCCACCATTTACATCAATGCCGTACTTATTTGCCGGATCGCCGTTGCCCATTATTTTAAAGTACTGGCAATTGATAGTTTTAAACCCATAAGATGCGGTAATTGATGTAGATAATGTAACCTTGCCGCCTTTGTTAACAATAACAATTGGGCTTGCGGCCGTCCCCTTAAAATTTTTGAGTAACAACGCACCTCTCGTGCCGGCGGGGATACATACCACAGCGCCGGGCGGTATATCTGTTCCATCAACAAACCATTCATTAGGCTTAACGGTGTAAGTAAAATTGCTTAGTATTTCTGTTGTAGCATCGGCAACTACGGCGAGCTTCTTTGCGTTCTGAAGCACATCAATTTTGTTATCTATTTTGGTACACATCGCGCAAGACGATGCGATCAATAAAAACGCCGATAAGCGCATAAAGTGATTTTTCTTTCCCATCGTTAAAATAATCAAGGCACAAACAGCCCAAAGATATTTTGCCCGGACTGTTTGCGATAAAAGCATTTATACGACGGTTTCAGAAAATGGTTACTTCTAAAGGTTGTAAAAACTTTCCTCTCAAGCAATAAATCACAGCATGTAAATTATTGCTGCACAAAATTGAAGTAAAGGTATTTACCCGCTTTACGGGGTGGGGTTTGGTCTCTGCCGGAGCATCAATATTCCGTTGCACCAATATCGAAAGCACCGCCAACAGGGCGTTCGGTGCCGTAATAATCAATATTAACGCCGTACAGCAAAGCGTTTGCACCGGCATTTACCAATGGCGACGAGGGCAGCAAATGAAAATCTTCCCCGCTATAGTTTACAAATTTGCAGGTATTAATATCGGCATTTACGTAATTATTTAAAGCGGTGAGTTTAACACCGCCGCTCTTTTTGTTTATGGCGATGCCCCCCTGTTTTATGATGACGTTATTGATCACGGTGTTCATTTGGACAGTTTCGGAGTTTAATTTTATCCCATCCAAAGCGGGAGCAATGATGGTATTATTAATAAATTGAAAATTTGCCCCCGGGGTGTACCGCGAATCGGCAAAAATACCATGCCCCCCGGCGTTAAGGATATAGTTGTTGTATACCAGGTTATCTCCCAATCCCAGAACAATAATACCGTTGCCCGGCGCATTCCTGATAAGATTATTATAGCATTTGCCACCCGTGCCCTCTCCTATCTGAATCCCGTTATCCTGCCCGGCAGCAAAAGGCTTTAAGCCCGGCGACTTAACCGTATTGTTATAAATTTCGGCCCCTGCTGTCGCGCTCCCAACCTGGATCCCTTCGCAACCCGTGGAGTCAACAATATTGTTATATACCTTAACATTGGTTACATCGTGTGGCAAAACCTTGCCGCAAGCAAGCGAAACCCCATCGGCATAAAAGGAATTACCTACGTAAAAACCTTCACCGCCTGTTTGGTGTACATAATTATCGTGAAGCATAATATTCCTCATGGTAAAGTGCCCGCGCTGTGTTGCCACATCGCAGGTTGGGTCGGTTTTTGCCATAATGCCGGCAAACCCGCTGTTGCGCACCTCTACATTGGCTATTTCCAGCTCGGTGCTCAGGTCGTCCATTGTAATGCCAATATTGGCACCTGTAACGTCGATGCCATATTTAACGCCCGAGGCGCCGTTGCCCAATATTTTAAAGAACCGGCAATTTTGCGCCTTTAATCCGTATGACGCTGAAGCCGTAGCCGATATAGTTACCTTACCGCCCTGGTTAATTACTGTGATAGGTTTATCAGCGGTGCCTTTAATGTTTTTAAGCAGCAATGCGTCGCGCTTACCTGCCGGGATATAGATGATAGCGCCGGCGGGTACAGCAGCCGCATCGAACTGCCAATCGGTAGCCTTTATGGTAAAGGCAGGCACAGGAGGTACAGGCGGCGGTATGGTAGAAGTCTTCGTAGTATCGGGCACGGTTTTTACAACGGGCATTTTAGCCGCGTCCGGTTTTTTGGCACACATCACCAAGGAAGCAACTAAAAATACACCTGTAATACAACGCATTAAGTAAATTGTGTTTTTCATTTAAGTTTAAACCGGCCGCAGCAGTTACTCCTATCAGGAGTAAAAATAACTATTCGATGATGATATTCATCATCCTGCAACGCGGTTTATTATACGTAGTTTTTTGAGGATTGTTGCCTTTGGGGGGGGGGATTTGTCTGAACTCGAATTTGTAGAATTATCGGAATTTATAGAAAGGCTCCTTTTGATTTTTAAAATTCAAACAATTCGGTAATTCCATAAACTTGGGGTCAGGCGATAAAGCTAACTGATTTGGGCGTTGCCTTCGGCCGGGCTCTACGCTGCAACTCCTCATTCCACGCTGCTGATAGAAGCAGCGCTACATTCCGGGGTTTCCACTGCGATCCTTAACGCGGGATTGGCTAAACTCGAATTTGTCGAATTAATTGGAATACAGAAAGGAGGTTTTAGTTTTTTTAAATTCTGACCATTTGGTAATTCTTAAAATTCAAGTTCAGACAATAACTGCCCACAGCAACTGCTACCTAACCTCCTGGCACAGCTCCACCAAAACCCCGTTCGCGCTCTTCGGGTGCACAAAACACACCAACTTATTATCCGCGCCGCGTTTCGGTTTATCATTCAACAGCACAAAGCCTTCAGCTTTTAAACGGGCCATTTCGGCTTCTATATCTGTAACATCAAAGGCGATATGGTGGATGCCCTCCCCTTTTTTCTCCAGAAATTTGGCGATGGGGCTATCGGCAGAGGTGGCTTCCAGCAGTTCTATTTTATTGGGGCCGCTTTGCAAAAAGGCGGTATTTACGCCCTCAGAGGGCACTTCCTCGGTTTTATAAACAGACGTATTCAGCAGCAGTTCGTAGATATTTTTGGCAGTCTGCATATCCTTCACTGCAATGCCTATGTGCTCTATCTTGTTCATGTCCAAATATTGTAAATTATTGGCATCAAAATGCATTTTATAGGGCTTGTAAACTATTAAAGTAAAAGTTTGCGTATATTTGTGTTGTTAATTTTTAACCATGAACATCCCAATTTATTTAGATAACAACGCCACCACACCAATGGACCCCCGGGTGCTGGAAGCCATGCTGCCTTATTTCAACGAAAAGTTTGGTAATGCGGCAAGCCGTAACCACCCTTTTGGCTGGGTAGCAGAGGAAGGCGTTGATTATGCACGCGAACAAGTGGCCAAACTGATAGGCGCTTCAGAAAAAGAGATCATCTTTACTTCGGGCGCTACCGAATCAGACAACCTGGCTATTAAAGGCGTGTTTGAAATGTATAAAGAAAAAGGCAACCACATTATTACCGCGGTTACCGAGCATAAAGCAATATTAGATGCCTGCAAACACGTTGAAAAACTGGGCGGTAAGGTTACTTACCTTCCCGTTAAAGAAGACGGTTTGGTAGATCTTGCAGCGCTTGAAGAAGCCATGACACCGGAAACCATCCTGGTATCCATCATGTATGGCAACAATGAAATTGGTGTAATTCAACCTGTTAAAGAAATTGCTGCTATTGCCCACAAGTATGGCGCTTTATTTATGACGGATGCTACACAGGCAGTTGGTAAAATACCTGTAGATGTTATTGCTGATGGTATCGACCTGTTAGCTTTATCGGCCCATAAAATGTACGGCCCTAAAGGCGTTGGCGCTTTATACGTTCGCCGTAAAGGGCCACGTGTAAAAGTTACCGCGCAAATGGACGGTGGCGGTCATGAGCGCGGTATGCGTTCTGGTACCCTAAACGTACCTGGTATTGTTGGCTTGGGTAAAGCCTGCGAAATTGCCGGTTTGGAAATGGAAAGCGAAGCGATCCGCTTATCTGCCCTGCGCGATAAACTGGAAAGTGCTTTAACCGTTTTAGAGGAAAGCTATGTAAACGGTAACGTAGAACACCGCTTGCCGCATGTAGCCAACATCTCTTTTAAATATGTTGAAGGTGAAGGTTTAATGATGGCGATGAAAGACCTGGCGGTATCGTCTGGTTCTGCTTGTACGTCAGCATCGTTGGAACCATCATACGTATTGAAAAGCCTTGGCTTATCAGACGACCTGGCACACTCATCTATCCGTTTTGGTTTAGGCCGCTTTACTACCGAAGAAGAAGTTGATTACGCTGTAGAAGTAACCAAAACAGCGGTTACCAACCTGCGCAACATGTCGCCACTTTGGGAAATGTTTAAAGAAGGCATCGACCTGGACTCGATTGAGTGGGCGGAACACTAAAGATAGATGTGCAGATTTCGGATGTGCGGATATGCAGATGAAAAATGCGCAATTGATTAGAATTTAAAATTTGAAACATAGAAAGTATTAAGGCTTTTGACTTTTTACTTTTGACTTAATACTTAAAAACATGGCTTATTCAGATAAAGTTATCGACCATTACACTAACCCCCGCAACGTGGGCACGTTAGATAAAAGCAGCCACAAAGTGGGTACCGGCCTTGTTGGTGCGCCCGAGTGCGGCGACGTAATGCGTTTACAAATACAAGTTGATGAAAACAACATCATCACCGACGCGAAATTTAAAACATTTGGCTGTGGTTCGGCTATCGCTTCTTCATCTTTAGCTACAGAGTGGCTTAAAGGTAAAAGCGTAGATGACGCCATGAAAATTGACAACATGGATATCGTAGAAGAGCTTGCTCTTCCACCGGTTAAGATCCACTGTTCTGTTTTGGCAGAGGATGCTATTAAAGCAGCCATCAACGATTTCCGCGTAAAAAACGGCATGGAGCCAATTGTGCTTGAAAAATCACATCACTAAATTTTGGTGAGTATTGAGTAGAGAATAGTGAGTGGTTTTTATTACTTAACTATTCTCTACTCACTACTCTCAACTCACTACTTACTATGGTAACTGTAACTGATAAAGCAAAATCTAAAATAGATAACCTGATGCAGGATAGCGGGCTTGATGCCTCTTATTTTCTGCGGGTATCTGTACAGGGTGGCGGCTGCTCGGGTTTATCCTACAACCTCGATTTTGATAACGAGGAAAAAAAGGGCGACCAGTTTTTTGAAGACCGCGGCGTACGTTTCGCGCTGGATATGAAATCGTTCCTGTACCTTGCCGGTACGGAGTTGGATTTCAGCGACGGTTTGAACGGTAAAGGCTTTAACTTCCATAACCCAAATGCAACCCGCACCTGCGGCTGTGGCGAAAGCTTCTCGGTATAAACGCCTCTCCTTATAACATTTAATAGCTCCGTTTTGCGGAGCTATTTTTGTTTAAAGCTAAATGCTATATTTAAAACCACAAACCTAAGCATGAAACTTAAAATTACCATCTCAGCAGTACTGCTGGTCTTACTTTTCGCCCCATGTGCCTTTTCGCAACTCAAAATGCGTCCTGTAATGGAGCTGAAAGCGGATACGTCCGGCTGGGTATTATTAAAGGAATTGTTTAAAACCGCTAAAAACAAGATAGATGTTTTGCCTGCTACAAACAGCGAGAGGGCAGCGGAAGCCTTATACCAAACCCAGGTTACTACACATTCTTATATGGGTGCTATTATTTATTTTACCGGTGGTTTGTTGATAGATAACGGTTGGATAAGATTGTTAGGATCGGGCAGCGACCGGTTAACCCGCACGTTACCAGCCTGGAACAAAGGCAAAACGTTTAAGGAGTTTGGCGAACGCCCTGGTTATATACTCATCGGCGATGATGCTGTTGGTGGTTTTTTTGCCCTAAATGGCGGTGCGTTAGGGCCAGAAACCGGTAAAGTATATTATCTGGCGCCTGAAACTTTGAGATGGGAATCACTTCAGCAGAGTTATTCGGATTTTTTGGGGTTTTGCATCAATGGAAATTTAAATAATTTTTATGAGGCGTATCATTGGAAAGGCTGGCAAAATGATGTTAAAAAATTACACGGCGATAGCGTTTACAACTTCTACCCCACATTATGGAGTGAAGAAGGCCGCGTCATTCAAAGAGACACCCGCAAAATTGTGCCGGTGCAAGAACAATATGATTTTAATATGGATTCGATCAGACAGTTGAATATCAAATAGAACCAAGGCTCCGCAAAACGGAGCCTTGGTTGTTTTAATTATGCAATCTTATTTAACGTAACTTATATATAATAAAGAAACCCCCTGACGGGGCAGGTTTATTACCTCGCTGATGCTTGCATTAGCAACGGCTAAAACCATAGGCTTACCAATCGTTTTTAGTTTCCCGGCCTGCTCCAATTGCAGAACCTGCGCTGCAGTTGGCGCAGCCGGCGAACCCATCTTTTTCCATACCGTATAGGAATTACTGTGTTCATCATCAATGCGGTATTCGGTTAGTTTTACTTTTTTCGCGCCACTGCGCAGGCCGGTAATATTCACCGTCACGGGTTCGGCATTGCTTTGCTTATCTTTATCCGCATAGTTCCAAACCATAACGGTTACTTGCTGGTCATTTTTTGCCGCCAGTCCGCCGATATCCGTTTGTGAACCGCGGATGCTGGAATCGAGAATGGTTTTAAGATCGTACGTGCGGTTACCTGTAACCTGCACCCTCGCTCCTTTCATCATCCCAAACATCCTGAAAACATTCAATACCGGCTTATCAACGCCATTCGTCGCCAAATCGCGGAAACCCGCAAACCATGGCTGATCTTCAAACTCGAACGACCAGCTAACCGCACCAATTAAATTGGTTTTATAAACGTCCATCAATTCATAAACCCGGGCGAAAGAGGCCGCCGTATAGCTCGAATACATCGTACCGTTACGGTAGGCGTTCTCCGGATTGGTAGACATTCCGCAAGCCGCGCAGCCTTCCGGGTCTGATTCACCGATTACAATGGGAATATTTTTAAGGGCGGCGTAGGAGTTGATCTTTTTAAAATGCTGCGCAATATCATTAAGCTGCCGCCTTATACTCATCACTACGGTATCTTTTACTAAGCTTGGCGCGCCTTTAGCGTGAAACAACACCAGGTCCAGCGGCGAACCGATGCGCCCGGTTACATAATTGGTATCAGTTAGGCAATGCTCCAAAAAGCCGCCCAGCCATTTTTCGTCGCCACCTGTAACGTTGGGGCCTCCAATACGGGCGGTAGGTAGCGCACGTTTCAGGCCATCGGCCGCATAATCATATAATTTATAAAATTCAGCCGGGGTGCCTTTCCAATAAGCCCCGTTGGCTTCGTTCCATACCTCCCAATACCAGCTTTCTACTTCTTTTTTACCGTAGCGCGCTACGCAGTGGCTCACCCACTGATAAACCAGTTCGCCCCATTTTTTATAGTCTTTTGGCGGGTATGCCCAGCCTGTTTCTATTTTACCATAGTTCATTCCCGGTTCCCATTGATGCTGGTATGGTTCGGGTTTTACAGATAACGCTTTGGGCATAAAACCAATTTGAGCCAGGGGTTTCATGCCCCGTTTAACGTAGGTGTCAAAAATACTATCTACTATACGGTAGTTGTAAACGGGTTTCCCATCGGCATCCTCGGTGTAAATATTGGTCGATCCCCATTTAAGGGCAGGGGTACCATCGCCGGTGGTTAACAGGTTGTGCGCACGCACATATACCGGCACAGGGCTTAATTTGGCAATTTCGCTAAGGAGCTTACGGCCATCTTTCATGTAAGTATAGTTTGGCTCATCGTAACCAAACCATGCCCATAAAGGCTTCATATCGCCCTGCTCCTGCTGCAGGTTTACGTTAATAACTGCCGGCGTTTTTTGCGCGTTAACTTTTACACATAGCACACCAAGCATTAATAACAACACACCAAATTGTTTCATAGGTTAAAATTTAACGGTTAAGCTAAGCAAATTAATTCGAGGGTTAATCTATTAAATAATATGGATACTTCTGTACATAGTATTCTTCCATAATAAGAGATTGGTATTATTATGAAATTAATATAGCTTTGTTTTAGTATAAACCTGATATAAACTTAATGAACATCGTAGCGGAGCAATCAACTATTCCGGGGCTCATCCGTAATGTTGTAGCAAACATACACCCGGATACCCATACCTTTATGATACACAAGGTAAAGGATACCTGGGTAGAGATCTCTTATAAACAAGCCCTCGAAAAAATTGACGCTATCTCTGCGTGGTTCCTGGATATTGGCATACAAAAAGGCGACCGGCTGGCCCTCCTGATAGAGAACGGTCCCGATTACGTTTATTACGACCAGGCGCTGCAGCAAATTGGCGCAATAAATACGTCTATATACCCCACCCTTTCGGAAGCTGAGGTAGAATACATCCTCAACGATTCTGAAGCACGCACCATCCTTTGTGGTAACCCTTTCTTATTTCGTAAGGTTTTAAAAATAGCCAATAGTTGTAATTCACTTACCCGCATTATCCCGGCGTTTGATGATTTTGAAAAGTTCAGCGATAAAGTAAGTTTAAATGCCGGGGTTGTTGGTTTTAAAAGGGTAATAGAAGAAGGGCTGGAATGTGTGGCTAATTACGCCCATGCCATTATTGCCGCGCGGGAAGCTATTCTGCCCTCTGATATATCCTGCCTTATCTATACATCGGGCACAACGGGTACACCAAAGGGTGTTATGTTGACCCATAGCAACCTTACCCAAAACGTAAGGTGGAGTTTAACGCAGATCCCTATTATTGAAAGTTCGGACCTGTTCCTGTCGTTCCTGCCATTATCGCACGTGTTCGAACGCATGGCTACGTACTACATATCTATGAACAAGGGCTGTACTATTGCCTTCGCGCAAAGCCTCGAGCTATTGGCCAAGAACATGATGGAAGTGAAGCCAACCGTATTATGCTGTGTGCCGCGCCTGCTGGAGCGCATCCATGATAAGGCCATGAAGAATGGACTTGCCGCAGGCGGCATGAAAACCAAAATATTTACCTGGGCGCTAAAAATTGGCGAAGAAGTGCGCAAGGTGCACGAGGAGGGTAAAAAACCGGGCATGATATTGGCCACCCAGCATAAACTGGCAGACAAGCTTGTTTTCAGCAAGATAAAGGAAAAAACAGGTGGTAATTTAAAATTACTGGTATCGGGTGGCGGCGCATTGCCAAAAAACATCGGGGAGTTCTTTGGGAACATCGGCATTATGGTATTGGAAGGTTTTGGTTTAACAGAAACCTCCCCTGTAATGGCCGTAACGGAAGATCATCGCATCATCATTGGCACGGTTGGGCGGATCATCCCCGGGATTGAGGTAGCCATTCAGAACGTCGATACTAAGAAGATCTACACTATACAAACCCACGATAACTTTAAGCCCGATTTCACTTCGGAAGAAGGTGAGATCATCGTGCGCGGGCATTGCGTAATGAAAGGCTATTGGCGCAAACCAGAGGAGACAGCAGCGGTAATAGACACCGAAGGCTGGTTCCACACGGGTGATATCGGGCGTTTTTACAAAGGTAACCTGCAAATTACCGACAGGCTGAAAAATATGCTGGTAAACGCCTACGGCAAAAACATTTACCCCACCCCGGTAGAAAACACCTACCTCAAAAGCCCCAAAATTGAGCACGTATTTTTATTGGGCGATAAACGCGAGTACATCACCGCTATATTAGTTCCCGGCCGCGAACTGCTGCAAGAGACCTTCCACCTGGGTGACGATTTCTTTGAGAAACCGGATGTGTTTATTGAGGACCCCGAGATCATAGAATGGATAAACCAGGACGTTAAAAAACACTCCAACGAACTGGCCAAATTCGAAAGGATCAAAAACTTTAAGCTGAAACGCTTACCATTCAGCATGGAGGAGGGCGAGATCACCCCTACCCTGAAAGCCAAACGCAAAGTAATTGAAAAGAAATACGCCGAAGCGATAGACGAATTGTATTTACAGGAAACGGAGGCGGAATAATGCCATGCTAAAATTACGCATCCAAAAAATATTATTGCTTTTTATTTTAGCTACAGGCGCGTTGCAGTCTTTTGCCTGCCCAATGCCCTTTAAAGTTAAAGATACTATCATCAAAACTACGCCCCCGCTACGGGGTTTTTACAGCAAATACCTTAATTGCGAAGGCATCCCTATCCGCTCATCGTCGGTAGTGGATGATAAGGCGTTGTTCGTAGCTTCAGGCAAAATAAAGCGAATGCTTGCGCACATGCCGGCTGCTACAAAGCAATTGGTAAAGACCGGTGCCGAACTGCATATCATTGGCAAAAACCAGCAAACCTCCGACCTTCCCGAATTCCGCGACCAAAAGGGCGTAAAGTTTATGGATAATGGTATCATGACCGACATTGACCAGCGCACACGCGGTATGGGTGGCCTGTTAGCGTCCTGCGGCGAAGAAAACCTACTGACCCTACCCGGCGACAGGTACGGCGGCGGCTCCGATATCTGCTTTCATGAGTTTGCGCATACAATTATGAATTATGGTTTAGACAACGCTTTACGCGAAAAGATCATAGCAAGGCACAAGCAAGCTCTCGCCGAAGGCTTATGGAAAGGCGCTTACGCGGGTTCTAATCCTGATGAATACTGGGCCGAACTTTCGATGTGGTACTTTGATAAGCACGGCGAGTTTTTGCGTGATACTAAACTTCCGGTTGCAGGTGCCGAAGGTTTAAAAGCTTACGATGCAGCAGGTTATGCTTTATTAGATTCCATCTACTCGGGCAAACTACAACCAAAAGAAGGCCCGAGCAAAGCCTCGGCAGTCGTGCAAAAAGGCGATGCTTCGGTAGATTCTCCAACGAATGCACAACTTCTGTTGATCAATGATTCTCCCCGAAAAATAAAACTTTACTGGATAGATTTTGAGGGAAAACCGGTTTTCTACAAAGAAGTTGAACCAAAAGCGCGCTATACCCAACCTACCTTTATGCAACATGTATGGTTGGTAGAAGATGCCGATAAAACCACGCTGGTATACATTCGCGTAAGGGATGAACAATGCGAAATAAACATAGTTAAGTAAGCTTATCTAACTGCGTACTATTTCTTAGTCGGCGTGTATTTCCAAAAATCCTTTTTTAAAGATGGATTGCCGGTACCTGTGTAGCCTACGCCGTCAATGGAAAAACTTACGGCATCGTAACGTGCTTCGCCGCCGAACGTGGTTACTTTTATCCAACTGTTAGCAAGGGAATCGTATTTGTACCAATCGTCTGCAGATCCGGTGGGTATGGTGCCCATCCCTACATAACCATCGGTACCGATAACAAACTGGCTGCTAAAAACACGTTCTTTACCTGTAAAGTCGGCCTTGGCGTTCCATTTATTGGTAATGGGATCATACTCCCAAAAATCTTTCTTTACAATATCCGGCGATGAACCACCCAGGCCGGCATAGCCCTTGCCACCTATAGCAAAAGCAGCCACACCAAAGCTGCCGTTACCGGGGTAATCGGCAAGGCGGGTCCACTTATCGGCGGTGGCGTCGTACTTCCAAAAATCTTTATAATTGGCCGCGTAGTTATTATCAGTGCCCAGGCCAAGATAGCCTGTGCCATTTATTTCAAATGCAATTACATTCTCTCGTGCCACACCTGGAAAATCTGCCTTTTGAGTCCATTTATCGATGACTGAGTCATATTCCCAAAAATCTTTATTTTGTGCAATCGCGCCGGGGTCGTCATACTGCACCCCAAAACCAGTGCCCATGTACGCCTTGCCGCTTATGGTAAAACCGCGAATGTATTCTGCAGCCTGGCCGGGGTAATCAGCCTTTTGAGTCCATTTATCAGTGGCGGGGTCATACTCCCAAAGATCATACAAAGGCACTACGTTAAAGCCTGATCCGGCGTTGCCGCCGATGAGGTAACCCTTTTTACCAACGGTAAAAGCATAGGCGCGTACCCTACCCACACCCGGAAAATCGCCAAGTTTTTTCCATAAACCGGGCAGCGCATTGGCGTAATTGGGCACAAAGGGTTTTTCCTTTTTACAGGAAAAAAGCATAGCGACAGCGAGAAACAAAAAGATTACTCTTTTAAAAGGCATATTGGTTGGCGAGATAAAGTAAATATATCATTTACATTTTACAATGTACCGGTATACTTACTTCATAAATACGCAATTATGCCGCCTGCGGTTGCTTTTTAAGCGTTTAGCAGTTCCTGGTAAATATCAATAAACTGCCCAACATGCAGCCCATCCGTTAAGCCATGGTGAACGGTGATAGATAAAGGCATCATCTTTTTCCCATGCACCTCGGTTATCTTGCCTACTGATAATTTGGTTGAACTATCTTGATAAGAAAAGCTGCGGGCATGGGTTAGCCCCGTAAACTTAATCCCCGGCATGGCCGAAAAGTGGATGATATTGTTGTAAGAAACGCTAAGGTCGAGCCCTTTTGTGGCTAAGATCCGTTCAGTCTCTGTTTTAGCGAAGGCAGCAAATTCATCAAGCGCTGGCGCAAAGGGCACAAAGCCAAACCCAAAGGTACCGTTTGGCCGAAGCACCACATGGGTAACATCTATCTGATCGTATAAAAAAACTTCGTTGTTTATAGCGCGGTACCTAAAGTTCTCGTGCCTGTTTATTGCCGTAATAGCACAGTGCAGGTAATACAGATAAAATGACACGCCAAGTTCTTTCGCTCTTTGGTAGGCAATAGTAACATCGATATCCACATTGAGGCTAAAATAAGGCTCCTCAAAACTGTTAAAGAGTTTAAAATGGTCTTCGCGCAACCAGCCTTCCAGTTCAATTTTGGTTCTCATCTACAATAATTCCAGTATATCCTTAATGCTTTCTACGCTTTTAAAGCGCTCGTTATCAATACTTTCTTCAATTTGCTCATGCGCCCAGGTAATGTGGTAAGGCACGTGCACGCCGTAACCACCCACGTTTAGCACGGGCAAAATATCACTCTTTAAGGAGTTACCCACCATCAGCAGTTCCGAAGGTTGAATATCCAGGTGTTTAAGCAATTTGAGGTAATTGGCATCATCCTTCTCGCTCATGATCTCGATATGGTGAAAATAAGGGTTTAAACCCGATTTACGCAGTTTACGCTCCTGATCCAGCAAGTCGCCTTTGGTGGCTACTACCAGTCGGTATTTGCCTTTGAGGGCTTCCAATACTTCTTCCACCCCATCCAGCAATTCGATAGGCTGATTAAGCATTTGCTTGCCCAGATCCATAATTTGCTTTACTACATCGATGCTCAGCGTATCGTTGGTGATCTTCATGGCGGCCTCTATCATGGAGAGGATAAAGCCCTTTATGCCATAGCCGTATAAACCAAGATTCTCTATCTCAATGCGCAGCAGCTCGCGCTCCAGGTCGTGCCGCGACAGGTATTCACTTAGCAGTTCGCAAAAACGCTCTTCTGTTTCCCTGAAATATGGTTCGTTCACCCAAAGGGTATCATCAGCGTCGAACGCGATAACTTTGATGTTCATGCGGTAAAGGTATTTATTTGAAATAAATATTCATATACTACCCGGTCTCCCATCTCAAATCTAACCTCTCATATCTAAACAAAAAACCCTATTTTTGCAGCCTTAAAATACACCGTTTTAATATGAGTATTGCGCTATCCGAACAGGAACTTATACGCCGGGAATCGTTACAAAAACTACGCGAACTGGGCATCAACCCTTACCCTGCCGAAGCTTATGATGTAAATGCATGGGCACAGGATATTAATGATAATTTTGAAGCTACCCCCGATAAATATAAACAGGTTACCATAGCCGGCCGTATCATGACGCGCCGTATTATGGGCAGCGCTTCTTTCGCCGAGATACAGGACTCTACCGGCCGTGTGCAGATCTACATCAAACGTGATGATATTTGCCCTGACGAGGACAAAACGCTTTACAATACCGTATTTAAAAAGCTGTTAGATATTGGCGATTACGTTGGCGTAAAAGGATACGTTTTCTTGACCCAAACAGGTGAGATCTCGATACATACACAGGAACTAACCATCCTGTCTAAATCGCTTAAACCTTTGCCGGTTGTTAAGCGCGAGGAAGATGGCACCATTCACGATGGTTTTACCGACCCGGAAATGCGTTACCGCCAGCGTTATGTTGATTTAACGGTTAACCCCGAATATAAAAACATCTTCATCAACCGTTCTAAAGTGATTAGCGCTATGCGCGGTTACTTTAATACCCAGGGCTGGATGGAGGTGGAAACGCCTATCCTGCAGCCTGTGCATGGCGGTGCAGCGGCCCGTCCGTTTGCTACACACCACAACACGCTGGATATGCCGCTTTTCCTGCGCATAGCCAACGAGCTTTACCTGAAAAGGTTGATCGTAGCCGGTTTTGACGGCGTTTACGAGTTTGGTAAAATGTTCCGTAACGAAGGTATGGACCGCACCCACAACCCGGAATTTACCGCGATGGAAATTTACGTGGCCTATAAAGATTATATCTGGATGATGGCCATGGTGGAAGAATGTTTAGAAACCGTCGCCAAAGCGGTTCACGGCATACCTGTGGTACAGGTTGGCAAGCACGAGATAAATTTTGCCGGCCCTTACGAGAAATTATCCATGTACGATTCTATCCTGAAATATACCGGGATAGATGTATCCGCGATGGACGAGGCTGGTTTGCTTAAAGTTTGTGCCGACTTGGGTATCGAAACCAATGCTACCATGGGAAAAGGCAAACTGGTAGACGAGATCTTCAGCGCTAAAGTTGAAGCAAACCTGATACAGCCAACTTATATTACCGATTACCCTATAGAAATGACGCCGCTCGCTAAAAAACACCGTACCAAAGAAGGGTTGGTTGAGCGCTTTGAGCTTTTTGTGAATGGCAAGGAAATAGCAAACGCTTACTCGGAGTTGAACGACCCGATTGACCAGCGTGAGCGTTTAGAAGAGCAATTGGTATTGGCCGGCCGTGGCGACGATGAAGCTATGGCCATGGACGACGACTTCCTGCGTGCGCTGGAATACGGTATGCCGCCAACCTCGGGCCTGGGTATCGGTATCGACCGTTTGGTGATGCTGATGACCAACCAAAGCACCATACAGGAGGTATTATTCTTCCCGCAGATGCGACCGGAGAAAAAGGCTAAAGTAGCTACTGCCGATGACTTTATTGCCATTGGTATACCCGCCGAGTGGGTACCCGTGTTGAATAAAATGGGCTTCAACACTGTTGAAGAACTAAAAGCAGGCAACCCAAATAAGGTATTTAATGACCTTGGCGGGATGCGCAAAAAGCTAAAATTGGATATTGCTATGCCGACTAAGGAAGAGGTGATGAAATGGTTTGAATAATATCCAACCACATTGCATTTAAAAAGGCCCGTTAAGGGCCTTTTTTGTTTAGCAGTTATTCAAATTTCTTACCCGAAGATACGCTCGGCCAATCATCCGTACGGAACGGGCTTACGGGCATCCCTTGTGTGTTAAACAGGTTAGCGTCAATGGGAGCGTCTGTCCAGGCATAGCGGGCGGCTACGGGCTTGGGCACATTTGGCGACCAGATCCTTACCTGGTTGCCGCTTATTACTGCTTGCGCGTAGTAAAACTTATGATCGGCACCGGCGATTTCAAAGCCTTTTAAGTAGCCATATTTATCCTTCACCATCAAACCGTTTTCGGCGTGAGTAAGGTTGATCATGGCATAACCTGTGCTAAAATCTGCGGATGCCAGTTGGGGGCTTTCGGCAAAACCCGGCACATGGTATACGAGGTTAAACGCCGAAGCAGCCAGTCGGTAACCCACAGTTGCTTTATCTTTCGGGTGAATATTAAAGGCATCGCCCACATCAATGGTTATGGCTGTGCCTGTGTTAGGTAGTTTTAGTGTAGTATTTTGTGCTTCGCGCAATTCGGCCCAGCTGCTACCAGCGTTGCTGTTCTGCGTACCACCGAATGAGGCTAACTGCACGAACAGGAAAGGAAACGGCGATTTCCATTTTTCCCGCCAGTTGTTGATCAACAGCGGGAAAACCGTGCGGTATTGATAAGCTCGTTCTACGTTTGCTTCGCCCTGATACCAGATCACGCCGGCAATCCCATAAGGCAGCAAGGGATTTATCATGGCGTTATAAAGCGAGAAGGCGTTATTATTGGGCATAAAATCGAAATGATAAGGTTTACCCAGATCAGGCATTACCCGCCATTTACTATCTGCAAAACTTATGGTAGTATCTGCAAAACGAGTATTAAAGTCACCCGAGTATGCGGTGAGCCCGATATCAAAGCGGGAAGTATCTTTTTGCGTTCCAAGGGCAACCAATAAGGTATTGGCTCCACCCTTCCAGCTTCCTGCAGGGAGCTGATACTTGTTATCGGACGAATTGCCGTCTTTATCTATCCGCACACCGTTTATGTAGATAGCAGCACTGGTGCTGGTTTGCCCCAATGTAATAACGGATGGCTCCGCTACATAGGTGCTATCCAAAATGATGGTGCGCTGTATAAACCCCTGCCCGCGGTAGGAGTATAACCTTCCAACCCATTCCCATGAGCTCGGCATGTATCCCTGCTGCCAGCTATCAAAAAAGCTTGCGGGCTTTGCGGCGAGCTCAGCGGTTGTATAATTCACGACAGGCATACCACGATATGCCCAAAGCTTTAGGCGCTTATCTGCCCTGGCGGCTAACTCTTTTTCGTTTACCGGTAATCCGGGTACCACGGCTGCTAATTCGGGCGAAGCAAGCATGGCGTCCCTGCTTATCCAGTCCTCGGCTTCGGTACCGCCCCAACTACTGTTAATCAAACCAACGGTAACGTGTAAATTCTCCGCCAATCGCTTTGCGTAAAAATAGCCTACGGCAGAAAAATCGCCAACGGTGTTTGCCGTGGCTATCTTCCATTCCCCGCCTGTTAATTCGGTTTCCGGTTTAAGGCTTACTTTATGCGGGACATAAAACTGGCGCACGGCAATGTTATCAGCAATCTTCCGCTCTGCCTTAAACCCGTAGGCGTTCTTCAGCTGGAACTCCATATTGGATTGTCCTGAGCAAAGCCAAACCTCGCCCAGCATTACATCGGCATAAGTGATGGTGTCCTTGCCTGATGATACGATCATGGTGTATGGGCCGCCTTCTTTCATGGCGGGGTATTTTACTTTCCAATTGCCCTGCGCATCGGTAGTAGCAGTTTTAATGATGTTATTTAAACTAACACTCACCTTAGCGCGCTTTGCAGCTTTACCCCAAACCGGGATGGCTTGATTTCTTTGCAGCACCATATGGTTGCTAAATAACTTACCTGTAGCAAGTTGGGCAAAACCGGCCTGTGTACAAAAACACGCGAATACAGCAAGGAAGAAAACTTTCATGATCGGTATCGTAAAGAAAGGGTTTATGGGTTGGTTACCGGGAGTAAATATAGCCAATTGGCTGCAATGGAGAACGTTATCAACACATATCTTCCACAATTGTGAAAAATAACGGCGCCTGGTATTCACAATTCCTTAACAGAATGATAAAACTAATCAAACTTTCGTTTTAGATAAGATGTTTAACTTTATATCAAACACACTAATAGGAATACACATGACTAACTCCATCCTCGAGATAACCGAAAACGAATACCTGATAAAACTGAACAGAAATACTTTTAACCTGTCGTTTATCCGTAGCCTGCTTAAAATGGTGGAGGTGGCCGAACCGTCCGAAGAGAAGGCTTATAATGTTGTTGACAGGCATATATCTGCCAATCAAAACCATTCTTCGGAGCCGGATTATTTTAGCTCGCTCGACGAGAAATAAAATCCTTCCTGCTTAGAATTTCTGCTGACGGAAACCGCCGCGTATTACCTGCGGCTTATCCATTTGCGCCATCTGGCCTTTCATCATCTTTATCTGGTCGGCAAGAAGTTTGTTTTTGTCGTCTTTAGCAGCTTCCTTTAAATATACATCAGCTTCGCGTTTGCTATTATTCCGTTGCGCCGCAGAAGCACCTGCAGCATTTGCCTTTGCCATGGATATACCTGCAAGGCTCAGTTTAGCCAGCGCGGTGTTGTGGCTCATGCCCATTCCCAATTGCAGGGCCTTCTTAAAGTATTTCTCCGATTTTAATGGTGCTTTGCGAGATTCGATTAATCCGATAAGCAGGTTGTAGTAACCATACTGGCCTTTATATAGTTGTTTTTCGTAATCGGTAATTTTAAGCAGCCATTTTCCGGATTCATCGGTATTTTCTTTACGCAGGTAATACTGCGCAATCAGCATGTTCTCGTTAAAAAAGAAGGTGAGCAGTATTAAACCGCCGATTAAAAACACAGGTATCCCCCATCCCCAAAAGCCAAACACACACAGGGCAACGCCGCCACCCATTGTAACACAAGCAATAATTAACCTAACTATATTCGACATAATTTGTATTAGTATAATCAAAGTGCGAATATCGTTATTTGTAAGCTTACAATAAAACATCTGTATTAATATTTATGGCAGGAGAATTAGAGCCCGGCTGGCAGAAAGCCATCGGCACCGAATTAACAAAACCGTATATGCTGGATCTGAAAAATTTCCTGGTACAGGAAAAGGAAGCCGGCCACATTACTTACCCAAAAAACAAAGAAATTTTTAACGCTTTTAATATTACACCTTTTGATAATGTAGAGGTAGTAATTATCGGCCAGGACCCCTACCACGGCCCCAACCAGGCTCACGGGCTTTCCTTTTCGGTGCGCGAAGGGGTACCAGCTCCACCATCGTTAAAAAATATTTACAAAGAGTTAGCTACCGATATCCCCGGCATCCGGATCCCCCAGACCGGTGACCTCACCAAATGGGCCGAACAAGGTGTATTATTATTAAACGCCACCCTAACCGTTCGCGCGGCCACGGCAGGCTCACACCAAAAAAAGGGCTGGGAAAAATTCACCGATGCCGCCATCAAAACCCTGTCGGATGAGAAAACAGGAATCGTATTTATACTTTGGGGCGCCTATGCACAATCGAAAAGCGCGCTCATCAACCCAAACAATAATCACCTCATCATCAAATCCACACACCCCTCTCCCCTTGCGGTAAGCCACGGAGGCTTCTTTGGCTCAAAGCCATTCTCTAAAACAAATGATTTTTTGAAGAAAGAAGGGAAGGAAGAGATTGATTGGCAAATCGGGTAGATGTGCAGATATGCGGATGTGCAAATTTCAGATGTGCAAATATGCAGATGGAAAAAAAATGCCCTTAAACTAAAATGTGCAGATCAGCTTTTATTGAAGCTCATCTACACATCTGAAATTTGCACATCTACACATCTATCTTAATATTCCAGCGGCACTATCGGCTCTTTCTTGCTGGTGCTCATGATCATCATGGTTTGGAAAGTTTTTACCACGGTGATGCGGCTTATTTTATCCATGATGAGGCGCTCGTACGATTTAATGTCGCGCACGTAAACCTTTAGCAGAAAATCGCACTGTCCGGTTACGTGGTGGCACTCGGTAACTTCCTTAATATTTTGGATCTCATCCAAAAAAGTTTGAATGGTATTCTTCTGGTGAAAATCCAGCGAGATCTGGATAAAGGTTTTTATGCCCAAGCCCAATTTCTCTTCATCCACTAAAGCGTGATAGCTTTTAATGTACTCGGCGTTCTCCAGTTTGCGCACGCGTTCTAAGGTAGGTGCCGGTGAAAGCCCTATTTCGTTGGACAGCTGCAGGTTGGTTATGCGGCCGTTTTCCTGTAATATCTTGAGTATTTGAAGGTCTATCTTATCTAATTCAGCTCCCATGGTACATGCAAATATAAAATAATCTACATCACACAAAATATAATTCCACACAAATATCGTTTAGCAGAACAAATTAAAAACAATTGTAGTTTTTTAGACAAGTCTAAAAATAATATTATATTTGACTAAATGAATACATTAGCCGAGGAGAATTATCTAAAAGCCATCTATAAGTTAGCGTCGCTTACAGAGAGCGTGAGCACCAACCAAATAGCAGCATCGCTGGAGACAAAAGCCTCGTCGGTTACGGATATGCTGCGCAAGCTGTCTGATAAAACACTCATCAATTATACCCGTTACCAGGGCGTAAGCCTTACCGAGGCGGGCGAAAAAGTGGCTATCAATATTATCCGTAAGCACCGGCTTTGGGAGTATTTTTTGGTAGAAAAGCTGAATTTTAAGTGGGATGAGGTGCATGATATGGCCGAGGAAATGGAGCATATCTCCTCTAACGAATTAATAGACCGGCTGGATGAATTTATGGGCTTCCCCAAGCGCGACCCGCATGGCGACCCGATACCCGATTGCAACGGGCAGTTTAAAATAAATGACCTTAAACCAATTTCGGCAATGGCTGTTAGTGCCAGGGGGATTATTTCGGGCGTTAGGGATCACTCATCCGTTTTTTTACAATACCTGGAAAAACAGGGACTCATCATCGGCAAAAAAATAACAGTAAAAGAGATCATCAGTTATGATAACACAGTAGTACTGCAAATGGATAACAAAGTTTTACAAATAAGCCACGAGGTGGCGAATAACCTTTTGATAGCTATATGATAACAAGCGAATCGTTGGGCGATGTGCACAACTCGGTAGGTACCGAAAATAAAACCGGCTGGCGCAAACTGCTTTCATTTTTAGGCCCCGCCTATTTGGTAAGCGTTGGTTATATGGACCCTGGTAACTGGGCAACCGATTTAGCCGCCGGCAGCCAGTTTGGTTACAAATTGATATGGGTGCTGCTGTTATCAAATATGATTGCCCTTCTGTTGCAAAACCTATGTGTAAGGCTGGGCATAGTGCGCGGGCTCGACCTGGCGCAGGCATCCAAACACTCGTACCCGCGCTTTGTAAATTTTTGCCTGTACATATTGGCGCAGATCTCTATCATCGCCTGCGATCTGGCGGAAGTGATAGGTATGGCCATTGGTTTAAACCTGCTGTTCGGCTTGCCGTTAATATGGGGCGTATCTATTACGATGCTGGATACTTTATTGCTTTTGTTCCTGCTGAATAAAGGGATGCGCAAGCTGGAAGGCTTTATTATATCGCTGATATTTATTGTGGGGCTGGCCTTTTTACTGGAGATGTTTATTGTGCAACCACACGTAATAGATGTTGCCAAAGGCTTTATCCCAACAGAGCTGAACAGCCGTTCGCTTTACCTGGCCATTGGTATCATCGGCGCTACGGTAATGCCGCATAACCTATACCTTCACTCCTCCCTGGTGCAAACCCGCAAGATAGACCGAACGGAAGAAGGCATAAAAACCGCCATCCGCTATAACTTCTGGGATACTACTATTGCCCTTAACCTTGCTTTTTTTGTGAACGCGGCGATACTGATACTGGCTGCCAGCGCATTTTTTGGCCGAGGTTACCACGAAGTTGCCGAGATACAGGACGCGCATCAATTGCTCAGCAATATTTTTGGTAAACTGGCACCCGCCTTGTTTGCCATAGCCTTGATAGCCGCCGGGCAAAGCTCTACCGTTACCGGCACGCTTGCCGGGCAAATTATTATGGAAGGCCACCTCAACCTGCGCATAGCACCGTGGCTAAGGCGTTTGCTCACCCGGATATTTGCTATAGTACCCGCGTTTTTCACCATTCTGCATGCGGGGGAAGAAGGCCTGGGCAAACTATTAATACTAAGCCAGGTAGTGCTAAGTCTGCAGTTAGGTTTCGCTATTATCCCGCTCATCCATTTCACATCTGATAAAAATCGGATGGGTAAATTTGCCACCGGGTTGCCTTTAAGAATATTGGCCTGGGTATTTGCCGTGCTGATTGTGGGATTAAATGTTCGCCTGGTGATACAGGAAATTGGCACATGGGCTGATGCTAACCAGGGCTCGGCCAACTTGGTGCATTTTGTTATAACACCTATAGCCGTAGCCATAGGCGCGTTGCTGCTTTACGTTTTCCTTCGCCCGCTTTTATACAAGCATACCGACCAGCGCACTTACATTCCGCACGGCATAGCAGCATCGCTTGATAACTTAGAGCCTGTGCACTATAACCATATAGCGGTAACCATTGATTTTTCTAAAAACGACCAGGACTGCATCCGTCATGCCCTAATGCAAGGCGGTAAGAAAGCCAAATACAGCCTCATCCACGTGGTAGAAACGGCCGGGGCAAGGTACTACGGCAAGCAGGTAATGGACAACGAAACCCAAAGCGATGTAAACAATTTAGATAAGTATGTGGAGGCTTTAATCAAGCTAAACTATAAGGCGGAAGCGAAAATTGGCTACGGTGGCCCGGCAACGGCCATTGCCGAAATTGTGAATAGCGAAGGCATAGACTTCATCGTAATGGGCTCGCACGGACACAAGGCAATTAAGGACCTTATTTTTGGAACCACCGTTAATACCGTGAGGCATAAGGTAAACGTACCTGTGCTGGTTGTTAAGCCGGGCGCAAAATAATTTGCATATTTGCAGCGTAATGAAGCAGGATATCTACATCAAGAATAAAAAAGCATACTTTGAGTACCACATACTGGACAAATACGTAGCGGGCATACAATTGCTGGGTACCGAAATAAAATCCATCCGCGAAGGTAAAGCCAACGTGAACGATGCTTTTTGCACCTTTATTGGCAACCAGCTTTACATCCGCAATCTGCATATTTCCGAGTATTCCTTCGGTTCGTTCTACAACCACGAGGCCAAACGCGACCGTGTGCTGCTGTTGAATAAAAAGGAATTAAAAAAACTCCTTACCCGTGGCGAAGAAAAAGGCTTGACCATTATCCCGCTTGCCCTCTTCATTAGCGAGCGAGGCTTTGCTAAGGTGGAGATAGGCCTCGCCCAGGGTAAAAAGACCTTCGACAAGCGCGAAACCATGAAAGAGCGCGATACGAAAATAGAGATGGACAGGGCGATGAAAAGGTAGGAAGCCCCCCAGCCCCCTGAAGGGGAGCAGAATTTTACATTAAGATATAGACCATAAATAAGAATACCCTTTGACAAAAATTAAAGGGTATTTTGCTTTTCAAAAACTCCCCCTTCAGGGGGCTGGGGGGCTCACCAGGCCCTATCCCCTACCAGCGGCACAAACCTGAACGTATCCAACACGTGCCTTTCGTAATCGTTTTCGCTGGTTTTTAATACGGTAACCATTTTTTGGGATTTCTCATCGCCTACCGGGATAACCAATATACCGCCTATTTTGAGTTGTTTTAATAGCAGGTCGGGCACGGTTGGGGCACCGGCGGTTACAATGATCTTGTCGTACGGGGCATCGCTGGCGATACCTACGGAGCCGTCGCCTAAAAAGAATTTGGGTTTGTAACCCATGTAGGGTAAAACCTGTATGGTGCGTTCGTAAAGTTTTTCCTGGCGCTCTATAGTGAACACTTTTGCACCAACCTCCATCAATACACAGGTTTGGTAGCCGCAACCTGTGCCAATCTCCAGCACCTTATCGCCTTTGCGGATGTGGAGCAGTTCGGTTTGATAAGCTACGGTGTATGGCTGAGAAATGGTTTGCCCTGCACCTATCGGGAAGGCAATATCCTTGTAAGCCTGGTTCCAAAAAGTTTCATCGAAAAAATAGTGGCGGGGTATCTTACCAATGGCAGCTAAAACCCGTTCGTCCTCAATTCCTTTTTTTCGCAAAACCTCAACCAATCGCTTACGCGCACCCTGTTCCCTGTAATTATCTATAAACTTATACGCCATACAAGATGCTAAGATAATACACGGTTGAGGGATTTAGCGATTAACACGATTGATTTACCTAATGGCTATTTTATCCAACTGATTTAGAGGCTAATTCTTTTAGTATGGATCTACATCGGGTTGAACGATACAGCCCTTACTCAATTTAGTGGTTTGGAATTGCGTGATCACATCTCGCATCAGGGCTTTTGCCTTTACTACCGATACGCCATCCCGTTCAAATTTTAGCATGATGGTTTTGATGTAGTAATTGCGGATGCGGTTGACAAGCGGTGCCTCGGGGCCGATCACCCGGTCGCCGAAGTGTTTACGGAGTTCGTTGGTGAGGTATTCTGCCTGGTTATAAAGTATTTCGGGGTTCTTGTGCTTAATATCTATGCTGATGATGCGGTAAAATGGCGGGTATTTAAAGCTTTTACGTTCCTCCATTTCGGTAAAATACAGGTCGGCGTAATCATTCTCTATCACCTGTTTTATTACACGGTGGCTGGGGTCGTAAGTTTGGATGACTACCTTGCCTTGCTTACCCCTGCGCCCCGCCCTGCCGCTTACCTGCGCCAGCATCTGGAAGCTGCGCTCGTTGGCGCGGTAATCCGGGTATTTCAAAAGGCTATCGGCATTGATGATCCCAATAACGGTTACATCCGCAAAATCGAGCCCTTTGGCCACCATTTGAGTGCCTATTAATATGTCTATCTTTTTCTCCTCGAGGTTATTCAAAATGGTTTGCAGCGAATTTCGCGAGCGGGTGGTATCCAGGTCCATCCTTGCCAGGCGCACATCGGGCATTAATACCGAGAGCTCATCCTCTACTTTCTCGGTACCAAATCCCTTGTATTCTAAATGGGTAGAACCGCATGCAGGGCAAACCGATGGCGTATCTTCCTTATAGCCGCAATAATGGCAATGCAGCTTGGTAGTATGCTTATGATAGGTAAGGCTTACATCGCAGTTGATGCATTTTGGCGTATAAGCGCAAACCCGGCACATCAGCACCGGCGCGTAACCCCTGCGGTTCTGGAAGAGGATCACTTGCTCCTTATTCTCCAGCGCAAGCTGCATATCCGCCATCAACACACTGGTAAAGTGCGATTGCATGGTTTTTTGCTTCAACTCTTTGGATATACTTACCACCTCTACTAATGGCAGCTGCACACCGCCATAACGTTCAGTCAGTTCTACCAAACCGTATTTGTGGGTACGTGCGTTGTAGTAAGTTTCAAAAGACGGCGTAGCCGAGCCTAACAGCACTTTACCGCCGTGCATATTTGCTAAATAAATAGCGGCATCACGGGCATTATAGCGGGGTGCCGGGTCGTATTGCTTGTAGGATGTTTCGTGTTCCTCATCTACGATCAGCAGCCCAAGATCATGGAACGGCAGAAATATCGACGACCTTGCGCCAAGCACCACCTTATACTCGTTACGCAACACTTTTTGCCAAACCTCCACCCGCTCGTTATCATTAAAACGGGAATGGTAAACACCGATAGTACCGCCGAAATAAATGCGTAAACGTTCGATGATGTGGGTGGTTAAGGCAATCTCCGGCAGTAAATAAAGCACCTGCCTGCCGGTTGCTATCATCTCCTCTATCAGCTTTATATAGATTTGGGTTTTACCCGATGCAGTTACGCCATGCAGCAGCACCACATCTTTCTTTTCAAAATGCTGGCGTACTTCGCCCAAAGCCAGTTGCTGGGCTTCGCTCAGCGTAAAATTGCTTATCGCCTCGTCGTCCTCTTCATATCCAAGGCGGCTAATCGTTTTGTGCTCGGCAAAAAACACCTCTTTTTCTATCAGCGATTTTATGCTCGATTCGCCCGCGCCGCTTTCTTCTATCAATTCGTTCTTAGCCACCGCTTTTTGCTGGCGCGATAATTTAAGATAGGTTAGCAGCGCGTCGGCCTGTTTTGGCGCGCGCTTTTCCAGGATCTCAAAAAGTTCTTTGCGGTTATCGGAGTTATGGTAAACCGGGTTTAAAGTGATATAAGTTTTCTTGCGCGGTTTATACCGTTCGCTTACTTCTTCGGATATCGTGATAACGTTTTTTTCGAAGAGCGACTTCAATATCGGCATTACCGTTTTTTGGCCCAGCAGTTTTACAATATCGCTCACCGTTAATTCGGGTTGAATATCCAGCGCTTCGGTGATGAGGTACTCTTTATCGTTCAGTTGGGTTTTATCGTACTCGTATTCCCGGTTCAGCATTACCTTGGTTTCGCTGGCCAGTTTTAGCGCCGAAGGGAGGGCCGCGTTCATCACTTCACCCTCGTTGCACATATAATACTCGGCCAGCCAGTGCCAAAATTGTAACTGCCGCAGGGTAACTACGGGTGCATCGTCCAATATCTCGATGATGTATTTTGCTTCGTATTTTTCGGGAGCATGCTCGCTGATGGCTGCGATAATGGCGGTATAGAGCTTGCTTTTACCAAATTGCACCACCACCCTTTTACCCATCACAGCCCCATCATTCATCTCGAATGGCACGCGATAGGTATAGTTGCGACTGATAGCCAAAGGCAATATCACCTCAACAAAAAGCGTTTTACGGTTGTGCAGCTGCACTTCGGCAAATTCTAACATCAGATTATTTGTTTCGGAAAGCAGCGAGTGCAAGTGTTATCCAGCCAATTATAAATAATAAGCCACCAACAGGGGTAACCGGGCCAATAGCTGTTAAGCCGGGCATTTTTAGCAGGTCGCGACAGGCCAATAAATAAAGCGAGCCCGAGAAAAGGATAATACCAAATGTGAACAAATAATAAGTGGCCGTTACAAGCCCATTTTTAAACCTGGTAAAGGTTGATAGAAACAGCAAGCCGAAAACGTGATAAAACTGGTATTGCACCCCAGTTTGCCATACTTCCAGTTGCCGTGGCTCGAGCGATGCCTTTAAGGCATGAGCCCCAAAAGCGCCGCACATAACGGCAATAGCGCCAAACAGCGCCGCGGTAATAATAATTTGTTTGTTCATGCAGATATAAAAGGCTAAGTTAACCAAATGAAAGTATTACTTTATTGTGGTACGGTAAAATTCTAACTTGCGTTCGCAAACGGAGATGAAAAAACTCATTCTATTTACACTTATTTTAGTTGCCGCGACAGGATACATTACCATTAAGTACTTTAAAAGTTTAAAGTCATCGGGTATGCACGCGGGCAACATTATGCGCACCATTCCCGATAACGCGGTGGCTGTGTTTGAGTTTAGCAACGATAAGGGGTTTTACGATATATTCACCGGCAACACCTTGCTGGGCAGCCTGATTGGCGAGCAAAAACTGAGCGAGCTGGACACGGTAAGAAAGACACTTTTTGCCACCCACTTGTTACAGCGGCTATTTGATGGCAGCAATATTTTTATCTCACTCCATTCATCCAACCAGCCCGAAACAGAATTATTGCTTACGGCTGCCGCCGCTAAAGATGCTGATATAGGCGCATTTGATGCGCTGGCCAAACAGAAGAAAACCGGCATGCTGATAACCCCCTTAACCATCGACGAAAAAAAAGGGTACACTGTTTTCTTCGCGCAGTTAAAAAAGCGCTTTTATATTATTAATACCGACGAGAACATCTACTCGGCAAGTTTTTCCAAAGAATTGCTCACCAGGGCCGCCCTATACAAAAACGACAAAGAGACCGAAGCGTTTGTCCCGCTGCCCGATCAGCAGAACTCAAACTCGCTGGCCAATTTGTACATTAACTACAGCCAGCTATCCTCCCTGTTCGATCAGCTGTTTAAAACCAAAAACCACGACCTGTTTAAAAGCTTACGCCTGCTGCCTGCATCAGCCGCGTTAAACCTTAATTATAAAGCGGATGCAATAATGTTTAACGGTTACACCAATATACAAACCGATAAACCAGCCAGCTACTTAAACTTGTTTACCACTCAGTCACCGGTACTCAACAACCTTAAGGAGATCTTCCCCTCCACGGTAGCGTATTCGATGGATATGGCTGTTTCCAACCCGGTTAAATTCCTTTCAGATCTGGCCGTATTTCATGATAAGGCAGGGCTAAAACCCGAGAAAGACACGCTGTTTGCCCGCATAAAAGCAGAAACGGGCATCGCGCTGCGAACAGAGTTAAACAGGGCATTGGGTAACGAATTCGCTGTGGTGACCACACGTTACAGAGAACGGATTGCACTGATAGCTGTAAAAGACGGCTCTAAGCTGCGCCCGGTAATGGCAAACATCAGCACCATGGTAAATGATGAAACCGGCGAGTTTAATTACAATAAGCTCCCCTACTTTTTATTGGGCGATGCTTTTAACTCCTTCAAACGCCCATACTTCCGCATTATTGATAATTACCTTGTGCTTGCAAATAGCATAAAAGAGCTGGATAGCTACAGCGACAGTTACCTTAACCGCAAATTTTTAAACAAGACCGGGCAATACAACCGGTTTGATAATTTGATGGGCGAACGAAGCAACGTTACTTTCTTCATCAACTTTAAAAACGCGCAACCTATATTAAAGAACGATCTGAAAGACGATTTCTTTAATGCTTACAAAAGCAATAAACTCTCGCTCGAAAACTTTTACGCCGCATCTTACCAGCTTACCGCTACCGATAATAACTTTTATACCAATTTTTGCATGTTGCAAAATATGATTGATACAACCGGTGGTAGTAAAACATCCAAAAGCCCTCAATAAATACAACTCTGAGCGCTTAATTCCGTTAAAGGGTTATATTATTGGGCTAAGCGTACCCCTAAGTCAAATTTGAATTATATATTTAAGGGCGTTAACCGCGAGCATAGATACGGCGAGATTTTATGAAGAAATTTTTATTGGCATTCCCTTTTTTACTTTTTACCATCCAATCCTTTGGCCAGCAATTTTCTCAGTACAATACCGGTACCCTTTACGATTCTTTTGAAAACCCTTCGCGAGCCTCCTTCACGCCAGATTCCAGCAGGAAATACGCGTTCAACTTCTTGCTGCCAAACTTTTCGGTAAACTCTTTTTTAACCGGCAATTCGCAGGTGCCGTTAAAAACAAGGGCTTTTTTAGGCTATTATAATACTGCCAATTTAAAATTTGGCGAGAACAGGCTTAACCGCGTCAATGCCAATCTCAATTACTACTCCATTATGTATAAGGCTTTCACTAATCTGGATGGCAATGCGGAGATTGGTATATCCGCGCAAACAAGGATAGAAGGAAGGGGTATTTTCAGTGATGAATCTGTAGCCCTGTTTAATGGCCCCACCGCCTTTAAGAACGATCATTACGACAATATTTTCAACAACAGCGGCACTTACCAGGCCTATCACCAGGTTAGTTTTACCTATCGCGAAAAAATAAACCGGAAAATCGCCGTAGGCGTTAAGCTAAGCGCTTTGATGGGTATTCGCTACCAAAAGATAGACGTGGCAACTTCCACGCTGGATATTGACAGGCCAAACGACCAGGCATTTTTGGCTATGACCGGGAAATACAAATTAAACTATATCCCCGGCACTTTTACCACACACGATTATCTGCCCACCTTCAGAAACCCCGGGGCAGCCATCGGCGCGGGTGTTTCGCTGCGTACACGCGATGCCTTTAACCTGCAATTCAACGTAAAAGATCTTGGTTTGATACGCTGGAGCAGCCGGTCGAGCACGTATAACTTTGCATCCTCAGATACCATCTCTGCCTTTTCTTCGGGCAGGCGCGAGCGTAATATTTACGAAGCCGCAAAAAACGTGGCAAAAACCAATGAAGTTTTAGGGTCATTCGTCACTCCTACAAATGCTAAAATTGAAATTAGCGCCAATAAAACATACTGGTTAGATTATAACAGCCAGTACAGATATTCTCCTACCCTTATCCTATCAAAGGAAATGTTTTTTGACGGCGTCACCGCAGCATTGGTTAACCCCATAACGCATGGTAATTACACGCTTACGCTCACCACGGCCTATAACAATTACAAAATACTAAGTGTAGGCGGGCAGTTTATGATCAAAACGCCGAACGCAGAGTTTTTTATAGGCAGCGAAAGATTATTTCCAACTGGCAGACTTCTTTTAGCTTCAACAAAAAGCGAGGGGCAGATAAATCGCAGCGCATCTTACACCGGGGCGGACATGTTTTTGGGAGTTACCTTTAAATTTGGCCCGCTGATAGAGCATCCGCTTAATGCCAGCTATATCCCTATTGAAAATAAGCCTGGTTTCTTTAAACGGATCTTTAGCCGGATCTTTGGAAAAGACGACGAGTATTAAGCGTTTGCTTTTTTACCAGCGATAAAATCTTTGAGGTAATAAGGTTCAAAATAAGCCACATCAACAAAATCCTTTTTATTGAATTTGTCAAGGGCTATACCTGTAAGGTAAACCGCCGAGTTTGTAAAGCCGGGTAAAAAGTGTGCGTTTGGGTTCTGCCCAAGGGCTTCTCTGCATTTCTCGGCACCGTCGCCAAAAAACAACACCTTATGATCAGCCAAAACATCGGCAAAGCTATTGCTGTCTACAATTTCTGCCGCGGTAGGTTTTATGGTATTATCCCGTGCATCAAATATAGCGGTGAACACTTCCATCCGACGGGCGTCTATCATTGGGCATAGCAGCATTTCGGCATCGGTTTGCGCAACGCCTTTAGCCATTGCAGTCAAAGTTTCCACAGCTATCAATGGTTTATCCAGCGCGAAGCAAAGACCTTTTGCGGTAGAAACCCCAATACGTAAGCCCGTGTAGGAACCGGGCCCGCAGCTTACCGCAATAGCATCAAGATCCGCGTAAGTAATACCGGCTTCCTTTATTAAACCATCAATATAAACGGTTACCACCTCGGCATGTATATTGCGCTGGTCTATTTCTTTAAAACCCAATACCTCGCCGTTACGCGCAAGCGCTACAGAACAGGAGGTGGTGGCGGTTTCTATTTGTAGAATGATCATTTAAGTCAAAATTAAAAAGTCAAAATTAAAAATATCAGGCCAAGTGGTTTTGACTTTTTACTTTAAACTTTTGACTTCAATCATATTTTAGTTCAAAGTTAAGAGTATAAGGCCCTTAGTTTTAAGTTACCCAACCAAGGCGGCTAACTTTTTACTTTTGACCTTAAACTTTTGACTTATTCATGGAACCGGATCATGCCCGTGCCCACCCCAGGGGTTGCAGCTGGCTATCCGTTTTATAGTTAGCCACCCGCCTTTAAAAGCACCATATTTTTTTATGGCGTCTAACCCATATTGCGAGCAGGTTGGCGTATACCGGCACGATGCCCCCGTTAAGGGTGAAATAAAGTACCTATAAAATTTTATCAGCAGCAAAAAAATGCTCCCGATAAGGCCGTTGAATAAATCCCACAAAAATTTCATTTGGATACCTCCGCCGCCATTTGCCCCAAAAGTTTCAGCATCTTTTTTTCGACGAACGCAAAATCTCCTATCTCTTTACCAATATAGCCAATGGATAAAACTATGCGTTTATCAGCATCGGTAAGTGGGGAGTATAAAAGCGATTGTTTATTTAAGCGGTAAGCTTCGCGCATGAGGCGCTTTATTAAATTACGGTCTACAGCGCGCTTGTAGCGCTTCTTAGCCACCGCAAATAATACCTGCACAGGAAATTGCTGCTCAGCATCTGAGAGCATCCAGGAGGCCCTGAAGGGGTAACATAAAAAAGAAGAACCGTTATGAAAAAGCCCGTCGATAAGCTTCTTGTTACATAACCGTTCTTCTTTTTTAAAAGTATGCATAGTTGTTAGTGCTGAACCTAAATTAAGCTTGTAACCGGTTCGGCCCCTTATTTAATAAGGAGAAACAACCGGCGTATTAAGCTTTGTGGCTGCGCTCGTCAGAAACTGACAGTCTTTTGCGGCCTTTGGCTCTTCTTGCTGCTAATATTCTTCTGCCGTTAGCAGTTGACATGCGCTCACGGAAACCGTGTTTATTTCTTCTTTTCCTTTGTGAGGGCTGAAACGTTCTTTTCATGGCTATATTTTATTCTTATTATCCTTAATCTTCCTTTTAAAAAACAAGAGTGCAAATGTAGCGTATTTTTTAGTTTATTCAAATAGAAATGTTGTAATTTGATAACGTGTATTTATTAACATACTAACATCCCGGTTTAAGTCATGAAAATTACTGTTATCGCACTAATGCTGTTATTACCGCTCGCCGCCCTGTGCCAGGACCCTATGGCCGCGCATTATAAGGTATATAATACAGCTAAAAACGCCCCGACAACCATAGATGATGTGGTGAACGATATGGCAAAAGCCGATGTGCTTTTCTTTGGCGAGGAACATAACGACAGCACCGGGCATTACCTGGAAGCACTGATATTTAAAAAACTGATAGAGAAATACCCGGCAAAAATGGCGTTATCGATGGAGATGTTCCAAACCGATTGCCAAACCGTTTTGAATGAATACCTTGCAGGGTTTATCCGCGAGAAGAATTTGATTAGCGAGGGCCGCGCCTGGAAAAACTATAAAGATTACCGTGCCATGGTTGAATCCGCCAAAGATAACCACCTACCGGTTATTGCCGGCAACGCCCCTACCCGCTATACCAATATGGTTACCCGCGTTGGGCTGGGCGACCTGCAAAAGCTTGATGCCACAGCCAAAAGCTGGCTTCCTCCCCTGCCTATTGATACCGCTACCGGCCGTTATTACGAAAAGTTTGGCGAGGTAATGGGTGGCCACGCGGGGCCAATGAAGGTTTACCAATCGCAAAACTTGTGGGATGCTACCATGGGTTACTCCATAGCAAAGTTTTATAAGGCGAACAAGGGGAGCAAGATCTTCCAGGTAAATGGTGGTTTTCACAGCGAGGAAAAACTGGGTACGATTGCGCAGTTAAAAAAGTATGCACCCAACGTCAAAGTCATCAATATCCAGGCGTACGCCGATGACGGTTTTGAAACCCCAGACTGGACCAAATTCACCAAATTTGGCGACTATATTATTTTAACGAACCCTAAACTGGCTAAGACGTTTTAGTGAGTAGTGAAAAATCGTAAATGGAGCTATTGTTTTGGTTATTCTTCAAAAATTACCAAATCGCCAAGCTTTTTCGGAGCTACCGTGCGGTAGGCAGTTTTCAGCAGATCGATAAGCATTTCTTCGCGTACGGTGAGAAGATTGGCGTGGGTCCACCCCTGCTTGCCCCATTTATTGGGCACAGGGTAAACTACAGTTTTATCAAATGCGCAAAACACATCCTGGTCTATTGCCGGCAGCTTAAGCGTAGCCCGGTTCTCCTTAGCATTAAGCGTAGCGAAGATCTTCTTACTCACCTTAAAAGATCGGTTCTCGAAATGCGCATCCTCCACCGCCTCGGGCAGCGAAAGGGCAATCTGTCGAAAGGTATCGGTGGTTATCATACTTATTTATCACCGTTAACTACTGCTACTTTCGCCATTTGCGGGTCGATAGATGAGCAAATTATTATAATAGTATCCTTTACTTTATACATGTCTATATTATTGGAGAAATCCTGATAATACTTTTTGTTATTATAAGTATAGCCAACGGTAATGGAATAAAAGGTGGATGACCTGTGGCGGCTTTGATTTTCTGCGACAACAACCCCTTTAACGCTTACACCGTTCTGTTTAAGCATACTTTCTTGAAACTCTCCTGTGTAAACAAGTAAAGTTACAAATAGTACAAGCCCTATTACCGAATAAACAGACCATACAATTATGGATAATGGCCTTTGTGTATAGCTGTTAAAGTTAAACCAGATAACAGCCAAGCCAAAATAGCCTGTAACCATAGCAATAAGCGGTACACAAGTGTATAGCGTGTTACTTTTATAAGAGTAAAAATAAAAGGCACAACCGCCTGTTAATAAAACGACCAGAAAAACTGCCGAAGATTTCCCTTTTTCGTGCAACATTACAGTGGTTTACTTCTTCGCAGCCAAAATATCTCTTATCTCTGCCAGTAAAACTTCCTCCTTGCTTGGTGCAGGCGGTGCGGCAGGTGCTGTTTCTTCTTGCTTTTTCATTGCGTTTATAGCCTTTATAGCAACAAATATGCAAAGGGCGATGATCAGGAACTGGATAATAGCGTTGATGAACAAGCCATAATGAATGGCTACCTCGGCTACTTTCGCCGTGGCATCCGCAGGGGTTAGGATGATCTTTTTATCGGCAAAATCTACACCGCCGATAAGATACCCGAGAGGTGGCATGATCACATCAGACACTAAAGAGGTGACTATCTTACCAAAAGCCGCGCCTATAATTACACCCACAGCCAAGTCAACCATGTTGCCTTTAACGGCAAACTCTTTAAATTCTTTTACAAATCCCATAATTCAGTATTTAGATATTTTTAAAGTTATCAATATTTAATAATCAACCCAAACAAAATAAAGTTAATAGCATTTACACCTTTACACTGCTTACCGCTTCTTTATTTTATAAATTAAGGTAATTGATGTACTTTTGCCCTTGTCTTAATTATGCTTAAACAGAACCTCCAGCAAAAACTTTTACAGAAACTTTCGCCGCAGCAAATACAATTTATAAAGCTGCTGCAGGTGCCTACCGTGTCGCTCGATACGCGTATTAAAGAAGAATTGGAAGAAAACCCCGCGCTTGAAGATATCAGCCTAACTAATATAAACGAACCCGAGGAACAATACCCCGACCGCGACCCCGACGAAGACACCTACAACAGTGACGACGAAAAGGGCGAGATGGACGAGTTTAATATTGACGATTACCTGCAGGAAGATAACGTAAACGATTACGGTTCGCGGTACGACCAGAACGGTGACGATGAAGACGAACGTAAAGAGATCCCTATTGCCGTGCAAAGCTCGTTCTTCGAGAGCCTGCAATCGCAGCTTGACCTGTTGCCGGTATCAGATAAAGATTTTGCCATTGGCAAGCAGATCATTGGCAGCCTGGATGACGATGGTTACCTGCGCAGGCCCATCATGTCGTTAACCGACGACCTGGCCTTTTCGCAAAACGTAATGGCCGAGGATGAAGAGGTTGAGGATATGCTAAAGGTGATCCAAAGCTTCGACCCTGCGGGTGTTGGCGCCCGCAGCCTGCAGGAATGCCTGCTCATCCAGCTCCGCAAAAAAGACGCTACCGACCCCATCATCAAAAAAGCGATAACGGTGGTTGAGGATTACCTGGACGAATTTACCCGCAAGCATTACGATAAACTGGAGCGCTCGTTAAACATGAACTCTATTGAGCTGCGCGGCGTTGTTAACGAAATACTAAAGCTTAACCCGAAACCGGGCGATAGCAACGAGGTAAGCACCAAGCAAATGCAGGTGATACCTGATTTCCATATCAGTAATAACGATGGCACGCTGATACTTACGCTCAACTCCAAAAACGCGCCCGAACTTAAAGTGAGCCGCTCCTACCAGGAGATGTTCCAGCATTACGATAAGGCGTCGCAAAAGGATAAGAAGATGAAAGAAGCGGTTCAGTTTGTAAAGCAAAAGCTCGATTCGGCCAAGTGGTTTATTGATGCCATCAAACAGCGCCAGCAAACCTTGCTGAAGACCATGAACGCCATAATGCAATACCAGTACGATTTCTTTTTAACCGGCGACGATAAGAATCTGAAGCCGATGATCTTAAAAGACATCGCCGACCGCATTGGCATGGATATTTCAACCGTATCGCGCGTAGCCAACTCTAAATACGTACAAACAGAACACGGAACCTTTCTGCTAAAATCATTCTTCAGCGAGGCTATCCAAACCGAAAGCGGCGAAGAAGTATCAAACAAAGAGGTGAAAAAGATCCTGGAAGAGCATATTGGCCAGGAAGACAAACGCCATCCCCTTGCAGATGAAAAACTAACCGACATCCTTAAAGAAGCAGGCTACAATATTGCCCGCCGCACCGTTGCCAAATACCGGGAACAAATGAATATCCCGGTAGCGAGGTTGAGGAAGGAGCTGTAGGTTAGTTCATAGTTGATGGTTCATAGATCATAGCTATTGGTAGATAGTTCATTGATCATGGTTGATGGTACGAAGAGAAAACTTACAGCGAGTTCTTCAATGCTGTGATCATTTTAACCAATATTTCGTATTCATTATATAAGTTTGTAAATAACTCATCGGCGATATAACCCCGTTTTTGGGCAATGAATAATCCGCTAACTACTTCAATACCTGAGCGGAAGGAATAAGTAAGAAATACTTTAAAAACGGCTTTGGTTTGTCCGGTCGATCCTTCGGCAATATTCAGCACAACTGAATCAGCGGCGCGTTTCATCTGCGACGACAAAACGTATATTTCGTCTTTAGGAAATGTTTTGGTGAGTTGATTAATCCGTTCACTTAAATCAAGCGCCCGTTGCCATACCTGCAAACTTTCAAACCTAAACGCCATCTCTCTTACTATGATCTATGAACCATCAACTATGAACTAACTAAAACCCGTGCTGCGGGCTCTTCAAATTATAGCGGTTGTTTAATAAGATGCCTAATACAATTTCGTGTGAGCCGTTGCTTACGGTGCGGAGGGCAGATGTGGTAACATCATAAGAGTAGCCAACGTTTACTACGCTGCTGAGGTTAAAGCCTGCCAGTACCGCGTACGAATCATCCTTACGGAAAGAGCCGCCGAACCAAAACCTGTCGCGGAAGGATAGCTTCATGGTGACATCAAAGGTTACCGGTGCAGGGTCAATGAATTTTAGTAATGCCGATGGCAGCAGGGTAACATCGTCTGATAAGAAGATCTTATACCCGCCTGTGGCGAAGAAATGCGGTACCGTTTTGCTTTGGTTCGCGGTATTCCCGGTAGTGATGTAAAGGTTTTGCGGCAATACCTGCTGTGCCGAGATCCCGAAGTAGAACCTTGAGGAATATGCCCAAACGCCCACGCCCAAGTCCGGTTTCCATTGGCTGTTGTTGATATTGTTCAACACCGGGTCGTTAGAGTTCTCCAGCGTGATCAGATCCGTATTGAGGTTGATATGGCTCACCCCTGCCGAAACACCAACGGAAACGTTAAGCTGATCCGTGATACCTAAATGGTAAGCGTAGGTAGCATCAATATTGGTTTGCGTAATGGGCCCTGCTTTATCAGACACGATCATGAAGCCGATACCGTGGTGAGGTTCGGCAGCGCGGTAGTATTGTGTAAACAACCTGCTCGAAGGATTTTCGCCACCCGATGCGGGGAACGCGGTTGCATCGCCCTGCACAAAGTTTTCGCCTAAAGGTGCGTTTATGCTAAAGTAGCTGGTTACCGGTGCTCCCTGCAAGCCGGTCCACTGGCTGCGGTAACCCAATTTGGCATCGGTATAGTTTTCTATACCGGTTACTGCCGGGTTTAACAGGTAGTTATTAAAAACATATTGCGTGTATTGCGGCCGCTGTTGCGCAAATGCAGCCGTACAAAATGAAAGCAATACGAATAAAAGTAAATTTTTCTTCATCTGATAATTGTGACACTTCCCGAAACCACCTTTCGGCCATTTTTAGGATTTATAATATAATAATATGTTCCTGAAGGTAAGTTGGCGCCTTTGTACGTTCCGTCCCATGGAATACCATAACCAGTAGACGAATATACCTTTTCTCCATATCGGTTGTATACGTCAACTGTGTTTCCGGGGTAGCTTTCTAAGTATTTTATGGTCCAGGTATCGTTAAAGCCGTCGCCGTTAGGCGTAAAGGTATTTATTACGCCCAACTTTTTCAGCACTTTAACAAAAATTTCGTCTGATGCCTGGCACCCATCGCTGCTGGTCACCGTTAAAGTATAACTAATATCGTCAATCGCGGAGCAAACGGGATTCAAAACATCATCATGATCCAGCCCGATAGCCGGGGTCCATTTGTAGCTTAAATTCTTACCCGATGCCTGCGCTTTTATCAGTACAGTCCCTCCTTCCAGCAATCCGGTATTTCCACCCGCGTTAACCGTTGGTGTAGGGTTCACCACAATATCCTGCGATGCACTAAAATCGCAGCCGTTTTGCGCCGTAAAGGTGTACGTAATGGTAAACGTACCAACGCCGGCGGCGGCGGGGCTAAACAGCCCGGTAGCACTTACACCCTTGCCGCTAAAAACGCCCGTGCCGGCAAACCCGTTTTTATTAACCGCTATCTGAATAGGTGTTGCCTCCCGGCAAACCGTACCTATCTGCGAAAGGGAAATAACAGGGTTGGCTTTCACTGTAATATCCTGCCCGGTAACGTCCACACAAGTTTCGCCGGAGTATGCTTCCATACGCACGTGGTACGTTTTAGTGGCGGGGGTGTTGAATAAGCTATAAGCATGGCTGTACTTCCGGCTCGCGGGCACATCGGGGCGGGTAAAGGTTTCAACGTCCTGGCGGTTGCCGTTATAGTCGTAATACCAAACTATTTTGGTAAAGTTGCCAAAATCCAGTGTTGATACCTCATTAAAAATGACCGGGTTGCTGCTGCAAAGCGCGTCTTTGTTTTCTACACTAAACTTTGCCACAGGCTGTGCACCATTCACGGTAAACTGCTGTGTTTTGGTAAACGAACAGCCGCTTGCCGATGTAACTGTTAAAGTAACCGTGTACACAGCCGCTACCGAATATCTGTGCTGCGGATCTTTAGCCGTTGAGGTATTCGGGTTAGCCGCTTTCGCATTGGCATCGCCAAAGTTCCATAAATAAGTAAAACCGCTTTCGCTGTTATCCGCAATCGTGCTCTTATCGGTAAATTTTGCAGCATCAGAGATACAAACATCGGGCAGCGAAAAATCCACCACCGGTATAGGGCTAACCGTGATGCTTTTTTCGAAGGTTATGCTGCTGCAGCCTTTATCATTGGTGAGTGTAAGTTTAATTTTGTAGGTACCCGTAGCAGCATACAAATGCGTAAACGGAGTCTTATCCGTCCGGGCTTCTGTAGTTCCGTCGCCAAAATCGTAAAGCCATTTTACAATGGTGCCATCGCCCGGCGCAGATACATCTGTAATAGTTACATCGTTATCAGCGCAAAGGGGGGCGCTCACATTAAACAAGGCAACCGGCGGCTTTGATATGTGCACCTTTATTGCTGCCGATGTATTGGAGCACTCGTTTATATTTTGGGTTGTTAAAATTACGTTGTAATCGCCCGTTGCCGCATAAATGTGTTCAGGATTTTGCAGGCTGCTGGTTGTACCATCACCAAAATCCCATAGCCAGGTTTTCAATTCGCTTCCCTTAGCATCGGTAGCATCCGTAAATTGTACAGGCTCGCCGGGGCAATTACCCACGTAGGTAAACTTAGCGTCGGGATAATCAGTAATATTAAAATCAAAATCTATATCTGTAGTTATGCCGCACAAATCGCCGTTGGGGTTTATAACGGTAGCGGTTACACTATAGTCTCCTGCTGCAAATTTCACCGTTGTATAATATTCGTAATTGTATAGCGTTTTCCCTTCCTTAACGGTAGTAGATACCACCATAGGGTTGTTATCTGTAAAAACAGGCCTGCCGTCTTTAAAATCCCAGTCTATTTTTGTTGTTTGATAAGGTAGCGTGAGCTGCATCCTATACTCAATATCCTTGCAGCCGCTAATTTGAGTGGGGCTGTTTGGCTTGTTATCCTGCAATGCTATAAACTGGTTTAAATTTTTAAGGCTGGCACCTGCCGCATAGCCGTACGATTCAAACTTGCCAAAGCCGTAAGCAATAGCATTAAACCCATCTGCCGCCCTTATGTTATGGGTACCGCTGGAAACTTCTATCTGAGCGTAAGCGTACGTAGGATCGCCGCTGAGTTGGGTAAAATTAGTGTACGGCCTGCCATCAAGCGTAAAAGTTGATTTTTGCGCATCCTTAATAACCACATTGATGTAGTGTGCCGCAATATTACTATAGGGGCTGGAGTACAGGGTAACGTGATCCAGTGTTTGCTCGGTAGGCGTTAAAAAGATCATTTCCGGGTCGCCCAGATCAAAAAAATCGGTTTGGCAGCTATTAAGCTGCTGGCCTTGTGATACCGCGTATTGAACCACCTGAATAGGTTTATCGGCGGTGATGATATTGGGTTGCTGCGAGGGGATCTCGTAGTTGTATAATCCGCGGAGCGGAAAAAAGGTCTTTTGCCCGTTAACCGTCAGGTTGGTATTATCATCGCTGAATATCACCCTGAAAATATCATAATTGCGGTGTTTAAGCGGCACGGTGATATAGCTTTTACCCCAGGATGCCGTTGGATAAACCTGCTGAAAAAGATTATCTGACGTAAAACCTGCCTCGCGGCAGCCTATCCCAATTTTTGTACTGCCCGAGAAAACTGCTATACGTTTACAATCGCCGTTGGTACTTTTGGCACGAATGATGGTGTTGGTTAGATCTGCCAACGCAAGCCCCTGGTAAACCTCGCCTTTTTTGAGGGTAAGTGTTATGGTTTGTCCAGCTCTCGACCCATCCAGCAGGTCGGCGGCAGGTATTACCTCAACAATGGTATTATCCTCCGTGCCAATCACCATAAAACTGGAGTACGAGCGCAAGTTATCCATTTCTGAATTAGACTGTTGCGTGTAATTGATAGAGTAATAATTTTTTCCCAACGCGTTCACCGGCAGCAAAAGCGTTGCGCCCGATACACTGCTTGCGTAAATGTGCGCATACACCGCCACGCTTTTCAGCGCGGTAATATGCAGACCCTTTAAAAACTGGCCCTGGCTTTTTAAATAAGCGCTGCGCGGAATGTCTACCTTGGTAACCTGGTTTGCGGTTACGGTATAGGGAATTGAGTAGCTACCATCGGCAACTTCAACCTTGCCGGTAGTATTGGTACCGCCGGTAATGTACAGGCTCATCTGGCTTTGGCCAGTGCTTTCTATATGCGACATATAGGCCGTCCAGAACTCCTTGCCCTGGTTAGATTGGGCCAGGCCAGTATAGGCGCAACAAATTAAAATGAATGCTATTGCTGCACCTATCGCCTTTACCCTATTCAATTTAATTGTGTGTTTTTATAATTTATACTACCTGTAACAGCCTGCCCGAATAACTTAAAACAAACCATCTGTTTAAATAAATACAGCTTAGGCATTTAGCATGTTGCAAAACACCAAATTGGTAGGTAAATATATCGCTTTTTGCGATTAAAAGAACTTGTCGGGATTGGGAACGAGGTTTAAAAATTTCTCAAAGTTCTCTTCGTAGTGCGATTGATCCAAACGGTAATAAAAAGCGCCTTTTTTCGACGACTGTTTATCCTTTTCGGCCAGTTTCACCAAAAGCCCCGTAGAAAGTAGTTTGCGGCTAAAATTACGGTCGTCAAACTCTGTTTGGTATACGCCTTCGTACAAAGACTGCAATTGCGGAATGGTAAATTTACCCGGCAATAACTGGAACAAAATAGGATGCAGCGCTGCTTTGTAACGTAATTGTTTCAAAGCGATATTCACCATTTCTGGGTGATCGAATACCATGTCCGGCATATCGTCCAGTAAAAACCACTCCGGGCTGTGCTCTCCGCTTATTTGCTCTTCGTACTGATGGATATCAATTAGGGCAAAGTAAGTTACGGATAGGGTTCGTTCTACGGGATCGCGGTTGGGGTTACCAAACACCATAAACTGATCCATATAAACGTCCTTAAGGCCGGTGCGTTCCTCCAGCACGCGGTTAGCCGCATCGTCCGGGCTTTCTGATGGGTTGATGAAACCGCCCATTAAACTCCATTTCCCTTCTTCGGGGGTTAAACTGCGTTTTACCAGTAACAATTTAACGTTTACACCATCAAAACCAAATATGATACAGTCTACAGCAACTAAAATTCGATGTTGCCCGGGATATTCATGCATGCGAAGTACTTTTATTTACAAGTGTAAAAATAATATCACCATTTAAAAAGAAACTGCCAAAATGTAATGCGTTTGTAAGTAAAACTATTAGCGCCCAACATTCTTAATAATACTTTGATATTTACATTAGCTCAGCAAAATATACATAAAAATTGGAAACTATCTTAAACATATCCAACCTCCATAAAACCTACAAAAGCGCCGGGCGCATCCTAACGGTTTTGGATAATATCAATTTCGCCATCAGCACCGGCTCTACCAACGCCATTGTTGGCCCATCGGGCAGCGGCAAAACCACCCTGCTTGGCCTTTGCGCCGGGCTGGACAGCGCTTCATCAGGCATTGTAGAGTTAAACGGCGTTAACCTTGGCTCACTGGGCGAAGACAAGCGCGCGCAGGTGCGCAACCAGTACGTGGGCTTTATTTTCCAGAATTTTCAACTGTTGCCTACGCTTACAGCATTGGAGAACGTGATGGTTCCACTGGAGCTTCGCGGAGAGAAAAATATTAAGGCGCGTTCTTTAGACCTGCTTGATAAGGTAGGCCTTGCCGACCGCGGCCACCACTACCCTGCCCAGCTTTCGGGCGGCGAGCAGCAAAGGGTGTCGTTAGCCAGGGCTTTTTCCAATTCGCCAAAAATATTATTTGCCGATGAACCAACCGGGAATTTGGATGCCGAAACCAGCGAAAAAGTGGTGAAGCTGATCTTCGACCTGAATACCGAGGCGGGTACTACCCTTGTTTTGGTAACGCACGACCTGGAGCTGGCAGCCAAAACACACCGTATATTAAAAATAAAAGGCGGCAAGCTGGTATCTGATGAAAAAACCGTTAACGAAAAGGCGGTAAATGGATAACGTAAATTATAACCGCAAAATAAACTTTGGCTGGCTGTTTAAAATGGCTGTGCGCGATAGCCGCCGCAACCGGGCCAGGCTGTTGCTGTTTATTTCCTCCATCGTGTTTGGCATAGCGGCACTGGTTGCTATCTATTCGTTTAAGTACAATATCCAAAATGATATTAACGGGCAGGCTGCTACTTTAATTGGTGCCGATTTAAGCATAACAGGCAATAAAGAGCCGGGCAAAAAGCTGCAAACGCTGCTGGACTCCATCGGCGGCGAGCGGTCTGAGGAGCGCAGTTTTGCCTCTATGATCTATTTCACCCGCACGCAAGGCACCAGGCTGGTGAACATTAAAGCGTTAAAAGGCGCGTTCCCCTACTATGGCAGTTTAGAAACCACCCCATTAAAGGCCGGTACCGGTTTTAAAAGCGGCAAATACGCTTTGGTGGATAAAACACTGATGCTGCAATTTACCGCCAAAGTGGGCGACTCCATTAAAGTGGGTAACGCGACTTTTGTAATAGCGGGCATCCTGAACAAAGCGCCGGGGCAAACCGGCTTATCATCGGGCATTGCCCCTATTGTGTACATCCCGTTTCAATACCTGGCCGATACCAAACTTATTGGCACCGGCAGCCGCATAAATTTCGCCTACTATTATAAATTCCCGCAGGGTTACAACATAGAAAAACTCGTCAAGAAAATAGATCCCGCGCTGGACAAAGCCGAGTACGGCTCTGATACCGTAGAAAACCGCAAGGAAAATACCGGCCGTTCCTTTGGCGACCTGTCGCGATTTTTATCGCTGGTGGCCTTTATCGCTTTGTTGCTGGGCTGCGTTGGTGTGGCAAGCGCTATCAATATTTACATCCGCGAAAAAATTGCCTCCATAGCCATTATGCGCTGCATGGGCGTAAAAGCTTCCGAAGCGTTTTTAATTTATTTGATACAGATCACCGGCATAGGGCTCATCGGTTCCGTTGCGGGGGCGATATTGGGTACCTCGGTGCAGCATTTGCTGCCATATGTGTTAAAGGATTTTTTGCCGATAACCATATCGGTGAGCATCTCGTGGATGGCTATCTGGCAGGGCATTGGTTTGGGCATTATCATTTCGGTGTTATTCGCACTGCTGCCGCTCATCAATATCCGTAACATTTCGCCGCTGAACACGCTGCGCATGTCGTTCGAGGAAACAACTACCAAACGCGACCCTTTTCGCTGGCTGGTATACCTGCTGGTGGTAGGATTTATAACAGGCTTCTCCTATTTACAACTGGGCGACTGGCTGGGTGCCGGAGTATTCACGGTTGGAATCCTGGTAGCTTTTCTGATCCTAACGGCTATCGCCTGGCTGCTGATCCGCTTTACGCGCCTGCTTATCATGAGCAGCTGGAGCTATATTTTGCGACAGGGCTTCGCCAATTTATACCGGCCAAATAACCAAACCATTATCCTCACAGTATCTATAGGTTTAAGTACGGCGTTTATTTGCACGCTGTTTTTGATCCAGCAACTGCTCATTAGCCAGGTATCGCTGTCGTCCAGCGGCAACCAAAGCAATATGATCCTGTTTGATATCCAAACCAGCCAGGAAAAACCACTTGCCGAACTTACCCGCAAACAGGGTCTGCCGGTATTATCCCAAGTACCCATCATTACCATGCGGCTGGATAAAGTGAACGGCAAAACCGCCGCCGATGCAAAAAAAGACAGCACCCTGCATATTTCTCCCCGGGCTTTTGCCTGGGAATACCGCGTTACCTACCGCGATTCGCTTACCAATTCGGAGCAGATCACTTCAGGTAAATTCATAGGCAAGGCCGCGCCGGGCAGGGATATACCTGTATCAGCAGAGGAGCGTTTTGCCAACAGGATCAACGTAAAAGTTGGTGATAAGCTGGTGTTTAACGTACAGGGCATAATGATGAATGCCTATGTAAGCAGCATCCGCAAGGTAAACTGGAACAAGATACAGACCAATTTTCAGGTAGTGTTCCCCGCCGGGGTGTTGGAAGACGCGCCGCAGTTTCATGTTTTACTTACCCATGTGCCATCACAACCTGTATCGGCAGCGTACCAGCAGGCGGTGGTAAAGCAGTTCCCCAATATTTCTATCATCGATCTCGGGCTGGTACTAACCGTATTAGACGAACTGCTGGATAAAATAGGCTACGTGATCAAATTCATGAGCGGCTTTAGTATCGTCACCGGTATTATCGTGCTTATCTCCTCGGTCCGCATCAGCAAATACCAACGGATAAAAGAAAGCGTTTTATTACGTACCATGGGTGCAAGCCGCAGGCAGATATTTTCTATCACCGCTTTGGAGTACCTGTTTTTGGGGACTTTATCGGCATCGACAGGAATCGTTATCGCCATCGGGTCGAGCTGGCTGCTGGCCAAGTACCGGTTCGATATGCCCTATCATGTTAACCTGTGGCCGGTTGCCGCTATGTTTTTTGCCATTACCGCGCTAACGGTTATTATCGGTTTGTTAAACAGCCGGGGCATTTTAAACAAACCTCCGCTGGAGGTGTTACGTTCAAACGCATAATTCAAACATGAAACATCCATTAAAAATAATACCTGTACTGGCTTTAACCGTTTTTTTAGCGGCATGCGGGGGCGATAAAAAGCCAGCCGAAAGCGATAGTACCTCCACGGCGGCGGGCAACGCTCAACCTAAAAAAACTATTTTATTTTTTGGCGATAGCTTAACCGCGGGCTATGGTTTAGACGATGCCACCGAAGCTTTCCCCGGGGTTGTGCAGGCTAAGATAGATTCGGCAAAATTGCCTTACACTATTGTGAATGGCGGTTTAAGCGGCGAAACATCCGCCGGTGGAAGGAGCCGGATAGACTGGCTGCTGAAACAGCCGTTCGATATTTTTGTGCTTGAACTCGGCGCTAACGACGGCTTGCGTGGCCTCCCTGTAGCCTCCACTGCCGAAAACCTGCAGGCTATTATTGATAAAGTGAAAACCAAATACCCGCAGGCCAAACTGGTAATGCTGGGGATGCAGGTACCAACCAATATGGGCGCTACCTACTCCTCCGATTTTAAAAACATCTTCCCAACGCTGGCTACCAAAAATAACATGACGCTGGTGCCCTTCTTGCTGCAGGGCGTCGGCGGTGTGCGCAAACTAAACCAGGCCGATGGCATCCACCCTACCGAAGAAGGCGCTAAAATTGTCGCCGCTAATGTTTGGGCAGAGTTGAAAGGGATCTTATAAACACTAATTTCACGAACAAAAGCGAATTTCACGAATTTTAGGACCTGTCGATTTAAAAATCTAACAGCCTCCGGATATTCGTGAAATTCGACTCAATTCGTGAAATTCGTGTCAATTCGTGAAATTCGTGTCAATTAATTAATGCCCTGCTACGATCTCTACTTTCTTCACCTTCAAATTCTTTAAGGCGAACCAAAGGATGGCTACGAAGCTTATACCCGGCACCAAATAGGCTACCTGTATGTTAAACATATCGGACACACGACCCATTATTGGCGGCATTATAGCACCACCCACAATCCCCATGATCACCAGCGACGAGCCAAGCTTTTTGGTTTTAGCCGTAAGATCGCGGATGCTGAGCGAGAATATAGTTGGGAACATGATTGACATGAAGAACCACACCGCCATCAACGTGTAAACCGCCGCGCTGCCGCTTAGGTTCACCGCAGAGATGATGAGAATAATATTGATAACCGCATAAGTAACCAACAATTTTACCGGGTTGAAATATCGCATCAGTAAAGTACCAATAAACCGCCCCGACATGAAACCCAGGAACGCCAGCGGTAAATAAATGGTGGAAGCATCTTTTTCGGATAAGCCCGCCACCTTCTCGCTAAAGCGGATAAAGAAGCTACTGACACAGGCCTGGCCGCCAACGTAAAAGAACTCTGCTAATACGCCGCTCATCAATTGTTTATTTTTTAACAACTCGCCAATGCGCGCTGATAACGGGCGGCGCTCGTCGTTGATCTCTTCGCCGCTCTCTTCATTTATCACTGGGAAGGCTGTACGCCATACCAAAATGGCTACGGTAAGTACAACCAGGCTTATCACTATGTAAGGGATCTGTACGGATGAAGCTTCTTTATCGAGGTACTGCTTTAGAACTTCCGGCGACATTGCATTTTCTTCTGCCGCTGTCAAATTTTTCCCCGAGAGGATAAACAGCCCCCCAAGCAATGGGCCAACCGTTGCTGCCAGCCCGTTGAACGATTGCGCGAAATTGATACGTTGCGTGGCTTTATCCGGGTCGCCCAGTACGGTAATGAGCGGGTTAGCGGCGGTCTCTAAAAAGGCCATGCCCGAGAATACGATAAACAGCGCCCCCAGGAAAAACGCGTAGTTCCTTGCGGCAGCAGCCGGCACAAATAGCATGGCGCCAAATGAAAATAACAGCAAGCCCAATATAATGCCGCCTTTATAACCGTATTTCTTCATAAACAAAGCGGCCGGGATTGGCAGCAGGAAGTATGCGAAATAAGATGCGGAGTCGATAAGCGAGGATTGAAAATCGGTTAGCTGGCAGGCTTTTTTAAGGTGCGGAATAAGTATCGGGTTAAGGTTCAGTGCGAATCCCCATAAAAAGAAAAGGGACGTTATAAGTGCTACTGCGATTACGTTGCTGTTTTTTTGCATTGTTAGATTTTAATAGATCAAGACGAAATTGGTGGCCCAATATATATTATTTAAACACAGCTTGTATGTCTTTCAGCGATATTGCCAATATTTTTAAACAGATTGCGTTTAACGCTGATTTTCTCCGGCAAAATGGAACACACTATGCCGGTGGGTATGATATTCGACTGGCTTGAAAAAGCCGGAGATTAGTTCACCTCCAGTTCATCCTTCGATGGCAATTTTGGGAACGCGCCATGCGGCCCGGTTTGGTACCAGAACACTACCGATGCCAGGTCGTCCTGCAGTGGCAAATACCGGCCACCGTTGCGCCAGCCAAGCGCTTGAAGGGTTACTTTCAGGGTCTTTTCAAAACGGATCGGGTCGGCAATATGCCAGCGGTACAGTCCAAAACGCTGGGCTACGTTGTACAGCCCATCACCTTTTATCACCTGCGCTAAACCCGTGTATGGGCCGCTAAACTCGGTATAGGCATGGGTTTCGGAGCCATCCGCGTTTTTGCGGCGGGTATCAAAATTGTACGATCCGCAGAAATAATCCTCTGTACCGGTGCCAATAATGGTTGGGAATTTGGTATCGCCATCCATAAAGAATTTGATCTCGCCCTCGCCCCACCAGCCATTTTTATTGGAGCCATAGGCCAGGTACGTACCCACGTACTGCCCTTTACCTTGTATGCTATCCACCAAAACATAGTCTTTTTTATAAGGCAGCGGGTTTATTCTGTGGAACTGCGCGTGGAAATACCCCGCGTCCTCGGGTACTTTCGTCAACGTATAATCTACCTGGTAATACAGCACCATATCCTCATCATTTATATTCTCCATGGTGATGCGGCATTTCTTTTTGAAAGGCATGGGCCAGTAGCAATTGAACGCGCTGCCGGGGTTTACCACCACAGCAAGCGAACTGATGGGCGCGTACTTGCCCCAGCCCATGCAAAAGAAATCGCCTACGGGCGCTTCTACCGATGGGGTTGTTTCATCGTCCCAATAAAAGCGGATGATGGAATAGCGCCAGTTGCCGGTGGGCGTCATCCAGATATGCTGCACGGCACCAGGGCCATCTATTTCGGCAACGGTATATGTTGTATGTTTTTTGATGACGACGCTCGGACTCACCTTCCAGGTTTGACCCAGTTCGCGCGAAGCGCCGGCACCGGTACCCGTGGTGGCCATTCCCCCCTTGCCTTTTTCGCCGTTAAAATTTTCGGGACTGATGGAGCGGCTAACAGCATCCGACGTACGGAAGATGTTGCCCATATTGTTGTTTAACCCATCGTATTTTTGCTGCGCACACACAGTGAGGGCCAGGATACATAGCATCCCCGCTAAAAACAATTGCTTCTTCATAAATTGAGGTTTATAAAAATAAATGTAGGAAAATAATGGGGAGATGCAATAGAGAGTGGCGGTGGCAGTTGCGGTAGTAGGGAAAACGTTTTTAAAAGCATTGCGTGCGAAGGCGCGTGCGATTCCCCTCTTGAGAGGGGTGGAGGGGTGTGTTTGGCGTGTTGCAAAGTGGGCTAACACACCCCTACCACCGCGTATTCCCTACGCGCCCCCTCTCGAAAGGGGAAAAAATAAAAGCGATCTCTTTGTTAATTGCGGTAGCAGCAACCCAATTTTGAACATCGTAATTAAAAACCCGTACCACCCCGTAACTGCTTCTGCTACTGCAAACTAAAAACCGCAAACAACAAACTAAAAAATCGTATCTTTGCACCCTCAAAAAACGGAAATAATGGTGTGGGCAGAAAAATTTAAGCTGAATAGACAATTGGTAAAAGCGGTGGCCGAAGCCGGCTTCGAGGTGCCTAAAGAGATACAGTTAAAAACGCTCACACGCATCACCGGCGGGCAGGATGTTATTGGCATTGGTCCTGAAGGTGCGGGTAAAACCACCACCCTGGTTTTGGCGACCCTTAACCGTTTTAATCACAAAGCCGACGGCGTGCCTGGTGCTTTGATCCTGGCTCCCGACCAGGAACGCGTTTTTGATATCGTAACACAATTTGAGCGACTGAATCGTAATACCTCTATCCGTATTGTAAGTCTGCATAATGGCACACCGGTAGACCAGCAAATGGACGACCTGGCCGATGGTGCCGATATTGTTGTTGCTACGCCCGACCGCGCCCGTGCCATTTATTTAAAACTTGGTTTAAACCTGAATAAGGTGAAATTTTTGGTGGTAGACGATGCGCACCTTATTGTTAAGCAAGGCCTGCAACTCCCTGTAGTTGAACTGGCTAATAGTATTGATAAAGGCCAGCACATCGTATTCAGCGAAGTGTTGCACGACAAGCTGCACAAAATGATAGCGCCATTTATGGTGAACCCCGCTACTATAGAAGTGGACGAACTGCCCGAAGAAACGGTAGCCACCCACCCGCAAATGGTTTACCATGTGCCCAACTTTGGTACCAAGCTAAACCTGCTGAGCCTGTTTATGTACGATGAGGAACTGTTTACCAAAACCGTTGTGTTCGCCAATACAAAAACCACGGCAGAGACACTTTACAAGAGCCTGGAGAATCGTTTGCGTAAATCGGTAGCGTTATTAAGCCCCGCCTTTTTTGAACATAACCAGGTGAATGATATCAGCGAATTTAAGGCGAACGATGCTTTAAGGGTATTGATCGTTGCCAATGAGAGCGTTGAAACGATCGACTTAACGGAGATCCCATTCATCCTGCATTTCGATCTGCCGTTGGAGAAAGAAGTGTTCATAAACCATATCATCAACACTGATCCTACCGCCGAAGACGAAACCCTGGCCATTACCTTTGCTACCGATATTGAACTGGACCAGGTGCGGAAGATTGAACAGGCTACCGGGCAAAAAATGCAAAGCGCGGAATTACCGGAGGAATTGGTGATTGAGAAAACGCGTAAGCAGAAAGAAAGCGAGAAAGTAGTAAAACCAACCAGGGTTGACCCTAACAAGCATGTGCCGGGTGAGGCCTTTCACGACAAGAAACCGGAGAACGCCAAAACTTACAACATCAGCGCCAACAAAAAGGCGAAGATGAATAAGAAGAAGAACCACTAAGGTTTAAAGCAAAAATGCTGTTCCAATAGGGTGGCAAAAAAGTGTTTCACTTCTTTTTTTGTTATTTTTGAATATACACTCAATTGATTGGCAATAAGAATCTTACACCAATCACCTAAAGAACAGGGGTGTTCCAAAGTGTTTCACAAAAAACTGTAAAATACTGATTATCAGTATTTTTTTTAAAAATAAGTGTTCCACATTTAAAAGTGAAACACTAACGCGTTTTACCTTAAGCCTAAGCTTCGCTCGCAGGCATTTTCTTGTGATATTTAACGTACAAGTCCTCTACCTTTTTACGCGCCCAAGGGGTTTTACGCAAAAATTTAAGGCTGGAGCCAACGCTTGGGTCTTCCAAAAAGCAGTTGATCCGGATGCGGTAACCCAGTTCTTCCCAGCCAAAATGCGCCACCAAAGCATTGATGATGGCCTCTAATGTTTTGCCTTGCAGCGGGTCTTTCGATTTTTGCTCCATTGGGCAAATTTAGCTATTTACTTAACTGTACCAACTCTAACGCTTTTATGGTATCAGCATAAAGCTGATCGTACAAACGATCGTCAAGCACCTGTTTGCTGATCAGCTTACTGCCCATACCCACCGCGCATACGCCCGAGCGGAACCAGCCGGAGATATTGCCCGCTTCAATTTCCACGCCGCCGGTTGGTATAAACAGCTGCCCGGCGAACAATTCCCGTATAGACGACATAAAAGCCGGACCTAAGATATTGGCAGGGAACAGCTTGATCAGCATCGCTTTATATTGCTGCGCGATGTGGATCTCAGTAGGAGTCATACATCCAGGGATCCAAAGCATTTTATAATTCGCTGCCACCAGGGCCACTTCGTTATCCACTATAGGTGATACCAGAAAGTCGGCGCCTGCATCCACAAAAACCTCGGCTTCCTGCCCGTTTTTTATGGTGCCGATACCTAAGTATAAGCCCGGCATTTCTTTAACCACCGCCTTTTTTATCAACCGGAAATTATGCAGGGCTTCTTTACCCCTGTTGGTATATTCCAATACCCGCACGCCCGCTTTGTACAGCGTGCGTACAATTTCCACACTCACGTCCGCGTCCTCATAAAAAAATAAGGGGAGCATTCCCTGGGCTAATATGCTATCTAATACCTCTTCTTTACTGGCCATTCTCTATCGTATTAGTTATTTCTTCAACTGTATTTGTGGTAGCGTCACTGGCTACAAAAAGCTTTTTAAAGGCCGCCGCGGTTGCGTATTCCAGCGTTTGCTGCGGGGTTTGGTCGTTGTAAAAGCCGTATATCAACCCGGCCATAAAGCAATCGCCCGAGCCAACTTTGCTCACTATTGCATTGGCACTGTATTCCTGCGAGCTGTAAAATTCACCATCTGCATACAGGGCGGCGTAGTATTCAATTTCGCCGTTGCCATCAAACCGGAAGGTATTGGCTACCGCTTTACATTTGGGGAATTGCTCCACCATCCTTTTGGATGTGGACAGCGCTTCCTTCAGATAAATACTCTTTTGCCCACTCTCGTGGATATCACCTAAAACAAGAATTCCCAGCATGGTTTCAACGGCCCATATATTGCCCATTATTACATCGCAGTACTCCACCAGCTCTGTCATAACATCCTGTGGTTGTTTGCCGTACTGCCATAGCTTAGAGCGGTAATTCAGATCCACAGATATGGTGATCCCCCTGGCAGATGCCGCCTGTAATACCTCCAGACATACATCAGCTGTTTGCTGACTAATCGCCGGGCATATCGCGCTGAAATGAAACCAGGTAACGCCATCTAAGGCCTTATCCCAATCCACCATACCGGGTGTAAGCTCGGCGAAGGCGGAGGCGGCTCGGTCATATATCAATGCGTCGTGCTTCAGGTCCTTCCCTTTGGTGAGGAAATAAAGCCCTATCCTGTTGCCACCATAAAATACTTTAGAGGTATCGATGCCTTGTTGGTTGACGTAGCCTATCACCTGATCGGACATGCCGTTTTTTGGCAAAGCCGTAAAGTATTGCGAAGGTACATCCCAAAGCGATAAGGCCGAAGCCACGTTCAGTTCGGCACCACCAACAAAAACCGATAAGGCATTGTCCGCCAGCCACTGCCCGCCGTCATCCGGACTAAGCCTTAACAGTAGTTCGCCGAAGGAAAGTACGGCACCTTCTTTATAATTCTTTGATAACCCCTTGCTCATTTCTTTTCAAAATCAAAGTAATTCTTCGCGTTATAGTAGCAAATATCCTGAATGATCTTACCCGTCCATTCGATATCGTTTGGCAATTCGCCGTTCTCAATATCATCTGCAAACAGGTTACACAGGATCCGTCTGAAATATTCGTGGCGTGGGAAAGACAGGAAGCTGCGTGAATCCGTCAGCATCCCTACCATCCGGCTGATGAGCCCCATGTTAGAGAGGGTGTTCAACTGCTTGGTCATGCCGTCCTTCTGATCCAGAAACCACCATGCTGATCCCCATTGGATCTTACCCGCCACCGAGCCATCCTGGAAGTTGCCTGCCATGGTTGCCATCAGTTCGTTATCTGCAGGGTTAAGGTTGTAAAGAATGGTTTTAGCGAGCTTATCTTCGCTATCCAGCTTGTCTAAAAATTTAGAAAGGTTTTTTCCCTGGTGAAAATCACCTATCGAATCGCGCCCGGTATCGGGGCCGCTTTGTATAAAACCGCGCGTACTATTGTTGCGCAAGGCACCTATGTGATATTGCTGCACCCAGCCCTTCTCGTAATCCCAAATGGCAAACTGGTGCAGCATAAAGGATTTAAACTTGATATTTTCGTTACTGCTGATGGGCTGGTTGCTCCTTATTTTAGCAAATATGTCGCTTGCTTCTTTGTCGGTACAATCCTCGGCGTACATCTGGTCTATCCCATGGTCAGACACGGTACAACCGTTGACAGCAAAGTAGTTATGGCGTTTTTTTAAAGCAGAAATATAGCCGTAAAAATCGCCTATATCGCTATCAACTACTTTCTCCAATTGGCCGATATAGGCATTAAGCGCAGGGATGTTATCGCTGTTCATCGCCTTATCCGGGCGGAATGCAGGGAACACCTTCACTCCCCAATTATCGGCCTTTATCTTTTGGTGATGCTCCAGGTTATCGATGGGGTCGTCGGTGGTGCAGATCACCTCTACATTCATTTTGGTGATCAGGTTGCGCACGCTGTACTCCGGGGTTTGCAGTTTGGCGTTGCAATCGTCGTAAATAAAGTCGGCGGTGCTGGGCATTAGCCTTGAGGAGATGCCGAAGTATCGTTGCAGTTCCAGGTGCGTCCAATGGTAAAGGGGGTTGCGCAGGGTGTATGGCACGGTTGCCGCCCATTGCTCAAATTTCTTTTTATCGCTGCGCCCTCCGGTGATGAAACTTTCATCAACCCCGTTGGCGCGCATGGCCCGCCATTTATAATGGTCGCCGTGGAGCCATACCGACGTGATATTGTCGAAATTGATATCGTTGGCAATTTCGTTTGGTGGCAGGTGACAATGGTAGTCTATAATGGACATATCAGCGGCAAAGTCGTGGTATAAACGCCTGGCCGTGTCTGTTTGCAGCAAAAAATCCTCGTCGAGAAAGGTCTTCATAGGTCTAATAGTTCGGGATTTGTAATTATAGGGTTTATCTGCCAAATACTAAAAATTTATCTACGAAAACGTTGCCGGAAAACTGTGATCATGCCCCAAAATGTATGAATTTTTCCGTGTAGAGACGCGGCACTTCGCGTCTGCGGTACAATGAGCGGCCCTCTATCTCACACAAAGCTAAAACCGGGCAAACCTAAGCAATAGAGAAAATTACGCCTGTTTAAATTACAGCAAACAAAAAAGACGCGAAGTATCGCGTCTCTACAATTGTATTTTTTAGTATTAATTACTTCACCACCAAAACGCCATCGGCCATAATGGAGATATCTTTCTTAGGGTCTTTTATAGCGGCAATTTCGGTTTGGCTTTTGCCCGCGTCTTTGGCATAATGTATCTGGCGTTCAACCGAGGTTTCTTTGATCCTGGCAAGGCCTTCTACCACAACGGTTTTACCAACAATGTTCTGTGGCATAAAATAAGCGTAATCGGTAAACTGCACCATAATGGTTTTGCCATCGTCCTGCGCCAGTTTCATAAAGCAGCCTTTCTTTGTGCAAACCTCTACCACGGTGCCGGTGATTTTTCCGGTGTAGGCAGTATCAGTGCTTAGGGTAGTTTTCAAAGCCGCGGTAGTTAAGGCGTTATCTGCGGTTACGGTTTTGCCGTAAGTTACGCCGGCATCGGCTGGTTTAATATTTGTTTGCGCAAAAGTTACTGCCGAAAAACAAAGGCAGATGATAAATAATGCTATGGCTTTCATGTTGTTTTTGGGTTTTTGATAATAGATATGCTTCACAAAAATAAGATAATCGGGCATATATTTCCTAATAGTTTATCATGATCTGAGGGGAATGACTTTTAAACTTCTACGCTAATTTGGCTAAAGCCGCCTACAATGCTGTCCCATCCGTCCCCTAAAGGGGACGGCAATAAATTTAGAAACAGTTCTTTTTTCATAATCATTGCCGTTCGGCTTTAGCCAACGGTTAATTGAAACCAACGGAATTGGCTGTAGCCGAAAATTACCAATTCCGAAATTTCAAATGCGATTCCCCTGATAAGTTTACCCGGACATCAACAGATGTTTGCCGGTCAGAGGATTGCAACAGGAGTGGTTAAAATTAAGTTTCACTTCAAATAACATCCATTAGTTCTTGATTAACAGGTTTATTTCACTTTAACGAAAGTTCCTTTGAGGAAATAACTGCTTATGAAATCACCCTAAAAGTAAGATTTATCCGCTCCCCTATTGCCTTGGTAGACTTGGGTACCTGGTGCAGCCAGTTGTGTTGGAGGTCGCCTTTCATGATGAGGAGTGAGCCGTTCTCCAGCTCTACGGAGTACTTCTGCTGCTTAGCCGTTTTATGCTTTACATCAAACCTGCGGATCTCCCCAAAGCTCACCGATGCGATAATGGGGTTAACGCCCAGCTCAGGCTCATCATCGGCATGCCAGGCTACAGAATCATTACCGTTGCGGTAAAGGTTCAGCAGAACGCTATTAAACGTAATGCCAGCGGCAGCGTCTACACACTGCTTGATAAAGTGCAGCTCATCGGTCCATGGGTATGGGTCGTACTTTTTGCCAGAGAAGGCATAGGTTTTGCTGTTGTCGCCATACCATGCGGTCAACCGGGGGGTATTCAGGATTTTCCCATACATCTGGATGGTTTCCTGGTTCCAGCGGATATTGGTTTTTAATGCGGGAATCAACGTATCGCATTCGGCCTTGGTAAAAAACCTGGGTTTGTATTCCATCAAATCGGGAGGCAGTTGAGGGTTTTGCAGGCCGCCGTCAAAAAAGCTGAGCTGTTCCATGTTGGTAAATTAACATTTCGGCACAAAAAGTGTTGTACCAAATGCGACTAATACTTTAAATTATGAGTTCGGCATTTGTAAAAGAAGGTGAAAACCAGTGGCTGCACGAGATTGGCCCATCCATGAACGCGCTCCTCGTTTTTCTGCAAAAAGAAAACGGCGGACTGCGCATCTACGAACGTAAAAATTACTACAACCAACAAGAAGGCCGCGATGTATACCAGATGAGTGATGGCCTAAGCTACGCCAAAAAAGACGACAGCAAGTGGTATATTGTGTGGGATTAGCGCCCCTACCCCCTATATTTTTATAAAGATCTTCTTGCGGTAAAGCCAGTAAAGTATCAGCCAGTCAATCAGTAAAACCACTGCACCTTTTACAAGGGTACTGTAGGTATCGCCAAAAAGCTGGTCGTAATGCTGGCCCATGTGGGTGTACAAGGTTTTGATAATAAAGCTCCCAAAACCATCTGCCAGTACATAGGCCACAATAGAGTTGGTGCCCACTACCACCAAAAACAAGGCCCAGCGCTGGTGCTTCCCGGCATCAATAATGCCATAAAACAAGGCCAGCAGCAAAAAGCAACAGCCTCCGCTGAAGATAACCCAACCGGGTGTCCAGATCCTTTTTACAACCGGTGCTACGCCGGTAAAATGCAGTACACCTGCAAACACCAGCAATGCTATCCCTATCGTTACAAAGCGCCTCACCAAAACAAAAGGTGCCGTACCCGTGCGGAGCATATTACCGGCCAGCAGACCAACTATCATGGTGCCCAATGTTGGGATAAAACTTAGGGTGGAATAACCGCCGGCGTTAAAGTTAAAATGTTGCTCGCGCGGAAAAAGGTTGAGGAACCAGTTATCAACCGCCCAGGCCAAATTGGTGTTCTTATTCCAATGCGCCGCGAAACCTTTAAAATTCCCTTCCCAGTCGGCAGTAACACCGCTGCCCGCATAGTTAAATCCTGCACCGGGCAAGGGGTATAAAACAAAGGCCAACCAGTAACCGGCCAAAATTAATACAAGCGCTATGAGCTGTGTGCGCTCTTTGCAAAAACCAAGCAGAAACAAAAAAGTGTATCCTAATCCTATTTGGCTAAGGGTATCTTCAAAAGTAAAGTAGGTTTGGTTTGCCCACAGGGATCTCAGAAAAATGCCAAGCGCTATAAGGATAACCGACCGGATCAGCGCGTGCTTGAGTAAGCCGCCAAACTTGTCGCCTTTGGCTAATCGCCCCGCTATAGAGAAAGGTAGTGCCACGCCTACCATAAAAGAAAAGGATGGTTGGATCAGGTCGTGCAGCGAGCATCCCGCCCATTGCACGTGATCTTGGTTAAAATAGAGGAACTTCCAAAACCCATTGCCGGGTAACGACTCAGATACATGCCTAAAATTGAGCACCTCCCCCATCATCAGTAACATTACAAAACCGCGATAGGCATCTATAGACGTTAACCGCTTGCTTGCCACAGGTGCTATTACCGGGGCGTCGTTTGGGTGGATTTGGGTTTTCAATTGTAAATTTAGGCCAGGCCCGGTTTTAAGTCCGTTTGTTAAATAAAGTTAAACATCTGCCGCGAATAGAACGTTAATATTTTTAACGCTAATTTGCGTGCAACAGACCAACGCACATGAAAAATCTCAGTCTCCTATCCTTATTTGCTGCATGTACTTTTTTGTTCGCCTGCGGCGATCCGCAGCGTGAAAATAAGCATAATAATGCCAATGTGCGCGCGCACATCAAAAATAATAATATTTCAATTGCTTATACAGACACCGGCAAGGGCGACACCACGCTGCTTTTTGTGCATGGCTGGTGCATTAACAAAAGCTACTGGGTGGATCAGGCGGCATACTTCAGCAGGCGTTACCGTGTAGTGGCGATGGACCTGGCGGGTTATGGGCAATCGGGCAATAACCGCGATAAATGGGACACGCAAGCTTTTGCAAGCGATGTAAACGCGGTGATAGACCAGCTAAAATTAAAGAATGTAATTCTGCTGGGGCATTCCATGTCGGGCGATATTGTGCTGCAGGCCGCCATTAACCAACCCGACAAGGTGATAGGAATAGTAGGCGTAGATAACTTTAAGAGTGCCGGGGCGCCACCGCAGACCGCCGCCCAAAAGAAAGAAATAGCCGATGCGATTGCTGCTATGCGGAAGGATTTTAAGAAGATAGCGTTCCAATGGTTTAACGAGGGGCTGTTCTCGAAAACAACCAGCAAACCTATAAAAGAGCGAATATTGAACGATGTTGCTCACGCGGACACCGTAGTGGCTGTGGCGTCGATGGAGCAGCAGGCTTATGACGAAGTGCCTAACCTCATCAAATCTAAAAAGAAACTGTACCTGATCAATAGCGATTACCAGCCTACAGATACCTTGTGGCTGGTGAAAAATAAGATCCCTTATCAGGTATTAGAGATCCATAACACGGGGCATTTCCCGATGGTGGAGGCACCAAAGGAGTTTAATATGCAGTTAGAAAAGGTACTGGCAAATATGAAACGGTAGTTACAAAAGTTCGTCGTCCTCTTCTACCCCGGCGTTCTTTTTTACCGAGAATGTAAAGGTGCTGCCCGAACCTATCTCCGATTCTACCCTGATGCTGCCCTGCAGTTTCTCCACCAAAGCCTTAACGGTGTATAAACCAACGCCGGTACCTTTTTGGTTAAACCTGTCTATAACATTCAGGGTGGCTTCTTTGTAAAATATTTTATCGAGATTTTTTTCGGCAATCCCCATCCCGTTATCGGTTACTTTAAAGTTGTAGAAATCGCCTTCCTCCCGGAATTGTATGGTGATAATACCGGCCTCTTTGTCATTATAACGGATGGCATTGGTAAGCAGGTTGATAAAGATCTGCTCCAGCGCTACCGATGAGCAGGTAAGGGTGTGATCTACCGGTGGAAGGTTAATTTTTACGCCGTAAGGCACGTCTATCAGGCTAACTACATTTTTCAACAGCGTATTCAGATCCAAACATTTTTGGTTGGTAAGCAAAGATGATGGTGCCGAAGAATACGCCAGCATTTCATCCACCAGCGTTAATAGCCTTTTTGTGGAAGTGATGTTCAAATCCAACAGTCTCTTGCTTTTATCATCGCTGTCTTTGCCTAAACGCATTCTAAGCGCCTGGGAGGTAAGCAACATACTGCTCAACGGATTTTTAATATCGTGCGCGGCTGTTGAAGCGAATTTTTGGATAAAAGAATTGGTCTCCAGCAGGTGTTGATTACTCTTCTCCAACCGGGCCAGCTTGCGCCTCAACTCCATTTGGGTAATTACCTGCTTGGCCAGGATCCGTAAGGATTTCTGTTGACGCGCGTTCAGGTTCTTCGGCATGGTATCTAATACACATAACGAGCCAAGGGCAAAGCCATCCTCGTTCACCAACGGCACGCCGGCATAAAAAACAATATTTGGGCTTCCTGTAACCAAAGGGTTTGCCAAAAAACGCTCATCCTTACGCGCATCGGGCACTATCATCACATCGTTTTTATTCAGGATGGTATGCGAACAAAAGGCGTATTCTCTCGGCGTTTCCTTAGCATCATGCCCCAGGATGGATTTAAACCATTGCCTTTTGTCGTCAAGTAGACTTATGAGTGCGACCGACGTTTGGCAGATCTCGGACGCGAGATGAGTTAATTCCTCAAAATCGTCTTCGGGCATTGTATCTAAAATATCGTACGTTGCCAGCGCTTCCAGGCGCTCATCTTCATTGTCTGGTAAGGGATAGGATAAATTACTCAAGCGGGTAAAATTAATAGGGGAATTATTATGAGGTTAAAGGTATAAATAATCCACCGACTCAAAACATAATATTAACTGAAATGTAAAAAAATTACCTATATATAACAGAGTGTCCTCCTAAAATCTTAACAAACAAAAAAAGCGGATGAGTGGCTCATCCGCTTTTAAATACCAGGGTTTAACTTATGCTTCTACTTCAAAACCGGTGGAGGTGGCCAATTCCCTCCATGCTTCCATGTCGGCTTTTACATCTTCCATTTTTTGGGCGGCGATGCCATAAGCATCGGCACCTAAAAATAAATGCATAGGCACCTCCACAGATTCGGCTGCGGCGATCATCACCAGGGCCGCCTTATCCGGATCACCGGCCTGGTTGCCGTTGATGTCGTTTTGGTGAGCGGCCTGCACCGCGCGTACTTCCTTGTAAGCCTGGATCTCGTTTTTAGGTGTACTTAACGAATCTGGCGCAAGGAAATTGGTACGGAAATAGCCCGGTGAAACGATGGTCGCTTTTACGCCGAATGATTTGCTCTCTGCAGCCAAAGATTCGGTAAAGCCCTGTACCGCAAATTTAGTAGCACAGTAAATACCAAAGCCCGGGAAGTTGCCGGTAAAACCACCGATGGACGACACATTAAATATATGTCCCGATTGTTGTGCACGCAAATGCGGCATCACCGCGCGAATGACATTTAATGAGCCAAATACGTTCACATCGAAGTTTTCTCGGGCTTCTTCATCGCTTAGTTCTTCTAAGCTGCCTGTTAAACCGTACCCAGCGTTATTAACCACTACATCAATTTTACCGAAGTGGCTGATCATTTGATCAATAGCATTTGTAACGCTGTCCTCAGCTTTAATATTTACCGACAGGGGAAGGAAGTTTTCGTGCTCCCCTACTACCTTGGTAAGATCAGTAATGCTGCGGCTGGTGGCTGCTACGTTATATCCTTTATCTAATAATTGTTTAACCAGGCTAAGCCCTAAACCTTTAGAGGCACCGGTTACAAACCATGTTTTTTGAGTGTTCATTTTGTTAGTTGTTTTTGTTTTGTTGAGTAGAATTTTATTTATCAGGCGTTGTAAGCCATTGATTTGGTGATCGCTTCGTTTACCCGGAATTCTCTTTCCAGTTTTTCGAGTTTAGCCATTGCGCGGTCGTAAGCATCTTCGCCGAGCAACAAGTATAAAGGTGGGTTCTCCATTTGCACCACATCTATAATAGCGGCTGCGGCTTTTTCTGGGTCTCCGTTTTGCTTGCCGTCCATTTGCAGGTATTTGGTGTGGATATCTCGCACGGCGCTATAATCGGCAATGGGGTGTTTGGCCATATTAAGCGATTCCCCGGTCAAGAAACTGGTACGGAATGCGCCCGGGGCAACTACCGTTACCTTTACGCCGAACTCGGCAACATCCTGCGCCAATACTTCCGACAGGCCAACTACAGAGAATTTGGTAGCCGCATATACCGACCAGCCCGTATTAGCCGATATCCCCGCAATAGATGATATATTGATAATATGCCCCGACTGCTGAGACCGCATATATGGCATCACCATACGGATAACGTTCAGGGTACCAAATACATTAACTTCAAAATTATCGCGGGTTTCGCGGTCGGTAAGTTCTTCTATGCTGCCGCCAATACCGTAGCCGGCGTTGTTTATCACTACATCAATGCTTTTAAACGCTGCATTTGTTTGATGGAGGGCACAGCCAACGCTGTCCTCATTACCTAATTCTACTTCTAAAGGCAAAAAATTTGGAGCAGTTACACCAACAGCTGATATTAAGTCGGTAACGTTGCGTGAAGTTGCGGCTACATTATGGCCGGATTGTAGTAATTGTTTAACCAGGCTAAGCCCGAACCCTTTGGACGCGCCTGTGATAAACCATGTTTTTTTGTTGTCCATAAGCTTGTTTTTTTGATAAAACAAAGATATGGGGCAAAAACAGGCTACCGTTTACGCAATTCAAACCAATTATTGCAAAATTCAAACAACGCGAAACGCGGATGGCGTTTTACTGGTTTGTTTTTTGAAAAAGTTATTAAAATGGGCCGGCTCTTCAAAGCCCAGGCTGTAGCTGATCTCGGACACGTTCCAGTTGGTGTGGCGGAGGAGGGCTTTGGCTTCACTGGCCAGGCGTTCCATAATATGGTGGGTGGTGGTTTTGCCGGTGGTTTGGCGGATGGCCCGGTTAAGGTGATTTACGTGTACCGACAACTGATCCGCGAAATCTTTGGCCGACCGCAGTCCGAAGCGCTGTGCAGGCGACTCTATCGGGAACTGCCGCTCCAGCAGTTCGGTGAATACGGAGGTAATGCGCGAATTGGCATCCGGGTGCTGGTACAGCCTGTCCGACGGCTGGATCTTCATGGCATAATGGATCAGCTCGGTAATGTAATTGCGCAGCAGATCGTACTTAAAGCGATAATCGGAATTGATCTCGGCGAGCATCTTCTCAAACATGGCGAATACATAGTTATCTTGTTCGCTGTTAAGTACATATACCGGGTTTGCACCGGGAGCGAACATAGGCAACTCGTGGATATTGCTGCGCATCATTTCGGTAAAGAACGACTCTTTATAGATACAGAACCGCCCCGAATGCTCGTTATTTAAATTCTCGAAGGTATAGGGCACAAAAGGGTTGAAAAACACCAGGGCGCTGCCATCCATCTCGATGCTTTTATCGGCATAATGCACCACGCCCTTCCCCCTAAAGAGGCTCACCTTATAAAAATCGCGGCGACTGTATACCACGGGTTTCGCCCCCGGCATATAGCAATCTTCGGTGCGGAAAACGTTGAAGTGGCCGATATCCTGGCTCAGGTTATCGGGCATCCAGTTAAACTTTTGCCGATAAAAATCCTCGAGTGTTTCTGTTGTTGCCATAAAACAAAGTTACATAATTCAAACTACAGATAAAATACCGCTGATACCAGCTTATCAAAAAACAACCCTATTATTGCCATCAACAGCCGTTTTTGGCCATTTTTACTTGCTAAAACTTTCGTTTTTTTCCGCTTTTTTACCAAAAAAGGGCGTTTTTATTCAAAAATAGCAGCGTTTTGCACACCTAAAATGCATTGATTTCTCGGGGTACCAAAAAACAACGGGCCAAAAAAAGGAAACGCTATTTCCCAGCCAGGTAAAACTTCTCCCAAAAATCTACCGTTTTGGTCATCTCGCTCCTGTCAATTGTAGTAGTACCGGCACCGCCGCGCATACCACCACCCCTTCGACCACCGCCGCCACCCATTCCGCCGCGACTGCCGCCCATACCGCCGCCGCCACCAGACATTCCGCCGCCGCCCATACCACCACGACCACCTCCCATCCCGCCATCCATCCCACCGCGACCGCCACCACCTTCGGGCTTATCGCCCTGCTTTGACCGGATGATGCCGTTAATTTTGATATTGAAGGCCCATTCGTTCTTATCGGCGCTGCCGGTATGCATCATAGCGATGGGTACCGCAGCTTCGTACACCAGGTAACCATCGCGGTCCACACCCAGCGCAGTTTTAATACCATAGGTATTCGCGGTGGTCATTACCTCGTTCAGCACATCGGCAAATCCGGTGGCCTTTATTTGTTTGAGGCGGGTAAGGCTGGCCTCCATCCGCTCCTGCCGGTCGTCCTCGCTGTCGGGCTGGCCAATGCCGCCATCTGCCGGTGGCGGCATTGGCCTTTCGGCAGGCATGGCCTCCGGGTCGGTATAGGGGAAGGTTACGCTAAAAGCTTCTTTTTTCTTCCCTTTCGGGTCGATAGAGAACGTAATGCCGGCCATCAGCGCGCGGCGCTGTTCGGAACGGTCGCTGATGCGCACCGCTACATAAATATTATCCTTATCGTTGGCAATGGTGTAGGGGATCTTTTTCTCTTCGTTGATATAGCGCAGGCTGTCGCCCCACTCGTTGAGCTTACCATCAACCACAACCGCCGCGGGCGGCAATTGCAGCACGGGTTTATCATTTTTAGATTGGGCGCAAACGGCAAGCGGCAGCGCAAAAGCAGCCAGCAAAAAGTAATGACGGGGAGTTTTCATCGTTGGGGGCTGTGATGTGTTAATAGATATGCTATTAACAGCGGCGCGGGCGGGTTATTATGGCGGGGGAAGTAAAGAGTTTATTACAAAGGAGGAGGGGCGGGTAGTTACGTGAGCTGCGCGATGTTTACTGTGTTAAAGCCACAAGATCCTTTATGAGAGCCTGTGCGGGCAAATGCCTGCAGAATTTTTTTAGTCTTCTACCCGGTTAAGTGTCCGCGCTTATTTCTTAATCCTTAGCTAATTAGAGGGTGTAAAATAAACTGTGTCAAAGTGTAATTAATTACCTTTAACATAGTTTAAGATGAAACAAGAAGAGTCGCTCGAGTACGAGCAAATGAAAAAGAAAGCCCTGGAGCAGCTTCGCTCGGGCAAATCACTTTATGGCAAGGATGGCGCATTTGCGCCCTTGCTCAAAAGTTTTTTGGATGCAGCTTTGGAAGCTGAGTTAGAAAGCCATTTAGATGAAGCTGAACGAAGTTCAGGCAACCGTAAGAATGGCAAGACCACTAAAGATGTACGGACCTCTGACGGCACGATTTCGGTTAATACGCCTCGTGACCGCAATGCCAGCTTTGAGCCTGAACTGATCCGTAAACGGGAAACGATACTTGCCGAGAGCCTGGAATCAAAGATTATCGGGATGTATGGTTTAGGGATGAGCCTTCGTGATATCTCTAAGCATATTAAGGATATGTATGATACCGAGATCAGCCACAGCACCTTATCAGCTATTACAGACAAGATCATCCCCGAAGTGAAAGAATGGCAATCAAGGCCACTGGAAGAGCTGTACCCGATTGTTTGGCTTGATGCCATGCACTATAAAGTGAAAGAAGACCACCGGATGGTATCGCACGCTGTTTATAATATTCTGGGCATAGACCGCCATGGCCACAAAGAACTTTTAGGCATGTATGTTTCTCAAAGTGAGGGTGCTAACTTTTGGTTGTCGGTTTTGACAGATTTACAGAACCGCGGTGTAAAGGATATTTTGATCGCTTGTATCGATAACCTGAACGGGTTCCCTCAAGCCATTAATACCGTATTCCCTCAAACTGAGATCCAGACCTGCATTGTTCACCAGATCCGCAATAGCCTGAAATATGTGGCCTCTAAAGATCAGAAAGTATTTATGAAAGATCTGAAGCCGGTTTACCAGGCAGAGACGCTGGAATTGGCCGAACTGCGCTTGGATGAACTGGAAGAAAAGTGGGGCAAGAAATACGAAAAGGTGTTGGAGTCATGGCGCCGGAACTGGTCAAAACTAACTACCTATTTCCGTTACGATGCTGCCGTCCGAAAGCTCATCTATACCACCAATACTATCGAGGGTTTTCACCGGCAGATTAGAAAAGTGACAAAAACTAAAGGGGGCTTTACTTCTGATATGGCTTTGTTAAAACTGATCTATCTGGCTCATAACAACATTAAGCAAAAATGGACGATGCCTCTTTCAAATTGGGCTACGACTGCTCAGAAACTGGCCATTTGGTTTCCTGGGAGAATGATATTAGATTTGATGTAGCAATCATGCCCAGTCAGGCTCCGGCCCCATGGGGCCGAAGCCTGACTGGGCATGACACAGTTTATTTTACAGACCC
>NZ_JBDSZG010000047.1:0-227760 GCF_039925265.1 Mucilaginibacter sp.
GCCTGGACGGGAAAATGTGGATACCATTGGGCACACAATTAAAAATGGCCTATACCTTCCCGCATTTCATGGGCTATCGGTTTGCTTTGTTTAATTATGCTACAAAAAATATAGGGGGAGCGGCTGATTTTGACTTTTTTCATATAACAGGTGCCATTTGATATCAATATTTTTTTAATGGGAAGATGGTCAACTATGGGCGGGAAAACCAGCCTGTTCGACCGGTACATTCATATATAATATACACACCCACATAAATTTAGAACAACAATGAATATTAGAAAGAAAGTATTGAGCCCACTAACAATGGCCGCTGGCATTGCCTTGCTGTTTAGCGCGCAAGGCCATGCGCAGGAGTTGTCTATTAATAAAGGGCCGTTTAAGCCAACAGAGGAATCGTTAAAAGAATATAAATATCCCGATTGGTTCAGGGATGCCAAGTTTGGCATTTGGGCGATGCAGTGAAGCAGGCTATTGTAAACGAAGGTGTAATTTGCAAGCTGGCCCTCTTAGATTATCAATATCAACGTTGCTTAGATGACACCATTAATTAATACTATACTATGATTATAAAGACCAAATTTCCTAAAGTTGTAAAACGTATATTTATTCTAATTGCGTTAATCAACTGTTCATTTTGCGTTTACGCAGCAGATAATGTCTACAATGTTAAAAATTACGGTGCCAAAGGCGACGGAAAATCGATGGACGCACCTGGTATTAATAAAGCCATTGAAGCAGCAGCTGCCAACGGAGGTGGGACGGTATTGGTGCCTGCAGGCAATTATCTGTGCGGTTCAATTCGCCTTAAAAGCAATATTAATTTATTAATAGACCAAGGTGCTACAATTATTGCAGCAACTATTGCCGAAGGTGGTATTTACGACGAACCCGAAGTGCCCGAAAATGATAAATATCAGGATTTTGGGCATAGCCATTGGCATAATAGTTTAATATGGGGTGAAGACCTGGAAAATGTGTCGATAACTGGTACCGGCATAATTCATGGCAAAGGCCTTGTTCGATACAACGAAAAGGGCGATAAAAGGGCAAATAAGTCTATCGCATTAAAACGCTGCAAAAATGTTTTACTGCGCGATTTTACGATATATGAAGGCGGTTGGTTTGGCATACTGGCAACTGGTGTTGACAACTTTACCCTTGATAACCTTAAACTCGACACGAACCGTGATGGAATTGACATAGATTGCTGTCGCTATGTTACTGTTTCCAACTGCCGGGTTAACTCACCAAATGATGATGGCATTTGTTTAAAAAGCAGCTTTGCGCTAAATCAACTTCGCACAACGGAAAATGTTACTATCACTAATTGCATTGTAAGCGGCTACAATATGGGCTCCGTGGTAGACGGTACTTATAAAAAGACGCCGCCATCAAATAATTTTGATCGCGGGCCTTTTGGCCGAATCAAGTTTGGAACAGAATCTAATGGCGGTTTTAAGAATATTACTATTTCAAACTGCGTATTTGACTACTGCCGCGGTTTAGCAATAGAAACAACCGATGGAGCTTCAATTGAGGGTGTAACAGTAAATAATATTACAATGAGGGATATTGTTAACTCTCCCATCTATTTGCGGATCGGAGGCAGAATGCGAGCTCCTGAAGGAACCTCCCCTGGCCAGTTGAAACGAATTAATATTGGAAACATAGTAGCCTATAACGCCGACCCAAGGCAAGCTTCAATTATTAGCGGGATTCCATCAGCTTACATTGATGATGTTAGCCTGCATGACATTCTTATATACACCGCCGGCGGCGGAACGCTGGAGCAGTCTAAGGGAGAGATGCCGGAAGTTATTAAAGACTATCCTGAACCTGAACGACATGGCATAACGCCTTCTTATGGTTTTTATGTGAGACATGTAAAAAACATTGACATGCACAACATTAAAGTAATGTCTTTAACAGCCGACCACCGCCCTGTATTTTTCTTTGATGATGTAATTGGTGCGCAAGCTAACAATCTTGATATAGCAAAGCCGACAGGAGAGCCCCGGATAACGTTTAAAAACGTTGAGAACATCAGTTTAAACGCTGTTACCGAATTAAAGAACATTACAATTACGAAATCTACAACTACAGAGTTAAAGTGAGGTGCCCAAAGGCAGCTTTGCAGAAGTAATCGCGAGAACACTCAAATACACTTAGAATAAAATATAAAATAACATGAAACGCAGGCAACTTTTAAAGCATCTGGCAGCTTCAATTCCGGCAGTGGCATTGGCTAAACATATTCATGCTGCTGATAACCTACTTAATAGTAACCACGAATTTATGGCTTCGGGCCCATTTAAACCAAGCTGGGACTCTCTGTCTTCCTATCAAGCTCCGGAATGGTTCCGTAATGCCAAGTTTGGGATATGGTCGCACTGGGGGCCACAATGCCAGCCAGAGCGCGGCGATTGGTACGCGCGGGGCTTGTATGAAGAAAACTCCGATTATTACAAATGGCATCTAGCCCATTATGGGCATCCTTCCAAAGCAGGTTTCAAGGAAGTAATACACGATTGGAAAGCTGAGAATTGGGACCCGGAGAAACTTGTGGCATTGTATAAACGTGCAGGAGCACAATATTTTTTTGCCATGGCAAACCACCATGACAATCTTGATTTATGGGACAGCAAATACCAGCAATGGAACTCAGTGCGTGTAGGCCCTAAAAAAAACATTGTTGCCGGTTGGGCTAAGGCAGCTAAAAAACACGCACTTCCATTTGGGTTAAGTGTTCATGCAGCTCATGCATGGATGTTTTACGAAACTTCGCAGGGTTCGGATAAGAGTGGCCAATTTGCAGGGGTACCCTATGATGGCAATCTTACAAAAGCTGATGGCAAAGGCACCTGGTGGGAAGGGCTTGATCCTCAGGAATTGTATGCCCAAAATCATCAATTAAGCAAAACGTTCGATTGGGATTGGGAAGATAAAACGCGCTGGCCCTCACCGGCTTACTGCGAAAGGTTTTACAATCGCACTATGGACTTGATCAAGCAATATAATCCTGATTTGATTTATTTTGATGACTCAAGCCTCCCGCTTTACCCGGTAAGCGATGTAGGATTAAGACTTGCGGCCAATTATTATAACCAGAATATGGCAACACACAACGGAAAACTTGAAGCTGTTTTGTTTGGAAAAAAACTTACAGATACAGAGAAGAAATGTATGGTTTGGGATGTAGAACGCGGCGTACTGGATAATGTACAAGCCCATCCATGGCAAACATGCTCGTGTATTGGAAACTGGCATTATGATAGGGGATTGTATGAACGTGGTGGATATAAATCTATCCAAACAGTTATTCAAATGCTGGTTGATATTGTGAGCAAGAATGGCAATCTCCTGCTCAATATCCCTGTTCGCGGCGACGGAACTATAGACGAAAAAGAAGTAGCGATTGTGGAAGGCATCGGCGCGTGGATGGATATTAACAGCGACAGCATATTTGGCACACGACCCTGGAAAGTTTTTGGAGAAGGGCCGGCTACGGAGTCGGTAGCCGCACTTTCGGGTGCGGGTTTTAATGAAGGTAAAGGCAAGTCTTTTGGAGCAGCCGATATCCGCTTTACAACTAAAAATGGCCTGGTATATGCAACAGTACTGGGCTGGCCAGAGAACGGGCAGGTATTAATAAAAAGCATGAAGGCGGGAAACGTTAACCAGGAAAAGGCTGTATCGTCCGTGGAAATGCTTGGTAATGTACAAAAACTCAAATTTAGCCAAACAAATGAGGGCCTGCTTGTAAAATTAAGCGAAAAGCCGAAGCTCTCTTATGCGTTTGCATTGAAGATTTCTTGAGAGCGGGGATGAGTATGGGGTTAAATTATATTGACAACGTGATAAATTTGATACATCGAAGCATCTCTATAAGCGGAGTAAAAGGAAAGTTTATAATTAAATAAAGACCTCGGTAGAATATGATTTTGAGAACGATCAGGTTAAATATAATTCAGTATTAAATAAAGATGAAAGATTTAAGGTTTAAATTTTTAATTGGTATTGCAATTTGTTTAATTGCATTTTGCTCTATTGGCAATGCGCAGACACCTGCTGCTACTGCAGATGCCCAAATGCAACAATGGCGCGATGCTAAGTTTGGGCTCTTTTTGCACTGGGGTTTATACTCGCAGGCAGCAGGCGATTGGAAAGGCAAGCCCTACAAAGGCAATGAGCATTTTATGATCTATGAAAAGCTTTCACTGAAAGAATATGGCAGTTTGGCTAAAGACTTTAACCCAACTTCATTTGATGCCGGTAAATGGGTAAAAGCAGCTAAGCAGGCCGGAATGAAATATATAATTATTACATCCAAGCATCACGATGGCTTTGCCATGTTTAACTCCCATACAAACGATTATAATATTGTAAAACAAACCCCTTTTAAACGAGATCCTCTTAAAGAGCTTGCCGATTCTTGTAAAGCATACGGGATGAAGTTAGGATTTTACTATTCTTTGGGAAGAGATTGGGAGGATCCGGATGTAGCTACCGATTGGCCAACAAAGGGTGCCAGAAGTAATGTAGTTGATTATCCAAATGAAGATGCAAAAGATTTTTCTAAATACTTTGAAAGAAAAGTAAAACCTCAGGTAAAACAATTACTTTCTGAATATGGCCCTGTTAGCGTTATTTGGTTTGATACACCCGAACGGATAAGCAAGCCTCAAAGTGAAGAGTTGTATGCAATGGTCAAATCGTTACAGCCAAATTGTGTAGTAAACAACCGTGTGGGCAACGGGTTAGGCGATTTTAAAGTATCCGAGCAGCAGATCACAGATAAAACAGATAATCAACCATGGGAGTCTTGCATTACCATGAGTAAAGGTTGGGGTTATAATAAGCATGATACGGAATGGAAAAGTCCCGAGCTTATTGTGAGGCAACTGGTTGAGGTTGTTTGTAAGGGTGGGAACCTTTTATTGAATATTGGCCCCAAGGGTGATGGGACTTTTCCTCCACAGGCAATTGAAAGATTAAAGGCTGTTGGGAAGTGGATGAATATAAACAGTGAAGCAATTTACGGCACAAGACCATGGATGGTTGCCGGAGAACAGATATCTGAGGTTGCACTTAGTTCAAGCGCAATAAAAATAGATGTTGATAATGATGCCACTTCTACAGCAATACTGCCCGACATTTATTTTGCGGCAAAAGGGAAGGTGATCTACGTTTTTGCACGTAGCTGGAAGGAACCGGCTATAAATATCAAAAGTATTAGTGCTGATAAGTTTACTGTGGTCAAAGTAACTTTGCTTGGGGCCAAAACTGCGGTTAAATGGGAACAAAATAAAAACGGATTAAACTGTAGTGTGCCATTTGTGTTGCCCGATGAAATACCTGTTTACGTATTTAAAGTGCAATTGAAGTAATTATAGTGCAGCATGAATAATGTTGAAGTATGTTTCCGGTTCCCTAATTACCCTCGAAAATTAGCGTTTCATGCCACCGCTACCCAATGAACGCCCGGGATTCTGATCCTGCCTGTTGTGCTCCCTGAATATATCAAGTATCATCCTGGCAGTTTCCGCTGTGAATTTGTTTTTGAGCCGTTCAGCAGTAATGGTTGTTTTTTGGTCGGTGAGGCTTTGATGGGCGGCATACACCATTGTTTGCAGTTGTTCGAGATAAGCGTTAAAAGTTTTGGATGATTCTTCCTTTGTGCCTTTTAACCGCCCTGCTCTGCTATTCCATTGCATAGGGTCGACACTGCGTGCGGTGGCAGTTTCCGCCCGTTTACCGGCCACGGTAATACGAAGATAGATTGGCACTGGGCCATCTGAGTAGTTTTTGGGTTTCTTCAAGTAGAAGAGTAAGCTGAAATTAGTTTTCATGTTTAATAACATTAAAAGGTGAAACAAAACTAAGCTTGCAGCTGATCATAATCAAGATGTTTAGTTATTGAACATCTTGACAGTCAAAAAGATATGACTAATGAGGTGAGTTTAAGTATCTAAAAATTCACTCACCTCATTACGCACTGTTTTTATGCGATTGGGTGGATATTTTGAGCATTTGATATAAAAACAAAAGCCTGCAATCATTTGACTTGCAGGCTTTTGAATAATTTGATATCAAAATTTGCGGAGAGGGAGGGATTCAAACCCCGGTACCTATAACAGTACACCTGGTTTCGAATCAGGCACATTCGATCACTCTGACACCTCTCCGGATAGGTTCAACAAAACAAAAAATCCTGCCGTTGCAGGATGCATTTTGCGAAAGACAAATATAGCGCAGCTGGCATAAAGCGCAAAATTTAGTTCAATTAAAGTTTATTTAGCTCCGGCGGCATCAACAACAACCTTATTGATAGCTAAGCGCCAGTTCATGTAAGTGCTGTTATGCGTGGCTTTGCGTATTATAGCGACGTAGCTGTCATCAAAATAAGCCGCCAGGGCGAAGGTTTCAATACCATTCTTCGGCTCGAACAAAGTACCGGGCGCGTAACCTTTTTCGTTGTTTTGGGCACGCTTTAAATCAAACGGTACCTTACTTTTCACAAATTCGGGGTGTGTTTTTTCACCCGTCATAAACGGCGTCATGTAATCAACACATTTTTTAATGGACGAACCATTCGCCGTTTGATAAGTAAAGCAGTTTTTGCCGGTTGCCCTGTAAATGGCAATGCAGGCAGATAATAGTGGCTCCAGGTCATAAGTTTGGTAATGAAAGGCATCGCGTTCCAGCAGGTCGTGCGTGGTGCCGTCGGGATTTAGGTTAACGTTCAGTTGTTTCTCCAGTTCCTGTGTGATGATGTTGGTATAGCTGTCATCATGCAGGGTATACGCAATAAGCGTTATCATTTTTATACGGTGCGAATTCCAGTTGTTGATAGCCGTTCCCCTGCCGCTTTTAGCGTACGGACTGTTCACCAGCGTATCGGCAATGCTTTTCATCCAGGCATCTACAAGGGTGCGGGTATCGGGTTTTATTTTCTTTCTTAAGAGGTCGTAAGCAGTTACCATATCCTCCAGTTTGGTTTGGTTGATAGGGTCGCCGGTAGCTTTATTTGTGGTAGCCCAGGCCTTCAAAAAATCGGTGGCCTTAGTTAAATACGTTGCTTTGCCGAAGTAAGTATAGGCCAATGCCAGCGAATAGGTTTTATAAGCGTCCTCAACAGCTTTAAGGCTGGCGGTTTTCCTCGGGTCGCCCGCCAACAAACCCTGCGATAATATTTCCACAATAGGATTTGGCGTTTCGTTCAGCGCGCTGTCTGCCGCTTGCCGATAGGGCTCAAATGCTTTTTTATAGTCGTCGTTACTGTTTATGGCCTTGCGCATTAGCGCGACTTCTTTTTTATTGAGACTGGTAATCTGCGCCTTTACAGCAAATACCGCCGTCATTAAACTCAAAAAACATATCAGCTTTTTCATTTCGCAAAAAATAATTATACGATGTTTATCTAAACCTAATCCAGCTTTATTAGCTGCCGGTACTTACAAAATCCAGTCGTGCCGGGCTAAAGGCATCTACCAGTACGCCATCTTCCAGGCAAACACAACCATGCACCGTAAAGGGAGGTACATAGTAACCATCACCTTCGCGGATGATTTTTACCGTTTCGCCGAGCGTCATTTCAAACGCGCCACTTGCCACATACGCTACCTGCGAATGCTCGTGACTATGCAAGTCACCGCGGCCCCCTTTGCTGAATTTTACTTTCACCATCATCAGTTTATCATCGTAACCCAACACTTTCCGCTGAACGCCCGGAGCTACGGTTAGCCACTCGGTACTATCTTCAAACTGGAACAGATCGCTTTGTATCATCACTAAATTTTTAAATTACCATCGGCGTTTATCACCGGTTTCTTATCTGCAAGGCGCTTTTGGCGAAGCAGGGCCTCAAGGTAGTAGTAATCCGCGTAAATTATCGGCACATCAATTTCGCTGTTGGCCGGTTTATGCCCGGTACTATGTAGTAGCAGAAAACCGCGCGCGCTAGCTGGCTGGGGCTGGTACTCGTTGGTTAAGGAGTTTAGAATTTTATCTGCCTTTTTCTTGTACGATTTTCCATTTGTGCTGTAAGTGCTCAACTCATAAAGTGCTGATGCTGTAACAGCGGCTGCAGAAGCATCGCGCGGTTGGTTGCCTTGTTTGGCTGCGTCGTAATCCCAGTAGGGGACAAGGTCGGCGGGCATTTGCGGGTCGCTAAAAATGTATTTGGCAATCTTTTCGGCTTGCTGTAGGTAGATTGTGTTGCCGGTTTCGCGATAGCACATGGTATAGCCATATAAACCCCATGCCTGCCCGCGCGCCCACGACGAACTATCCGCAAAGCCCTGGTGTGTTTGTTTGTGCGCCACCTGGCCGGTTTCCGGGTCGTAATCTATAACGTGGTAAGAACTGTTATTCGCCCTGAAATGGTTCTTCAGCGTTGTATTGGCATGGGTTACCGCTATTTTATAAAAGCTGGAATCGCCGCTTAATTTGGTCGCCTCGAAAAGCAGCTCGAGATTCATCATATTATCAATAATAACCGGGAACTTCCATTCTTTGCGGTTATCCCACGATTTCAGGCTGCCTACCTTTGGGTTAAATCGGGTTATCAGCGTTTTTGCCGCTTCAATAACATCATCTTTATACTTTTGCCCGTGGGTGAGGCGCCAAGCATTACCCACGCTGTTGTAGACCTTAAAGCCCATATCGTGTGTGCCGCCATTTGTTTTTTCGGTCTCCATAACGGCGGTAAAAGGTTCTGATTGCTCTTTCCAGAATTTATCGCCAGTGTACTCATACAAAAACCACAAGTTGCCCGCAAAAAAGCCGCCGCACCAATCTTTGGGCGATACAAGTACCAGGTTGCCGCTGCCATCCAGCGTACGCGGCGATAATAGGTTTGGCTTGCCAGCCGCTGCTTTTGTTTTAGCTGTTTCGGTTAGTAATAGCCGGGTTTGGCGCTGCGCGAATTGCATTGCTTTAGCATTGTTGCTTTGTGCCGATGCGCTAATGGTTGCCGCGCTAAATAGCAAAAGTGAAAAGATGTGTTTGATTTTCATATTGGTTGGTAATTGGCATATGCTTACAGCGCTTATACCTGGGCGGAACTGGCGCTATCACAAGCCAATATTACAAGGAAATACTTAATAAGCACCTCAGTGGGGCATGTAATTCTACGCAAACGTTATAGTTGACCAATGGTCCTTTAGAGGGAAATAGCCCATAAAAAGACAGCATATTCCATTTTGTAAGCCCTTGTATTAATTGCTTCAGTTTTGCCCTCTTTTACTAACCATTGTGCATAGTTGCGTAGGATTTAGGGTTAACATAACTTAACACAATTTCAATAAAAAATTTCAAATAACTGATAATCAATAATTAAAAAATTACTTGGGTTAACATGTTTTCACCATAATAGTGTCACCATAAATCTGAAAACTTTTATTATGAACACGTAAAGAAATTTAATAAACACTGTATTCTGATGAGCTATTGCTTTTTGGGGAGCAGATGCATTTAAACTCTTCGATAACGTTTGCGTAGAAATAACAAGCCGATTGCTTTTGATTGCTCTGGCATAGTTGTACACTTGCCAAACAATTATAATTTAACCCTAATATTTCTTGTTTTGAAAGTAATACACAGTGTTCATCCTGATGATTTTAAGATCTATCAGACCGAACTGATACGCGAAAGATTTTTGCTGGAAAACCTGGTGCAGTCCGACCAACTCAATTGCGTGTATACCCACTACGATCGTGTTATAGCAGGTGTCGCCCATCCGGTAACGCAACCTTTAACCCTCGATACTTACGACAACCTTAAAGCCGAATATTTTTTAGAGCGACGCGAAATAGGAATTATTAACGTGGCCGGAGATGGCGAAGTAACCGTTGACGGAACTGCCTATAAACTACGGAAGCTGGATTGCCTGTATGTAGGGAAAGGTGTTAAGCAGGTAATTTTTAGCGCCGCCAACGCTGCCAAGCCACCTGTTTTTTACCTGCTCTCCACACCCGCGCATAAAAATTACCCCACGGCGCTGATGACCATTAACGACGCAGAAAAAGTTAACGCAGGCGGCGATGATACCGCCAACAAACGCACCATCAATAAATACATACACAAAGCGGGGATAGCCAGCTGCCAATTGGTAATGGGCTTAACTATTTTGCACACCGGCAGCGTATGGAATACCATGCCACCGCATGTACACGATCGCCGAATGGAAGCGTACTTTTATTTTGATATCCCTGCGGGGCAAAAGGTGTTTCATTTGATGGGAGAGGAAACCCAATCCAGGCATATTTTAATAGACAACTATAACGCGGTGATATCTCCCCCCTGGAGTATGCACTCAGGTGCGGGCACCAGTAACTATAGCTTTATATGGGGAATGGGTGGCGAAAACCTCGACTACACCGATATGGATGCCATCAAGATAGAAAACATCAGGTAATAAGACAGGCGTATAATCTGCAAGATAGAATCATCAATTATGAGCGATACCAAAAAAACCAATTACCGCTGGGTTGTAGTAAGCCTGCTGTTTTTTGCCACAACCATTAACTACCTCGACAGGCAGGTGATAGGCTTTCTGAAGCCAACGCTGGAGAAAGAATTTAACTGGACAGAAGAGGACTACGGGCATATTGTGATGGCTTTCCAGGCAGCTTATGCTATCGGCTTGCTCGGCTTTGGTGGTTTTATTGATAAACTGGGCACCAAGTTGGGGTACACCATCTCGCTTATTGTATGGAGCCTGGCGGCTATGTTACATGCTTTGGTCAAATCAACCCTGGGCTTTGGCGCGGTACGTGCCGCCTTAGGTATCGGCGAATCGGGTAATTTCCCGGCGGCTATCAAAGTAGTAGCCGAATGGTTCCCCAAAAAGGAACGGGCACTGGCAACGGGGATATTTAACTCGGGTGCAAATATTGGCGCGGTAGCGGCGCCCGTGATGGTCCCCTGGATATTAGGGATCTACGGCTGGCAGATGGCGTTTCTGATCACCGGTGCCATCGGCTTTGTATGGCTTATATTTTGGTGGCTGTTTTACGAAGTGCCGACTAAACACAAGCAAATAAGCAAAGCCGAATTTGAGCATATACACAGCGATATCAATGACGAGCCAGAAACTGATGGCCCTCAAGCGAAAGTTAAATGGGTACAGCTTTTCGCCATCAGGCAAACCTGGGCCTTTTTGATCGGTAAATTCCTTACCGACCCAATCTGGTGGTTCTTCCTGTTCTGGCTGCCGTCTTACTTTGCCAGTACGTTTAACTTAAATTTGAGCAAACCCAGTTTGCCCCTGGTTATAGTATACACAGCTACTACCATTGGCAGTATTGGCGGCGGCTACCTGTCGTCGTGGTTTATTAAAAGCGGGATGCCTATTTTTAAAGCGCGCAAAACGGCCATGTTTTTATTCGCGCTGTGCGTTTTGCCCATATTTGGTGCGAGGTATGCCACCAATATTTGGCAAGCGGTTGCTTTAATAAGTTTAGCCGCGGCCGCACACCAGGCCTGGAGTGCCAATATATTTACTACCGCGTCAGATATGTTCCCTAAAAGGGCGGTTAGCTCTGTGGTAGGCATTGGCGGTATGGCCGGCTCGGTAGGGGGCATCATATTCCCGCTGCTGGTTGGCTGGATCTTGGAAACCTATAAGGCGGCGGGCCATATCACGGCCGGTTACAATATTATATTTTCTATTTGCGCCTGTGCTTATTTACTGGCATGGCTGGTGATGCACCTGTTAACACCCCGTATGAAAGTTGTAACTTTATAGTAATATTAAGCTTTATTAAGCAGGAATTTATTACATTGGTGAAATGTTAAAAAACAGCTACCACTGTTATTTAGCAAATAGCCAATATGAACTTCAGCTCAATTACCATTAAAGATATCGCTACGGCGCTAAATCTTTCAGTATCTACTGTTTCAAAAGCGTTACGGGATAGTTACGAGATAAGCGAGAATACAAAAAAACTGGTAAAAGAGTACGCGCAGGAACACAACTACCGGCCAAACCCTATTGCCCAAAGTTTAAAGCAGGGGCGCAGTAAGTCAATTGGTATTGTGGTATCTACCATCGAAAATCAATTTTTTTCGCAGGTAATTAACGGCATCGAATCTGTAGCTTATGAGGCAGGTTTTAATGTTATTATCACCCAAACACACGAATCGTATGAGCTGGAGATAAAGAACGTAGGGCATCTTACGCATCGTTCTATTGATGGCTTGCTGATATCCTTATCAACCGAAACCAACGATATAACGCACCTGAAAACGCTGCATAAGCAAGGCTTGCCTATTGTTTTTTTCGATCGCATTTCCGACGAGATTGACACCCATAAAGTAATTGCCGATAATTTTAAAGGTGGATATGATGCCACCCGACACCTGCTGGATGCCGGGTATAAACGCATAGCGCATATCACCAGTCCACCCAATATATCTATCACCAAAGAACGTTTTGCCGGGTACAGTAAGGCGCTTGAGGAAGCCGGGATGGCTATTGATTATGAGTACATCAAATATTGCCCGCATGGCGGCCGCGATATCGGCGAGATAGAGAATGCGCTGAACGAGTTGCTCTCGCTTAAAGATAAACCCGATGCGATCTTCACCACATCGGACAGGATCACTACCACTACGCTGAGTTTGCTGAATAAATTGAAAATAAAGATCCCCCAGGAAATAGCGCTTATCGGTTATACCAATACTACCCTGGCCGATGTATTGAACCCTTCGCTAAGCTCCGTTTACCAGCCCGGTTTTGAGATGGGGCAGAAGGCCACTCAAAAACTGTTAGAACTTATTTTAGCCAAAAGGCCGGTGTATGATTTTGAAACACTTGTACTACCTACCCAATTGGTTACACGCGATTCTACCGCCCGCCAGTAACCGTAATTTCCACCCTCCCCAACTTACTTAGTGTTTTAGTTTTTTACTGAAATGTTTGTATAAATAATACAACAATAGCCCCAACTATTGAGCAGCGAAAACGATGTCGTAAATAAATATGCCCGATATATCTTAATGGTAAGTTAACAAAAGTACTTTTGGTTTGTGCAGTTGTAAATACGCCAATTATAAACAACGCATAAATTACTAAACATCTCTCTAAAATGAAACGCAAGCTGGCCGTTATCGTGCTCTTCGTGTATTCAGTGGTTACCTGTAAGGCAATGGCTCAAACCGTGGCGCTTGCCTATTATTTTAACCACGAAACCCATACTGCCAGCAACAGGCAAACAGAACCACTACCTGCTTTGCTAATACCTATCGTCTCTCAAACCAATAATCAATACCAGTATCAACTAACTCTAACAGCAATCATGCAACAAACAACCAAAGAAAAAGTAACGTAGCGGCCGCTAATGCCATAACCGGGCAAAATTTAAAATCCAGATTCTCTTGTTAAAAAAAATGCGGTGCACAACCGCCGGGGAATCCTATTGTCAATTTTTAAAAAACCTTAATTCTTAACATATCAATATGAAGAATAGACCTCTACAAAAAACACTAAAAAGATGTGCCGCTTTTGTCGCCATTTCGCTTTTCGCGATGGGTGCAAGCGCACATAATAGCAAAGTGCATCCGGGCGGGGCTACCCCAACCGGCGAAACTATCCCCAATAACAATGTTGCAACCAACCAGGCAAAAATAACCGGTGTTGTTACCGATGAAAAAAACGTGCCTTTGCCGGGCGTAAGCGTAAGAATAAAAGGCACCACCATAGGTATCACAACCGATATAAACGGTAAGTATTCGCTCGATGCAGATGCAGGCGCGGTTCTGGTGTTTTCGTTTATTGGGTATACTCAAAAGGAGATAACCGTTGGCTCTGCCACCGAATATAACGTGCAGATATTGCCAAATTCGCGCGACCTTAACGAGGTTGTAATTATTGGTTACGGTACCCGCGCGGTAAAAGATGTAACAGGCGCTATCACCAGCGTAAAAGCAGATAAATTTGAGAACGATAACCCAACCAGCGTTGCCGATGTGCTGCGTGGTGCTGTACCTGGTATATCCGTAGCGCTTAATACCTCAGCAAAAGGCGGTGGTACAGGCGATTTTCAAATAAGAGGTAAGGCAAGTCTTTCGGGCAACGTATCGCCCCTGATCGTTTTGGACGGTGTTATTTATTTTGGCGAACTGGCCGACATTAACCCAAATGATGTTGACAGGATTGACGTTTTGCGCGATCCAAGCGCCCTGGCCGTTTACGGCGCGCAATCTGCGGGTGGTGTGGTTGCTATCACAACCAAAAAAGGTAAAAAAGGTGGATCTGTAGTTACGCTGAACGCTAACATGGGCGTTGCACAGCTGCTGCAAAACCAGGAATTCCACCAGGGGGAAGACTTTCTGCACTGGCGCTCGGATGTGCAACGAAGTGCAAACACATCAAAACCTTTTTACTTTTACAGCGACCCGCGGGCTTTGCCTGACGGTGTAACCGTTGACCAGTTTTTATCGGGCTCCACCGGCGACCCGGTTGATGTTTATTTACAACGCCTTGGCCTGTTCCCTAACGAAATAACCAACTACAAAGCCGGTAAGGTTACTGATTGGTCCAAGCTGATCTTCAGAGACGGCCTTCGCCAGGATTATACCGCAAGTTTATCGGGCAGAAGTGAAACGGTAAGCTATTACTTTTCGGGTAACTTTACCAATAACCAAAACCTGATCAAAGGTGGCGATTATAACAATACCCGTTTCCGAGCAAACCTGGAAGGTAAAGCGGCAAAATTCTTAACTATTGGCCTCAACGCGCAATTCTCAGTACGTGATGAAAGCCATTCAAGCAATCCGTTCAACGTTGCGGGCTATGATCTGAATGAGGCCGATTGGGGCCAGATCATCAATTCATCGCCTTATGGCGATGTGTATAAACCAGATGGCAGTTTAACGCGGATTGCAACTGATGATAGCGGCTTAAACCAGCGTAACCCTTTCCTGGGTAACAAATACAACCAGAACGTTTACAGGCAAAATGTTCTTTTCTCTACGTTATTTACCCGGGTAGATCTGCCCTTCGGTTTCAAATACACGCTGAATTTCTCGCCTCAGTTTGAAGCATATCGCAACTTCTTTTTCAGGCCGGGCGCAAACCCTAACGAAATAGCTGTAGCAGGGCTTACAGGTACCGCCTATCGCTCGATGGAAGAGCGCTACAGGTACAATTTGGATAACATCTTAAACTGGAACAAGTCATTTGGCGTCCACAGTTTTGATGCTACCTTCCTGTTAAACAAAGAGAAATATCAAACCTGGTACACCCGTACCAATAACTCGCAGTTTAGCCCAAGCGACGTTTTAGGGTATCATAATATTGGCGCGGGTACCCTGCCTATCGAAAGCAGCGATGACCGCGTTTACAATGCGGATGCCTTAATGGGCCGTATCGCCTACAACCTTTTAGGCAGGTATAACTTTACATTTACTGCCCGCAGGGATGGTTTCTCGCCGTTTGGTTTAACGCAGCCACGCCAAAGCTACGCTGATGGTGCTGTAGCGTGGACGTTCAGCGATGAAAGTTTCTTCAAAATCAATTTCTTTAGCTGGTTAAACTATGGTAAACTGCGCGTTGGTTATGGGTCTAACGGGAACCGTTTAGCAAGTGGCACGGCAGATCCGAGCCTGGCGCTGGCCATTATTGCCGGTGCAAAATATCCTACCGTTGCTCCTGACGGAACCATAACCAACAATAACAGTATCGCCATTGCATCGTTGCAAAACAACCTGCTAACCTGGGAGCGTACCACAGGCCCTAACTTGGGTTTAGATTTCGCCATCCTCAACAACCGCCTTACCGGGTCAATAGATGTTTACAACCGTAAAACAACCGGCCTGATTGTTAAACGTACCCTGCCTCCAATTATGGGCTACACTACGCCTGATGTTTATACAAACATTGGCGAAGTAAACAACAAAGGGATAGAGATACTGCTGGAAGGTAAGATCCTTCAGCGTAAGAACTTTAACTGGAGCGCCAGCGGTACATTTTATTTAAATCGTAATAAACTGGTGCATTTGTACGGTACATCTACCACCACAGATGCAGCGGGTAATACCACCGTAGTCCCTGAGAAAAACGACATTGGCAACGGCTGGTTCATAGGGCACGATGTTAACGCCGTTTGGGATTATAACGTATTGGGCGTATGGCAAACACCGGAACTTGAAGAAGCAAAAAAATACGGAGCTGTACCGGGTGACTTTAAACTGGAAGACCGTACAGGCGACTTTAAATTCACCAACGACGACAAGGTGTTCCTTGGCTCAACAAACCCAAAATTCAGCTGGTCGTTACGTAACGATTTTAATTTCTTCAAAAACTTCGATTTCTCCTTTATGCTGGTATCAAGCATTGGGCAGTTAAGGCAGTTTAACCTGGCCACCAATAACCCGGGCAGCGTGGGCAACGGCCGTATGAATGCATACGCATTGCCATACTGGACTGCGGATAACCCAATAAATGATTACGCGCGCTTAAACTCAGGTTCATCGGGTACAACCGTCAACATTTGGCGTAAAGCATCTTTTGTAAGGCTGCAAACTGTTTCCTTAGGTTACAACTTTAGCCCTGCGCTGATCAAAAAACTTGGTATGTCGAGCGCCAAGCTGTTTGTTAATGCCACCAACGCCGCAGTATTCTCTGACTGGCCACTGTGGGATCCACAAAATAACGGCCCAACCCCAAGATTTTTTGCCGCCGGCTTTAACGTCACTTTTTAAAGTATAAAGAAATTAGATTATGAAAAAGATAAATAAAAATATAATAGCCGCGCTGGCAATTGCTGCTGTGTTTGCCGCCGGCGGATGCACCAAACGAAGCGATCTTTTCCCGGAAGCGCCTTCAAAATATACACCGGGTAACACATTGGTTTCGCCCGGGGCTTTCCGGTCGGCATTATTAAACTTAAACCTTAGCGTTAGATTTGAATATTTTGGAGACGCGGCACCTATGCTCACTGAGTCCATTTTTACAGATGCTGCAGTTGAAGGTACAACCGATAAAACAACTCCCGCGCAGGATCTGAACATCAGGATAACACCTTCCGCTAACTTAAACAGCGACGATTATAATAAAATAGGCAGGTACTGGCAGGTTTGGTGGCAAGGTGTGCACGATGCCAACGTGATCATTACCAGGATTGGCGATATCCAATGGCCATCTCAGGATGAAAAGGATAAGGTTTTAGCCGCTGCATATTTCCACAGGGCCTACAGGTATTACCGCCTGGTGCACGAATTTGGAGATATCCCGTTGCTTTTAAAAGAGGAAACTATTGTAAATACCTCATTTGTAAGTACACAACGGATGGTGATTCTTAAAAAAATGAAGGAGGACCTGGATTTTGCAGTAACCAAACTGGTAGATAATGGCAACAAAGGCGAACCATCGAAAGGCGCGGCAGCTCACTTATTAGCCAAAATAGACCTTGCATTAGGTTTATTTGACGAAGCTATCGCAGCGACAAACATTGCGATAAACGGCCCATACGCCTTAATGACCAATCGCTTTGGTATTGTTGCCAGCGATGCTTCAAAGAACGTAGTGTGGGATTTGCACCGCCCCGAGAACAAAGCTATCGCATCTAACACCGAAGCGCTTTACATCGTAATTGACCGTGAAAGTTTAGATGGCGCGACGGTTAATGGTTCGCAGGTGATGCGTAACTGTGTGCCTATGTGGCATAATGGTACCATTTTAAGCCCCGGTGCATTAAAGCCGGGTATTTCTGATAAAATTACCGAAGAGTTCCCGATTACGCTTTGGTACGGCCGTGGTATTGGCCGTTTACGCGGTACGCCTTACGCTACCAAATATATCTGGACAGACAATACCGACCTGCGCCATGCACCAGGTATGTGGATGAACATGACAGACCTGGTTTACAACCAACCCGGGCTTAAAACAACGGATGCTGCCTGGTACGGAAAAAGCCTTGACCAATATACTGCAGCAAACGTAAATCAAAGATTCTTGAACGGCGCTAAGGATACCATCAGGGCATGGTTTGGCTGGCCGCACTATAAAGTGTTCATCGGTTCTGGTAAAACAGCTGCTGATAAATGGTGGTCCCCACCCCGTGGTACCAATACCGATTGGTATGTATTCCGTTTAGCAGAAACCTACCTGTTGCGCGCCGAAGCTTACTGGTGGAAAGGCCAAACAGCGCTTGCCATGGCCGATATTAACAAAGTAAGAGCACGTGCCAAGGCGGAACTGTTAACCGATGACAGTAAAGTGAACATAGGCACTATATTAGATGAGCGCCAAAGGGAGCTTTATTGGGAAGAGCCGCGTAAAACCGAGCTAACACGTATGTCCTTTATTTTTGCCCAAACAGGTAAAGCAGCTTACAATGGTAAAACTTACAGCGTGGCAAGTTTTTCTACCAATAACTTCTTTTACGACAGGATAATGGAGAAAAACGATTTTTATAAGAATCCAGCCGTTGTAACCAACTCGGGTAACCATTTTACCATCTCCCCATACCACGTGTTATGGCCGATACCACAACCGGATATCGATCTTAACATCAATGGGCATATTAACCAAAACAAAGGCTATACGGGGTCAGAGAATAATATCCCGCCTTTAGATAAAATAGTACCGTAGTTAAAAATACGCTTTATTGTTTTTGTATGAGGCGTATATGGTATAGTTGATTATATAATTTGAGTAACCAGGCCCTGAATTTTGCGGGCCTGGTTTTAATATTTATGAATTAATTTAAGCACGATATGATGAAATACCCTGTATTGACGGTGATTTGCCTTTGCGTTGTTCAATTGAGCTTTGGTGAAATTTATAAAGTGGCAACACAGGACGAGTTTTATAAAGCCGCGTCTGTTATTTTGCCGGGCGACGAAATTGTAGTTGCCAATGGTAATTATAGCGACTGGAGCCTCACGCTAAACGCTAACGGAACAGCCGATAAGCCAATTATAGTTAGGGGAGAAAAGGCCGGTAAAGTAGTATTTAACGGGGAGGTTCGCCAGCCTGTATTAAAATTGACGGGAAGTTATATACAGCTTAATGACTTGAAGTTTGAAGGCTGCCAGTTATTTAAGACCAAAGGAACAGACGTTGTTTTGATACAGGTGGATGCGGCAAAACATTGCCGCGTTACCAATTGTGTTTTTACCAAAAACACGGTGGATGCCCAGTTTATGCCCATCGTGGTAGTATCCGGCCACGGCGATCATAACCGGGTAGATCATTGCCATTTCAGCGCCAATTTTAACAACCAGGAAGTACAGGTGCGGGTTGGCAAGGAAGGTGTATCGCTATACACTCTCATCGACCATAACACATTTATGGATAAGGACAGCGTTACCTGGAAGGGCAATAATGGCGGCGAATGCGTACAAATAGGGCAAGACCCTATTCTACTGGGCAACCGTTATTCCTACGCCACGGTACGGGATAACCGCTTTATCCGCTGCAGCGGCGAGCCGGAAGTGATCAGCAATAAATCATCGGGCAATAAATACATTAATAACTATTTTGAAGACTGCCACGGCGAACTGGTGATGCGCGGCGGGCATGAATGCCTGGTTGATAGCAATAAATTTGCGGGTGGCACGGGTTAACGGCACTGCGCATACCATCACCAATAATTCGTTTAAAGAGTTGCCAATAGCTATCAGGCTGATGTATGGCATGGCGAAAGGAAAGATCGATACCGGTTTTTATATCGCGGCAAGTGATTGCGTTATCAAAAACAATAAGATAAACCACTGTGGTACCGGCATTTTAATAGGCGGCAGTAAAAACGCGGATTGGACGGGCAAATTCGATACAAAGCGCTACCCATCCCGCACTATGCAAGATGTAGCGCCTTTTAATAACGAGGTAAAAAGCAACGCCATCAAAAATACCAGGGTGCCGGTGCTTAAAGAAACTGCTCCCTAACGGGGCGGACGGAGAACACTTGGCAATTGTTCAGTTCCGTCAAAATCAGGATATTGAGTTACCCGCCGTGACTTCAAAATCTTCCCGGTGAGAAAACATTCTGCCGTCGTACTCCCAATCGAGGATTAGCTTCCATTTGCCCGCATTACATTCTGTAACCGGTATCTCCAGCAGATCGCCTTTCGAGCTTTGTACCTTCATCCTAAAACAAGACGCCCCAACGCAGCTTACCGGTGTGAAAATGGCATTGCCATTTACCGGATGGTTAAAGTTAAATCGTATGATTTTCATGGTGGTTGAATTTACTAAGGTAAAGTTAAAACATCCATGGCTAAATAAAAGTGACGACCGTCACAATATTTACAAAAATATTTATGCCGGCCGTACTTCGGAGTGCATGTGATAGATATTTAGGGAGCGCTATTGTTCGCGAGGGCTATTTTAGGGTGATCTTTGTCCCATCGGGCAATAAAACCACCTCGGTTTTTGCCGGAGCAGAGTACACTGTAATGTAATTTACCGGAGCGCTATCCACTGATGTGGTACGATAAAAAAAGAACGCCGTAACGCTGATGATAACCGCGATGAGTGCGGCAGATCTAACGTACTGCTTCCTCTTTTTAAGTGCCCATAACCATAGTTAATAATCAACGATGATGGCATCCCTGTTTAGGTGCGTATAAACACGGCCTGTTCGCTTGATGTTTCTGCGGGGCCGGGCGGAAATTTAACCTTAGCGAATTACGATTGTCTTACAAGGCAGTATAGAATGTTTTTTTAAGCAAAAAAACGCCTTGATTGATACATTAAGGCGTTTTTAAACTGCTTTTTGACGTAGTGGCTGCTTTTGATATTTATTTAATGGGTGTGATCAGTGGCTCACCCTTCTTTACAATGTAGGTAGCGAGTTCTTTCGCGTTTCCGCTTCCTACGTTTTTCGCCGAATGGACTGCTCCCGAGGGGATGAACAATACATCGCCGGCTTTCAGGCTAACCGGCGGCTTGCCTTCTACCTGGTATTCTATCACCCCTTCCAGTACGTAGATAACCTCTTCTCCGGGGTGCTTGTGCTTTCCGGCTACGGCACCCGGGGCAAAGTCGACACGTAACTGAACGGCTTCATGGCCGGGAATGCTTAGGTCGTGTTGTTGAAGTTCCACTCGCCCTATTTTGGATTGCTGGGCCCGGGCGGGGTTAGTGAAGGCAAATATTGCTATTGCGCCAATAGCAATAATGCCGGTGAGGGAATTTTTTCTATTTTTCATTTTTTGTGTTTTTAATTATTGAAATTTATATTGATACAGTTGCGGTTAGTATTAACGCAGTGATTTGAACGCTGCACGCAGTTCGTTGGTAAACAATTGCGGCTGTTCCCATGCGGCGAAATGCCCGCCTTTATCCACCTCGTGGAAGTAGATGAGGTTTTTAAACGCCCGGCGTGCCCATGTTTCCGGGCCGGTGTAAACATCTTCGGGAAATAGGGTGATGGCTACCGGTAATGTGATCTGATCAGTTTTCTGCGAACCGGCGCTGATCAACTCTCCATTCCTGTTTTCCCAATAGATGCGGGCGGAAGATGTAGCAGTATTGGTAAGCCAGTATAGCGAAATATCGTCGAGCACGTCGTCTTTAGTTAAGGGTTGTTTAGGGTCGTTACCATACGCCCAGGTAGCAAAACCCGGGTGCAGTAGTAGCCACGCCGCAAGGCCCACCGGGGAATCTGTAATGCCGTAACCAACGGCCTGTGGCCGCGCGGTCATTGTTGTTTTGTAGATAAAACCACCTTCTTTTAACGATTTAACAAGCTTATCAAAAGCAACAACTTCCTGTGAAGAAAGCCCTGCCGGTGCAACACCGCTTCCTAATGCTTTGCCTGCTTCATTAGGTAAGGTAGCGGGTAAGTTGCTATGGATACCCAGTAAACCTGTAGGTGCCTGTAGTGCCATTTCGTTAACAATACCGGCACCCCAATCGCCGCCTTGGGCAACGTAGTGTTTATATCCAAGGCGATTCATCAGCACTGCCCAGGCCTTGCCAATACGGGCATTATTCCAGCCTGCTTCGGTTGGCTTGCCCGAAAAACCAAACCCGGGCAAAGAAGGGATGATAACGTCAAATGCATCTTCAGCATTGCCGCCATGGGCAACCGGGTTAGTTAATGGATCGATGACCTTCAATAGTTCAAATACCGACCCGGGCCAGCCGTGGCTAATGATAACCGGCATCGCATTGCGCTCTTTAGAGCGAACGTGAATAAAATGGATATCTACACCATCTATAGTAGTCATAAACTGCGGGTAAGCGTTCAGTTTTGCTTCAGCTTTACGCCAATCGTAGCTTTTGCCCCAGTATTTTGCCACCCCTTGTAAATCAGAAAGTTTTGCTCCCTGCGACCTGTCGGCAACAGTTTCTTTATCGGGCCACCTGGTTTGCAGTATACGCGACCGAAGGTCTTTTAAACTTGCATCCGCTACATGAATATGGAATGGGCGCACACTTTGATCGGCTGCGTTTACAGACGGGCCGCCTTGTGCGTGGGTAAATGTGCTTTGTAAAGCCATTGCTCCGCTCAGCATCGTGCTGGCGAGAATTTTTGTTGTTGTTTTCATTATTTAAATTTTTTGTGTTTTTAATTGTTGATCAAAAGTACCCTCACAATGGGTTTTGTCCCATCCTTAATGGGCCCATGTAGCCAAAGTTGATCCTCAGCCAGACATTTGTAAGTCCGACATATTTAATGCATCTGTTGAAAGATTTAATGTTGGAGAAGCTGATAGTCCAGCTGATCAGCTTAACGGAACCCTGTACCACGCCGGGTCGTTTTTTCCATCGCCAATTAACGGAATTTCGTAGCTCATAAATCAGCCACTTGTATTAATCTACTGATTGTAAGTATTTTGAATCAATGGCATATCGGTTGTATAAACGCCAATGCATTAGATAGTGGGTAGGGTCGAGATCGGTTTCTGTGATCCAGGTCACATAAATCCAGGCTCTTTAAAATGTGATGTACATCACGTAGCAGATAGCATTTTCCTGCCGTCCTTTGTATCATCAATAAGCGATAGCCTGCGAGGCTGGCTTTAAAAATTGAAATATTTACAACAATTTATAATAAGAAAATGAAAACTCAAAAATTTAACATTGAAAGCTCACAGAGCAGTATCGATTGGACCGGCAGAAAAGTGACCGACGCACACAATGGCACTATCGATATCAAAGAAGGACAGTTAACGCTGGAGAACGGCGACCTTACCGGCGGGAATTTTGTAATTGATACCACATCTATCAAAATTTTGGATGTAACAGACCCGGCCACCAACGCGCAGTTTGCCGGGCACCTTGCTTCGGATGATTTTTTCTCCTCAGAAAAATTCCCCGCTGCTACTTTCGACATTACCGTTGTGATACCAAAATCTGATACCAACTATCACGTTGAAGGTAATTTAACCATCAAAGGCATTACCGAACCTTCATCCTTTGATGTCACTTTAAACCAAAGCAACGAAAGCCTGACAGCAAGCGGCAAGATTGTTATCGACCGCACCAAATACGGTATAAAATTCCGATCGGGAAACTTCTTTAAAGACCTGGGCGACAACCTGATCTATAACGAGTTTGAACTTAATGTATTCATCACTGCCAAGGCTGTTTAAACAGCAGCCTTGCTTAAAAAATAAAGCCATGCCATACGTAAAAATTGAAGTAACCCGCGAAGGGGTTACCCGCGAGCAAAAACAAGCCCTGATAAAGGGCGTAACCGACCTGATTACCGGAACGCTAAACAAAGACCCACACTTAACCCATGTGGTTATCCAGGAAATTGAACTGGACGATTGGGGATACGCAGGCGAGCAGGTATCAGTATTAAGAGAAAAAGGCATCACTGCCGATAAAAAATAAACATCATGAAAAAGCAAACCGTAATCGTTACCGGTGCATCCTCCGGTATTGGAAAAGAGATAGCCCGCCATTTTTTGGCAATTGGCGACAACGTGGTTATTAATTCAATTACCACAGAAAAATTAGCAAAAGTGTTTGAAGAACTTGGCGCGGGCGATAATCTGGCAATGGTTGCCGGTAACGTAGCCGATAAACACACCGGTGAGCAATTGGTGGCAACCGCGATAGCCAAATTTGGCTCGGCAGATGTGCTGATAAACAATGCCGGTATATTTGAAACCAAGCCATTCCTCGAGGTTGATGAAGCTTACCTTGACCGTTTTTTGAATACCAACTTAAAGGGCACGTATTTTACAACCCAGGCGGTTATTCCGCAGATGCTTAAACAGCAAGATGGCGTGGTCATCAATATTGGCACACCATTGGTTAACCACGCGCTTGGAGGCGTACCTATTACCGCTCAAATGGCATCAAAAGGAGCAATACACGCGCTTACCCTTCAACTGGCCGCTGAGTTTGGTAAAGACAACATAAGAGTGAACACTATTGCACCCGGTACCATCCGTACGCCTATGCATGGTGATGACGCCCATAAAAGTGCTGCTTTGCACCTGCTGAACCGTGTTGGCGAAGTAGAAGATGTTGCGGAAATGGTTTATACTGTTGCCAAGAGCAATTTCATAAGCGGAGCTATAATTAACGTTGATGGCGGAATGGCTGCCGGGCATAACCTAAACTGAAATAACGTTGTTTTTTAAACCGTTTTTATGCGCTGCGTTGTGCAGTGCGTAAAAACAAAAAACGGAAAGAAATGGAAACAAATGAACAAGGCAGGGCCGCTATTACGCAGGCACTCGAAAATAATTACTTCGAAGGGATCTATGAAGGCAATATCGGCTTGTTAAACGAGATCTTTCACCCGGGCACGTTGCTGTTTGGTGACGTTAAGGGCGCACCTTACGCCAAAACACTCGAACAGTATTTGGATGGCGTAAAAAACCGCCAAAGCCCGAAAGATTCGGGCAAACCGTTTAAGGGTGAAATTATTGCTATTAAAATAGTAAATTCAATCGCCATTGCCGAAGTAACGGTGAAAATGTACGACTTCAATTACCATGATCTCCTGTCGTTTCACCGGATAGATAATAAGTGGCTCATCGTTAATAAAATGATGAGCGATATAAACGAATAAATTAAAACTTATGTGGTACAACACAAAAGCAACAGCATTATTGGGTATTGAGTACCCTATTATGCAAGGGCCATTCGGCGGCGGGCTTTCCACCGTTGAATTGGTAGCAACGGTATCTAACGCGGGCGGTTTAGGCGGATATGGCGCTTATACTTTAAGTCCGCAAGAAATCTACGAGGTTAATAAGCGGATAATCGCCGCAACCAACAAGCCCTATAACCTCAATCTGTGGGTTTCTGATACCGATGCAATAGACGGTACCGTCTCCGATGACCATTTTGAACAGGCGAAAGCCTTGTTTAAGCCTTATTTTGAGGAGGCAGGTATAGCATTGCCCGAAAAGCCTGCTCCGTTTAAGTCCCGGTTTGAGAACCAGGTTGAAGTGGTGCTGGATATCCGCCCAAAAGTGTTCAGCTTTATGTTTGGCATACCATCGGCAGATATCCTGGAGCAATGCCGCAGGCTGGGCATCAAAACAGTTGGCGCAGCCACTACGCTCGACGAAGCCATTGCCTTGGATGCGGCCGGCGTAGATATGATCATTGCTTCGGGCTTTGAGGCGGGCGGGCACCGTCCATCGTTTTTAGCACCCGCCGAGCAATCCACCACCGGTACCTTTGTATTGGTGCAACTGATCAAAGAAAAAGCGAAGGCAGCGGTAATTGCGGCAGGCGGGATTGCCAATGGGAGGGGAATTGCTGCGGCACTAACGTTAGGTGCAGATGCTGCCCAGATGGGGACGGCGTTTTTAGCTACCGACGAATCGGGCGCGTTGCCTATTCACCGGCAAATGCTTTTCTCAAATGCAGCGAGGCATACCACTTTGTCACTTGCCTTTACAGGCAGGCTTGGCCGCGGTATCACCAGCAGGATAGCGAAGGATTTAATAGGGAAGGAGAGGCAATTTCTGCCATTTCCTTTACAAACAACTTTCATGTCTACCTTGCGAAAAGGGGCGCTTGATCAACAAAAGCTGGACATGATATTGTTTTGGGGCGGGCAAATTGCGCCTATACTCAAACACACCAATGCGGCTAACCTGATGCAATCGTTAATTAAGGAAACGTCTGCAATTATGGGTATCTGAAAATAATCGAGTGGACGCAACACTATGCGCGCCTAATTTTTAAGTGTACCGCCCCGGCACGCTAAGTTAGAAACTGAAGCGCCTTGATCCCAGGAATAAACACTTTCAGGGATGATAAAGGCGGCTAAGGGTCTCCCTCGAAACGCCCAGGTAGGCAGCAATTAAATGTTTGGGAACGATGTTGTACAATTGAGGGTATTGCGCCAACAGTTCCTCGTAGCGATGTTTTACATCATTATTCATGAACGATAGCAATCGTTTTTGCGCTGCCACATAACCTTTGTTGGTTCGCCAGCGAAAAAAGTGGCCTATTTGGGGGATCTCGTTACAAAGCTTTTCCCTGTCGGCGTTGGATAGGCAAAGCACTTCGGCATTAGTGATACAATCTACATTGATAGAAGCTTTGCTGCCGCTGTAAAGTGCCTGGTAATCCGACGCCCACCAGTTTGGCATAGCAAACTGAAGGATAAACATTTTCAGATCGGGGTTAATATAAAAGGATTTGAGGCAGCCATCGAGCACAAAATATTCCCACTCAACCTTGTCGCCCGCCGTGATGATACTTTGGCCTTTTTTGAAAGACGATAGTTTAAAATGCGAGTAAACGTGATCGAACTGCTCGTCCGTTAAGGTTATGGTATTTGCAATATGCCCCGCAAGGGCTTCCCTGGCATCCATCAAACCAAAATTACCTTTTGAATTTTAATTTTCGGCCTGTTTCATGGTTTATTTTTATGCAGGTTCAGCCATTTGATTTTTATGGTTAGTGATTACTGTTTAATTGTATTAAGGCAGTAAATCAATCATTGGCTGCCTTTAAGTGCTTCAATTTCAGCTATCAGGACTTAAAAATTGGAACACGTATTTAGATCGTAACCGTAAAGGATTTTTATTTATCATATTGTATAAATCTTTTATCAAAATTGGTATTTACCTGATAGTCGATTTCTATAGATTTGACTTATAAAATTAACCTACTTACAGCTGTTTAGGCACCGTTAAATTATACACCAAAGCAGCTTAAATTTACACCAGGCAATTATGCCAAAGCTCTTATTAACCCGATAACCTGTAGATAATGCATTTTGCCATTAGAAAAGTACTTACCCTGCTTGGGGTATTAATTTGCGGCTGCTGGGCCGTAGCAAACGCGCAAATAGTGCCTGCGCAATTAGCCTGTGAATTAAGACAAGAGCCATTGGGCATAGATGTTGCGCATCCAGGTTTAAGCTATATACTACAAGCCGGTGTACATAAGCGCGGCTTGCGCCAAACCGCCTACCAGATAGTTGTTTCAAACTCGGCTGATTTTGCTGCGGGTACCAACCTTTGGGATTCTAAGAAAGTAAGCACCGATCAAATGGCTTATATCAGTTACTCGGGTAAGCCTTTGAAATCCGGCCACAAATACTGGTGGAAGGTGAGGATTTGGGATCAGGACGGTATAATTTCAGCATGGAGTAAAACTGCATCCTGGACGATGGGGATACTAAATACTGCCGATTGGAAAGGCAGCTGGATAAGTGCGAAAGGCGCTGATAAGTTTGCTTTGAGTCCGTTTGGCTACAAATCTGCTGATGCGGCGAGCGAAAATACGGAGAAATGGGTTCAGGTAGACCTGGGGGAAGCACAACCCATTGCCGAAATATTATTATACCCGCAATTTTATGCTGATAGAGGTGCCTGGGGGTTTCCGCGGCAGTTTAAGTTGGCCATTGCCGATGAGCCGTCTTTTAAAAATGCCACTACTGTAGCAGATTTTACGCATGCAGATTTTGCGCCGCACCGGTACGCGCTGGCACATGTTTATAAATGCGGGGTTAAAGCACGTTATGTAAGGTTAACCGTAAACAAACTGGCGCAGGTTGGCCAGGGCTTTGCCTTTGCCTTGCGGCAGATAGTGGTGATGTCGGGAGGGAAGAACATAGCTGCCGGACGGCCGGTTGAAGCTGCAGACAGCGACGAAAGCAACGGCTTTATTAAAACTAACCTTACCGATAGGGTAAAGGACGAGCGTAGTGTCCCTAACTACTCGTCGATGTTGTTGAGAAAAGAATTTAAGGTACAACCGCGTTTGGTGCGTGCGGTAGTTTTTGTTAGCGGTTTATCGGCCTACGAATTAACTGTTAATGGCCAAAAAATAGGCAATAGTTTGTTTAGCCCCGGTTGGACAGATTATAAAAAAACGGTACTATACGATACATACGATGTTACGCGGCAAATCAAAAGCGGTGCAAACGCTTTGGGGATTATGTTGGGTAACGGCATGTATAACATTCAGCCGGATACTTTTAGGTATGTAAAGTTCATCAACACCTTTGGCGCGGCGAAAGCTATTGCACAATTGAGGTTGGAGTATGCGGATAAAACCGTTAGATATGTAAATACCGATAAAACCTGGCAGGTTTCTCCCGGGCCGGTTACCTACAGTAACCTTTATGGCGGCGAGGACTACGATGCAAATTTAGAACGGAAAGACTGGAACTTCGCGGGATTTAAAAACGCAGGTTGGGAAACTGCCATAGAAACACCAGGCCCGGGGGGAACTTTAAAAGGTTTATCTTGCTCTGCGCCTCCAGTTACGGCTATTGAAACATTACAGCCTGTTAAAATAACGCAGGTAAAGCCAACCATTTTAATATATGATTTTGGCCAGAACGCCTCTATGATGCCTGCGCTTAAAGTACGCGGTGCCAAAGGCTCTGTTATAAGGATGATCCCTTCGGAACTATTGGGTGCAAATGGCTTGGTGGACCGTAAATCGGCAACGCAGGACGGCGTAAGGCCGGCCTGGTGGCAATACACTTTAAAAGGCACAGGTACCGAAACATGGTTCCCCAAATTTTTTTACCAGGGCGCGCGCTATGTGCAGGTAGAGTTGTACCCGGCAGTTGATGGCACCCTGCCCAAACTGGAACAATTGAATGATGTGATAGTGCATTCTTCGTCTGCCCCTGTTGGCCGCTTCGAAAGTTCTAACCCGCTTTTTAATAAAATTTACAGCCTGGTGCGTTGGGCGCAGCGAAGTAATATGATGAGTTTTATGACAGACTGCCCTCAGCGCGAAAAGATGGGCTGGCTGGAAGAAAATCATTTAAATGGGCCCGCGTTGCGGTATAACTACGATATGGCCCCATTGTTTCGCAAATCCATGAACGATATGGCCGATGCGCAGTTGGCAAACGGGTTTGTGCCAAACATTGCTCCGGAGTATTTTATTGCAGGATCGCCGGACCTTAGCAACAGCTTTCGTAACTCCACCGAGTGGGGCAGCTCGTTTATTATCGTTCCATGGCAGCAATATCTGTTCTCGGGCGATATTTCGCTGTTAGAACGGTATTACGAAAAGATGAAAAACTACCTCGGCTTTTTATCCACGCAGACACAAAACCATATTATAACCACTGGCTTAGGCGATTGGTACGACATCGGGCCAAAGGAACCCTGGGGGTCTCAATTAACGCCGGTATCGTTTACAGGCACCGCCGTGTATTATTATGATAACTGGATCATGTGCCGCATTGCACAGCGGTTAAATAAGCAAGGTGATGCTACGGCTTTTCGAAAGTCAGCCGAGGAAATAAAATTAGCTTTTAACAAGACTTTTTATAACTCCCAAACAGGTGTATATGCTACAGGTTCGCAAACGTGTGCCGCTATGCCGTTGTTTTTTGACCTGTGCCCGCCCGAAAAACGGAAGGAGTTATTGGATTGGCTGGTGAAAGACATCCGCAGTCATAACAATAGCTTTACCACAGGCGAAGTTGGCTACCGTTTTCTGCTGAGGGCGCTTGCAGATGAAGGCCGGTCTGATGTGGTGTACGATATGAATAACCAGTCGGACAGGCCGGGGTACGGCTATCAATTAAAAATGGGTGCTACCAGTTTAACCGAAAAGTGGGATGCCGGTGTAGGTGATTTTGGATCACAAAACCACTTCATGTCGGGCCAGATCAACGAGTGGTTTTTTAACGACCTGGTTGGTATCAGTCCCGATGAATCAGGCCCCGGTTTCAGAAGATTTATCATCAAGCCGGCGGTGTTGAAAGGGCTGGATTGGGTTAAAGGTTCCTATTCATCCGTTAGCGGAGATGTAAAATGTGAATGGAACAGAACCGGTGGTAAAACAACAATAGCCGTCATGGTTCCGCCCAATACATCTGCAACAATTTATTTGCCGGCGAATAAGGGTGACACCGTGTTAGAGGGCGTAACGCCGGTAACGCAGGCCAGAGGTGTTATCCACCTAAAAACGAAGGGCAATGATCGGGTATACCAATTACAGTCCGGGAGTTATCAGTTTACCGTTAATTAAACAAGCAAAAACTTAAGCGAATAAACAAGCAAAAACTTAAGCGAAGTATTACGCTTTGCTAACTATGGCGAGTGACGGGTTCACAAAAATATTTGACAATCTATGCAGCAAAGCAAACTGAAAATTGGATTATTTGGCATTGGCCTGGAGGCATACTGGGAACAGTTTGAGGGCTGAAAGAGCGGCTGGAAGGTTACCTGGCCATAGTGGAAGACAAATTTCCGAGGTTCATCCATCGGTTGTAAATCTTTGCCTGGTAGATACACCAGATAAAGCTTTTTCCGCGGCCCGTAGTTTTAAAAAAAAGACGTTGACATCATCTTTTGTATGTAACCACCTACGCGCTGTCATCAACCGTGTTGCCGGCGCATCACTGTGCCGTAGGCGTAGGGCAAATCAGCAGTAAGCTGCATAAACTTGGCGAACTGCTTAACTTGGAGGTTGTGCAGGTTTGCTGATGCGGAAGACCAAGTAAATAAACACTATATCCATACCATTGCAACCCTTGGATGATTTACTTAAAGCATCCCGTCATTTAACTATCTTCAAAAAGTTTGGAAATGCAGCTTCACCATCCAGGCTCTCCGCTTTTAAATTGATAATATTTTGGCTTTGTAATGCATGCGCGAAAAATGGCGGGCGATTTATCCCCCATGTTACCGAGCTGTTCCTGATAACAATGTTGGTTGCGTTATCCAGGTAAAAGCCGGATGTGTTGGCTTTTATCAGCCCTTCTACATTTGCCGGCCGCCGGTCATATATGCCGCCGGGTATGTTGGTTGTTTTGTTAATGCGTACGTCCACATTATCAAAATAAACACCGTTGATCTTGTCTGAAGATTCGCCGCTGATGTAAACACCATTCTCGCTCTGGCATTTAATGTTGGTGAAATAGATGTTTTTCACCTCGCCCACTTTGCCTGCCTTTTCCCCCGGAGGCAAACGCCAGCCGGCATCTTTATTAGCTGTAGTAGCCCTGCGGTAGGCGGTTACATAAATAGGTTCGGCCTTGCCCCACCATACATCCGAAAACAGGTGTGCATCCACAATAATGTTGGAGAACACCACATCGCTTACTGTTCCTTCATCCCTGTTTTGGATCCCTAACCCACGGTTACTGTTTTTGATAATGCAGTTATTAATGAGCACGTGGCTGATCCGGTCCACATTTTCAGACCCTATTTTGATAGCGCAGGAGCTGGAGGTCATGGTGCAATTGGTTATCACAATATTTTCGCAGGCGCCATATTCCTGGTATTCACGCCTGTTTTTGAGGCAGATGCAGTCGTCGCCCGATTCGATATAACAATCGCTGATGCGTACGTTTTTGCTGTGGTCGAGATCGATGCCGTCGCTGTTGCGAATTTTAACACTGTTTAAAAGCGTGATGCCGCTGATCACCACATCGTTACAGCCAGCCAGGTGTATGGTCCAATAAGCGGAGTTGCAGACAGTGAGATCGCGAATGTGTACCTGTTTGCAATTTACAAGCGTAAGCAAATGCGGCCTCGGATCTACCACGTTAAATGGCTTTAATTCATAGGAGTCATCCAGTTCCTTGCCCATAAAAGCAATGCCGTTGCCATCTATAATACCGCCGCCGCTAATGGTTACATCTACTAAATCCTTACCGCCTATCCAGATGGTGCCTTCACCTTTGTTAGCACGAAATGCGCTTTCTGTATACTTTTTTTCGTCGGCGCTTGCTAATATTTTAGCACCGTGATCCACATATAACTCCACATGCGACTTCAAACTAAACGGACCCGCCACGTAAGTGCCGGCAGGAACAACAACTTTGCCACCTCCACTTAACGAACAGGCATCTATCGCTTTTTGCAGGGCAACTGCGTTATCGGTTTGCCCATCGGCCTTTGCACCATATTTGGTTATATTAAATACATGCTGCGCCTGAGCGAAGGCGATATTGGTTATGAGGATAACAACGACGAATGCTGCCAGGTAACTTAACTTTCTGTAGATCATATATTTTATTTGACAGGCAGGACATACGGTTGACCTGCAGGAGCATTCCCCCTCTATTTATCGGGTTGGTCTAATATCAACATTAAAATTTGTTTATAGTTTAACGGTCAGCGGCAGGTATTTAGCTATCAGGTCTTCGTAATAAGGTTTTAACTCTGATACCACCGGAGGTTTCGGGCTTTTTGAGTACAGGTCATACGGGTTAAATTTATCCACCCACTTAAACATCTCGTGGTCATGTGCATTCAGCAAATGATCGTACGCGTTTTCGCGGTGTTGCGAGTAAAACGAATGGTAACGGATCATATACAAAGCTTGTTCCGGCAGGTGGTTTTTGGTGATGTGGTACAAATACTCATCGTGCCCCCATGACATATGTATATTATCTAAACCGCATTGGTGGGTGTAAACGCCGTATTTGGTGTTGTATCGTTCATCGTCATTATCGGGATTATCCGAAAAAAACTCAGGGAAAACTATCTTGTCAGAAAATTTACAGCCCACGGGGAAGGAATCGCCAACAACGTTCCATTGCGGCTCGCCAAAAAGGCAAAGCACTTTACCCAGATCGTGTATAAAGCCGGTAAGCACAAACCAATCGGGGTGCCCGTCGGCGCGGATAGCTTCGGCAGTTTGCAGCAGATGCTGTAACTGATCAAGCGATGTATCGGGATCCGAATCATCTACCAGCGTATTTAAATATTCCATTGCCGACCACCACGGCATTTCCTTTTTATCGAATTGTAAAAAGTTGGCCTTTTTGGCCAGCACGTTATCGTAGGTCTGATATTTATGATTGAGCCTGTAAAATTCGCGTACGGCTACCTTCTTTGGGTCATCATAATTTCTGAATTCTTCTTTAGCTTTGGCCGGTTTGGGCTCGGGATAGCGGTTTAATACATCATCTTCCCATTCCTCAATGCTTGATAAAGGAGACATTTCTTCCTGTGTTACGTTTTTCATAATAGGTGTTTTACTGTGGCGTTATTGGTTATAGCGGTTGCCGTTTTACGTTTTTAGTGCCTTGATAGACAGTTGTATTATCGGCGTAAAATGTGTTGGTTTACAATACTAATTTGAATAATATAGTATGTAGATTTATAGAAATAGGCGAATTTATTTACTTAATCGGTTAAGTAAACCGGCAGGAAACGCTGCTAAAGTTTAAACTACCGAAACGTTTGTTGATTGCCGTTTGATCAGTTCTGATCTCAATACCATGTTTTCAGCTTCGTAATTGTTGTTCTTAAGCACCTTGAAAAGCATTGTTGCCGCCTGTTTGCCAATTTCATAGGCCGGTTGTGTAATGGTTGTTAAGGAGGGATTGAGGAGTGATGCGCTATCGAGGTTTGAAAAGCTCACGATCTTAACATCTCCAGGGATAGTAATGCCCAGGTCGTTACAAGTGTAATAACACAATTTGGCCAATTTTTCAACGGAAGAAACAATCCCATCGGGTTTTATTACTTTCATTAAATGTTGCAATTTGGCTTGGTTATCATCTTTATTATTGCTGCAATTTATAATGAGGGATGGGTTTAACATAAGGCCGCAATCCTGAAGTGCACTTAAATATCCCTGTAATCGTTGATTTCCAACTTCGAGCCCTTGCAGTATCGATAAAAAGGATATTTGCCGGCATCCGCACTCAAAAAGGTGTTTTGTTGCCTGGTAGGCGCTTTCAAAATCGTTGTTTGTAACATGTAATAAGCTGCCACTATAGGTGCGGTCAAAGAAAACTGTGGGTAGCTTCCCTTGTATTTCGTCAAGATGAGTAAAATCTATACCATCAAACGATACCGAGATCAACAGGCCATCTACATAGCGGCCCAGCAGATCGTTGATGAAGAATGCTTCTCTTTCGGATGAATCGTGACTTAGGTAAATTATTAGGTGATACCCTTGCTGGCGTGCCATTTCTTCGATGCCGTTTATGGCCTGTGCAAAAAAGTTGTCGGCAATTTCGGGCAATATCACTGCAATGGTGTTGCTTTTATGCCGGCGCAGGCCGCGGGCAAACGGGTTTGGGCGATAGTTAAGCGATTTCGCCAATTCAAAAACGCGCCCTTTTGTGGCCTCACTTATTTCGTGACTGTTTTGTAACGCTTTGGAAACGGTAGCGGTAGAAAGCTTAAGCGTTTCTGCCAGTTGCCTGATTGTGATCTCGCCCATTTTTTATCGCTAATTTATCTGTGGTTACTTACTATGCGTCACATTTTCTCAAAAGAAGTTAATGCAAGCACATGTGCATGTTAGGGTACTAAATTTTTAATTATTATTTGGTTGCTTAAGCGGGATAAAGCCCTTATGGTTTATATGTCAAATATATAAGTGTAACCTTCCTGTAGGAAAAATTGGCTCTTATTTAATGTAGTCAATGATTACTGTTTGCAAGTTAATTAAATTTATGAGCAACTATTGCAAATACTTGGTACTCGAAAGAGCTTTTGCTCAGTCCGGATAATTCCGTAAAGAATGTGACTTACCTGTTAAACTTTGAATCGCTGTCTTATTTTTCGAGGCTATTTAAAATTAAAACTGGCTTAACTCCGCAAGAATATAGAAGCATAGGCTTAAAGAAATACGGCAATTAAGATTGCTCTTCTATAGTGAGTTGATTTTTGCGGAACTTTCCCGAACGATCAGATCGCTTTTAACGATCACCGGCTCGGGCAGGAGGGAGGCGTTGGTGTTGTTGATCATTTTTGTAAAATAAAGGCTTGCTGTGGTGCGCCCCAGTTCTTTGCCATGCTGATCTATGGATGAAAGGGCAGGGGAGATCAACTCTGTAAATGATTCGTTTGCAAAGCCTATAATACCCAAGTTTTCGGGAACGTTAACAGACAGGCTTTTTGCCGCAAGCAGTACGCCGAGCGACTGGTGGTCTGATACTGTGAAAAAGGCATCAGGTGGTTCTGCTGCAGTAAGTAATTCGCGGCTCATTTGCATGGCCGCCTCTTTGCCCAATACGTTGGTAACAGTAAAATTGTCAGGTAAGGTCAGCCCGGCCTGTTTAATTGCTTCTATGTACCCTTCTTTCCGGTCGTTGAAGATCTTCATGTGGTGAGGCCCGCCCAGGAAGGCTATCCGTTTATAACCGTCGTTCAACATGCGTTTCACTGCATCAAACGAAGCTTGTCTGTTATCATTGATCACGATGTTGCTCTTGAGAGGATCGAGGTAGCGGTCAAACTGAATCAGCCCGATATCATTGTTTGTGATCTCCTCCAGGTTTGTGGTGGACTGCGTTTCGATACTTACAGAGATAAAAATGCAATCGACATTTTGGCGGATAAGCGTTTCAATGGCCAGGTTTTCTTGTTTTTGCGACTCATGCGACTGGCAAATAACCAGGCTGTGCCCATGTTCAAAGCAAATCTCTTCAATTCCGGCAATGGCGTCAGAAAAAAAGCTTTGATTAATATGCGGCACAATTACCCCAATTGTTTTAGAATGCCCCTGACGCAGGTTAGCAGCCGATGAGTTATGCTTGTAATTTAGTTCGGTGGCTTTTTTCTTAACTAACGCTACAATGGCAGGGCTAACCGAAGGGTAACCATTAAGCGCCCTGGAAACATAGGATGCTGTGAAACCCAATTCGGCAGCTATATCATAAATGGTAACGCGCTTTTTCCCCATATACTAACTTTCCTAAAATATTTGCCTAAGGGCGCATGAAGATAGGATACCTCACAAGCAAAAAAAGAATAATACGGAAAATATTTGGTTGGGAATTTACGAATTGGGGAACCTGATACCTCCAGCATCAATACTGAAAGTTTTAAAAATAGATATTCAACACACCTAAAAGCATTATAAAAAAAATATGAGAAATTATTTGGAAATCGATTTCCAAGATTCTACTTTTAGCATCTCAATTCTTAGTAAAGGAACCAAATAACCTGGCAGATAATTTTATACAGCGAAAGTACAGGGCGGCAGCTGTTGGAGTGCTTTGCTTTATGGCAGAGTGAAAACAGCAATAAGAATGGGGGAGAAGAATTAATATTAACACTAAAACCATGTCCACAAAATCAAATCAGTTCGCAGGAATTGCACTTATCACCACACTATTCTTTTTATGGGGTTTTGCACATAATCTCGACCCGATTCTTATCCCTCACCTAAAGCGGTCCTTTACGCTAAGTACGATGCAAGCTACGCTGGTAGATTCTGCGGTGTTCATCGCTTATTTCCTGATGGCTATCCCCGCGGGTATGATCATTAAAAAATGGGGCTATAAAGGAGGCATTATTTTCGGCCTTGTGGTTTTTGCTATTGGGTGCTATCTGTTTATCCCGGCGGCCAATACGCAGCAATATTCCTTTTTCCTGGTGGCACTGTTTATTATCGCTTGCGGTTTAACAACGCTGGAAACCGCCGCTAATCCGTATATAACAGTTATAGGTGATCCGGCGGGTGCCGCAACGAGGCTTAATTTTGCGCAGTCATTTAACGGGCTGGCAAACGCGCTTGCACCCATCGTTGGCGCGCGTTTAATTTTAGCAAAAGGTTATACGGATGAAGCGCTTAATGCAATGGCTCCCGGCGCCCGGCAAATTGCGCTTGCATCTGAAGCATCATCGGTAAAAGCGCCTTATTTTATATTAGGTACCGTATTGGCTGTTATTGCGGTGTGTTTTTACTTTGTTAAAATGCCGGTGGTGTATAAGCAGGATGCGGGCGACACGGTAAAGAGCGACGGTGTATTTAGAGCGTTGAAACATAAGCACCTGTCGTGGGCCGTAGCAGCACAGTTTTTTTATGTAGGCGCACAAGTATGTGTATTCAGCTTATTTATCCTTTATGCAACGCAATCGGCAGGAATAAGCGAAACTGATGCGGCTTATTATTTAAGTGCCGCAGGTTTTGCATTCCTGGTGGGGAGATTCCTGGGTACTGCTTTAATGAAATTTGTTAGTTCTGATAAGTTATTGTCCTTGTATGCCGCTATAAACGTGGCGCTTTGTGCGGCTGCGGTATTAAATCAGGGGATCATCACTGTTTATATTCTCATCGCCATATGCTTCTTTATGTCTATCATGTTCCCAACCATTTTTGCCTTAGGGGTTAAAGATCTTAAGAGCGATACGGAGTACGGCAGTAGCCTGATCATTATGTCTATTGTAGGTGGCGCTGTCATCCCACGTATTTTCGGTTACATCAGCGATAGCACAGGCGACATCCGGCAGGGTTACTGGGTGCCGCTGGTTTGCTTTATTGTTATTGTAATCTTCGGCCTTAAAGGGCATAAAATAACCCGCAAAGCAGCAGCTAACCCGTCCGCAGCTCAAATACTATAAACCAACTACGCAATCAAATAATAAATCTGTATTAAAAATCTGTATTAAATGAAACTATATCAAACACTCAGCCTTGCCGCAGCCTTAAGCGGTATGGTGTTAATTGCTTCTGCACAGCAGTTGCCTATTAATGATGGCCCTTTTAAACCAACAGAAGAGTCGCTTAAAAATTACAAATATCCGGAGTGGTTTAAAGATGCCAAATTTGGCATATGGGCACATTGGGGGCCACAGGCCGTGCCACGCCAGGGCGATTGGTATGCCAAAAAAATGTACGAGGAAAACAGCACTCAGTATAAATACCATTTGGAGCATTATGGGCATCCCTCTAAATTCGGTTACAAGGATATTATTCCTTTGTGGAAGGCACAAAAGTGGGATCCTGAAAAGCTAATGGCGCTTTACAAAAAAGCCGGGGCCAAATATTTTGTAAGCATGGCCAGCCATCATGACAACTTCTTTTTGTGGAACTCCAAAATTAACCGCTGGAATGCCGCGCAAATGGGGCCGCATAAAGATGTAGTTGGCTTATGGCAAAAAGCAGCAAAAAAGAACGGACTAAAGTTTGGGGTGTCTGAACACCTGGCGGCAAGCTATACCTGGTTTCAGGCTGCCCATTCTGCCGATACGGCCGGCCAATATAAGGGTGTACCTTACGATGGCAATAACCCCGGGTACTTCGACCTGTACCATACCAAAGGCGACCCTAAAGACAGGGGTTGGCTTACAACCAATACCGAATGGCACAAACAATGGTTTGCTGATGTGAAGGAACTGGTGGATACTTATCATCCCGACTTGCTTTACTCAGACAGTCAGCTGCCGTTTGGGGATGTGGGCAGAAGTATGCTCGCCAATTTTTATAATGGCAACGCAGCTTTTAACAAAGGGCAAATGACAGCTGTTTATAATTGTAAAGAGCCGTCAAGAGGTATGTGGGCACAAGACCTGGAACGTGGGGTGCAAGATTCTATCAGCGCTTATCCATGGCAAACAGATACTTCCATTGGCGATTGGTACTACCGTACCGGGCAACAATATAAAAGCGGTACCGACATTATTAGAATGCTTACCGATATAGTAAGTAAGAACGGAAATCTGCTTATTAATATAGTACAAACACCGGAGGGTGACCTGGAGCCCGATATGTTAAACACGCTGGAAGAGATAGGTAATTGGACCGCCGCGAACGGAGAGGGGATTTACGGATCGCGCCCCTGGAAAGTTTACGGCGAAGGGCCTTCAACTATCAAGGCCAACCAGAAGAAAGGGCATTTTGGCGGGCTGAGCGATGAGGGCAAATTCACCGCCTCGGACATACGCTTCACCACCAATGGCAATAAGTTGTATGCTTTTCTGCTTGACGTACCTCCCGGCGACATTCAGATAGCTTCGCTCGGCAAAAAATCTAAGCTAAATGCTAAAAAGGTCCTGTCGGTGAAGCTTTTAGGTAGTAATGCCAGGATAAACTGGCAACAGACGGATGATGCCCTGGTTATAAAGAAACCAGCTAACCTCCCTGCCTGGAAGGTATTGGGCTTAAAAGTGGAGTTAAGCAAATAATATACGGTACTAATTAATAAATGAGATGAGTTTTCCTAAAGTGATATTTGGAACCAGCGGCTTGGGAAACCTATATGTTGCAATGCCCGATGATGTTAAATGCGCTATTGTAGAGGCGTACATTAAGGCAAGTAACGGTAGCCCTTTTTTTGATACTGCTGGAAAATATGGAGCAGGGCTGGCGCTGGAAAGTATAGCCAAATGTTTAATGCAACTCAATGTAGCGCCACATCAGGTACTCATTAGTAATAAACTGGGCTGGCTACGCGTGCCGCTCACTGCAAAGGAGCCCACATTTGAACCCGGTGTATGGAAAGACCTTAAGTTTGATGCCGTGCAAAAGATAAGCTATGATGGTATACTGGAATGTTATGAGCAAGGCAATGAGTTGCTGCAGAGTTACCACGCCAATTATGTTTCGGTGCATGACCCTGATGAATATCTGGCTGCTGCTACGCATGGCGCAGACGAAAACGAACGCTACCACGATATACTACAGGCTTATGCCGCTCTGGGCGATCTGAAAAGATCGGGCAAGGTAACGGCTATTGGTGTGGGTGCTAAGGATTGGACCGTTATTGCCCGCATAGCCGAGGATGTGCAGCTCGATTGGGTAATGATAGCCAACAGCATGACTGTGCATAGTCATCCAAAGGCACTGCTGGATTTTATGAACAAGCTAAAGCAACGGGGCACGGTGATCATCAACTCGGCAGTGTTTAATGCTGGCTTTTTAACAGGAGGGGAATACTACAACTATAAGAAAATAGAGCCGGATACGCCTTTGGGCCAACAATTTTTAAGCTGGCGAGAAGGATTTTATTCGGTATGCGCATCATTTAATATATCGCCCGCAGCGGTTGGTGTAAAGTTTGGATTGCTGGCACCGGGTGTTAAAAGTGTGGCGCTAAGTACAACTAATCCTGGTAGGGTAGCAGCTAACATGGAATTGGTAGATGCCGTTATCCATGAGAAATTATGGCACGAACTTTACAACCGGCAGCTAATTACAGCAGATGGGCTTAGTATGGTGCTCAATGGCACAAATGAGATCGTAAATTAATAAACAATTTGAAGATGAAAAAGTATTGCCTGGCGCTGGACCTTGTTGATGACCCTGACCTGATAGCTGAATATGAACATTGGCACAAGGCAGGAAATGGCTGGCCCGAAATAAAGGATAGCATTACCGGTGCGGGTATTACCCAAATGGAAATTTACCGCACGGGTAATCGCTTGTTTATGATAATGGAAACGGAAGATGATTTTGATTTTAGCAGGAAAGGGCGGATGGATGAACTCAATCCAAAAGTACAGGAATGGGAGCAATTGATGTGGAAGTTTCAACAGCCGATATCCTGGGCTAAAGAAGGCGAAAAGTGGATAATAATGGACAAAATATTTACATTAACCCACTAACTTGCGTTGTCGCTGTTAAGGGCTTAATGCCCTTTATCACTGCTCGCCCAAAGCTTAACCGCTATAATTATAAAGAATGAAAACACTGATATGTACTGAGCCGGGGAACTTAGCCTATGGCACAGCCACAAAACCCGATCCCGCTGACGGGATGGCACTGATCCGGATCAAGCGAATTGGCATTTGCGGAACAGACCTCCATGCCTTTGAAGGTACCCAACCCTTTTTTACCTATCCGCGGATATTGGGCCATGAACTGGCCGGGGAGCTGACAGACACAGGTGGCGCCCCGGGCTTTGAAGTAGGAGAAACCGTAACCTTTATCCCTTATTTTAATTGCGGTAAATGTATTGCCTGTCGCACAGGAAAACCTAATTGCTGCACCAATATTAAAGTGTGTGGTGTGCATATTGATGGGGGCATGGTGGAGTATCTGCAAGTACCGGCAGAGCTATTGATACATGGAGAGGGCTTAAGCGCCGACGAATTGGCATTGGTTGAGCCGCTGGCTATTGGGGCACATGGTGTACGCAGGGCAAATATACAACCCGGTGAATTTGTACTGGTTATAGGGGCGGGCCCAATTGGTTTAGGTATAATGGAGTTTGCCCGTATTGCTGGCGCTAAGGTTATCGCAATTGATTTTAATGAAAAACGACTGGCATTCTGCAAACAAAAGCTCCACCTACCACACGTAATTAACCCGCAAAAGGAAGATGTAACTGCCGCCCTTGCCGAGATCACCAATGACGATATGCCCACAGTAGTTATAGATGCTACGGGTAATCAAAAAGCCATTAACAGCGCCTTTTACTACATGGCACATGGGGCGAGGTATGTGCTTGTTGGCTTACAAAAGGGCGATATTATAGTTAGCCACCCCGAGTTTCATAAACGGGAGGCCACATTAATGAGTAGCCGTAACGCTACGCGGGAGGATTTTGAGCATGTGATCTCGAGCATAAAAAACGGGCTGGTAGATCCGGCCACATATATTACACACCGGGTGGCGTTCGATGAAGCGAAAGATGAATTTAAAAGCTGGCTTGATCCTGATAATGGCGTAATAAAAGCGATGATCTGTTTGTAATACCGTGTAGATCTATGAAACGTGAAATCGATGATAATAAATCGACAAGATGTTTTATTAATCAGGTATCATTAAATTGCCCGGCGTAAGAATTTAAACGAGTTAACTGTTGTTAAATTAACCAGCCAAAAAATGAGATTCCTTGAAATTAAGCGGCAACAAATACTGTTACTTTGCCTGTTATTGTTTGCCGGAAATTTATCCGCTCAAAAAAAAATGATCACCAACCCTATATTTAAGGGTTACTATGCCGATCCTACCGTTGTTAAACACAAGGGGGTTTATTATATATATGCAACTATCGACCCTTGGGGTGGGAGCGAACTGGGCGTACTGGAAACGGTTGATTTTAAGAAATTTACCAAAAGGCACATCAACTGGCCTACTAAAGCGGCCTGTACAAGCCCAACATCAGGCAGTTCAATGGTGTGGGCACCTGCGGTACGCAAAGCACCTAACGGTAAATTTTACATGTATGTAGCCGTTGGCAGCGAGGTATGGGTTGGCGTTGCCGATCGTCCGCTTGGGCCCTGGAAAAACGCCCGGAAAAATGGTGGTCCATTAGTGGCTAAAGACGATTTCCCCAACGTACATAATATTGATGCCGACTGTTTTATAGATGATGACGGTCAGGCTTATTTATATTGGGGCTCGGGTTTTAATTGGATCAACGGGCATTGTATGGCGGTAAAATTAAAGCCCGATATGGTAACTTTTGATGGTACGCCCCGCGAGGTAACGCCGCCCAATTACTTTGAAGCGCCGCACATGATCAAGCGTAACGGCCTTTACTATCTAATGTACTCAAACGGCAAAGCCATTGATGGTACCTACCAGGTTCGTTATTCTACCTCTAAAACACCCATGGGGCCGTGGATAGAAGGGAAGAACGACCCTATCCTGTCTACCACTAAAGATAGCACCACACTCGGCCCGGGTCATCACACCGTGTTTAAACAAAACGGACAGTATTACATATTGTATCATCGTATACATCCGCAAAAAAAGGAATATGTTTTACGTGAGCTTTGTATCGATAGCTTGAATTTTGATAAACAGGGTAACATTAAACGTATTAAGCCCCAAGGCGTAGCCGCTTTTATAAAATAAAGGAGGCATGCCTCTGTACTAATGATGTGCCCATTCTACTTACAACTAACACCGATTATACTACAGATACTGTGGTAGAGTAGTGTACATTAGGATGTTTTATCGTGTACTCTCTACGGTGTAAACAAAGCTATCCGCCTTGTAGTATCCTATATTAAATTCTATTGGCCGTTCCCCCTGGTCAAAAACAAAACGTTTTCGGAATAGGATAGGGCTACCCACTGGGATTCGCAGTTTACCGGCAATAAATTCATCTGAAGCCATGGCGCTTATCTCTTCTTTCGACAGGGTTGCAATAACGGAGTGCTCGTGTTCCAGTAACTCGTATAATGGTCTTTTAAAATCTTCGTCGCCGGTTAAGCCCACGCGGGGGTGAAAGTACGAGGCGAAATACACAAATGGTTCATCCGTTTTGCCCCTTACACGCTCCATTTTTAAAACCTGCTTATCGGGTTTAATTTCAAAAAAGCGAATTACTTCGGTATTGGGCATCTCCCAGGTAACGTGTAATTCAAAGTTCCTGATGGTAATACCCCTCAGTTTCATCTCTTGCGAAAAGCTGAGCCAGTTGTTTGATTTTGAACTAACCCCTGTTTGAGCAACTTTGGTACCCACCCGCTTTTTTCGGACCAAGAGCCCTTCGAAAACCAACTTGTTAATGGCTTGCCTAAGTGTGGTACGTGATATGGCCAGTATTTTTGCCAGTTCAACCTCGTTGGGCATTATCTTACCATTTTGATAATCTTCTTCGGCAATTAATTGCCTCAGGAGCGTTTCCGCCTGGGCGTGTAGTGGGATAGGGCTTTTATGATCTATTGAGTAGCGCATAAGGGTTTACTGTATGCAATAGTAGCAAATTTTTATTAAATTGGCATTATGTTCATACATATTATAAATAAAAAATACTTTATAGTGTAGTTTGCACACTATATTATGGCAATAAATTATTAAAAATTTAATTTTAATAATTAAATAATTTTCTATGTTTGTACATTATTACTTTATAAACCCGTTAATTCCTACAAATTATTGAAATAAAAAGCGACCTGGTCGCTCATTTGTAATAAATTAATATGTACATACATTACTACAAATAAATGAATATCGAAATTAAGAATGATCAGCAAATAGAGTTAGAGGATACCGGCCTGCGCAAAACATCGCAATACCTCATGCCCGCTAAGTTAGATGGCTCATTCACCAAACGTGGCGAATATGACGTGTATCCTTTTTGCAGTTTGGGCGATGGTAAGATCTTCAGCGGATATGAGTCGCTGGCAAGTTGGATTGCGCGGCAGAAAACAGTTATTATCGATGGATATGTTGGTGTGTTTTTCAACAAGATAAAAGACGAACTGGATCAGTTATTGGGGAAGGAAGGCTTTTTAATCAACTGGGTAAAAACAGAGGATTTTTTAAAAGACCCGCAAGAGCTACAACAATTAGTTGCGCCTTACCTGGGCGAGTACGAATCTGTTTGGGGAACCAAATGTACTTTAACGCTTGCGGATCTGTTTAATGCCCGCGAACTCGCCAATCAATCGCCTAACGGGTCTGCAGCCATAAATATTATAATTGGCCCGGGTGCTGCCCTGGCAAATTGGGATGCAGCAATTATTTACATCGATTTGCCGAAGAACGAACTGCAGTTTAGGATGCGGTCGGGCGCAATTACAAATCTGGGAACTCCTGAAATTGCCGAGCCGTTTCAGATGTACAAGCGCTTCTACTTTGTGGATTGGGTACTGCTAAATGATCATAAAAAAGCCATCCTCAATAGAGTAACAGTGGTGGCAGATGGGCAATGGCCAAGCACCATCAACTGGATGTTTAAAACAGACCTTGCGGATGGTTTAAATCAGTTGACCCGATCAACCATACGCGTGCGGCCCTGGTTTGAGCCTGGCGCATGGGGCGGGCAATGGATAAAAAATCACGTCAAAAATATCAATGCGGACGTAGTGAATTACGCCTGGTCGTTTGAACTGATCGTGCCCGAGAACGGGATCGTTTTTGAAAGCGACGGTAACTTACTGGAAGTTTCCTTTGATACGCTGATGTTTCACAACAACCGACAGGTATTAGGAAAACATGCGGATATATTTGGCGACGAGTTCCCTATCCGTTTCGATTTCCTCGATACTTTTAACGGCGGCAACCTTTCTATCCAGTGCCACCCAACGCTTCAATACATCAGAGAAAACTTTGGAGAGAATATCACCCAGGATGAAACCTATTACATTTTAGATTGCGACGAGCGGGCAAATGTATACCTGGGTTTTCAGGAAAATATTGATGCAACAGAGTTTAGGGCAGCACTGGAAGAAAGCCAGGCTAATGGTAAAGAGATAGCTATTGAGGAGTACGTACAGTCGCACACGGCTCAAAAGCACGACCTGTTCCTCATACCTAACGGAACGGTGCACAGCGCCGGCGCAGGGAACCTTGTGCTGGAGATAAGCGCGACGCCGTACATATTCACCTTTAAAATGTACGATTGGTTGAGGCTTGATCTGGAAGGAAATCCAAGACCAATTAATATCGACCATGCGTTTAATAACCTCAATTTTGAGCGTAAAGGCAGCCGCGTGAGCGAAGAACTCATCTCGAAACAACAAGTTATTGAGCAAGCCGATGGCTGGCAAATTGTTCATTTGCCAACACACGCAGATCATTTTTATGATGTGCACCGTGTTGAATTCGACGGCCAGCTTACAATTGCTACCAACAATTGCTGCCATGTATTAATGCTGGTAGAAGGTACCGCTATAGCTATAGAAACGGCAGGTGGCGCTATTAAAGAATATGCCTATGCCGAAACGGTGGTTATCCCCGCTGCTGCAGGGTCCTATAAAATAACAAACCTGGGCAACGGCCGCGCTAAGGTTATCAAAGCATTTTTAAAATAAGCATTATGAGTATCGCTATAAATAGTTCTAAAACGGCTAAAAAGAGCAGCATATACCTTTACCTGGTTTGTTTAGTTGCAGCCTTAGGAGGTTTTTTGTTTGGTTTTGATACCGCAGTAATTTCCGGCACCATCAGCCTCGTAAAAACCGATTTTAACCTGAGCCCGGTAAGCGAAGGCTGGTTTGTAAGCTGCGCGTTGCTTGGCTGCATCATAGGGGTTAGCATTTCCGGAAAGCTGAGTGATAAGTATGGCAGAAAGATAGTGCTTATCATATCAGCTATTTTATTCCTGGCCTCGGCCTTGGGGTGTATGTTCTCCGGCTCGTTTACATCATTAATAATTTTCAGGCTGATAGGTGGCCTTGGTATAGGTGTGGCGTCAATGGTGTCGCCTCTTTACATTTCTGAATTTGCTCCATCCCGGCTTAGGGGAATGATGGTTTCTCTCTATCAATTGGCTTTAACCATTGGTATAGTGCTGGCGTATTTTAGCAACGCTTACCTGGCAAATCATGCATCAGAAACGCATGACAACGATGCGATGCAAAAAATATTTTCGGGCGAAGTGTGGCGCGCTATGTTGGGCCTCGGGGCTTTGCCTGCCGGCATATTTTTATTGTGTTTGTTTTTGGTGCCCGAGTCGCCCCGCTGGTTGCTTTTAAAAGGAAAGGAGCAACGGGCCGCCGAAATATTGGCTAAGATAGACGGCCCCGATGCTGCGGCAAATGAGATAAAGGCTTTTAAAGCGCAGGGAGACGAGAGCAATACCTCTATAAAAGAACTGTTTAAGCCGGTTTACCGCAAAGCATTGTGGATAGGGCTCTTGTTGCCGTTTTTATCGCAGGTATGCGGTATTAATGCGGTGATCTACTACGGACCGCGCATTTTAGAGCAGGCCGGGTTCACCCTCAACAACGCGCTTGGCGGGCAGGTAACTATTGGCTTCGTAAACGTGGTTTTTACGTTTGTTGCCATTTTTACGGTAGATAAATGGGGCAGGCGGCCACTGTTATTTGCAGGCATCGGCGGCGCGGTATTATCGCTGGTGGTTATAGGTGCCTTATTTGCGTTCGGCCTTACCTCGGGCCCCTGGATACTCGTCTTCATCCTTGCCTTTATATCTTGTTTTGCCTTTTCGTTTGGCCCGGTTTGCTGGGTTGTGGTAGGAGAGATCTTCCCTAACGCAATTCGGGGTAAAGCCATGGCACTTGCAACGCTATCCTTATGGATAGGTAATTTTTTAGTTGGGCAGTTAACGCCTGTAATGCTGGAAGGGTTAGGCTCGGCGTGGACCTTCTGGCTGTTTGCCCTATGCTGCTCGCCCGCCTTTTGGCTCACCTGGAAACTCATCCCCGAAACCAAAGGGCTCTCGCTCGAAAATATTGAAGCGTATTGGAAAAGCTCTTATCACAAATCCCCTAAAACTATTAAGTAAGAAAAAGACAGACAAAAGTATTAACCACGCGGAATGAAGAACCGCGTTAAAATAACCCTAAAAATAATCCAAATAAACCAATTGCTATGAGAATGAAATTATTACAAAAACTAAAAAAATTAAGGAGGCTATACTACACCCCCTTTCTGCTGATGCTCTTTTGTATCGCAGCGCTTAATTGCGGCTTTGCACAGGCATCCGCCATTGGCGCTGCCAATACCACCGGGGTAGCCGATATTATCGTTACCGGGCGCGTATTAGATGAACAAAAACAACCGCTGCCTGGTGTAAACATTAGTATTGCCGGCACTACAGTTGGCACCGTTACCGACGTGAACGGTAATTATAAACTCACCTTGCCCGATGCCTATGCAGGCAGAAACCTTACGTTCTCGTTTATCGGGTATACTTCTCAGGAAGTTGCCATTGCAGGTAAAACGCAGATCAACGTAAGCCTGGCGCCGGCCAACAAAAGCTTAAGCGAAGTTGTTGTGGTTGGTTACGGCACGCAATCAAAGGTTACCCTTACCGGGGCCGTTAACCAGGTAAGCGCAAAAAGCATCGAAAACAAGCCCGTACTCAATACCCTTCAGGCTTTACAGGGCGAGGCACCAAACTTAATTATCCAGCAGAGCTCGCTTAACCCGGGCAGTAACGTAACCATCAACATCCGTGGTGTAGGTACGCTGGGTAATAACGACCCATTGGTGGTTATAGATGGTATCATCGGCGGTAACATCAACACGCTCAATCCTAATGACATTGCCAGCGTTTCCGTTTTAAAAGACGCCGGTTCGGCTGCTATATACGGTTCGCGTGCAGCAAACGGCGTATTATTGATTACTACAAAAAGCGGGAAGCTCAATCAAAAACCAGCATTTAGCTACAACGCCAGCTACGGTTTGCAGGATCCTAAAGTGCTGGTGCATAAAGTACACGCCTGGGATAACGCTTATTACAAAAACCAGTCGCTGATAAACTCCGGTTTACCGCCAATTTATACACCTGATGATATTCAGGCATTAAAAGCTGCCGGCGACGGTACCTGGGATGTGGAGCATTTGCTGAAAAACGCACCCCAGCAATCGCACAATGTAAGCATCAGCGGTGGCGGCGAAACCAACTCTTATTACCTTTCTGCAGGTTACCAGGATCAAAAAAGCAACCTGATAGGCAACGGTGGTTCGGGAGCAGATTTTGGCTATACCAAGTATAACGTTCGTTTAAATCAAACGTCGCTTATCGGCATCCTGCGGGTAAACATGATATTGAATTACACCAAAACCCGCAACAAAACCAACAGCGTTGGCGACAATAATATTTTTGCCGATGCTAACCGTGTTCCGCTAAACTACAGCTGGAAAGACGCTAATGGTAACTACTTAACAAATGCGGTAGCCTCACAATATAATGAGTACGGCGTGCTTGAAAAAGGCGGTTTTAACCAGGCAGATAACGACGAGATCTTTGGCAACTTTAACGGCCAGGTAAACATTACAAAAGACCTGAAATTAACCGGTGTATTTGGTGGTACTATTGCCAACAACGGCAATTTCTTCCGCCGTACAAAGGTTAACTATGTACCCGCAGGTGTTTATGGCGATGATCTTTCGGTATTGGATAATAACGGCAAATCGCTGTTGCTCAATACCCAGTTATTGTTAGAATACAATAAAAGGATAAAAGACCATACGTTTAAAGTGCTATTTGGCGCATCAAACGAAAACTTTAGCAACAGGGGTTTCCAGTTACAAAAAACACTTACTGATCCTTATTTAGGAACCGCAACCACCGGCACGCTGATAGATGCTAACAACTCATTTAACAGCATCGCCAACGATCAAACAAGCCTTAATTCGCTTTTTGGCAGGGTTAATTATACCTACAAGGGCAAGTATCTTTTCGAGGCCACCGTACGTGACGATGCCTCTTCAAAATTTGCCAAAGGCAATCGCGCGAGTTTCTTCCCATCGGTGAATCTGGGTTGGCTGGTAACCGAAGAATCGTTTATGCAGTCGATGAAAAACACCATCAGCAACTTAAAGCTGCGTGCAACCTATGGTGTATTGGGTAATCAAAATGTGGGGTCGTACCAGTATCAAACCACTTATTTTAACTATCCGAGCGCTTACGGTTATAACAACTCCATTGTAGGTGGTGCAGGTTTTAACCTGAGCAATAAAGACCTTACCTGGGAGAAAGCAGCAACGCTTAACATCGGTGTGGATCTTGGTTTCTTTAACAACGCGCTTACTGCATCGTTTGATTATTTTAACAAGACAACCAGCGATATTTTGCAACCGCGTTACGATGTGCCAAAAGTATTTGGCGCCGGCCTGCCCGATTATAATGTGGCTAAGGTGCGTAACAAAGGCTGGGAAGCAACTGTCAGCTATAACTTTAATACCAGCGCGGTATCGCACAGCATCAGCTTTAATATTGCCGATAGCAAAAACAAGCTGCTAACCTTAACGGGCGGCACAACAGAACAGATCATTAACCAGGATGTATTCCAGCTGATCAGGAAAGTTGGGCAACCTATCACCCAATATTATGGTTACGAAACCAACGGCTTTTTCCAAAACCAGGCCGATATCGATGCATCCCCCAAAATTGCGGGCGCAACCGTTGGCGCAGGCGACCTGAAGTTTAAAGATCTTAACAGCGATGGCATTATCGACGAAAAAGATAAAACCGTTTTAGGTAACCCTTTCCCTCGTTTTACATTCGGCTTTACCTACAGGCTGGCTTTCAAAGGCATTGATTTCTCTTTCTTTATCCAGGGTGTTGGCAAGCGCGATGCATTCTTACGCGGCGAGCTTGTTGAGCCGTTTCACTACAACTACGGGCAGACATTGTACGACCACATGACCGATTACTGGACACCGGAAAATACCGATGCACGGTACCCAAGGTTGGCTGCTATCGGTTCTGCTTCTAATACTTACAACTGGCGCACCGGGTCTGATCTGTATAAGTACGATGCTGCTTACGCAAGGTTAAAGAATGTTAACATTGGTTACACCTTCCCTAAAAGCATCAGCAAAAAAGCAGGGATGGAGCGGTTGAGAATCTCCCTTATCGGCCAAAACCTTTACACCTTAACAAAACTGAAATTTATTGACCCTGAAACAACGGAGTTTGGTAACAACGTTAGCGTTGGATCCGGTTCTAACAGCGCGCGCTCTTACCCGCTGCCGGTATTTTATGGAGCAGGTATAGATATCACCTTTTAAGGACAATATTAAAAAAGACAAACATGAAATTTCTAAATAAACTTTGTATAGCATTTATGGTGGCCACAGCGGCAACCGGATGCAAGAAACTTGATCTGGCCCCAACCGACAGGTTTTCGGACCTTACCTTCTGGACTGTTGATGCCAACGTATATAACGCGCTTAACAACAACTACAGCTTAATTTATAACAGTGGCATTTACTTTTACAACGAGGCCACTTCTGATAACGCCTACAGCTCATCGGGTGATTATTCGCTGATAGCCAGCGGTAATTATACAGCATCGCAGGGTAAGTTCTTGGGCGACTGGGCATATTATTACAGCACTATTAAATCGTGTAATATATTCCTGGCCAATATAGATCAGAATAAAACACTTTCTGCCGATGTAATTGCCCGTTTAAAAGCCGAAACCCGCTTTATACGCGCTTTTGAGCACTTTAACCTGGCTAAATGGTATGGCGATGTACCCCTGATTGACAAGGACATTACTGCCGACGAAGCAAAAACCATTGCCCGCTCGCCAAAGGCTACCGTAATTAAATTTGTGATAGATGAGCTGGAGGCTGCGGCCGCAGCATTACCTACCAAAGACCAAATCCCGGCCAGCGAGAATGGACGCATTACCAAAGGAGCCGCCCTGGCTTTGGAGGCCCGTGTATTATTGTACGAAGGTAACCGCATGGCTGATGTAATATCGGTTTGTGAGAAGTTGATGAGCGGACAGGCGGGCGCATACAACCTGGTGAGCAAATACAGCGATCTGTTCAGCAACCCAACGGTTAATAAAACCAATAACGAAAGCTTGCTTTCCTTGCAATATGTGCCAAGCATCCGCACCTGGGGCGAGTTTTTCGATTTCGCGCCACGCTCTGTAGGCGGCCGCGTAAGCGGTATGTCGCCCACACAGGAGTTGGTGGATAGCTACATTACCCTAAATGGTAAAGGCATAAACGATGCGGGTTCAGGCTACGTGGAGAGCAATCCTTACGTAAACCGCGATCCGCGTCTTACCGCCACAGTGGTTTATGATAAATTCAATTGGGTAAACGGCAATGGCACAAGCAAAACCATTTATATTAAACCGGGAACCGACCCTGATGCTTCGCGTTTGGATGAGTACAACCCTGCTTCGCAGGCATCATCGCCAACAGGCTATTACTGGAGAAAATATTTCGATCCCATTGCGCAGACCTCTTTTACATCCGGCTCAAACCTGCATTTGATCAGGTATGCCGAAGTGCTGCTGGATTACGCGGAAGCTAAGCAAAGCCTCGGCCAGATGGATGCAACTGTATGGAACAACACCATCGGTCTGCTTCGCCGCCGCGCGGGCTTTACCGATGCGGGTGCTTTGGATTTCCCCGGCACTGCTGATGTGACCAATGTCATCCGTAGGGAGCGTAGGGCAGAGCTGGCTATGGAAGGGCTGCGTACCGACGATATCCGCCGCTGGAAAACTGCAGAAGCCGTATTGAACGGTTTTGCTCACGGTGCCAAATTTGGCGATGCCGGGGTTGATAACGGTTACATCCGCGCACAAAAACGCCAGTTCGATCCGGCTAAGAATTATCTGTGGCCTATCCCGGCGTCAGAAATAGGGCTGGACCCAAACCTTACGCAAAATCCGGGCTATTGATCTTGTTAAACCAATTTAAAAAAATTATAAGCAATGAGAAAATTTATCCAATCGGGCGGTGTGCTGTTAGTGGCCATGCTCGTAATTGCCTCCTGTAAAAAGGAAGTAAAACCATTAAACCTGAATTTAACTGCTGTAGGTAGCCTCAGCCTGCCGGCAAACAACACAGCGGTAGCACTTGCCCCGGCAACACCGGCATCGGTTGAGTTTAAATGGGACGCAGCACAAGCTGCCGATGGCGATTATGTATTGTACCAGATAGCCTTTGATAAAGAAGGCGGCGACTTTAGTAAGCCGGTTTATAAAACCGTATCGAATGGTGGCGGTGTAGAAACTAAAATTACCCTTACGCACAAGGATCTGAACAAAATAGCCAACATGGGCGGGATTGCTGCATCATCAACCGGTAAGTTAAAATGGACCGTCCTGGCATCAAAAGGTACAAATGTTGTTGCATCATCAGAATCGAGAACCCTCCAATTGAGCAGGCCTGCCGGTTTTGCCGAGATTCCGGTAGATATGTACATCACCGGTTCGGCTACCGAGGGTGGTACTGATATTACCAAAGCCGTTAAACTTAAAAAGAATGAAGAGGGGGTGTTTGAAATTTACACTTCGCTAAAAGCCGGGAACTATTTTTTAACTGATAAGCCGAGCGATGCAGGTAAAAAATACTATATAGATGGCGGCTTAATAAAAGAGGGTAGTACGCCGGTAACCGTTAGCGCCGATAAAAAATACAAGCTTACGTTTGATTTTAATGTGGCAACCACTTCCAGTGTAGAAATTCAGTCGGTTGGTTTGTGGATGTCGGCATACGGATCAGAGATAGGGCAGCTTAACTACGTTGGCAACAGCACCTGGCAAATTGCAAATTTGCCCATAGAGTTTTACCAGTTTTCGTGGGGGCGCGATGAGCGTTACAAGTTTGTGGTGCATACCTCTGCAGGTGTCCAGTACATGGGCAGCTCGAGGGGAGATAACGGTCCTCCGGCGGGCCAGGCGGCTTCTTACTTTTTCCTGCTGCCGGTTACAAACGACCAATGGGCCAATACCTATAAATTCGATCCTTCGGCAGATCGCCACAACGTAAAAGTGGATGTGAACTTTAAAACCGATGGTGCCTATACACATACAGTAACTACCTTATAAATAAGAGGAGACGTTCCTTATTAATTGGTCACCTGCAATGGTTTAAAATATTGCAGGTGATCTTTAAAAGCTCATATTATGAAAAACTACTTATACGGATGCATGGCGGTTGTACTTTTATTGGCAGTATCGTGTGGCAAAACACCGGTTACACCTGTTACTCCTCCGATACCACCGCCCGTAACGCCACCCGGTGGCGGCGGCGAGCCAACGGTATCAACTTACCTTACCAAGGCTAAGGAAACGCATGGCTTTATCGTAAGCAACCTTATGACATCGTACAGGAGTTATAAAGTAAACACCACCACCGATCCTAACAGCGCTTTTGAATGGTATAATGCCAGCCAGATCTACGCCGATGCGGCTATGGTTGCCGCGGGCGACGCTACTTACCTTGCCGATATGAACCTCACCTTTAAATGGATGGAGAACATGTGGGATAAAGCGGACTCCAACGGGGGATACTTTGCGTTTGCCAGGTTGGACGGCAGCGGCTCATCGGGCACCAAGTATGCAGATGATAATGGGCTTACCGGTATGGTTTACCTGGATGCTTATGAAGTAACCACGGGTGCCGATAAGGTTGCTTACCTGGATAAGGCAAAACAATGCGCCAACTGGCTCATCAAAAGCGGCCTGTTCGATAATACGTACGGCGGTGGTTTTTGGTGGAACACCGAACGGAAGGTTAAACCCACCCAAACCAATGGCGTGGCTTTGCAGTTGTTCTCCAAATTGTATCTCATTACCGGGGATGCAACTTATAAAGACTGGGCAATATCTGTCAACGCCTGGCTCAACAGCAAAATGTACGATAGTGCAAGCGGTTTATACGTTTGGCAGTTTGAAGAAACAGGTATTCGTAACAACACCATTTTTACTTATGATAACGCCATAATGGTGGAAGCGTTCTTATTATTCGCGCAGGCTACAAACGATAACAGTTATGTATCCCGGGCGCAGGCGGTTGGCAACGCCATGAACCGCGTATTATGGGACGCCCCGCACAACGTTTATATATTTAACACCAACGACAGGAGAATAACCCCCTGCTGGTGCGGTTGGGCAACACAAGCTATGATCAAATTATACCAAACAGATAATAACGCCACCTGGCTAAATTATGCAAAAGGTAATTTGGATGCGATAAATACCGTACTTCGTAACCCCACAAATAACGGATACTTTCAGTTTGCCGGTTTGGATGGGGCGGGCAAGTACAGTAATTACGAAGGTGTAGACCAGGCCTGGATGCAGCGCCTGCAGGTAATGCTTTCCAAATATAAATAAGAATAAGAGCTGCCCGTTGGCGGCACACTATATATACAGTTTTATTATGAAAATATCCTTCAGATCGGGCTTTGCGTTAATAGCTGTTTCGCTGGCATCCTGCGGTGTGCAGCGCGAAAGCGTTCTAAAGTATGTAGACCCCAATATTGGTACAGCGCACAGCCGTTGGTTTTTTTATACGCCTGCCGCGGTCCCCTATGGAATGGCTAAGCTTGCCCCTTCAACCAACGGGCACTATGGTAACCCAAGCGGCTGGGAGGCCGTGGGTTACGATACCCGCCAAAACTCAATAGAGGGCTTCGTGCATTTTCACGAATGGCAGGTAGGTGGCGTAAGCTATATGCCGACGAATGGTGAATTAAAGGTGAAGCCCGGCGATCTGGATGGCCCGGCTTTTGGATACCGCTCTAAATTCGACAGAAAAAACGAGGTGGCCGAGCCCGGTTATTACAAAGTACTGCTGGATGATTACGGTATCACTGCCGAATTAACCGCCACAAAGCGGGTGGGTTTTCAGCGTTATACGTTCCCAAAGAATGGGCAATCGCACATCATACTGGATATTGGCAACAAACAGGGCGAAAGCAGCGATGTTACCGATGCCGGCATCAAAATGATTGACGATACCCATTTTGAGGGCTTTGTATTCACCTATCCAAAGTATGTGAAGATCTACGATCCCGAGGGTAAAGTTGCGATGTTCTTTTATGGCGAACTCAGCAAAAAGCCATTAAACGTTACCGCTTTCAATAAGGATAGCATCAACCCTAACAAAGCTGAAGGCAAAGGCGTTGGCGCAGGTTTGGCCCTGAACTATGAAACCACCGAAAGCGAAACGATAGAGGTAAAAACCGGCCTTTCGTACACATCGGTAGCAAATGCTAAGGCAAACTTTATGGCTGAAGCAACCGGTTTGTCTTTCGATAAGGCAAAAGCAAACGCGCAACAAACCTGGCAGCAGCAACTGGGCAAAATAGTTGTTGAAGGAACAAACGTACCTGATAAGACAAAATTTTACACCGGCTTATTTCATGCTTTGTTAGGCAGGGGTATAGCCAGCGATGTTAACGGCGATTATCCAAAACATGGCGGCGCCACAGGCCGGTTACCGGAGCAAAGCGGCGATTTAAAAGCTGAATTTATTAACACCGACGCCATATGGGGCGGTTACTGGAACATCACGCAACTGTGGGCGCTAAGCTATCCTAAATGGTATGGCAGCTTTGTAAACACGCAATTACAGTTGTATAAGGACCGCGGCTGGTTTGGCGATGGCATTGCCAACAGCGAGTACATCTCCGGCGTTGGGACAAACTTTGTCGGGCTTGCTATTGTAGGGGCCTATAATTCCGGCATCCGCAACTACGATGTTACCCTGGCTTATGATGCAGTTAAGGCCAACGATCTCAACTATAAAAACCGTATTGTGGGTGCAGGTAAGCTGGATACCAAGGCATTTTTAGCCCATGGCTATGTGCCGCACCTGGAGCAAACCGGGCGCGATTTCGTGACCGATTCTAAAGGCTCCAACTTCTCGGGTTCACACACGCTCGAATATAGCTTTAGCGCGTTTGCGACCGCGCAAATGGCAAAATCGATGGGTAAAACAGCCGATTATCAGCAGCTAATTAAGTATTCAAATGGTTGGCGACAATTATTGAACCCTAAAAATAAGCTGATGCAACCCAAGCGGCTCAACGGAAGCTTTGTAGACAAGTTTGACCCATATCAGCCATGGCGGGGCTTCCAGGAAGGGAACGCGGTACAGTACACGTTTTACGTGCCTCAAAACCCAGCCGGCCTCGTAGATGCCATCGGCAAGGATAATTTTAATAAACGGTTAGATAGCATCTTCACCGTGTCGGAGAAATTGGCCTTTGGTGGTGGTAAAACCATCGATGCATTTGCGGGTATCAATTCAATTTATAACCATGGTAATCAGCCTAATCTCCACATCAGCTGGCTGTTCAATTTCTCGGGCAAACCCTGGCTAACCCAAAAATGGACGAGGCTGATAGGACAGGAGTTTTATGGTATAGAACCTATCCACGGTTATGGCTACGGGCAGGATGAAGACCAGGGGCAACTGGGATCGTGGTATGTAATGAATGCCCTGGGTTTATTTGATGTTAAAGGACTAACCGATGCCAGGCCGATAATTGAGTTGGGCAGCCCGCTTTTTGATAAAGCCACTATAACCTTAGGCAACGGCAAAACACTGTCTGTCGAAACAAAAAATAATTCTGCGCAGAATGTGTACGTCCAAACAGCTGAGTTTAACGGCAAACCATTAAACAATTGCTGGCTCTACCGCGATGAATTGATGCAAGGCGGCAAGCTGGTTTTTATGATGGGTAGCCAGCCAAATACCAACTGGGGCATTGCGGTGCCTCCGCCATCAGAACAGTAATTATTAACTATTAATAAGTATGAAAAACACTTTCCGCCCGGCAGTTATATTTTCTTTTGTACTGCTCCTTAATTTTACAGATGCTGCAGCGCAAAAGAAGGTTTCGGCAGTATACTTGTCCAGAGCTCAAACAATGTATGCCAGCATTTGGAAAAACTATCGCGTGCCCGTCTATACGGGCTTGTTTTCCGAAAATTTTCCATCCAATAAAAAAGATAGCCTGAATTATTTCCAGGGAGCCGCTGTTACAGAAAAACCGGTTAGCTTTTTATGGCCATTCTCGGGCATGTTTTCAGCAACCAATGCCTTAATGCGCGTGCCAATGCTAAAAAGTAAATATAAACTATACCAGGATAGTTTAGTGACGGGTGTAGAACAGTACCGCGATAACATCCGCCAGCCAGCAGGATACCAGGCTTTCCCGGTTAGCATGGAAAAGGCCGACAGATATTATGACGACAACGGGCTGGTAGGTATTGATTATATGGAATCGTACTTTAATACCAAAAAGTCCATCTACCTCCGGCGCGCTAAAGAAGTATTTAAATTTATCCAGAGCGGCTGGAACGATGATTTGGGAGGCGGTGTAACCTGGCTCGAAGGGCATAACGATCAAAAACCCGCCTGTACCAACGGCATGGCAACCCTTACCGCGCTAAAGATCTACCAGGGATGTAAAGAGACTTATTATTTAAATGAAGGCAAAAGGTTTTATAGCTGGATGTACAATACCCTGCGCGATTCTACCGGGGTAATTGCGAATGACATTAAACCCGGTAATAAGTTAAACCGCACGTTCTGGAGTTATAATACCGGGTCGTTACTGGAAGCTGCTGTTATCCTGTATAAAGAAACAGGAGATAAAAAATACCTTACCGAGGCGCAACAGATGGCGCGGGACAGTTATAGGTATTTCAGCAATGTGCCTCATGATAGTGCGTTAACCTTACACATCGATCTTCCATGGTTTATGACGGTGTTATTTAGGGGGTATGAGGCGCTGTACCATGTTGACGGTAATTATAAATACATAGCTGCAGTTGAGCACGACCTTAACTATGCCTGGAAAAACTCGAGAGATAAATACGGTTACACCACCCACAGCTGGCTGCCAAAATCTGACGAATTAAAAAAGCCAAAATGGCTGTTAGATGAAGCCTGTATTGCAGAACTATATGCCCGTTTAAGCTCTTTAACAAAATAGAATAGTAGTGTTTAGTTGATAATTGGTTATGAGCTGCCGGAGATGAGAACCGGCGGCTTTTTTTATTGAACGTAAATGCTTGTAACTAACGCCATGATACGTTCAGAACGATTTCGGCTTGGCCGGCGAAAAAAAGCGGTACGACAAACCGTATCTAAAGCGTCTCATGGCATCATAATTAAGATAAGTTTTCCTGATAGATATCTTCAAATGGTTTGTTTTTTTGTTTTTGATACATGCCCGAAAACCTGCTGTTAACGGGTTTAAGCAGTTGAAGGCATAACCGTTTATCATCGTCTGACATATCGTGTAACATCATATTTGCTACCTTAAGTACCCGGTCCTTTGCCTTCATCAGTGTTTGTTCTCCCTTGGCAGTAACCTTCAATCTTTTTACTCTTTTGTCCTGTTCATCGTCAAATTCGGTGACCAGGCCTTTTTTCTTCATTCGAATAAGCATATTGGTGCCGCTGGAGAGTTCAATAATATTATTGTAAATAGCCTCTGATTTTATAGGGTTCCCTCATTGTGAATAGTGGCCAGAATGCCAAATTCTTCAATTTGACTCAAATCCGTGCCTTCCAGTGCTTTGTTTGAATAAGCCATATGAAACTTGCCAATCCTCCTAATCAGTATGATCAATTTACCATTAATATCCGGTATAAGTTTCCCGTCCTCTGCTTCCTGTTTATCTACCTTAATGTTTTGCGCAAGGCTATAACGGAAAAAATCTTCAATTGAATTAATATAACGTCTTTTTTCAAAGCAAAAGACGCTCCGAATAGGTCACCGGAATTTTGAATGTTTTGATATTTTTAAAGGAGCCGAAAACCAAAAACCCCTTAATTAGCGAAATTAAGGGGTTTTTAGTTTTGAAAGCGTTAGGTTCGAATTCTTTCGCATTATATAAAAAAACCCTGTAAGTGTTTGATTTACAGGGTTTTATATTATCAGCGGAGAGCTAGGGATTCGAACCCCAGGACCTGTTACAGTCAACAGTTTTCAAGACTGCCGCAATCGACCACTCTGCCAGCTCTCCAGGGACAAAAGTACAAATCCAGGGCGAATTGCCAAACCCGATGTTAACTTTTTTTTAATTACTTGTAAACTCCTGTACGCCATTGGGTTATTTGTGGGGCGTGTTGGTTTTCGCCTGCGAAACAGCTGTTTTTGGCGCTCTGAAGCTGTTATACCGCGGCTTAACAATGCGTATATTCCGCTTGGAAAGGTCTACACTGGCATTTAATTCGAAACCAATGAGCAGGATGAGCGAGTTTAGGTACAGGTAGATCATCACGACGATAAGCGTACCAATTGAACCATAAACCTTATTGTATGATGAGAAATTGTTGGTGTAATAGGTAAAGCCTACAGAGGTTAATATTGCCAGCGAGGTGGCTAAAATAGAGCCGGGGTTGATAAACTTCCACTTGCGTTTGTTGGAGGGGCCGTAACGGTACAAAATACAAATGCTAACGAAAAATATCACCAGTATAATTATCCAGCGTGACAACGCGATAAGGTAAAACCAATAGTGCGAATTGCTGTAAAACTTATCTTGTATAAAGCCGATAACTGCCTGCCCGGCTATCATAATTACAATAGCTATAAGCAGCGCAATACTTATAACTACAGTAAGTAAAAGCGCTATCGCCCGCCTTTTAAGCCAGGTGCGCGTCTCTAATATCAATGATGATTTGTTAAAAGCCTGCATCAGGTTACTAACACCGTTTGTGGCAAAGTACAGCGCAGTTATAAAACCAATGGAAAGCAATTTTCCGTTTTGGTTCTTAATGATGTCTTCTATGGTGGTTTTAAATGCTTCGTAAGCGTTGGTTGGCATTATCTCCGCAAAAACACTAAGCAGGTCTCGCTGGAAATCGGTTACCGGTATATAAGCTATCAGCGTAAATAAAAAGATGATGGCCGGGAAAAGCGCCAGCATAAAATTATAGGCTAATGCAGCCGCGCGGTTGGTAAGCGACGTTTTTTGAATTTCTTCTATAAAAAAAACAATCACGGTATACAACGGCAGGGGCCTGAACCCAGGGATGTAAACTGATTTTGCCCAGTCGGTTACGTAGTGATAAAACTTAAAATGGCTTAAAAAGCGGTGTATCCATTTCATGGATAAAATTACTCAAAAAAAGGCTTTAATTTATCAATAAATTCCTGCGGCGGCAGGCAGGGGCGGTTTGTTTTCATGTTGATGAAGGCCAGCAAGGTCTCGCCTATATGTATCAGTTCCTGTTTTTCGTTAAAAAGCTCGTACTTAAAATGAATCTTCACACCCGGCATTTTCGCCATAGATACGTTAATGGTGATCTCTTCGTCGTACCGGGCGGGTTTCAGGTATTTGCAATTCAACTCCAGTACGGGCATCATAATGCCCGATGCTTCCATGCCGCTGTAGGTTAACCCCAGGCTGCGGAGCATCTCTACCCGGCCCACTTCAAAAAACTCGGCATAGTTGCCATAATACATGTAACCCATCTGGTCGGTTTCGCCGTAGCGTACCCGTAGTTTGGTAGCGTACTGAAACATTACCGGTATATGTGCCTTTGGTTTAACGCTTCCTGAAATTTATGCGCGTTTATCAGATGCTGTGCCTCGTTGTTGGCAAAGTTGTGGTAGCCCGAAAAATCTTCCTTTGCACACATATACAGGTAATCGTTATGCTGGTAATCCAGCACCGAATTGATGGCGTTGATGGATGGCATCATGATAGGGCCGGGGGGCAAGCCTGCATACATGTAAGTATTGTACGGCGAATCCTTCATCAGATCCTTCCTTAATACACGTTTGATGGTGAAATCGCCCACGGCGAATATGACGGTAGGGTCGGTTTCCAGTTTCATGCCTTTTTTAAGGCGGTTAAGGTACAAACCGGCCACGGCTGGCATATCATCATCATGCAGTGCCTCGGCATCTACAACGGCAGCTAAGATAGATACCTGCTGTTGTGTAAGGTTTATGGCGGCAGCCTTCGCTTTGCGCTCCGGGGTCCAAAATTTTTGGTAATTGGCGTACATCCGGTCAAAGAATTTCTCCGGCGTGGTGTTCCAGTAAAACTCGTATGAATTTGGCAGGAACATGGTGTAAACGTTCTCGGTTGTAAAACCATACTTTTCTACAAAGGCGGCAGAATCCAACAGGCGCAGCATCGACACCGAATCTGTTTCCAGTTTTTTGGCTACAAAGCCCGCAAACTGCTGCTTTAGCCTGATGTTGTGGATAGCCAGTTTCACAGGTTCCTGGTTGCCCGATTTTAGCATATTGATCAACGAACGGTTGCTCATGCCCGATTTTAGACGGTATTTACCCGGCTTTACCCGTGTAACGTAGTTCATGTTCTGAGCGGCCCACATAAAAGTGGTCGTATCTTTAACAATGCCCTTATCTGTTATGGTCTTATAAACATCGTTGAAATTGGAACCGGTGCGGATGTACAAGTATTCTTGTTTATCGCTTACGTTGGGGCCAAAGTAACGCAGATAATAAAATACGCCCGTGCCGGCAAGCGATATGATGATAATGAGCACCAGTGCGATAATGAATTTTTTTAATACCCCGCCCGAAGGCTTTTTTTGTTCTGACATAGAAGATTATGTTGGGAGATGTGTTTTATTTGTTGTTTAATTTTTGCAAAGCTATTAATCCGCCTTTTAAATTCAGCACATTTTGATAGCCTAAAGAGTTCAAAATACCCTGCGCGTTATCGCTGCGGATACCCGCGCTACAGATAACGATTATCTCATCCGTTTTGTTGTAATTAACCAGGTTGATATTGGCAGCGAGTTTGGATACAGGTATGTTTACCCCACCGATATTAAAGGTGGAAAATTCGATCTTTTCCCTAACATCCAGCAGGTTTAATAGTTCGCCATTGTTTAAACGCTGCTGCAGGGTAGCAGCATCAATTTGGCTCATTGGTTTTTTGCCCTTGTGAAACGGTAAGGTTTATGCGCGTACCGATGCTGGTTTGGCTCAGCGAATCTGATCGCATGGGCGATTGGCTCACTACAACGACGTTGGTGGAATCTGTAATACTACCCTCATAGGTAATGGTACCAATAGTTAAACCAGCTCCCCTGATGGAGAATTTGGCCGCGTCGAGATCGAGATTGATGAGTTCGGGGATATCCACTTCGCTGGCACCTTCACCGTTGCCCAATACGAGGTCTAAACGGGAGCCTTTTGGTAGTTTGGTGCCGGGCTTTATTACCTGGCCGTTAAATTTAACTTCCAGTACACGGTCACGGGCTATATCGCTGCGGTAAATGGTGTCGCCCACTTTCAGTCCGTAGTTAGATAGCATGGCCACGGCTTCGCGGTAAATGCTTTGCTCGGTAATCAGATCGGGCAGGGCAACAGGTGGCGCCTGCTGGGTAACCATGGTAAGGTATATGGTACGGCCTTCTTTTACGTTGGTGCCGGCATCAGGGTCCTGCTCTACAATAGTGCCGGGAGTTTGGTCGGGTACGTAAACAGAGTCTATCTTGTAGTTAAACCCCTGTTCTTTAAGTGCTGCCATGGCTTTATCCACATCGAGCCCTTTTAGCTGGGGTACCGGGATGCCGCTGCCGTGGCGGGTATAGTAACCGAGGCTGAAGAAGGCTATTAGTACGATACCGATGACGGTGGATATGACCAATAAAACAGTGTTTCTGAATTGCCTTGATTTTAAATAAGACCCGAATTTACTCATACCTGGTGATGCGATATTAAACCCAAACATAGGGAATAATTTCGGATTTCGGATTTTCGATTTTTCGCGTTGCTCTATGTAATGGCTGCTCAAGAGGGCTACGCCGTTTCGGATTTTCCAGAGGGCAGAATTTGAATTTTGATATAACTTTCTGTGGAATATCTATTTTGAATTAGCTTAATTTTTAAATAACCTTTACTTTAGGGGCTTGGAGATAAATCCGAAATCGAACATCCGACATCCGAACTCAGAATCATGAAACCTATCAACGTAGCCCTTTTGGCCGGGGGATTTTCCGGCGAATACGCAGTGTCGCTCAACAGCGCAAAAAATATAGCCGCAAACCTTGGCACTATCGATAAATACAAGGTGTACACCATCCTCATCAACCGCGATAGCTGGGTTTACGAGAACAATGGGGAAACTGTATCCGTAGATAAGAATGACTTTAGCATCACCCTGAATGGCGAAAAGATAAAATTTGATTTTGCGTTCATCACCGTACACGGCACACCCGGCGAAGATGGCAAGCTGCAAGGTTATTTTGATATGATGGGCATCCCGTATAACACCTGCGACGCAACCACATCCGCCATTACCATGAACAAGGCCTACACCAAGGCCATTGTGAACGGGATCCATGGCTTGCACACCGCAAAATCGATGCAGCTGCATCAGCGCGATATGCACGATACGGCTACTATTGCCTCCACGCTTAAATTCCCGCTGTTTATAAAACCAAACAACGGCGGCAGCAGTGTGGGCATGAGCAAGGTGCACAACGTTGGCGGCTTGCAGGATGCTATCGACAAAGCCTTCCACGAAGACAGCCAGATATTGATTGAAGAGTTTATTAAGGGGCGTGAGTTTAGTATAGGTATCGCACGCCTTAAAGGCAAAATAACGGTGCTTCCCGCTACCGAACTGATCACCAGCAAAGAGTTTTTTGATTATGAGGCCAAGTACAGCCCCGGTTTTACCGAAGAAATTACCCCGGCCGACCTCCCCGCCGAAAAAGTGCGCGAAATAGCCGAAATAGTAACCCAGGTATACATACGCCTAAACTGCCGCGGCATGGTTAGGGTTGATTTTATCCTGCTGGAAGGCTCGCAGGATTTTTATTTTATAGAGATCAACACCACTCCGGGGCAATCATCTGCCAGCTTAATACCGCAGCAGGTGCGGGCGGCAGGTAGGAGCGTGCCAGAGTTTTACAGCGAACTGATAGAAGGGGCGATGTAAAGCATTAAGCGGGGCATTAAAAAATGCCCCGCTTATTAAATGTTGCCGATAGGATGATAGAAGTGTTGGTTTCGCCGAATTGCTGCAGCTGGCCAATGATGGTTTCTAACCGCTTGGTGCTGTAGGTAGCCACCTTCATAATAATGCAATGGTTGCCGGTAATGCTGTAACACTCCAGTATATCGGGGATCTCTTCAATCTTTTTAATAACACCCGCATGGGTAAGGCTCGATTTTAGGGTGATGAAAGCGTTAACCGCCAAACCAACTTTATCGGGGTCCAACTCGGTGGTGTAGCCGGTGATAATTCCCTCATCTTCCATTTTTTTGATGCGCTCGCTTACTGCCGGTCCGCTCAGTCCTACGCGTTTGCTAATTTCGCTTACGGGCAGGCGAGCATCGGTTTCCAACTCGTGCAGTATTTTTGCGTTTGTTTCGCCTATTGCTTTGTTTAATAAATTTTTATCCATGCAATGCTTTAAAAGTATGGTAAAATAAATAATTATACTTAATAAATCAAATACGGATATCTGTGGGGGTAGGTAAATTTGGATAAAATTTATCTCTATGAAGATCTACCTCATTCTTGTATGCTGCTTTTTCGGGCAACTGGCAGCTTTCGGGCAAAGTGCCCCAAAAATATTCCAGCCGGGGGTTATCAGCAAAGGCGATTATGAATCGCACCCGGCCTTTTCGCCCACCGGCGATACGCTTTATTTTATTAAATGCAGTTACGATTTAAATGTCTCCGCTATCTGCGTTTCTTATCTGCGCAATAAGCGCTGGAGCGCACCGAAAATTGTTTCCTTTTCGGGCAAGTATATGGATGCCGACCCGTTTGTGGCTAAGGATGGCAAAACGCTCTATTTTATGAGTAACCGGCCCGATGAAGATGGCGCGGTGCCAAAAAACGACACCGATATTTGGATGGTGAAGCTGGGCGTAAACGATTGGGGTAAGCCACAGCGGTTACCCGCGCCGGTAAACAGCGAGGGGGATGAATATTACCCGGGCATTGCCGATAATGGAACCATCTATTTTGGCTCTACCCGTAGTGGCGGGCTTGGAGGCTGCGATATTTACCGATGCCGTTTTGTGAACGGGAAATACCAGCCTGCCGAAAACCTTGGCGAAGGGATAAATACCATTGGCAATGATTACGAAGCCTTTATTGCCCCCGATGAAAGTTACCTTATTTACAATTCTACCCCCGGCAGCTTTTTTCGGGGACTGGATTTTTATATCAGCTACAATAAAAACGATATTTGGACCAAAGCAGTGAAACTGCCGGTGCCGATAAGCAGCGACGGCATTGACTGGGCGCCTAAGGTTACGCGGGATAAAAAACTGTTCTATTTTTCGAGCACCAGGAACACCCGTACCGCTACTGCCGCAAAAGCCGAAAACTTGCTGCAATTTAACAAGCGTTTGCAGGGTACAGGCAACAGCCTGGCGGATATTTATACGGTGGATTTGCGTTTGCTGGATATCAAAACAGAATAGTTGTTGGCACGCGCTGATTATAAACCTCCTGCGCGGTAACAATGCGACTATTTTTAACGTATTTGTTGTTCATTTTTGTGTTGTTAAGTTATTGGTATAAATATTGTTTGGATAAACTGCTTCTTTTAAATAGCTCATTTGTAACTATTTGAAGCGCCCGAGCGTCCTATTTACCGTAACTACCTATGAAAGCCATGAACAGTGTTAAGAGCAACGCCCGTAAATTGAATAACGCCCTCACCATGCGCGTTATAGACCTGCACGACAAAGGTTACACCCATGATTTTCTGCCTATGCAGAACCAGCATTTCCTATGCCTGCAGGATGAGGTTGATTTTTCTGCCGAGGACCTTAATATAAAAGTGGTGGACCACGCATTTGACCAGCTTACCAAAACCTATAAGTACATCCACATCGTCGAAACCATTAACGGCTCCAAAGGCTTACTGGTAAGTGATATGAATTGCTGCGGCGATGCTATACTGGCGAATTAAACTTTGGATGTGCTGATAGTTTTATTGGCTTTCAATTTCATCTGCATATCTGCACATTTGAAATCTGCAAATCTACTAAATCCCGTAATGTTCTATCACATCTTCCGGCACTTTGGTGCCGCGGCCGGTTGCCATATCAATCATCACGTAATCAAAGTAGCCATCGCAGCATACCTTTTTAGTGGCTTTGTTGGTGATGGTGAAGGCCACGCGGCAGCCTTTATCATTGATGCTTTCGATGCCGGTGCGCACTAAAAAGTAATCGCCCATTACCAGTGCGCGTTTATAGTCCATATACACGGCGCGTACCACCCAGCCAAAGCCTCGTTCCATAAATTTCTCCATGGCCATGCCGTAGCATGTTTCCATCTGTTCGTAACGGGCAGCCAGCACGTAGTCAAAATACTTGCTGTTATGCACATGCTGAAACATGTCTATATCATCCGGGCGTACGCGGTGCTCGGTTTCGAAGGTAGAGTAGGGCATTCTTTTAAGTAAAAAGTTAAAAGTAGAAAGTCAAAAGTAAGAAGATTGTTTACTTGCCTAAAACGATTGTCTTAAACTCATTTAACGTAACGATATTGAATTTGGGAAAGTCAATGGTTTTTAAGGGATTAAAATGTTTATCATTAGTTACAAGGTAATCAGCGTTTCCTGCTATTGTTAGGTCAACAAATTTATTATCATCGGCATCCATTTCAACAAGATTCCATTTGAAATAAGGCTCCTGAAAAATAACGTTGGATGCTACGCTTAAAATAGATAAAACCAAATTAGAAGTGGCTTCAGAATATCGGTTTGTTAGTTGCTCATCGTATTCGGCCATTACTTCATTACTTATAAGCCATTCGAACATCCCTTTTTTGAAGGCGGTGTATAACCAATAATGAGCACTTTGTGGTGGAATGGATGCCAGCAAGCAATTTGTATCAATAACAACAATCATTAACGGTCGCCATTTAGCATATCATCAAAATCTTTTTGAGTATATCCTTTTTCATTGACTACTTTAGTAATTTCCTCATTTAGTAAGTCAGAGTAGTGGTCTACCATTACTTTTTTTAAAGCAAGTGCTTCATCTTCAGACATGGGCCTGTTAAATAACCTTAGAAGGCTTATTTGAACAGGATTAAGCTCTATATGCGTATTTTGAGTTGTTGCCATGACTTTATTGTAGCTAAACAAATTTAACGAATTTAGTTTAAATAAAAAGAATGCTATTGTTTTCGCGCAAAGCCGCAAAGATTTTAAACAGGCGCATTGGTAAATATAGGGGATATGTATTTATCGCCTGTTCAATATATGTTGAATGATAGGTGAAATAAATGGCAAATGCAGGCGTAGTATCCGCCTGAGAAAAAAAGATATACGAGGGTGGCGGGCTTTAAATGGCTCACGGTGATTGATGACTGATATATGCCTGCCTTTTGCTTTTAATTCTTCTATCCATCTATTTCTATCTTGATCGTAGATTTCGTTCCATTCATCAAGCGGTAACGCTGTTACCTTTGTTTCCGGGTTGTAATAAATCCAGCAGTTACATTCGTTAGAAAGTTTTTTTAGTTGATCAATATCAGACTGGATTATTCGCCTGCTGTGCGCTTGGTCGCCTTTTAGTACAGCTTCCCATAAAATGTGAGATTTTATGTCGGCCATATTTTTTATATAAAAGTTACCTGCAGATATATTGTCCATACAATCCGAAAGTTTTTTTTCAGCTGTGGTAAAATCATCGTGCACATCGTAAATATAATGTTTTTGATACAACACTATTTGATTTGACAGTCTTTCAAGCGATAGGAGTGGAAACCCCGGATTGGTGAATGGTTGATAGCGCAGTGAATGGTTATGTTTATGGAAATTTTTATGCTATGTGTAGTTTGAAATTTGAATACCACAATCGTTATCAAACAGGTGAAGAGCCAATTGAAATTCCGGAGGATGCAAAGGCGGAATTTGAAGATCGTGCTTACGATATGTGGGCATCGATATGCGAAGAGTTGAATAGGACGGAAGGGTATATAAAAGGTTTTCTGTCGAAAAATGGGCTGTATGTTGAAAGCGGGCAGGTTATGGCTGTTGATTGGCTCACCGATTACTGCGTAGCTAACGATATACCAAACGCGTTTAAAATTACCAAGGTTTATTTGGATCCGCCTCCTTTTGATAATTTTGAATAGGGCATTAAGCCTGTGCCGCTTTCCCAGCGTTAGCGATGGGAGTGGAAACCCCGGAATGGAGCGCTGCTTCTGTCAGCAGCGCGAAATGAGGAGTTGGAACGGATAGCGCGGGCCGAAGGCAACGCCATAATTGGAGAATAGAGAGTGGTTGAATAGAGATTAGTTCCGTAGCTTGATTAATCTTCGGCGGCGTATATCTAAATAGGGGATGGCTGGGTCTCACCAATCTATGCCTAATAAACAATTATTCACATAATCAACGATCCGCCAAATACCCCTTCACTAATTTAAATCAACTCAATCAATTACTCACTTAATCAACCACTCATAGTCCTCCATGATCAACAATTAAAACCCCTTGCACATATAAAAGTTTAACCGTATCTTTGCGCCACAATTAATAGAATTTTAAACACTTTAATATTATTTACGTAATGTATTTAAGTACAGAAGCAAAGGCAGAGATCTTTGCAAAGCACGGTAAAAGTGCAGCCGATACCGGTACAACCGAAGGACAAGTTGCATTATTCACTTACCGTATAGCGCACTTAACAGGTCACCTTAAGAAAAACAAACACGATTTTTCTACCCAGTTATCGCTACAAAAATTAGTAGGTAAACGCCGCGGATTGCTGGCATACCTGTTCAAAAAAGATATCAACAGGTATCGTGCTATCATCAAGGCCTTAGCGCTGAGGGATATCATCAAGTAATCCTCCTGAATATTTTTCAAAAAGCCGTCCGCATTATGCTGGATGGCTTTTTACTTTTTGAAACCATGAGTTGCTGCCCCTTATAAACCTATAAAACCAGCCAAAATAGCTTCAAAAGCCGCGAGAGAAACCGGCAAAAACATACGCATCGAAACAATATACACACACACATAAACCGGGGTGCTCCTGAAGATGAAAAGTACCCCACAACACACAAAAGATGAGTTTAAACGTAATTAAAAAGGTAATTGATTTAGGTGACGGCCGCACCATTGAGATCGAAACCGGTAAACTGGCCAAACAGGCAGATGGCTCTGTAGTAATTAAAATGGGTGATACCATGTTGCTTGCTACCGTAGTATCATCACCAGACGCTAAGGAGGGCATTGATTTCTTACCTCTTTCTGTAGATTATCAAGAGAAATACGCTTCCACCGGCCGTATCCCGGGTGGTTTTTTACGCCGCGAGGCACGTTTGTCAGACTACGAGGTTTTGATCTCGCGTTTGGTTGACCGCGCATTGCGCCCAATGTTCCCCGAAGATTATCACGCTGATACACAAGTGATGATCTCTTTAATTTCTGCCGATAAAGACATTATGCCGGATGCACTGGCAGGTTTAGCGGCTTCTGCAGCATTAGCTGTTTCTGATATCCCTTTCAACGGGCCGATATCTGAAGTACGCGTTGCTAAAGTTGATGGCCAGTTGGTTATTAACCCAACCCTTACCCAGTTAAAAACTGCAACCCTTGAGTTTATTGTAGCAGGTAACCAGCACGACATCAACATGGTGGAAGGCGAAAGTGCCGAGATACAGGAAGCTGAACTGGTTGAAGCAATTAAATTTGCACACACTGCTATCAAAATACAGTGTTTAGCGCAAATTGAACTGGCTGAAGAAGTTGGTAAAACTGTTAAACGGACTTACAGCCACGAGCACAGCAACGAAGACCTTAAAAAAGCGATCTACGAAGCTACTTACCAGCAGGTTTATGATATCGCTTCTTCTGCTTCTGCAAAAGACGAGCGTTCTGTTAAGTTCAAAGAAGTACGTGATGCTTACATCGCTACTTTAGGCGAAATTGACGATATCACCAAATCGTTAGCTAAAAAATACTACCACGATGTTGAATACGATGCCATCCGTAACCTTGTTTTGGATGAAGGCAAACGTTTAGACGGCCGCCATACCAAAGAAATTCGTTCTATCTGGAGCGAAGTTGGTTACCTGCCATCTGCACACGGTTCTGCTGTGTTCACCCGTGGCGAAACCCAGGCATTAACCACCGTTACCTTAGGCGCTAAGGACGATGAGCAAATGATCGACGGTGCTTTCATCAACGGTTACCAAAAATTCCTGTTACACTACAATTTCCCTGGTTTTTCTACCGGTGAGGTTCGTCCTAACAGGGGTGCTGGTCGTCGCGAAATTGGCCACGGTAACCTGGCTATGCGTTCGTTAAAACGTGTTTTACCGCACGAAGATGAGAACCCTTACACTATCCGTATCGTTTCTGATATTTTGGAATCTAACGGTTCTTCATCAATGGCTACGGTTTGTGCCGGTACATTGGCTTTGATGGATGCTGGTGTTAAAATATCTAACCCGGTATCTGGTATCGCGATGGGATTGATCACTAACGAAATGGGTACTAAATACGCTATCCTTTCTGACATCCTTGGCGATGAGGATCACTTAGGTGATATGGACTTTAAAGTAACCGGTACCAAAAATGGTATTGTTGCTGTACAGATGGACCTGAAAATAAACGGTCTTTCTTACGAAGTTCTAACCAACGCTTTAGACCAGGCAAAAGAAGGCCGCTTACATATCCTTGGCGAAATGGCTAAAACCATTACCGCGCCACGCGAAGATTACAAACCACACGCTCCACGTATCGTTACCATTAAAATCGACAAAGAATTTATTGGTGCGGTTATCGGGCCCGGCGGTAAGATCATCCAGGAAATGCAACGCGAAACCGGTGCTACTATCTCTATCGAAGAGAAAGACAACCAGGGCATCGTACAGGTATTTGCCGATAACAAGGCCTCTATCGACGCGGCTTTAACCCGTATCCGCAACATCGCTTCTAAACCAGAAGTTGGCGAGATCTACGAAGGTAAAGTGAAATCAATTATGCCGTTTGGTGCATTTGTTGAGATCATGCCGGGTAAAGATGGCTTGTTACACATATCTGAAATTGATCACCGCAGAATTGAGACCATGGATGGTATCTTTAATGTAGGCGACGAAGTACGTGTGAAATTGCTTGATGTTGATAAGCAAGGTAAGTTGAAACTTTCGCGCAAAGTTTTACTGCCAAGGCCAGATTCAAGCAAATAATCTTCGTTATTTTATATGCAAAACCCTCCCAAAAGAGGGTTTTGCTATTTAATTAAAAATTTTTGTAAAAAATCAAAACAAAATGCAAATCTTAGCGGTACTTAATAGTATTAAGTAAAGTAACATTGAAAAACATTTAGCCGGATCCGTGTTTTGCAAATGACATCTACCACCAACGATCCTTTAGGTTTTCTCAATAATTCGCGTGGCATGGGGGACGGCCAGCAAACCGACCTGATACAGCAATTATTGTACGAAATTATAAGGGTTAAAGAGCTTATTACCTATTACGATTCCATCCCAAACGGGGCAGGGCAGCTCGGCTCTTCTATTTTGAACGAGTTGGTTACCGAAGCCTACAATTCCCTTGTTAATTACGATACCGTGCTGATGAAAAAATACTACGATCTGTTGCTAAACTGCGATTAGTTGTATTTTAACATTGTTTAAAATTTTATTTCGATTTTGTTTTATTTTCAGAACAATATTTCGTTAATTCGGAATTATTAATGAAAATATTTCCCCATGACGAAGCGCTTCTTCCTCAATCTCCTGTTTACCTGTTTTTCTTTCACTTATTGCTTCGCCCAACAATCATCGGTAATCTGGATAAATGAACATGCTTTACCAATAGACGGCGATAATCAAACAAAATATCTTGCTTATTTGGCTGATCAGCTAAAGGGTAATACTATTTGCGGTTTAGCCGAAGCATCGCATGGCACACACGAGTTCTCGGTAGAAAAAACACATATCATCAATTACCTCATCAGGCATGAAAACTATAAGTCCATCGGGTTTGAGTTTGGGCATTCGCCAATGGTGGCCATCAATAATTACCTGCAAACTGGCCAGGGCGACTTAAAGCAACTGATGAAGGCGCTCCGTTTGTTTGATAACCAGGAGATATTTGAACTGTTCCAGTCTATTAAGGCTTATAACGATGCCCAGGCCCCGGCCAGTAAGGTTGCCCTCTTTGGTTTTGATACCGATTATTTTGCGAGCGACATTGCCGCATCGGCGCTTTATTGCAGCAAATACCTCATAGCTAACCCGCAGCTTTACACCAATACAAAAGCTGCCCTGCCTGTTTTAGACAAGATAGCCGCTCCCGGGGATAATAATTTGTACGATCTATCTGATAGCGAAACGGGTGCTATAGGCAGTTTGAACAACGAAGTGAAAGTTAAAAGTAGTTCAGCCGAATTTAAAAAGCGCCTTTCGCTACTGTACCAGGGTACGCTGGGAAGCAACCCATTAGCAAGGGACGAATTTATGGCGGAGAATATTGCCGATTTTCAGCAGGCGAATAAAGCCAAAACCATTATTTGGGGGCACAATTTGCACTTAGCTAAAGATACCACCATGGCCCAATGTAAAGCGATGGGGTATTATGTAAGGAAAACATACGGCAAGCAATATTACGCTATTGGTTTTGATACTTTTAAAGGTAGTGTAACCGTAATGGATGGCGATGAGTTTGTAAAACACAATTTTGAAACAAAGCCCGCGTCTTTTTCGGCAGTATTTGCAAACGCAAAGTTTCCTGCCTTCTTTATAGCGTTCAGCAATGCCTACGGGGATCCCTTTTATAATGTTACCAATAACATCACCAATATTTACGCCAACTGGGGCAATAGCGGTACACTACCCATGCGGCCGGGAATCGATTTTGATGGGTTGATCTTTATAAAAGAAACTACTGCTTCTATACCTTTAAATTGAAAGAAGATCAACGGGAATTAAGCCAGCACCTTCTCTCGCAATTCCTGCGAAATTTCATCCGTTACTTTAAAGATATCATCCGCTACGTGCCCATTGTTAATGATCACTTTGGCGCACTTATCGCGGTGGGGCAGCAGGTACTCTTTATAAGCCGGTACAACGTGGTTTACCCATTTGTAATAGGCGTCTTCGTTAGAGTAACCGCGTTCGGCCAGGTCGCGTTTTAGGCGGCGACGGAGGGCTATGTCTTCATCGGCTTCGATGAAGATGGTCATGTCGAGATCATTTGCTATTTTTTGGAAGTGGAGGATAAACAAACCTTCCACAATAATGATAGGGGCGGGCTTTATCTCCAATATCTTAGGGACGATATTGGGGTTATTAAACGTATATTCCTTTTGGTACACGGTTTCCCAGCGCATCAACTTGCTGATATCGCTTTCAAACAGGTCGGCATCTATCGTGCTCGGCAGATCGAAGTTATAGAGTTTATTTTCCTCCTTGGTCATGTTATGCGCTACGGGGATATAATAATCATCCTGCGATACCAGGCACACCTCTTCGGGTGTAAAGTGCGCTAAAAAGGACTTCAAAAAAAAGGTTTTGCCACTCCCGCTTCCGCCGGCAACACCAATTACATAAGGTTTATTCATTAGGCGTACCGTAGCTAATGGTTACATGGAAACGTTTGTCGATCGCGCCGATAGATTCAGCAACATTTTTTGTCATTACGATCATTACACCCTGGGTTGACTGATTATCAGTAAAGCGGCCTACCACTTTTGCAAAGGTGCTTTTACCCGTCATAGGGTTGCTGATGCGCATCACCGTGCCAATAGGGGCGGTACGGTGTAATATCAATTTTTTATTAGGGTCCAGGCTGGTATCATCTATCCAGGTGGCCACACCTTTTTCGTTCTTTTCAAACAATCCGTATTTGCTGGCACCGGCACGTCTGTCGGCTAAAGAATCTGCCGGGGATGCCACATAGGTACTATCGCGTTTTGCAAGCGCGGAATCTATAGGATGGGCAGCAGGCGGCGGTGGCGGCGGGGTAGCAGGCACACCCGAACGGATGGTTAACACCTGGCCCGGTACAATGCTGCTTGTTAGTTTATTGGTTGCGGTAATATCATCCACCGTAGTACCAAAACGCTTGGCTATAGAGTAAAGCGTTTCCCCTGCACCTACCTTGTATTGCTGCACGGTAATGCCGCTTACGTTGCTGTTGGCTACTTCCTGGGCGGTTTTTTGCTCTATCTTTTGTTCGGCAGGTTTTACTGCAGGCGGGGTGGTTGTTGTAGATTGCTGGGTTACCACCGGTGTATTAACAGGCGGTGTAGTTACGGGTTGCTGCACCACCGGTTTAGTTTGCGGCTGTTGGGCCGGTGTAGTGGTTACTACAGCGGGTGCTGCTGCCTCGCCGCTAAAAGGGCGTTCAGTAGGTACTTTAATTATCTTGCCAATTTGCATACTGGCGTTACTGTTAAACTCAATAATGTTTTTTGGGGCAACGCCGTATTTGCGACCAATGGAGTAGTAATTATCTTTCGGATCCAGCTTGTGGAGGATCACTTTCTTGCCATTGAGGTTCTCCACCCCAACGGAATCAACCAGCGGGCGGGCAAATAACGATGCCGAAAGCGTAACGAGTATAGTGGATATTAACAGGATCTTTAACTTCATAATTAATTATTATACAGTATTTTAGAGGGGTAATACGATAATTTCTGTTTTGTTTTTAATGTATACCAGTGCATTTTTATGTAATACAAACGCCTCCGGTTGTAATTTTTGTATACTGGTGTTCAATAAATCGGTATACAACACTTCAATACCATCCATAATATATATGTGCTGTTGTAGCACACCGTTTTTTAACGCGTGCAAAGATACAATTCTATAGTTATTGTGATTAAGGTAATGCACTATATTTCCAAAAGGCTCGGCGGGTAACATCCCCGGAACAAATTGGTTTGCAGATGATATTGCAGGTATGACTATACTATTGGGTAAAGGTTTATCCGCGCCTTCATAACCACGCAGCACCTGCCCGGTTTTAATATCTGCCAGCAATAGTTTTTTCGGCAGAAGACTGGTATTGTAAACCACCGGTCCGTTAACGCTCAGATGGTCGAACGCGTAGCTGTAATTGCTCCAAAGCTGTGCGGATGTATTGGTATCAACGGTTATGATGCCTTTATGCTCGGGGCCGCTCTCGTGTTTGTAATAATGGAATAGGGCAACGCCGTTGTGAACAGCTTCTATACCGGTAAGCCAGCGTTCGTCCGTTTTAAAACCCTCAAAATAAATTTCGCCGGTATTGAGGTTGAGGGACGCGAAACTTACCTGTTTATCGGTTTGGTTGCGGATCTCTATCACCATTACGTCGGTAAGCTCATCTATCTCCATCCGCCAGATGGTGCCGCCGAATTGATGGCTGAGTAATGGTTGCAAAATTGTCATTTATGCTGCAAATATGGGCAATTATATCAAATGTGCTTACCTTTATAAACAATGCCGCTAAAGGCATGTTATCCACCAAAACATATACACAATTACACAATGGACGCTAAAGAGATCAGCTTAGAAGAAAAAAAGGTAAAACCGGTTGTAGACCACCTGAACGACCTGTTAGCTAATTACCACATCCACTATCAAAAATTACGTGGTTGCCACTGGAACGTAAAAGGCAAAAGCTTTTTTACCCTGCACGTAAAATTTGAAGAACTTTACACTGTGGCCCTTACCACTATAGATGAATTAGCCGAACGCATCCTCACCCTGGGCAAACCGCCATACAGCACTTTTAAGGATTACATCAGCCAATCGACCTTAAAAGAAATAAACACGATAGGTATGCTGGATACCGATATGGTGAAGGCGATCATAGGAGATATGGCTTCCCTGATAGAGATGGAGCGCGAGATACTGGAGATAACCGACAAAGCCGGAGACGATGGAACCAACGACATGGTGAACCGCTTTATGCAATTCAAAGAAAAGAACACCTGGATGCTTAGGTCGTTTGTGAACGAAGATTAAGTTGGTGAGCGGTGAATAGGGAGTGGTGAATAGTGAGTAGGAAAATTCGCCGCCAGCCACGTAAAGTAATGTCATAAAAAAAGCGATGAGAACGACTCATCGCTTTTTTTATTTATGTAGAAGTGAAAAACCACTCACCACTTTCTATTTACCACCTATTTACCACTCACCACTTAGAACCGGTATCCTAAAGTTAAAAAGCCGTTATTATTGGTCCTGTTTAGCAATACGCTTGGGCTTGCTGTGCCAATTTCATAAGGATATACTGTTTGAGTGCCTGTTGCGTGGGTGTAAGTTGCATCAACATAATAAGCACCAAAACGCAGGCCTACGCCACCGCTTACGGTTTTAATGTCGCTCGCGTTATCGTCACGGCGGGCTTTACCCTGTGTGCCGTAACCGCCACGCAGTAAAAAGAAACTGGTTAACCTTGCTTCGGCACCAACGTGGTAATTTACTGCCGATTGGTACAAGCTGCGGATGGAAGCATTGTCGCCTGTTGCATCAAAATCAGCGTCGCTGCTAATATGGGTGCTGCTATAATCTACATACTCTATATCGCCGGTAATAAAACCAAACGACTTTATAAATACCGATGCCCCACCTGCAAATTTCCACGGTGTACGCATATTATACGTTAACGAATAATTTTGCGGGCCATCTTCGTAACGCTGCCCGTTGCTAATATTGGTTGCAAGGCTTTCGCTGTACGAATCGTCGATGGTGTAATAAGTAGGCGAGTTAATCACCGCGCCTAAACGTACTGCCTCAACTGGTTTAAAAATAGCACCTATCCGACCGCTGAAGCCCGAACCGCGGGTGGTTTGGTCCTGCGAAAATTTGGAGCTGTAATCGCGAGTTACCGCAACCGGTGTAGGGGTGCCCTCTAATACTGATAATGCCCCGTCCTCATAAAAATTGCTGAACGAATTAAAGCGCACATCGGTAAAGCTTACGCCCAAACCAATATAAAATTTATTGCTGTAGTTGGCGCCAAAAGCAAAATCTAAAGCCGACTGGCCACCCGTGCGGGTGATGATGCTCTGCTGATCTACACCCGGGAAAGCGTTGCTTTTATAATTAGGGTTGGCATTTGTGCCGTAGTTATCTATCAGATTATGGTCGTAAGCGTTACCTGCTAAAGTACCTACATCAATGCCGTATAAATTTGCCTGGCCGGCGTAATAATCGTTAATGGAGTTTATGCCGTTGCTGCCCGCGTAATTAATATTTTCATAAAAATTGTTGGTGCGGCTGTAACCACCACCGTAGTTAAAACTCAGCCAGCCTTTGTTTCTGTCGGCACCTTTTGGGCGGTTTAATTGCTGGTATATTACAAAGGCAGCATGGTTTAAATTACCGGATGTTTTGGTATCCATACCGGGTGTGCTCTGGTAGATAGATTTTACCTTAATGTCGTTAAATTCAGGTGTTAAGCTCAATTCAGATTTGGTAAAGAAACCAAGGCCGGCGGGGTTGCCACTTACCGAACTTAGATCGCCGCCGATGGCTGTACCGGCGTTACCAACCGCTTTTATACGGGCCGTAGAGCCTGTTTGCCCTCCCGAGAAACGTATAGCATCCTGCGAATATTGGGCAAAACTATTTTTAGTGACCGCTACTATAGCGATCACACTGAGTAGATATTTTATTTTCATAAACTTTAGGTGTGTAAAAATGAATTATGGTCTTGTTGGCCTGCCGCCACCACCGCCTCCGCCGCTTGATCCGCTGCTGCTACCGCCGCCGCCACTGTTTGATGGAGGAGGAGAGTACGATGGCTGCCTGTCTGGCTGGCGTTCCGAGGTTGCCGGCCTCTGTTGTGGCTGGTAACTTTGGCCGCTTTCGCCACGCGTTCCCCGGGTAGGGCGTGCATTGCTGTAGCCGCCGGTATTGTTAGGACGTGTATTGCTGTAACCGCCGTTGCTACCGTTTCTGCTTGGCCTGTTAGGATAATAACCAATACCATTATTTGGGCTGCCTGTGTAGCCTATACCATTGCGGCCGCCTACACCAACACCCCGCGGGCTGCCGCTACCCCTGTTTGGGCGTGGAGTACCATAACTGCTGTTAGCAGATATTCCGCCCCAGTATTGGCCTCCATAGCCGTAACCATAACCGGTACCGTAGTAAGAGTATGGCGAATAGCCGTAGCCATAACCAAAGCCTCCGTAGCCGTAATAACCGCCGTACCCAAAGCCTGCATAGGGTGAAAACGCGCCATATCCGTAGCCAATTCCGCCATAAAAACCATATGGCGAACCATAAGGTAAAGTAAAGGGACTGTAGCCAAGTCCTATATTGAAACCGTAGTTGCCGTAATTGTATGGGTTGTAGTTGCCATAATAGTTATCGTAGTAACTAAAAGGGGAGTAGTATGCAAAGCGATTTATACGTGATGAGTAATCGTCGTAATAGTAGTAATCATCGTCGCCCTCCTCCTGGTATGCCGCTTCTTCGTCCTGGCGATACACGGGTTTTGGCGCGATGTATTCGGGCGATTCGCCTGCCGTGGCCTGCGAAAAGTATACGTCATCGCTATTTTTTTGATTGGATGCGGTTTTGTTAACGGAGCAGGAACTCAGCGCCATGGCGCCGATCATTGTGATTCCTAAGAGTAGGTTCCTTTTCATTTTGAAGAGAGTATAAAGTTCGAGTTCAAATAAACGTATAAATTTATAAATTTGGCAGTTAGTAATATTAATTATAAAGTCAAATTCTATTCCAATAAATCAGTATATGAGCAAAGGTGTTATTAGTAAAGACGAAGATTATTCGCAATGGTTTAACGACTTAATAATTAAATCTGACATGGCCGAATATTCGCCTGTCAGGGGGTGTATGATCATTAAGCCTTACGGCTATTCTATATGGGAAAAAATACAGGCCCAGCTCGATAAAATGTTTAAAGAGACGGGACATCAAAACGCCTACTTTCCTTTACTTATACCAAAATCTTTCTTCTCCAAAGAAGCCAGCCACGTGGAGGGTTTCGCTAAAGAATGTGCTGTAGTAACACACTACAGGCTAAAGAACGATGGAACCGGCAATATTGTTGTGGATGAGGACGCGAAATTGGAGGAAGAATTAATTATCCGTCCAACCTCAGAAACCATCATCTGGAACACCTACCGCGGGTGGATCCAAAGCTACCGCGATTTGCCTATTTTGGTGAACCAGTGGGCCAACGTAATGCGCTGGGAAATGCGCACCCGTTTGTTCCTGCGCACCAGCGAATTTTTATGGCAGGAGGGGCACACCGCCCACGCAACAGCCGAAGAAGCTGTAGCCGAAACAGAACAAATGCTGGATGTTTACGCCGAATTTGCCGAAAACTGGATGGCATTGCCCGTAGTAAAAGGCCGCAAAACCGCCAACGAACGCTTCGCAGGCGCGCTGGATACCTATTGCATCGAAGCTTTAATGCAGGATGGCAAGGCTTTGCAGGCAGGTACTTCGCACTTTTTAGGGCAGAATTTTGCCAAGGCATTTGACGTGAAATTTACTACGAGGGATAATAAACAGGATTTTGTTTGGGCCACCTCATGGGGTGTGTCAACCCGTTTAATTGGTGCCCTAATTATGGCCCACTCCGATGATGCAGGCCTGGTATTGCCACCGAAACTGGCGCCAATACAGGTGGTTATTGTACCGATATACAAACACCCGGAAGAACTGGATGCCATTACCGAATACGTAAAAGGTTTGACCAAAGAGCTGCGCTCTAAAGACGTTACCGTAAAATTTGATAACCGCGATACCCATCGCCCGGGAGCCAAATTTGCCGAGTACGAACTGAAAGGCGTGCCACTGCGCGTAGCCATCGGCAGCCGCGATATGCAGAATGGTACCGTAGAGCTTGCCCGCCGCGATACAAAAACCAAGGAAACCGTGCAACAGGACGGCCTGGCAGCGCATATTACCGCTTTGCTGGAAGAGATCCAGACTAACATCTACACCAAAGCATCAACCTTCCGTGCAGAGAATACCACAGAGGTAGATACCTACGAAGAGTTTAAACGCATGCTGGATGAGCAGCCTGGCTTTATTTCGGCACATTGGGATGGCACATCAGAAACCGAACAAAAGATAAAAGATGAAACTAAGGCTACAATCCGTTGTATACCTTTGAACAATAAGCAGGAAGAAGGCAAATGCATTTTGACGGGCAATCCGTCGACGCAAAGAGTGCTGTTTGCAAGAGCATATTAGGGAGTTCATAGTTCATGGTTGATAGTTCATAGTAACAGATCGGCTAAAACCATGAACCATGAACTATAAACCATCAACTAACGCACATGAAATTCGCAACAAAAGCAATACACGCAGGGCAGGAGCCCGACCCAACTACAGGCGCTATTATGACGCCGATATACCAAACCTCTACCTACTGGCAAAAAACGCCGGGGGATAATAAGGGGTACGAGTATTCGCGCGGCACCAATCCAACCCGCAAGGCGCTGGAGGATTGTTTAGCGGCTCTCGAAAATGCAAAGTTCGGACTGGCGTTTTCCAGCGGCATGGGCGCTACAGACGCGGTGATGAAACTCCTCGCACCCGGCGACGAAGTGATTACCGGTAACGACCTCTACGGTGGCTCGTACCGCATTTTCACCAAAATCTACGCTAACTACGGTATCAAGTTCCACTTCCTCGACCTGAAAGACCCTGACATCGTTAGCGAATACATCAACGATAAAACCAAGCTCATCTGGATAGAAACGCCAACAAATCCAACCATGCAGGTGGTGGATATCGAGGCTATCGGTAAGATAAGTAAAGCCAATAATTTACTGTTTGTGGTGGATAACACCTTTGCTTCCCCATATCTGCAAAACCCGATAGATCTGGGTGCAGATGTAGTGATGCATTCGGTAACCAAATACATTGGCGGCCACAGCGATGTGGTGATGGGTGCCCTGATGCTGAACGATGAAGAGCTTTACAAAAAACTTTGGTTCATATACAACGCCTGCGGCGCTACGCCTGGGCCGATGGACAGCTTTTTGGTGCTGCGCGGCATCAAAACCCTGCACCTGCGTATGAAAGCGCATTGCGAGAACGGCAGGGCAGTGGCCGAGTTTTTAAAAGATCACCCAAGGGTAGAGAAGATCTACTGGCCGGGATTCCCCGATTCGCCAAACCACGAGGTTGCCAAAAAGCAAATGCGCGATTTTGGCGGTATGATCTCCATCGTTTTAAAAGATGCCGACCTGCAGGAAACCTTCCGCATTGCCGGTTCATTTAAAGTATTCTCCCTTGCCGAATCATTAGGTGGAGTAGAATCACTCATCAATCACCCTGTGAGTATGACACACGGCAGTATCCCCAAAGCCGAGCGCGATAAAGCCGGTGTGGTAGATAACCTGCTGCGTTTAAGCGTAGGGGTTGAGGATATTGAAGATTTATTGGAGGATTTGAAACAGGCGCTGGCGTAATAGTATCGAGTATTTAGTATCAAGTAGCAAGACGGTGGAAACCTCATTTTTTTACTTGATACTTGATACCAGCTACTTGATACTCATCTATGAACGATAACCTCAAAGCATTCCTCGACCAAAAAGTATCCCAATACAACCGCCCCGAGTTTATCGCCAACGACCCGGTGAGCATCCCTCACCTGTTTACCCAAAAGCAGGATATCGAGATCATGGGTTTTTGGGCGGCTACACTGGCCTGGGGGCAGCGGGTTACCATTATCAATAAGTGCAAAGAGCTTATCACCCTGATGGATGGCGCACCTTACGATTTTATTATCAACCACCAGGACCCCGACCTCAAAAAGCTACTGCACTTTAAACACCGCACCTTTAACGATATAGATACGTTATATTTTATCTCGTTCTTCAGGCAGCATTACGAGCGGTTTGATAGTTTAGAAGATGCTTTCATGCCGAAGCCCCCCAGCCCCCTGAAGGGGGAGCCGAATTTTAATAAAGCAGCAATTCAAGAACTCCCCCTTCAGGGGGCTGGGGGGCTCGCGGCTGTAGCTCTCGATCATTTCCGTTCCTATTTCATTTCCCTGCCCGATTTCCCAAACCGTACCAAAAAACACGTGTCCTCTCCCTCACAAAAATCTACCTGCAAAAGGCTTTGTATGTTCCTGCGCTGGATGGTGCGAAAGGACGAGCAAGGCGTAGATTTTGGCATCTGGAACAAATTACAACCGGCCGATCTCATTTGCCCCTGCGACCTCCATGTAGACCGTGTTGCCCGCAAACTCAAACTCATCACCCGCAAACAAACCGACTGGCAAACCGCCCTCGAACTCACCCAAAACCTGCGCGAATTTGACCCACTGGACCCTGTAAAGTACGATTTCGCGCTGTTTGGTTTAGGGATAGAAGAACGCTGGGGGATTGAGGGCATCTTGCCGGAGTTTTAAAAGTCTTCCTGTATCAACTGGTGATTAATGAGTGCACCAGCCCGGTTACCTGCTGCAATGGCAATGGACAGCGACCTGAACATCGTCGTATTATCGCCGGCGGCAAACACACCGTTTACCGATGTTTGCTGCATATCATCTATCTTAATAAAACCTGCTTCGGTAAATTCGCAACCTAAAGCTTTGGGGAGGCCGCATTGCTGCTCAAAAGCAAGTTTAGCGTACATCGCATTTATACTCAGACTGGTGCCATCGGTAAAGTGCACTTCGCGAATGTAGCCGCCATCGTGCACCACTTGCTGTAAAGGTTTTTCGTTAATAATGATGCGATGACGGTGCAAGTCGGCAGTTTGTTGCATGGTAAGTTGCGATGGTCCGTTGGTGAGCAGGGTAAGCTCTTTTGTCCAGTTGTTAATTATTTTGCTGAATTCGTAGGCGGCTTCACCGTTGGCAAAAATAGCGGTGGGCTCGTTACGTACCTCGTAACCATGGCAATAAGGGCAATGCAGTACCGAGATGCCCCAGCAATCGGCAAAGCCCGGTATTTCGGGCATGGTATCTACAATTCCCGTGGCAAAAAGTAATTTTCTTGTAGTGAAGGTTTGGCCTTTGTCGGTTTCAATTTTAAACAAGTTTTCATCCCGTGAAGCTTTGGTTGCTATTCCTTTTTTGATGCGAATGGTAGGGTAGTTAAGCACTTGCTGCAATGCCTGTTGGGCAATATCCGCGGGCTTATGGCCATCATGGGTAAGGAGATTATGCGCATGCGGCGTTTGCCTGTTACACGGTTTACCGCTATCTAACACCAGTACATTTCTTATGGCCCGGCCAAGTGCCATGGCTGCGGATAACCCGGCATAGCTTCCACCAACTATAATTACATCAAAATCTGCTTTCATAAAGTAAATGTAAGTAAGTAATTTTCAAATGCAACAATGTTGCTTTTATTAAAGCAAAAAATGATTTTGAACTGATGTAGGTTTGGCTTAAAGTAAAAGATCTCCAGGCGTACCCGTTTGAAATTTTAGTTATCTTTAAACTAAAATCACAATATGCTACCTGCCGACGAACTTGCACTATCCGCCTTACTTACCGGAAAATCTGAGCATACTTTAATGTTGTTCCACTATTTCATAGCGCAGTTCAAAAACATTGGCGATGTAAAAGTAGAAGCAACCAAAACAATGATAGGGGTATCTAACGGGCATCACCGTATTGCCTGGGTAACGCAATTGGGCAAGAGTTTTATCCATGTAGTGTTTCCGTTTAAGCAGGAGTACCCGGATAATCTTTGTTTTCAAAAAATTGCGCAGGTGCCGGGGCAGGATCAATACAACCACCATTTCAGGATGGTTGCTGCTGAAGACCTGAATGAAGAGGTTCTCGGCTTTATGCAACTCGCGTATAACGACGAAAATAAATGATCGGTACAAAAAAAATTAGCCCCCGCGTAGAAAAACGCGGTGGCTAATTGTATAAATTTTAACGGGTTATTTTAAAAGCCTAAACCAAGCGTAAAACCGCTAAAGTTGCCGGTAAGCGTTGCACCTGCTGTAGCTGCGCCACTGGTTAAGTTAATGGTATAAATTTTGGTAACACCGCCTACGGTAAGCACCGCGTAAGCCGTGCCGCTGGTACTGCCAATATCAAAACCGTTAGCGGTACTCGCGGTAACACCCAAAGCGCCAACATCAACCAGGGTGCCGTTGTTAGGCGGATCCTGTTTTACAAGGCGGCCCGCTGATGCATCTATATCAAACAAAACCGTAGCCGTTGCGCCCGCAAAGTTGTTGGTATAAGCTGCAGCGCTTACAGATGAAGTTATGGGGTTAATTGCCAGGTCTACTGCTGCCACAGCGCCATCATTCGGGTTCAGTCGTAGGTTTTGGCCAAGGTTGCTTACCACTCGTATCCTGTCTACAGTAGGGTTAAAATCAAAACCAAAAGCGGTACCCAACAATGGTGTTGTTAACGTGCCCGTACCCACCTGTGTAGCTACGCCGGATGATGCATTAAGCGTGTACAACCTGCTGGTGCTTCCCAAAGCGTATAACTGGCCATTTACAGGGCGCATATCTACACCTAAAATGGTTTCGCCGGCTTGCAGGCCGATAATGGCTTTAAGTACCGGCGTTGGGGTAGCAGGGTTAAATATAGCAAGCTCGGTATTCGCGGTTACAGCGTAGGCAACCGGCTCGGTTGGTATTGCCAGGCCGATGATATTTGCAGGTAAATTATTTTTAACCCGCACAGCTTTGCCGGTAGTCAGGTCGATAGTGTATAGGCCCTGTTTGCTGGCTACGGTTAGTATGGCCAATGCTTTGCTGCCATCCGGACTGATATCGAAACCGCCGGTAGCTTCTGCATTTACAGTAAGCGCGCCAACTTCTACTAATTTGCCATCATTAGGTGGGTCTTGTTTATATAATTTATCGTTATTCAGGTCAATGTCAAATAATACGGTGCTTGCCGCACCTGCCCGGTTTTGCGTATACGCCACAGCGCTTACGCCCGGGGCCAGTGTAGAGCCGCTTATGGTCCCATCTGTTGCGGCAACCGTACCGGTTTCGGGATTAAGGCGCAGGTTTTGGCCATTGTAACCCACATAGCGGATCCTGTCAACCGTTGGGTTAAAATCGAAACCTGCACCGTAAATACTTGTGGTGATGGCAGGGGTAAACGCTGTTGCGCTCACGGCCCTTGCCACGCCAGTAGTGGTATTAATTATATATAGCCGACTGGTACTCCCAACAGCATAAAGTTGACCTGTAGCGGGCCTGAAATCCATCGCCAATAAGGTTTCCCCGCTTTGAAGGCCTGTTATAGGCGCGGTTGCAACAATGGTAGCCACATTTTTGGCGTTGAGCGTAAGCAGGCGGTTATCATTGGTAAGCGCAAAGAAATTCACGTCCGGGCCGTCGGTTTCCTCGGTAACCACAGGAGTTGGGAATGGGCCTGTATCGTTTTTACAGGATGATGCTAATAGTATAAAAGCAGCTGCGCATACGATGCCCAGCTTAACAGAAAGATTAAATGTTTTCATAATAGATTTTTATGTACAATAAATGTTGTTCTTATGCCCTATGGGCAATTTTTCAGCAGATGGGTTGTATATAAAGATCGGGCGGGGGCGAGGTGACTTTTAGGAAATGGGTGTTTTTGTAATTGTTTTGATAGCCGGTTGCGTGGCTCACCTGTGTGTACCATAGCAAATGCAACGCATCGTAATTTGTGGCACCCGTAAACTCTTTTTCCTTTTCGGTAGGCGAATTACTTTCGGTTTTCTTCTCGCTATCGCTTTCGTTAACCGATGTGTTTTCTTTATCGGCTATTTTGAGGCTCAGAAACACCGGTGCGCTAATTTTGAATCCTATTAATAAGATCAACAACATGCCGGTGGCTATGCGCAAGTAGATACGTGGATTATATATAGCAGCTATCACAAATGTTTAACAATTGGTAAATTGTTACAGATAGTTACGCAAATGCCAGGAATGGAGATTTAGAAAGGGCCTAAATAAAGTATTCGTTTTGGGAGTGAGGAGGTGAATTCTCTATGGTTTTACAGGCTCACCATGCCCCACCACACAATTTGTTTTGGTTAACTTGTTTCGGGACCCCACAGGGCAGGCTTCTACTTTGCGTTTGGGGTACCGAAATAAATTCGGCAAGACGTTGCTTTTTTGATTCTTCCGAATACCCACGGCACAGGTAACTACGCTTCTTCCTTGAAATAAACCTTGTAGTAATTCATCGATTTATCGTCGTCGAAACCCTTTTCTATCAGCTTGTTATCGCCGTGGATGTAGATGTGGAAGTTCTTATCCAGCTTTAGTACACTTTTATAAACCCGGGCCTGCTTTTTTACGGCGTTGCCGGATATTTCGAAGGAATCGCCGATTTTAGTATCAAACTCTTCCTCGTACTGGCTTTTAAAAGTTTTAAACGAGGCGATAGCTTCCGGATTGCTGATCACTTCTTCACTAAACTCGTCCAGGTCGAAGGTTTCTTTTTCCTTAAAGTACTTCATCGAACGGTTCAGCAAATCAATCTTATCGGCCTTGCTCATCTCAAATTCGTCGTCCAGTTTTTGGGTGACGAAGTTTTTGTAGATACCCAGCGTATTGCTGGTTTGGTTGTAGCTGTCGTTACGCACTTTCATTTGCAGGAATTCATCCTTCCAGTACACTGCAGCGTCCTGCCCGCCGGTTGCTTTATCAATAACCACCACTTTGTAGCCGTTCTCTTTTTCGATATTGAAGATGAGCACGCCCTTATCCAGCTTGTTGATGTTGATGGCGTCCTGCTCGTAATCCACTGCGAAACCGCCTTTGTCCGGGTAAACTTTGAGGTAGGTTTCCTTATTTTCCGATTTAAAGATGCCGATGCAATCCAGCGGGTTGCCTTCTATCTGCACTTTGTTGAAATACACCACGTACAGTTCGCCGCCTTTTATATTGGGATGGGTGCTCACGTTATAAAGATGGCGGGCAATGTCCTGCGCCGCTCTCTGAAAGTTTTCTTTATTCTCGAATACCTCTGTGGTAAAATGATGTATCTCGTTCAGTTCCAGGTTGCCGCTGCTGTGCATCAGGTGGTAAACCTCGTTCACTTTTTCGAAAGGCTTTAAAAAATATTGCAGCAGCAGGTTGGGGATAATGTCGTCCTGTAATTCCAGAGGGGTATCAGATAGTGCATACATTTCGTTTTGCGACTGGTTGCCCACGTGGTGAACTGAAATAGTATCAAGCGAAGCTTCAAAAAAAGTTACCATAATTATGGCGAAGGTAAAATTTTTAGTTCATGGTTGATGGATTAGTTCGTAGTTGGTGGTTCATAGTTCAGGAGGTTTTGCGACCGGTTTAAAGGTAGTAGCTGCTTTTTTTGCTATGAGCCATGAACTATCAGCTATCAACCATCGAACTGTTCCAACATTGGTGTTCCAAATTATTTACCATTTTTATTTAAATATTTGTTAATGAATGATTTACGCGTGTCACCTAAAGAACAGGGGTGTTCCAAAGTGTTCCACCAAAAACTATAAAATACTGATTGTCAATATTGTTTTAAAAATATGTGTTCCACAAATAGAAGTGGAACACCTGCACGTCCAATCCAATAATAAGGGACCAATTTCAAAATAAACCAGATGCGTTTGCCCCGGTCATGCTAAATAGCGACTTTTGTTGCCTGAATCAGAATTTTAGAATTGCCGAATCCTGTAAATTCTAAAATTTTGTAAATCCTGATTCAGACTATCTGCTATGAATCAATCCGACACCATCGTTGCGCTTGCCACCCCCAACGGAATTGGGGCGATCGGGGTTATTCGCCTTTCGGGAGCGGATGCTATTACCATCGCCCAAAAGGTTTGGAAAGGTAAAGACCTGACCAAACAGGCATCGCATACGCTGCATTTCGGCCGTATTATGGATGGCGATATGGAGCTGGACGAAGTGGTTGCATCGTTGTTTGTTGCACCACGGTCATACACCCGCGAGAACGTAGTAGAGATCTCATGCCACGGATCCAATTATATTATCGAGTCTATCATTAAACTCTTTATTAAAAACGGTGCACGCTCGGCCAAAGCGGGTGAATTTACCCTGCGGGCCTTCCTGAACGGGCAACTTGATCTTTCGCAGGCAGAAGCCGTTGCCGACCTGATCGCGTCTAACTCCAAAGCTTCGCAACAAATAGCCCTGCAGCAACTGCGCGGGGGCTTTAGCAGTCAACTGCAATCCCTGCGCGATCAACTGGTGCAGTTTGCCTCGCTGATTGAATTGGAGCTTGATTTTGCCGAGGAGGATGTAGAATTTGCCAACCGCGATCAGCTGAAAAAGCTGATTCACGAGATCGCCAAAGTTATTGGGAGTTTAATACAGTCGTTTGAGCTTGGTAATGCCATAAAAAACGGGGTAAACACCGTTATTGCCGGTAGACCAAATGCCGGTAAATCTACCTTACTGAACGCTTTATTGAACGAAGAACGCGCTATTGTAAGCCATATACCGGGAACGACCCGCGATACGATAGAAGAGGTACTCAATATCAAAGGCATCAACTTCCGGCTGATCGATACCGCCGGCATCCGCGAAGCGACCGATGCCATTGAACAAATAGGGGTACAGCGTACCATGGAAAAAATAAGCCAGAGCGCGCTGTTATTGTATGTTTTCGACGCCGAGCAAATTACAGCCGAAGAGCTAAACAGTGACTTGGAAAGCCTGCAAAAGCCCGGCATTGCTATGTTGATAGTGGCCAACAAAGCCGACCTGCTAAACGATGCCCAACTCGCCGCTTTACCGCAAAATGCTCTCATAATTTCTGCCAAAGAAAAACAACACATCGACGAGGTGAAGCAAAAGATCTACGCTGCTGCCATAAAGGAGCAGCTTACCGGGCACGAAACGCTGGTGACCAACATCCGCCACCTCGAAGCCCTCCAGAAAACCGAAGAAGCGCTCATCAGGGTGCTGGACGGCATAGATACCGTAACCTCCGACTTTCTCTCAATGGATATTAAGCAAGCCCTGCATTACCTCGGGGAAATAACCGGCGCGGTTACAACGGATGACTTGCTGGAGAATATCTTTAGTAGGTTCTGTATTGGCAAATAAGCCGTCAAAATCAAACAAACTCAACCATTTCTTAATCAAAATAAACCGCTTAACTACAGTTAGTTATGCGGTTTTTACTTTGTGCTCGACATTTTCAAATTGCTTCAAATTTGATTGTCCCTGCCCCTCAAATGTCCCCCGAAACCCCATTTGTCCCCCGAGCAAAAATCAGGGGTGAAATCATTGCGCTTAATTACACTTAATGTCATTTAACAACACTTAATGATACTTAATCCATTTTAACAATGAGTTCAAATATTAGAATAAACCGTATCTGCCAGCACTGCGGATTGGAGTTTGAAGCAAAAACAACGGTAACTAAATATTGCAGTGAAATATGCGGCAAGCGTAATTATAAAGCCCGCAAAAAGGATGAGAAGGTTAAGGCCAGTAACGCTGAAACAAAAACTGTCCGTGAAAAGCCGATGATAGAAATACTGTCGAAAGAAATTTTGACTGTTCGTGATGCGGCCAAACTATTGAGATGTTCAGTCAGAACAATATATAATCTTGTTGGCAGAGGTACGCTGAACGGTATCCGGTTTTCAGAACGTAAGACCTTACTCAGACGCTCAGATATCGATCGATTTTTTGAAGACGCTTTGACACCGCCTCCCAAACGCCCTGAAAAACCTATCAATATCAAAGATTGCTACCACATGGGCGAGATCCAGTTGAAATTCAATATCTCCGAAAAGGCCCTGTATGACATCATCAACCGCAACAACATACCTAAAATCCAGCAGGGTAAATTCGTATATGCGCCTAAATCTATTATAGACCAGTTGTTAAATCCATTTCCAAATAAATCTTAAAATCGCAACATTATGTCAAAAGTAACATTAAGAAGCAAACAAGGTACTAAGGGAAGGTCATCCTATTTTCTGGATCATTATCCGCCGCTAATCAATCCGGATAACGGAAAACCGCAGCGCAAGGAATACCTCAAAATATTTACCTTCGATAACCCCAAGACGGATGCAGATCGGTTACATAACCGGGAAACGAAAAAGCTATTGGAACATATCCGGGCATCCCGCCAGATCGATGTTCAGAATCAGGAGTTTGGTTTTTTGTCCGACGAACAGAAGAACGGCAGCTTCATTGATTTTTATCGCTCTTTCGCGGTAAAGAAAAGCGGCTCAAATTCGGATAACTGGTATATGTCACTGCGTTATCTGATCAGTTTTGCTTCTCACAACCTGCGTTATTCCGATCTTACTGAATGGTTTTGTGAGGATTATAAGGATTATCTGTTAAGCGGCCCATCCATTAACCAGCGGGGTAAGAAGATCATTCATAACACTGCAATGGCTTATTTTGCCAAATTCAGGAGTGTGCTAAAAAAGGCTTACCAACGCAAAATGATCAAAGATAACCTCTATGAATTTGTCCCGCCCATTAAGGAACAAGAAACCAACCGGGAGTTTCTGACCATCGAGGAATTCCAGAAACTGGCGGAGACAGAAGCCCCCTCTGATCTGTTTAAACGGGCAGCATTATTTTCAGGGTTGACCGGGCTGCGTTTTTCTGATGTGACCACATTGTTATGGAACCAGGCGTGGGGAACGGAGGAGAATTATTACCTGCAATTCCGCCAGGAGAAGACTAATGGTGCAGAGGTCTTGCCGATCGCTGACCAGGCTTATGAACTGTTAGGAGAGAGGGGAGAGCCACGACAGAAAGTATTTGCCGGGTTGACCTACTCTCAGGTACGGTGGTATTTGAGTAAATGGTTAGCCAAAGCTGGTATTGAAAAGAATATTACCTTTCACAGTTTTCGGCATACCTATGCCACCTTACAACTGGAGGCTGGTACGGATATTTATACCGTCTCAAAAATGCTGGGGCATAAGCATGTGAAAACTACCCAGCGTTATACCAAAGTAGTGGACAAGACCAAGAAAGCAGCGACAAAAAAGATCACCCTTAAATTATAGTCTAACGACGGTATGCCCGTCTCGTGGAGGCGGGCATTGAACGGTTTGATGGCAGATAGCGCTGTGCCTCCACCCGGATGTCGTCATTTGTTTTTTTACGGGAACTTCTGACCCAGTCCTGGAGTTCCTGCTTATCAAAATACAACCGCCGCCCGGCTTTAAATGCCGGTAGTTCACCCCGGCATACTTTACTGTAAATGGTTGATTTGGTTAAGCGCAGGATTAGGGTAGCCTCTGCAATATTCAGTGTTTCGTTGACCGGTTCAGCGGGTACCCTTTCCAGCGCCAGTAATTCTTCTATCCGCGCCACCCGGTCGATCAGTTCGCTGATCGCTTCCGGCAGGGTATCAAATGATATGGCTTTTTTTGCGCGCGTCGTCTTTTCCAGTTCACTCATGTTACAATGATGCTCATAAAAGCCAATGGATATAGGCAACTTGCTCAATTTTGAGCGAACCTTAATTTGGGCAAGTTGCCCAAACCTATTTGGCATTATCCGGTGTTTTGCCGTACTAATTCAAATGATATGCAGACTACTGTTTTAAGTTTCTATGACGCCATCGCGGCAGCCCATGAACCAAGGGAATATACTTACCTGCGCGACGCGATCCCATTCGGTACATATGAGGTTACGCTCGATTTTATGATCTGGTCAAAAAAGCTGGCCGGCATCAATTGCTATTGTACCATTACCGAAAGTAAACTGAAGGTGATCCTGCCTGTTTACCGGAACGATGCCGAGGAGTATCTGGCAGGTGAGCTGGATATGCGTAGGGTGACTTTTGCGATTAAGTTGCAGGTCATAGTGGAACCACGCGGCGAACGCGGCGTGATCCTGAAAGTAGCTGAAATAGTTTAACATAAACCACAGGCAGGATCGGTTTTGAAGCGATTCAAAGCAGGCAGGTAATTCAACGTTTCGAACGGTCAGGCAAGAGTGTGCCGCCTGTTTTTTTGGCGGAGTGAAATGTACGTTTGTGATACAAACGGATTTCACCCTGCGCTCCGAAGTCGCTGAGGGATGGACAAAAGCCTCCGAAGTCGGCTTTTGTTAAACACCCTTGTAGCTTTTTATGCAGACAGATTTGACACCCGAAAAGAGCAAACGTACGGAATGGCTGCATATCCGACTAACCCCGGACGAGTACCGGCAGATCAGTGGTAGTCACCAACGGACGACCAGCCGGGAGTTAAGCGCCTTCGCCCGTAAACGTTTACTGGAAGAGCCGCTGACCTACCTGACCCGGAACGCGTCGCTGGACGAGGGTTTGCAGGAGCTGGTAAAGTTGCGCAAGGAACTGACGGCTATCAGCAGCAATTTGAACCAGTTGACCAGGAAGCTTAACAGTTTTACAGCAACGCCGGGTTTAAATGCGATGAGCGCCGCGCTGAAACTGCTGCGGGGGGAATTGGATAGAAAATTAACGGAGATCAGGGATCACACGAATCAATTAGCGGCAGTATGGTTGCAAGGATCAACAGCGGAAAAAGTATCAAAGGGGCATTAAACTATAATGAGAAAAAGGTGGCGCAGGAAAGGGCAAGCCTGTTAATGGTGGAGAACTACCCGCTGGACAAAGAGCTGTTGGACTATGATCAAAAGCTATTGGTCTTGCAGCAATACGCCCGGCTCAATGAACGGGTAGTTACTAATTGCGTCCACATCTCGCTGAACTTTGAGACGAACGAACAGGTCCAGCCGGCCAAGCTGCAACAGATCGTCCAAGACTACATAGCGCAGATCGGGTTCGGCGAACAACCCTACCTGGTTTACCAGCATACGGACGCGGCACATCCGCACGTCCACATCGTTACGACCAACATCCAGCTAGGCGGAGAACGTATCAGCCTGCATAACCTGGGCAGGGAAAAGTCCGAACCTGCCAGGGAGGCTATCGAGTTGAAATACGGCCTGATCCGGGCGCGTGGCAGGGGTGCCGACCAGCAGGTTCGGCAGGAATTGGAACAGCTCAGACCGGGAGCGGTAACGCGGGTGGCGTATGGCAAAGCGGAAACGAAAAAGGCCATTACGCAGATCGTTACATTGGCTTTGCAAAAGTATAATGTGACGAGCCTGCCGGAATTGAACGCGGTACTGAACCAATTTGGCGTTACGGCCGACCGGGGCAATGAGCGATCAAATACTTACAAGCACGGTGGTCTATTGTACCGGATGATCGATGAGCAGGGCAGGCATGTCGGCGTACCGATCAAATCCAGCAAAATTTATAATTCACCGACCTTGAAGAAACTGGAAAGTCGCTTTGAAAAGAATAATCAGCGGCGTCCCCAATTGAAAAATAAGCTAAAGTTTCAGATCGACCGGGTGTTTAAGCGTTATGAGCAGGTCACCAGGGCAACGCTGATCAAAGAATTAGGGAAGCTGGATATCCAGCTTTTATTCCGTGAAAATAAGGACGGCGTGATCTATGGCCTGACCTATATCGATCACCGCAACCGGAGCGTGTTCAATGGTTCTGATCTGGGTAAAGCTTGTAGTGCGAAGGCGATCCTGGAACGGCTGGCGGTGGTTGACCAGAAAATTGTAACTGAACAAGGTCTGACAGGTAATTCAAGTGGAAGGGTTGTGGCTCCTTCCCACTTCCTAAGAATTCCTGCACCAAATCCGCTGCTTAAAGCGCTCGTGGGTAAAAACGATCCGAATCTGGCACCCACCGTTTCGCGCAAAAAGAAAAAACGGAAAGGGGAGCAGGAACAATCCATGAACTTATAATATTAACATTATGCAAACGGGGGAAGATATACAGGGCCTGCGCAAGATCATTGATTTTACGAGGCTGATCAGCATTTTTATTTTGGCGATACATTTTTATATCTGCTGTTACCAAGCTTTCAGGCATTGGCAATGGACAGCCGATATTACGGATAGGATCGTGGGCAATATCGCCAAGACGGGTTTGTTCATCAATATGCTGCGTCCAAAGCTGGCAGCGTTATTATTCCTGGCGATCTCGCTGGTCGGGGTGAAAGGGCGCAAAGACGAGAAAATGCAGAAGCGTACCATCACGGCTTATTTGCTGACCGGCTTGCTGATCTATTTTATCAGCGTGCTTTGTTTTTATTTGAAGGCGGGTATCGACCTGATCGCTGTCGCTTATATGGTGCTGACCGGGACCGGTTATTTGCTGGTACTCACCGGCGGGACTTACCTGAGTCGCCTGATCAAGAACGGACTGAACAATGATATCTTCAATACCGAGCAGGAAACTTTCCCGCAGGAGGAGCGGCTGCTGGAAAATGAATATTCCTTTAACTTGCCCGCGAAATATAAATTGAAGTCGACGGAACGGAATTCCTGGGTCAACCTGGTGAACCCCCACCGCAGTTTGCTGCTGATCGGCTCGGCCGGTGCGGGTAAGACTTATTTCGTGATCCGGCCGATGATCGATCAGGCCATTCGTAAGGGTTCCAGTGTTTTTATCTATGATTTTAAGTTTGACGACTTAACGAAGATCGCTTATAATAAATTGTTGCAATACTGGGGTAATTACCCGGTCAAACCAAAGTTCTATGTGATCAATTTCGAAGATGCGAACCGCAGCCATCGCTGTAACCCGCTGGAACCGGCCGGGATGACGGATATCACCGATGCGACCGAGGCTTCACGGACGATCATGTTAGGTCTCAACCGGGATTGGGCGAAGAAGCAGGGGGATTTCTTTGTGGAGAGCGCCATCAACTTTTTAACGGCGATCATCTGGTATTTGCGTAAATACCGCAACGGCAAGTATTGTACGCTGCCGCATGTGCTGGAGTTGATGCAGGTGGATTATGAGAGCCTGTTCAGCGTCTTGCAGGAGGAGGAAGAGATCAAGATGCTGATCAATCCATTTATGTCGGCTTTGCTCCGCAAGGCGGCACCGCAACTGGAAGGACAGATCGGTAGCTCGAAGATCGCGCTGGCGCGTTTGTCCTCGCCACAATTGTATTATGTATTGAGCGGTAATGATTTTACGCTGGATATCAATGACCCTAAGGCGCCGAAGGTCGTTTGTATGGGTAACAACCCGCTGAAGATCCAGTCTTTTGGCCCGGTTGCTTCGCTGTTCGCCACCCGTTCGCTGAAGGTTTGTAACCAGAAGAATAAGCTGAAGTCGGTTTTCTTTTTTGATGAGTATCCCACTTTAGCTGTGGATACCATCCCGGCGATCAGTACCGGGCGGTCGAACCTGATGTCGGTGGTTTTGGGTATCCAATCGGTGGAGCAATTAAAGGAGAACTACGGTGCGGAAAAGGCGGCGGTGATCACGAGTATCGGCGGTAACCTGATCTGTGGCCAGCAGACCGGGGATGCGGCTAAAAAGCTATCGGAAACCTTTGGCAAGATCATGCAGGAACGGGAGAGCAAGAGTATCAATGCAAGTGATATCTCGATCACCAAGTCGACGCAACTGGAGTATGCGATACCGGCTTCGCGGATCGCTTCGCTTTCTTCCGGGGAGTTCGTGGGTTTTGTGGCGGATAATCCGGAGCAGCGTATCCCGCAGAAGATATTTCATTGTGAGTTGCAAAATGATCATGCCGCTTTGGCGAAGGAAACGGCGGAATTTGAGGACTTGCCGCAGATCCGTGATGTCTCCGCGCAGGATATCCAGGAAAATTATCTGAAGATCAAAGCGGATATCCGCAACCTGATCGCTGATGAATTGCCTGAAGCGGATGAAGAAGAAACGACTGATGAAGATGAGGAGCGTAATGGGGAACAGGCGGCAGCAGTTTCGATGTGATCGCTTTTTATTTTTCACAAACTATTATTTGCAGGTGTTGTTATTTGGAAAATAAATCAATTATTAATTAAACTTACGATTATGGATGATAAAACTAAAACCGGCAGCCCCGGACGGTCTTAATGTCTTTTTCCGATATCTGAATATTCACCACTACAGGTCACTTTTTCGTTGCATTTAAATAAGACCTAACACTTTTTAGACTGATCCACCCTTATAATATAGCCCGTTTTTTGGATTACCCGGAACAGATTATGCACATCTCTATAATCGCTATCGTGGTGCAGATCGGAGGGCTCTCCGTTCTCGGGTGCACCACCTGAAAAGGTATTGTATTGTGGTTTAGGTTATTAAGCCTTTTATTTGTAATAGTATCAATTGATTTCTGCTAGCCTATGCACATTACAAAAGAAAAGAAGGACAACATTCGAAGCCATTATTTAAAAGGCAAAGTAGATATCTACTATCTGGCGGAGATTTTAGAACTACGTGCAGCAACTATCAATTTCTACCTGAATGAATTTAACATCATTAAGGAACATCATCCGGAGAAGCTTAATGATTTTAGCTTTTTTATAGGCAAGGACAAGGTCATAAAGGAAACGATCTGGCACAGAAACTTAGTGGGGATATTGCCGGAGTTGGTTTTGGCAGAACCCGGTCCGGTTCTATACTGCGCCAGGCTTTACCGGAAATACCTATTGTTATTTCCGAATGAGTATCGTGTTCACACGTTCTATGCGCATTTTGTGAAATGGTTCAACCAACATAAGAACGCGCTTTGTGATCAAAAACTCAACTCGAAGTTCACCCCGCAGGAATTAGCCCAGTTAAAAAAATGGCGTAAGGGAAATGACCGCAGGCTTTGGCAGGTTGCTGTACTGTTAATGACCGCTTATACGTATCACTCCATGGGCGAACTGGCCGGCAAGATCGAATGCAGCAGGCACTCCATGCTTGCCTGGTTAAGGCTATACGAACAAAAAGGCCTTCAGGCGCTGAGCTGTCCCGGCTCTAAGAGGCCGATCACCGATGAGCGGAAAGCCGCTATAGAAGATAAGAAGGACGGTCTCATTCACCTTGTAAGGCAACAACCCAAAGCTTATGGCATTGATAAACCAGCCTGGACGATAACAGATCTGGCTTACGTATACGGCAAAGAATCGGGCCACCCGATCTCGCATAGCACTGTGTCCATTTACCTGAGAAACCGGGGTGTCCGATTCAAGCGTTCCAGGGAAATTATTACAAGCACAGACCCTGACTTCCGGGTTAAATATGAGGCTATTCAAACCATCCTGGGCGATCTGGGGGATAAGGAGAAATTCTTTTCCATCGATGAGTACGGGCCCTGTTCGGTCCGGCCCAAAGGAGGGAGGCAGCTTACCATAAAAGGAGAGCAGCCTGTTTATCAGAAAGTGGACAAGGGCAAAGGCTGGTTTATTTGTACCTGCGCGCTTGAATTATCGACAAACCAGCTAACCTGGTTTTATTCCCGAAAGAAGAATACGGATGAAATGATCAGACTCATCGAAGTATTAATTCTTGAGTATAACGGCCAGGAAAGGCTCTATCTTTCTTGGGATGCTGCAAGCTGGCACGCCTCTCAGCAATTGCTCGACTACCTGGACAAGATCAATTCTACTTCTCATCGGATGATCGAATCTGGCAATCCTGAGGTTATCCTCGCGCCATTGCCGGCCCGCGCGCCACACTTAAACGTTATTGAATCCGTATTTAGCGGTATGTCCAGGTCGGTTATCAGGAACAGTGACTATGATAGCCTTGGTGAATGTACAGCAGCTATCGACCGGTATTTCCACAAAAGAAACCTTTACTTTAAAGACAACCCCAAAAAAGCCGGTAAAAAAATATGGGGTAAGGAAAAGGTAAAACCGATATTTGACAAGGCCAACATTTGCAGGAATTTAGGGTAACGCTTTATTTCCCCTGTAAACGGCTTAACAGGCTGGCTTTAACAATTTGCATATCGGAGGTCATTTGTGCATAGACATTTTCATAATGGCCACACATATCGCTGATCGCTTTGTCGTAAAGCGCATACAGATCTGATTTGGAATCCGGCAGCGCATGTTTTAAGGCATCTGTCACATCTAAAACCTTCAGATAAAGCGCTTTAGACCGGTCGTTGGAGGCGATTAACAGATCATCGGTCAGCGATACATCAAAATATAAGCTAACCAGATTACATTTCCAATTTTCAAGATCGAGCTTTTCTAAATAGATATTTAGTTTCACCATTTCCTTGTTCAAAAATTCCAAGCTTGCTTCACTTCTGGAATGATTCCAGTTCTGCCAATAACCAATATTCTTTTTGACGATTGCCATCTTCTCGCCGGTAACGAAATAAAAGCTTTCCGCGATATCTATTTGTTTGTTTCTAAGAGCAGATTTAAGCTCCAGGTTGGATTTTCTTTTATCACCCAGATATCCGAACAGGCCCGTCAAGGCCTGCGTTAAAAGCGCGCCGGTAAGGCCGGAAAAAGCGCTTACCTCTACTAATGTTAATTGATCGGCCATGTTCAACTATTTTTTAGTTTATATGTCTAAGCGCTGTCCTGCTGCGTTCCGAGCATTTTTCACACTGCTCGATAATGCAATGCCTGTTGTTTCATAACAACAACGTTTTGAACAGCGGTGCATAGCTTATACACAAAATTAAGTATAAATAACGCAATATGCTAATATTATTAGCATATTGCGTTATGAAAATTATTTATCGATAGAACGCGTTAAGGATTGTACATTACAAAAGAGTATAAAAGATCACATTAAAAGACTTTCCAACTTTAGTAGCTACATTCTTTTGGAAGAAATCTTTAAACTTCTTTTTGGTAAGCGTGGTATCGATGACCTTAAAGACCACCGCCCGATCATCTTCGTCTAATTCGTTGATCATGTTGATCTGTTCCCTCGCCGGTGTGCCGCGCACCGGCGTACTTACTTGTAATGCTAAGGAACTATTAAATACCGTCCGTTGGGCTGCAAATTATTGCTTACAAAGTTAAATATGTTGTTGTTTTAATAGATGTAATGGTTAGCTTTAGTAAGTCGTTCTAAACCGAAACTTTATTGCCATTATGCCTTCAACAACCACTCAATCGCCTAAATTATACCCATATTGCATTGGGGCTCTTTACAGCCTGCAAACATTCCCTTGATTTTAAATATTAAAACCGGTTGCCCGTTTGTGTTATGGACAGCATGGAAATAGAAACAACTACGCAAAAGACAAAATATACGGACAAGGAACCGGACGAGTTCAAAACACTGATCCTTCAGAAAAAGGCTGTAGCGCAGGAGGAACTGGAATCGTTGTCAAGTTCGCTTAGCTCATCAAATCCGAATGGTACCGATGACACCGGCGGCACGCACAGTACGCTGGAGGACGGCGCGGTGACCCTGGAAAAGGAAGCAATACATCAGTTAGCGGGAAGGCAAAAGAAATTCATCGAACAGTTGGATGCCGCGCTTTTGCGTATTGCGAATAAAACTTACGGTATCTGCCGTTCTACGGGAAAGCTGATCCAAAAAGAAAGGTTGATGGCCGTGCCGCATACCACACAGAGCATAGAAGCTAAACTGAAACAGTATTAACGGGACATATCAGGGACATTTGTAAATAGCCGCAGTCCGGCCCGTTAAAATAACGTATTTTTATGCTTCTATTACTGGTAAGCTCTTCTTACTATTGTGATAAGGTTTCCTCTAAAAATAAAAAGGGTGCATTGTCAAGTTTCGATTTTACACCATCCGGGCATAATTTACTCTGCTTTTTTTATCAGCCTCGCCTGGCATTGGCGCTACCTCATATTTGCAATTCCATTCTTTTATACTTTCTAAAATTGGCAAAAAAGCCAAGCCTTTTTCAGACAACTTATATTCTACCCTGGGCGGTAGTTCCTTATAAGCCAATCTTTCCAATAGTCCATCTTCTTCCAGCTCTTTGAGTTGTTCGGCTAATACTTTTCTTGAAATGAGTGGTACTATGGAATCGAGTTGACCAAAACGAATGGTACGCGTGCCGATAACATTAATGATGATCGGTTTCCATTTATTACCAATAGTGCCAATAGCTCGCGTAAACGGGCAATTGGATGCGCAAAATCTCTCGTCTCTCATATTTTCAAATTTGTAGTTACCTGGCGGTAACCAGAATAAACTATGTTAGTTACAAATATAAACTATTGATAGTAACTTTGTGATACAAATTTAAAATAATTGAAATGAATAGGATAAAAGATAAAGTAGCAGTTATTACAGGGGGTAATAGTGGCATAGGGTTCGGCATAGCCCAGGAATTCAAAAACGAAGGTGCTAAAGGCGTTATAGTCGGCAGAAACCAGGAAACCTTAGACAGCGCTGTGGCCCAACTCGGCGATAATTTTATAGCGATCAATGCCGATGTAACCATCCTTGCCGATCTGGAAAGGGTGTTCGCAGCAACTGCTGAAAAATTTGGTAAAATAGATGTGCTCGTAGCCAATGCGGGTGCCGGAGCGGTAGGAACGGTGGCAACTTTTGACGAAACCGAGTTTGACAAGGCCATCGATCTGAACCTCAAAAGTGTTTACTTCACTGTTCAGAAAGCGTTGCCTTATGTGAATGATGGTGGTTCTATTATTCTGATCGGCTCCAATGCTGCACACCGGGCATATGCGAATTTTACACTTTATGGCGCTGCAAAAGCGGCAGTGATCTATTTAGCCAAAGGATTTTCAAGCGACCTTTTAGATAGAAAAATCAGGGCAAATGTGATCACACCAGGTACAACGGATACACCTGCATTTGACAAGTTTGTTCCCGCAGAACAAATGGACGCAGTAAAAAAACACTTTGCAGATCAAATGCCGATAGGGAGGATCGGGCAGCCTGCAGACATTGGTAAAACAGCGGTTTTCCTGGCCTCTGATGATTCGTCGTTCATGTTAGGTGCTGAACTCATCGTTGATGGTGGTATGACCTATTTGTCTAAGTAATTGACGTTAACCAAATAAAATAATTTCAAAATGAGTATATCAGAAAACAAAGTAGGTAGCTACGCAATAATCGGCTTTGGCAAAATCGGCCAGGCCTTAGCCAAAGCGTTTGCCCGCAAGGGCATCGCAGTATCCGTCGCAACCACACGCAACCCGGAGAGTTTTTCATCAGCCGCGGCCGCAGTCGGGCCCGAGCTCATTCCCACAACACTGGCGGAAGCCCTGAAGGCGGACGTCATCTTTTTGGCTGTGCGTTTTGAGTCGCACCCGAATGTCGCGAAGGCGCTGCCCACCTGGCAGGGGAAAACCATCGTCGATGTGACCAACGCCTATGGCGTGTCGCTTGAGCAACTGGGAGGACAGCCTTCCGCAAGGGTAGTTGCACAAGCCTTCACCGGCGGGAAGCTGGTTAAGGGCTTCAATCATTTGGGCGCGGCTATTCTTGAGCAAGATGCTTCCGTACATGGTGGGAAGAGAGTCGTGTTTCTGGCAAGCGACGATGACAGTGCCGCAGCTGAGATCGGTGAATTTGCAAAAGATCTCGGTTTTTCACCAATCCAATTGGGTGGGCTTTCGGAAGGCGGACTGCTTGTGCAGGCGCACGGAAATAGCTGGGGTAAACTGATCTTTAAGGACCTGGTCAAATTCGACTAATGAATCGTGTTCTCAAATCGTAAATAATAGAAATAATGAGTAAATTAAAAAACAAAGTAGCGGTAGTTACCGGTGCATCAAAAGGAATAGGTGCAGCTATCGCAAAACATTTCGCGGCAGCAGGCGCAAAAGTTGTTGTAAATTATGCCTCAAGTAAAGAAGGCGCGGATAAAGTGGTGCAAGCCATAACCGACAATGGCGGCATAGCCATCGCGGTACAGGCCGATGTATCGAATGAAGCCGATGTAACCAGGCTGTTTGAAGAAACAAAGCGGGCTTTCGGCACCCTGGATATTTTGGTCAACAACGCGGTTTATCAGGGATATGCACCTATAGAATTGATATCAGCAGAAACTTTTCATAGCAGTTTCAACGTGAATGTGCTTGGCCCCATCCTAACTATCCAGGCAGCTTTGAAACTGTTTGGCGATCAGGGCGGGAATGTCATCAATATCAGTTCGGGTGCCAGCAAGATGCCGCTGCCGGGAGCCTCTTTATATTCCGCAACTAAAGCAGCATTAGATGCCATCACGATTTCTTTGTCAAAAGAACTGGGTGCAAAAAACGTTCGTATCAATTCTATTTTGCCGGGCGCTACCGAGACAGAAGGTGCAGCCAGTGCGGGCGTCACTGCTGGCAGTGAGTATGAAAAAATGTTTATTGCCAATACACCGCTTGGTCGCAGAGGTCAGCCCGAAGATATTGCGAAAGCAGCCGTTTTTTTGGCTTCCGATGATGCAGCCTGGATTACGGGAGAGCAAATTTCCGTTTCGGGTGGTATGTATGATTTTTAACTTTCAAGTCCCTGTTTCTTACGGAAACAGGGACTTGAAAAATAACATAATTATCGGGCTTAAATAACCCGGGGGTGGAGTGTTCAACGCCCAGTTTTTTTGAGCAACTTTGATGCATGGCCAGTGCTACGATCCCCTCAACTGCGTTTGACTTTCTCGAAAAGCTTCGCCGGTACAACGACCGCAACTGGTTCACCGCTAATAAGACACACTACCAACAGCAAGCTACCTATATCACCGCTTTTGCCGATAGCCTGCTAAAGGCCTTGAATAAACATGATGTTATCGAAACGCCGAGCGGTGCCAAAAGCCTCTACCGCATTTATCGGGATGTCCGTTTCTCGAAAGATAAAACACCCTTCAGTACCTATTGGGGCGGCCGTTTCAAACGTGCCGGCAAACAGCGTCGCGGGGGCTATTATTATCACCTCGAACCCGGCGATAAAAGTTTTGTGCTTTGCGGTTTTTGGGGGCCAAGCACCCCTGACCTCAAGCTTATCCGGGAAGATATCGCCTTTGACCCGTCACCATTTCGGAAGATCGTGAACCATAGAAAATTTGTCAGCAATTTCGGTCAGCTCCAGGGGGAACAGCTCAAAACCAGCCCTAAGGGTTACGATCCTACGCATGCAGCAATTGACCTGCTGCGCTACAAACAGTTCCTGGTCATGCGGCGATTTACCGATAAAGAAGTGCTGTCCGGTAACTTTCTTCAATTAGCCGACCAGGCCTTTCAGGGCATGCGGCCGTTCCTGGACTACATGAGTGAGCTATTATCAGTGGATGCCAATGGATTCCCGGACCGGCCATAACTTTGCGTCAAAACCTTGTGACGCCACTCGCGTTGCGTGGTTACTCAGTGCGCCTTTCGGGTAGGTACAAGCAAAATAAACGAAATTTAGTATCTTCGCGGCATCTTAATGACTGGCGACCTTGCCGGTCTATTGTGATAAGGTTTAGGTTGAAAGTCCCCGGCTGCGAGTGTTTGGGGACTTTTATTTATCTTTAAAAACCTTACCGGTCATCAGGAAAAACGAATACTTATTGTTTACTGCTGGGTGCATTTGGCACTACTGTTCGCGCACAAACCGTTAATGCGGCTTATGTAAAAGCTCTTTACCAGCAGTACCCGACCCAGCCCTCAGACTTTTGCCCCTCATGTAAACTTTGGGTGAATCCTGTATTATAAATCCATTGCCGATACGGCGAAACATAAGCCGCTCCTTACCGATAGATAAAAATAATATACATAAAGTGAATCAAAATGGGCAAGTCTCAAACAATCTTCCTCGCAATACGGAGGTACTTAGGGACACGCTTGAAACAAAGAATGGACTTAGCAAATAGCATTTTTTACTATTTCTACCGGTGTCTGTATGTAAAGCGCAAGATAAGACCCCGATTAATTATGTAATTCCCAAAAATGTTAGTGAGAAAATCACAACCTATAGTAAAGAACAAAATAACAAAATGGGTTACTATGCGGTATTCCAATATCAGAACGACACTACTTCGATTATAATCAGTTCGTGTCGTAAATCTGGGTTATCGCAGTTAAATGACACAGAAGCTCATTATCGAAAAACAAATCCACGATAGGTATGCTATCATCAATGATCTTTAATGGCTCTTGGCGCGTAACCAAAATGATTGGAAAAACTGGTTGAGAAACTCGCGGGATTACCAAAGCCAACCTTGTACCCAATCTCTGCTACGGTGAGTTCGCCTAATCTTAGTAATTGTAATGCTTGCTGAAGGCGAATCATTCGGATCAGGTCACCCGGAGTATGTCCAATGGTGCTTTTTAGTTTGCGATGCAACTGTGCTTTGCTTAATCCAACTGCATCGCATAATAGATCAACCCCGAACAATTCGTTGCCCAACTGTGAATTAATAACATTGCGTATTTTATCTATAAAGGGCAGTTCCTGCGGAGGCAAAGAGCCAGCGGCAGGCTTCCAGGCCTCCTCACGTCGGTAACGCTCCTGCAACTGCAATCTGTTCCTGACTAAGCCGTCAGCAAGGGCCAGCAGCTCGCCCGGTTCAAAAGGCTTGGATAAGTAAGCATCAGCACCTGTTTCCCACCCTTTGGTGCGACTCTCCGGTGCATTTTTAGCGGTCAGCATCATTACAGGGATGTGGCTGGTCAGTTCCTGTGATTTTATTTTACTACAAACCGCATAACCGTCCATTCCCGGCATCATCAAGTCGGTGATCACCAGGTCAGGTAAATGCTTGCCGGCAAGAAACAGCCCTTCTTCGCCGTTCGGGGCAGTTAACATCCTAAACCCGGCGGATAACGTGGTGCTGATAAATTCGCGTAATTGTGCGTGATCTTCAATGACCAGCAACAATGGGCCCTCATCCGAAAGATCATCTGTTTCCTCTGTTTGTGCGGGTCCGGCATGGGCTTGCAGCGAGAAATCTCCATCCCCGGTATTTGAAAAGGTAATGGTTACCGGCAGTTTTATATGCACCGTAGTTCCTACACCTTCCGTACTGTCGATAGAGATTGTGCCGTTCAATAATTCAACAAGTTCCCTAGTAAGCGCCAGCCCGATACCGCTGCCATCGTTTGAACGGGTATCGGAGGCGTCTGCCTGGTAGAACCGGTCAAAAACATACGGTAACTTAGTTGCCGGAATACCGGTCCCCTGATCTGCAACAGTGAAGACCAACACCGTACCTTCCGGACTTCTTTCTACGTCAGCGGTCATGATAATTTCTCCACCGTTCTGGCTGAACTTTATAGCATTAGAGACCAGGTTCCTAAGCATGATCGTTACCTTTCCTTCATCAACAGTTCCGCTTAGCTGACTGAACCGGCTTTTTAGCGCAAGGTTAACCTGCTTTTGCATAGCGAAGTTGGAAAATGGGAGCAGGACTGTTGCGGCTATCCCCAGTATATCTGCTTCAATCTTGACAACCTCCATTTTACCTTCCTCCAGTTTGCTCAGATCAAGCAACTGGTTGATCAGTAATAAAAGTTGTTGAGCATTCTGCCGGATCAGTTCACCATGTTGCCGGTCACCCGCAGTTCCCGCCTTTTCAGCCAGCAGGCCGGCGGGTCCGATAATGAGGGAAAGCGGTGTACGGAATTCATGCGTCAGGTTAACCATGAACCGCGATTTCAGCTTATCCATCTCCTGTAATTTCCAGGCTTGGCTACGCACCTCCAGCGTACGTTCAACTACAGTTTTTTCGAGGCGATCCGCCTGCTCTGCCAATATCTTTCTTTTTTCCATCTCCTGCGCCATATTCAGGGCAGACAATTCCTCCACTTCCTGCAGCCTGGCACTGAGCTTATGGTTAACGTCGGCAAAGTCCAGGGCGAGATAAACGGAAAAACAAACCGGAATGGCCAGCAGGCCGATACTCATCCATTGGCCGATCAGCTGGTTATCGCCCTTCATCAGCCCGAAAAGGTCACTGCCTGCTACCAAATAAAAGGCGGTAAGGATCAGCATCCCCATCCCGATCAGCCAGACCCTTGGCTTCTTGCGGATCATAGCCCTGACCAGCGCCAAGAGGCCATCCGCTACCACTACCAAAAAATAAATAGCCTCCAGCAGGAAGAACGCCTCTTGTGAGTTGCGGTCCTGCAAAAAATAATCCCCTAAGGTCATCGTGCCCAAAGACGCGATCATGATCACACGCCCGCGCGGAATCCGATCATTACTTACCGCGTATAAAAGGACGCCGGCAAGGAAGATAGAGATGATGATCCCAGCCTCAAAAAGATCTGCAGTGACCCGCTGCATATGCGGATCTCCTGTAACTACCGTAAGGTACCGGAGGAAAAGCACCGTTGCCGTAGCTAACACGAAAAGGCTGTAGTAAAGGTTGAGGCGCTGCTTTGGATAGAAAGCGAAGAGCGCCAGGTGAAGTAATACCAAAGCCAGTTGCGCGCTGATACTCACCAATAAAAAACCATTCATTTTTTGCGCGTCAAGCGCAGCCGCTGATAGTTGTTCATAGGCACCTACCCATAATTGGAAACCTTCGGCCTCCGGAAAAGGAGGCCTGTCATTTACATACCTCACCGCCAACAGGTGTGGTGACTGATCGGGTACCATAAAAGCTAATACGCTGAATGGGGTACGCCCGGAACGGGTTTCCGCATTTGTTTTACCGACATTTCCTGTTCCTCCAATTTTTTTTCCGTCGAGATAGACCGCTGAAGCCCCACTTTGAACGATCCGGAACGCCAGCATATGACCTGTTAATCGCTCATCCACCTTTATCCACAACCTGAACCACCCGCCTCCGTTCCAGCCATTTGGTCTTCCGGTGCTGCTGAATACGGTGTTGGTCGTTGTCCAGGTGCTATCTGCATTAGCCGGGTCGCTATAATTCATGCCGTCCGCTATATGAAAACGCCAGGGAAGACCATGAAGCGCGAAACCCTTATCATGGGCCCTTAAACTATCTGCCCGAAGTTCCTTGACGATAGGCGTCGCAGAAAGCGATCGCATACTGACGACAAGCAGGAAAGGTAATACCATATTAAACCACAGACGGAACATAACGTAAATTTAGGTTTTTTGAAGCATTTGCATCGTTGCATAAGCCATCAATCCGCTGGATCGGTCCGCAGCAGGTTAATACCCATCAGGTAAAACATAACCAGCGGAATGGCGGGCACCGAAACAAGATAACTAATGACTGAAAAAGGTACGGGTGCTGAAGGTGGTATCAGATTGAGCAGGGCGGCAATCAAACTAACAGCGACATAGATACGCACAGCAACCGGCCTGAAATGCCCGGTCCTGCCAAGCGCCAGGGCAAACATGGCACTGGCCAGGTAAATCAATGAGACCTGAATGGTATCGATTAGCAGGAGCAGCTCCTGAAAAGGCTGGTACCAGTCCGGGCGGGCCGCCGTTTTAAAATGATTGAATGCCTCGGAAAGAAAGCTTCCCCAATAAGCCATATTAATCAGGAAAAGCGGCAGGGCCAAGGTCATTAAGCTTATGCCGAGCGTTGTAAACACTTTTTCCTTAGATCGCAAAAACTGGTAGAGCAGCGCGGTGCCCAGATAAGCGATAATACCGCCGGATATCAACAGGCTGTACCGGACATGCTGTTCCCCAACCAATTCCAGCCAGCCCCTGACGGTTTGCGGCGGTCGTCCCATACCCGCAAAAATGGGGAAAATGATCCAGGGCACAATAAGCAACAACGAGGCAACTGTAATGAAAGGATCGCCTGATGGCCGTTGTTTCAATAAGATTTGCAGGGCAGCGAGCATCAGCAGTGTATTGGCCAGCCAGCCTGGAAGATACCATTGCCAATGTACATGACCTATACCGAAACCCAGCATCAAAGTCAAAAAGGGTACCAAAAAAAGGTAAAACAGGCTGACTTTTTGTATGCTGTTAAGTTGGAATCGCGTGTGCGTATTTGGCACTCCGGACGGATCGACCAGTGTGGATTTTAGTTTTTTTTCTGTGATCATAATCAGGTTGTATTATGAAACGGCGGGTTGGCCTGATGCCAATCCGCCGTTATGCTTATTTATAAGTGTAGTTGTAAATTGTCAGGTAGTGTGACGAAGTAGCGTTAAAATAGGTGGTATTTATTGTCATCTGCGTAGGATACCCCTTAGCGTTATACACGTAGGTCAAATCATCCTGTTGATATTTAACAAAACCGTTTTTATTGACATCATAAATTTCGGTGAGTATTTGTTTAGGGTTATTTTTACAATATGCCAGTGCGTATTCCCAGGTGTCGCCCTGGGGATACGATGCCACCCAAAAGCCCTTAACTGCAGAAAATGGTGAAAGTTTATTGTCGAACGAGGTAAAGTTTATGCGCTCATACGTTTCACCAACCCGAACACCCGACAGGCGTACAAATTCGGCGTATGCAAGGTTGCCTTTATCGTCGTAAGTGTAATTATAACGGTAGCCCCCGCCGTCAGCGGTCATCGAATTTACCGGCAAGCCATTTTCATTATTCAAGAACTGCCATAGGCCTCCTGGCTTGCTTTTGACAGGACCGCCTGGCTCATCTTTATCAAAGTAAGTATAGGTAACCTGGGTTGGCGCCTCTTTATAAATATTAACCACAGTATTGGGCAGCCCCGCCATATTATAAAAAAAGCTGGTGGTACTGGTATGGATCAGTGCCTGGTTAGACGATGCATACTGATTAACGTGTACATCTACCTGGTTTGAGCTTATGTTATAGGTAACCACATTATCGGTCCGTGAATATTTTATAAGGTTATTATCCTTATCATACTCGTATTTGAAAGTATATGCCTCACCTCCATTCCTCTTCGTCTGGGTAGCAGGGTACATGGCCTGGACTTTGGCGCTGTCAACAGGCGGAATCGGCTTGGGGTTAGTATCTTTATTTTGGCAATTGCTTAATAACAAAGTTGTGCATAACCCAAGGACATAAACCAGGGGTTTGATGAATTTTTTCATAGTAATAGGTGTTTTTAATGTTGTTTAATGATAATGCCAATGCAGGTAACAGCATCTTGTTACCCGAATTAAACTCCTACAAATAAACTTCAAGGGCACAAGAAATACTTTCGAATTTCTCTCAATTTCATTCGAATTTCTTCCCATGATTTTCTACAGGCAATGATTTGAGGCGACGTTTAACTGATGATGAAAACTGGCTATCGATCATGCTATCTCAGGAGACTAAACTTCTAAGAAGAAAGGACCGGGGAGGTAATTCGATCATATAACGAAATACTAATGAGGGGGTATTGGTGCATCAGGGCGTTTCTCCCAACGGCGATGGCATTAACGATTTCTTGATAATTGATGGATTACCGGTTTATCCAGATAATAAACTAGTGATTATGAATCGTGATGGCGTTAAGATATTCGAAGCGAAAGGTTACGACAACAACTCAAAAGTATTCGATGGCCACTCAAATATCAATGGTGTAATGCAGCAGTCCGGAACATCCTATTATTCACTTAACTACGTCGTAGGCAAGAGCATAATATAAAACAGGATTTATTATCCATAAATATTGATAGGAAGTCCTAAACGAGATGTGAAATGACGGGAACCGGTTTTGGTTTTGTCCTAACGTTTTTTTATCCTTACCCGATACAAATATTGCAGGTATTCCTTCAGATACCTTATTGCTAATATGTCGCCTAGTTTATGTGTTCGTCGTCCTCAATCAATTAAACTCCATTACAAGCCTGTTTTCAAATCCGATAATTACCACATTACTTAACAGTATATATTACGTAAAGAAAATTTATAACAGAAGCAAATGTGCCTCTGGCGGGAATCGCTATGCCCGGTCAACGTGGCAATTACTAACATTGTTTATGCCCTAATTGTGATACAAAACACGATCAATAATCAGTAGTAGTAACATTAAGAGGTAAAAGTTGTATTTCGCTGATACCATGCTCCAATTGCCATTGTCTTATTACGGGTTGTTCCAGTTTTAACTGGCGGTACTCATCGGGGGCCATAATGGGTACGCCATAGATGATAGGATAGTTGCGGCGGCAGGTGGCGCAGCCCAGTAAACCTTCAGTAACATGATGGTCAATGGTTTGAACGAATATCTGTAAAGTCAGGTCTGCCTTATCAAAAGGGCAGCAAAGTTTTTCAATGGTTTTTAATCTCATAGTAATCAGTTTAAATGCCTGCGGCAACTTTATATTGTTTAATTATTTCTGTGGGATCATCTGCACTCATTATACCCGATATTACCGCTATCCCATCAAACGGAATAGTTGCTTTTAGCTGCCCGGCATTGCCCGGTGTTATACCGCCAGATACAAACAGTGGCATAGCAGTAAGTGCCCTTGCCTTTCTCACTGTATCGGGCATCACAATGCTGCAATTCCCGGCTGATGGAGAAGAGAACATGGCGCAAAAAGACACATAATCAAAGCCGTTCGCTTTGGCATAAAACACCGGCTCCAGGTCATCAGTGCACGTAATGCCTGCTATAAATTCACGACCAACCCATGCCCGTATTGCAGCAATGTCACCAGGTATTTCGTCGAAATGAACCCCACCTAGTAATAAATTATTTTCCAGCAAAGCCCAGTCGTTATTGATCAATAAGGGTACATTATGACTTTTACAAAGCCCGCCTGCTTGATTAATTAGCGAATGCTTATCGGCATCCGGAAGCCAGTTATCCCACAACTGCACCGCCTGTAAGCCTGCGTTTAGGGAAGCTTTAAGCTTGTTAAGCAATAATTCTTCATCTATTGCCGGATTGATGACCAGGTACATACCTCCGGTGATGGCAGTGTTAGTTTCTTTCATCATTTCCATCCGTTTTTGTATGCGTTATAAAATGCTGCCCAGTATGGATCTTTACTAAAATAAGGCATTGGGGCAGTTACACCTTCTTCTACCAATAAACAGCGGTGGGCTTGTTCTTTCAATTCGCCTACTATTGTAGCGCTGATACCCTGCGCTTGCAGTTGCTGAACTATAGCCGGCGCATAAGCCGGATCAGCTGCCATTACCATGGCACCGGCACCGATACAAAAGCGGGCGTCAAGATCAAATAAACTGCAGATTACTCGCTGTGGCTGGCCAATTGGGAGCTTATTGTTGTTAACCAATACACCGTTGCCCGATGCAACAGCCATTTCGAAAATAGCACCCAGTACGCCGCCTTCGGTAACATCGTGCATCGCGGTTAGTCCCAATTTGTTGATTGCTTTTGCGGCCAGTGCATCTGGCAATGATGATGTTTGATAGAAGAGTGCGCAGCAGTCGTTATAAACTTCGGTGCCGAGCTTGTTCTTAACCGTTTCCGGGAAGCTCATGGCCAAGATAGCGGCGGAGGACATAGCACATTGTTTAGTAACAATAATGGCATCGCCGGAGCGGGCGTATCTGCTCAGTAATATTTCATCAAAGGGTGCGGTTAAGACCATCGTGCCACCACCTGCAATGGTGGAGTTCTGCCCTTCAATGCTGCCTGTGTGGCCCCCAGTTATCGCTACCCCGATTGCTTTACAATATTGGTGTACAAATTCCCAATAATTTTTAAAATCGGCCTCTGTTAGGGTGGGCGGCAGGTTAAGCACCATTTGTGCGTATTGCGGTGCAAAGCCGGTTGTGGCCATGTCATTAGCCATAAGATGTACCGATAACCATGCCGACTCCTGCAAACCTAACGATGGGATGAGTGATAAAGGGTCGCTGGTAAGTGCCAGCCCCAGTTTACCCGGCAATTCAATCAATGATACATCAACCCCAAAGGCAGGGCCGCTTTTTACCTCAGGCCGTTGCTGACCGCAATAAGGTAAAATGATTTGCTCAAAACCCGGATGGTCTATTTTTCCTGATAATGCCATAGAATAGTTAGTCAAGCAGTTTAACATACAAACCGAAAAAATCGCCCAGCGGCATACTCCATTGCTGCACCGGGAACCATTTTGGCAGGCCGGTACAAGTCCACTCCAGGCTATACTGCCTGCCTTTTAAGGCTTCGTCTATTTTTTTAATAAGCAGTTGAGGTGTATAAAAGGTAGCCGTAACATAAAATGGATTTTTACCGAACATTTGCTGTATACGCCTGCGCAATACTTTGGGCGAGTTACGGTTCATCATGCCGAAGGCAATGCCATGCCTGCCCACACGGGCCGCTTCGCGGATCACCTGTATAGGATCGCGGTAATATTCAAAAGTGGTTATAAAAGCGACCGCGTCAAAAGTATGGTTTTTAAAAGGCATAAAATGCGAATCCGCATTCACCAGATCGCCATCAAAAAGGTGCACTGCCTGGCCCAGCATAAAAGGGGAGATATCTCCTCCGGTTGCCTCAATATCTATTTCGTGCCACCAGCGCGTAAAGCGGGTAGTGCCACAACCAAATTCCAGCAGTTCCTTAACGCGCGAATCCTTGCCAAGCAGTTGGCTCATTACCTTTTTCTGCCATACTTCGGCCCGTTTGTAACGGCCTTCGTACCACTGTTCATAGGTATCGGTGTGTTCGCGGTTGAAAAACCATTCTTTGCGACCCTGCCAGTTGCTGAGGTCGCGGGTAATGAGCCCGAAATTGTTTTGAGGTAATGTTTCCATAAATTGCTGTAAATGTTAAAACCTTGCTCCTTTGCGCCAATAATCGGTACAGGGAACAAGGCCTTATAGTATACAAATACAGCTATATGCTGAAACGTGGATCTAATATGCCCATGCATTCCTACGCCGGTATTATCCGTATCAGGTTATCGGGTATTATCTCAGCCTTTACCAAACAGTAAAGCACCCCGTGCAAGTATGAAACAAATATAGTTAATTTGCCTGCTTTGCAAGCGTATTTTAAACCAGCATATAAAATTTGGATTACTAAAATTTAGAGTACTATAGGGACTAATTGAATATCCAATATTTTTATGTTAACCCCATAATTACCAACGGCTTTACCATTTTAAGCCAGTCATTGATAAAATACTGCTGGAATTCAAGCGCTCTTCAACTAGCTATTTATGCACATATAACTATCCTTATACCTCCCCCGTAGACCGGTAGCGCGAAATCAATTCCGAAAGCTCTAAAGGGTCAACTCCGCCAAATTCCATATTGCAACGTAAACGGTTAAGAACATGCTGTTCAGGTACCTCCGGGTTCGCATTATTATAGAGATCCCGCTATGACTTTTTTCGAACCATTTTATAGAAAATTCAAAGGTGATTGCAACCTCCTAAGTATGGGCCTGGCTCTCTCATATATTTTGAATAACCAAATTCAATAAGCAGGTCATTTATCTGCATCACATGTCAACTGGTGCACTTGTCCAAGCTATCATTTCTTTTGCCCTATTTATCATTAATATCTTTTTTAGCTTGCTTTAGTTTAGATTTAGGTATTTTAGATTGCCGGAATTATAGCAGTCTTAGCATGATATCCAAACCAATTAATAACCTGTTGAATGAAAATTTATAAACCAGTTATGGCGTTTGCCAAATGGCGCCTGTTATGGTTGTTATGCCTATGTCCGCTTTTTGGTGCCACTATTGTACCAGCCTTAAAGTTCACAAATATATCCAGTGATAACGGGCTTTCTAATAGCTCTGTGAATTGCATATTACAGGATAGTAAAGGTTTTATGTGGTTTGGCACCAAAGACGGGTTAAATAAATATGACGGGTATCAAATGGTGGTTTATAAATACAACCAAAAAAACAAATCCAGCATCAGCGACAATTACATCAGGCATATTTATGAAGACAAGCAAAAAAACCTGTGGATCGGTACTTCTAACGGATTGAACATATTTAATCGTGAGGCCGGTACTTTTATTACCTATAAATACCAGGTAAATAATCCCGAGTCGTTATCCGACAATAGCATCGGCCGTATTTATGAAGATCGTCGTGGCAACCTTTGGGTAAGCACCTACAATGGCGGCTTGAATATATTTAACCGGCGGACCAAAAAATTTACAGTCTTTAAAAAAAATACCGCTAATCACCCACTAAACTACGTTAATTACCTGTTTGAGGATAATCAAAACAACTTGTGGGTTGCTGCCAGCTCTGGCTTAAATAAATTCAATTTCGGCGATAGTACATTTGTTGAAGATATGCTTATACCTAATTTTAAAGGCAATGTAAGGGCTATTCAACAGGCTACCAACGGCGATTTTTGGATAGGTAGCGAAAGTGCTGGTATATACGTTGTTGAACATAAAACAAAAAAAATAAGGCATCTTGTCCATAATGAAAAGGATGCATCAAGCATTGGGAGCAATGCTATTACAGAGTTAATGTTTGATCGCAAGGGAAACCTATGGGTTGGTTGCGTAAATGGCGGCTTAAACTTACTTGCTCCAGATAGAAATTCCTTTTATCATTACACAGACGACCATTTAAACAAGCCTGGTACGCTGCCTCAAAGAACAATATCAGCATTTTTTGAAGATAACCAAGGCAACTTATGGATTGGCACACACCACGGAGGAATTGAATTATATACGCCAAAATCACAAAACTTCGAGGCTTTTCAACAAGAAGAGAATAACAATAGCTTAAGTTACAATGACGTAAAAGCTTTTTATGAAGACGCAAAAGGCAACATATGGATAGGTACCGACGGCGGCGGGCTTAATAAATATAACCGCGCAGATAACACTTTCAAACATTATCGCTACAATGCTTTTGATAATACCTCCATTAGTTGCGATGCAGTACTTGATATTATTAATGATGGCAAGGGGAACTTACTAATTGCTACCTGGGATGGGGGCTTAAACGTTTTTAATGAAAAAACTGGGAAATTTAAAAGATTATTGTATAATGCCCGCGACAATTTCAGCATCAGCTCTAACCATGTGTTCAAACTTCTAAAAGACAAAAAAGGGAACATTTGGGTAGGCACCTATAATGGAGGATTAAATCTTTATAATCCGGAAAATAATAGATTCACCAAAATAACGAGGGATCCGCAAGATAAAACCAGTTTTTTAGGTTATAATATCGTATCAATAAGTGAAGATAAAAAAGGCAATATATGGATAGGCACCGACGATGCCGGCCTGAACTGCTTTGACGTAACAACTAATTCCTTTAGGCACTATTTTTTGAGTCAGGAGAAAAACCCTATTGTTGAAGTAATTTATCCAGATAGCAAGGGCCGCATCTGGGCAGGGCAATCTGGACTGTATTTGTATGATGAGGCAAAAGACAAATTTGACGTTTATGCTAAAAGCGGCATATTAGCCACCGAGTTTATAAAGGGAATTGTGGAGGACGAAAGCGGGCTGTTGTGGATATCAACGTTTAACGGGCTCATCAAGTTTAACCCGGAGAATGGCGCCTACAAAAAATATAACAAGGCCGATGGCCTGCAAAATGAAGAGTTTTCTGCAAATGCTTTTTTAAGAAGTAAGGACGGTAAAATATTTTTTGGAGGAATAGGCGGATTCAACTCCTTTTATCCAAAAAATATTATAGTCAATAATTTTATCCCCCCGGTATATTTAACCGATTTTCAAATATTCAACAAAAAAGTAACCTCGTTTGATTATAACTCGCCACTAAAAAGCGATATTAATAGTGCTAGGCAAATTGTTTTATCGTACAATCAGTCCACATTTGCTTTAACATTTGCAGCGCTTAATTATACGGCCACCAGCAATAACCTATACGCCTATAAGCTGGAGGGATTTGATAAACAGTGGAACTATATCGGCCACGACAGAAGAGCCTTTTATACCAACATAGGCCCTGGTACTTATACCTTTAAAGTAAAAGGATCCAATAACGATGGGATATGGAACAACCGTTTTACGACAATCATTATCATTATTACACCTCCATACTGGCAAACCACTTGGTTTCGTGCTTTAATCGCTGCCGTTTTTATAACCGGAGTTTATTACGCTTTAAGCTTTAAGCGCAGGCTGGAACTGGATAAGCTGGAAAAATCAAAAAAAGAAGAATTGCACCAGATACAGCTCCAGTTTTTCACCAATATATCGCACGATTTACGCACACCACTTACTCTGATACTTGGCAGGCTGGAACGGCTGATGCAAGAAGAAGTAAGCATTACTGCCGGTCGGCACTTTGCACCGCTTCTAAAAAATGCCAACCGGCTGATGAACTTGATTAACGAATTAATGGATTTCAGGAAAGTGGAATCGTCCGCCTTATCATTAAACGTAGCGCAGGGAAATATTACTTTGTTTATTGACGAGATTACGGATGAATTTGTTGTGTTAGCGCACGAGAAACAGTTAAGCCTATCTTTTAAGAAGAATTTATCCGTAACCAATACCTGGTTTGACAGGCAAATACTGGAAAAAATAGTCTTAAACCTGATTCATAACGCCATTAAATACACTCCGGCAGGTGGAAAGATTATAGTGGAAATAGCCGAACCTGAAAACATGGACACTAATAGCTATAAAAATGAACTGATAGTTAAAAGTGATTATAAGTATAAAAAATACCTTGCCATTAAAGTTACAGATACCGGAATTGGCATCGACAAGAACTCGTTAAAACATTTGTTTGAACGCTATTACAGAATCACTGAATCTCACCTCGGATCGGGCATAGGGCTGGCTTTTGTGAAAAGCCTGGTAGCTTTGCACAAAGGTGAAATTTACGTATATAGTGAAAAGCATAAAGGCACGGAAGTGATTATAAAAATACCTTATTTAAAGGATGATTATAATAAAGGGGAAATTTGGAATGAAACCATAGCAAGAACCGCAGTAAGGTTAGAAAGTGTTTTACCAGCCCTGCCATATAATACCGATGTAAGCACCGTAGCTATTGATGATTTAATGGACGAAGTAAATACTAATACTGTTAAAAAGCATATTCTAATAGTTGACGATAACGTCGAAATGATTGAGCTAATTAGAGATAGCTTGTGTAATTACTATCAAATTTCGGCAGCCACAGACGGCGCCCAGGGTATAATTAAAGCTAAAGAGGAATATCCCTCGCTCATTATAAGCGATATTATGATGCCCGGGATGAATGGCATAGACTTTTGCAGGCTAATTAAAGAGGACCTGGAAACAAGCCACATCCCTTTTTTATTGCTAACGGCTAAAGATAATATTGATTCGAAAATTGAGGGAATTGGATCGGGAGCAGACTACTTTTTTTCAAAACCTATTAATTTTAAGCTGTTAAACTTAACTATTAAAAATATTTTTGAACAGCGGCAAAAGTTAAAAAACCATTACGCCAAAGACCATCAGCTTGAGGTTAGGGAATTGGTACATTCTGCCCGCGATAAAGAGTTTATTGATAAACTGCTGTTACACATCACTGCAAACATAACTGCCCCCTATTTGGATGCAGACTTTCTTTCGGCAGAAATGTGCATGAGCAAAACCAAGCTGTACAATAAAATCAAAAGCATTACGGGCCAGTCTATTGGTGAGTTTATTCGTACCATAAGGTTGCAAAAAGCAAAGGAAATTATGATTCACGAAGATATATTTATTACCGATGTGCTGTATCGGGTAGGCTTACAAACGCAATCATACTTTACCAGGGCATTTAAAAAAGAATTCGGCAAAACGCCCACCCAATTTATTCAGGAAATAAAGCAAACCAATATGTGATTGATCTACCTGGAAAATGCAGGATGAATTAAACAGATTTATAATATTAAGAGGCCGCCCCGCTTATAGGGCGGCCTCTTTAATGTTAGGGAGTATACCTTTTAGTTCCAGTCGTTGGTGATATCCTTTGCAACGTTTGGGTTCGCATTCTTTTCGGATATAGGAATCGGCAGGAGCACATTTTTGTCTTCAAAGGGCTGTGTATGATCTTCTATAATCCGCTGTGCATTGATGGTTTGTTTAGCAATCCCCCAGCGAATAAGATCGAAGTAACGGGCCTGCTCGCCGGTAAGCTCCAGCTGCCTTTCCAGCATTAGAATTTTAAATGCATTAGCCTGATCGCCCAGTGTTGTATAAATGGGGGCACCTGCCCTCGCCCTTACCTGGTTAATTAATCCTAATGGCTCGGCACCTGTATTGCCCTGCTGAATATAGGCTTCGGCCAAAAGCAACAACACATCGGCATAGCGTATTACCTGACCGTTAATACCGCTTTGCGGGCCTCCATAAACCGCAATTAAATTATAATACTGGTACTTTAAATAATGGTAGCCTTTAGCCGCAAACGGGTAAGCAATCGGGCCTCCGGTACATTGCTGGCAATATTGCGTTTGCCCGCCGCTTGCCGCGTCACCATAAAAAGTGTACGCAGCACGCGGATCAACGTATGGGGCGTTGGTTTGCGGGTTGATATAAGTAAATGCCTTAACGGCTGTTGTAGTAATAAACACGTTGCTCCAATCGTTGAAGCCGTATTCCTGTGCCCGGTCTGAGTGTGTTGCTTTTCCGTTAATTTCTTGCCCGCCAAACACATAATATTGGCTGCCAATGCCCCAATCGGTCCAGGTTTGATTCATTATCTGGAAAATATTTTCCTTATTGTTTTGATTGGTGGTGTTAAACAGGTCGCTATAATTAGGTGACAAAGTATAGGTATAAGGTGCCTGTGTCAATTTGCTCAGCTCAGTAACAGCCAAAGGATATTTTTTTTGATAAAGATACGATTTTCCAAAAAGCGCTGTGGCAGCGCCTTTTGTGGCCCGTCCTAAATCGGCGTTTGTAAAGGCTACCGGTAAATCAGTCTGCGCATCCAGCAAGTCTTTTTCTACGAAGGCCCAAACTTCGGCCACGCTTGCACGGGGTTGCTCCAGGTTATTGATAGTTTCCTGATAGCTGGTGCGCAAAGGTACGCGCCCATATAAACTCACCAGGTTAAAATAAGCGTAGGCCCGCAAAAACTTAGCTTCTGCAATATACTGTTTCTGATGTGCTAATTCTACAGTGGTTACTGCTTTCCATGCGTTGGCCCTGTCTATCACCACATTGGCGCGAAAAACCATTCGGTATAACGATGCCCACATCACATCTAACGTTGGCTGGTTATTACCAAAATTATATTGTGCCAGGTTCAGCAAATCGCCGGTTAAAGGCTGATCATTCTTTGCTTCATAGCCCAAAAGGTCAAAAATAAAGTACCACTCCCTTGCCCATAAACCGTTATGCAATAAAGTGGCATACGTTGCAATGGTTGCCTGGTTCAATACGTTATCGCTCGCAAAATACGTATCGTAGGTATAGGCATTTTTATTTTGCAAGTCTAAATTCTTTTTACAGCTGCCTGCAGTAAGTAATAAACCTGCGCACAGCAAATATTTTATATGTTTTTTCATTGTCTTTTTCGTTATATTTTAAAATCCTACTTGTATTCCCGCTATAAAAGTCCTCGCCTGGGGTAGTTGTCCGTTATCTATACCACGACCAAAAATAAAGTTACTGCCGCTTACTTCCGGATCATAACCCTTGTAACCTGTTATAGTGAACAGGTTTTCAGCAGCTGCAAAAACCCTTAACCTGCTTAGCACATTGCCAGAAAACGCCCTTAAGGTAGTTTTTGAGAAAGTATAACCCAGCGTTAAGTTACGGGCACGTAAATAAGCGCCATTTTCGGTAAAAAAGTCCGATGGACGCAAATTGCCCGATGAAGTAACGCTTTGGCCGGCTCTTGGTAAAGTAGCCACATCGCCGGGTTTCTTCCAGCGGTTTAGTATCGCGGTTGTAGCATTATGCCCGGTTGAAGCGTTTTCGGTAAAAAACTTAAGGGCGTTGGCCAGTTCTATACCCGCCACCCCGGATATCACCAGGTTGATATCAAAGTTTTTATAGCTGCCGCTGAAGTTAAACCCGTAAATAAACTTTGGAATGGCGCTTCCCAATACCTCCTGATCTTTTACATCTACAATACCGTCGCCATTTAAATCCTTAAACAAAAAATCGCCGGGCTTTACACCCGTCTGGTATTGAACTGTGGCATTGCCCGTTTTTTGACGAGCGACCATATTAAACGCATCAATTTCGGTTTGTGTACTTGCCACATGATCGACCCGGTAACCATAAAAAGCGCCAATTGGCGAACCCTGCTGGGTTAGCGTAAGGCCATTCAAATTATTAAAAGCGCCGCTGATAATTGGCGTTTGCGACAGGTTGCCTAATGACAGTGTTTTGTTTTTATTGTAGGAGCCGTTTGCACTGATAGAATACTTAAACTCGTGGTTACTGTTACTCCGGTACGATACCTGCAATTCAAAGCCTTTATTTTCTGCATCGGCGGCATTTGATGTTAATACACTCTGTATCCCATTTATACCGCCAATACCTACGCTGGTTGGTATGGGTACATTAACAATTAAACCATGGCTTTTACGATTGTAATAGCCGGCATTAACTGTTAGCTGATTGTTCAGAAAACCTAAATCAAGGCCCAGGTCCGTTTGATCCGTCTGCTCCCATCGCAAATTCGGATTGGAAATAGTTGCCACGGTAACACCGCCCACAAAGGCCTCGTTGGTGCCTAAGGAGTAAACCAGGTTACCATTCGGATAACCGCTATAGGTAAATACATCGGTTACCCCTAAATTGAACTTATTGTTACCTGTGCGGCCCCAGCCCGCACGCAGCCTGCTGTCTGAAAGGAACGGGAACGCCGACTTTATAAAACTTTCCTCGGTAAACTTCCAGGCAAAGCCTACACCCGGAAAGTTACCATATCTGTTATTGGTACCAAAGTTTGACGACCCGTCTCTGCGAATACTGCCCGAAAGAATGTACCTGTCATTAAATGTATAAATTAAACGCCCGTACCAGGATTGCGCACTGCCAAATTGTGTACCGTAGCCCGATCCATTGCCAGTTGTAGTAACAGTAGGAGCAACACTGATATCCTTGATATTATCGTTGGTAAGGCCCGTACCCAAAACAGTGAGCGCTTTATTGTACCCCGCATCAATATAACTTGTTCCTAATGTGGCGGATACGTTATGCAAGCCAAAGGTTTTATTATACGAAAAGTAATTCTCAAAAGTATAGGTAAATGACGTACCGAATGAACGGCCCACCTGCCTGCCGTAAGCCAGTTTGTTGGATGCCACGTACGGATATTGGTACGAATCTGAATTACTGGTATTGTAGGTTCCTGCAAGCTGCGACCTGAACGTAAGGCCGCTTATTAGCCTTAATTCGCCAAAGACCTGCGGATATAAGGTTAAACTATTGCCTTTGTTTGATTTAACACCCAAATCCTGTAACGGGTTGCCCACATTACTGTTATCATCAACATTGGTAACTATTGAATAGCCCCCCAACACATCAGGATCATATACAGGCTTATATGGGGCGTAAGTAATAGCGCTTACAATGCTGGCCGCCTGCCCCTTTGCCTTGTTATATCGTAAATTTAAAGTTTGGCCAAAATGGAACCGCCCCAGCTTTTCATCAAGCGAGAACCTCGTGAACAACCTGTCGTTTTGGTAACTTCTGACTATGCCTTGCTGCGTCATGAAACTCATTGATAAGTTATATAAGACCTTATCGCCCCCACCGCTAACATTCAGGTCGTTTTCTGTAGTGTAAGCTGTTTTAAATACTTCCTTTTGATAATCCGCACGATCAACCAATACATCGGGCGTATTTAATTTAGCGGGCACGGCAATATTGGTAGTGGCGGCAATATCTTTAAGCAGGTCCACGTAGTCGGCGGCTTTTAAAATATCCAATTGCCGCCATGCTTTTGAGATGCCTGCCTGCGAATTAAAGGTAACTTGTGTAGAGCCGGCTTTTGCTTTTTTTGTTGTGATAATTACTACGCCATTGGCGGCTGCGACACCATATATGGCGGTTGATGATGCATCTTTTAAAACAGTAATAGTTTCTATGTCCTGCGGGCTTATGGTACTAAATACATTACCATCGCCTTGTATGCCATCAATAACATAAAGCGGATCTACACTTGTGAAAGACCCCGTTCCGCGTATGATTATTTGCGAATTAACCACCTGCACCCCGGGCATTTTGCCCACAAGCAATTGTGAAGCGCTTAACGCCGTATTGGCACCGGCTTCTTTAGCAGACACCGTATTAACCGCTCCAACCAAATCTTTTCTGCGGGCAGTTCCGTAGCCGATAACTACAACTTCATTCAATGCTTTATTATCGGGCTGTAAAATAATATTAACTTCAACCTGTCCGTTTACGGCTACCTCCTGCGTAGTAAAACCAACCATCGAAAAAATAAGCGTTGCGTTGGCACTTACAGTGATGGAAAACAATCCGGAGGACGAAGCCATCACAACATTTTGTTTCCCCTTTTCGGTAATCGTTACACCAGCTAAGGGCTGGTTATTATCGCCCGAGATCACCTTCCCTTTAACACTTAATGATTGCGCAAACAGCGGACCGCAAATAAAAGTCAGGAGTATCGGTATTACATAATACCTGATTTTTTTTAGCAGATTTTTTTGATTAGTAATTTTCATTCTCATAATTAATTGGTTTTGATTGGTTATTGGTAAATCCACGTTTGGATTAAACAAATCAACCACTTATCACATTGGTTTACTTGTCCTATTCATCATATCTTTTTACCTATTTATCATAACAAAGCATCTAATACCGATTATTATTAAATCAGTCAGCCATGTTCAAAAAGATTTAGAATAGTTGATAGGGTTATAAGCATTATAGATCTCCTCCACAATCAAACACTTATACAAACGGCAATTGTTTAGCTTAAATGAGTCCCGTATGTACACACAAAAGTGACGTTTACCACCAAGCCATCACGATAATTACGGCTACCGTATTATTGCAATGAAACACCCCCAAAGCATTTAGCGTTTGAGGTTAGTTTCAGGAACTGGTTGAAAACTTCTGTGAGTGAAAAATAAACGGTTGCAAAGGCAGATGGCCGAAATCCGCGGTGGGATGATAACTCCGGGCCGTTAATAACAACGTTTTAGGCGGTTAAAATAGATTCGAAACAAAATGAGATTATACCACCCCATCTGTCGGACTTAAGTGCACGGGGCAAGCTTTTATCGGGTAGTGATGGCATTAAAGTAAAAGAGTTGGTTACATCCTGCATCAATGGCCTGCGTTGCTCTCTAATCCGAGCATTAAACGGCAGCTTTAGTCTTAAAAATTCAGTTTAATATCCAAATGCAGGTATCTTCAACTGTTTTACCCCGGTGTTTAGCCACCATTTTAATGGTATTCTTCCCTTGGTGTAGCTTTACCTTCTCCCAAACCATCCTGTTCAGTCCATCGTTGATATTAACACCAGCCGATACCCCATTTATAAATAGCTCTGCTTTATTTAGGTTGCAAAAGGCCTTTATCTGTGTGGCGCTTTCTTTTCTATCAGCATTCCGCCGACCCGCTATATAAATCATGGGTTCCGGGTTCCAGTTGGCTTTATAAAAATAGAACGCATCCTTTTTTATAGCCCGGTCATACGTAACCAACCCTTTGTCGTTTATGCCGTTAGCTATGCCCTCGGTCCGTACTGATGAGCCGAAGTCCGCCAGCACCCATATATATTTACCCCATACAAACGGCCTCGCCACCAGCTGTTTCCAGCTTTGTTCATGAAACAACGTTTGCCATTCTTCGGGATGGAACCTGCCGGTTGGCGATGGCTGGGTTGCGTTTTCCTGGTGCTGGAAAGGACTACCACCCGCGCCATATTCACTTATAGCAAAAGGCTTTTGAGGGAACTGACGGTGCGTTTTATCAGCCCATACGCCCAAATCGCCGAAGCTGGAGCCGTACCAGCCAAAATATTTGTTCCATGCAATTACATCGCTAACGCCATTGTAAGTATCATCATCTTTAAGCGATGCGCAGGTAGTGATGCGGCTTGGATCTTCAGTTTTGGCTATTACATTCAGGCTGTCTAAAAATGGTACAGGGTTATCATAATCCAGCTTCAGCTCGTTGAACAGCCCCCAGAAACATACCGACGGATGATTGAAGTTCTGCCGGATCATCTCAGTAAGCACTTGTTTGGCCTGTTGATGAAACTCCGGGGTTTTGATATACCCAGCACCTGTATAACCGCCAGGACCAACAAAGGGTATCTCGCTCCAGACCACTACGCCTGTAGAATCGCATAATTCGTATAAATATTGCTGGTGCGGATAGTGTGTAAACCGCAGGGCCGTAGCGCCAACTTCTTCTATCAGCTGCATATCTTTATACAAATCGGCAGTGGTTAAGGCAGAGCCCTTGCCCGCTACGTCTTCGTGCAGCCCGAGGCCGTGCAGATCCAGGTATTTCCCGTTCAGGAAAAATCCTTTGCCAGCATCAACGCTAAAGTATCGTAAACCCAAAGGCTGTACAACTTCATCAATAACCTTATCCTTATATAATAGTTGTACACGTGCCTTGTATAAATACGGATCGGCTTTACCATTCCACAGGTGGGGATTCTCTATAACAATGCTTTGGTTAGCGCCATCTTTATCTCTGCCGGTTAACGCAGTTGTAGTTGTGGTAACTATCTTATGATGATTGTCGAAGATAGTTGTTTTGATCGCTAACGAGTCGGTATATGTTGTTGATAGCTTGGTTACGACAGTTACTTCCGCTTTTTTTGAAGAGACATTTGTGGGAACGAGGTAAACACCCGGCGAAGCATTGTCCAGCGGGGAAATGCAATTTTTGAAGTGACAAGCAGGTTTACCTTCCTATGTAGCCCTCCGTAAATATTAAAGTCGCCCGTAAGCGGCAGTACGTCCGTACGGTAAGTATTACTCACCTGTATGGTTATATAGTTTTCGGCACCTAACTTTACAAAACGGGTAATCTCAAAATAGAAGGCAGTATAACCGCCTTTGTGCTCGCCCACGAAACTGTTATTTACAAACAACGTAGCAACCGAATTTGCACCTTCAAAATACAGGAACAGGCGATTATCTTTCTTATCTGCATCTACCAGGATTTTCTTTTCATATATCCCGGTTCCCCGCTCATAATTCAGCACTCCTTTTTCCACCTCTCCGGCATCCCAGGTATGCGGCAGGTCCACCGTTTGTTTCTTTGGAGTTTGGCTTACGTCATAGTTGTAATGAAACTCCCAGGCAGAGTTTAGTGGGATAACCTCCCTTGGTGTTGCAGCCTGGGATTGAGCCAATACATTGCTGCCACTAATAAAACCGGCAAGCAAAAAAACTAACGCTATTTTAAACGAAATTTTCATCATAATTTGAACCATCTGTAACATAGTTTTGTATTTTGGCCTATCATCAGTTAAGTTGCTTATTGGCGGCAACTTGCTGAAAGCCCATGTCCTATCGCAGCACTTGTCGGCTACTTATTACATAGAGCAAATAACCGTAAAAATTGGGCCCTTTATTTGTCGTAATCGTCATTTCTTTTGACCTATTTATCATTACCGTTAGAGAATCAAGTCGTGTTTTGGCGATACCAAAACGACTTGCTCACCTTCAATGCTCACTTCGTTCACGTGGTGGTTCAGTCTTATAAAGACCTATAAGAGACCTCAAATAAACAGTGCATGGTAAGCTACTGCCAATCAACAGATATTCGTTAAGGTACAAATTCCTCCCGTAGTTCCGCATCAAACTACTCAGCCTACAAAACGCCCAAAAGATTGCATTATTGGGGTGACCTTTCTGAACTCCAATATATCATAGTGTTCGGGCAGGATTCCGCTCACCTTTAAAACTTCATACACGCTTTACTTGTCGACTATCCTATTCACAAGCAGTTTACCCTGATAAGTATTTAAGGCAGAAGCAGGTGAGTCATTTAGCGAGACAGGAAAAGTGAATGGCAAACGGCCCGATGGGTTCAGCACACCTTTTAAGACATCTGCAAGTGCATTACCGGCCTCCGATCCATTAAACCAGGACCAAACAATAGTATAATTTGACTCTTTGATTTCATTCAGATCGTATGGGGCGCTGGCCATAATTACAATAACAGTATTAGGACTGGCGGTACTAACCGCATTAACCAATGCCTGCTCTCCAAAAGGCAGCGCCAGATCTCTACGATCATGACCTTCGCTTTCATATGAGTCGTTAGATACATCAAAACACACTCAACAATCAAACGAAAGAAAGGAGCGGAATACGATGACCTGACGTTTCCTTTTTAACCCAATCGCGATTGAAAGACGACGAAAAAAACAACTACAATGTGAGCGGAAGCTTTAAGAGCGGGTTTGATTTGATGCTGATTTTATGTGCGGTTGCTATTGTAAGTGCAGTTATGGTGCGGCGCTTCGCTCCAACTACTTAAATCAAACCCTACAGGATGTTCCTCTATTTACTGGCAAGTATACCCACCATCTGCAGCGATCAATGCCCCGGTGATAAAAGAACTGTCATCTGAGAAAAGGAAACGAACAGTGTTGGCAATTTCCTCTGGCCGGCCTACACGCCCCAGGGGTTGAGCGCTATCCAGCGCAGCATATACTGCAGATGCTTCTTGTCCCGACTGGTTAACAAATTGTGCCACTGCATTATCAAGTAATGGTGTCTGAATTGTTCCCGGGCAAATACAGTTCACCCTTATATTAAACGGAGCGTAATCTATAGCAGTGCTCTTGGCAAGTTGGCCTATAGCTCCCTTGGTCATTCCATATACAGCGCTGCTGCCTTTCCCTACAAAACACTGGTCAGACCCCATCAGCACAATACAGCCTTTTTCCTGTTGTTTCATCAGGGGGATCACCGTTTTTAACAGGTAGAAAGTACCCATCAAATTAATGCCTACCAATGTTTCCAGTTGCTCGTAACTGGTGTCTTCAATATTGGCGAAAAGATGCCGCCCGGCATTTGAAAATAGAAAGTCGATTCTTTTTTCTTTATCATAGATCGTTCTGATAGCTTGCTCCACACTTAACCTATTGCTTACATCACAATTAATAAAATAGGGGTCGGGTTGCTCAGATGGCACATTGTCAAGGTTGTACACCAGGCTGCCCTCATTTCTTAAGAGTTGCAGGGTGGCCCGGCCAATTCCCGAGGTGGCACCGGTGATAATGGTAACCGTATTTTTCCATTCCATAAATTTGATTTTTAATTACCCCATAGGGGGGTGCAAGCAAACGCCCCGGACCCTGGTACGTGGCGGTTAAGACAAATCCGTACGCAATATAACCGGTTGAAGTGAATATTCGTCTAATTTTGAACTACTGACTGTTCCATCAAAATATTCTTAAACAAAAAGCCTCTCAGATTTTATCCAGTCGACTTTATCAGCTCCCCTTAAATAAGCTACTGCAAAGACTATAAGCCCTAAAATAACAATTATCATGAGAATGATTCCGAAGGTAAGTGACAGGTACATGATGGTCACTATGTTATAATGATTCAATTCGATATTTCTTGCAGCACCAAATGAGGAGATGAAGTTTAATGCAGCAATTAAATTACCACCCTTTGTAATGACCCCCTCAAAGTTTCTTCCCAGCGCAAGAGTTAGTTTGATTTTTACCTATGTCATATTCAGTTTTAAATGCAATTCACCATGATGGCTTAATTAGGTTTTTATTGATAACGTTGATCTGTTATACTGGTTTGCGCATCCGCTTCTTTAAACTGTAGTTTAATACTTTTCCTCGATTAGTCAATTGTTTGGTCGAAATAAAATAATGTAGTAACAATTATAATAAGATAATTATGACTGAATACTTACTTGTGTAAGGTACTGTGTACATTGGCTATTTAGTGTTATCTTAATTTGTAAATGTTGTAAAGCAAGCAAAGCATTATTTCCAATTCTTATCTGTTTCAACCATTTAATGATGAAACATACACATTATGAATGGTTGAGGGAGCAATTGCTAACCCTCAATCAGTCATAATATTCATTCAAAACAAGTATCCTTAAAGCTTAGGTAAATAATAAGTTTTTCCTCCGTCCTCAAACACTATATTCTCGCCGGATGGCTGCCCTTGATATTCCGGTTTTGCTACATATTTGCTGAAGGCATTACCTGCAAATTTTTTGAGGTAACCAACCAATACGCTGTTCTTTTTTAGATTACCGGCAAAAATGTAGATGATCTTAGATACGTCGCCACCGGTATCCTTGTAGTTTTGCGGATGACCATTCCACCCATAGGCTGGCAGCCACCAGTTAAAGTGGAACATGAGCTGTACGGCATCTTTGCTCCATTTACTTGCATTTACATGCGCGATTAAATTTGCGTTAAAAGTTTTAACAAAGTTCCATTGTGCATCTAAGAAAACTTCTTTGTACTTATCGTTCAATGATATGTCTACCAGGAAATCAAGAAGCTTCTTATCAGCTTTAATAATTTGAAGGGCAAAGCTTCCTTCTTTAACGCAGTTTTGGGTGGTGTCAACCACCTGTAGTATGCCATTTGCATTTAGGGCTACACCAACGTTATTAAACTCGGTTTGTATATCACTATGGGCGCCGAACACACTTTTAAGCACTTTGGCAATATTGGCGCCTGCTACTCCCCGTCCCCAGGTAACCACCATATTATCATAGGTATTAATTGAGGTGTAACTGCCTTCGCTCCTTAGTTCTTCCCAGATCCATGCCTCTACAGTATTGGGTTGTATAGATGCCGGCTGCGGCTGAGGTTTGCCCGAGAACGGATCGTACATATAACCGTTCTTTACCTTATTTTTATCAGTAAGATGATCTGGCACGTTCGCCCGGTTGGCTTTAATAGCTGTGATAAAAGTTGCCAGCTCATCACCGGGAGATGTAACCGGCGACTGGCTCAAATTGCCGGGCCATGCCACAGCAACCGGCGGTGTGCTAACAGTGTTTGTTTCTTCGGTCCCGGCTTCCTGTCCATCGTTATGTACTGTCTCATTCTCAATTTCGTGGCTTTCATGTTCTTCCTCTTCGGAATTACCTTCCCCGTTCTCAGATTGCTGACCTTCGGTAGTGTTGCCTTCTTCCGTATTATTTTCCTCATGCTCAGCTTCCTGCCCTTCGATGTTAGCTCCCTCCTCTGTGTTGTTTTCTTCAGTTTCAGCTTCCGGGCCTTCCGTATTATTTTCATCTACGGCGCTTTCATCTGAATTGGTATCATCTTCAGGGGTAGCGTTCTCATCGGTTGTTTCCTCGCCCGAGCCATTGTTTTCGTCAGTTGCGCCTTCGTCAGAGCCGGTATCTTCGTCAGAGGTAGGGTTTTCGTCGGTTGCGCCTTCATCAGAGTTCGTTTCCTCATCCGAGGTAGGGTTTTCGTCAGTTGCGCCTTCGTCAGAGTTCGTTTCCTCATCCGAGGTAGGGTTATCGTCAGTTGCGCCTTCGTCAGAGCCGGTATCTTCGCCTACAGTAGCATCCTCATCAGTGGCACCGTCTTCGCCGTTGGTTTCTTCACCTGCATCTGTTGAGGTGTCATCAACAGGTTGTTCGTCATCGCCGCCCTCGTTTTCATTTATGCCGGGGCTTCTGTAAAATAGTTGCTGTTTCATGGTTTTATATTGTTAAGTGTTGTTTAGTTTAATCCTAATGATGTGGCGGTAAGATTGATCACCTTGCCTATTCTGTTGATGTCATCAATCAGCACCGGGTCTGTTGCTAACTGAGCTGTACCATCTGTGAATGATATCACTGTGTAATAAATGGCCGACCAGTTACTTAAGTAATTAGCTACAGGCAAAATAAAAGGGATGTGATTTATAGCTCCGTCTTCGGTAATGCTCTTTGTTGCGGATGTAAGCACGTTCGCCGGGTCTGTATCTCCGGATTTGGTGATGCTGATGTTAAAATCTATTTGCTTTATGTTGTGCTTGGCAAACAAGCCTGTATTATTGGTTACAATAATACTGTCATCAACCTCATCGGCGTTAAAACGCAACTCTTTAAGAACCTGCTTTACGTAGTCATCGTTTGCTTTATAAGCGTAGTTTAAATCGCTTACATTGGTAATTGCCGGGCCAAAACTTAAAGCTGAAGTTGCTACCGTATTGTTACCTTCAATCAATGCAGCAGGAGTAACATCTGCGGATGTCCCGTTGTTAATGTAGCTATTGATAATTACATCATACAAGCTGTTGTTAGATAGGTATTTGGCATCGTTGGCAACATCTACCATATAACGCAGGGCATCGCCGGTAACTGTAAACAGGGATAGCTTAACTGCAGATTGCACAACAATATCTGCAGGGGTATCAACTTTCCAGACAAGTTTATCTACCAGGCCGCCGGCCGTTGCTTTTAGCAAACCTGCTATAGTTGCAGCTGTACCATCATGAATAGGCACTTGCTTAAACTCAATATGAAATATGTTTAAGCTATCAGCTTTGCTAGTAGCAGTACCCTGGTTTACTGCCTCTACTACCGGGATGTTGTGCCCGTTAAATAATTGCTGATCCTGTGCGTTATCTAAAACCTGCGGATATTCTATGTAGATATCATTAACGGTCTTTCCCAGGTTTTGGGGCAGGTTTTTTACGATCAGTTCCTTTATTTTACGAACCTGCCATGCCGATAAATTAGGTGCAACATTAAACTTAAAGTTCGCGGTTGATTTGCTTATACCATCCGCATCGTTAAAATCTACGGTAGTATTAAGATATGCCGATGGAACAAGCTGCCCGGTGTCAGACGGATCTTCTAAAACTATCAGGTACTGCTCTGGTACAATCAGGTAGTTGTTATTTAACTGGTTCCGGTAAATAGCGTTTATGCCATAATGCTGTTCTGAAAGCGAACCCGTTAAGATAGAAAATGGTGCATAAGTGTGTTTCCTTACAATGCTGGTATCAAAAGGAGGGTTACATCCAAAAACTGTTTGGCTATCGCCATCTGTAACTATGTAATTGTTAGGATAAGTTGCACAATCAAAACTTACAGGTATAATCGTAAGATATGGCACATTGCCTACCTGTTCATATTTTGGCGCATCATCTTGTGGTATTACCTCCGGTTCGGGTTCGGGCGTATTGTTAATTTCCGGTTCTACATAAGGCTCAGGTTCCGGCTCCGTAGGGGTATTGTTCTCTGGTGCTACATAAGGGTCCGGAAGATCGGTAATCTCCGGCGTTTCAAACGGTTCCAAAGTTTTTAAAATGCGGCGATTTACAGAAAATGCCGGTTGCACTTCCAATGGTTTAAAGCGTGGCTTAAAAGTTATACCCCGGTTTAGCTGCACAAAATTCCGGAACTTGATTAATTTTTGCGGCGCTTCCTTTTTCCTGAAACCCCAGTAAGTGCCCTGAATAACAAGTGTACAAAAAGGTGATGATGTAGGGTCTGACAGGATCGTGTAGAGTTTTGTTAAAACGCCCAGGTCATCTGCATTAAAAGTTAAGGTGCAAACCGTGCCCGCTATTGCAACAACCGGTTGATAAGTAAGCACCTGCCCATTGGCCAGTTTAAAATTAAGAACTGCCGTAATGTTATTTAAGGGCAATACTTTATCCCCTGCCACCGTAACATCCTGATCTGGAGCCGGCAAATTGGTATCAAGGTTAATGGTTACGGTACCCGTATAATTATCAATAATGTTACCAGCACTATCGCTTGTTTTACCGTTTTTTATACAGGTAAAATTAAAGCCACCCTGTAATGCATCTTTTTTGGTAAAGGTTGGCAGGAGCCACTGCCCATTGCCGTGCACATCCTGGAATACGGTTGTAGCACCATCATCAAGGATAGGCCCGGTAACTGCTACCTCTGCCGGCATAATATAATCTACCCTTGGCACATCAGCAACTTCCTGAAAAGCTATCCTTGTATTAAGCCTTGCTATTGCAGCGCTAACCGTAGCAGTATCCGGCGGTGTGTTTGCTATAGGTTGTATCCGGGTAAAAAGCGCCGGGTTAATTTTGTTGAATCGAATGTTTGTCATTGTACTATCCCCCTAATTAATTGTTATGGTTACCAGGCAACTGGTGGTTGCATCGTTACTCACCTTTATCATGGTTTCTGACGAAAAGGTATCCGCAAGGCCCACCGCTTTTGCCTTTTGCAGGTTAAACTGTAGGGTATATCTCACCAATACCGTATCGTTGCTGTTACCGGCAAAAGCTGTTTTTAATATGCTGCCGCTATTACTGGCTACCCAAATCATCGGTTGCAAGGTTTGCCGATCGCTATTGAGCAAGGTGCCTGAGTTTTTAAAGGCAAAGTAGTTACTGCTATCCGGGTAACCGGTTTGCATTAATATCTTGTCAATCAGTGTCCCGTCAAAAGCATCTCCGCTATTCTCGTTAATGTATACTGATGCAGTGAAGGATATTTTGCCAAAAGCGTCGCTGCTTTGCTTCACCCTAAGGTCCAGCCGGGCTATAACACCCGGAATGGTTGGCCATTCCAGGTGTTGCTTATTGGTTTCTTCTATTGTTTTTATTTGTGGCATGCTGGGTTATTAAAAGTCTACCAGGTCTTCAGCCGCTTTTTTAAGCTTTTCTATCTGCTCTTTAATATCAGCAGGTGGCAACGGCGTTTTGGCAATAAGCGGTACGCTACCGGCCATTTCAATCTCTTCGCCGGTGTAAGTAATGGATGGTATGCCCGGTACACGGCTTTCAATTATCAGGGTTACCTGGTAACTCCATTTTACGGCATCCTTAGGGTCGGCCGTAAAGGCTTCAAAAAATTGCGGGTTACCAAGTGTATCAGCCGTAAACCTTAGCGTAACCGGGTCGCGATCGAGCCTTTTAAAGGTGATCATCATTTTGGTACGGTCATCAAGCGTGGTATCCAGTTCAATAGGGCCAACACGCAGGGTGCCTAACACTTCCGCTTTTACTTCGATGCTGTGTTCTGAAGTAGCCTCATCTTCGATATTTATTGTACGGCCTGGCACCTCCACGTTAGTTTTTTCCAGAAAACGGATTTCGCGTTTAATATAAATGGTGCTTTGTTTATCAGCCGGCAGGTTATTTTGGCGTTCGAAATCAAAAATGATGATCCGGTCTTTAAACTGGCGGGTCCATATAGCCGGTGCGGTTGCTGTAGATTTTTCTGCACCCACATTATCCATGAACAACCCGGAATTTTTATATACGATAGCACCGGTACTATCGGGATACCCAACTTGCAGTAACAGCCTGTCTATTGGGTCGCCTCCGTTGCCGTTTTCGTCCGGCCAAAAAGCACGGGCAGATGCAATCACGTGGATCTTGCGGAAGCCTTCAGCCATGTGCACCGTATCAAAATACTTAGCCTCGTTGGCAGGGTCGTCTTTTAAGGTCTCATAAAAACCCATCAGGTGGGCAGATATGGTGTTATCTTTTATATAAGTTTCGTTGATCTCTTCCTGGAAATCAAGCTGTAAATGCGTCTCGTTGTGCTCAAATTTCAGCGCAAAGCTCACACCTATTGCGCCGGTATCGGCCGCCTTTGCATTTTCTACCTTTGGCGGTTGCGGATCAAAGATCACTTTTTGGGCCGCTTCCATGAACTTGTCGAAGGTTTTGTCTACCTGCGCCTCGTATTGCTTTTCGCGTTCGGGTGTCAAAACTTCGTTATCAATAGTGATTGATTTTTTGATGATACCCTTCTGAACTGCGCTGTTGAACGCGGCCTGTATTTCGCCTTTTACAAACAGGTATGATGCCTTTACATCAGCAGAAAAGTGGTTGTAAATTGCGCTCCAATCGCCATGGATGGATGCGCTGAAAGAGCCTGTGTAAAACTTATGCTTTAAGGTGTTATGCACAAATATCGGACTTGACGCACCGTGAAAGCCAGCTTCTAATAATTGCGCCGGGTACTGACCCACCATAGCAGTGTAAGCGTTATTACCTACCGGGTTAATGGTTCCTTTACCTTCGCCCTGCATTTTCCATAACCATGGGTTATCCGGTCTTTGCGTGTTGGGGTCGGCAATGTTTTCAGGCGATAAAGATGAAATGTAAACATCGTTATCTATAATTGGTACCACACCAAGGTCTACCAATTGAGTGTCGCCCCCGGCTTTAAACAACCTGTCGGCACTGTACCTTGGGTTGTTGGTGATGTTCTGTTTAAGCTCGGCAATAGCATTAGTAATAACGCTATCGGGTATTTTTAATGTAGATGTAAATGCCAGTACACCACCGGCCACTTCTAACTGCCCGGGCGAGGCCACCGCAATATTATCGTCTGCTGTTAAAACACCGGCAAATTTTGTAAAATGGAACATATAATCGCCATTCTCAAAACGGGCCATGCGGGGCGAATCCGGCAAGTACCAGAATTGAAGCGGCCTGCCCGCTGCCCGCAGCTGTTCATTAAACAGATCCGGAAATATGTTAAGCTGATAAGTATTCCCTTCTTCGTCGTTTTTTACAACCAGCATTCTGTTTGCGCCATAGTAAGGACCAATTGGCGTTCCTGTAAATTCGTAAGGCATGATCATTTAATTTTGTGGGTGAGTATTTTTGTTTGATAAACCTGCACGGTTTAACCGTGCAGGTTGCTGAGGAAAGGCTTAGGCATCAAGCTCGTCGAGCTGTTTAGACTTTTGCTTGTATTCCGTTAAACGGTCAAGCAGGCCATCGGGCATTTTAGGCAGGTTGATAGAGATGCCATTGGGGTAACTGCCAGACATTGCAACTTCGTCGCCTTCGTAAATAATGGCATCAAGCGGGCCGTAGCTTTTGTAAGTTACTTTTACCTTGTATGACCATTTCATTACCTGACCGGCATCAGCTGTCCAAATTTCAAAAGAGGGTTTTTCTGTGGCATTGTCGGCAGTGAACATGATGGTCGATGGCGAAAAGCCGTCTTTATTGAAAGTCACTTCAACCTGCATGTGCTTATTCAGATCTGCCGCCAGGTAGATTGGCGCTACCTTTAAGTGCCCTACCAAGTCCGCTTTGATCTCTACCTGCGTATTGGTGGTTGTTTCTTCGGGTATTTCAACAGTATTATCATCGTCTATTTTAACACGCTCATCTTCTTTGTAAGTGATGGTGCGCTTAATCGATATCTGGTTACGTTTGTCGGCAGGTACATTGTCATCTACCGCAAAATCAAATACGTATACCCTGTCTTTGTTATCCTTTGTCCAGATGGCGGGGGCAAAGTCTTCAGAAAGTTTGCCGGCCAGCGTATCATAGTACCTGCCGGAGTTACGATACTGCACAACGCCGTTTGAATCACGATAACCTACCGATAGCAGTAGCTTATCTAAAGGTTGTTGGATGGTTTCAGTTGGCCAGTTTGCCCTTGATGTTGCTATAACGTGGATTTTTTTGAAGGCATCACCCATGTTTACAAAGCTGAAGTACTCATCCTTTGCTTTAGGGTCTTTACTCAGCTCCTGAAAAAAGCCGCGCATATTGCCGCTTACTACGGTTGTTTTAAAATAGGGGCCTTGTATAACGGTGCTGTCTTCCATGTGGACGGTATCAGCAGAGAAGTTTTGGTTTAGTGCGTAGCTGTAACCATTATCACTGTCTTTCCAGCTATAAGTGGTGCTGCTTGATTTTACCAGGCCAAGCCATGATGATGACCTGTGCGATTGGATCTCTAACTGCCTTGATTTGGTTTCCGCAGCTTCGGCAGGAGCCAGTTGAACCGGCTGGCGGTCAAATATGAACTTTTTAACGTTCTCCATTATCAGCGCCTTGCCCTGGGCAGCCATATCGTTGTAAAGCTCCTTGTCCTTATCAGTTAGTTCTGCATCACCATAGGTGATGATCGTTTTGCAAAACCCGGATAAGTTGTTTTCTTCAAACATGCTATGGATGTTGCTCTGCGTCCAATTGTCTTTATACTTGGAATTTGTGGCATAGGCGCTATGGATCTTTGAATAATCTGCCACCACTTTGATCTCGATAGATGGGATATAAAAGCGCAGCTTAAGTGCATTTTGTACAAATAGCGGCCCGCTATCTCCCTTAAAGCCGGCTTCAACCAGCGCTGCAGGGAATTGGCCCATCATGGCAGTGCAGGCGTTTTTACCGTTCGGGTCAAGAGAGCCCTTACCGTCGCCCTGCATTTCCCAAAGCCATTTATCGCTGTCTTCCTGTTGTTTAGCAGGGTCGTTTATCTCATTAAGCGAGGCGGTAGATATGGCTACTATATTCTCTTCAACCGGCACAAAACCCAATTCAAAAGCTGGCGCATCCGGGTTTTTAAACATAAATAGCGGGTGGCTGTTGAGGCTGGCATTCTTTTTTATTTGTTGCGCAATCTGGTCTTTCAGGTTATCTATTACGCCCGGTGGCAACTCCAGTGTGGAGGTGAACGATACCATACCACCTGCCACTTCCTCCTGGCCCTTGGTGCCAATGTTGCTGTCTTCTGTTAAAATGCCGGAAAACTTAGTGAAATGGAACTGGTACTTGCCATCGTCATTCCTGGCCATCCTTACCGAGTTTGGCATTATATAGAAATGCATCGGTTTACCGGAGTTTTTAAGATCATCATTACAGATATCAGGGAAGATTTGTAAAGTATACGTTTCGCCTGCATCTGAGTAAGCTACCTGAACGGTATTTACGCCCCAAAGAGGGCCTTTGGCCGAGCCATTAAATTCTACATACATGGTAAAAAAGATTAGTGGTTATTAATTAGATTGAATGTTTATTTGATATTAACTGCTTACAATGGCGGGTTTGCCTCATAGTTAGTAGCCCCTATTTGCACATGATAGTGGTTGGCATGTGCTTTTCTGAGTGCAGCGTCGGGATGATCGGGGTGGCAAATGAAGGACGAAACCGTAGGCCGGTTGTATTCCAACATTCTATCGGCTTGTTCGCTATCGCTCAGCAGGTCATCCTGGTTTTGTGATTTATCCTGGCAGTGTTGCATAGTGTAGCCATAATAGTCGCGGGCCAGGTTGTAAATAAGGCCATCACTTTCCTGCAACCTGAAACAGGTTTTGCCGCCGCTGGTAACTTCGGGCTTTTTACCCCAATCGTTCAGGATGTTGAGCGTAAAAGGCGACCCGTCTGACTGCGTGCCCGCGAGGCCGCCAAAATCAATTGCCCTGCCGGTATTGTGGCAGTCAAAAAGGTGGTTTGGGTTACCGTGGCCTATGCCAATATGATGTACCTCGGTAACGGTGCAATTGTTATTTGGCCCCCAAACATCTCTAAACCAGGTAGTCATTTTGTAAAGGAACACGATCATGCGGGGGTCTATATTATCCATAAACCCTATCACCCTGGCAGTAGTACCGGTTAGATACTTAAACTGAATGCCGTTTATAACATCAGGCTTAATGCGATAGGCACGCACAACAGCTTTTGTTTCGCCATTGCCACTTATTACGTTAGTAACATTGGTTTGATTAACAGCGCCGCCGTTTATCTGCAACTGGGCATCAGGCTGGTTTATTAAATAATCTACAATTTGTAATGCCTGCCCTACGGTAATTTTACGGGTAGGGTAATCGTTACTCAGCCAGGTATCAATTTCAGATGGCACGGCCGGCGTTTCTTCGTTAGTAATCTCCTCATCTGAAGTGCTTTCTTCCTCAGTAGTAGTATTTTCTTCTTCAGGTATATTCTCTTCATCTGAAGTGCTTTCTTCCTCACTAGTGGTGTTTTCTTCTTCAGATGTATTTTCTTCTTCAGATGTATTTTCATCTTCTGATGTGGTGTTTTCCTCTTCTGATGTATTGGAGCCACCATCATAATATGCTTCTATGGCCCCATCTGTAGTTGTCCATGTAATAACACCGTTTGCAAATTCACTTTTGCGCGCAATAATTGCGTTATCCGTTGTATCATCCTGCTCATCGCTTACCGGGTAACCCAAATAACTTTGCTCTGCACCAAGGTATAGGTACCTTGCCAATATGTCGCCGTTCACCTCAAATGCGCCGTAATCCGGATGGTAATAAATGGTGCCACCATCATAAGACCGGCTGTACCCAACGCCGTCGGCCAAAGGCGTTTCATCAGTTATTGCTCCTCCAAGATCTACCCCCTGCGAGAGCAGATCATTGTATTTTTCATCAATTGCAGACATAGTAAAAAGTATTTATCTTTAGTTAATTATTTTGTTATCGCCTATTGTTCTCATAAGCGGACAATTCAAAGTTGAGGCAAATTCAATTGGAGGTAAACAGTAGGTATACTGAAAGTTATGCGTATTGCTACGTAGATATTTGCGTATAAATACGCATGGGTATGGCTGATGCTTTATTTACTTTTGGTTGGTATAATTAACTATAGATAAATTGTTCTGATAGCCCTGTAACCCACAAAATCGATGCATATGATCACTTTTAAATCTTCATTTACCCTGCTGGTGCAGGGAGTATTAACGGCAGCTTTGTTAACCGCATGCCAGGAACAAAAGCACGGTACCGGAGAGATACCCTATGACCAAAGGAATGCGCAAAGGCATGTTATATCTGTAAGTAAAGCAGTAGAATTAACTAAACGTTATCGCCAGGGGAAAATTGAGTTATTGAGACAACTTAGAAACCCCGATTATCTTGACAAAAGCTTTAGTATGCCCGAGGCAGAAATGTTTAACCGCGACGCAATTGCCTTATTGTTGAACCAAAAAGGAGCAAAAGGTATGCGTATTTATGTTGGGCAGGATGATAAAGGCCTTATCCGATTTGTGTTAGTAGGTGTTGATGCAAAGGGAGAGGATATCCTCGGCAAACGCGATACTTTGAAAAGAATGGCTTATACTGCTTCTTCCGACCGTTCTTCGGCGATCATATTGGAAGTGGGGCAGCGATGCCCGACATTGTGCAGCACTTTAAGCACTGTTAACTAAGCCTGCTTAGCATGAGAACAGTATTCACCTTTCTGTTGAGCGAGTCTATTCTGCTGCCCATTATAGTGGGTTTGCTTGCTATAAAAAAGATAAAAGACTGCTGGTTGCCATTTTTTTGCGTGCTATTAATGTCATTTGCAGCAGAGTTACTTAGTTATTACGACATTGAATATTTAAGGGCAAGCAATGCTTTAGTAATCAACATATACAGCTTGTGTGAATGCTGTTTAATAATTTATCAGCTTCATATTTTAAACAGCAGGCAGTCGCCTGTTATTTTCTATGGCTTAATTATAGTATGTGCCGTGTTTTGGCTTACGGAGAATATAGCTTTTAAAAACATCGACAATTTCAGCCCTTATTTTAGGGTATTATATGCCTTCCTGATCGTGTTATTAAGTATCAATTTAATAAACCGGTGTATGGTAGATCAGCGGAATAGCTTAGTCAAAAACCCGGTTTTTCTGTTGTGCCTTTCATTTATAATTTTTTTCATCTATCAAATAATTTATGAGGCATCTTTTTTTATAGGTTCAGACAAATCTGTAGTTGCTAATAAGATAATTGTACTATTTGCCTATGTAAACGCAGCTATTAATGTGATGTATGCCTGCACCATATGGCTTATTTACAGGTATAACTACGTTGCCTGCAGTAATAAGAAAAACAACTTTCAAAGTTATTAATGGAGGATAAATTATTTTACACCGTTGTTAGTACTTCAGTTATCATAGCGCTGATCATCATGTTTTTTGTGATATCAGTTGTAAGATATCACAGGCGTTATATACGATTGCAGAAAGATATGATACGCGCAGAAATAACCATGCAGGAATTAGAGCGCAAACGTATAGCAAATGATTTGCATGACAGCCTTGGCCCGCTGCTCTCCTCGGTAAAATTGTATATGCAAAGCATCGAAAATATCAGTGCAGAAAATAGGGAGTTGCTTAATATTGCTAACACACACATAGATGATACGATCACCGGGTTAAGGCAAATTTCTTACAACCTTTCGCCGGAAGGCCTAAGCAGGAACGGTTTGATAAAAACGATAGAAGAGTATCTTTTCAGAATAAACAACGCTAAAACGTTAGAAATTGATTTTGATGCTAAAATGGACATAAAGCTGCCCCAAACGATTGAGATTCACCTTTTTCGGATCATTCAGGAGATAGTGAACAACACTATGAAACATGCGATGGCCAAAAATTTGAGATTGATCATCGCTTTTGCAGGCAAGCAAGTTACGGTGATGTCTATTGATAACGGTAAAGGTTTTAACCCTACTGAAACCGGGAAAGAAACCAGGGGCTTAGGGTTGAGCAGCATCAGAAGCCGTTGCGAAATATTAAATGCCAGTTTAACGCTTACATCAGATGTAAATCATGGGTGTACCTATTTAATAAAAGTGCCTATCCATTAAGTTCTGATAACGTTAATTTTTAATTTTAGTTGAATAAAAGGTAAACTAATAAATCATAACCATGCATCATAATATTGATATTGTAATAGCAGATGATCATGAAATTTATCTGGATGGATTATCTTTAATGTTATCTCGCCAACAGGGATTTAATGTAGTTGGCCGGGCAAGCAATGGCGAGCAATTGCTGAATATTGTTAAAAACACCAACCCTGATGTGGTTTTGACGGATATTAAGATGCCTGTTTTAGATGGGATAGCCAGTGCCCGGCAAATGTTACAAGTTCAACCAGAACTTAAGGTTATCGCCCTATCTATGTTCAACGAAGAAAATCTTATAGTGGAAATGCTTGAAGCAGGGGCTAAAGGGTATTTGCTAAAAAACGCGCACAAAAACGAAATATCTGAAGCTATAACTACCGTTTACGAAGGCAAAAATTATTATTGTGCTAAAACATCAACCGCGCTTGCCGGTATGATTGTGCGCAGCAAATTCAAAGCAAGTACGCCGGAGCCAATTATTGACCTAAGCGAAAGAGAAAGAACCATTATACAGATGATCTGCCGGCAGCAAACGGCACAGGAAATAGCAGATACTGTTTATTTAAGCAAACGTACGGTTGAGGGCTGCAGGATTAAAATTTACGAAAAGTTAAAAGTTAAAAATTTAGGCGGGTTAATAATTTTCGCGCTAAAACATAAATTGATTTATGAGGACGACCTCATTTAATATTAGCTGGTCGCTTAAAAATTCTGACCTTGGATTACTGTTTCTTTAATCAACGAATGAGAATACACTGAGCGCAAAATAGTATGATCTGCTTAGTCACTTATAAATAAGGTCTTTATTAAATTATCTTTTTATGTCAGAAGAAAAAAACTTTTGGACAACACTGCCCGGAATTATTACCGGCTTAGCTGCAGTAGTAACTGCGGTTACCGGCTTAGTTGTGGCATTAAATGGGGCAGGTGTATTCAGCAAGCCGACAGGGGGAAACAAGGCGCCTGCTAAAAAAGATATAGTAGTGAAAAAAGATGCAGACAGCTTGCCTGGTAAACAAGCAGAGCAGCAAACGGTGGTTAAAAAAGTTAAACCGGTATTTGCTTTAACGGCTGTAAAAATTGAAGATCACGACTATAAAATACTTGGCTCATCACTTGAGGCCATAACACCGGAAACCAACTTGCTAAAAATTAAAATCAATTACAAAAACAACAGCAATTATTCTCCGGCTACCTTTTGGAACGAAGGGTTCAGGCTAAGTATTGATGGATCTCTTACCGCACCTTCGGGAGATTTAAGTGAACTGGTTGCACGCCACGCAGAACAGGTTGGGACCATAACTTTTGAGGTACCGAATAGTGTCAAGGATATAGCTTTGCACATCCTTGACGTTGAAAAAGATATATCAATTCCTATTAAACTGGTAACAAATTAACGGTTAATCATTTACGATACGCCGGCTATAAGAAAGATGTTTTCTTAGTTTGGGCTTTAGAAGTATTAACGTTCGTTGTTAAAAATCTGCTTAAGTCTATAAAATCAAGTTTCTGTAGACCGGTTTGTCTACATCTGAATCCTTAAGAAAAACCCAATTACTAATCAAAATAGTTGAAGAAAGGCCATTACCTGTAAAAAATATGTATAATGTAAATTCTAACTACTTTAATAGGAAATTGTATGGAATATAGTAAGTGAAAACAAAAAATCCACGAACTTTCCGTAAAGTTTCGAGGGTTTTGCAGTTTAGCGGGTACGGTTTTTTTGCGCCGAACATCAAATCCGCCGGGATTATTTTGGGCGATTGCGATGGAAATAAGATAGGGAATTCCTGGTCATCGAAACCAAACCATGCATCCGTTACGATTTGCTTTGTAGCATTAATATAATCCGTTGTTAGCTGATTTTCGTCAAAGGGCATACTTACTTCATCGTACCGTTCACATAAACGATTTCATAATTTGCCGCAGCCGCGCCCTGCACGACTATCGGGTAGTCCCCGGGGGCCGAGGAAATGTCCGCAGCCGTACTGACGGTCGGGGCGGTTTGAAGCGCCGAAGGCCCCTCGCTATAGGCAAAACCGACGTAGCTTACGGTAAGAACAGGATTGGCTATGTTACCCTGGCGTACCTGATGATCCGCCGTGATGGTCAGCGTTGCTGCTTGTACCAAAAATGTTTGCTCTACCGGGTCAGCAGGTAAATAGGCAGCATTGCCGGGCTGGCTTGCCCTGATCGTAACGGTCCCCGTGCCGGTAATGACCACCTTGCCGCCGATCATATTTGCCACCGCATGATCGCTGCTCGTATAATCAATGGGAATTGTCGGATTGGTACTGGTCGCACCCGGGAAAAAGGCGGCATCTCCATAGGTCCTGGCAGGTATCGGCGCAAACGTAATGGTTTGTGGCTGGGGCTCCTTCACTTCCAGCGGCCGGGTTACCGGCGTTGCTGCCAGGTATTCCGTATTGCCGGCCTGGCTGGCCGTGATGTTCGTTAAACCAGCAGCCCTGATCACGATCTTTCCGCTTACGATTTCCGCTACAGCAGGATGATCGCTGGTATAAATGACCGGGATCGTTTTATTGGTACTGGTTGCACCCGGGTCAAAGGTGGCATCGGCGGTTGTTTTTACCGGGATAGCAGGAAATGTATTTATTATACATAAACAGGAAATACATAGTGACGCAGTACATATTATTATGGGCTTTCAATTGGAATTAACCTACAAGTATTACAATGCCAGCTATACCTTAACCGACATTGTAATTTAAACTTGGTGGAAATTAGTTATCAATACATTCTTGTATGATAAAACCACTCACTGTTGCTTTGTCGAACATTTGATCATAGCATGTAAAAACAATTTTAGTTCCTTCATATCCGTCCGCTGCGGTACCGGAAGTGTCTGGCAGGCTGTATAAACCAGGTTTCAGGTTAGTAATTTGCGTAAACTGTGTTATGTTTTCTCCGGGGTCAAATATGCCTAAGGATCCATTATTCCCTTCAATTACGGTCCTTTGCCCATCATTGGTATTATATTGCCAACCAGTTGCGTGTCATTACGGAATCCCGGAATATTACCATTATTGATCTGGAGATTTGTCACTGAACTATACCAGTTAGTAGACATACCTTTAAGTTCTACACCGTTGATATAAATAACCACCCTAGATTGGTCACGCGGGCGAATCTTTAAAAATTCAAGGGGGTGGCTTATAGTAAAACGCACAATATTCCCGGGGTATGCTACCTGTGGACTAAGTATTGGGTTACTATCCGTATTCTTTGCAGGCATGATGGCATCTGCCTTTGCATTGTTTTTTTCTTCTTTGGTCGTATGAACCGTCGATATCTTGATTACTCTGGGCAACGGGGCTACCAGAACCGGGGAGTTATTATTACCCATCGTAACAGGAGTGCCTTGCACAGGCTTATCCTTAATAAGAGATGTCGTATCGACTGCCCCCAAAGCCAGGTTAAACGAGAAAAAAAACAACAAAAGCACAAGCAATTTACTATACATAAAAGCAAGAATTTAATGAATATGTGAAAAGGTCGTCCGGTCATGGGGGAACCGGTTTTGTAAATCTATGGATAATATTTTTGATAAACTGTAACTTAGACGAAAATCGGAAAATAAATCCTTCCCTTATTTGAACAAGTTAAAGTGCTTTTTATAACTGCCAATAATTGTTTTTTTTGCAATTATTATACCATTGATTTACGCTGTTTTTAATTAATAGACAATAGCCATTGTGAAATTTACAAAATCTCAAATCGTCATTATAATGGGGTTTGATCCCTTGTCAACATGTGTGAGTATTTAAATTGATTGCCAGGCGCTAATAGCGGCGTAAAACCCATTTTCAGGCAGTTACATTGATTTAAAAACTTATGTCCTTGATGATAGATTGTATTCAAGGTCAACCATGCCACAAAAGTGTTACGTTTAAAACCTTGTACGGCCACCTGGACACCGACAATCGCGACAACCTGTTTTTATCAAAGGAGTTTAAAAGCCCCGCGGTATCCATCAGCAGCGTAAGCATGCCGGCTTTCCTAAACCTTTGGTTGTTTAAAGGGCTGGCGCCAACAGACGATAAATCTGTAGAAGTGGTGATCCATAGCTTTAAATTTACGGCAAAATAGCATTTAGCACAAAAAAATATTAAGATAAAACCGGCAACCGTGAAAGGCCGAAAAAATTGAGTTTTGTACAAATTGGTTAAAAATAAAGAGATCACCTTCGGACTCTACAGGCCAATATAGTTTAGGTCATCACCTGATGATCGTTACCGGCCCGGACAATGGACCAGTTCCGTTTTGAAGATCTATCAGGAAGTAGTAAGTGCCTGCGGCAAGCTGTTTGCCATTGTAAGTGCCATCCCACGGTTTGGGATATCCCCTGGCCCGATAGACCAAATCGCCGTACCTGTTAAAAATACACACCGTAGAATGTGGGTAGTTGGCCAATGCGTTGATGGTCCAGGTATCATTAATGCCGTCGCCATTTGGGGTAAAAGTATTGGCAATCGTGATGGAGGAATAAATGACCAGCTCACCGTTGACTGGCAAAATAGTGTAATTGAGAGAAGCGCCCCCGGTAACGATAATGGGATAAGTGCCGTCAGGAGAATTGGTGCCGGCAGTAGTGCGTAATTCAGGCAGCATGATTAATTGTGAGACGGTCTCGTTATTCATAAATCCCTGGTATGTGGCTGTTAAAACAGGGTTCGCTGTTCCATAGGGTTTCCTTTGGCTATCAGCAATAACAGTTAATGTGGCTTGGCTGATGATTAAGTTGCCCGGCACATAACTGATAATGTAATTATTGGGGCTAAATGTGCCTCCCTTTGCCGCTGAACCTATTATAGCACCGGAATAGGTGCCGGCGGCATCGGTTCCCGCTGCACCCGCCGAATAGCCTAACGATATTGTGCCAACCGTTTCACCGTTTTTGACCCCGGATAATTTGAATGCGGCAGAACCGGATGCGCCGGCCAGTATGTTCCCGTATTTTTTTGTGGCATTGTCAACCGTGATGGTTAACGGCGCTGGTATTACCATACCGCTAACTGCCAGATTTATAGTAGCTGCCCCCGTACTACTGAGAACAATGCTGCCGGAATAATTACCGGCAAAAGAGGCAGGCTTTAGGCGTACATACACGAGCATGTTGGTCGTGTTTGCCGCGGAACCGACCGATAGATTATTGTTAAAATTTATATTATCGGTACTTAATTCAAAGTCTGCAGGTGATATTAAGCTGATTCCTTCGGTCAGGTTAATCCCGGATACGGAAAAACTTGGCGCGGCAGATGCCGAACCGTAGGTCGTGTTTAGCATGATCGTGCCAGAAGTGCTGATGTTTGGAGCTGGTAGAGTCGGGCTTATCTCCATAGTAAATTGAATCGCCGCGCCGTTGCAGGTTGAATTTACACCCATTGGCGTTACTGTAAAAGTTGCCGTAATCGCAGAATTGCTGTTATTTATAGCAACAAATGATGGGATATCGCCTGTCCCGCTTGCAGGCAAACCAATGCCCGGCGTATTGTTAACCCAGTTGTAGGTTGCCCCGGTTCCGGTGAAATGAATGGCTGTAGTCTTATCGCCTGCTTTAATGCGTTCCATGGTAACCGGATCAATGGCAGGCACCGGGATTATACTACCTGTTACGCCAACCATTTGGTTGGTTGCACCGGTTGAAGCCAGGATAATATCACCCGAAATAGTGCCCGCAGGTGCCGTAGAAGAAGATCGTACATATACTAGCGTATTATCGACCGTACCGTTTACCGCGCTAAGCGCTATACTGCCTGCAAATCCTGCACCCGGAGATATTGAAATTTCAAAATTATCAGGAGCTGCTACCGTTAAGTTCCCCGCTAGCTTGCTTGCTGAAACCGCAAATTGCTGCACATTTGGATTTGCGGATGCAGAACCTGAACAGGACGAAATGGTACCGCTTATGGCACCGGCCGTGATTGTTGGCGGTAGTGTAGGATTAACTGTAATTGTAAATGTTACTGCCTTTTCGTTACAATTTACAATTCCATTGATAAAGTTACCGAGGGCTAATGGAAAAGAACCAACGGGTATTTCGGCAGTGATGATGTTTGTAGCAGTATTAATGACTGATATGGTGCCGGTCACGAAATTGATCGCGTACAGCCAGTTGCCTTCCGGGCTTAAACAAACACCTGTAGGCGAGCCAACAACCGGCGTTGCGATGGTTGCGATAACTTTGTTGGTTGCTGTATTGATCACCGAAATATCCGCTCCGCCGTTATTGCTCTGGTACACGCGGCTGCCGTCGGGACTTATTGCAATGCCATATGGATGGGAGCCTGTAATGATGGTTTCAATTACTGTATTGTCGATGGCGTTGATAACGGATACACTTCCCTCAAAACTGGTATTGGTATGGTTGCCATTGGTGACGTATACCCGGCTTCCATCAGGTGAAACGACCGCGTTAACGGGATTATAACCAACGGGTATTGTACCGATGACATCAAAGCTGGCCGTATTGATCACAGAAACCGTGCCTGAACTATTATTAACTACATAAGCACGGGTGCCATCCGGGTTGAAGGCTATACCTTGAGGGCTTGAGCCTACCGTTATGGTAGCCAGAATAACTTTGGTTGCTACATCAATTACTAAAACACTTCCGGATTCCGTGCCGGAGACATATAACCGGCCACCATCCGGGCTTACTACAACGTTACCGGGTTTTACACCGGCATCTATAGTTGCTACAACTGCATTGGTTGTCGTGCTGATCACAAATATATTTGTAGTGCCGTAGTCACTTACATAAACACTCGTACCATCAGGGCTAACATACGTACGGCTCGGATTGATACCGACGGGGATAGTTGTTGTTATTGAATTAGTAGACAGGTTAACCACAGAAACCGTGCCTTCATAATAATGGCAAATATATGCGTAACCTGATGCTACCGGCGTAGCTGTAATTGTGGCAATAATGGGTTTGCTGCTTGTATTCACAGCAGTAAATGAAGCAATATCACCTGTGCCGCTTTCGGGTAGCCCTATACCTAGTGCGTTGTTCGTCCAGTGATATAAACATTCAGCACCCTTAAAGTGCGCAGGATCTGACGGCTGACCGTTGTTTAAAATCTGATCTTCCTGGGCTTTTGCTTGCCTGGATAATAGAGCAAAAGCAGAAAATAAACTTAAAACAAGTAGAAGCTTAGACATGTGTAAGGTTTAGACCAAATATACAATTTATCTGGAGGGCAGTTAAATTCGTTTCATTACATTGAAAATTATTGGATATACCTTGACGTTAAGGACATTCAAGACGATGCCGATGAACTAGATTAAATATTAAAACCGCCAAATGGGAAGGGCGGCAAATTAGAAAAGACTTGCCTGTTCTGCCGGTGGTTCTTCCCTGCCGTAAACCGGCAATTTTGTACCCCAGTCATAATAAGCGTCCGGTATGATACCCTCAGGTTTTGGTTTGCGGCTGCGAATGGAGTATACCGGGTAATGTGCGATCGCATCAGATGGCATTTCGAAGTGAAAAAATTCATCCATATCATCATCGCCCAGGGCATCCAGTACCCAGGCGTGTTCAATTTCCGGTGTCAGGAATAATGGCATCCGGTGTTTATTGTCTCCGGCATTATGGATCCACTGCATTTTTTCGTTGGCGTGCCGGGTGATCATGGTGAATGATGCCAAATTGTATAGCTCGCCGCTGTGCTGATCTACTTCCTGGCTGACCTGGTAAAGCGCCGGTACATAAAATCCCTTGCGTCCTTCCAGGCTGACATGGTAAGGGATCTTGTTCTTAAACCCTTTGACTTCCCGGTATTCATAGATGCCGGTAACCGGGATCAGGCAGCGGTTATTGCGAATCCTGTACCAGTAAGTTTTTTTATCCCCTATAATTCATTCCGACCGGGCATTAACATAATTCAGCCGCTGTTTTTGCCTTTCGTTGGGGTCGTCAATAAACGCTGGCACGACACTCCAGCTCCTATTGCCGAGGACTAAAGCTTTCCTGTTGACCACAATGTGATATACGCTTCCACAGTAATTACGTTATTGCTATCAATCAATGAAAAATATAAAATTACGGACGGTCACACTGATTTAATGGTATATGCCCAAGTCGTCATTGCCATCAATCTTATACTAATCGTAAGTTATCTAATCCTTGATTTCCAAGCCACCTATATATTCTCAAGGGCGGAACGCACCCGGACACTTCAATATTTAGATAACTCTTTTGATGCTAATTTCGCGGGAAGGAAAATAGAAAACTATTTTTCCCTAGATAAGCTAAATGCCGGCTTTTATAAATTATCAGTTAACTGTTTCGAAAACGCCTTCCATACTTTCTCAATCATCAAGGAAATGCAAGCAAAGGCGTACTATAAAGCAGTAGCAGTTATTTTGGCTTTCATTTTCTCAGCTGCTGTAGAAGATAAAGGGATCGTGAGGTCGCTAATTGAAGCGATTTTGCCGTTAGCTTTGCTACAAGATGCAGTCAAAATATCTTTCTTTATTTCGCGGTTAGAAAACTTACTTGATAACTTTAAGTCATTCTTTACAAATGTTAGAAACACAGATTTTGTAAATAAAGAGCCGGAGGCAATGCGTTACGTGATCGAATATGAAACTACGCTTGCCTGGGCATCTACACCAACCGAAAGTGCTGTTTTCTTTGCAATGAAAGACCAATTAGCACTGGAATGGGACGCATTAAAGGCAGAATATAAAATAGAATAAAGTAAAATCAAAAATTTAAATGAAACGAAAACCGTAGGAATCGGACAATAGCCTAAACCCTAAATGTGAACAATGCGGCAATCATAAGGAAAATGCTATCATGCGAATTATAAGTGGTCCATGCGATAGCTGCAAAAACCCAGTAAAGGTCGCTATGCTCCGGTCTTACAGTACCTTAGGCCCAGACGAATTTACACCGGAACAAATTGAATTTGCAGAAAGTAACGGAGTGATACTCAGAATGCAACACGCTACACCGCAGAGGAGACATATCTCGCCAATGCATGCGAATGTGAAAGGTTTGTAGGTAGATTTTATTTATTTACTGGATTTTGGCAGCCTTACGAATATGGGGACAAAGACTATTCACTCGTTATAGAAAATAGTGTAGATTTTCATTATTGCGAGAGCTGCATCGCCAATCGGTTTAGCGGCAATTAATTTAACGCAGTCATGTCCTTCATAGTTCTAAAAGATAGCAACCAAATCAATTTATAACGACCTAAAACGACAATTACATGCGGCGATCATCCTTCGTAATTAACATATTATAATTTGTAAAAAGTTCTGAATTGCTAAAAGATGGAGCTACTAAACATAGGGAAAACGGATCGATTGCGGATTCTTTTACAGGAGGATTATTTTGTTAAATATTTGAATCAATTCTTTATTATATATTACACTGGATTTTGTACTTAAACCTTAGTCGCCATGGATGATATAATAAAAACTACCATTGAAGCATTCATAAAAATATATGTTGCCGATGCACGAAATTTGTTCGAAGATTTGTTCGATAGCGGAAAGCAATTCTTGGAGATTGGTCTCAAAAAGTACCTGATAAAGTGCGAAAATCGGTACTCTAAAGTAAAAACTCTTTTACACGGTAATACTCCTGTTAAACTATATTCGATTTACCACCACTTTAACATTTTTATTGACAAGAGTCAATTTTATTCTACGAAAAATATTTCTAATATTTTCGCACCGAGGAAAAATTGTGTCACGATAATTGGAGAAGCGGGAAGTGGGAAAAGTACCTTGATAAAACATCTTTTTTTAAACTGTATTGCCACAAATTTTGGTATTCCAATACTTCTGGAGCTACGCCATTTAAATGAATTCGAGGGTAATATAGAAGAAGCTCTATTCAAAATTCTATTAAAAGAAGATATTGTAGTTAATCATGATGTTATAGATGCATTGCTTCAAAAGGGCAAGTTTGTTTTTTTTCTTGATGGTTTCGATGAAATTCCTAGTCGCCTTAAAGATGAAGCTATAAAAAGCTTGACCGATTTCATAAATAAATATGAATCTAACAAATATCTTCTTACAACTCGACCGCACGCAGATGCCGAGCATCTGCAGCGATTTTATAATCATAGAATAGGCAAACTTGATGCTATAAGTGATATGTCAGCTTTCATTAGAAAGCAATTGTCGGTAGATGAGGATGGAAGAGATATTGCCGAAAAGATTATCGAGTCTATTACTAAAAGTGAGCATAAATATATTTTTAGTTTCCTGACAAATCCTTTATTATTATCTATTTATATTTTAACGTTCCAAACAAATGCTCTGATACCAGCTAAAAAACACATTTTTTATGAGAGAGTTATCATCGCTCTATTTTCGGAACATGATAGTCGTTCTAAACTAACATTTACAAGAGAGCGCTTATCTAATTTAACACAAGAACAAATTGAAGACTTGTTAGGATTATTTTGTTTATACTCCTTTTTTGAAAATAAATATGACTGGGATAAAGGTTATGTCCGCGATAAATTCCGTTCGATTAAAAAAATGTCATTTACTAAGGAAGCTCAATTTGACGTTGATAAATTAATAAAGGACTTGACTACAGGATTGTCATTATGGACAGAAGATAGTGGTATTTTGTCATTTGCTCATCGCACATTACAAGAATATTACACAGCTAGGTTGGTCAAGAATTTAAAATCTGATGAAAAAATCAATTTTTACCAATTGCTGATCTCCAAATATGTTAAAAAGAGTGATCATCCATACCTCCTTAGCCTTTTGGGGTTCTTATTGGAAATGGATACGTTTTCTTATAAGAAACATTTCATGTTGCCGATATTGAAAGAGGTGGAACAACACTTTGAAACTTTCGATGAGGAAACATTCGCAGTACAGTGTTTAGATTATTTTGGCTACAATATATTTAAACACCCTGGATCGTCTGTTTCCCAAAACATAATACCATTAGGTAAGTACGTTCCAATTATTGGAAAATTGAATCAATCGTTAAAAGAAGTAACTTCAAGATTGCAGAAACCGATGTTAAACAATAATTCTTTTGATTCAAGCAATATAATTATACCTGAAAATACACATAGTTCTAAAGATCTAACTGATAAAAGAAAGGATTTAAATATAGATATTGAAAGTTCAAATTGGGACATCTTCCAAAACTTCTTGGAAATCGAGGATGACGATGAATATGAAAAACAACAACTTTTAAAATCAAAGACTAGCTCAGAATTTTGGAAACGTGATAAAATAACTAAAAAAAGGGGGGAGGCCTTGGATAGGTATATTCGTAAAACTGTTCAAGTATTTGTTAGTGATTTACGCTTTCAAATATCGGAAATAGAGGATTACATTAAAGCCACCGAGGAGGATGAAAGCAAAATTATATCAATATTTTCCAGTATAAGTAATGCTAATCGTGGCTATCTGGATAGCTAACTTCAACTCGACTGTATTATCTAAGGCAGCAAATATTTAGGGGTTATAAATGTCTTAATAAAAATCTACACTTGAATAACGATTATATAATTGATAAAATCAAAGAAGATATAAAGTCAGGTTTGAAGGCTGGTTATCGAGAAAATTTATTATTCACTCAGAACGAATCCGATCTACAATCGAAAATCGTTGAATACCTCGTTGTGGTCAATATTGCTCAAAAACTTAAAGGTTTTTGCTGGGATAGTGACATTAAAATTAACTTAGAACATTCGCTCAACGATTTTTACAATTGGGCATTCCCATCCACCACCTTGGTTGGAACAGATATCTTCAATTTGGTTCTTAATAGCAGGGGTGAACATGCACCAGAAAATAGTATAAGCCAAAGATTAGATATAATTTTAACTAAAGAACTTCAACTGTCAGGAGATTTTTCAACGAAACGAAGGTCATTTGTAGGAATCGAGGTCAAAGGGATAAATCAGTACGACCCTAAAATTAAAACCGATGTTAAGCGCTTAGCAATAGCTATGAGTTTAAATGATTCGATTGGAGCAAATAGCATTGTGTGTAGCTTTGCTTGTTTTTTTAAAAGATTAGATTCCGATACCTCTTATATTTCTTCCGCCGACATTGCGAAAAAAGTTGCTGCAGAACAAGGGAAATGGTTTACCTACTTTGTGGAGATAAAAAAAGAATTTACTGATTTAGATTTTGAACTAATTGAGGTTAATATAGTTAATTCCCCTGCCGATGAAATACATTTCGAGCAAAGCGATTTCGATAATGATCTTGATTTGCTTATCCAAATGTCAGGACATGTAAATGCCTACATAATAAAAATTAGTAGGGACAGTTCACTTGTTGTGTAATGATCAATGATTATTCAGTAAAGTTATGCAGGAGGTTTGATACACGGCAAGGGATTTCCGGTATAAGCACTGGCTCTCGCACAGGCTTTCATTTATGCCGTTCCTCCTTGCATTTATTCAAACCTTGCACCTGTTGAGGCATCATGATCATTCATTCACTAATTCAAAAACAATATGGAAAATTTGAAAAACTGCGCCAAAGCCTCTTGAATTGAATTTAAAATGATTAAATTTCAATAAAAAACACTAACAACATTTCTAAAGCTAATACAAATCAAACATATTTAAATATGCACTTATAGCTTCTATAAGCAGTTTTAAGCAATAAAACAGCCCCTTGGATATCTTTAAGAGGCTGTAACGGTAGGTGCGTCCACCTGGGCTCGCACCGGCGACCATCTGATTATGTGTCTTTTAGTCTTATAGTCTTATAGTTATAAAATCTATGTCAGACATTTTCTCTCACAAATAATATCCGCCCAAACTCATCCCTTCTTTCTTTGTCTAATTTAGGTATCCTACTTTCTTATTTGTATAAAAATTCAACACTTTGATCATATTAAGAGGGTGAAAGTTTGTCCCAAATATTAACTTACCTTGCTTGAAAATATCTAATGCCCGTTTTGGTTCGGCGAAGAATGTTCCTTCCAAAAGTTCTTCAAGATAAGCCATTACCTCTTTGTAGGATAGCAAAAGGGGCTTGGGAAGTTCTACATGCTTGTCTTCTTCCGTACTATTAAGATTCCTAATTTTTCCTCGTTTCCATTTAAAGTGAAGTTTCGGAAAAGAACGCTCCCCGATTCTTTAGCACTTTTTTTGATCTCATAAACGTACTTAATATCACCCGTCTAACATTTATTATATTTCAGTAAAATTAATATTTTCCAATATAAAGCGAAGTTTATCTGATACAGATTGAAATAATATCTTTCCTCATCTTTGCATCGCCTTTAATCAGTAAATGCGACAGCGCGTAATCTTTTATTAGCTTGTTGGTTTCCGCTTACGTCAGTAAAGCATAATTGAATAAAAAGATACTTGCTTTTGATTCTATTGAAAGTAAATTAATGCGTGATCGTCCAAAGTATTGACATTTAACCTGTAGAAAAATCATTCCATTGTAAAACTAGATGGCTACTTTCTTTAAATTTTCTACAAAATAGTTAGGGCAACCCATACTTTGGTCATCATCCCAGGTAAGCGGACATTGCCAAGCGCAAAGAGCACTTATAAATAAAGCCTCTTAAACTGGCGGTAATAGTTGATACCACTTTAACATAGGTCGACTACACATGTCGTCGACCTCATTTTTTAAGCAACCTTCAACTCATTCAAAAACTTCAATTGTTCCATCAATTGGTTCGAATTATGTCCAGTCTGGGATGAATTACAACGATTTTACGGATAAGGCCATTTCATTGGGTGCCAATAATGTTTATGGTGCCATCTTAAAGCATGAAAATCACGTGAGTAGCGATACAACTACGAGAGCGAATGATCATTGCTATAAATTCCCTATTTACTGTATTTGGGATGCACATTAGTAGATGCACTTAAGTAAGACTGAAGATAAGGGCGGTATATGCTCATATCCAGTTTAATGAAAAAGGTGGTAACCTACACAATCTTTGGGATAACAGACTGAATAATGAAGGTAAGGCTTTTGACCAAATGGCTAAGGATTACGATATGGCCACGCCTACGCAGATCGAAAAATGGAAAAAAGACGTGCCGATGCGATGGGTATTCGAGAGGTATATGCAACAGGTAAGATCTACACTGATCTTTATTTATCGGTAATAAGCTAATGAAGCTCGGTGTGGTGCGGCAGCGTATTGATATAGCGGGTATCCGGTTGGCGGTGTTTTAATTTATAATTTTGAATAATATTCTTAATTAGCTCCTGTTAATCAGCGTTTTCAATTTATATTATTTACTTTTAGTCGTTAGCCTTATCACAGCTACCGACCAGACAATGAAGTTTGCTAAATGCTCTTTTAGCATATTTCCATGCGGGTACAGTTTAGGCAACGATTTATTATAGATTGACCTTAACCAACTTGCTGTCCACAATGAAACGTTTATTTTTATTTTTCTGTTGCGCGCTCGGTTTAACCTCGATATCCCTGGCGCAAACCTCTGATCGAGTTAGTTATAATATTGTGTTTGATGTTTCGGGTAGTATCCCGATCTTTGATAATAATGGTAATTTAAAAGCGCTACTGGAGCAAATGATCCAAGCGACCAACGCGGCAGGCTCCAAAAGTGGCAGAATTAATTCTTACGCTGATTTTCATATTTACTTTATCGGCAAGGAATCTAATAAGATACTTCGGGGAGTAAAATATCTAACCGTGAAGGCCAACGATAAAAACCAAACTAAAAAGATTTTAGATGCGATTAATGAACAAACTGCGGATAGCCGAAACCAAAAGTTTACGCATTTACATACGGCGTTGGATGATATTCTCAATGAAAAAAATCCACCGCATGTAGCGGGCGGGGTATTTATTTTTACTGATGCTCAGATCACTGACGGCGATTTCAAGGAGGTAAAGGGCGATACCGTATTAGCCGATCTGCCGACGTATGTTAAGGCAATCAATCTCCGCATCGCGAAAATTCAAACCCAACGGCGGATGCCAGTTTTCCTGGTGCAGTCCTATCGGATGCCACAAAACGATTTTACGTTGATCCCCGATTCAACCAAGCGTCCGAATGTGGATAAGGAATTGATCCGCACCGCAAATTGGTTTTGGATGCGAAACAGTTTGGTGGCTGGTAGCGAGCAGGTTCAAAAAGAATTTCAGCAATTTATCGACCAAGCAAATGTTATGATCGTGGATTATAACCGATTACCGCCCAAATACGATAAAGTACTTGCAGCCATTAGTATCGAGCAGGTGTTGGAGCTGGTACGCAATATTAATTCAGTAAATATTGCGCAATACATCAATCAGGCTAAGCCAGGTAACATGAGTGCGGGGGAGTTAAAGGCATTGCAGGACATCATCAAGCTATCGGGGGACAGCAGCTACACGGATGTGAAAATCCGGCTATTACAGGACGCGGTAGAGTCCCTTAGAAAGGCACCTCAGGTATTGCAGGACCTCGGCGTCAACTTATCCAAAAACCTCGGCTCCAAGTTATCGCTGATCAGTGATCAGTCTCTGAATGCGGCCAAATACCCTGCTGTTAAAGCAGAAGTAGCAGCGGTTAAAGATGCGAAAAGTGAAGATTTAAAGGCGATGATTATTAATGGGATCGCCAAATATCTTGTTGAACGGGTCAAACAGGAGATCGCTTTTTATTTTATTGGACAGGTTAATGAACATACCATCAATAAGCCCAATAAATATAGGGAAATCGGGGAATATCTGCTGGCCAATACCAAGCAGATAATCAGTAAGCCAGAGAATTATAAAGACATTAATACACTGCGCACCGCGTTGTTGCAAGACGTCGCTGATCTCCCGTATAACATTACGCGGCACCCGGAGCTCTTCAGCCGCTCAGAAGGGCTGGTCACTTTGACTTATTTTTATCAATTATACAATCATATTAGGCAGACGAATTCACTGGAACTTTCCTTTGAAAAACTGGCTGATCAAATTGAAAAAAAAATGAAAGCCAAAGCCCCAAGTATGGTTAATTTCGGGCCAGACGGGCTGGATCGGAAGATATCCAAAATGGAGCAAAGTATATTGTTCACATCACGTCTGGTCGGTTACCTGCGTAACCATGACCTATCGAAAGTTTTTATCGAACAACAACCAGACACATTGGCCAAAATGCTAAGTTTATTGTCGTTGGACGGCGACTATGTAAAAAAGATCCAGGATGTCCAGCAACTGGGACCAATTCTTAATAACATCTACCTAAAATACCAGGATCTTAAAACGACCGCTGAACGCAGCGAGCAGATCTTCAAAGCTCCGATAGAGGGTAATGTGGAAGAATTTCAGAGAAACCAGTTCCGGGCGGTAAACGATCTTTTAATTCGAGTAAGTGATTTGTTGCTTTCGGGTTCAGATATTTTGAACCTTATTCAGGTAGACCCTGCGGATGTGATCAGCCGGTATATTGCTCCGATTCAGGGTAAGATTAAAGTAGCGGAAGCGCTGACACTTAAACTTGATAAGGATTATGCATTTAAATTTGCAGTCAACGGCAAAGATATTTCGCTGACGGTGACTGATATTAAACAAGCTGCCAATACCTATACTATTAGCAAATTGACGGATGAAATTAAAAAAATCACGATCGGTATCACTGATTATAATATCCATCTTTTTAATTATGATAAGAAGGGCCTGTCTGGTGAAAAAATTGCTTTTGAGATCGAACAAGTAAAGAATCAATTAACTACCGATTTTACCAGTCAGTCTGTGGTCCGCAGTGCAAGTAATACCATGCAGGCTTATTTCCTACTGCGCGATCATCATTACCTCGATGCCGTGAATTTGCTGATACCCGAATTGCAAACAGCATTGCGTGATCGTGTCGGAAACGATACCGAGGTACTGGAACATCTGGAAAAATTGCTGCGGATCGCCGGAGGTGTGGTCAATGCCCAAAATTCGGATGATATTGAAAGCGTGATCGCCAAGAACGCGATGGGGCCTGGTGGCTATCGGGAAAAGCGAGAGTCAAAAAAGACATTTTATCTCAATGCCTATGCCGGAGGCGCCTTGACCTACTATTCCGGTGATAATAAGGTATCTGGTGCACTGTTCGCCCCCGTTGGTTTCGAGTTGGCCTGGGGGCGTAATGGATCGTCAAAAAGTTACAAGTCCTGGGGTATCATGGTTAGTGTAATAGAAGTCGGCAATATCATCAACTATCAGCTAGCCAATAATGGCGCAGATCAGAAAGATGTAACTGCGCTTTCGCGGGTGTTTGCACCAGGTATTTATGGTAGCTGGGGGATGAGCACGCGCCATCCTTTATCTATTATTGCTGGCTACCAAGTCAACCCGGGTCGTGTAAATGTCGGCATTGCATTTGATCTGCCTATATTTCCTTTTCTACAAAGAAAATAACAAGGCAATGAAAAGTATCCTATTCATTATCTCCTGCTGTAGCGGTATTTGGCATGCTAATGCCCAAACTAGCTATGGTAATCAAATTACAGTGCTTTTATAAAAATATACGACACAAAAGTAGGACTTTCGACTTTTGCCAGTACTGTAAGCTTTAGGTTAACCGATATTACAAGATTGAGAATATGTTAAACCATCAGCCCTTGTTCACTTACATAATTATATTAAAGCACATCATTTGGAACAGGAAAGCACTGATACCCATCGTACAAAAGTATACACAGCCTGGCATGCTATGGGCAACCGAATAAAACCAATGTCTACAAAGAAGCTAAAGGCCAGTCACCTAATGATCGCTTAAGGCCATTGCCTGGTTTAGATACTTATGGCTTGGTGCGCTGAATTTGCCATTCTTTACGACATCTTTACTTTCAATGCCGCTATGAAATATCAGGGGCAAAATGTTGTACGGAGATCTCCAATGAAGACCTGTGCCAGAACTATAAGGATTCGATTCATATTAGGCAACTACTAGATTATTTAAAATCTTTAACTGCTTAACCAATTGGTTCGAATTATGTCCAGTCTGGGGAGCAATTCCGCGCAATTCCTATAGAAACTTATATGTCAAAAATAGCCTTATGACTTATAAAAAATATTTAGTAAAACAAGCTAATTGCTAGTCGAAAGTTAGTTGTTTAGCTAAGGGCCATCTGGGGTTGCAGCTTAGTAAAGTATTTTATATATTAATTCCGTTCATGCTTTAGACTGTGAATCCTTTAAAACGCCCGAGTATTGCCTGCCAATGGGAATTTCTAATTCCCCGATCTCTACATCTTGATTGGTATAGGCCGTGATCTTATCAACGGAGACAATAAAAGATCGGTGTATCCTGATAAACATCTTTTTAGGCAGCATTGCCTCCAATGTTGAAATGGATTGCTTTACCATCAAAGGGCTATCACCTGATCGATATATTCGGATATAATCCTTGAAGCTCTCAACATACACTATGTCTGACAGGAATACTTTTATCATTTTCCTTTCTGCCCGGAAGTATAAAAAGCCTTGCATTGGCTGAGGTTCCGTTACAGGCCCGGCATTATTTGTGCTGGTTACTTTGTTTATAGCCTTTAAAAAACGCTCAAATGAGATGGGTTTCAATAAGTAATCAACCGCATCCAGGTCAAAAGCGTCAGTAGCAAATTCTTTGTAAGCAGTGGTAAAAATCACTTGGGGGGGATGTTGTAAGGTTTTCAGAAAGCTGGTGCCCAATAATTTAGGCATTTGTATATCCAGAAAAAGCAAATCAACTTTATTAGATTTTAAAAACTCGATAGCCTGTAACGCGTTTGAACAGCTGCCTGTAACTTCCAGCTGCTCTACCATTTCCGCGTAACTTTTGATGATTTTTATTGCAGGCGGCTCATCGTCTACAATCAAGCATTTCCACTTCATACCGCTTCTTTTTTTGCAATAGCATATTCAAGGGCTTCATTTGCCGGTGATTCCGATAGCTTTATTTCAAGGTTTACCACGTAAACCTCATCTTTCATCAACATGTCCAGATGATAAAGGCCGTTATATAACAGGTCGAGCCGGCGCTTTACATTTTGCAAGCCCAAACCACCTGTTTTGTAATTAGCTGGTTCCTGCTCACGGTCAACACTATTTACCAGTTTAAAATACAATAAACCCTCATCAACCGACATTGTGAGGCTTATCCAACATTGATCAAGTTGGTTACTGGTGCCGTGTTTAAATGCATTCTCCAAAAACGGAAGCAATAATAAAGGTGCAATTTGATGCAGGTTTGTATCGCCAGTAATTACTGTAGATACATCCAGCCTTTCGCCGTACCTTAATTTTTCCAGCGAGATGTAGTGCTCCATCAGCATAATTTCCTTTTCCAGTTCAATACGATCTGAACTTTCGTAGATCATAAACCGAAGCAGCGCAGAAAGCTTTAACACAATTTCTGGTGCCTTTGGCGATTGTTCCAGTGTATGGCTATATAAATTATTTAACGTATTAAATAAAAAGTGAGGATGAAGCTGTGACTTTAATAATTGCAGTTCAGCTATAGTTCGCTGCTGTTCCGCCGCTATGGTTTGCTGCTTTTGTTTGTACCAATAGCTTAATAACTTAATAGAAATGGCGATACCGCCAACATGAAAAAAAGGAAGAATAGCCCTGCCCGTGGTCATGGTAAAATCTCCCGGGTTACTTTTAGCCCCCAAGGTGAGCTGCATCGCCCTTGCATAAGCAGTGCAGCAAGCCACTGTTAAAAACAAGCCGCCAAAAAAGTGAAGGAATTTTCGTGTAATAAGATAACGGGGAACCAGCAAATACAAAGATACGTACACGATGAACATGTGGCCCGGCAGGTAAAACAATGCGTTTAAAAACGATTTTTTATAATTAAGGTTAAACCCGAAACCCCAGGCAAAATAGGTCACGATCAGGACCCAAAAGAGCAGGTGAAGTAAAAATCTCCGCACCAAAGCTTTATAGTCTAATTTGTTATCACTGATATGCATATCTATCTAAAGTTACCCAATTTAAGCGGATAAATATCATCGGCCATTAATTGAAGTCATACAGCATGATTTCGCAAACAAACAACAGGTAAACACAAGGAAATGCAGTTCGTCTTTTATAATCAGCCGTCGGTCGGTAAACTGTGGGTAAATAGCTACTATTTAAATTGGGGATAGATATTCCATTTATGTTTAGGGCAAATCAACCCATCAACATATGAAAAAGCCAATGTTTTATCTCTTGTGTACTACCGTGATCAGCATCAGTATGTTATCCTGCAAAAAAGACAAACCAGCAACACCCGACGTTACCGAAACTTACAGTGCCGGGATGGTACTGAAATGGAACGAAGCCGGGACTAAGGCAGTTGCCAAAACCACCGGTATACAACCGATGCCCGAATCACGCATATATGCCATGATTAACCTGGCTATGCACGATGCTTTGAACGCTATTGTTCCAAAATACGACACCTACACTTCAATTACCTCAAGCGACAGCGAAGCTAGTCCGGATGCGGCGGTTGCACAGGCTGCTCATGATGTGATGTTAGCGCTGTTTCCTGTTCAGCAAACAACAACGGATAGTTTGCTGAACAGCAGTTTAGCAGATCTATCTACAGGAAGGGAAAAAGGAATAGCAATTGGCAAGGCGGCAGCAAAAGCGATGCTGGACAAACGAGCAAACGATGGTTCTATGACTGCGCAATATCCCTTTACCCCGGGTATCCTGCCGGGAGAGTACCGTGCTACGCCACCGTTTGATATGCCGCCTTACAACGGATTGGTTGTTTTGCCAGGCTGGGGGAAAGTGAAAACGTTTGGTGTTATTTCTGCAGATCAGTTTAGAGCGCCGGCACCCTACGCCATTAACAGCGATGCTTATACAGCTGATTTTAATGAGATCAAAACCCTGGGCTGTATGGGCTGTACCGCACGCAGTACAGATCAGACACAAATTGGCTTGTTCTGGCTGGACAATATTCCGCTAAGCTGGAACCGGATTGCCCGCACGCTAATTTTACAGAAACACTTGAACGGATGGAAGGCAGCACGGCTGCTGGCTTTGCTGCAAATGGCAGAAGCCGATGCTAACATCAGTGCTTTTGACGGTAAATTTTATTATAAATTTTGGAGGCCGATAACTGCGGTAAGGCTGGCCGAAACGGATGGCAATCCCAACACAGCAGGCGATGCGGCCTGGAACTTGTTATCGCCGCCAACACCGCCGGTACCCGATTATCCTTCAAACCACGCGCTTGATGGCGGTGCAGCAGCAGAAGTTTTAAAAAACTTTTTTAACACGGATGCTATGGCTTTTTCCTGCAGCAGTAATGCCCTTCCCGGTGTTACCCGCAGCTTTACAAATTTTTCTGATGCGGCAAGGGAAGTTTCGCTTTCGAGAATTTATGTAGGTTTCCACTTTAGAAATGCCGTTATGCAAGGCGAAACCCAAGGCAGGAAAGTAGGTAATTATATTTACCTGAACTGTTTAAAAGAACGAAATTAGATTATTAGAGTAAAAAATCATGAATCATTAAATCTACTACCCATTAAAATTTATCCAACCCTCTTTAAATTTAAAAGTATTGAGTTCTGTGGGTATACCTGGAAGTGGTTATCGGGACAACGACGGCTACAGCCTTTATAGGGTTAACCTTAATTAAAAAAACGGCAGGCAAAAGGTTTCTCTTGCCTGCTCATTGAAGCTCCCCAGGCATAATTCGAACCGCTTAGTGGAGCAATTGAAGATTTTGAGCGATTTAAAAGTAGCTTGAATAATATAGAACAGTCGCTAGCTAAACTCTTAAGAGATATATAGATCAAGATACCCCACAATTTCATTATAGCGCCAGGGATACCACATTTCCCGGTCAAAATAAGCTTCAGCCGATCGGAAAGATTCAGGCGCGATAAGCTTGTTTTCGGGTTTGGCAACCTTGATTTTCTCTTGTTCTTGCTCTTGGGTGTGTTTTGATTGCGGTACCCGGTAAATGGGGATTTCAAAAAAGATAGGTTCGGTCATAGTGATAATTGCTTTAGTTTGTATGGAATTTTTTGCCGGTCATCCAACGTTTCATGCCCTCATAAAACGTATTCAATAATGGATAATAGCTTGATTTAAGGATGTCCTCGCTTTCTATGTCCAGGTCTTCCCAATCACTGATGAACTGGTCTAACACGGTGAATAACTGCTGATCAAGTTTATCCAGCGTTTCAAAACAAGGCTCATAATCAAAAGCGTCGTTGAAGTCGGCGCACATGCCAAAGAATTTGCCAATAAAGAGATTGACTGCGTCCCGGTTATAGCTGCCGTTTTGTTTATAATACTTTTTGAGGTCAGTAAGTTCGTCAGCACTGCATTTATGCAGGTCATAATCCAGGATGAATTTTTCCGGCTGAAAGCCCAACTGCTCGTAATGATCGAACATTTTAATATGGTCCAAACAATTACCCACATGCTCGGTCAAACGGTCATTCAACAGATTCTTTAAAATAGTGCTGCTGCCGATCGTATTAGTAAACGCGGCCCCTATAAATACCTTTTTATAACGCAGGTAAACATGCAGCAGCTCATGCGTAAAAGAATCTGGGTTTAAATCAGCCTCAACAACATAAAAGGTCGCCCGATCACTGATCGAATACACACTGTACTCGTTATTTAACGATGGTTGTACATCTATCGTAAAATGTTCATTCAAGGTATCCCAAAGCGCTTTATTGCGCTCGTCGACGAGTTGGTTTAGGTCAATCATTTTTGGTGCTTATGGTAAATATGAGGTCATAGCCCTCGGTAATATTGCCCCAGATTGATTTTTCCAGGGAGATGAAATAAATGCCCTGCCTAAAATGAATGTTCTTTTTCCTGGAGATGGCATTCGTTAGTTTCAGCGGGGCCTCAACTCCGGTCGCGTTCTTATAAAGCAGTGCTACGCGTTCTTTAAAAATAGCATGGAGTTCGTCCAATTTTTTCGACTCATACGCTGCCAGGCGCAGTTCGAGATGATCCGCCGCCAGCCGGGTGCCGGTAACGCTGTAGGTAATACCATTGCCCGACCAGTCCTTATCCAGTTTCAGGTTGCCTGATCTGGCTGACCACTTTTCCTCATAAGCAGGATCATAAAACGCCGGCTTTAATTTTTCATCCGGCAGCCAGTCTTTAGCAACATAAGGTGACCAACCTTGTTGCGGCAATACGACCGGAGGCGCTTTTTCCAAATATTGTTGCGTCTTAAACGCGTCGATAGTGACCAGTATCTCTTCGCGGGTTTGCGGATGTGATAAATTCCAGCGGTTTACCCAGCGCTTTAGTCCGCGCAGATCGGTATTGAATTTAAGTATGGCCTGGCGTTTGCTAAATCGCAGCAGTTTTTTATCCCGCAATTTGAAACTCAGCATAATAAATTGCTCTTCGTAGACCATACGCAGCGACAAGACATAAAGAAAAGGAATAAAGACTAAGGTTAAATTCGGGACGAGTAAGATCTGCCTAAGGACACCGAGCGAAAGCAGCTCATGGAAGTGCTGGATTACGGAATCCACAACATGATATATGACGAACCCTCCGGAAATGAACCAAATACTGTTAATGAGCTTATTAACCGCTGCATATTTGGCATCGTTGGCTGCGAAAGCCTGCATACCCGCCAACAACACGGCTGCAGGTACGATCAGTAGTTCCACCCACAAATCGAAAGTGTATTGCCCGATCAGGAACTCCAGCAAAATACCCGCCTTCAGATTATCCTTAAGCATTTCCAGAAAGAAATGCTTGTCCTCGCTGATCTTATTTGCTTTGAACATGCTGACCGTTGCCGAAAACAAGATGTAGAAAACCGTGTCCTTTAACAGATCAGGTGTCCATAGCCCGATCCGATAAAACAAGTAAATAAAGGCCGAGATATAAACCGCCATCCCCGCCAGCCAACTCATCAAATTCCAAACAAAAAGCGCTTTCAGCACACCGCCAAAACCGCTCCGGGTAGATTTTCCAAATAGAACTGCTATTATAGCAATCATTAACCATACCCCTAATGCAATTTCCCTGCTGTTGAAAAGATCGGATACCATCGTCATATAGCGTCACCTGGTTTCCGGTTATCAAAACGGTTGAGTAACAAACCCTTTTCCTTCGTAAAGATTCCAAAATCAATTTGGTGCGGTATCCAGGTCAGGTCACTATAAATAGGCCGCACAAAATAAAACACCCCCTCATTCCTTTGCAAATACCTTTCCATCGACCGAAACAATTTGCCCTGCGCCGAAAGCCCACGGTTCAACTCCTTCAATTGAGGATATAAATTCTGATCGATCTGCCCATCATTACAATGCGCGATAAAATGCCCCTTATCATAACCCACATACTCCGGCTGGTTCTTAAACGCCCCGAGAAAAGCCCGCATCCGTTTACTATCACGATCTTTGGTGCCGGCTGACGAACGACCATAAACAAACACCACCCGCGCCGCACGGGAATAAATATCATCGCTCTCGCAATCCTCCGTACAATCAAAGAATAGGGTGTAGAGCCGCCGCGCCGCATCATTAAAATGCCGCACCTCCGCATCCGAAAACTCCTCCTCATAAGCCGCCGTCAACGCATAACGCAGCTCCTGCTCCAAAAAAGCCACACAACTCTCATAGTCACCATCCGGAATATCCCCAAACAATTTATAATAAGCGATCATGCGATCAATTTACCTTTTAATCGCGATATCTAAAAGAAAGCGGTGAATTGCCCGGACTACGTTGGCCGAGAAAATATATATGCGATTATAATCGGATAATTAAATATATTTCCAATTCTAATCGATTATTTTTGCGCTTATGAATACGGAAGTCAGACCAAATGTGGATATGCTGAGCTGGGCGATCGCCCGGGCCGGGCATGATCTGCGCGACTTTACCGCACGTTTTCCGAAAGTTCAAGAGTGGTTGTCCGGTACGAAACAACCGACGCTGAAGCAGTTAGAAGATTTCTCTCACCGGGTGCATTTGCCTTTCGGATATTTATTTCTGGACCAGCCGCCACAGGAGGCCCTGTCCTTTCCATTCTTCAGGACCGGCGGCGGACAGCAGCAAAGCGTCAGTTTAAATGTTTACGACACGATCCTGCTGATCCAAAAAAGGCAGGACTGGCTGGCGGAATACCTGGTAGATAATGAATTTCCGGCCTTGAATTTTGTCGGCAGTGCGGCGGGTGAAACCGATCCGATGGTGATCGTGAATAGTATTCGCCAGACGTTGAACCTGGAGCCTGTTTGGGCCAGCCGCGTGAAAAGCTGGGCGGATGCGCTGGATTTTTTAGCGGCCAAGCTGGAAAACGCGGGCATTCAGGTGGTATTTAATAGTGTAGTGGAAAATAATAACCACCGCCCTATCGAAGTGGAGGAATGCCGCGGATTTGTATTGGTGGACGCGCATGCGCCATTTATGTTTGTCAACGCGGCGGACGGCAAAGCGGCGCAAATGTTCACCATCGCGCACGAACTGGCGCATATCTGGATCGGTCAAAGCGCCGGCTTTGATATGCAGCAATTATTACCTGCTGACGATCCGCTGGAAAAACTTTGTGACCAGGTCGCGGCGGAACTATTGGTACCCGCGGATGAGTTCACCCGTTTTTGGAACCGGAACCCGGATATTCAGGCGATGGCCCGTTACTTTAAAGTAAGTCCTATTGTCCTGGCCCGGAGGGCATTGGATCTGGGTAAAATAAGCCGGGCGGCTTTTTTCCAATGGTACCGCGAATACCAGGAAGCGGTTAAATACAAGAAAGACACCACCACCGGCGGCGGGGATTTTTACCTGACGCAAAAGAAACGCCTGGGACTGCGTTACGTATCACTGGTCGACCGCGCCGTACGGGAAAAGCAATTGTTGTACCGCGAAGCTTATCAGCTAACCGGCCTGAAGGGCGATACCTATCAAAACTTCATGAACAAACTATAGCAGATGGAGCCGCTGATCGTTGATAGTAACTTCTTTATCCAGGCCCACCGTGATACCTACCCGCTTGATGTCGCCACCAGTTTTTGGGCAAAGATCAGCGAATTAGCTGTCGCCGGGCGGATCATCAGTATTGATAAGGTTAAAGCGGAACTGCACCGGAATAAAGATGCTTTGACCGGCTGGTGCGACACGAACCTGCCCGCCGGATTTTTTGCCCCATCCGCACCGGTGATCGGGCAATATGCGCAGGTCATTAATATCGCCCGCTTACGCCAGCCCCCTTATAACCAACGGGCACTCGATACCTTTTTTGATGCAGACGAAGCCGATGCCTGGCTCATTGCTCATGCTTTAGCGGGCAGGAACACCATCGTCACGCACGAAACCAGCCAGCCGGCCAAGATCGCCCGCGTCAAGATCCCCGATATCTGCGCCCCGCTCGGCATCCGGACCATCACCACCATCGAAATGTTCCGCGAACTGGGCGAGCGGTTTTAATAGCCTAGCTTTGCTTAGGTAATTCATCTTCCAGTCCGTACTGCCGGGCAATGGGTCGGTAAGCCTCCATCTTAGCACGTTCTTTATCTGCCAGCATCTCGATCACAAATTTCAGATTATGGGCAGGGGAATTAATTAGATCAAAAGAGATGCCCTGCTGATAGGTTGCCAGATTGATCGCTTTGATCAATTTGATTGCAATGGCGAGCAGATTCCGCGCTTCCATAAGACTGGTTTTGTTGACTACCGTTTGATTATTCCTGTCTTCATGTGCATACAGCTTATCTCTTTGCTCCATTAAATTTTTGATGACATCATCATTATGGTCAAGCTCAACGAGCCATTTATCTAATGTGCTGTCCTGGACGGCAAACTCACCAAAATAACCGTCCCGTCGGACCTTTTTTATAAAATGGCGGATATTAAATTTTTCACGGTTATCCGTTTCTTCTTTTTTACCGGGTTTGAAGTAAAATAATTTGACCAGTTCCATTACTGCAATCTGCCAGTAATTGGCAATCGAATAATCAAAAAACATATTCATTCTTTTTTGATAGGCCCGGTAATCGTCGGTTTCAGGTTCGAGCAAATAAGCCACGATTTCTACCGCCTCCTGGGCTTTAAGCAAGATATGATTGATACGCAGGATTTCCTGACTGAGTTCTTCTTTCTTCTTCATTCACGAATTTCAATAATATGTCTGATATTTAGGCAGGAACCAGATCATGATTAAACTTATTACCAATAGTAACGCTTCCATTTCGCATCACCAATTACTAACCGATCTATTAGCCGATGCTACGGAAGTATACATGGCCACGGCATTCTTAAAGAAAGCCGCCATAAATATTTTATTGCCGTTTTTTAATAAACCTATACGGTTCAAGATTATTGCCGGCTATAATTTTGGCATCACAGATCCCGAAGCCTTGACTACACTTAAAGTTCACGCCGAACGTTCATCGCTGATTAGCGGCTATCTCGTGAATATGAATTTGAAACAGGTTTTTCATCCGAAGCTTTATCTGATTAAAGACAGGGAGTATTGCCATATCATTTCGGGATCGGCCAATATGACAAATGGCGGATTAAACGTGAATAATGAAGTTTCACTGTATTTCCGCTGCGCAGGAGACAACCCGATGTGGCTGGATTCCCTGGCTTATTTTTCAGATTGCATTTCGCCGGCTAAAGCCGATCTGTTAAGCGAGCGGATCATCGCTATCTACCGGGATTATCATAAAAAACAGAAAAAGATCATAGTGCAGGCCGAGGAATTTCCCGACAAAACCGGCAGCCTGATCTACAATCTGAAAAAGCTAAAGGCGCATTATACTAAGCTTGACCAAAAGGAGATCAACGCAGGCTTTAAGAAAAAACGGGCGGATTACCTGGAGGCTAAAGAAGTATTAGATAGTATTGCCGACACGCAGCATACCCCAGCGCAGTTTAAAGTGCTGGTAGAAGATATGGTCGGCAAGGCCGGTACGCCTGGATTATGGTATTCGAACGGCATGTTCCGCCTGAAAACCGGGTTATTTAAACAGCAGACAGGGTTCCGGAAACTTATAGTAGCTATTCGGAGCAACAAAGACAAAAGCCCGAGTTATATTTACCAGATAGCTAAAGACATTACCAAGAGTATCAAAGGCGTCGGCCCCAACTTTATCGGCGAGATCATGATGACCTACGCTCCGAAAAAGTTGGCTAATATCAATCAAAATCCGATCACCGTATTGCGGGAGGAAGGGGGTATGGATATCAAAGCGTACTCCTCCAGTTACAATGGCACCGATTATGAAGAGTATAGCGCCATTATCCGGGAGATCGCAGAGAAACTGGGACTCAAAGACATGCTGGAAATAGATTACTTCTTTAACATCGTTTATCAAAAAATAAAAAAAGAGCTGTAGTCCGCGCTTATATTTGCAGGAACCGCTATCACAATTATACCTAATGGCTAAAAAACATATTCCCGATTTCGTTTTTATGATCGGCTTGCTGATCATCATCTGGTTGGCAGGCAGCAATGACGAAAAAAACAAGAAGATCGAAGAATTATCACTGGCGCTCAGCGCAAGTACCGGCATCAACGATGAGATCAAGAAGAAATTAAAAGAGTTGGTCGCCGCCAATCCACACATAGAGGCGGATGTAGCGGCCGAACTCAATGATATTCACGACTTGGTCGATATCCAGCAAGATAGCAAGGCGATCTTAGCGATGGCCAAGGTCATCGAAAATCTGCTGAAAAAGATCTATAGGAATGACGCCGCTTTCAAAATCAAGATGCTCAAACGCAAGCCGACGTTCCAGGATTACCTGAATTATGCCCACGAACAAAAGCTGATCAGTAACGAAGATTTCCATCATATTTCTATCATCAAGATTTACCGGAATGAGGAAGCGCATGAACTGGATGTAAAAAAAGAAAAAAGTAAAGTGTTTTCCAGTATGATGTCCGGCTTTAGCATTATTTCAACGCTTTGCGGTATGATACCCGGCCTTGCCAAATGAATATTAGCGATTACCGGCGTTTAGTCACAGCGAAGAATTTTAACGAATATCCTGACTATAATACAGGCACCGAACTGGTGAGCGCCTTCGTGATTTATGGGGAGGCCGATCGTGAATTAAAGCAGTAAATATGCGGATATGGCTGCTTTTTCTGCTTTCGGTATCGAACTCGCTAATTTGTAAGGTGAAACGCGGCTTTTTTTTATTTCTAATGCTGGCAGCGTGCTTCGTATTAAAAGCCCAAACCTTACGCACTTACGATGATACCCGCGCGATACTTACTTTTTATAAGAGTGGGCAGAACATGACGTCTTTAGATGCACTGAAATGCTTGGCATTACTAAAACCTTATTTATCCCAAGATCAAACAGGAACTGTCGCAGATATTCAAACTCACTTAGCACAGAACCCCTTATTCAAATTTGCTCCTGATTTTTTGCAGCGGTAACATAGTTTATATTTAAATGGTTACACACATAGAAAGGGTATTAATTGTAATCGCAAAGCAGTTATATCTTAATAAAAGTTTGACGCTGTAATTCTTATTTCGATCAAAAACAACCGGCGATTTATCGAAATTAATGTAAATGCATAGAGGAGGAATTCACAAATAACATCCGCCCAAACTCATCCCTTCTTTCTTTATCTAACTTAGGTACCCCACTTTTCTTATTTGTATAAAAATTCAACACTTTAATCATATTGCGAGGATGAAAGGTTATCCCAAATTTCAACTGACATTGCTTGAAAATATCTAACGCCCGCTTAGGTTCCGTGAAAAATATCCCTATCAAAAGTTTATCGATGTAAATCTTAACATCATCGTATGTAGATAAGAAAAGCTGAGTGGCCGGTTCAACATGCTTATCTTCTTCTGTTACGATTAAGATCTCTGATTTTTCTTCGTTTTTATCTAATGTGAAGTTTCGGAAGAGAACGCTACCTGATTCTTTAGCACTTTTTCTGATCTCGTAAACAGGTATTCTTTTATCACCAGGATAAGAGGTTACTTCAAGTTGGTAGTTGTCTTGTAATGCTTCGGCAGGTATAATATCCTTCCAACTAAGATTATAAATAAGCAGGATATAATTCGCATCGTCAATATTATAACGCTTGGATTTAAGCGGATTTTCTACATCCCGCACGAATAAGTCCGTTTTACCCAGCAGAAAAGATTGCTCGTAAGCAGAATATCCCGATGCCAGCCGGTGGAACATCACCATATAAATTTTATAAAACTCAACGGTGCTGATCGTTATTTTACTGTGGGTTTTTTGATTGCGTTTTGGCTGCGCCATTGGCCAGGTACGTTTTAGATGGGCAATATAAAGATTGCTTTAAGCTTTTTTATATTTTGGCTCATTTTCCCCGAGTCGTTGAAGCTTTTGTGTTGCCTCCGCACGCGCCACAACAGACGTGAAGTCGGTAGTTTTCCATTCTTTGCCTGCGAATTCATTACAATAATCTGTGATCTCTTTTACGGTACGCCATTCATTAAAAAGAGGATCTTTGTTTTCCAGAAGCAAGTTTAATGTGCCGGTTGCTTGCAAATTCTTTGGTATTGAATCTATGGTTTTTTCAACAGATATTTCAGATAAAGGTCCGCTTGGATAAAAGTCAAGAATTATATATTCTGATTTTCCCTTTCCTAATTGTTTTGCTTTTTCGCTAAAGATTTTTGCTATAATATTTAAATGACTGTCGTTATATGTAGTAGGTGTTTTTTCACTTTCAACAAGACCGATAAGATTAGTGTCGGATAAAGAATCAAATTTTTTTGATAACGCCAGCTGCGTTATATCTAGTTCTAAGCGAATTACTCTAACTGTGTTAATAATATAATTATGCAATTCGGAGATTGAAATTTTAGCCATGCGGCAAATGACTAAAAATCAGTTTTATACTATTTTATATAAATAATTTGTATTTAAATAAATCATTGATTATATTTGATTTGTGGAAATTGTTAGCCCAAATAATGGCAGTTGGCAATCCCGAGTATTAGAATAGGTATTAATTAAGAGTCTTGCGGTCACATTCTGAAGCCGTTAACGCAGGACAGCAGAATTATACCCACAGCTATGTTTCCGATATGTATATTTGCATATAGAACTAGGTGTGGGCTCTGCTGTAATTCCGTGTTAACTTAAGGCTTCAGAAACTTTTATGTGACCGCGGTTTGTAGAGCCCACACTTATTTTGTGGTGGCGCCAAACAAGACTCGTAGCCATATGAGTCGATGAGAACAGTTTTTGTAAACGACAACTCCGGTAAGACAGGTACGCTAAAAGAGATAACAGCCGCATTTTTTGTGGCTTGGGATCCGCTTGGGGTAGAGAAGGTGCTATGGGAAGTTTTTGCATTTGCCTCCATTGGCGGGCTGGGCGAAAGGGTGGTGCTGGGCACCGCTGTGTTGCCGGCTGACGAAGTTGCCTCGCTTTTTGATCAGTTAATTGAGCTTTTAAAGGCCTGCGAGGGGCTGCAGGAGCAGGGCGGGGCAAATGTATTGTTACCGGAAGGAGGGAAGCCCCATGTTTAGCGGCACTATTTCTCCCTGGTTCCTCGTCATCTGTCCGCCCGAATGACGTTCCCGGTTCAGCTTTGCTGAACAGCTGCATGGGGCTTTTAGCCCGGTTTAACGTCTGTTAACACCGCAGCGGTCAATTCTCAATTTTTTTTATGGATCAAAGAATAAAAAATGAAGCACAAGATATGCTTCCTGGCTTTGCTATGCTTATTTTTGGCGGCAAATGCGCAGGAACCTCAACTGAAAATATATGCGGAGAACATCACTAAAGGTGGTATCTCCATTGGTGATAAAGTACCCGGTGTCCACCTCAGCAACGTTCGTAATCTGAAACTCCACGGTAAACCCGTCACGGAACTGAACCTGTCGGCCTTTAGCGGCAAACTCCTGATCCTCGACTTTTGGGCCACCTGGTGCGCGCCCTGCCGGCAGATGGTGCCGGTGATGGATTCGCTGCAGAAGGTGTTCGGTGACAGGATACAGTTCCTGCCGGTTACCTATCAGCGGCAGGAGGTGGTGGCGCCGGTGCTGGCGCAGATGCGGAGGGACAGGTCTTTTAATTTACCGGAGGTGACGGGGGATGTGCTGCTGCATGATCTTTTTCCGCACCGCTCTTTGCCGCATTTTGTATGGATCGACGGGAGAGGTACGGTGGTGGCGATTACGGAAGAGCAGGAGGTGACGGCGGATAATATCCGAAAGTTGTTGCTTGCGGACGGGGGTATTTTGAAGGAAAAGCGCGATACGGTGGTGGCCTATCACCCCGGTCGGCCTTTGCTGATCGCCGGTAACGGCGGGGAGGGCAAACAATTGGTTTACCACGCTGTGCTGTCGGGGTTTTTGCCCGGGGTGGCGGGTGGGGTATCCATTACGCCTTTGGACAGTTTGCGCGGGCAGACTTTCGGGGTGCGGAACGCGCCTTTTCCCTGGTTGTGCCGGCTGACGTTTGGCGAGGGCGGTCGGGTGTTCCCGCGTTCCAGGACGCTGCTGCGGAGTGTGGATTCCGCTAAAATGGATACCCGGCTTTCGGGTGATGTGTATAATCAGTGGCTGGCCTCGGGTAACGGCTGGAGTTATGAACTGGTGCTGCCGCCTGCTTTGGCCAAGGATGGTTTTGCCTGGATGCAGGAGGACCTGCGGCGGCTGTTCCCGGCGTACCTGGTGCGTGTTGAAAGGCAGCAGGCGCGCTGCCTGGCGCTGGTCAGGACTACGGGGGAGGATAGGTTAAAGAGTGCGGGCGGTGAGCTGCTGGTGGAGATCAGCCCTTATGCCGCTAAGCTGCATAACGCGCACCTGTCCCAGCTGATGATGCGCCTGGAGCGCCAGTACCTGCAAAACGCGGCGTTACCCGTGATCGATGCTACGCATTACACGGGCCGTGTCGACCTGGATATTGAAGCTAAATTATGGGATGTGGCGTCCCTGAACGGCGCGCTGGAAGCTTACGGGCTGGCGCTGAAAGAGCAATCCGCGGAAGTCGAAATGCTCGTCATCCGGGATAATCCTGATTACAAAAACCTTAAACCTTAACCGTATATGAAATATTTTTATGTATTCGCTTTTTTGGCTTTATCGCTGACCGCGGCTGGCCAGGGGCTGTCCGGCCGGGTGTCCACGGCCCCGGGCGGGCCGCTCCCGGGAGCCAGTGTGTCCCTTGTCGGGACCTCGTATGGTACGCTTAGTGGTGCCGGGGGGAAATTCACGCTTGCCGCGCCCGCAGGTCCGTACCGTTTACGGGTCTCTTATGTCGGGCTGCGCAGCCGGGAACTTGCGGTTACGCTGCCGGCAAAGGATTCCCTGCTGGTGGTGCTGGAGGGGGCGCCGAATGAACTGTCGGAGGTGATGGTATCGACCGGTTACCAGCAGTTGCCGAAAGAGCGGGCGACGGGGTCCTTTGTGCTCATTAACCGGGCCTTGCTGGAACGCAGTACCTCGACGGATGTGCTCGACCGCCTGCGGGACGTCGTGCCGGGGCTGAGTTTCAACAGCATCGGCACGCGCTTCAGCGTCAGGGGGCAAAGTACGCTGTTCTCGAACGCGGAACCGCTGATCGTGGTGGACGGATTTCCTTATAACCAGCCCATCGAAAACCTTAACCCGAACGATGTGGAGAGTATCACGGTGTTGAAGGACGCGGCGGCGGCATCCATCTGGGGGGCCAGGGCGGGTAACGGGGTGATCGTGATCACTACCAAAAAGGGACGCAATAACCAGCCCCCGCAGGTCACCCTGACGGCCAATGTGACCGTGGGGGAGAGGCCGGATCTGTTCTATGTCCCGACAATGAGTGCGGTCGATTATATCGGCCTGGAAAAGCGGTTGTTCAGCGAGGGGTATTTTGACGGTGCGGAACAGGGGGACGGGCATTTGCCGCTTTCACCGGCGGTGGAACTGCTTATCCGGCAGCGGGAGGGGCAATTGTCAGCTGCCGGCCTGAACAGCGGGCTGGCGGCATTATCGGCGCATGATAAGCGGAACGACCTCGCCGGGTACTTTTACCGGGCTTCGGTTAAACAGCAGTATGCGGCGAGCCTGAGCGGCGGTACGGATATGCAGCGTTATTTTGTGTCCGGCGGGTATGACCGGAACCTGGACCAGCTGGCGGGGAACGGCTATAGCCGGTTTACGCTGACGACGAGTGATACCTGGGCGCTGATCAATAAAAAGCTCGAGTTCTCGCTGGGGCTCAACTATACGGAAAGTGACACCCGGCGGAATAACCCCGGGAGCCTTACCTGGAACAGGGGCGATGCCCTTTACCCGTACGCTGATCTGAGCGGCACGGTGACCAAAGATCACCGTACGGCCTTTGTGGAGGCCGCGCCCGCTGCGGGGCTGCTGGACTGGAGCTACCGCCCGCTGGATGAACTGCGGCAGGCGGATAACCGCGGCAAGGTGGCTGATGTGAGGGTCAGCACGGGGCTGAAATATAAATTGCCTTTTGGGTTCAGCCCACAGGTGCTTTACCGGTATGAGCGCAGTAATGCCGTTGGGCGGAACCTGTTGGGTGAAAGCAGCTATTTTACGCGCAACCTCGTTAACCGGTATACGCAGGATGACGGCAGCGGTACGCTCAGCCGGGCGATCCCTTCTGGCGGTATCCTGGACCTGGACAACACGGTGTCGGTGAACCGGGACATCCGCGGGCAGCTTAATTATGACCGGTCGTTTGGCACCCGGCATGAGGTTACGGCCATTGCCGGCTACGAAGTGCAAAGCCTGCGGGTGCTGGGGGACAGTTACCGGCTGTACGGTTATGATGCCGGACATGCCACCAGTAAGGACGTGGACCTGGTAACCCAGTACCCGTATTATGATAACCCGGGGGCATCCAATGCCATCCCGTCCAATACCGCTGAACTGGACGCGACGGATCATTACCGCTCTTATTATGCCAATGCGGCCTATACCTACGACGGGCGCATCACTTTTTCGGCCAGCGGCCGTATCGACCAAAGTAACCTTTTTGGCGTGCGGACCAACCAGAAAGGCGTGCCGTTGTATTCCCTGGGCGCGGCCTGGAACATCGGCCGGGAGGGTTTTTATGGATTAGATTGGTTGCCGGAGCTGAAGTTGCGGGCGAGTTTTGGCTATAACGGCAATAGCAACAAGAGTCTGTCGGCGTTTACGACGGCCACTTATTTTGACGGCAGCGATTCCCAGACCCGGCTGCCTTACGCGGTTATCGCGAATCCGCCTAACCCCGGGCTGCGCTGGGAGAAGGTACGCCATATTAACCTGGGGCTTGATTTTGGTATGAAGCGCTTTTCGGGCAGCATCGAATATTTCTTTAAAAAAGGCGGGGACCTGATCGGCAGTACGGCTTTCGCGCCGTCTACGGGCATCAGCGATTTTACGGGAAATACGGCGGATACCAGGGGACATGGTTTCGATCTTTCGCTGGAAAGCCGGAATTTAACAGGGGGCTTTGGCTGGACGACCAATTTTATCGCCAGCTATGTGACGGACCGGGTGACCGGTTACGATAAACAATCCGCCGCATCAAATTACCTTATCAGCGGGAGTTACGGCTTTTATGCGCTCGAGGGGCGCCCGCTTTACGGGGTTTACAGCTATGCTGCTGCGGGGCTGGACGGGCAAACCGGTGACCCGCAGGGTTATCTGAATGGTGCGGTAAGTCGGGACTACGCGGCAATCCTGGCCGCCGCCACTCCGCAGAACCTGGTATTCCACGGCTCATCGCGACCCACGCTGTTCGGGTCGCTGCGTAACACGTTTACTTATCAAGCGCTTAGCCTGTCCGCGAATATCAGCTATAAGCTGGGCTATTATTACCGCCGCGCTTCCGTCCGTTATGGCAATGACCATGGGCTGAGCCAGCAAAGCGGCGATTTTGCGCTGCGCTGGCAGCAGCCGGGCGATGAAGCCCACACGGTTGTGCCGTCGATGCCCGCCGGGGTAAATTTCCAGCGCGACGAGTTCTACAGCTATTCGTCCGCGCTGGTCGAAAAAGGTGACCATATCCGCCTGCAGGATATCCGCCTGGGCTACCGGATCAAAAACGGTCCGGAGCTTTATCTCTATGCCGCCAATATCGGCATCCTCTGGCGTGCTAACCGGTCACATACAGATCCGGAGGTATCGGGGAGTTATACCCTTCCCCGCACGGTTGCCGGGGGATTTCGTTACAACTTTTAATCCAAGGCCATGAAAATAATAACCTATCTGTTCTTTATGCTGTTGTTCAGCTCGTGTTTATCCGGTTGCAAAAAAGGCTTCCTGGATGAGAAGCCTCAAAAGTCTTTGCTGGTGCCGGCGACCACGGCGGATTTCCGGGCGATGCTCGATAATACCCTGATCTTTAATACCACGCCCGGTCTGCCCTTTACGGCAGACGGGGACTTTTATACTACGGATGCCGGCTGGAATGAATATTATCTTTTGCAGGAGCGTACGAGTTATACCTGGGCGGCCGATATCTTCGGGAGCGAGACCTCCGGGGAGTGGAATAAGCCTTACCGACAGATATTTTACAGCAATATCGTGCTGGAAGGGGCGGCGAAACTGCCGGAGGACGCGGAACAAAAAGAGGTGAGGGGCACCGCTCTTTTTTACCGTGCCTTTGCGTTTTACAACCTCGCGCAGCAATTCGCGCCGCCTTACCGGGCGGCGACCGCCGAGGTCACTCCCGGAATACCCCTGCGTACAAGTGCTGATGTGACGCAAAAAGCAGGGAGGGGCACCCTGAAGCAGACCTATGCGCAGGTGCTGGATGACCTGCGCCGGTCCAAAGGCTTATTGCCTGCCGCGGGCAATTATAAGACCCGCCCGGTCATCGCCGCGGTTTACGGGCTGCTGGCGAGGGTATGCCTGTCCATGGAAGATTACGTGCTGGCCGGGCAGTACGCGGATTCCTGCCTGCAGCTCCGCCCCGGGCTGATCGATTACAATACGCTCAGCACGACAGCGGTGCGCCCTTTCCCGCGGGCATCGCCCAACGGGAACAATGAGGTGATCTTTTACGCGCTGGCGCTGGATTATACGTTTGGTGATTCCTCTTCACCTACCTATGTCACACCGGCGCTGTATAATTCGTATGCTGCCAATGACCTTCGCAAAGCGATCTTCTTCCGGCAGATCACCCCGGGAAATTACCGTTTTAAAGGGAATTATTCGGGTATCCTGTCTTATTTCACGGGTTTGGCCACCGATGAGCAATACCTCATCAGGGCAGAGTGCCGCGCCCGGGCCGGGAACACCGCCGCAGCCCTGGGGGATCTGAATGCGCTGCTTGTTAAGCGATGGAAAGCGGGCACTTTTATGCCGTTTACGGCGGCGACCGCTGAAGAGGCACTGGCTTTGATCTTAACGGAGCGCCGGAAGGAGCTGACCTGGCGGGGGACCCGCTGGACGGACCTGCGCCGCCTGAACGGTGACCCGCGCTTTGCGGTAACGCTCAGCCGCCAGCTGAAGGGACAGGCTTATCAACTGGAGCCGCAAAGCAAGCGGTATACGTACCCGATACCGCCGGATGAATTGCAACTGAACCCGATGCCGCAAAATGAAAGGTAGAAAAATAAGGGCGCAAAAATGCCCGCCCCGGTTCAGGGGCGGGCATCGGGACGGGTGGCCGCAATTACTGGCTGAAATTACCCAGGATGATGTTTACCGGGGTAACGGTACCGGGATGGGTGTCGCCGGCCTGGTTGTTCGGGTCGACATCGGCCGGGTACTCTTCCGTACAGGAGTTCGCGCCGTCCTTACACTTGTAATCCGCGGGCGAGCTCTGCCCGGTCACGTCTGTGTAGACGCCGGTCAGCGGGTCGCGGCCCCATTTCTTGTTGGTAAAGGAATGGTTCGCGGTGGTGGCGAAGGCGCTGCCGATACCCAGTACCAGGGCGGCAAGCGATACAGATAACTTTAAATTTTTCATAATGATGAACGCTTTTCAATTCAAAAACGGACGAAAACTTTTAGTTAAAATGAACGGTGCCTACTCTTTTCGAAGGTTTTCGGCTTTCCCCTTTTTATCAATCAGCGCGGTGATGCTCAGGAACAGGAAGAACAGGTTAAATGCCAGGTGCTGTCCCCAACCCATGCCCCGGAGCACGCCGCCGCAGGAACAGGGGACACTATCCCAGAATCCGCCCAGCACCAGCAGGATATACCCGCTGAACACCAGTAGCAGGAAAGCGGATAATAACAGCCCCGCCACTTGTGTCCTGCTGAACAGTAACAGTACCGCAGCAAGCAGCTCGAGGCCCGGGACCAGGTATACCAGTACGGACGCGGCTTCAGGCGGCACGTTCTGGTTATGCATCTGCCAGTTAAATGCAGGAAAGTCCAGCAGTTTGCTTAGCGCTGCATATACGAACAGCAGGATCAGCAGGGCAGGGGCGGCGGTTCTTATAAATTTCCTCATGGGCTGGCGATTGTTGGAACAAAGTAACGGGGCGCTGCGATATCAGAACAGTATGAAATGGGTAGTATACCCTTATTGAGGAGCAGGATGGAACAGGATTATACTTTTTTCGATCAGCTTTTTTTAAGGGCGCCTTATTATAGTTTCGCGCTGTATGAACCGGAGCGCCTGCCGGAGGTGCTGGGCGAACAGGTGTTTCGGAACGCGATCTTCCTGGCCAGCCCCGGGTTTTACCGGGTTATGGAAAAAAAAGCGTTCGATTTCGGCCGGCTGAGCGACAAGGAACAGCATACTTTATATAAGTATTATAACCGGATGTGTTTCCGGCCGACGCCTTTCGGTAGTTTCGCCTCTTTTACGATGGTGAACTGGCATGCGTCCGGTATTACCCGTTTAAAGCCTGACCGGGAGGCACTGCTCCATTTGCTGCCGGACCGGCAGCAAATGGAAGCCGCGGAAAAAGCGGGGCCTTTGGCCGCTGAGGCCGTGTTGTCCTTAAACCCCTTGCTGTACCGGCTGGGCAAAGATTTTCGTTTCATTCATACCGCGCCGGGCGAAAACGGGAACTATGCGTTTGGTACCGGCAGTTTTCCGGCGGTTCCGTTTTACAAAGCAATGCTCCGGTATGTCAGGGGTAAAACGGTCACCGCGGGCGAGCTGGTATCCTGGATGGAAGCCAAGGCGGATTGCAGCCCGGAGGAAGCCTTGTCGCACCTGCAAAAGCTTTTAAAAGAACAGATATTATTATCCGGCGCGATGGCGTCGCTCATCGGCCCGGAAAGCCAGCCTCCGGTCAATCAATTGCGCCGGTTACCCCTCATGGCAGGGAGCCTGGCACAAACGGCCGGCGCGTTTATATGGGGTGATTCGGGCCGCGCCGCGCCGCATCTTTTTTACGCGGCCCTGGAAAGGCCGCTTGAAGAAGGCGGGCCGGATCCGGCAGACAAGTGTGCGTTGGAAAAGGCCCTGCACTTGCTCCAGCGCCTGGCGGTACCGGCAACGCCATCCGCCCTGAAGCAATTCGCCATTGACTTCGAGGCCCGTTTCGGGCAGGAGGCGGTTCCGTTGCTGCTGGCGCTTGACCCGGACTACGGCATCGCTTACGGGGATATGGCTACCGGTGCCGGTAACGGAACGATACTGGATGGTATTCCTTTTCCACCCCCGGTCACCCCGGTTCATCAAACTGCATTGTCCCCCGCCCACCATGTTTTGCTCAAAAGCTGGTTGCAGAATCCACGCTCAGGGCGATATGCGGAAGTGCAGTTAAGGGACGAGGATCTGGAGGGGGTAGTCCGTGTCCCCGGGCAAACGTTCCCGAAAAGCACGGCGGTGCTCTTCCGGAAAACCGCTGCCGGTCTGTGCATTGAGCAGGCGGGCGGCGCTGCCGCAACCTCATTGATCGGCCGTTTTTCCGTGTTTTCTGAAGAGGTGTATGAACTTTGCCGCAAACTGGCCGCAGCGGAAACGGAGGCCGGCCCGGGTACGCTTTTTGCCGATATCGGCCAGTTGTCCGGTGACCACGTCGATAATATCAACCGGAGAATGCCTATATACCCTTACGAAATCCCCCTTAACGCGGTATCAAACCTTCCCGTGAAACAGCAGCTGCCCCCCGGGGACCTGCTGGTTTGCGTGCGCAACGGAGAGGTGCTGCTTTATTCGGCCAGGTACCGCCGGCAGGTGATCCCGCGGCTGGCGACGGCGTATAACCCCCTGCATAATCCGCTGGGTATCTTTCGTTTTCTGTGCGACCTGCAATACCAGGGCAGCTGTGCGAATTTAAGCCTGGACCCCGGGCGGCTGTTCCCCGGAATGGACTTTTATCCACGGGTGAGTTATCAAAAGGTGGTGTTGAGCCTGGCCAGGTGGCACCTGGGCCGCGGGGACATTGATACGCTCAACGAAGGACCGCTGCCGTTTTCGGAACGCCTGGCCAATTTCCGTCAGGCATACGGGCTGCCGCTGAAATTAAGTGTGGGGCATGCTGACCAGCAATTGGTTTTTGACCTGGCTAACCGGGATGAGGCCGGGTTTTTTGCCGCTTGTCTTAAAGGGCTCGATAAAGCGACCTTATATGAATACCTGCCACCGGGCAAACAGGCCAAATGCGGCCACCTGCCGCTTGCGGGCCAATACGCCGGGTTCCTGCATCACAAAGGGAAGCCGGTCGCTCCTGCCATTACCCTGCCGGTTAGCAGAGAAGGACAGGTGGCGCGAAATTTCCTGCCCGGCAGTGAATGGTTGTATTTGAAACTTTACTGTACTCCGTTTTCGGCGGACAAGATCCTGGAGGGCGTCATCCTGCCGCTGGTCGAACGGCACCGGAAGCTGATCAGGCGCTGGTTTTTCATCCGGTATGCGGAAGGGGGGCATCATATCCGTCTTCGTTTTCATTTGGATCCGGCAGATGCCGGCCGGTTGATGGCCTCGTTGTCCCTCAAACTGAAGGCCGGGGGATACGGCCAGCTCGTTAAGAACCTCCAGGGAGATACGTACCGGCGGGAACTGGAACGCTACGGGCCGCAACTGATGGGGCTTTTAGAAGATTTGTTCGAGGCTGGCAGCGAACTGCACCTCCATACGATGGTGGGTCTTGGCCGTCGCGGGGATAGAGATGCCCGGAGTGAATTTCGTTTGGGCTTTGCGGTTGCTTTTTATGTTGTACAGGCTTTGTCACCGGGCACGGGCCTGCTTTTCGCGGAGGAGATGACCAACCGGTTCTTATCGGAGTTTAAAGCGGTTAAAGCTACCCGGGTGGCTTTGGGCCTTAAATTCCGGGAATTAAGGGGGCATATCACGGAGCTGGCAGCTTTGGCAGGGCCGGCAGATATCCGGCGGTTTGATGCCGCGCTGGAAAAGATCCGGGATGCCGCCGGATTTTCAACGGCCGGAGGCCAGGGGGTATTGCTGGCCGACATGATCCATATGCAGCTCAACAGGACCTTCCAAAGCAGCCAGCGGAAACAGGAAATGCTGGTCTATTACTGCCTCCATCAGCATTTACGTTCTTTGAAATCGAGAAAATGAAGGGTTAATCCTGCCCGGGCGTTCGTTTGCTGACAAGCAGCAGGCGTTTCATCTTTTCCATGAATGCAGCGCTATAGGTGCGACCGATGGGCAGCGCGGTGCCGTCGGCCAGCTTCGCCCGGAAATTTTCAATGGATTGGATATGATCATGCGATACGATAAAGGATTTCTCGATCCTGGAAAATTTTCCGGGCGGTAGCTGCTCGTATAATTCGCTGAGCGTTAAGTAGGCAATCAGTTTCTCCTTGCCGAGATAGATCTCTACATAATTGCCCAGGCTCCTGATATAGGTGATATCCGGGATAGGAACGCGCACCATTTTTCCTTTGGCTTCTGTTTTTATGAAAAAGAAAGTTTTTTCCGCCTCCGCCCGGTGACTTCCCGGCTCCCTTATTTTTTGGACGCAGGCCAGGAAACGCTCGTAGCTGATGGGTTTTAGCAGGTAGCCGGCGGCATTTTTTTCAAACGCTTCCGCACCGTATTCCCGGAAGGAGGTCGTAAATATGACCGCCGAATGCTGGTTGATCATCCCGGCCAGCGCTATACCTGACAGTTCCGCCATATCGATATCCAAAAAGGCCAGCGCGGGCGGCGCCTGGGTCATTTCGGCCAGCGCGGCCAAAGGGTTAGCGTGACTACCCGCCAGCGAAAGCCCGGGCGTTCTGTTGATGTAATCGACCAGTACCGCTGTCGCGTGCGGTTCGTCATCCACAACATAGCAAGTGTAATTCATAACGATATATTTAGTGTTAGATCGAACCAGTTTTCGTCTTCCCTGATGACCAGCTCATACTGATCCGGGTAAGCGTAATCCAGCCTTACCCGGGTGTTTTGTAAGCCGATGGGATTGGCCCGCCCGGCAGCCCGCTTAGCTTTTTTCCGGTTCCGGGTATGAAAGGTCAGCTTATCCGGGGCATCCGCCCGCAGCGTTAGCCGGGCCGTTGGGTGTTCCCCGGTGAGGTCCCCATGCTTAAAGATGTTTTCGGTTAAGGTGATCAATACAAGCGGGATGATCTTCATGTTGCCAAAGTCACCGGTAAATTCCGTGGCCAGGTAGAAGCGCGGGCCGTAACGCAAACGGTTGATGGTGATCAGGTTTTCGAGTTGCGCGATTTCATCGGGAAGCCTTACCGGGCCCGTTTCTGCTGTATTTTCTAGGCTATACCTGAGGATATCGGATAGCAGCAGGATGCACCGGGCGCCTTCTTCCGAATGTTGATAAACGCTGTTATAGATAAAATTCAGCGAGTTGAACAGCATATGGGGGTTGAGTTGCTGCTGCAGGTAGGCGTTTCTTGTCCGTGCGAGCCTGGTCTCCAGTTCTGTTTTGGCTTTCAACGCTAACCATTCCTGTTTTTCCGCAGTATCCGCTTTTTTGCGGTAACCGGCAATATTGCCGGCGACCCAGAAAAAAACGGCTAACAGGGAGAAATTCAACGCCCTGAAAAAATCAATCGGCAAAAATGCCTGTGCATAGGCCAGCCTGCCGCTGGTATTCAGGTTGCCTGGGGCCAGCCAAAGATCTGCCAGCCATTTCAGCAGGAGCAGGCCGGTGAACTGTAAGGCAAAACGTAAGATGATCTTTAGCCTGGAGGTATGCGGCCGGGCCAGGCCGTTCATCAGGACGAGCTGGTTATAAAAGACAGCGATGTTGATCGTGTAGAAGACCGCGTAATTGAGCCATGCGCCAACGGTATGCTGGGCATAATACACAAAACCGATCTCGTAAGCGATGTAACAGGCCCAGCAAATGATATGGAGCCACAGTCCCCTGTATCGTCCTTTAAGCATTTTGGTAAATATTGCAGGTTTCGCCATGTTAATCATGCAGTTGGTGTAACGGGCAGGCCGATATCTGTTTACAAGTATAATTTAGCAAAAACAAATTAATTATCATGAATATAAAATCAAACAAGCTTCCCGAACTGAAAACGGAACAATGGTATCTTCAAAAAAAGGCAGACGGCTTTTCGGAAACGACGACGACGTCGCAAACAGACCCGACCATTTCCACCGTTACCACTTTTACCACCACCACCCATATCTGGCAACAATAGCCCGGGGGGCGATGCGGTATGGTGTCCACCCGGCTTTGCACGTTGCAATGCCGGGTTTAAAGAACACTTGCTATGTTAGGCGACGAATTAGAAAATTTAAAGAACGCTGTCGCGGCAGGTATGCGGCCCTTTTCGGGAGAACAATATGCCCCGGGTGCCCTCGCCGAGGAAGGTGCGCGGATCAGGCGTTCCTGGCAGGCCGCGGTATTTTCTGACGCGTCAGACCATACGCTCAAACGTTATTTTCAGCAGCATTTGACCGGCCTGGTGAAGCTATGTGATGATCCCGGTGGCATCGGCCATCCGGGCAGCTGTCAACCTGTTCTCCTGGAGCTGATCAGACACCTTCAACAGGATTACGCTGTGTTTTTTGCCTGCGGTGAGGCGGCTCCGCTGGCCTATCACGAGGATCTGTTGGAAGCTATGGCCGGGAAGCTGCGATGCCTGAAAGGTCTTTTGGCCGCGGCTGACGCTCCGGCACCCCTTCGAAAGTGCCTGTTGGGGTACCTGGCGGAGATGGCTGAACCGAGCACCACCGCGCGGTATTCTTTTCGCTCCCTGTCTTACTTTTCCGAATGGGCGAAACAGTTAAGCGCGGCCAGGCTGGGGGAAAGTGGCGCGGAGGAACGCCTGAACGGCCTGCTCTACCCATTGAATTTTAACCAGTTGGGTTATTTTGTTTATTTGAGAAATAAGCTCATCGCGGCTGGACCGGATGGCATGGCGCAATTACTGCAAAGCGAAAAGTTTGCCTTTCTTTTTTTACCGGTCCGGCCGGAAACCGCTTACGATGACAAGTGGCCCTCACTCGAACACATGGCGGCTACCTGGAGGAGAGAAATATTTGTTGCGCCTCCCCTGAAGGAAGGGATCCAAACGGTGCCGGGCATTAAGATGCCGCTTCAGTTACCGGTCGCCCACCTGGCCTTTTTGGTGCGGCTCTTTTATGAGGAAAGCCAGTTGCCCACAACCAGCCTCACGGCCATTTTTAAATTCATATCCGGCCACTTCTCGACAAAACGCCAGCCGGCCATTTCCCATGGTAGCTTAAGTAAAGAATTCTACAGCACCGATCAGCAAACTGCGGCCAGGGTCCGCGGACTGCTGCAAAGAATGATCACGCGGATCAACCGGAGCTTTTTCCCGGTATTGGTTGTAGCAAATGCAATAATTGGCGTTCTTGCAGGAAAGTGACCAGTTCCACCAGCCACTCATAAGTAAAGCCTTCCCTGCTGACCAGTTCCCGCGGTTCCAGCAGGAAAATATCATCCGGCACCGCAAAACCCATGACGTTGCACCGCGTGCAAAAATCTTCGCTAAAACCCAGTAAATCAAAAGTTGTCTGTTTTAATTCATGACCGTCCATACCCAAAAATACTAATTGTGTATCACATTAGGTACATCTTATATGGGGTACTTTTACCGGGTTCGAATAATTTATTTTACAGCATGGCCAATCGCCCTGCAGCAAATGAACCACGAGGAAACATACAATCAAGCGTTTTTTATAAAAGTCAGTGCAAGGATCAAAGAATTGCGTATTGCCAAAGGTTATTCCAACTATGAACACTTTGCTTTTAAATTCGGGTTTTCCCGGTCGCAGATCGCCCGCTATGAAAAGGGGGAGGACCTCCGCTTATCCACACTGGTGCGGATATTGGTCGCGCTGGAAGTCTCCCCGAAAGAGTTTTTTAAGGGATTTGATCTGTAGTATTATTTGTTTGCTCCAATCGTATCTTTATAGGGCAGTTTAAAGCGTTCCCCACTGAACAGGTAATCGCTCCATTGCCAGAAACGCCAGGGTTTGATGGTAAACGTACGGTAAAGTTGCCGGTCTGTTTTCGCTTTCTCAGGATTTTTTTCTAAAAACCTTTTATAACGGCGGCGTCCCATTTCGAAATTGTATCCTGCACCGCCGTGTTCACTAAACTGGAAACTCATGTCATAATTACTGTAAGTATAATCTTCTTTTAATATATACGACAGCGGCGTGAGGTTAAACAGTAATACAACTGCGATTAAGATTATGATTAGCGTTTTCATATATGATTAATTACATGGACCGTGAGTTTCACCTGTAGTCCCGCCAGAAGTGTTTGTATTACCGGTATTTCCAATGTTCCTGATGGAACTTCCTAATGCACCTGGTACCATGCCGGTTTGCATTAATCCCATGTTTCCGGTAGCGTCAGGCAGCGATATACCGCCCGTTTTACACGCGTCAACAACAAAGTTCGTGCAGTTGTAGCTAAAAGCGTCATAGGTGTCGGGCGGATCACTGATAAAGGAGGCGATCCGGTTAAAGCTGGAGGCAATCACATCATACTGTATGCTTACATTGTACTCTAAGTCAGAATTATCTAAGATTCGGGATGGTGCGTGCATTTTACTTTTTCCGGTGGCATCGGGATAAAAACCGACCACCTGGGTGATGCTTTGCCCGTTATAGGTTTTTGTGAGCCCTATCGCGGTATGCCCTACGGAATTCGGGCCGACATTGAATGGCAGTCCGGGGGCGGGCTCCTGGACATAAACCGTGATGGTCATCTTGGATCCGATGTCGGGTAATGTGCCGAAGCAATCCATATAAGATTTCGGATCGATCTTTTGCCCGTCTTCGCCGGGCAGATTGGATGGTTCCGGGGAGCTTCCGCCGTTCCCACCCTGTGGCGCTATCGGGTCTTCAGCCGGTGGATTGCCAAACGAACCGGGACCGCCACCTTCAGTTGGGTTAAAGCCATCATCATAGCTGCTGTATGAACAAATTTTTTCGGAGTAGATCACCAGTACCCCATCCGCGTCGGTGTAACTGGAATCGTGCCACTGGCAATCTTCCACCAGCTGCAAAGCATCTGTGTGCAGGTGCTCTCCGGTGGATGGTTTGATCTCGCCCGCCTGTTTTCCGTTAACATATATCCTGCCGGCCAGCAGTTGCTTGTTGTTATTATAAATAAAGACGCGCCCGGTGAAGTCCGCGGTAGTTACCTTGCCTTTCCGCTGGAAATAAGCGGCATCCGGTATGATGTCCAGGTGACGGCTGATGATACTGCCGGTGCTGTCGCGCAGAAAAGCGGTTTTCCGGTAACCCTGTTTAATGCCATTTAACTCCGGTTGCCCCGGCATGGGCACCAGCCAATAGTTGCTGCTGCCCCGGGGGATGCTTTCCGCATTTGCCCAATCCATTGTGATCCCCGGGTTGCTTACCGGTTGTTTCCGGAACCAATCTTTTACTTGCTGCAAAGTAAGTATTCCGGAGGTATCCGTTTTCCCCGGTATTAAACTGTTGTCCGGATTGATAGTGGTGTCTTTTCTGCAAGCTGCCGCGAGGAGGAGTAGCAGCAGGGTGAGGAGAATTGGTTTTCTGTTCATGCTATTTCATTTAAGTCAACATTTCTTTGGTCTTTTTTGATTTATGTCAAAATACTTTTCCGGCCGCGTACCCGGCTGAGGGTTTCCTGGCTAATGCAGAGGTAGGACGCGATCTGCCCGAGGCTTGCTTTTTGTAGAATGCCCGGATGGGTTTTCAGCAATAAATGATAGCGTTCTTCCGCGGTTGATGTCCGCAGGAGCAGGGCCCGTTCTTCGCTGAGGATATAATATTTCTCCGTCACGATGCGCCCGATGTAATTATATTCCGGAAAGTCAGCGTAAATACTTTGTAATTGGTTCCAGGAGATGGATTGGATAATACTATCCTCCAGTATTTCAATGTTTTCTGCGGCAGGCCGCTGTGTCAGGAAACTGTAGACCGAGATCATGATATCGCCCGTTCCCATGAACCAGCAGGTACATTCTTTGCCATCCTTAGCCAGGTAATAGGCTCTCGCGAAACCTTTTTTGATAAAATATACCCGTTTGCACACCTGTCCTTCGTCTAACAGGCGGTGTTTTTTGGCGTAGGTTTCTTCGACAATGTAGTTACCGAAGGCCTTTTGCAGACCGGCTGAAAGCGGCGCGATAAATGCCAGCGTTTGAAATAAATCAGCTTCCATATTTCTGTTTTAATCCTAAAAAATGGCTTGGTTTTCGCCGCTTTACTTTATAATTATTGAAATATTGCTTAATGGTTAACTTTATTTTTTAGGGATTATTGCCTTAAATCCGGGAAAATTTAGTCATTCCCTGGCGTTTGGCTTGCCCCGTAACGGTAAACAAAGGCTATCATGCCGTTCGTTTACAGGAATCCGCCGGTAAAGTTGCCTTCCCGGTTGGGCTGCAAGCCTGAGATTTCTTTCAGGTGAAAGCGCCTTATTCCTTCATTTCTCTCATCAGTATTGCTAATTTATCCTGACAGGATTCAATAGCGTGTTTATGTTTCTTGTGACCTACCCGAAGCGCAGCGGTAAGTGTCCGGAATGGAAAATGCAGCTCCCCTGAACGATTTTGATTTTAATCAAAATGGGACTTAGCCCGATTAGGTTACTTTGTGATCAAAGGCTGTTTGCTTATTAATTAACTGACAGGTTTAATGGATATGATCAAATAAACGGGCCCGGTGTAGCGGCCGGGTTTTAACGGGTCGTTAGGATGCCAGGGGGTTAAGCAAAATATAGTGCCTGATCAGTTAAGGGGTTTTGTGAAATATAAATAAAAGGTAAGATATGGAATAACAACTACTTTTTGCTGCGTGGATGGTCAGGCACAGGGATGTACCGGTCCGCGCGGCGCTCATTTAAATGCTTAACAATGTGGAGAGGATTAAGTGAAACCTGGTACCTCGGTTTGACGGAGGCACTGGACGGGATTTCAAGGCAGGGTTGGAGTCCGCTGGAAGAAAAGGCCGCTTCGGTAAGGGCGGCCAGGGAAACTTTAGGTGTGATGCGGGCTTATGTCGCCTCACATCCCTTTGAAGATGCGGCGGAGGAGATCTTTTTTTTTAAGGTAACGAAACCGCGCTGTTATGCGCTGCTGATCTTCCAGGTGGCGCAATTTAACCTGGAGTACCATAAACCGGTGGCGACGCGTGAAGAATTGCGCGATTATTACCTGGAGGAACTGGAGGCGATCCGCCGTTTTTACCGGCGGTATGCATTTTTGTATGCCTACTTCCGTCAGGAGATGACAGAAATGGACCACGTTTATTTTATCCGAGGTAAAAGCCCGCATCATCTGCTGTTGTCTGATGTACCGGAGCCCGATCCGGATTTTTCTACCGGCGCTGATTATATCTTTTCAAAATTTACGGCTTTGGAGCGGCAGCAGGAATGGCTGGTGCGGGAGATCCGTGACCTCGAACCGGCCGGTAGTGCGGTAAAAAAGGCGCGCTCGCTGCGCTGGACGGGGGAGAGTATTAACCTGGTGGAGCTGGGGTATGGTTTGTTTGACAGCGGGCAGCTGAATGAGGGTAAGGCGGGGATCGGGGAGATCTTTTCCTGGCTGGAAGAGAACTTTCAGGTGAGTATCGGTATCCCGGCCCGCAGGTTCGTGGAGATCAGCCGGCGGAAGCGGCTGAGCCGGACGAAGTTTTTGGATCAGCTGCGGGATGCGGTGAACCGCAAGGCGGAGGAGGGTGATGCTTTTGTGCCGGGTAAGGGGAACAGGAGGTTTGACTAAGGCAGGTGGCTGTGAAGGAAACTGGAATGGTTAATGTTTCAAAGCGGTGGTGGCGGCGGTTAGGATGATGCAGGTAGAAAAACCGGCATTTTTAAAAAACAGGTGCAAAAAAGAGGCGGTAAATTTGACGCCTTATGACGCTGCATTGTTACAGTCGATAGGAGCGGACTTCGTCTGCCTGAAAACCGGCAACTGCCGGTCCATGACCTCAAAATTGAAGCAGGCGATCAAGCAATTCGGCGGATAAAGATAGACTTAAATATGCCCTTTGAGGGGGCTAGGACGCGGAACGTTATCATTTAATTTGCTGTTATTCCTTATTCACCAATGAAGCGAACATAGCCACCATCGGGTAAAAAATCAAGCATATATTTCTGCAAAAAATAATGATACATCGCACGTATTCAGGTACATTGTACAAGGTACTTCTAAACCAACGGTAATTTATACCGATCAGAGTGGAAATACCCAAACAGTTAGTAACCCAGATGCAAATTAGATCATATCATTACGACAACCAAATACGGCTCGTTAGTTAAACTTACAGCGGTTAGTATTGATGGTACCAGTAACGTTGGCGGAAAAATATTTATTAACGATGTTCAAACCGCACAAAGCAACGGAAGCGCAAGCAGCATATCTATATCTACTACGCTTCCATAAGTAAATATTGTTTTTCCAATAGGCGGCCTAACGTTCAATTTTAAACCGGATGTATGAACTTTTTTGATAATAAGGAGTATATATTCAATTAAAATTATAAATTTATAACTTAAGGCGGGTCTGTCGTAAAAGTCTTATTGGTAATTATCTCAGGGAACGGGAGCGTCGTTAACGATACGGCAGAAATTCAACGACAAAAAACGTGATGCTATTTTTCAATTGAATGAGAACAAAAATATGGCTTAGTATTATAGGTCTTTTTTTTAGCAATTTGTGCTGGGCATACCACTATAAATGTGAACCGGATAGCCTTCGGGACGAATTACTTAAATCAATAGCAGGTAAGAAACAGTTAAAAGACACTGCCGCGGTAAATAATTTAAACAAACTAGCCCTTGCCTATACCTCCAGCTATCCCGATAGTACCATTTATTACGGGCAAATGGCTACCCGTATATCCCGCGGTATAAGCTATAGTAAAGGCATTGCGGATGGCTTACTGGCCTCAACCACCGTATATATCAGCCAATCAAAATACGATAAGGTAATTAAAAACCTAAAGGAAAGCATAACCTTGTACACCAGGGAAAATGACCTATTGGGCATAAGCAACTGTTATAAGCTTTATGGCAATTTATATTACCAGTCCAGTGCTTATGATAAAGCTTTGATATTTTATAAAAAAGCCCTCTCAATAAAACTTAAAATTAACGATGTGGCTGGTTTATCGCGCTTGTATTTAAGCATGGGCAACAACTATGATAACCTTGGGCACCCATCCACAGCGCTCGATTACTATTTTAAGGCGCTTAACATTGATACTAAGCTTCATAACAAAAAATCCATATCCGCAGATTATAATAACATTGGCGTTATGCTGCAAAATATGGAGATCTATCCGCAGGCGCTTTCTTATTTTACAGAGGCGTTAAAAACGTGGACGAAAATGCACTCCGATGGTGGCATCTCTGTAGCCAAACAAAACATCGGCGAGGTGTTAATTTCACAGGGAAAGTATGATGAAGCTATCAGGTATCTCGCAGATGCCCTTGCTATTAATCAACAACAGGATGACAAGGATGGTATCAGTTCGTGCTATAATGATCTGGGGTTAATTTATATTTATAAAAATCAAAATCAAAAAGCGTTAAGTTACCTGCAGCAGGCATTAAAAGTATCATCAGATAATCAGATCGACTTTAACAAGGCAGCGACGCTGATCAATATCGCCCTGTATTATAACGTAAACCACGACTATTCCAAGGCGTATAATTTTGCGCGGCAGGCCAAAACGCTTGCCGATCATATAGGCAGTGTTTTGTTGCGTACCAATGCGTCTGTTCAATTGATTGAAACACTTGGCGGGTTAAAATTATACCAGAAAGCATTTGTGGCCCAAAAGGATTTCGACAAATTGAAGCTTTCTTTCAAAAAGGACGAAAGTGTGCAGAAGTTTACCTTATACATTACCGAATATAACTACGCCGAAAAGCAACGGCAGCAAATGTTACAGCAAAAGGCGAGCGCTTTATTGTACCAGCAAAAACTACATGATAAGGATTTGTTAAACATTATATTTTTTGTCATTATAAGTGCGGTATTATTAATTGCATTTATGTATTACCAGCAAAAGCAGCGACAATTACAGATAAACACTCAGCTTAAGGACAAAAATAATGAGGTTTTGGAACAAAAGGTCAATATAGATCAACAAGCCGACAAGTTAAATGACCTTAATAACTTAAAAGATAAGCTAATATCCATTTTAGCACATGACCTTCGGTCTCCTCTTAGCACTTTGCGCGGTGTGTTCGATCTCCTTTCCGACGAAACTATCACTCACCGGGAAATGCTGGAGATGATTCCATCGGTAGTACAAAAACTTGAATATACTTCAGATTTTCTGGATACGCTTTTGTTCTGGATCAATAGCCAGCTGGAAAACTTCAATTGCTCGGGCAAAAGTTTTTTAATTTACGATGTTATCCAATCAGAAGTTCGAAATCACACCGAACAGGCTTCGTTAAAAAAAATAAATGTAACATGCGGCGAAAATAATGAACTATTGGCGCTGGCCGATCCTAATTCCATCAGGATAGTTATCCGGAATTTAATTACCAATGCCATTAAGTTTTCCGCTGCTGGTGCTGTTATCGAAGTATCGGCAATTGAGCAGGATGAAAATGTGATGGTATCTGTGACAGATACTGGCGTGGGTATGTCGGCGGGGCGGGTAAATAAGCTTTTTAAAAGCCAAGTAACCAGTAAAGTAGGTACTCTCAACGAATCGGGTACTGGTATGGGACTGTTGCTTTGTAAAGATCTGGTTGAAAAATGTGACGGGCGCATTTGGGTAACCAGCGAAGTAGGTATTGGTACCAAATTCTTTTTTGTGATTCCGTTGCAATTGATTGCCAACCTCTATTGACAAAACAGCTTCAAATCATAAATTAAAAGGATAAAAGCCGCCCAATGAAACTTCATGTTACGAATAATAAGCTATTGTTGTGGTTCAGACGTCTAACTTACCCCGCTTTCAACGATCTGTTCTACCAAACATTCAATACCCTTTTCCGTTTTTAGAAGTTTGAAACAAAAAACTCACCTTGCACTGAAAATTTGGCATTTTGGAACTGCAAATTTTTCCGGAATGCTGCTTTTTTTCGGTTCGCAAAAGCCAAAAATGACTTTGGCATCTCCCTTGAATGGGATTTGTTAGTTTAATTAATTATAAGTTTTAATCATTAAATTATTTAAGGAGGACGACCCATGACATTGGTTAAATTTAATCCCGAAAAACGTAACAACGGTTCATTACTGCCAGGCTTTAATGACGTTTTCGAATCCATTTTCAGTGACACTTTTTTCAATGACCGAATGGTGACCCGCGTACCCGCGGCGAACATCAGCGAAACCGAAGACCATTTCCATGTAGAACTGGCAGCACCCGGTTTGAAAAAAGAAGATTTTAAGATCAACCTGGATCGTGATAGGTTGAACATTTCAGCGGAACGTCAGCAGGAAAATAATGATGTACAAAAGAATTACAGCAAACGTGAATACAGCTATAGTTCGTTTGTACGTTCCTTTACCTTGCCGGACAGCGCCAACGCGGAGAACATCGAAGCTGCCTATAACGATGGCGTGCTGAAGATCGACATCGCTAAACGCGAAGAAGCTAAAGCGGTGCGCCGTCAGATCGAAATCAAATAACAAGTGTTGGTTAATTAATCAGGCTCCCCCTGTTGGGAGCCTGACTTTTAGTTATGGAAACACAGTTTTATTTATTGTTAAGCCTGAAGACCCCGAGAGGTTTTGAAAACTACGGTCAGTATTTTTTAGGTGATGACCGGGAAGCGGCACATGGGCTATTTGAAAGCCTGAAAGGCAAAGGTGAGATCGACGGAGCGGCTCTCCTGCATACTGATCTGATGGAAACGGTGAACGAATTACCGGTAAAGATCAAAACGATCGCCTGTACGCTGGAGGAGCAGGGTTGCAACAGCAAACTGATCGCACGGGAGATCTTCCGGCAGAGAAATCTGGATAGCTATGAAGAATAAGGGTTTTTTGATCACGGCGTTTGTCATTGCGCTTTTACTGGTCAGCATTTGCTGGGAACTCTGCCTGTTCATCATGTCACCGGATCACCGGCTGGCTGAATTACCCAAACAATTGATGTTAGGCGCAGCGTTGTTATGGATTGTGACCGTTTTGTTTAGCCAAAACCAGGACGATGATGACTGGGCAGGTCAATATTAGTAAACAACTTTTTAAGGTATTTATCATCTGTTATAAAAGGAAAGATCATGCTGCTCAATAAGACTATTCCTCTTTCATACATTCTTGGAAAGATCAGGAATGAAGTACCCTATGTATTGGTCATTGGGTTTTTAGTGAACTTTTTAACCGGGCATTTTAGAAACTTGATCCCGCAGATGCCTATCGCCATTCCGACATTTACCGGTACGGCGATATCCGTGATCCTTTCGTTTAAGATCAACCAGTCCTACGACCGATGGTGGGAAGCACGGAAGATCTGGGGTATGATCGTTAATGACAGCCGGACATTTGTGTTACAACTGCAATCGTTTATTTCGAAAGACAAACAAAAGCAGATCAAAGAGATCGCTGAATCCGCCGGTTACGTTTAACCAGCGCTGTTGATGATCGTGATAACCGACAACAGGACATTCTATATATAAATTAATGCGTTGTTTTAATGCGCTTGCCATTGCTTCTAAAACAGCCCTGCGATGTTTTTTTACGATCTGCAACATCGCCTCCTCTAACGACATTTCTTCCTCGGGCAAGTATCCGAACAGCTCTTTGGTACGCGTGGAGGGCAGGAATTTTTTGGTTGCGGTATCAATGATCCACAAACCAATATTAGCAGAATGGATCGCGATTAGGGCCAGATCAATGGCAACGAAAGGTTCGTTGCCATTGGATGCCCGATCGTCATCCGTAGCCACATTTTTTTCCCGGTTTTTAGTCATATTTAAGTGTGTTCCTTTTTAAAGGCAAAAATAGTTATTTTCCTTTTAAATAATTAAATGTTAGTCGGGGGGGCGTGACGGCTGTATCCTAATACACAGGAAATCTTCCCTGTGGAGAGCAACTTTGTACGGTTTTTGGGTTTTCCGCTTGCCGGAAAGTAGGCCCTGCAGAACGAACAGTTTGAGCCAGGGCTAATCAAGCATCCGGTATTTCAGGTTCTATCAGTTTAACGAATTTTTCCAGCGACTCCTAACCCGGATAACATATTTCGACAGGTATCAAGCAGGTATTCCTTCCTGCAGCACTTTTAGTTCTGTACCAGTTTATTGAGTTATCCAAGGATCGTCATTCCTTCTTTCAATTTGATAAGGTATACCTGTTCTTAGCAAATATTCAGGATAGCGCTACCCAAATACTGTTTCTGACCCCTATTGGTTCGTTTTTTAACGGTTGTTTTCAATTTGGGGGCAAATTATTGTTAATTTAATATTAACCTTGTTTTCAATATCGCTTTGAAAATGAACGGCCGACAATCTTTGTAAATCCATTTTGATCGGGTTGCTGGTATTGCGCAGAAATGGCGCCAATATTGCCGTTTACGATAAATTCAGCCATTAATTTAATTAAAATGCCTTTAACTGGCTTTTATACAATTTTGAGATATCATCTCCGGATAATGCTTCTTTGTATACCATAGCCCTGTTTATATAACCATGATATACCCGCTCTGCCGGGAATTCTTCGTTACGGCCAAGTGTCCATCTGTTAGTGTTGGAAAGGTTTACCGCTTCATCCGTTACTGTTGTACCCTTTAAAACACCATCTATATAAACCGAGAGGATTCTACCACTGCACACCCCGGCAATATGGTGCCATGTATTGCACCAATTGTCAGGCAACGACACGGTACAATCTCCGCGGCCCCAGCCCCCGGCAAAAAAGGTAAGCGTTTTACCGTCAGTAACCTGTAGCACATGGCTGTCGCCCTTTGTGAATATGTCTACCAATCCCGGCTCCCCTCCAGTTGGTTTTACCCAGGCCATCATACTAATGGTTTGATCAAGTCTGTCCAAACTGGAAGAATTAGTCACCTCAACATAGGCGTTTTCTCCTAAAACAAACGCGGTATCTTTTAATGACAACTTATTCACTGTTGGCAATAATGTGCCGTTATTAGCGAAGCCGGAGTTGTCTTTAATTACCCCACCGGCAGTATGGTTTGCCGGCGAGAGATTAAGTAAAAGCGATTGTGCCGCATTATCGTAAACCTTAAATCGTATAGTTGCATTATCGGTATATATTTTCTGAAAACCGGTATCCGTTACCAAAAAAACATGTTCAATCTGTCTTTTTTCGCCGGGCATTAGGGCCACCTTATCAGCACCTATTACGTTGTTGTTCAATTTTAATGGGATATTGAAAACCCGTTTGAAACCACCTGTGTTTTGAACCGTATAGCTTACCTGCTGCTTTTCGTTTTGTTTAACCATTGGCCTTGCTGTAAAACTGCTTATCGCATAAGGATGGGGATTAAATAAAACCGGTTGTTTAACGGTTATGGTAACCACTGGTAATTGCCCGAGCTTTAAGCGAGTTCTCCCTACAGCAAATAGCCTTAACTGAACTGAATCTGTTAATTTTTGACCGGCCTCTAACACACTGTTTTTATAGGCATAGGCCTTTCCGCTCACATATATGGTAATTTTTTTTGTACCGATACTGCCACTATTCCGCAATGTGAGTTTAACCATAAAGGGTTGGTTGGGTACAACAGTTCTGGTGCTAACTGTATAATCTAACAGTTTAATGATTGGGCTGGTTTTAGTTGCTGATAGTACTAAAGGGCTTTTATTTGCCGGCCAGCTACTCGCATGGCTGTTCATGGTAAAATCAATAATCCCCCCGTTCATCAACATGTTGTGCGGTAGCACCAACTGCTGCCATGGGCTGCCGTTAACTTTTAGTGCCTGAATATAATCACCCGCAATAACGTTATTGCTTTGTATAGTCAAATTTTTACGGTCAGGCAGATGCAGGGTCACTTTTTGAAAGATAGGGGCACCGATGCTGTAATATGGGCTACCCGGGCAAACCGGATATAAGCCTATCGCGCTGAAAATATACCAGCTGGATGTCGAACCCAGGTCATCGTTACCCGGCAACCCGCCCGGCGTGGCGCTAAACCTGTTCAGCATTATTTGCCTGCACCACTTTTGTGTTAACGCCGGATAACCGGCCTGGTTAAACAGGTAAGGCAAGTGGAACACCGTTTCGTTATCAAACAAAATTACCTGATTGGTTAAGGCCGAATCTAAACGGGCGGCAAATTCCTTCTCCCCGCCGTTTAGGTTGATCAGATCTTTTGCATTCTGAGGTACGAAATAACTGTAAACCCATTTATCGCCTTCTTTATACCCGGACATGCCCGGCTCCTTTTTCCATTGGGCACCATCACGGGGGAGCATAAACAACGCGTCTTTATTAAACAGGTTGCGGTAGTTGTAGCCCATTTTTAATAGCTTGTTACAATCAGCCGTCTGGTTGCTTATCGTTTCGGCATATTGCGCCAATACCCAATCGTCATATGCGTACTCCACCGTGCGCGTTACCGATTCTGAACGGGTAAACGGAACGTAACCTCTTTGATTGAATAGTTGCATATCCGGCTGAATAAAGGGCGGTTCCAACACGCTCTTTTTCATAGCCGTATAAGCCAGCTGCTTGTCGAAACCCTTAATACCTTTCAGATAACTGTCTACAATGATGGGAATAGCGTGGTTACCTGTCATGGATTCGGTGGGCAGGTGACCCGTTTGCTTGTAACTATCCAGCATGGATAAGATCACATCCTTTTGTTTTTCGGGATAAAGCACGGTTAACAACGGGTGCAGCGAGCGGAAGGTATCCCAGGGCGAAAAAGCGCCGTATTGGTTATTGCCGCTCTTGTGTTGGGTCAGTCCGTCGGCTCCTTTATACTGGCCATCGGCATCATCAATTACCCAGGGAATTAAAAGTGAATGATACAGCGCGGTAAAAAAACTGGTTTTATGGTTAACGTCAGCATCGGTAACATCAACAACGGCGAGCATTTTCATCCAGCTATTCTGCGTGCTTCTGCGGATGTCATCAAAACTTAAACCACCTATTTCTTTATCAATGTTGTTTTGTGCCCCTTCAAACCCAAGGGATGATATGCTCATTTTCAGCACAATAGTTTTGTTACGACTATCCCCTGGCTTAAAAATGAACAGCCACCCACCTTTAACCTGTTTTTTATCCAGAAAAGCTTCGCTGAAATTTAGAACAGTATTACGGTTTGATGCATGCACCACATTATTCACCGGAGTAGTTATGTCTTCTGCATCGCCAATAAAAAGCTGAGGCGTGGTGCCTTTACTAAACGTAAAACGAAACAGCCCGGCTCTTGGTGTAGCCGTTGCTTCTACCATGGTGTGGTTATCATCAAAAATAACTTTATAATAGCCGGGCGCAGCTGTTTCGTTTTGATGAGCAAATATCCGGCTGTATTTACCCGCTTCAAAATCGCCCTCACCCAATACCGGCATTATTAAAAAGTGCCCTGCCGATCCCTCCGGGAAACCGCTCATGTGCCCAAAGCAGCTAAAGTAGTAAATTACGCTATCGGCGTAATCATACCCTTTAGTACCCGAAACGCGCGTTTCGGGGCTTAGCTGAAGCGCACCAGCCGGCGCAACCGCACCGGGATATGTGCCACCATTGTTACCCCATTTGGTAAGCACATTACTTTTAGTTGTCCCAATAAATAGGTCGATATATTGCAGGTTATTGCTTTGCTGCGCACTGGCGTTGATACACCAAAGTAATGCAGCAATACAGGCAAACAAATTACGCAGCGCGATTGATTTCAACATATTTGATTTAAGTAAGCGTGCGGTATTACCCAACATATTAACTCTTTAATTATATTTTAATGTATATATTTTTCTTGTCCATGGCATCGGCAACCACCCAGCAAAGCAGCATGTAACCAATAGCGAATACCAGCGTACCCAAAGCACCGGGAAATAAACGCTGATAAAATACCTGGTTTATCCAATCATAAAAACTAAGCTTAGGTGCCACCCATATTACTTGCAGAGCGGTTAGCAACAACTCGGATAAAAGGTAAATAGCAAGCGGGTTCTTACCAAACACCAGGAAAAAGTTAGTGCCGCGCTTTACTTTTTCAATCTCAATAACATATATTAACAGCCCCATTATACAAAGATCTATCCCGATGGTGAGCAGGGTGAAGGAACTGGTCCATAATTTTTTGGCTATCGGGAAAAACTGGCCCCAAAACAATGCTAACGCAATTAGCGCGGCACCGCAGATAAAAAGCTTAGCCACTGCTTCGTAGCTTTTGCCTTTCTTTTGGATAAAAGCCCCGGCCAGGTAACCGGCTATTACGTTTACGATGCCGGTGAGCGTACTTAGCAGCCCTTCGGGTTCAAATGCAATCGGGCCACCTTTATCATGGTATAAATGATCGTTCCCCAAAATTAAAATATCCAGTTTGGTGCCTGCATTACCCAGCATAGTATAAATATTACCCGGCTCGCCAAGCCATATTAAAAACGCCCAGTACCCCAACAAAAGCAAAATGGATAGCATTACCGCCGTTTTTTGGGAACAATAATGCACAATAAGTGCCCCGAAGAAATAGCAAAGTGCAATACGTTGCAATACGCCCATGATACGGGTATGGCCTAAAGTGTTAAATTCCCACCCGGCAGCACCGCGATGAAAGAACGGGAACCAGTACATGAGAAAGCCCAGCAGGAATATGATAACAGTTCTTTTAAAAATCTTGGTAAGGAACGTTTTATCGGTCTCCGGTTTCTTTTTTGAAAAACTTAAAGCATTACCCACCGCGAATAAAAAGGATGGAAATACCAGATCGGTAGGGGTGAACCCAAACCATGCTGCATGATCTAACGGAACCCATACTGATGCACCCGACCCGGGTGCGTTGACGATGATCATGAAGCAAATGGTTAGTCCGCGGAATACATCAAGGGCGGTAAATCGTCCGGTAGCTATTGCCATATACGGGTATAGTAAATTATTGAGTTTGTGCAGATAATGTTTGTATAATTCTGCCGGGCGTTGGCTCCGCAATCACCCTCACCGTCATTGGCAGTCTGCCATCTTCATCATATATTACAAATTGATTGTTTCTGATGTTTAACCAGCATTCGGGTATATAAAGCCCGGCAACGGCTATTTTCTCCGGATACCGGCCAAGGTTATGCCCGTTCACCCAAATGGAACCATGCCCCATACCTTTAGGGTCAACCCGCCAAATGTTGGTATGTCCGGCAACTTTATCAACTTTAAATGCCGACCGGTAAAAATCCGGCCCCGCAGCAACAGTTACTTTTCCGGTCAGTTTTTTCCTTCCGGTGGGTTCGGCGGCGTTACCCGGTCCGCCCTTCATTGCCCAGCCCGTTACCGCAGTTGCCACACCGATGGTATGTAATATTACCTGTTGGTCCCCAAAAAATAAAACAATGCGCTTATTCATCTTATACTTAATAGTTGGCTTGCTGCACCAAAGTGCCATATTTAGCAAACATCTTTTTCGCTATTTCTATCTCGTCGCCCTTAGCAACATCCGGGTAAGTGTTATCATGGGTATTTACCCATGCCCATTCCCAATCTTTAACCTGCTTATCAAAGCTTTTTGCATCAAATGGAGTTCCTGCACTTAAAGCCTGATCCATTTGTTTAAAAAACATGGCCCAGCGTTTTTTATAATAGCCTTTTATTAAACCCGACCACTGCCTGTTGGAGTACTCGCTCAGGCCGCTCTCCTTATCGCCCCAAAGGGTAATCAGACCGCGGGCGTTCAGTTCATACAATTTCTTTTCTGAAGGGTTAATGCCATTAGCCCTTGCTTCGTTTATCCATTTACCCAATAAAAAATCTTTACGGGTAGCCAGCAGCTCATCCATATCGTCCATCACCTGTAAAAACGCTGCACTGTTTTTTTTGAAGGCAGGGATGTTTTTATCGTTACCAGCAGCAGCCATTTGCTGTTGCAGCGGTGTGGCATAATTGGCCAGTACCTGCCGGGTTACGTCCACCAGATCATACCGGAAACCGTCGCTTCCTTTCAAACTATCAGTAGCCGCTATCAACTTAGCCCAGGCGGTTACCAGTTGTTTAGGGTCGTAATTCAATTTGGTTAATACGCGGCTTACCGTTTTTTTTAAGGTCGGCCGGGCTACGATGATCGATTCCGGGCCGCCTTCGGTAAGGCCGCCGCTGTATACGGTGTTCAGTAAAATATGCCAGGCATCGTTCGCATTTTGGTTAATGCTGCCATAACGCCGGCGTGCGTAATCTTTTAGCCAGGCATCAGCATCAATTGGCGTATCGCGCCAAACGTTCTCCAGCATTAGCGCAAACAGCGCAGGGTTTTGTTCTATCCCCTCGGGGGTGATGCCAATACCCCGCATTTTGTTTGATTCAGGATCGTGCAGGGTAATCGCCGGGTCGGCTGCTACGTGGCGCATACGGCCAAACAGGCTGATGTTGCCGCCAAAATTCTGCAGCATGCTCCATATCCACGGTTTGCCGTAATAAGCCTCTGTCCGATTCCACACGGGGTGTGCATCGCTGTACAGATCCAGGACGATCATTTGCTCGTTGGGTACCGCGTTTAACAGTGCTTTGATCTGCTGCGGCTGCCAAAATTTGTTGTTGTAGTGAAACATCCAGCCCTGCATTACCCAAACGGCTTTCGGATCGGCAGCGGCCATGGCGTTAAATACTTTTTTACTCATCCCATCTAAATAGGTAGAATCGTTGGTGGGCGGTATATTCTCGTTAAAGGTATCTGCCGAGTACAGGTGATCTGTACCAAACGCCTTGTTTTGAGCTTCGATGTACTTTTTGCCGATGCTTTCAAACATCGGGTCGTCCGGGTCCAGGATGTAAACATCAGGGAAGCCGGCATCCCAATTGGTCTTTTTTACTTTCGCCCCCGGGAACTTATCTTTAAAAGACGGCGGAACGTGGCCGGTAAAAGACGACAGCACGGGCTTCATTCCAAAGGAGCGCTCGCGTTCCAGTATCTGCTTTTGCAGCGCTCTATGGGTATCCATCCAATGCTGCGGCAGCGGCCCGCCCCAGGCATCAATATTGCCCATCCAAAACCAGGAAAAATACGCCGGGCCGCTAAAGAAATCATCCAGCTGTTTATTAGTAAAGCCCATTTCTTTATACACATCCTGCCAAACAGCCTCTTCGCCGGTTATGGCCAGTGGCATGTTAATACCGTTCAGCGCCATCCAGTCTATCTCTTTTTGCCAGCGCGCCCAATCCCACCAGGACATGGAGTAGTTAAACGTGCAATAATTAAGGTAATAGCGGTATTGATAAGGGGTAGTTTTGTGGATAGTGCCTGGTACCTGCGGTAAAACGGCAGGCAAATTTATAGCCGTGTTCCAACTAACCTCTACCAGGCAATAATTTTTGAGGTAGTAATTTAAGGCCGATGCAACCGATAGCCCGTTGTTGCCGCGTAAAACAATTTTACCGTTACTGCCGGCCAGTTCAAATACATCCTTGCCGTTTTCCTGCGGGATGCTCTCGACAATAAATGCATCAGCCTTGCCGGGCATCACCCGGTTTATCAACGCTTTGGAGGCCTGCTGGTTCACCTGTGCGCCGGCATGCCAACCCAAAAACAGTCCAATAAAAACAATTAACCACTTTCTCATTTACTGATATTGCTTTAACAATGAAATTTTTAATAATTGATCGTTAACAGAAGTTAAATGAACTTAAGAAGATATTATTGTTAACGGTTTTTTAGATACGCACACCGCCCGGTACGCTTATGTATCAAAAAAACATTTAAACATTAATTTAATAAAAAGCCGGCAACCTGCATAAGCTACAAAATAATATAGTATGAAAACAGGCTACCGGCTAATTGGAGTTATGTTTAGAAGTTGGGGTTTTGTATTAAAACGCCTTTACTCTTATCTATCTCTACCTGCGGGATAGGGAAGTAATAGTTTTTAGGGCGTTGGAAGGTGATCGTTTTGTTTTGATCTATCGGAGCTTTTGACACCGCCAGGTTGTATATGGCTGCTATATCCACCAATTTAGCTTTGTCCCAACGCATCAGGTCCTGGTGGCGCTGGTCTTCACCTGCCAGTTCAACACGGCGTTCGTGGATCAGTTCTTTCATCCCTGCACCAACAACCGGTGGTAAAGCAGTTGAGGCACGGCGCCTTACCTGGTTAATTAAAGCATCACCGGCACCTACACCTTGTGTGCGGATCAGCGCTTCTGCTACCAGCAGATATATATCTGCCGAACGCATTAACGGTACTGCAAAAGTGTGGTCTACACCGCCGCCCGCTGCTTCGGTATTAAATACCGCATACTTTTTAAAGGCAAACCCGGTTGCAGAAAGATCTGATGTAAAAGTGGTTAAGCCATTACCATCGCCCAAATTCACTTTATCGCCCAGGCTTAATAACGTAGCTTGCTTACGCGGATCGTTAGCTTCAAACTCGTTGGCCAGGCCTTGTAACGGCTGGCTAAAACCATATCCGCCCCACGCCCTGGGGATGTAGTAGATGGTAAAGTCGTTCTGCACAACGTTTTGCACCGCCTGTATAGAAAACAATAGTTCGGTACTGCTTTCGTTGGCGCGGGTAAAGTTATCCTGGTAGTTGGCTGCCAGCGCATAATTGCTGTTAGCAATTACCTTTTGGCCGGTTGCAATAGCCTGCGGTAGTTTTTCCCAATACATGTAAAGCTTGGTTAATAAGCCAAGCGCCGTGCCCTTGCTTACCCGCCCGCGATCTGCACTGCTGTAGCTTTCCGGTAGTAAATCAACCGCTTTTAAAAGGTCAGCTTCAATTTGTTTGCGTACATCCTCTATCGAAGATTTTGGCACATTGAAGTTTTGCTTTGCATAATCTGCATCGGTAATGATAGGTACATCGCCATGGATAACCATTAAGCGCCAGTAACCAAATGCCCTTAAAAAGTAAGCCTCGCCCATGCTGCGGTTTTTAACAGCATCAGAAATTGACGTAATTTTTGGAATATTGATGATACAATTAGTAGACCGGTTGATCTCCTCATAACGCCATCTCCATGGGTACCTTATCGCCGCGTTAGAGGCATCATAGGTTAAGTTTTCAATTCCTTCGTCCTCACCATGGTCTCCCGAGCGCCAATAGTCATCAGATGGGGTATCAAAGGTAGCTTCGGCGTGGCCTATATAGTCCTCTTCTTCTAACAAGCTGTATATGCCTGTTACTGCGTTTACCGCATCTGTTTCGTTGCGGAAGTAATTACCTGAGGTATAAACCCCCTGCTGGTCAAGATCAAGTGCTTTTTTACACGCGCTGTTAAATAACGCCAGCACAGCTACTGCATATATTATTTTTATTGATCTCATGATTTTATAGTTTAACTGTTAAACCGAATGTAATTGTTCTAACCGATGGGTATTGCGCCACATCAACGCCTCTTTGCAGGTTTCCGGCGGTGTAACCCAGCTCCGGCGTGTATCCCTTGTAATTGGTAATGATGAACACGTTTTGGCCCGACGCATACAACCTCACACTATTTAACGAAGCCTTTTTAGTCCATGCTGAAGGAAGTGTATAACCCAGCGTTACATTTTTAAGGCTAAAGTAATTGCCGCTCTCTACAAACAGGTCTGATGTGCGGTAATTATCATTAGAAGGATCTAACGACAAACGCGGTATGGTGTTACTGGTACCGGCACCCGTCCACCTGTTTAAAGTTTCGGCATACAGGTTAAAAGGGTAAGTTGGGTCTATACCCTGCATCCTGTCGGCATTGTACAAGCTTACGCCAAACACGCCCGTAAAATTTGCAGACAGATCAAACCCTTTGTAAGATACGCTGCCCTGTAAACCGGCAGTTACATTAGGGTTGGGGCTACCCAGGATGGTGCGGTCGTTACCATCTATCAAACCATCGCCGTTAAGGTCGCGAAAGCGAACATCACCGGGCTTTATATTCCCCTTGCGCGAATCGTTTGCAAGTGCCGGGTCGCTGTCTATCTCGGCTTGTGTTTGGTACAATCCGTTGGTTCTGAAGCCATAAAATGATGCGATAGGCTGCCCCTGGTAGGTACGGGATATTTCCCGGCTGGAGCGGCCGTATACCACTGTATTAAAAAAAGTGCCTTCGCCGTTAAGTCTCGTTACCTTATTTTTAATGAACGAAGCGTTGGCACCAACCGAGTATCGCACCTTATCGCCGCCCTGATAATTCAGTTCAACCTCCACACCACGGTTATTCATAGTGCCTATGTTTTGGTCCGGGATAGTTACCGAGCCGGCAGAACCTACGGTAGGTGCCGGGATAAGCATATCTTTAGTATCCTTATTAAACCAGGTAATGGTGGTATTTAATTTACTGTTTAAAAACCCGGCTTCGAGGCTGATGTTGGTCATCACCGCGCGTTCCCAGGCAATATCCGGGTTAGCTATACTGGTAACCGCAGCACCGCTTACACCCGTACCGCCAAATGCATACCCGCCGTTTTCGTAAGTACTGCCAATTTTGATTAAGCTTAAATACTGGTACGGCCTCACGTTTTGGTTACCCAGTTCGCCATAGCCGCCGGTTAGCTTAAGGTTGCTTATCCATCCGATATCTTTTATAAATTGCTCGTTAGATAACCTCCAGCCTAATGAAAATGCCGGGAAATAGCCCCATTGATTTCCCTTGGCGAATCTTGAAGACCCATCTGCACGGAAGGTTACCGTGGCCAGGAAGCGGCTGTCGTAATCATAAAACACCCTGGCAAAACCCGATTGCAAAGAAGATGGCTGAGGCTGGATGCTGGTATTGAATTGTGCATTACCCGTACCCAATACGCGTTGGTCAGGAGCGGTATCGTCATATCCGAGCCTTGAAGCGCTAAAACCGTAATCTTTAAAGTTTTGGTAAGAATAACCACCGGTGAAAGTAAGGTGGCTTTTGCCAAACACTTTGTCATAAGTAAGGAACGATTCCAGCAGTTGCGATGATATTTCCTCTTCGGTTTGGGTTAACGCCGATGTGGTATTTTGCCTCACCTGGTTTACATCTGCTATGTTAAAATTATAACTGCGGTTGAATGTTCCGTCAAATGCATAGTTAACACGCAATTTTAATTCTTTCAGGAAACTGATCTCCGCAAAGGCGTTAGCCAGCGCACGGTATTTTTTGTTATACCTGTCGGCTTGCTGAATAGTGGAGTAAGGACTATTGATATCCCCTAACTCCGAATTTGCTTTAGCGGTACCATAGGTACCATCGTCATTAACCAGTGGTATAGCAGGGTTAAAACGTAACGCTGAAAAAATGAGGCCGGTTTGCGAGTTATTATTATCAAAGCCATTTGTTTGGCCGTATGATAGCTGGATGTTTTCGCCCAGTTTAAACCAGGGTTTAATTTTATGCTCGGAGTTGATACGGGTGCTAACGCGTTTAAAGTCCGACTTATCGATGATCCCTTTCTCATTATAAATAGAGGTAGAGAAGTAGTAGTTAGATACATCGTTACCACCCTGTATATTTACATCGCCGTTGGTAACACGACCTGTACCCATAATGGCGCGTTGCCAATCGGTACGCTGTGTGGCGTAATAATTGTTATTCCAAAGGTCATTGATCGGTACACCATCGTTGGTATAACGCTCCCTTTTCAATTTATACAGATCGGACGCGGTTAGCAGGCTAAGATATTTAGCAGGGTTAGAGAAACCGTTGTAAAAATTAACCGTAGTATTTAATTTTTGATTGTAGCTGCCTTTTCTGGTCGTAACCAAAACTACACCATTTGCCGCGCGTGTACCGTAAATAGCACTTGAGGATGCGTCTTTTAATATATCAACCGAAGCAATATCATTGGGGTTAATATCGCTCAAAGCATCCGGGTTACTGGTTGGCACGCCATCGATAACAATAAGCGGGTTGGCATCATTTATGGTACCGGTACCGCGTATCCTGATGCTCGGTGCTGCGCCCGGCGAACCATCGTTACGTACAATATTTACACCGCTTGCCCGGCCTTCTAATGCTTGTGCGGCCGAGCTTACCGGCAGGTTTTGAAAATCGCTGCCTTTAATACTAGCTACCGAACCGGTGATATCAATTTTTTTACTGGTACCGTAACCTACAACCACAACTTCTTTAAGTGCGGCGGGCAGCTCTTCCATTGTAATGGTTAAAGTTTCGCTGCCGCTTATCTGAACGATCTTTTTTACGTAACCAATATAAGTTAATTCCAGTACGCTATTATCCGGCGCGTTCAGGCTAAAGTTACCGTTAACATCCGTTATAATACCAATGGTGGTTCCCTGGATTTTAACGCTTACGCCAATCAGCGGCTGGCCCGCTTTATCAACCACCTTCCCTTTAACCATTATTTGGCTGCTGGCTTCATCAGGTGTAGTGATGATGACTACATTATTTTCGGCCAGTTTGTAGGTAAGTTTGTTATCCATAAGAAATGCCAGGATCTGATCGATCGTCGCATCTTTTACATTCAGATCAACCTTACCCAGTTTTTTAACCGAGGTATAGTTGTAAAAAAAGCGGTATTCGCTTTGTTTTTGAATTTTTGTGAGTATGTTGCTCACATCGGTTTGCTTTACGTTGAGCGTAAACTTTTGCTGTGAATAGACCTTAGCAGACACCTGCAGGCATGTAACCATAATTAGAAAGAAAACCGCTTTCATCAGCAAAATAACTTTAAGGCATACAGGGGCACCATGACAGGCAAATACCCTTCTTGTTTTTTTCATTACATTTGTTTTGAAAATTAATGGATAGAGTAAGTGTGCTAAACTCCTTACTCTTAATAATAAAATCCCGGATTTTTGCAGGGAAGAGCGCCAACTCTTCCCTTGCTTATTTTATAGGGACCAATCAGGAATCGGGTAAGTAAAGATTTTTCTCCATGCGTATAGTTTAATTTGTTTATAAAATTTTTATTTGTCCAATCGGCTGATGTAAACGGTATCACCCGTAATTCTCCATTCAAATGCAGTGATCTGTTTCAGTATCAACATTGCGCTTTGCAAATTCTCATCTTTTAACACCCCGCTTAGCTGTTCTTTTTTAAGTGCTTCGTCTTTAAATACAATATTTACTTTGTACTTACGCTCCATACTTACTGCAACATCTTCAAAATCAATATTGGTGAAAACCAGCTTATTCTCCAGCCACGCTTTTTCCTGGTATTCATCATTATCAACCACCGGAAGGACCGATAGCTCGTACTTAAGCTTAGCAGCATCTTTTGGGCGTTTAGCCGCACGGTTTGCCGGCGCGGCATCGTTCAATACAGTTAGTTTTTCCCGCGGAGCCAAAACTATATTCCGCTCGGCATCACCATTCAGTTCTATTTGTACTTTGCCTTTAAACAAGGTAGTTTCGGCTTTTTTATCTTCTCTATAAGCCTTTACATTAAACACCGTACCCAACACCTTTACAGTAAGCGCGGCCGTATGTACCATAAATGGTTTTTTTGCATTTTTAGTTACCCGGAAAAACCCTTCGCCGTCAAGTGTAACTTCGCGTCGTTCGCCGGTAAATTTTTCGGGATACCAAAAGTGGCTGCCTGCGTTTAGCTTCACCAGGGTCCCATCAGCTAGGGAGATGGCAAAGGTTTGGCCATAAGGCACATCTATACGGTGCTTAACAATAACTAATGAAAGCTTGTTATTCGCTGCAGGACGGTAAAACAGCATGCCGGCAACACCTATCACCAATACCGCTGCTATACCGGCCGCCCATTTCAAATATTTGCTTATCGGCACAATTCTTTCCGCACCGGAATCCTGTATGTCTTCAGCAGTCCTGATATTGACCCACAGCGCGTCAAGCTTTGTGTTGATATCGCTTTGCTGCAAGTTGGCATCAGTATGTGGCAATCCGCTTTTAAGTTCGCGGGTTAGATCCTGCATTTTTTTAAAATGCGGATATTGCGCCAAAAAGCCTTCAAGCTCTTTTAGTTCTTCTTTGCTGGCCGATTTGTCCAGACTTTTTGCCATCAACTCAATAAACCTCGATTTTCCCATGGTTAGTCACTCTATTGCAAGGACACGCATTGGCAACATTTTTCCTAAAAGAATTTTAAATAAATTTCCACAGCCACCGGGCGGGGCTATTTGATCGTAGCTTCCAGTTTTTTCAGGGCTATAGCTAATTGGGCAAAAACGGTTTTTGGCGACAGATCGAGCACCTGCGCAACTTCGTTACATGAAAGGCCGTCTTCTTTCACCATTTTAAATATCATTTTGCATTTGGGGGGCAACTCATCCACAGCACGCAAAATACTATTGTGAAGCTGCTTGGAAATAAGCAGTTGCGAAGGGTCCGCAGCGAGCTGAAAGTAATAGGCCTGGTTTACATACTTCTCGTTAAGTTGTTTGGTGTTTTGGCTGCGGATGGCATTCAGGCAGGCGTTTTTCACCGCTACGTACAAATATACTTGCACATTTTTAATTACAGGCAGCTTATGCCTGCCTAACCAAATCTTAAGAAAAACATCCTGCACAATTTCTTCTGCCGGTTCCTTATCGCCAAAAAAAGAAAAAGCATACCTATACAAATTAACGTATTGTAGCTTATACAACTCGTTGAAAGCCGATTCATCGCTGTTATATTGAATAAGATATAGTAACTCTGCTATTGTCAATTGATCAGGGGTTCAAACTTATAGCTAAACAATATTAAAGTTGTACTTAAAAGACCCTAAACTACAAAATGTATAAATATTAATATGGATTATTAGTTATTGACCTGCAAGGTAACAGGTCGTATTCGGTGTTCACAAATTAGGTTGGCTGGTCGCTAACGTGTCTTCCCTGTTAACATCGCAATAACCGCTCTTTCTGGATGCCCATCTTATTCGCCGGGACACCCGCCTGGTATTGTTACAGGCGAACAGTGATCACCGCAAAGCATGGAAGCCAAGCTGAAACCGAATTAACGGGGACATATCAGGGACATTTCTAAATATGCACAGTCCGTCCGGTTAAAATAACGTATTTTTATGCTTCTATTACTGGTAGGCACCTCTTACCATTGTGATAAGGTTTCCTCTAAAAATATAAATGCATTTATGTATAAATGATATATCATTGCACATTAAACTGAACCAGATACTCTTTTAGTGGATATCCGTTTTGAGACTTAAAGCCTTTGCCGGTAATCTTGAAATTATAGCTTTTTCCTGCCTGTAGCGAAAGCTTGACTTTAAATGACTTCATATCATCTGTAAAGCCAATTACATCGGTTAAAGGAAAATGTTCTTTACCTCCTTCGCCGAAAGAAATAGACACACCTTTACCCATTGGTTCAGAAAAGTTAAAAGTGAGTTCGTTTAGGGTTGCCGACACATTTTGTTGTGAATTAATTGCTGGATATATGCTTGATATAAACGGTTGTAACTTTTCAAATTCCGTTAATAATTGTTGCTTGTTGACTGGTTTCTTGAAATACTCTGACTGATCAAGGAAATCTACTACTTGTTGCTCATTGCTATAGTCCAACTCTATTATGTTTCTGATAGCTTGTTCTTTGTTTGAATGTTGCTGATAATAGGCCTTGCAAATGGCATAACCTATAAAGTAGCCCAAATCTGCATGGGAGTTATTAGTACCATTGTATAACCATAGGCCTGTGGCAGTACTAAACATATCAATGTTGAATTTTTGTTTCAATTCCTTTTCATGTTCCCTGCCATAGATTACGTAAGCACTGGTATTTGGAGTTTTTGTTACCAGTTCTGCTATGAAGTCTGCGGCGCCTTCTCTTATACATTGTACGAGTACTGTGTTGCCTCCCAGCTTTTGTTGGGTATGTACGTATTCGTGAATATTCAGGCCAACAATGTTCGAGATTTGTTGATTTTTAAAAACAGTTTTCAACCAATCACCGAGTTCCGAAGCATCAGTGTGATTATCAGCTGTCGCTATTTCCGCGCCAACTAAAACCATATCACCTGTAGTAGTACCGCCCGAACGCAACCCGCCAATCGTGAAATACATTTTAGCCGGTCGCATTTCAGGATACATTTTTTTTAATGTTTCAACGGCAGTTGTAATCAAATTTACCTGGCCTTTCACCGATAAAGTGTTGGCTTTAATGCTTAGCCAAAATTTAGGATATTTGTTAATGAGTTCGACCCACAACTTAGCATCATAGTCCCGCGCTTGCATAAACGCTTTTAGGCCTTCGGAGCCTTTGTCCACGTAGAGTTTCTGAACAAACTGCACTTGCTTAGCTGTATCGTTTGTAGAGCGTACACTGTCAAAAGCACTCCAAAACCTATCTATATCTGAGGTATATACAATGGTATTTTTTTGATGCTGAGCTTGCACAAAAAATGGAAAAATAATGGCAATCGCTAAAATGTATAATCGTTTCATATTCGTGGGTAAGACGCTTCCTTCAAGATAGATGTTACAACTTTATTTAAATAAGTTGCTAAACCCCTAAATGCTTTAGGACCTTAATTCAAAAGCAGAACAACTATGACAAAAGCTATCAAATCTGATTAAAAAAGCACAAGGTGACTAAGAGTAATAATCAAAGCAACACCATTTTTTCTGTCACTCAATTTTAATAAATAAGTTTCCTCTGCGTTCTCATGGAACAAGCCTGGGTGCTATCTACAGTTTTGGCAGCTTAGGTTTCAGACTTTTTGTTCTATTACCTTTTTCGTCCTTTTAGTGTTTTCAATCAATATTGGTTTGAGGCCACGAAAGCTTTGCGTTATGATACAATGCTGCTTTAGCCTGCAAGTCCACAAAGTGAGCTATGCCCTTTTCTTTGTAAATAGTCAGTGTTTCTAATGTGTTATATACCACTTTGAGCAATCTTCTTGCAACAGCCACAATAGCTTTTTGCGCCTTCATGCGCTTGCGTAACTTATCGAATAAAGCATGCCAATAGGAATCTTTCATACGAACAGCGGCCCATGCCGCGCCAACAATGGCAACACGTAAATAACTGTTACCCTTTTTAATTGATGTGTTTTTTCGCTTACCTGCACTCTCATTGTTTCCGGGCGCAATGCCGCACCACGCTGTAAAATGGTCAGAGATGGAAAACGGCTCATATCTTTTCCGGCTTGGCTGATAATGATTTCTGCTGATTTATTACCTATGCCGCTGATGGTATCGAGGCATTCGAATGCCTGTGCATAATGCTCACTGATTATTTCAGTAATTGATTTGTCTAAAAAATCGACTTGTTTTTGAACATGATCATAATCTTCCAACAGCATTTGTAGTTGAGTAAGGTGATAGCCTTGTAATGTGCCATCCAACGCTTTGATCAATAGGTCTTTCTTCGACTATACTTTACCTCGGGCGCAATTAAGTAATTGTTCCTGATCCGTAACTCCTTTGGCTAATAACCGTATCATATCCATAGCAGATAATGTATGGATCGAACCGATTACAGAACGTAGTTTGATGTTATTGCTTTCCAGTATCTTAAGTAAACGGATCCTTATTCTGTTGAGCTGCCAAGTGTAGAACAATCGATTTCTGCAATAATCCCTGATTATCCGCTGGGTGTTATCCGGCATAAAGCTTGGCCGCACTAATCCATGCAACAATAATGTACAAAGCCATTTGGCATCTTTGCGATCAGTCTTCCGCTTCGGCATCTGCTTGATATGAACAGAATTTGCCACAATGACTTCAATACCCACTTCGGTAAGTATGGCGTAAAGACTCATCCAATAAATACCCGTGCTTTCCATCAGGCAATGATGAATATCGTTTTCCTGTAACCAGTCCCTGATCTCTTTGAGTTCACAGGTGTAAGTACCAAATTCCCTGAACTCCTGATTGCTGCCATCCTTACAAGATATAAAACCGACGATCTTGTCTTTGTGCATGTCCAAACCACAGGCCCTGTCTAATTGAGGCATAATGTTCACATCTTCAATTACTTGTTGTTTCATAAATATCCTCCGTTGATTGTCTACGAAATACATTTTTATGAGTCCGGGTGTTTTTGGAAATCATAATACTTAGGTTAAAGCCTCCGAACAGCGAGTGTTAGGGGGCTTAATTCTTTTACCCGACAGTTTGATTCAACGCGACAATAGCCGTTTTAAATTGTTCCCTTGCGATCAGGAACTGGATATTTACTTTTCGCAGGGCAAAGCCGGCGCTGACAATATTGATATCGTTTTTGGCTAAAGCAGTAGCTGCTTTGGCCAAAAGGCCAGGTTGGTCCATATTACTGCCAAGCAGGCAAACCATCGCAACAGGCTCGACAGATATCTTTTCAAAAAGCGATTGCAGATCAGTGATGAGCTCTTCCCTGAAATCCGCTTCCCAGATGACGATGGAAATGCTATTCGCGCTGGTCGTTTTGAAGGTATAGCTGACACCGTGTTTATAGAACAATTGCATGATCTGTAAATCACTGCCGACATTGCCAACCATCAAAGGGTCAAATACATCGATAAGGGTCAGTTTATCGATGCCGGTGATGACCTCGACCCGCTTCAAGGTCGATACATAGGAGCGGGTGATCAGGGTACCGGGATGAGCAGGCTCAAAGGTGTTTTTGATGCGCAGGTTGATGCCCGCCATTTCTAAGGGCTTGGATGCCTTGGGGTGAATGGCTTCCATTCCTACATCGGCCAATTGGTCTGCAATATCATAGTTCGTATTGCCAACGGGTTTGCAGTTTTCGATACCTACCAATGCCGGGTCAGCCGTCGACAGGTGATACTCTTTATGGATGATCGCTTCTTCCGGTTTTAAAACTTCCGCGATCTTGCTGAAGGTCACTTCGGAATAGCCGCGGTCAAATTCCCGCATGATCCCTTCTGTACCCTTGGCGTAGCCGGTAACGATACAGATGCAGTTGGCGAGGTCTATATCCACAAACGCATCTTTAATGCGCTGGTCGATAGTAAAGGGTCTTTGGTCATCAAATCCGCTCAGGTCGATAAATAAGGCATTTAAGCCTTTACCCTGCAATATATTGGTCAATACGAAGGCGGAGTGTGACTCGCCTAAGGAAGCCAGGATCTCGCGGGCCGCCTGCAGGATGCCGTCACGGCTTACATAACCTGATGCGAGGACCTGGACGAGGTTCTCCAGGTAAGCTTTCGCTTTACTCACGTGTGCCTCGACAAACTGGTTGGCGGCATCCAGGTCAATACCAAGCGCGGCGTATCCGGCGTTGATCTCTTTCAGCTTTAGGATAACATCCTCCAGTGAACGGTAGAAACCTGTGCCATTAACGATATGGTGGTACACACCGGGCTTGCCTGTCTTTTTATCTTCCAGCAGCCAATTGGTTACGCCGGAAAACGCGGACACGACAAACACGCGGTTGTTAAACGTTTCTTTCGTTCGTTCGAAATAGATAATATTTTGAATGACCTCGTTCAATGCACTCATGGATGTGCCGCCAATTTTCTCTACAGTAAGCATAGGGTTAGGGGGTATTAACGGAGCGAAAGTACTAATTTCAAGAATGGAACACTGGTTTTATGTTCTTAGTTACAGCCCGGAAGCCATTTCTGTCATTGATCTCCATAATGCTTTGATAAAAAGATGCATAGCCTTTTTGTCTTCCAGGTAATAATGCAGCCCCTGTTCCTGGTTCTTCGAACCACTTATGCCCGATGTACTAAAGGAATAACCCGCGCGGACTTTTTCCGCCTCTCCCTGATAATCACAACCTCATGTTGTTGCACCCGCATGCGGTGCAAGGAATTGGGATCTCCCGCAAAAACCCCTGATCATCAGCACCCTCCCCAAAACAGATTCCGGTGAAAGGGCTTTTCAGCGAAGCTTATGGCACAATTGCAATAAATATAGGATTGCGCTAAAATGATCAGGGTAGATTCCGGACTTCATTTGGCTGGTGTGGTTAACTTAAGATTAAATCGTTCGCAGCGGTTACGTTTAAAAAAGCTTTTTTAGCCCTTCAAAAAAGGTTGTTTTTATCTTTTTTGAATACGATCCAAACTGCGATATTGCGGTATAGTAAAGATCATTGCGGAAGTATCTTATCAGGCAATGACGCTTTCCTGTTACTTAATCTATTTAAGCCGAAGCTGTCGTCTCTTGCGAGTTTACCTTTTTATAACCCTACCTCATTTTTATGACTTCACGATGTGTAATCTATGCCCGGCTTTTTCTGCCCCTGTTTTTTTGTTGTTTTTGGCGAGCCGGTTTTGCCCAGGGCTCGCTCGAGATCTACCAGCTCCGGGCGGGCCAGGCCGATGCGGCGATCCTGGTGACGCGGCTTACCGCTAACGGTCCGGTAAATAAGATCGTCGTCATTGACGCGGGCCTTAAACGGTCAAGTTATAACGATATGCCGGTGAAATATCTCCAGAATGAACTCGGATGCCGGGATAAGGATATCGATATCGCGGTCGTCAGTCATTACCATAGCGATCATATCGGTGGTTTTCAGGATTATATGGGTTATCTCAAGGGAGCCGGCCATAAGATCTTAAAAATGATCACGCCCGGTGGTGCAGAATATATATCGCTGGTCCATCAGCCTACCGGGGAAGATGACTGGGGGCCGATGATCGATAATAGCAGGACGTTGCAGTCTTTTTTGAAGAACGCCAAGAATCCGGATTTTGTGAAAGAACTAATAGAGGTTAGCGCCGCCGCGCAAAGAGCAGGCGGAGTAAACAAGCTTTCCTATCAGATCGATGAAATTGATCATATCCCCGTGGTTATGAAGCTTGTTGCCGGCGTAGGGCGGGTCGGAACCGATGCGCAGCGGCTTATGCCACGGACTAAAAAGTTTCAGAACGCCAATAACGACTGCCTGGCCTGGGTGATCGAGTTCGGGAAATTCCGGTATTATACGGGGGGGGACCTTGGCGGAATACTAACGGCTAAGAAGGATGCCGATGACGGGACTTATATCAATCAGGAAACGGCCCTGGCCAAATACATCTCCGATACCTATACCGCTAAGCCACTTAGCCCTCTTATGGCAGGCCCGGCCGTGAAAGGCCATGTTTGCGTAATGAAAATAAATCACCACGGGAGCTCCAAAAGCAATACCCCGGGATTTTTGAACAGTTTAAGACCAACGGTTTTTGTTACATCTACGGGCGAGGGCAGGGACCAGATCCCCAGGGCATTGGTACTGAACAGGATGAGTAAAATCCTGCCGGCCATCAGTTATGATGGGGTACGGGGCGTCTTCTTTACAGACCTGGTATCACAGCTTAAAGCCAACACTTTGTTTTATAACAAGCCCGAATACGTCTATAACAAAAGCAGTGATGTCCTGATCACCGTGGTTTCGGAAAACCAGGTACAGGAAGACCAGGCCGGTACGCAGGTGACCATACCAAAGAAAATTGACCAGGAAAGCGCCTTTACGGTTACTTACCGTGATCAGGGCCAATATTGGAATTATCATTTTCAATGCCATGAGTAATCTTACCCCGATGACTTTAGCAGAGATAAAAGACTTTTGTGATCAGCAGGCGGTGGCGGAACTTTCAGCAGCCTTATTGAATACGCCGAAAAGCCAACAGTTCTTTGCCTTACTGGGCACCCCGGTAATTTCACTGGAAGATCCAAAAGCGGTTTTTTCTGCAGACAGAAAAAGCCTGTCGATAAGCGCAAAAACGAGTTGGCGCGGCCTGACCGGACTGCCGGTTACTTTGGTCTGTTATCTGGATGAACGCGGGTTGATGCAGTTTGCATTCAGTGCCTCTGCCGAACAAATCGCTATAGGCAATCTTTTACAATGGTGGGCGGTGAGCGTTAACGCGGAACTTCCCCCGTTCCATTTTCCCGCGGTAGGGATCGAAATCGATACCAAAAAGAACCTCGCGGTACTGAAGTCGACCGGCACGGTAGGGGAAAGCTGGCTTCTTTTTGGGATACCTACCCTTTCGTTGAGCAACCTGTCTTTTGTCGTTTCGTACCAGCATTTTGGTGTTCGGCAAGGTGCGACCCTTACGCTGGAGATCGGCGGGGATATGCGTGCAGGACCAAATGTTATCCGCGCCAGGGTGCTCCTGCCGCTATTAGGCAATTTCCCCAAAAAAACATATGTTTTAACGTTAAAAGGGCTTACGCCGATCAATCATGCGCTGGACGGTCTGGGCGCTTTCCTGTGCGGTGTACCACCCGGAACGCTATTGCCGCCATCATTTTCCAATGTTCCGGAGGTTTACCTGACGGAGCTGACGGCGGAACTGGATGCCGCCCAAAAGAAGATCAGCAGGGCGTTCATACAGCTGGACGTCAAAAAACCATGGTTATTGACGGAGGGACTGGCTGAATTGCAGCAGGCGAGCTTAAAGCTGACGATCGATCCGCCGGCGGGGAATTTTCTGCAGATCAAAGCGGTTATCCAAACGGGGCCAGTGCAGGCCAGTATCACGATAGACGCGGGCGCGCCCGACAGCGACTGGGAAATTAACCTTACCAGCGCGATCAAACTACCTGCGCTGAAACAGATCACCGGTTTATCGACCGCATTGGCGATGGATACCTGGCAGCTCCCGGAGAGTTTGATCAGTGAGCCGGTGGCGGTCAGGGTACAGGAACTGCGTTTCGTTTTTAACCCTGCTCAAAAGCTTATATCGGGTTTCCGTTTCGCGGCCGAAGTGAAGCAAGTTTGGGCGTTATTGCCGGGACTGCAAGTCGGTAATGGCGCCATTTGGATAGAAAAGGAAACGGGGAGCGGCTTTACCGGGGGCGTAAGTGGCCAGATCCTGATCAATGAAACGGTAACGATATACCTGGGCGGGGAGCGGACCGCGGATGGCTTTGAGCTGGAAGGGGACCTGGAAACAGAGCAGCCCGTTATGCTCCCGGACCTGATGCAAAAGCTGCTGCCGGGCTTCGAAATGCCGGAAAGCTTTTCCGCATTCGGCATCAGGGGAGGTAGCCTGAAGATCCGAACCGCGGATAAAGAACTGGAAGTTCGGGCAGATGGCCTTTACCGGGAAAAAGAATTCCGGATCGGCCTTTTTCTCGGTGCAAACAAAACATTAAAGGTCTCAATAGAAAATATAACGCTGGAGATGGCCGCGGGGCTCCTGGGTCTTCCTTATCCAGGCGACCTGCCCAACCCCAAGGTAACGCTGTTTAAGTTCAGCATCAATAAAGATGGAGAAATAGAAGCTGGCCTTAACGTCACCGACTGTTCCCCCGCGGATTCGCATGTGCAGGTTTCGGCGATCGATTTCGAATACCAGCGGACAAAATCGGGAAAGGAACAGGCAGTCAAAGCAAAACTGGCTTTCCGGGCCTCAGCCCATATTCCGGGTATACTGGATATCGATCAGTTCAACCTGGGATTTACCTGCGCACAGTCCGGAACGGCAAAGACGGCCGACTGGGAACTCCGGCAATCCCTCGAGGGGAAACTGATGGGTAGCCAGGTCAAACTAACCGCCGCTTACTCAGGGGAAAAAGGGCGTAAAAGCATCGGTCTGAAACTCGAAGGGGAACTGCCCGCGATCGGCCTGCCCGGCCTGTTCAGCCTAAAGCTCCTCTCGGGGGAGCTGCGGGTCACAAAAGCGGATAAGGAAACCCCGGCCGGGATCCGCCTGGTGGCATCGGCCAGCCTCAGCACCCCGCTTTTTACCTTCGATCAGCTGGGAACGGTTTTCTACCACGAGGGCGAGAAAACCGGGATCGCCCTGACTGCCGGCAGTGCCGATATCCGGCTCCTTGGCGAGGGTATGCCCTGGTTCACACTATGCGCCCCATCGCTGAAGGTGTCTTACGATAGCGCCGAAAAAGCCTGGGGTTGCGAGGGCGACGCCCTATTCATGGCCCGGGATATACCGGAAACGCTGCGACATATCCTGCCGGCTGAAAAGGTCAGCGCCGGGTTCGTCATCAGCCGGCAAAAGGCGGAGCTCCGTATCAGCACGGCGGATCTGATCCGTATCCCTTTGCCGCCGCAGGTGCCCGGCCTGGATATGAGCGCGATCGCCGATATCGGCGACCTGTATCTCGGGGTCAGTGCGTTCCGGGCCGATATCAGGAACAAAAAGATCACAGCGAGTGTGGCCATTGGTCTTCCTAAAAACCTGAACCATGTTTTCAAGACGGGAAAAAGCACCTTCCTGGACCTTTTTCGGGTGTATGATCCCGATGGTGCCAGGGAGACGGTGCAATTCAGCCTGAGCGCCGGTGAAGACGGCCTGGGCTTCCAACTGGAGAGTTCGCCGTTCCGGAAATTCGGAACCGTCACGAAACCGGCTGGCCGGCCTGTGCTCGACCTGGATATGGGCGATTATGGCCGGATCGAACTGCTTTTGCCGGAGTTCTCTTTGAAAACCGACGGCAGCCTGAAGGCAAGCGGCGGTTTTCATATCAAAAAGGACCTGGCGATACCCTTGCTGCCGCTGACTTTTTTGCTGCAGCAACTCGGCTTACAGGATATCGCCAAGGTGCTTCCGTCCGGTATCCCTTTAAAAGGCATTTCTTTTGTCGATAAGATCAAGACCGATCGTGGCGAACATCTCGAGTTCCGGCTGGAGAAGTTTTTTGGGCTGTTCAGTGATCCGCAAGCGATGCCGCTTCCCGCATCCGTCAAAGAAACTTTTAAAACGGTCAATCAATATCTCTCGAGGCTGCCGGACAGCTTTCTGGAGTATGCCGATATCGAGATCCCCAAAGATCTGTTCTTTCACCTGGAATTTACCCCGGCGGGCAGCTTTAAAGGCGAACTAAGCGTCAAAGATCCGGCAAGACCCGATGCGGACACCAAACCGCTGAAACTGATCCTGCCGCAGTTCCCGGTATTTGTGGGAATTCAGTTAAAGAGCTTGTCGGCCGGGGAACTGTTCGCCGGAAGCCTGTTCCGGGTCGACGTGGATGCCGTTATCGATATTTTTGATGTGCCGACGCTTGGCGCATCGCTGCTGATCGACCCGGAATTGCCGGTGGTACAGGCCCTGTTGCCTGATATCAAATCGCTCCGGCGCCAGGTCACCCTGAAAAACCTGACCACCCTGGTCATTTACCAAACCGGTATACCGGTACCCATCCCGCTGTTTTATGACAAGCTTGGGTTTTCCGCCCTTGGGCTGGACGGCACGGAGATCGTTTCTTCGTTTGAATTCCCCATGCCGTCCGTCGGCCTGGGTACGCTGAAGGACTTCGCGCTGATCTCCAGTCAGCTTGTGGGCTTTTTCCGGGACGGCAGGCCTTTTGACAGGGAGAAACTTAAAACCATCCAGTTTATCCATTTTACCGTGGGCCCGAATTTTATCCGGTTGCCGAAATATGTGGCCAAAGAAAAACCTGTTACCGGGCAAGCGATAAAAGGCCAGCTCATTGGCAGCGAAGAAGGCTTTACCATCGATCCGCTGGCCATCTTCCTGGCGGTCACTGACTCGATCAGTAAAGGGTCGGTGAACGCGCTGATCCGCAGCATAGAACTGCGGCGCCGGGTAGGAACTGTCGACATCTGTTTATTTGACGCGCTGGAGCTAAAGACCCAATACGCCTTCACTACGCCTTACGAATTTCAGGAAGAAGCTTACCAGCGCCTCGGGATCAAACCGGACGAAAGCTCCGCTTACCTCAGGTTGCTGCCGGCGCCTCGGGATTATAACGAGGAGCCCGGCACGATCCGCAAGCCGCGCATTTTGCTGCCGGAAACGGAGGGCCTGATCATTTTTATGAGTTCTTCGCTGAATTTGCAGAAGCTGCTGGATTTTAAGATAGGTTTCGCGTTGATGGCTATGGAAGAGGGCATCGGGATGGGCGGCCGGTTCGCGGGAAGGATCGCCGCCGCTGAGCCGGCGGCACCCGCCTTACTGGATATTGATCTGCAGGGCCTGATCCGCGTCGGCCCGGAAAACGGCGCTCAACTGGAGGGTGCCGGTCACTTAACACTGCTGGGGCAAAATATCGTACAGGGTGATTTTTATTTTGATAAAAACCGCCTCCGCCTGGATGGGAAATTGGGCGAAAAAGGCATGCCTTTTTACGCCAGGGGAAACCTGGAGGGCCATTTTACCAAGACGAAATTCCTTCTTGAAGGAAGTACGGAGATCGCTATACTGGGTTTCGCGTCCAAAGGCCGTTTACTGCTCGATATCCGGGAAGATGCGCAACGCTTCCTGCTGGAAGGCAAGGCGGACATCGGCCCCCTCGCGCACGTGTCTACCGGGATCGCTTATGCAAAAGACGCGGCGGCCGCCTTTATTGCAATATATTTTGACGGTTACCTCGGCCCGCTCGATCTGCAACTTAACGGCCGTTTGGCAGCAGGTCCCCGCGGGATCGCCGCCCATGGTGAGTTGATGTTTACCTTTGCCGGCGAGCCGGTTCTCCGTTGCGAATGCAGTTACACGGAACAGCAATTTACCTTCGATGGCTCGCTGGACCTGTTCCCGAAAGTTCCGAAGGAATTGCTGGAAGCAGCCGGGCAGGTGAGCGGGCGTTTTTCCCCGGAAACCTACCGGATGGAAGGGGGGATCCGTTTGCGGATCGCGGGCTTCACGATGCTGAACGCGACCTTTTTGCTGGATACGGAACAAGCGCTGCTCAGTGCGGGCTTTTCCGGCTTGCAACTCAACCTCTGGATGGAACGCGGCGACGGTGTTTTGCGTGGCAGCATGCAGGCCATCTACCTCGGAACCGCATTGGTGATCAGGAGCGCCGGCCCGGCGTCGTCCCCAGCGGCCCGCAGCCTTGGCGGCCCGGAGCTGGCCTTAAGCACAGCACCTGCCGTCCTGACCTTGTCCGGAAAGGCGCAGCTACTGGGTATGGAAACTACGCTGGAGGGGTTGAGTGTCCGGGAGGGGGCTTTTGAACTGGTTACCAGCGGCCATGCCTTCGGCCTGGTTAAAACGGATCTGCGCTTATCCTGGATCAGCCTCAGGGCGGGGGCGTCCGCAGCGATACACGGCGCGGTGCACCTGGAAGAAATCGCGGAGGAGTTGTCCGCTTATATTACCGAAGCTGCCCGGCAGATCCGCGACAGCCTGGAGCGGGCCTTCATGGACCTGGCCACGGCGCGGGAGAACGTAAAAAAAGCAGCCGAGGCAGTTGCCGAAAATATCCACGAAAAGGTAGCCGGGTTTAAAAAACAGCTGGAAGGGCAGGAGAGATTTTTAACCGAACGGCAGGCGGAAGTTAACCGTTTATCCGGGCTCATCAGTGCCTGCTATAACGAGATCGCCTCCCTCAAGGAAGAGATCGAGGGTAAAAAGCGCTGGTACAACGATTCGGGCATTTTACAAAAGGCCTATCGCTGGATCGAACTGGCGGCAGTCGTGGCCGAAAAAGGCCTGGCGATCACCCGGAACTATGCACTGGCCGGCCTGCTGGAAGGCTTGCAATACACCGCCATCGGCTTGCTGGAAGCCGCTAAAGAAGTGACCAGGGGGATCGAAAAACTGATCGGCGAGGCCGAAAAGGCGGCGGACGCCGGCCTGGAACTGTTACAGCAAGCTGCGGATCAGGCCCTGAAGAACGCCCAAAGCGCGCTGGTGATCATCTCGAACACCGTCGGGATGTTTGAAGACTGGAGCAAACGGGTGCTCGCGGCAGGCAAAGCGGTCGTGGAAATCGAATCGGCCACCTTTGACGCCTACCTCAGTAAAGCCGCCGGGGGGGAGGTGCTCCTGGAGATCAAATTGAAAATGCTTGGCGAATTCAGGGAGATACAAGTAGGCTACACGCTTTTCTCCAGGGAACACAACCTCGCCGCAATCACCCATACGCTGAAAGCCGGGACGCCAAGAGCCGATGAACTGGCCATTACGGCCAAAAGCAATGCGGTGGACGTGTTGAGCGCAGCCAAACAAATCATGGAGGTCTACGTGGACCTGACACCCGCGCAGCTCAGCGTCGCGCTGCTCCGCGGCGGTTATGAAAGGCGTTCGGAGGTACAAAAGATTGCGCTTTATGAACTTTTCGTCAAACCGGAAAAGGTGGACGTATCGGAAATAGCCGCGGCGATCATGATCGGCCAGCGCTATTTGGAATCTTATGAAAAAATGAAATAACCATGCCGGAAAACCAAGAAACAAGAGCAGCACTCGAACAGCAGTTAGATCGGCTGAACCAGGGGATACAATACATCAGGGGGCTGATCGACGCAGAACGGAACGGCCCGTCGCCGGTAAACCCCGTCAGCGATGCCGCGCAAAACGAAGCCGGGCTTGACGGGGAAATAGCAGCCGCTAAAAAGGCTATCCTCGAACATAAGGCCCTGATCATCGAAAAAACGGCGCGTTACGACGCGCTTGCCGGAGAGGAAAAAAACGACAGTTGGAGCCTCCTTACCCGGCAGCTCGAACCCAACACACAAGCGGTTATCCGCCTTCAACTGGAGATCGGGGCGCTGGAGCATCAAAAGTTTGCCGCCTTCCTCGAAAAGGAACAGGAGGAGATACGCGCCGGCCTGTCCGGCGGCCCGGTCCTGGATTCGCAGGGAGAAGATCCCCGCCTGTCTGCCGCTTATGCCGAAAAAAACGAAATTGAATACCGATTAAACCAATTAAAAACGATTTGACCACATGGAAAATCAATACCCATACGAAGAATTGATCCTGAATTTGCTGAGCCTCCACCTCAGTAATTACAAAGAAATGGGCAGCTCCCTGCGCGAGGCCATTAAAGCGTTCAACCTCTCAGCCGGTGAGCAGAACGCCAACCGATTCGGTGCCGGCCTGAACTGGCAGGAACAGGTGCGGGTGGAACGCCTGGTAGAAGTGGTCTCGGCCTATTATGAGCATTCTACCGCGCAGGAACTGGCTATTGAACTCAAGGAGGACTTCCGGTATGATGCCCCGCATGTCATCAAAGGGGTGCTCACCCAGTTCCGTATGCTGAAAGCATCCGAACTCTGCGGCATCATGCTGCATCCGCAGGTTTGCCCGGAGTTTGCAGGCGAGCCCCTGGGTATGGGGAAACTGATCAAAGCCAATCCCGTAGTAAGCTATGACGAACAGGACTTGCTGGCCGCGCTGACCCTGAACTACCCGAAACTCCCGCCGGATGAAGCAGCGGAATACGTGAACCAGATCTTTGGCAGAAAAAAGAAAGATCCGATCGCGGCGCTGGCGGGTACCTATGTGACCGACGCGAAATGGTGGGGGGCGTATTTCAGCCCGCTGGTTATCCGGGAAGACGGCGCGGTCACCCTGGGCCTTGTACCGATCAGGTACACCTACAACGACGATACAAAAAAACTACGGTTTGAACACGAGGTTTCGCCGGGGACGAACTGCTGGGGAGATGTTACTTTTGCCGCCGGCGGCCGTAGTTTCAAAGGCGGGATACAGCCGCGTCCGCAGGATGGCGGTGTTGATTTTGAGGGTAACCGGCAATAGGGGGCGAGGGCTGTTTAGCATGCGATCACCGGCAATTTTTTAGGTGACCGGAGGGAAGGTAAGCTCTTTGTGCAGCTGCATCGCATGGATAACTTTTATATGGAGCTCGTTTACGATGCGGAAAGTAATGAGATCATCCGCTATGAGGGCTTTACCAGTACGATGCGGCTGGCACCCTATGTCAAGCTCAATTAAAGATGGCTTTGGGGGCAACCAAGTTTAGTCATCTGGCCCGGATAGCTGATCACACGGCTTTCCAGCAGGCTTCTTTTCTCACCGTGCTCGTGGGCATCCAGTAACAAAGGATGATATCGCCACCAACGTTATGGTCTTTGCACTGAGTGACTATGTATTGATTATCAGTGCTTTGCATTTTAAAAAGTTCCTTATTCTACGAATGACGCATACTGTAGCGTAACTTTTGTATAGTTATTTTGTCGGTTTAATTGGGTATTAGACCGGCAATTGCTTCCATCCTTGATCTATGGAAAGAAAATGACCCGTTGCCATGTCTCATGGTTGCTATGGATGTGGTTTGCGCTAAAGTTAGCAGGCTTTACTTTTTATCGCCTATGATATAAGCCACTGCGCGTTTGATTTCCTTTCGGTTTTTATCTGATATAGGGGGAATATTTAGATCTTTCTGGCCTACAAAGCTTAAGCTGATGGCCCTGACCGCGTTATTAAGCAAAGGTATTAATTGATCAGCCTGCACCACCGCTACAAGCGACGACCTGAGAAATCCGTGGTCATCGAGTACGGTATACTTGCTAGTGTCAATCGGAAAATGGTATACGCTGTCGTTTTTAAGTTTTATGCTAATGGCCATCGTTTTTAAAATTTTCGCCGACCATCCCTCCAAAACCCTTCCTTCTACAAATTCAATCAATTTTTCATCTCCTGAAGAAAAAAAGTTTAATTGCTGCCCCATGCCGTTACCCAATAGCGTAACTGCCGATTTAATCTCCTTGCCGGTTTTTGCGTCTTGCTCGGTTTTAACGATTTGAGACCTGGACGCTGTGCTTATGGCCAGGCCAATAAGTAAAGTATAAAAGTGCTTCATATTGGTTGGTTTCGACTGTAAAAATGCTAATTTCCTTGATAAATAGCAATAATCTGTCTCCGAGACATCAAAAGCGTTATCGACAGTTTTTAGCGTTCAATTTTGCGCACTATTAATGATGATTTTTTTGAATTAATAGGTGACCCGGCCGAAAAAGAGCAGGTCAACATCGTCTATCATTCCGGGTTAAATAATCCATCAGCTCTTCACTGGGATTAAATAGTATGTGATCGCTATAGCCATCAAGGCTGATAGTCATACCAAAACTTACCATGCTCATGAGTCAAATATTAGGTTTGATTTTGTTAATTTTACGGGATGGAGACGGGAATTCCCGGATTGAGTTGCGAGGAGTTAAAACTCAAAGGGTTTAAGGTGCATGAACTGCCGGCGTCGGTGGAGGTGCCAGACAGGGCGGGTCGGCGTGATTTTTATAAGATGGGTTTGGTGAATGGCTATATGAGGATCGATTATGGTGGTCGGGTTGTAGAGATCAAAGGCACGATATTGTTTTTTGAGAATCCGGAAGTGCCGAATTCCCTGGTGAGGCGGGTGAACCGGACCGGCGGCTATGCGTGTATATTTACCTAAACTTTTATCAGCAGCCGGGAAATGCAAAACTCGCCTCTATTCGGCATTGGGGATAACCCGGTCATTTCACTGAGTGAGGAGCAGGCCTTATTTATGCGGAGTATATTCCGGAAAATGCTCACAGCCTACAATGGAGATTACCCGCATAAAAGCGATCTGATCAAAAGCTGCATCACCTTAGTGATTCACGAAGCCCTGCGGATACAACCTTCACAGCAAACCACGTCCTTTAAAAATGGCGCGGTCCGGATCACGCACTTGTTTATGGATTTGCTGGAAAGGTAATTCCCGATCGAGCGCAGCAACGACCCGCTACAGTTGCGGACGGCGCAAGACTTTGCTGCCGGGCTTTCGGTGAATGTGAATTACCTGAACCGCGCTGTAAAAGAGATCACGGGCAAACCGACCTCGGTGCATATTGCTGCACGCATCGTTGCAGAAGCGAAGGCGCTTATGTTGCATAGCGACTGGAGCGTGGCGGAAATCGCTTATGCTTTAGGTTTTGAATACCCGGCTTATTTCAATAACTACTTTAGGCGCGTGACCGGGATGACACCCAACTCTTTTCGAAAGGTTTGAAAATCATAGTTATTGGTTTGATTGTAATTGTTCAGAATGAACAATTACGTTAAACTTTGTCCTATGAAAATTTTAGTTACAGGAGCAACAGGAAAGATCGGGAGCAGGTTTGTTCCCCGCCTGATAGCCAAGGGCAATGATGTTACGATATTAGTGCGGGATGCTGCCGAAGCCTTTCCGGGAGCCAACATCGTGGTTGGCGATCTCTATGATCCCGGCACTTTGCCACCTGCGGTAGCAGGTATGGACGCGGTCATTCACCTGGCCGCCTTATTCCGCACGTTTACCGATAACGAAGGTGTCGTCAAGACCAATCATACCGGCTCGGTCGCTTTAGCCCAGGCTGCCCTAGCAGCAGCTGTTAAACGATTTATTTTTGTCAGCACCGGCAATGTATATGGTTCAGGCTATGGCCATCCGGCCAAAGAAGATGACATCGTCGATATTAATGATCCCAGGGCCTATTCGTCTAGTAAGATCGCAGCCGAACAAGCATTGCTGACACTGGAGCTGGATGTGCGCGTGCTGCGTTTAGGTTTTGTGTATGGCGACAAAGACCCGCATATCGAAGAGATCATACCCATACTGATAAACTGGGGACGCCACTCTGGTTCAAGAATACATATGGTACATCACCTGGACCTAGCGCAAGGACTATTCCTATTATTGCAACAGGATAAGCTGAACGGCGAAATATTCAATATTGTGGATGATGCCCCCATTACCCTTTATGAACTGGCTGATTCAGTCGGAAAAGCAGTCGAAATATTTGATGAAAACGAGGGCCCGCTCGTCGATCTGTTCGAAGGGATCATGGATAACGCTAAACTTCGGAAAATTGGCTTCAGGCCATTAGTACCCAGCTACTGTGTAGCCAGGAATCTGGATATATTGTAGGTATAGTCCACCCGTTATCCCGATTGACCCCTAAGGGCTATTTAAGAGTGCTCCCCGTTAATTCTTTTTTCTAATTAAACAATTGGGAATATTTTTGTTTATAACCTAAACATCTTACAACCCTGGGAACCCTTTAAAATGATGGAACTTAATAAGTTGCTCCGATTTTCGGCTGATCTGATCTGTACGATCGATGGAGCGGGCCTGTTTGCCGATGTTAGCGATGCTTCACTCGGCATTCTGGGATATTCGCCACAGGAGTTATCCGGGAGATCTTTTCAGGATCTAATTGTACCTGCGGACCTTGACGCGGCAAACCGGATAATGGCAGAACTTCTCGACGGGCAACTTACGGTGCAAATGCAGAATCGCTTTATTCATAAAAACGGGCACATCGTTTCGCTGCAATGGTCGGCTCAATATGATTCACAGGACGGTTTGGTGTATTGTATTGCTCGTAGCGGGAAGGTAACTGAGCAAGGGGAATTGATGAGGTCCTCACTGGAGGACAGCAACTTGCGTTACCAATATGTTTCCAGGGCCACTTCCGATGCGATCTGGGATTGGGATATTGTAAATGGCACCTTATACTGGGGGGAGAATTTTGAAACGATTTTCGGTTATCAGCTTGCCGGGGTTCCGTCGGGTATTGAGTCCTGGACCGCACATATACATCCGGATGACGTGCAACGCATTTTAAAAAGTATTTATGCGGAAATAGATGGGTCGGACACTAATTGGAAGGAAGAATACCGTTACCAAAAAGCGGACGGGACGTTTGCGGACGTGGTCGACCGCGGCTTTATTATCCGTGATACTGCAGGTATCGCGATCAGAATGGTTGGCGCGATGCATGATATCAGTGAGCGAAAGAAGGGTTTGAAAGAAATGAAACGCGTGACCGATGACCTTTATAAGCATAACCGGGAGTTACATGAATTTGGCTACATTGTCTCCCATAATCTGCGGTCGCCTGTCGCTAATATTATGGGTATCAGCAACCTGATGGAATTGGACAAAGACGAGCCGGAAACGATCTCGTACTGCCTGAAGAATCTAAAAAGTTCCGTATCCCGGCTGGATGAAGTCATCAAAGACCTAAGTAAGATCCTCAGTACAACGGACAGTTCAATGGACCTGATCATAGAACAGGTTGACCTCGCGGAAACGGTACGGAACATTAGAAAAGACTTGGCGGAAAAGATCGTGAGAAGCCATACTCGAATCAACATCACACCAGGCACTTTTCGCGTCTACTCGCATAAAGCGTATATCTACAGTATCTTTTTTAACCTCATCAGCAACTCCATCAAATACAGTGATTATTCCGGGGAAAGTATACCACCATTCCGCTGCAAAAGGGGCCAGCATTTTAAGGTGTAAACGAGCAGTCAAAGCTCCATCATCACTAAGCAGTGTGATTTGCAGTAAACTTAGTGATTTTT